>CAVQCP010000071.1:0-8442 GCA_963710965.1 uncultured Acidobacteriaceae bacterium | reverse complement strand
ATTTTCCTCGGGGAAGTGGAGCAGCATCACATCAAGGAAGGATGCGTGCCACGTGGTCCGGCAGATCGGCCTCTACCACGATGCGGACATGGACGGGATCGTGAAGAAGCATTGGCCCTCGGCGGATTCGAAGCTCAACAACGCGCAGGTGATCGCGGAGGCGAACCGGATCAAGGCCCTGCTTGCCAACAACGAGGGCGACGCGGCGAAGGGCAAGGTGACCTTCACTCAGCGTTGCGCGATCTGTCACACGCTGTTCGGCGAAGGTGGGCACGTCGGTCCGGAACTCACGGGCTATGAGTGCGGATGAACAAGGATTTCTGGATGGTGGCCATTCTCTCGCCCAGCGCGGAGATTCGCGAAGGGTTCGGCGCTTATATCTGCAAGGTGAAGGATGGCGTATTGACCGGCCTCATCGACAAACAGGATGCGGGTGGCGTCGTGATCCGGGACATCGCCGGGCAGAAGCACGCCGTCAAGCAGGCGGACATCGAAAGCCTGGAGGCGTCGCCGGTCTCGCTCATGCCGGAGGGATTGCTCGGCGGCTTGAGCGATGCTGACTTGAAGGACTTCTCTGCGTTCTTGAGGAGAGCGTTACACCAGACCAAGTCCTCGCGCACCCTGCCGCTCTCGCACTATATTTCATGGAGTGAGTTGCTCCGGAGAACGTTCGAGATCGACACGATTTGCCCTCGCTGCAAAAGCCCTCTTCGCCTCATCGCACTGATCAAGACCGACGACACGATCAAGAAGATCCTGTCCGCGATGGGCCTGCCCACAGAGGCGCCCAAACCATATCCCGCAAGACCTCCTCCCTCGGAATCTGGCGGTGAGGGCGGAGACTGGCTGAACTGACGACGCGTCGACCAGGACGGAATCGAGTAGACTGCTCGGCGTCGTCGACACGGCCTCATCTGCACCAGGGAACGGCGGCAAAAGCTGCCCAGGCGTACCGCGCGAACGCCCTCCAGGTCGTGCAGGCGCGGGTCGGGAGGGTTCCCAGACGCTCAAAAACCCTGTTCGATTTTCCTATGGTCTCGCTGCGAATGTCGTTCGTCGAAAACGATGAAGTGGCTGAGCCTTCGCCTGCGCGTAGTTAGGCCATCGTTCAACGGTTCAAGTTTCTCATTTTTGCGAACTCATGCGACAATGTCTCTCGGGTAGCCGACGCCCGCATTGTCGGTGAGTCCGTTCTTTTGTTACAGGGAGGAAGAAATGAGAAACTCATGGTTGTTCGCACTTGGAGTCCTGTTTCTTTCCGGCTGTGCCGGTCTGACGGGCGCCGCGGTTCCGTCGATGACATCGAAGGCCTATGCCGACGGGAAGTTCCCCGATGCGGCGACCTTGCCGGTGATCGAACGGACGCGCGCGGACCTGGCCGAGCATATTGCGGATGATGGCCGGATCTGGTGCGCTCGCGCCGCATGTTCCTGGGATATATTGGGCCGGGTCAGCCTGGTAGACAGCCCACGTGTGAGTGCCCTGATTCCCGACGTAGTTCGCCGTGAACAGCCAGTTTGAACCGACCTGTTCCTGAACGCTCAGGTTCCACTCCTGGAAGTAAGTGACTCTCGGGTGCAGAGGAGCATTGATGTATACACCTTCCTGGACAAATGGAGCAGTCTTGGCCGGCGGATTGGGGAGTGGGAATGGGTCGCCTCCCGGATAGGCGGAAAAAGGATTCGACCACCCGCCTGCGGGATTGTTGAGGGTCAGGTTGTTTCCATAGGGCGGCTCGAACGAGTACCGGTCAAAGGCTTCCAGATCGTTTCTTCCATCGTCGATAACACCATAGCCGACGTGGACAATGGTCTTTGCGTTGCCCTGCACGTCCCAAACCAACCCCACGCGTGGGCCAAGGTTGACAAGGGTGTGATAGATGCCTCCCGTCGGAAGGCCCTTATCGCCGGGATATAGAATTCCCGGCGGCGCATTCACAAACTGGTTGGTCATTATGCCCTGAGCAAATGCTCCCACGTTGAAATACGATGCCTTGTTGTCTGTTGCGTGCGCCGGCAGATACGGTTCCCAGCGCAGACCGGCGGTGAGGGACAGACGGTGGTTCAATTTGACCGTATCGGAGACATAGTAGCCGAAGTAGTTCATCACCGGGTTCCACTGCTCGATGCTTCCAATCGTGAACGAGGATGGAACCCCCAACATGAAGTCCGCAAGAGCATTTCCCGAGATGCTGCCGTTAAATGAATACGAAACATTCTGCGCGCTCGTGGTGGTGTAGTGGAGGTACTTTCCGACCCAGTCAACACCGAACACAATAGATTGGCGTCCTCTTAGCAAGGTGAAATCATCCGCAAGCTGTCTGGCGCCCGAGTAAACGGTGGCAACCGAACATGTGCCGCACATGGTGGCGAAGTAATTGCTCACCGAGATCTGAGGCGAGTTGTTCGTAGAAGGAGCGACTTGCAGCCCAAGAGACGCGGCGGAGGGAACGCCGGTAGCGGGCCCGCGGTTGATTCGCTCATAGGTCCAGGCGAAGTGAAGAGAGTTGAACTTCGTAGGAGACAGAGTGTACGTGTCTCCGGCGGTTATTGCCTGAACCGTATCGATCACGCCGGGGTTAGTCGTGAGAAGAAGATTGCCGCCGAACTGGGCGGGATTGCTAGCCTTCGTGAAGTAGTAGCGGCCGAAGACGGTGTCGCTTGCGGATTGATTCCAGTCAATTCTGCCGAGGTACTGATTCTCATTCAAAGGGGAGGGAATCGCGAACTGTACTTTGCCGTTGCTAGAGCCCCCAAGGGAAGCGCCGACGGGGATATATTTCAGCGTGTTCAACGATGCCTGGTTGATGCTGCCCGTTATCTGATTGTTCAGAAAGGGTAGTCCCGTAGAGGGGTTCACAAGTTGGGTTCCGTCTCCAGGGTTGCATGTGCCGGCGCCCGAGAAGCTCGAGCACAGCGCCGAGAAGTCGCCACCAACCTCCGCCGTGGTTGGCGTGAACTCAGTGCTCGTTGGGGGCGCGGTGCGCAAAATCTCCTCCTGCCAGCCACCGAAGAAGAAGAGCTTGTCATGTTTGATCGGTCCACCGCCCGTCACGCCGAACTGGTTGCGCTTTTGTTCATCGACCGTGGTAGCGAAGTAGTTCTTCGAGTTGATGATGCCGTTCCGGATGAACTCGAACACGTCGCCGTGATACGCGTTGGTTCCGGATTTCGTAACCACGTTCACCACGCCACCGGCGCGTTCGCCATAGCTGGCCGGAATCGAACTGGTCTGAACGCTGAACTCCTGCAGCACATCGGGGAAGGGAAGCGGCAGATTCACGGCGCTGAAAACATCGTTATGATATCCGCCGTCCATCAGATATTCCGTGCCGTTGGTATCGCCGCCTGCGACTGCGATGGTTTCAGAAGTTGGGTAGTTCTTGCTGCCGATGTATCCGCTAATCTGCGCGGAGGCTCCCGATAGCAGTACAAGCTCAGCCGGGTTCCTTCCATTGAGCGGGAGATCGTCAACACTTTCCGAGTTGATTACATTCCCGATGGCCGCGGTTTCCGTCTCGGCCATTGAGGCAGTCGCCTGCACCTCAACCTGCTGCGTGACAGCACCCACCTGAAGAGTGATATTGACCGACGGATTCACGTTGACCTGCAGAACGATTCCACCCTGCACTGAGGTCTTGAATCCTTTCGCGCTCACCTCAATGCGATAAGGCCCGACCGGCAGGCTGCTGAGAACGTATGAACCGTTCGATTCAGTGAATGCTGTCCGTGTAAATCCCGTATTTGTTTGGATAGCCTTCACAGTTGCATTCCCTACCACGGCGCCCGTGGTGTCCTGGACGGTTCCTGAGATCTGGTCCACTTCGGTAGCCTGCGGCCTGCAGACAAGTGGAACAGCTAAGAACAGACAAGCTGCCATCACGGAATACTTCTTCAGACTACGCATCACGTTCCTCCTCATAGAGTGCACAATCGGTCGACACAGGGGAATTTCCTGGGGATCCAAGCTCGGCGAATGTGCTTCACCGATTCATGGCAGCCAAGTTTAATCAGTCCTTTTCTGATATGTCAAGAGAAAAGAAACGTTTCGAAAAAATTGCGTAAAGTCCACATTTTTCGCGAATTCGGGAAGATAAATATGGACCACTTCATCTATAAGCTATTTATAATAAACAACTTAATAGACAAGTACTCTCGCCGCGGTCTTATCGGTCGAGCAGAGGAAGCAACGGTGGTTCGTTTAATTCGCAGGATCAGGTTAATATAGCTTTGAGCCGCGACCTTTACGCCAGTCATTAAGAAATCCGCTATGTAAACGATTGTCAATTTTCACAAAATGCCGTCATTTATGCCCATCATTCGATATTTTGCGTCCGAATCGAGGGAAGCAATCCATTTGGAAAACGTCTTTCCTTGTCTGCATTTCTAACTTTCTGAAACGTTTCAGTATCATATTGACATCTGAAATAAATCGCGGTTAGACTGATCCACCATCGCGAAAAATGCGCAAGCCATCGCGCTTTCGTCTCGGTGACACGGTTGTTCTCGGGGGCTGAATGAACGATTGCAAGAGCTTACTGGATGTCTATAGGCTCGACCCGGTTTGTCAGAAAGATTCGCTTGCCGCCGGAAATCGCGAGCCAGATTTTGGACGCGGTCGGAAGATGCCGCGCGTCACACATAACTCGCGTTGTGTCCGTAAGCGCAGGTATTTCACGCAATTATTCATGTTTCTTTTGCTCGCAGTCGGCTTCTCTCGAAGTACATTCGGCGCCGATCAGGTACTGGTACCCCAGGTTGACGGCGATTTTTGGCAGATCGCGGGAGATCCCGATCTTGGTCAGTACACGTCGCCAAATCAGCAACCAGTCGATTTTGCCATCTGGCAGGCAGCCGACGGAACCTGGCAACTCTGGTCGTGCATCCGGTCCACGAAGGTTCCCGGCAAAACCCGGCTCTTCTTTCGTTGGCAGGCAAACAAGCTTACAGACAGTAACTGGACCCCGATGGGAATCGCCATGACGGCGGACCCGAATTTTGGCGAAGTGGAAGGCGGCCTGCAAGCGCCCTACGTCTTCAAGGTTGGCACGGACTACTACATGGTCTATGGGACCTGGGACCACATCGCTTTGGCCAGGAGCAAAGACGGCAAGACCTTTGCGCGTCAGCTCATGCCCGACGGCAACTCCGGAATGTTTGGTGAAGAGGCCGGATCAAATACGCGGGATCCCGATGTGATCAAAGTGGGCAGTCTCTACTACCTCTATTACACCGCTGGCCCGAACAAGAAGGGAGCGGATTTTGTCCGCACCTCGAAGGATTTGGCGCACTGGAGCCCGCCCACGAAAGTAGCCTATGGTGGATCGGCAGGCGACGGGCCGTGGTCGGCTGAATGTCCATTTGTCTACTACCAGAAAACATCGGGCTACTTTTACCTGTTGCGCAATCAGGTCTATGGTCAGAACGCCAGGTTCTCGGTGTATCGGTCGAAGAACCCGCGCGATTTCGGGAAAGGCAATGATCAGTATCTGGTTGAGACCATGCCTTACGCTGCTCCCGAAATAGTGGAATCAGATGGCCAGACCTTCCTCGCCGTCCTGCTGCCAAGCCTGAAAGGGATTCAGATAGCCAAGTTGAAATGGGTGAGAGAACAATGAGCGAAACACAAGTAACAACAACCCAGGCGCCCTTCCGGGTGGGTCTTCTGAGCTTTTCAGATGGAAGGCAACGAGTACACGAGACCCTTGCGAATGCGGTGCTTCGTAACCAGGAAATCTTAGCCGATGCAATCGGAAAAGACCCGCTGTTAGTGGCGAAACCGGCCAGCGAAATCATCCATTCAATCCTCCAGGCAAAGTCAGCCGCGACAGAAATGCGGGCGGCATCGATTGAAGCGGCAGTCTTCAACATACCCGTGTTTGCGTTTCCGAATTACAGCCTCATGGCGGCGCGGCTTCTGGAAATGCCGGTAATTCTGAACTCGCCCAAAGATCCGACGCTGCCCGGTCTGGGCGGGATCATGGCGGCACAGGGCGCCATGGCGCAAATTGGATTGAAGGCGGTCAAGCTTTGGGGCAATCCGAATGAAGAACCGGAATTGCAGACCAGGCTCTCGGCATTTTGCCGGGCGAGTGGCGTCATCGAGCGGCTCAAAGGCAGCGTGTTTGGGTTGATCGGAGGCCGCAGCATCGGAATGAATACTGGCGTGGTGAACACGCAGGAGTGGATGCGCCGTTTTGGAATCGATGTGGAGCACATCGACCAACTAAGGGTAGTAGACCTTGCCCGCAGCATGCCGGAGGAAGAAGTTGAGCGGGCTTATGCCTGGATGTGTTCGCGGATGGGACAGGTGGCCACCACAGGCAAAGCCGCGTCTGAAAATGTGAAAGAGCAGATCCGCCATTATCTCGCTATCCGCGAGATCGTGAAAGAGTTTGGGCTGGATTTTGTCAGCCTGAAATGTCATTACGATTTAAGCGAGTACCACGTGACCGGGTGCGTCAGCGCGATGTTCCTGAACGACCCATACGATTGGAATGGGCCCAAGGATCCAACCGTTATGGCATGCGAAGCCGATGCAGATGGCGCTTTGACGATGCAGATTCTGAAGTTGATCAGCGGATTTCCAACTCTGCTTTTCGATCTTCGCAGTTACGACTTCAAAAACAAGCTCTATGTTTGCTGCAATTGCGGCGCTCAGCCATCGTGGTACGCGGCTCGCAGCAACGATCCTGCAGAGAACCTTGGACTCGTGCATCTCGAGCCCGTCATTTCAAAATATGGCGGAGGCGGGGCGCACTTCTCTTATGTTTGCAGGTCGGGAGAAATCACGCTTGCGCGATTGACGCGCGTCGATGGGGAATACAGAATGTTTATCGCGCGAGGTGAATTTGTCGATTTTCCAAGGGAGAAAATGGCAGAGACGTGCGCACAATGGCCCCACGGCTACGTAAAGATGAACGCGGAACCTGCGGACATGGTTGACAGATACAACACGAATCATGCACACGTGGTCCCAGGAGATCATCGCCGTGCGCTCCAATACTATTGTGAATTCATGGGAATCCAAGCGGATGTACTGGACTAGAGAGATTTCAACTCAGCGAAGCGAGGTCCTCTGACCGAGGCAGGCTCAATTTGGCACGAATTCCAAATCTTCGATGGTGGGTCGCAGGTCTGCTTGCTGCTGCAAACGCGCTGGCCTGTGTCGACCGCCAGACTTTGCCGATTGTCTCCGGCGAGGTTGGGAAGACGATACCGATTACAGATCAGCAGTTTGTTCATTTGCAGTTCACGTTCTTGCTTGCCTACGGCATCATGTATGCGGGCGGCGGCAAGATCACCGATATGCTGGAAGCCAGATCGGGTACGTTGTCTTCATCCTTTGGTGGTCCGGCGCTAACCCCTTGGAGGGTACCGCACCTCGTCTTATCGAAAACAACTCGAGGCGTGGATAGCATGAACCTCAACGCGATAACCGCTGGAGAACTTCTATGAAGATTGGAATTGCGGTAGCGAGCCGCGAAGCTCTGCCCAGCGCATTCGTAGTTTTTCGAGATGAGCTTTCGAATTGCGTGAGCCGCGCTGCCGAGCTTGGCTTTGATGGCGTCGAGCTGGCGCTTCTCCGCGCCGACGAAGTTAACATTCCGCAAATGAAGGAACGGCTCTCGGCTACCGGCCTGGAGATCCCTTGCATATCTTCCGGACAGGTCTTCGCCGCCGATCATCTCTACTTCACGCATCCTGATCCCGCCATCCGCACGGCCGCGGTCGATCGCATCATTGGGATGATCCAGTTGGCAGCGGAATTTGGCGCGCGCGTAAATACTGGGAGGGTCCGAGGGATCATCCACGAGGGCGAGTCTGTTGACACGGCGAAGCAGCGGTACCTGGCCTGTCTGCATCGCTGCGCTGACGTTGCAGAGAAGGTCGGCGTCGAATTGATCGTGGAGCCCGTGAACCGGTACGAAGTGAATTTCATCAATTCCTGCGCGGAAGGTCTGGAGTTGATCAAGGAAACCGGACGGCCCTGTGTGAAGCTGATGCCCGACCTCTTTCACATGAACATCGAAGACGCTTCTTTCCGAGATGCATTCGAAAATGCGCGTGACTACATCAGCTATGTGCATGTGGCGGACAGCAATCGTTTGGCGCCGGGGTGGGGCCACATGCCGTTCGACGAGATCTTCAGGATTCTTCATGATATCGGATACGATGGATATCTAACCGCCGAGATTCTACCGAAACCTGAACCGAATCTCGCAGCGGCTCAGGCTGCGGCTTACCTGCGTGAGAGATTGAATCGGGCTGGTGATGGAAGGTGACTTTGCGAAGGATTGATATGGCAGGTTGCGCGCAATGATCAAGCGCACAATGCGCGATGTAGCCAGGCTTGCCGGCGTGTCGGTGGCCACGGTTTCGGCCGTAATCAATTCAAGCGCGACGGTCAGCGAAATGCGCACCAGGCGCGTTCGGGAAGCAA
>CAVQCP010000070.1:0-33496 GCA_963710965.1 uncultured Acidobacteriaceae bacterium | reverse complement strand
GTCGGTTCGCCCAGGCGAGGACACTCTCAACACTTGCCGGGTCTGACGTGACAACACCCACAGCGGTGAAACGCGCGCCGGTAGCCGCGACATCCTCATACATCGCGTCGAACCAGTCACTCGCTATTTGCCCCGAACCGGCCCCCATGTCGGCGAGGATGATCGCCGCGCCGGATTCGAGATGATCCACGAACGCGTCGAGGCCGGCTGGCGTGTGAATATTCACCTTGGCTACTGACCCGTTGAAGAAATGCTTAAGTGATCCCCGTGCCTTATTCTCCGTATCGAGGTCGAGCAGCGTGAACGGAATCTCATTGGCTTCGAACCACTCAGCCAGGGCGACCATCAGGCCGGTTTTGCCAACTCCGCCTTTGCCACCCATGGTGAAAACGACTCGTTTGTTTCTTGGTTGTGTGTTCATCGCGATCCTCCTTGGCCGACGAGTTTCAACGGCTCGCTTTCTTCGAAGTGAAAGTATTTGGGTTTTGCCCTCTGCTCGACTGGTTTTGCCTTGAGCGCTGCAATTCGGGAGGCAACGTCTTCGGGATTCATGCGGACGGTCACGGGCGATTGCGGTTCGAGCGGTGGCAGTTCGTACTGCACCTGCTTTCGGTGTTTGGCGCGAACCTTGATGAACGAGTGAATCGTGCTGACGGCCACGTCGAGGCCGACACGCTCGTGAAGGATGCGAACGATATCGCGATACGTGCAACCTTTGCGCCGCAATTGGCGAATCAGTTCGCGGTGGGTTTCGAGTTTGGAGCGGGGTGTTTTCTGCGGGATGGAATCCAGCAGAGAAAGAAGGGTCGGGTCCATGATTTTCAGGCTCCTTAGCACCTGGCCATCACAGTCCGTTAACAGTCCGATAACCCGTCTCCACAGTCCGATAAGTGCCCTAGAGGGCTATCCGTACCGTTTAGTTTCAATCGGTTACGAACTCTAGGACGACTTTCACGGCGGTAACACGGGTTCAAATCCCGTCGGGGACGCCAAGATTCAAAATAGGTTGTCGTGGGTGCATTTGTCCTTCCGGATTCGTGATCAAGCTGTAGTCACGATGGGAAATGGGTTCCTCTCCGAAAGGCGGTACGGTCCATCTCCCGTGGAAGCCTCTGGCGCGGCCTAATGAGTCCGGCTCGGAATTTTAGACTTACCGTTTCCATTTCTGGTGACCGTCTTCCGCGGTAGATTGCTTCTACGCTTAGAACCTCCAATCCACTTCACGCCTGCCGAAGGCTTCGCCTGCGTAGTCTGGTAGCCATTCTGGTCGCGAACTTCTGCGGTTAAGCCGAGTTTGGCGGCCGTCTGGGTATCAAGCTGGCCAGTGACAGGAAGATTCTCAGACTTCTGACAGGCCCGAATACCGGCTCGGGTCCGTAGACCGAACACACCATCAAGCTTCCCGTGGTAGCATCCTTTGTCCTGCAGAGCCTGCTGCATACTTATTACGTTGTCCGGAGGCGCGATCCGTGGCACTTCTGCGCTGAGCTTGGGTCGCGAAGCGAGCGGCGTCGCGCGTGGTGCCGAATTCCCCGTCGCCAGTAACAGGAAGACGATCCCAGCGCATGCGGTTTTTTCCACTAACAACATTGCTTCTCCTCGATGTGGGACCCGGCAGATGTGGGACCCGGCAATAGATTCGCTCATTTGCCCTGCCCATACTGTGCACAACCGCTCACATCGTGCAGCCGCCGTTCAATCTCTGCCTGGCGTGAATTGGAGCCATCCCAAAAAAGCGCGGGGCGGGCGCGTCGTTTTCAGATACTTAAGCTGTTCCGCCGAGTGGTAGAATGAGCAAAAATTGCTTACGCAGATAGGTGCCGAAGGAGGTGCCTATGTCTCCTGCTCGCCAACCCCTCGATTCTCCAGGCGCAAGGAAAATCGCTCGCCAACGCTCGGTGGACCCGGCCCTCCTAACCGCACCTCGTGAGATCGGTCCAATTTTAGTGGCTAGGAAGAAACGTGATTTCGATCCGCAGGCATTCCTCGCCACAATCAGTGAGGGCCGGAGATTTGTGCTTTTTCCCAGGAAACAAACCATCTTTGCGCAAGGGGATGCCGCGGATGCGGTGTTTTATATCCAGACCGGTAAGGTAAAACTCACCGTCGTCTCGAAGACTGGCAAAGAAGCGACGATCGGCATATTAAGTGAAGGAGATTTTTTCGGAGAAGGTGCTCTTGCCGGTCAGCTCGTACGCATATCGTCTGCGACCGCGATGACGGATTGCGCGATTCTACGAATCGAAAAGAAAGCCATGATGGGGGCGCTTCATCGGGAGCACGAATTCTCCGACCTGTTCGTGGCCTATTTGTTAGCGCGGAACATCCGTTACGAAGAGGACCTGGTGGATCAGCTTTTCAATTCCAGCGAAAAGAGGCTGGCCCGGATCCTTTTGCTGCTGGCTCATTTTGGCAAGGAAGGGATACCCCAGACGGTCGTTCCCAAGATCAGTCAGGAGATGCTGGCGGAAATGATCGGCACCACCCGCTCGCGGGTGAGCTTCTTCATGAACCGGTTCAGGAAAATGGGATTTATTCATTACAACGGTGGCCTGCAAGTCCACAGTTCGCTGCTCAATGTCGTCTTGCACGACTAGGTCAAGCCTATTTGTGGCAGTGTGGCCGGGCGGGAGGATGGGAAAAGAAAAGCTCACCCGCTTCCTGGAGTATCCCGCATTCGAGGCAAGTACTAACCCAGGACTCGCTGAGGTTGCAATCCGGCGGCTGCCCGGGCTCACTCCCTCTGCGTTGGCAAATCGCCGCCGGGCTTGATCGTGGCGAAAGCTTCAATCGTGCAATGGAAGGTTCGATGGCGCAATCCCTCGTTTGCGATTGATGCGGAATACAATTTTCTCCAGCATCTCTGGCAGGAGGTTGGTCCCCTTCGCCGGCGTCAGCAAGCTCTTTTCGATGTATTCCTCGGCGCCGGCTTCCATCAGCTTTTGCCGGCTCTTTTCACTGAGACTGCTGAGGACGACAACCGGAATCTCCGCGGTCTGCGGCGTCTTCTTCAGTTGTAGCAAGACATCGGCTCCGCTCATGATGGGCAACATCATATCCAGTAGAATCAGATCCGGCATATTCTCCCGCGCCATACGCAGCGCCGTCTCGCCGTCTTGGGCGCAGATCACTTGATACCCACTCTGTTGCAGCAACCACGCATTTTGCATAAGAACCGTGGTGCTGTCCTCAACTAATAGGATTTTCATGTTCGCATCTTCCCCCTCCAGTACTTATCGGCGATTCTCGACCCGTGGTTCATGTCGAACCAGTTTCCCTACAGGCTTCCGCTCTTTAGATCCACCCACGACGCTGCATGCGCATCGCTTGGTTCTGTGCCACCTGAGTCAGCCGCCTACTGGCGGGACATCGGCGCCAGAACGCTCGCCTTGAGCGTTAAGACTGAAGCAGACTCTTGCAGGACTGAAGAAGCCAGTCAAAATAGCCGATAGTAACAACTGTGCGCGGTACACGCGCCAGATCTTCGAGATGATCATTATGGAACAGCCCGGACTCTGCCTGTTGGATGAAAATGGTCAGATGATCGTGAAGATTGAGGGAAACGCGCGCGTAGAAACGGCGGCGCTTCTAAAACAAAGCCTGGCGCAAACCCAAACCGCGAGCGGGGTGGCGATTGATTGGAGTGCGGCTGAGCATGTTGATGCCAGCGTTCTTCAAGTTTTGCTCGCACTCCGTAACTCTTTGGCCGAGCACGGCTTGCCGTTTGTGGTCGACAAAGACAATTTGCAGGTCCGGGAGTTCCTGAGATTATCCGGCCTGTCGGAGTATTTTCCTGTGCGGGAGCATCCGCCGCAGACGTTGCCAGCCGAGAGCGCCAATGCCTAAGAAAATTCTCCTCGTGGACGACTCGGTCACCATGCGACAAATGGTTTCGTTCACCTTGCGCGAAGCCAACTTTGAGGTGGTGGAGGCCGAAAATGGCGCCGAAGCGCTCAAGAAGCTCGCCAGCGTGACTCCCGATCTGATCGTCACCGACCTGAATATGCCGGTGATGGACGGCATGACCTTCATTCGCGGCGCCCGGGCTCTGGCGGCGACCCGTTACATTCCGATCCTGATGCTGACCACCGAGAGTCAAGCGGAAAAGAAGGCGGAAGCCAAGGCGGCCGGGGCCACGGGATGGATTGTGAAGCCCTTTGATCCTCCCAAACTTCTGGCGGTTATCGGCAAGGTGCTGCCGTAAGGCAAGGAACCATGAAGATCGACCTAAGCCAATTTCGGGACACGTTCTTTCAGGAAGCTGCCGAGCATGTGAACAACATGGAGGCGGCGCTGCTGGGGTTGGGGGATGCGCCCGCCGACCCAGAAGTGGTCAACTCGATTTTTCGAGGCGCTCATTCCATCAAAGGCGGGAGCGGTACGTTTGGCTTCGATGACCTGACGCGGTTTACCCATCGAATGGAAGAATTGCTGGACGGGATGCGGGCCGGCAAGGTCGAGGCGAGTCCGGCGCGCATTGAGCTGCTGCTGCGCGCCTGCGATATGCTGCGCACCCTTCTGGCGGCGGCGGAAACGGGGGGGATTGCGCCGCCCGAAGCGGCGACGCTGATCGAGGATCTGGCGATAGCCCAGCGCGATGGCGATTTTGTGGCTGACGCGCCCAGTCCTATGCGGAAGTGGGACCCGAAGGTAAAGTTCGGGGGCCAGACCGCCTACTCCATTCGCTTCGTTCCCTCCCCCGACATCTTTCGCGAAGGCATGGATCCGCTGCTCGTGCTGCGCGAACTGGCTACCTTGGGGACGGTGGAAGAGGTAGTTGCGGATTTGTCGAACTTGCCTGCATTGAGTGGGCTGGTAGCCGAGAGTTGCTACTTAAGCTGGACCATTCGGCTGATCTCCGAACGAGAACGAGAAGAAATCGAGGATGTGTTTGCGTTTGTGGAAAGCGGGGCGCACATCACCATCGAAGCGCAACGCCCAGCCGACGCGATAGCCGCAGGCGGCGCTGCTGCCAAGGCTGGGGGAGCCGCTGCCGGCGGGCCAGCGGCACGCCCGCGGGGCCGCGATTCCGCCTCCATTCGCGTGGCCACGGGGAAGGTGGACGAGATTATCAACCTGGTGGGCGAACTGGTGATCGCGCAGTCGATGTCGGTCGAGATTGTCACCCGCTACACGCCTGAGCGTTTGCCGGAACTGCAAGCGGCGCTGCACGAAGTGAGCCGCAACACGCGCGAACTGCAGGAGCGGGTGATGGCGGTGCGTATGCTGCCGGTGGGAACCATCTTCTCTCGGCTGCCGCGCATTGTGCATGACATTGCCACCGCCGAGGGCAAGAACATTCGCGTTGAAGTCATCGGAGAAGATACCGAGCTCGACAAGAGCGTGCTCGAAGGCATGACCGATCCCCTCACGCATCTGGTCCGCAATGCCGCCGACCATGGCATCGGATCGCCGGAAGAACGCCGCGCTGCGGGCAAGCCGGAGGATGGAACGATTCATCTCCGCGCCCGGCATGAAGGCGGCAACGTGGTGATCGAGGTTTCCGACGACGGGAACGGGCTGAACACCGCCCGGATTCGCGAAAAGGCAATTGAACGCGGCTTGTTGAGCCCCACCGACGAACTATCGGCGCAGCAGATTCACGCCTTCATCTTCCATGCCGGTTTCTCCACGCGGGAAAGCGCCAGCGAAGTCTCGGGGCGGGGTGTGGGCATGGATGTGGTGCGCCGCAACGTCGAGGCCCTGGGCGGGATCGTGACCCTGCACAGCAGCGGCCAAGGCACCACCGTTCGCATTAAGCTTCCCCTCACGCTGGCCATTCTCGAAGGCCAACTGGTGCGCGTTGGGGGACAACGATTCGTGCTGCCGCTGGTTTCGATCGTCGAATCCATCCGCCCCTCGCGCGAGCATGTGCGATCGGTGGCGGGCGAAGGCGAGGTCGTCATGGTGCGCCAGGAGCCGCTCCCCTTGTTACGCCTGCACCAACTGTTCAATGTCGAGACCAAAGTGCTGGAACCGTCGAGCGGATTAGTGGCGGTGGTCGAACACGACTCGCGCCGTTTTGCTCTGATGGTGGATGAGCTGCTGGGGCAGCAGCAGGTTGTGATCAAGAACCTGCGGGCTAATTTTCGCCGGGTGGAAGGCGCCATGGGCGCGACCATTCTAGGCGACGGCCAGGTCACGCTGATTCTGGATGTTGCGGGACTGGTGGAATTGTCGCGCCGCAAAGAACAAATGGTACCGGGGGTTGCGGGAAGCCCAGTACAAACCGCCGCCCTGGGAACCGAAGGCCCACGCACCATGGGAGCGGCGTCCACTGCGGGCTGAGGAGTCGGAACAGAAGTTTCTACAAGCAAAAAGCGAGACAAGAAACGCAAAGAACGAATTACGGGAGGATGCGATGAGATGGTTTAAGAACTTGAAAACGGTAGCAAAACTGATACTCGCTTTCGCTCTGATGGCGGTCCTGACCGGCGTCGTGGGCTACAAAGGCGTGGCTGCCGCGGGCGACATCGACACCATGCTGGAGAAGCTTTACGACAAGGAGTTGATGGGGATTTCCGCCATTCAGAACGCCAACGTCATTCGCCTCCAAATCGCGTACTCCGTGCGCTATGCGATGGGCGTAAAGGACAAAGCCAAAAAACAGGAGCTCTCTGCCAGCGTCACCAAAGGCTTCGGCGATCTCGACGAAGCCCTGGTCCCGATTGACAAGACGCTGGAAACCGATGAGGGCAAGGCGCTCCTGGCCAGAATCAGAGAGACGCTGCCTCACTACAAGAAGATGTGCGAAGAGTCGATGGCGCTTACGCTCGAGGGCAAGGACGATGAGGCAGCCGAAACCCTGCGGAGCGGGCAGAGCCTGGTCGAGGGACTGCCGGCGGAGTTCAGGGCGCTGGTGGAAGCCAAAGAAAAGGCAGGCAAAAAAGCCTATGACGATTCCGCCGCGCTCTATGCCAGAACGCGAAGCATGCTCTTTACCATCATCGGCGTGGGCATCCTGTTCTGCATGGGGATCGGCTATTTCATCGCGCAACTGATTGCCCAGCCGCTGCTGGCCACGGTTGGCGTGCTGGAAAAAGTTGCCGAGGGAGATTTGACGGTGCAACTGGATCTGGATACCGAGGACGAAGTCGGAAAGATGGCGGTCGCCCTGAATCGAGCCACCGAGGCCATCCGGGCAACCCTCGCCGATGTTCGTAAATCGGCCGACAATATGTCGAACTCGGCGCAACAGTTGGCGGCGGCATCGGAGCAGTTGGCTTCGGGCGCGCAGGAACAGGCTTCCAGCCTGGAAGAAACCAGCGCCACCATGGAGGAGATTACCTCCACCATCAAGCAAAATGCCGACAATGCCAAGCAAGCCAATCAGGTAGCCAATGGCTCCCGCGACACGGCCGAGAAGGGTGGTCAGGTGGTCACCGAAGCGGTGGGAGCGATGGGCGAGATCAACGAGTCCTCGAAGAACATCGCCGAAATCATCAGCACCATCGACGAGATCGCCTTCCAAACCAATTTGCTGGCGCTGAATGCTGCCGTGGAAGCGGCCCGGGCCGGGGAGCAAGGCCGGGGTTTTGCCGTGGTCGCCACGGAAGTGCGGAACCTGGCACAACGCAGCGCCACCTCAGCCAAGGAAATCAAACGCTTGATCCAGGACTCGGTGCGCAAGGTGGAGAACGGATCGGGCCTGGTGAATAAGAGCGGGGAAACGCTACGGGAAATCGTGGGATCGGTGAAGCGCGTAACCGACATCGTGGCGGAGATCGCCGCCGCCTCGCAGGAGCAATCCATCGCGGTTGAGGAGGTAAACAAAGCCATGACGCAAATGGACCAGGTCACGCAGACCAACGCTTCGCAGACCGAGGAGCTTTCGGCGACGGCGCAGAGCATGGCCGCCAGCAGCGAAGAATTGCAAGCCATGGTAGCGCGCTTCCATCTGGACAGCGGTGGAATTCGGCAGGCGATGGCCACGGCGGCAGCACGCAGTTCCAAAGTCAAGGTGGCGGACGCGCTCAGCGGCAAACCCGCCCGCAAGCCCCTGGCCCGGCACGCGGCCGCTGGGGCAGGCGCGGCGGCAAGCCACAGTGACGCGTCCCACGATCAAAAAGAACAAGCGCACGTTTTCGAAGAGTTTTAACCGGACGAATTACAGGCCCCGTTAGCGCCCACGCGGCAGAGGAGGATGAACCATGGAAGGATTGGCCATCGCTGAGAAGCCGAAGAGCCTGGTGAACGCCAGCCAGTTTCTCACGTTTTCGCTCGGGCAGGAGGAATACGGCATCGAACTGCTGAAGGTGCAGGAGATCAAGGGATATTCCGCCATTACGCCCATTCCTAACACCCCTCCCCACATCAAGGGCGTAATGAATTTGCGCGGCGCTGTGATTCCCATCGTCGACTTGCGAATTCGCTTCGGCATGGAAGCCATCGAGTACACGAAATTCCATGTCATCATCGTGATCAACGTGGGCTCAAAAGTGATGGGCTTGCTGGTCGATGCGGTCTCCGACGTGCTCAATGCCGGAGCCGACGACATCCGCCCCGCCCCCGACTTTGGAGCGCATGCCGACACCCGGTTCATCAGCGGCATGGCTTCTGCCGGCGATAAGGTGGCCGTGCTGCTCGACATTGAAACCCTATTGAGCGAAGCCGATCTGGCGGTAGCGGCCGAGGTCGATGCCGATCAGTCTGCCGCAGCCGTCGAGACCAACTAACGCAACGCAATTGACCAAGCTTCGATTTTTAGGTTTTTAAGTTTCAAGTTTTACGGGTAAAGATTCGCGGCAAGATCAGCCCACCCGGTGAGCACATATGGTTCTGGAGACAAGCTCGGGAAACACGATGACCGATGCGGACTTCGCACAGTTACGCTCGCTCATGTATGAGCAGTCGGGCATCCAGTTGAAGGAGGCCAAGCGCGAATTGCTAAAAGGGCGCCTGTCCAAGCGTCTGCGCTATTACGGCTATGACCGCTTTGCGCAGTATTACGACCACTTGAAGAACCGGGACCCGCAAGGCACCGAACTGCAGGAAATGATCAATGCAGTGACCACGCACATGACGTTGTTTTTTCGGGAAAGCCATCACTTCGATTGTCTGCGCGAACGGCTGCTGGTCCCGGCGAACCGGGCCGCGGCCCAAGGACGCCGGTCTCCAATTCGTATCTGGAGCGCGGGCTGCTCCAGCGGAGAAGAAGCATACTCCATCGCCATTACGGTCGCCGCCCACCTGGAACGGCTCAATACCTGGGATGTGAAAATCCTGGGCTCCGACATCGATACCGACGTGCTCGAAAAAGCCCGCACCGCAATCTATCCGCGCCAGTCAGTCAGCGATCTGCCCGCGGATCTGCGCCGCCGGAGTTTCCTTTCCGGCCAAGGAGGACAGGCGGACCTGGTGCAGATCAAGCCCGAGATCCGCAATCTGGTTCGGTTCGGGCGGGTGAACCTGCTGGAAAAATCGTGGCCCTTCCGAGGAAAATTCGACGCCATCTTTTGCCGCAATGTGATGATTTACTTCGACCGCGATGTACAGCGTCGCGTGCTGGAAAAGTTCGCAAAACACATGAAGCCCGGTGGACTTTTTTTTGCCGGACACTCCGAAAACCTGTTCTGGCTCGGTGATTTCTTTCAGCCGATCGGCGGAACCGTGTATCTGGTTGGAGGAGCACGAGGCGATGTCTGATGCATCGCAAGCACGAACTTCAGCTGGTGCGGCTTCCCATGGGGGGCGTCTTCGCCAGCAACAAGCATCTCAAGATCACCACCTTGCTGGGTTCCTGTATCGCTGCCTGTTTATACGATCCCGCGGCCAAGGTCGGGGGCATGAATCACATTCTGCTTCCCGGCACCATGCAGGCTGGAGACGAAGGCTTGGCCACGCGTTACGGAGTGCAAGCCATGGAACTATTGATCAACCGGATCATGAAGCTGGGAGGATCGAAGCAGGCTCTGCGCGCCAAAGTATTCGGAGGAGCAAAAATGCTGGCGTTTTCGCCGTGCGTGGTCGACATTGCCGCCATGAACTCGGAATTCATTCTGGAGTTCTTGAAGCGCGAGCAGATTCCGCTGGAAGCCTACAGCCTGGGAGGAACTTCAGCCGTGACGGTTTGGTTCGAGCCGATAACCGGGAGGGTGCAGATACGACGCATTCCCAGGTCTGCGGGACGCGCGGTGGTTTCGCACGAACTGGCTCGCGAAGCGCAGATTTTCCGCGCCGCTCCGAGCGTGAGCGAACATAGCGTCACCCTATTTTAGGAATTATGAATAAAATCCGTGTTCTCATCGTTGACGATTCCGCGCTGATGCGGCAGGTGCTGACCGAGATTCTTTCCCGGGATCCCGAGATCGAAGTGGTAGGCGCGGCTGCCGATCCTTATGCCGCCCGCGAAAAGATTCTGCAGTTGAATCCTGACGTGTTGACGCTGGACGTTGAAATGCCGCGCATGGATGGACTCTCCTTTTTGGAGAAGCTGATGCGCGCCCACCCCATGCCGGTGCTCATGGTTTCGTCGTTAACCGAGAAAGACTGCGACACGACAGTCCGCGCCCTCGAACTGGGAGCGATCGACTACGTTACCAAGCCCCGCCTGGATGTGCGCTCCGGCACGCTCGACCATGCCGAAGAGATTGTGGCCAAAGTAAAAATGGCCGCACGCGCCAAGGTACGGCGGCGCGCGCATCCTCTGGCGAAAGCTACCGCGGACGGTACGAAATCCGCAAACGAAAAACCGAGCTCCGTCGGTTTTCGCACCACCCACAAAATAATCGCGGTGGGCGCTTCGACTGGCGGCACGGAGGCTTTGGTGCATTTCCTGGTGCCCATGCCCGCCGATTCTCCGGGCATTCTCATTGTGCAGCACATGCCCGCCGGCTTCACGACTTCCTTCGCTGCCCGCTTGGATTCGCTTTGCCGCATGCGCGTTCGAGAAGCAAAGAACGGTGACCGCGTATTGGCCGGTCACGTTCTGCTCGCACCCGGCAATTTCCACATCGAGGTCGCACGCAGCGGGGTGGAGATCTCCACCAAGGTTTCTCAGGGCGACCCCGTGAACCGGCATCGTCCCTCGGTGGATGTTCTATTTCATTCCTGTGCGCAGGTATTGGGGTCCAACGCCGTGGGCGTGCTTTTGACGGGGATGGGTGCCGACGGAGCGCGTGGCATGCTGGAAATGCGGGAGTCCGGCGCTTATACCATAGCGCAAGATGAAGACAGCTGCGTGGTGTTCGGCATGCCCCGCGAAGCCATCGAGTTGGGCGGAGCGGAACAAGTCGCTGCCCTCGACGACATTCCCGCGGCGGCGCTCAAAGCCGCCGCATCACCCTCGGGATCGTCCAAAGCCGCCTCGGTTCGCAGCTCTTGAAGAAAGCATTGCGCCTTTTAAAACAGTTCCGCATTATCGCCCATGTCACTCGTGGTGGTTGCCGCCGGCGTGGCTTCGCCGCCCGCCGTTCTGCCAAACAATTTCTCATGCACGTCGCGTTGCGATTGCATGGAGTAAGTGGAGGCCAAGTCCGACATTTCTCCTTTGACAGCGTTTTCCAGTTCGGCAGACCAGACGCCTCCGAGCTGTTCAAAGTTCAAGTCCAGCGTGCTTAACACGGAGTCGAAGGCCGCGGTAGCTCCCGCCGCTTGCTTCGCTACCTCGCAGGCGTTCTCGATCTCGGCGCGCAGGGCGTGAGATTTATCCAGAAGCCCACTCAGCTTTACCGCCACTTCCTGGCTGGAGGCAAGGACAGTGGCCGCGAGGGCGCTCACCTCCGCGTCTACTTCCTGCGGCGCGGACGCCTGCAGCACCCGGCTATCCTGGCTGATGCCATGCTTCGACATGGCGTTGAGCACACGGTCGATTCCCTGCAGGGCTTCGAGCACGGCCCGCGTGTATCCACCGTTCTCCGCGTTTACCTTTTGCAGTTCTGAAGCGAGAACGCTTATCGTGGCCCCGTGCTCGCCCAGCTGAACGGTCTTTATGGCGGCATTGATGGCGATCAGCTTGATCGCGACCTCGATCTCCGCAAGTTCTTTTGCGCCCTGCGTCATGCCCTTCAGCGCCGGTACTACATTCTCTACCGTGGCCACGACCGCCCGAGCGGAAAGCGAGAATCGGCCGAAAACAGACGACACTGCTCCGAGTCCTTCTTCAATCGCAGCCGCCAGCGAACGTCCGTCCCGGTCGGTTTCGGCCGCCAGGGATGCGGTTTCGCCAGCCAGGCTCTCGACTCGGGGCAAAAGTGAGCGCAGGTTGTTGCCTATCGACAAGATCGAATCGCCCAGAAAATCTCGCGTGCTGAGGAGTTGGGATCGCTGGAGAGCGAGAATGCCGAGGTATTTTTCCCGGGGTTCTTGGGCTTCGGCCGCCAGCGAAGCTTGCCGCAAAGCCTGCTGAACGTGCTCGACGCGCTGCCGCGCCATATCTTCGGCCTGGAGCGACATCACGATTTTATCGGTTGCACTGCGGATGGCGGCGTATTGTTCGTCGATCTTGCCGGCAGCAACCTTCGATGATTGGGTCCGCAACTGGAGGGCCTCGAGGAGGGATCGGCCCTGTTCGATAAGGTTCCCGGCTTCCTCCTGTTTCTTTATCTTGTCCAGATGCTGAACGCCGTTGGAGACCAGGTCCGTCAGCCGGCCTGCCTCTTCCGCGATCGCGTTCACGTTATACAGGACCCGAGTCGTCAAATCACGGATGTCGGTGGCCAGACTAGAAACATCGACGGCCGCATTTTGCTGCCGTGCTCCTTCGATCCGCGAAAGCATTCCCACGGCATTGAGTGAATCGGGCAGTTCTGCCAGGAGAGCGAGGGGCGAACGCGATTGTTTCAGGCGCAAGAGTATTTCGCTCATTTGAATCTGGCTGGATTCGGCCAGGTCTTGTACGCGCTCGGTATCTGCAAGAATCTCTGTCAAGATTGCGATCGTCCGCTCTGAATCGTCCGCTGCAGTCAGGCCTGCCGCTGACTGTGACAAGGCTGTTACCTCGCGGGAGCGTGCTGAAATCGACTGCAACGCTCCTCCAAGCACGAGGAATGCCTTGGTGACGCTGGCATTTAAACGGCTCAGGTCTTCCCGCAGGGCGTTGATGATTGTGGGCGCTTTGAGATTTCCCAGAGCCTGATCCTGCTCCGTAGCGTCTGAGGTCGGGCTCATGATGAGCGCCCGGGGGGCGTGGAGGAATCGCAATCACACTTGCGGTCTTTCGGTATGGTTGGGAAGAGAGGTAACTGTAGGTCATTCCATAGCATGTCTGCACCGCCGACCCACTGCTATTGCCGCACCGCCTCCGCCGGACGGAGATTTCCGCCCGGCTTTGGAAGGTATCTCTAATGTGATCGGCGGGCCGAGGATGGACTTTAGGGCCGGAAGAAACAGTGCGCTTTTACCCATTCAGTCCTTGAAGGGCGAGGGGCGGGGTCTCCGCACAATGCGGTGATAAGCGATTCACTACAACGGCGGATTGGAAGTTCACAGGTCGCTGCGCAGAATGGTTCTCCACGACTCGCTTACTCCTGGTAAGAACTGGCCGCATATAAAATCCGACACCGCGTGCTCGGCGACCATCCTTGGCGATGATCAGAACTGTGAAGTCGAGGAAAAAAAGCGCTCCTAGTCCAGGGGCATGAGGATGTGATTCAGTCTGTTCTGTTCCGCACCAGCAGCCATTCTGAATGCTGTATAAGCGGCTCCCCCGCTCTTTATCTCTAAGAGTGAGCAAAATTGAACAGCGGGCTGCATTGCGAATCGCGTATTTTTTGTTTCTCCACCAGCCGATTGCAACCGTTGGACTGCTCTCGGCACTTGCCTGATCTTCCCAAGGTTCGAAACGGGAATTGGCGGCACGAATTCTCGTCGCTTCGGCACGATTGTGGTTGACGGGAATGAGCGACTCTCATGAGGATGGAATCTCGGGGTCGCTGCACTACAGAAATTTGGGTCTGGAACACATGTTGCATAAACCGCTGCAGTCCGGGAGCGTACGAATGCGAATGCCGGGAAACTGGAAGGCGTCTCGAATTCTTCTGTCTCTTATTTTATTTTTTGTCGCGGGCCTATCATTTGTGCCTGCCCAGACCGCCGCGCCACCGCCGGCTAAGAGCGTTTCGTCGAGTACTGCACCGGCGGCCACTGCGCCTTCCCCGGAGGAGTCCAAGTATGTGGGAGCGGACACCTGTAAGACCTGTCACGAGGATATCTATAACTCGTGGGTAAAAACGCCGCACTGGAAGACCACACTCAATAAGCAGGCTGGCCCCGCGCACCAGGGCTGCGAGGGCTGCCATGGTCCCGGAGCGGAGCACGTGGCGGGCGGCGGCGACGTGAGCAAGATATTCAATCCCGCGAAGCACTCGGCCAAAGAAGTGGACGCCAAGTGCCTGACCTGTCACGCGGGAGCGCACCCAAACTTTGACCGCTCGCCCCACGCCAAGGCGCAGGTCAGCTGTATTAGCTGCCACAGCGTTCATCAGGCCAAGGAAGAAGAAAGCCTGCTGAAGGCTCCCCAGCCTGCGCTCTGCTTCCAGTGCCACTCCGACACTAAGCCGGCGTTCAATATGCCGTTCCACCACAAGGTGAACGAAGGCTTGATGACGTGCAGCGATTGCCACGACGTGCACGGCACCTTCGGAGCCAACAACGTGAAGTCCACGGCCGACCAGAACGCGATCTGCACCAAGTGCCACACCGAGACGCGCGGGCCGTTCGTCTATGAACACGTCGCGGTCAAGGCTGAGGGATGTTTGGGATGCCACACGCCGCACGGTTCCCAGAACGCCCGCCTGCTGAACATGCCGGCCATCAACCCGCTTTGCAATCAGTGCCATAGCGGGGTCGCTAACAACACGGTTCACGGAATGGGCGCGGGGTCGTCGGAAACCATAACCTGTACGAACTGCCATACCTATATTCATGGTTCGAACATGAATGCGGCGTTTCTCAGGTAGGAGTCATGGATGGCAACGCGTCTGGAGAATGGCGGAGGCGCGGCCGGGTTTCGATTGCGCGTAGGAACTCAAGGTCTCGAGGAGCAATGTTTTTCAAGTGAGGCTTTCAAAATATGATGAACCCAGGATGGATTTCCCGGCGCTTGAGCGAAAAGCATTCTCTTGCGGCGGCCCGATGCATGGTCGGGAGCATGGCCGCAGCCATTTTGGGCTTGACGGCGGGCACTGCCGTCGCGCAGCTTCCAATATTTGCGTCTCACCAGACCGCTCCGGACGGCTACACGCTTCATGAATCTATCGATCTGGGCGGACATGTGGCCAATATCGACGGCAGCGGTGCCATGTACGACACTCTGGTCAACCTGCAGTCCGGTCCGCGCATCCTGGGCGAGACCTTTGAACTGCGCGCTCTGCCAGACACTAAGAACACCCTCATCGATCACTTGAAAGCCTTTACCAGCGGGCTCGGCGGCGATCCTTACAACATTGCCAAACTGGACTTTTCCAAGGGCAAGCTCTACGATTTCTCCGGCCTGTTCCGCCGTGACCGCCAGTACTTCGACTACAACCTGCTGGCCAATCCGAACCTTCCGCCCGGCCAATCGATTCCGATCGGTCCCGCCGCAACGCCGACGGGTTCCTACGCGTGGCCGCAGGTGACGGAGTCGCCGTTTATGTTCAACACGGTGCGCCGCATGACGGACACCAACGTTACACTGTTTCCGCTGTCGAAGGTGACCTTTCGCGCCGGCTACTCGCAGAACGTTTTCGAAGGTCCGAGCCAGTCGCCCAGCGGTTATCAGTTTGCCGGCTCCTACGACGTGCTGCTCCGGGAGTATCAGCGCAACAGCACGGATGACTGGACGGGATCGGTCGAGTGGAAGCCCGTATCGCGGACCCGGTTGACCTATGAGGAGCAGGTCACTCACTACAAGGGCGATTCCTATTTCAGCATGGCGCCCCAGTATTTCAACCTGCAGGAGGCGAACGGATACAAGGTCGCAGTGCTCCAGAACTACGACAATCCGATCAACAAGCCGGTCGGCGTCACCTGCAACGCCGGCGTTGGAGCCGCTTCAATTTACCCGGCGCAGACTCCGAACGGTCTACCCATCGTCGATCCGACGTGTAATGTGATTGCCAGCTATTCGCGTTACCAGCCAACCCGCGAAATCTTCCCGACGGAAATCTTCCGCTTTCAAAGCTCCAGCATCCAGAACGTTACGATGAATGGCAACGT
Source organism: uncultured Acidobacteriaceae bacterium (assembly GCA_963710965.1). Taxonomy (GTDB): domain Bacteria; phylum Acidobacteriota; class Terriglobia; order Terriglobales; family Acidobacteriaceae; genus Sulfotelmatobacter. The sequence continues at coordinate 17,359 of CAVQCP010000070.1, read as the reverse complement.
TCGCTACACCTACGCGAACACGAGCCTGCCGAACTACTACGACGACTTCCAGGGTTTGGCGGGAGCGAGCCGCGAACTCACGTATGCCGGCAACGCCCGCGCCCACCGGGAAGCGATCGCCACGGACTACGGCGTCACTTGGCAGGTGCTGAAAAAGCTCAGCCTCTCCGAGCAGATCGACTACTCGAATGTGCACCAGCCGGGAGTTGCCGACATTACGAGTCTAACCACCGTGGCTTCGACTTCCGTACCCCCAACCATCAATAGCACGGCGTTAACCACCACGGTGGCCAACACTCCGATCAACTCGAAAGGCAAGGCAACTTCTACGTTTGAAGGCAGTCCGAGCGTGGCTACGCCGCTGTTTGATTTCTTCGGCCAGAAGTTGATCACGAACAACCTCACCGCGGCCTACGACCTTACGGATCGCATCTTGTTCACACTCACCTATCACTACCAGGAGCACATCATCGGCGAAGGCGCCGCGAATACAACGGGATACCTGTCCGGCATCTCCAACATCGCCATCTACGAGGACGGGGGCAGCTTCGGCGTCAATGTGCGTCCGGCGGACAACTTAAACATCAACGGTTCGGTCGAGCTTCTGTACGCCGACAATGTCCTCACCCCGGTCGCACCCCGCCAGCTTCAGCATTACAGAATTCACACCACGTACCGGCCGAGGACCTGGGCGACGTTCTCCGGCGCCTACAATGACCTCGAGCGCCACAACAATACGAACAATACAGGCACAGCGTCCGTTGATGGCCCGCTCCAGCACGTCGATCATAGCCGCATCTTGAGTTTGAACGCCGACTTGATGCCGAACGAGCACTACGGGTTCGACATCGGCTATGCCTACAGCGACGTGTACACAGCGACCAACATCTGCTTCCTGGGCACGGCCGCAAGCACCGCCATACCGGGCGCCGCGACGCCCACCGGCGTGGCTTGCCCCTCTCCGACTCCCCGCGTGCCTGGGACTCCTTATACTTTTGGTCCGGCTAAGGACTTCATGGACGCTCCAACGCAGTACGCGTCCGTGGCCTTGGCTCTTTCGCCGGTCGACAAGTTCCACGCCAACATCGGCTACCGAATAAGCTCCGTCAACGGCAGCCGCTTTTTCAACGATCCGCGCGATGTGAACGGATCGCTGGTCTCTACCTACCAGTCGCCTTTTGTGAATCTCTCCTATGCGATGCGAAAGAATCTGATCTGGAAGGGCGAGTATAACTACTTCGGCTACGGCGAGGGTGGTCCTTCGGGAGCACAGTATTGCAATCCCTCCAGCACGCTCCCAAGCTTGACTGTCCCGGCTCCGGTCGAGCCCTGCAGCATGCTGGCAAATACTGCGATGAGCGGTCCGGCCTACGGGTTCACCGCTCCTCGGAACTTCCACGCAAACAACTTAACCGTGGGGGTGCGTTACGAGTTCTAGAATCATCCGTTAGCCTTACTCACGGCATGGCCGAGAAGCGGCCGAGAAGATCTGCCTCCAAGTCGAGAGCGTCATCGCAGCACCGAATAGAAGCGTCAGGGTTTCGGTTCCATAAATCTGCGAGAACGAATCCGAGGCTGGTTGCAGCCAATCTATTTTCTGGGCCAGAACACAGTCACGCTTGATCCTTATATTGGCATCCCGTTCTTTCTGATTTTCCCTGGAATCTTCGTCCTCGGCCTGCTTCGAATTGCACTTGGCATTTTGATAAGGCTGCGGAGTGACAGTGCCGAAAAGTGATCTAAAGTGCACAGACTTGTCGGGTGCATTCGTGGAAGGCTTACGAATGACGCGAGGCCTCTCAATCCACGCAGCCCGCAGCAGCAAGGTGGAGCCGGGCAATCGAAGGATGGTCAGGCAAGGTGATTAAAATGCGTACCTCCCGCTTTCTGTTACTAGCAGTTCTATTGGTGGCCATACCGGCCGCCTCGTTCGCGCAGTTCGGCGTTTCGATCACGATCGCTCCGCCGGCGCTGCCGGTTTACGAGCAGCCCATGGCCCCCGCCGACGGTTATTTGTGGACGCCCGGCTATTGGGCGAATGGGGATGAAGGTTTCTTCTGGGTGCCGGGCACGTGGGTGCAGCCTCCAGAAGCTGGCTTGCTCTGGACACCCGGCTATTGGGGTTGGGGCGACAATGCTTTCGCCTGGAATGAAGGCTACTGGGGTTCGCAGGTAGGCTTCTACGGTGGCGTTAATTATGGCTTCGGCTATGGTGGTGCCGGCTATGAAGGCGGATATTGGAACAAGGGAGCCTTCTACTACAACCGCTCGGTGAACAACGTGAACGTGACGGACATTCACAACGTATACAGCAAGACGGTAATCAATAACACGACAAACTATGTCAGCTATAACGGCGGCAGCGGTGGAATTACGGCCCGTCCGACCGCCGCGGAAGAGACTGCGGCACACCAGCAACACACTCCGCAAACCGCGATGCAGACCCAGCATGTGCACGCTGCCAGTACCAACCATGGACTGCTAGCATCGGTGAACCACGGTCAGCCAGCAATTGCCGCAACGGCCAAGCCCGGCGAGTTTAGCGGTGCTGGAGTGGTGGAGGCAAAAAAGGCGGGAGCGCCTTACAAGGCTCCTGTCGCCCAGAACAAGGCTGCGGAGAGCAAGCCTGCCGGGAGTAAGGCGACCGAGAATAAGGCAGCTGCTACCCGCACGAATGAGAATAAGGCAGCGGAGAACAAAGCCGCAGCGCCCCGCCCGAACGAGAACAAGCCAAAACCTACGGAGGCTCGGCCCACCGAATCGGTTAAGCCGGCTGCGGCTCATTCGCAACCTGCACCTCGACAACAGACTGCACCTCGTGCTCAAGCCGCACCGCATGCGCAGCCCGCTGCTCATCCGGCAACGACGGCTCACGCTCAGCCTGCTCGACAACAGACGGCTCCCCGTGCGGAAGCCGCACCCCACGCGCAGCCCGCATCTCATCCGGCAACGACGGCTCGCGCACAGCCAGCGCCTCATCCTGCCGCGAAAGAAGCGCCCAAGACCGAAGAACGCCCTCGGCAGTAGCAAAATGACTGGGACGCATTGCGCCCGGTCTTTCGAGGCGTAAGAACGTCGACTGACTCTTTGTAGTGGCGCGGGCAACGCTTGCCCCGCGCCACTATTTTTCTGCCCGCGTGCAGTCACCCGAAGGCAAATCTCCCGTTGTGGAGAGGCACCTGCGTCGTTGTCCGCCTTCGTTACGAAAACTGATCCCCCATTTCAACCGTTTTTTTCAATGAGCATTTTTGATCAGTGCGAAACCGGAAAAACGCCTATAAGAAAAGCTGACTCGTAGGGAATAAGGAGCCCCAATATGCTGGGAACTATATTGATCGTGATTCTGGTATTAGCGCTGGTTGGTGCGCTGCCACGCTGGTCGCACAGCCGCGAGTGGGGCTATGCTCCGACCGGAGGCCTAGGCATAGTTCTTTTCGTCGTTATCATCCTCTTGATTCTCGGTCGCATTTGAGCCAGGCGCAACGCGCCAATGGGGCTGCTGGATCGATAGGTTCGGAGTAATGAGATGGGCACAGCCCTGAACAAATTCAGGAAGCATTGACGAGCGTTAATGAATTCGGTCCAAGAATCGCTGCGATGGATTCCTCTAATTCCTGAATGCTGGGGAAATCCCTAGACGAAGGATCGTCTTTGCAATTACTGCGCAGATCCGAGAATAGCGCATGGATATCGGGAGCGCGTTTTTCAAGAGATGCAGTTAAAGCTTTGTTATCGCGAGAGAGTTCGTAGAGCCGATTCCGCAGGCTGCCCGTTATCTTGGTTAAACTGAGGAGCAAAGAAACGAGCTTCCGCTGATCCGCTTCGAGCGATGCGATTTGGCTCTTGTCGTTCTTAAGGCTCTGCCCGGATTCGTTCGCGAAATCTATCAACTGGTCTTTACTCATCTGTTCTACGTCCATGGACTTGCACCATCCTTCGGATAGAAATTGGTGACCGGGGTCAAAGTGCTACCGCTACGGTTCGCACGATTGACATGGGCCTCACACCACTCAACTCCTGTCGCCTCCACCTCATCAGCGATCAGTCTTTTCGGCGGACTTTTATTTCCCGGGCCTCGGCGGCGGAGAGTTTCCGGTCGCGGTGTGCCTCGGTACGCGGAGCCCCCGTATGCAGTTCACAGACTTCCCCAATCGCTGCGCCACAAGTAGTACAAGGCACGGCTAATATCTGTTTGGGCGTGAGTTCTTTGGTCTTCACCCCCACATAGTGCAACGACTCGAGCGACGAAAATGAGCAATATTGCTCATTTGCAGCACTTTAATAGCGTGGCGGGATTTGTTTTTTCGCTGCGCGAGTGATTTGGCCCATTCTGAGCAGAAGTGAACAGCTTTGGCAATCATGATTCTGCCAAACTTCTGGGGAGTGTAGACCCACCTTGGGAGGGGGTCCCATGATGGCAGCAGCCATGTTGGCCCAGAATAACCACGATTTCGACCCGGATGAATTCCTTGCCACGATTGGCGAGGGTTGGAAAGTCGTGGCTTTTCCCAAGAAACAAGCAATCTTTGTGCAGGGCGATGCGGCGGACGCGGTCTTCTACATCCAGGCAGGCAAGGTGAAACTCACGGTTGTATCCAAGATGGGCAAGGAGGCAACCCTCAGCATGCTGAGCGAGGGACAGTTTTTCGGAGAGGGCAGCCTGGCGGGACAGGCCCTGCGCATGGGATCCGCAACCGCCATGACGGATTGCGAACTTCTGCGCATCGATAAGAAGGCGATGATGCTCGCGCTTCACCGGGAACACAAGTTCTCCGATTTATTCGTAGCGTATCTGCTGGCACGAAATATCCGGTACGAAGAGGATCTGGTCGATCAGCTCTTCAATTCCAGCGAAAAGAGGCTGGCGCGGCTTCTGCTGTTACTGGCTCACTTCGGCAAAGAAGGAGTACCCGAGACTGTAATCCCCAAGATCAGCCAGGAGACTCTCGCGGAAATGATAGGCACAACCCGCTCCAGAGTTAGCTTTTTTATGAACCGCTTCCGAGAGTTAGGCTTCCTCGACTATGGCGAGAACGGGCTGAAAGTTAATAGTTCACTGCTAAACATTGTTCTGCACGATTAGATTCCGCGTGGCAAGTCTGGATGACTCTGCAGACCACCCTGTAGACAAAAGTGAGGGAATCAGCTCAGTCGGCGGAATCCTTCTGGCGGGTTGCCTTTACCGCTGACAGAATCCCAACTCCCAGCAGCACCAGCGCACCTACGACAATCCAGTGCGTGGGCATGTGCACTAAATGCGCGCCATAAATCAGCCCGCCGATCATGATTGCGAACCCAATCGCGTAAAGTCCGAACGACATAGCATCTCCTGGTTTCGAGTTTCTACTTACGATTGAATTGGCAGAAGCAACTCCCGGAAACCCAAAGCCAGTCTGTAGATTCGCTCACTTGCTGCGGCAGCGCTGTGCAGTATCGCTCACTCTGTTGGGGAATTGTGTCCGGCCGAGTCTTCGACACTCACGGCTGCACTCTTTATGGTGTTCGCACCTTGACGCCGATTCAAAAGACGAGCAATTCTGATCAGCTTTCCCAAGTCTGAAGCTTGATACTTGCTATCTCAAGGGTTCTGACGACAAGGGAATCCGGTGAACGAACTTGGTTTTGTGGAGGTTTCGATGAACGTGTATCTGACGGACCCGAGGTTCATAACTGTTGCCGCGGCTGTGATTGTGATCGTCGCGGTGCTGATCTGGCTGTACGTGCGAAAACGCAGGGTCACGACAGCAGGCCTGCGACAAAAGTTTGGACCGGAGTACGACCGCGCGGTCCTGACGCATGGGTCGAAAGCGGAGGCGAAACTAACGGATCGCGAGAAACGGGTTGAGAGTCTCGAGCTTCGCGATCTTGATTCGCTGGAACGCGAACGCTTTTTGCGGCGTTGGGAAGCTTTACAGTCTCGTTTTGTCGATTCCCCGAAGGGTGCGGTCGCGGAAGCCGATGACCTCCTGTCCTCTGTAATGAAGGCTCGCGGCTATCCGGTATCCGATTTCGATCAGCGTGCTGCCGACATTTCTGTCGACCATCCTCGTGTCGTAGAGAACTACCGGTTGGCGCACCAAATTGCTCTGCGGGTCGGGCCAGGCCAGGCAACCACGGAAGAGTTGCGAACGGCGATGATTCACTACCGTTCGCTGTTCGAGGAACTGGTGCAGGCGCCAGTGGTTGTTGAAAAAAAAGAAGTGGCTTGACGGCGCGGGGCAACGCGCTCTGGCAGACGCCGGAGCCACGGTCGAATCCCATTAGAAGAGAAAAGGAAAACCATATGAAAGCAAGCACGCAGGACCGCACCGAGGGCACGCTCCACGAAGTAAAGGGAAAAATCAAAGAAAAGGTCGGAAAGGCTACCAACAACCCAGACCTGGAAACCTCAGGCAATGCGGAAAAGAATGCGGGCAAAGTTCAAAAGTGGATCGGTCGCGCAGAAAAGGCCGTTGGGGAATGAAGCCAGAGCCTCGGCCGGCGAGATGCATATAACCGAGATTCATACAACAAGGAGGACACCATGTCACAAACCGTAGTGGAAAGAACGGCTGAACACATTGGCGAATCGGTTCGCCAGGCTTCACGCGCAACGTGCGCGATTGCCGATGCGATCGAGGATGGAGTCGGCGTCGCCAAGCGCGTCGCGAAGCAAAGCGGCGATGCTGCCGAGGAATTCCTGGATGACACAACTCAGCGACTGCAGCGGCACCTCGTGCTGACGGTTGCGACGACGTTTGCGGCAGGCGTTGTGGCAGGAGCGCTGATGGGCTGGGCGATGAAACGAAGGTAGCCCGGAGGCCTGAGCCAGGAGTGATGCGGTAAAGCGCGTTCATGAGCCTTCGCCGGCTAACTGGCGCCGGACTAAGTTCCGGCTCCAGATGTTATTTCTCGGCGCAAACGATCCTGGGAGGTCGCGTGACTAAGTCCACGGTTGATGTTCTGCCGAGTCTGAGTCACCAACACGCGGTGACGAAAAGCAGATGCGCGTCCGCTCTGCCGAGAACTGCACAAAGATAAAAAGGAGACACGATCATGTCGACAAATCAGCAGACCAAGTGTGCACACCTGCCCTGTCGCTGCCTGGCGCAGCCTGGCGAAGAATACTGCGGGCAAGCCTGCCAGGAAGCGGGAACGAAGGAAGTCGAGATCGCCTGCCAGTGTGACCATCGGCCTTGCCCGCTTACCACATGAACAGCCAATCCTGGTTGGTGGAGGTATCGCAATGAAGATGCGCAGGATTATGCTTTTGTTGTTGGCAATTGCCGGCGTTGCGGTGCTGCCAGAGCTGGCAAAGGCACAAGCACTGATCGACCCGCGAGATTCCGCTGGCGGGGTTGCGAGCACAACCCCGGCGCAACCAGATTTGGCCTACACTCGTCCGACCGAGAAAACCAAGATCGAGAACTACCTCTTCGACGCCTTCGGTCCGTATCCGGCCGTAGGAGCGGCGTTTGCGGCAGGCATCGGCCAGGCGTACAACACTCCGCCGGAGTGGAAGCAAGGTGCTGCGGGTTACTCGAAGCGATTTGGATCGGCCTTCGGCATCGCTGCGGTAAGCACGACCACACGATATGGATTAGCGGAAGCGCTCCGGGAAGATACGTTGTACTACCGCTGCGAGTGCAAAGGCTTGTTTCCCCGGCTGCGCCATGCCGTGATTTCCACCTTGTCAGCCCGTCGCGGCCAAGACGGCCATCGCGTTTTTTCCTTCCCTGCGCTCATTGCGCCGTATGCGGGTTCGATGACAGCTGTCTATGCGTGGTATCCGGACCGCTACAACGGCAAGGACGCATTTCGGATGGGCAACTACACCATGCTGGGTTATGTAGGCGGGAACATTGGTCTGGAGTTTCTCTATGGCGGCCCCCACTCCTTGCTTCATCGCATGCATCTGGATAACGGACACGGAGCGCCGGATCAGGGATCAAATCCGTAATGAGCAGCGAATCCAGTGCCGTGGTAGAGATGAACCCCAACGTTCAAGGGCAACGAGTCGCAGCTACGTCCCCGTCACCGGGAACCGCCGCTTCTGATCTGATCCACGGATTCTTCGAATGGTTCGGCGACCTGGGGATATTTTTCTGGCGAGTGCTGCGGGCCGCGGTAACTCCGCCGTTTGAATTTCGCGAACTCTTCCGGCAACTCGACGAGATCGGCTCAAAGTCCCTTCCTCTCGTCGCTTTGGCGGGTGCGGCCACGGGTGTTGTACTTTCCCTGGAAGCCCGCTATAGCCTGACTCGATTCGGCGCCAAGTCTCTACTTCCTGCCGCGATTGTGTTCTCTGTAATCCATGAGACCGGACCGATCATTACGGGGCTGGTTGTGAGCGGGCGAGTGGGAGCCGGTATTGGCGCCGAGCTGGCGTCGATGAAAGTGACCGAGCAAATCGATGCCATCGAGGCATCTGCGGTGAACCCCTATCGGCTGCTGGCGGCAACCCGCATCCTGGCTTGCATCCTCATGCTGCCTCTGCTGACCCTGGCTGCCGACTTTTGCGGCTTGCTCATGGGCTGGATTTCACAAGCGATGGCTGAGCCAGTCTCGTTGCACCAGTTCATCAGCGCGGGTTTTAGCGGCGCCGATTTCAACGATTTCCTGCCACCCACGTTTAAGACCATGGTTTTCGGACTGATCATTGGGCTGATTGCGTGTTTCCAGGGAATGCGGACGCAGGGAGGCGCAGCGGGTGTAGGTCGCGCGGCCACAAGTTCCGTGGTCTTGTCGTCGCTATTCGTGATCCTGGCCGATGTGGTGCTGGTGAAACTGATCATCCTATTTTTTCCGTAATTGATCAGAGACGGAACGACTATGCAGACGATCGAGCAAATTGCGGCACAACGAGAAGCAGGCGAGGAAGCCGGCAGTGCGTCCGTCGTCGCCGTCGCGGACTTGCATAAATCCTTCGGCGCGCAAAAGGTTTTGAACGGGATCAGCCTGAGCGTGAAACGCGGCGAGACCCTGGCGGTGCTGGGGCGCAGCGGTACCGGCAAGAGCGTGTTACTGCGGCTCATCATCGGCCTCGAAAAACCTGACTCGGGATCGGTTCGCATTCACGGTCAAGACATCGCTGGCCTGACTCTCGACAAACTTGGCGCGATCAGAATGAAGATGGGTTTTCTGTTTCAGCATGCCGCGCTTTACGACTCGCTGACCGTCGAGCAGAACGTGGCTTTCCCGCTGCAGCACCATAAGAAGGAGATGTCGAAGGCTGACAAAGCTGGCCGCGTCAGGCAGCTGCTGGCGGAAGTGGGTATGGACGGCGCGTTTGAGAAGATGCCTTCCGACATCTCGGGCGGCATGCAGAAACGAGTAGGACTGGCGCGCGCTCTGGCCCTGGAACCCGATATTCTGCTGCTCGACGAGCCCACCGCCGGCCTCGACCCCATCAGCGCAGCGGAGATCGACGATTTGGTTCTCAAGCTCCAGCAGGAACACCACATGGCATCCATCGTGGTGACTCACGATCTGCATAGCGCGAAGACCATTGCAGACCGTCTGGCCTTGCTCAATGAGGGCAATGTCGTAATCGAAGGCAGCTTTGAAGAACTTCAGGAAAGTGACATCGAATTTGTCAGGGAATTTTTAAAGCATTCGTAGGGGGATCTATGTCGAGAGCGGCGCGGCTGGGAGCTTTCATCGTTGTGACACTGGCGATTCTGGTCGCCGGCGTCTTTATTATCGGAGGCAAACAGTATCTTTTCAGCTCCACATACCAGTTGAAGGCGCAATTCGACAACGTGGTTGGGTTGGATGCCGGAGGTGACGTGCGAGTGGGCGGCGTTCACAGTGGAACCGTGCACAGCATCGTACTGCCGCACAAGCCAGGCGAAAAGGTCATGGTCATCATGGATCTCGGCAAGTCGACGCACGAGATCATCAAACAAGACTCTGTGGCGACGATCGAAACCGAGGGTTTGTTAGGCAATCAGTTTCTCGCGATCTCGTTTGGATCGGCGGGATCGGGCGATGTGCGGGATGGCGATATGATCGTCAGCCAGCCGCCACTGGAAATGTCGGACCTATTGCAAAAGACGAGCGGCATTCTGGATAGCAGCCAGCAAGCTATTCAGAATGCAACTCGGGCGGCGGCGAACCTGGCATCGATCAGCGCCAAGATCGATAGTGGCCAGGGAACCGCAGGCGCGCTGGTCAATGACAAGCAGCTATATAACAATCTCGAACAGACCTCGAGTGGTATGCGGGCCACGATCGTGGAGGCGCAAGCCGGGGTCACTGACTTCCAGGAGAATATGGAAGCCATGAAGCACAATTTCTTCCTGCGCGGTTATTTCAAGAGCCGGGGATACGAAGATTCTGCCGAACTCGCCAAAAATGAAATCGAGCGCCTGCCGCAAGGCACACCGACGAAGCAGTTTACGTACTCAGCGAAGCAACTCTTCGATAAACAAGATTCGGCCAAATTGAAGAACCCGAAGTCTCTAAGTGCCGGCGGCGATTTCCTGGCGAATCAACCGTTCGGGTTCGCGGTGGTTGTGGTGTCGACGGGCATGGAGGGCGACACCCAGAAAGATTTGGTGCTAACGGAAGCGCGGGCCATGGTTGTGCGCGAGTACCTGGTAGAGCACTTCGGATTTGACGATAGCGAACTCAAGACTCTGGGAATGGGAAAACAGACGGACACAAACTCCGATAGCGGCTGGGGTACGGTGCAGATCTTCATCTATCCAGCCGGGACTGAAATTCCTCCGAACAAGCAGGCGCAGGCGGGGATCGCATCTACAACTTCGGCGCAACCGGTTCAGGCCTCCGCGACCGCAACACCGAAGGCCCAATAACAGGCAGGAGGAATGGCGCGGGTCTTAAGAATCCAGGTGTGTCTGCTCAAGAAATCGCCGAGCGCTCTGATCGTCTTATTGCTCAGCTGCATTCAGTTTTAATGCTAACGAGAAAGGGAACACCGAATGACGACAGCCGAACTCGCACTTCCAACTAAGAGCGACTCAACGACAAGCGGCACCGCCACTATGAAAGCAATGGTCTATCACGGTCCGGGGAAGTGCGCATGGGAGGCTAAGCCGCGCCCCGCCATTCAAGATCCGGACGACGCCATTGTGCGCGTCACCACCTCCACCATTTGCGGAACCGATCTTCACATTCTGAAGGGCGATCTACCCGCCGTGACTGATGGACGAATCCTCGGCCACGAGGGCATTGGCATAATCGAACAAATCGGGGCCGATGTCTCTGACTTTCATGTTGGGGACAAGGTCATCATCTCGTGCGTCACCGCGTGTTTAAAGTGCGACTTTTGCAAACGCGGCATGTACTCCCACTGTCGGCATGGCGGATGGATTCTGGGCAACCTGATTGATGGAACGCAGGCCGAGTACGCGCGCATTCCTCATGCCGATGGCAGCTTATACAACTTTCCGAAAGATGCCGACGAAGAAGCCATGGTGATGCTGAGCGATATTCTACCCACCGGCTTTGAATGTGGCGTTCTGAACGGGCAAGTGAAGCCCGGAGACACAGTTGCCATCGTGGGCGCGGGGCCGGTTGGGCTCGCCGTTCTTCTGACGGCACAATTTTATTCGCCCTCGGCAATCTTCATGATCGACCTGGACGACAAGCGCTTAGCAATCGCCAAAACATTTGGCGCGACTCATCTGATCAACAGCACCGACGGACACGCCGCGCATCACGTGATGGAACTGACGGAGGGGGCGGGCGTAGACGTGGCGATCGAGGCCGTCGGACTGCCGGCGACCTTCGATATCTGCCAGGGGATTATTGCCGCTGGCGGACGTATTGCGAATGTTGGCGTCCACGGCAAGCCGGTACAACTGCACATGGAAAAGCTGTGGGACCGCAACATTTCCATCACCACACGTCTAGTGGACACGGTGACGACTCCCATGCTGCTAAAGGTCGTACGCTCCGGAAAACTGCAGCCGCATAAGCTCGTGACCCATCGCTTCGCGATGACCGACATCATGAAAGCGTATGACACGTTTCGAAACGCGGCAACCGATGGCGCGCTCAAAGTCATCCTCAAGAATGAAGCAGCGAGTTGACGCTGGTCCAGGACACTGAGCACTACGAAGGGCTAGCCGGCGAACTTGTCGGTGGCCGCGACCAGGGCGCGGCTGTTCGGCGCGTCGAAGGCGCTGTGGCCGCTGTCTGGGGTGATGATTAAGTCGGCTTCGGGCCAAGCGCGGTGGAGCGCCCACGCGCTTTCCATGGGACAGACTACGTCGTAACGTCCCTGCACGATGACGCCGGGGATATGGCGGATGCGGGAGGCGTTGCGCAATAACTGATCGTCGGTTTCGAAAAAACCTCGGTTATAGAAGTAGTGGACTTCGATGCGGGCGAAGGCGAGAGCGAATTCATCCTCTTCGTAGTGGCCGGCGAAGGCGGAGTCGGGGAGAAGTTTCGAGGTGGCGCCTTCCCAGCCGCTCCAGATTTTTGCGGCGGCGAGGCGCACAGCGGGCTCATCGCTGGTGAGACGCTTGTAATAGGCGGTCAGGAGATCTTTGCGCTCGGCCTCAGGGATGTGGGCAAGGTAGGGCTCCCATGCATCGGGATAAAGGACGGAAGCGCCGCGCTGGTAGAACCAGTCGATTTCTTGTTTGCGAAGCAGAAAAATTCCGCGCAGGACGAGTTCGGTGACGCGATCGGGATGAGTTTGGGCATAGGCGAGGGCGAGGGTGGAACCCCACGATCCGCCGAAGACCTGCCAGCGGTCGATGCCGAGATGCTGGCGAATTTTCTCGGTGTCGGCGACGAGGTCCCAGGTAGTGTTGGCTTCGAGAGAGGCGTAGGGCGTGCTCTTGCCGCAGCCACGCTGATCGAAATTCACGATGCGGTATTTTTCGGGATGGAAAAAGCGGCGCTGTTTGGGATCAGAGCCGCCGCCGGGACCGCCGTGCAGAAAAATCACGGGCTTGCCCGAGGGGCTCCCGCTCTCCTCAAAATAAAGTTCGTGGACGGGTGAGACTCGAAGTTTGCCGGTATTATAGGGCTCGATCGGCGGGTAGAGCCAAGTGACGGGATCTTTCATTACGGCTTCGGGCATTGCGGCTTCGGGCAGTTTTTGATTTGGCATTGTGGGCAGTATACATTTTTACTCCCGGCAGCGAGAAACTCGCGGAGTGATCGGTGGTGGTGCAGTTTGAATCTCTTTGCGGGCGTCATCCTGAGCGCAGCCGCTTTTCTGGCGGAGCGAAGGATCTCCCCCACCGCGCATGCCTTGGTCTACGGGAGATCCGCCGGGTTTCGGGATGACGCCCCTCAAACAGGGACAGTGCAAACCGACCCACTGCCAGAGTGGTCGGTAGTGTTCTGATTCACCACCGCGCCCTGCTAGGGTGCGCGAGAAAAATCCCGCATTGATTGCTCCCCAGTGTGCAGATTCCTGCGCACTTTTGTCTGACCTTACTTGACTGCAAGAATTGCTGGAACCGCTTGCGGTTTCGGGGTAAGATTTCTTCCTCTCCCGCTGCGCCGCCACGTTGTCAGATGCGGAGTTCAATCTCGAGCCTTTTTATGGGAGGATGGCATGAAGGCAAAGCTGGGAGCGAACGCTTCTCTACTCTCATTATTATTGTCGTTGTCTCGGTGGTTCGGGATCACACTGCTTTGCGTCTCGGCGCCGGCTCAAGCTGAACCGCGTGCGGCGATGACGACGCATGTTCCTGCGGCGGTCTCCAGTGGGCTTGCGCCGCTGGTCGGGCACGTACCAGCCACTGAGCGACTCAGCTTGGCCATCTCTTTGCCGCTGCGAAATCAGGCGGAGCTCGATGATCTGTTGCAGCAGATCTACGATCGAGAGAGTCCCAACTTTCACAAATATCTCAGCGTGGAGGAGTTCACGGAACGATTTGGTCCCAGTGAAGCCGATCACACGGCGGTGCTGGCATTCGCGCGGGAGCATGGGCTTGAGGTAATCGATATCCCCGTGAACCGGATGGTCGTGGATGTGGAAGGTTTCGCGTCCGATATTGAGAGCGCGTTGCACATAAGTCTCGGCGTGTATCAACATCCCACCGAAAGCCGAACGTTTTATGCGCCCGATCGCGAGCCTACGCTCGATCTGGATGTTCCCGTGTTGCACATTTCAGGGCTGGATGACTTTTCACTAGCGCGTCCCAAGTTCGAGGATTTTGCATTGCATTCGAATCCCGCGAAAACGAGCGGCTCCGGTCCCGGCGGTTCCTACCTGGGCAGCGATCTGCGAGCGGCTTACTACGGATCGGGATCATTGAATGGCGCGGGACAGTCGGTGGCGATTTTTTCTTTGAAAGGATATGAGCTGAGCGATGTGCAACTCTACTTCAGCAACATCCATCAGACACTCAACGTGCCGATCATTGGGGTATCGGTGAATGGCGCATCACTGAATTGCCCACCGGCATCGTGCAACGACGGCGAGCAGTCGCTGGATATGGAGCAGGCGATCTCGATGGCTCCCGGGCTGAGCAGCCTGCGGTTTTATGTGGGGAGAAGTAATGTTTCGGTCTTCAATCAGATGGCGGCGGACAATATTTCAAAGTCGATCAGCTGCTCCTGGGGGTGGGCCGACAACGAGAGCAGCCTGGATCCGATCTTTGAAGAGATGGGAGCGCAGGGCCAGAGCGTGTTTGTGGCGACCGGCGACAATGGATCGGGAACTCCGGCCGATGTGGTGTGGCCGGGAGATGATCCATACGTGACCGCGGTGGGCGGAAGCGTGCTGACTACGAACGGACCGGGGGGAACATGGAAGGGTGAAACCGGATGGGACCAAAGCGCCGGCGGCCCTTCGCCAAATAAGGTTCCGATTCCGAGCTATCAGCTGATTCCCGGAGTCATCACCGCGTCGAATGGCGCTTCGTCGACTCTGCGCAACATTCCGGACGTATCCTCGGAGTCGAATGCCAGCCAATACAATTGCTCCAATGGCAGGTGCGCCGACCATGGCGGTGGAACCAGTTATGCCGCGCCGTTGTGGGCCGGACTGATTGCAATGATCAATGAACAGGCCGCCAGCAACGGCGAAGCCAGCGTGGGATTTTTTAATCCTGCGCTTTATGACATTGGCGTGGGCTCGACCTTCACCACCGACTTCCATGACATCACCAGTGGCAGCAATGGAGGGTATACGGCTGTGGTGGGATATGATCTCGTAACCGGGTGGGGAAGCCCGAAGGGTGTGAATCTAATCAACGCGCTGGCGCCGCTGAAATAGTTCCAGGGCGGGTACAGAACAAATTTCGGCTGCGGTTTTGCCGACAAGGGGTGGAGTATGAAGAGAGTCTCTGGGGTAACCTGCTCGCGTTTATGGCATGTGGCAGGATGCGCAGCTTTTCTTCTTTCGGTCGTCGTGGGGGCGCAGGCGGAGCAGCATCCGATGCTGACGACCCACGTTCCTGAGGCGGTTTCGAGCGGCGTCGCTCCGCTGGTGGGAGATGTTCCCCGCAAGCAGCTTTTGAGCCTTGCTATCTCTTTGCCCTTGCGAAATGAGGCGGAACTGGACGCGCTTTTGCGGGAAATTTACGATCCGCAGAATCCGAAGTTTCACAAATATCTCAGTGTAGAGCAGTTCAGGACTCGATTCGGTCCAACGTATCGGGACTATCTAGCCGTGTTGAAATTCGCGCAAGCCAACGGGCTCGCCGTGACCGAGATGCCTTCCAACCAACTGGTGCTTGATGTTGAAGGCTCCGCACAGAATATTGAGCGCGCCTTCCATGTGAAGCTTGGCGTGTACCAGCACCCTACGGAGAACCGGACGTTCTATGCGCCCGACCGCGAGCCCTCGGTCGATCTCGATGCGCCGTTGCTGCATGTTACCGGTCTGGATAATTACAACCTTCCTCACGCCAAGAACATTCGATCGGCGGGGGCGCATGGCTCTGGAAAACTTCTGGGAACGGGATCTGGTCCGGCTGGCACATTTATCGGCAGCGATATGCGTGCCGCATATTACGGCTCCGGTCCGCTTGACGGCTCAGGCCAGTCGGTGGGGCTGTTTGAATATGCCGGGTACGAAATCAGCGACGTGCAGACCTATTTCACCAATGTGAATGAGCCGCTCAATGTGCCGATCAAGGGCGTCTCTCTGAATGGGCAGAGCTTGAACTGCGTTTATCCCGGATGCGACGACGGCGAGCAGGCGATCGACATCGAGATGGCGATCTCGATGGCTCCCAACCTAAGCCAGGTTGTGGTTTATGTGGGCAAGTGGGATATCTCGATCTTTAATCAGATGGCGGCGGATAATACTTCCAAGCAACTGAGTTGTTCCTGGGGATGGAGCGACGACGAGACCAGCCTTGATCCGATATTGAAAGAGATCGCGGTCCAGGGCCAGAGCGTATTCGTCGCGACTGGCGACGACGGCTCTTCCAGCGCGGGCGACTATGTTTGGCCGGCGGACAATCCCTGGGTGACTGCGGTGGGCGGAACCGACCTGGTGACCCATGGCCCCGGTGGAGCATGGAAGTCAGAGACTGGCTGGAACGGGAGTGCGGGCATGCCATCGAAGAACGGCGTTCCGATTCCTACCTGGCAGAAAAATTCCGCGGTGCTCGATGGACTGAATCATGCCTCCAAGGTGCTGCGTAATATTCCGGATGTCTCGGCCGAAGCCAATACCAACCAATACAGTTGCGCCGACGCCACCTGTTTTGGGGGAAGCGGCGGCACCAGCTACGCCGCCCCGCAATGGGCGGGAATCATTGCTATGGCAAATCAACAAGCGGTCGCCAACGGTGAAACTACTCTGGGATTTCTCAATCCCGCGCTGTATGAAATTGGCGAGGGTGCGCACTACGACAGTGCATTCCACGACGAGACCAGCGGCAGCAACGGCGCGTTTTCAGCCGTGGTTGGATACGATTTGGTCACAGGCTGGGGCAGCCCCAGCGCGCCTGATCTGATTGAAGATTTGCTTTCGTCCCAATAAAAGCCGTGATCGCGGAGAGGACTGAGAACGGCCGCTGAGTTCGCGGAAGAAGTTCGTCTGCTTTCTTGCGGCTGGTTCTTTGCCGGCTTTGCGGGTAAGCTTTTCTTTTGCCTTTGCCGGAGCCATTCATGCCCCTTACCCAAGTACACGAGATCACTGCCGCACACCGTTTGGAAAATGTCCGTTACGCCATTCGCGATTTGGCATGCGTAGCCGACGAAGTCATCGCCCAGGGACACAAGGTTCTGCCGCTGAACGTTGGCGATCCGCTGAACTTCGATTTTCAGACGCCGCCGCACATCATTGAAGCGTGTTACCAGGCGATGCGCGACGGCAAGAATGGATACGCTCCTTCGCCCGGTATTCCGCAGGCGATCGAAGCGATTCGCGGGGAAGCGGCGCGCAAGGGCATTACTACGGTGCGCGATGTTTTCGTTACGGCGGGTG
>CAVQCP010000069.1:0-117737 GCA_963710965.1 uncultured Acidobacteriaceae bacterium | reverse complement strand
ACTTCCGCAACTCCATCACCAGTTTCGCACGCGACATGCTCGGACACCGCCAATTTCGGGCGCGCGCTCGCTGCTTGCCCGCCGGAACTGCGCGAGGCCGCCGATTGCAGGTCAAGGGCGTGATCGACGGCGTGGAGGCCACGGAACGCCAGCTGCTGACCACCCGGAGCGGTACGGCGTGAAAATCATCGATACGACGGACGCCAAGTTCGATCCTGAATCTGCATCAGGCCATCGCCGAAGTTTCCGGCGAGGGAAAATCGCCCCCACCACCACGGTTTCCGCCAATGGCGCCGCCAACGGAATCGTCTGGGCGGTTTTCACCAGCAAATTCCAATCGGGTGGCGCAGCTGTGTTGCGGGCTTACGACGCCGCCAATGTTTCCCGCCAGCTCTTCGAAAGCAGCAAGAGTTCCGCGAATCAAGCCGGCCCTGCCGTCAAATTTGTCGTGCCCACCATAGCCGACGGACATGTATACATCGGAACTCAATCCGAACTCGATGTGTACGGGATCTTGCCATAATTGCGCCAAATCTGGCTGCAGCGATGAAGGCTCATGTGGGGCGGCCGCTTTTGGCCGTCCAGCGAGCGGAGCCAGCCAATTAGCCACAAATTTGGGTGCGCGAAGGTTGGGGTCGTGAAAGCTCGTGCTGCGAAAGTTAAAGCGAGAATCCACCCTTTACTTCGAACACCCAGCGCAATACCCGCCTATTTCGAATCGCGATACCACGATCCGGAAGTTGCAGTCCTTTTCCACCTGGCCCTTGAGCTTCTCGAAAATATCGCTCACGAATTCCATGATCTTGCCGCACCGCAGGCATGCCATATGGATGTGGTCACGGTTCAGCTTGCGCTCGTAGTAGTGACCTTCACCGTTGACGTGCATCAGGTCAAGCTCATCGATCAATCCCTGCCGTTTCAATAACTGAAGAGTACGGTAAACCGTACTGCGGTCCACCCTAGCGTCGATCTTCTGCGCTTTGCGCAAGAGCTGCGCCGCGTCGAGATGCTTGGTCGCAGTCTCGATCACTCGCAGGATGGCCCGCCGTTGCTGCGTCATGCGGATTCCGCGCTCGGCGAAGTGGGCTTGCAAACGGCCTGGCATTTCGGTTTGTGGCAGTGGCATGGAAATCCCCTGATTCATGTTGCAACTAGTCGCAATGATGTTGCAACGGATTCTTCTGCCGGTGCTTGACGACCATAACGAACATCCGGCACTATGATGAATGTACGGTAGATGCGACTCAGTTGCAACAAGAAGTCTTAACACTGGGGAATTTCCTGAAGTTCATGGGCGAGTTTCTAGAACGAATGCTGCTGGGCTTATGCCTGCTTCTGGCCCTGCCAGCCTGGGCTGGAGTGGGCGGAAGCGTCTCCGGCGCGGTCAAAGACTCTACTGGAGCCGCCATTGCTCACGCCACCGTCACGCTTACCGAATCGAGCACTGGAGTTCAACGCTCCGCCACGACTGACCCTAGCGGCACCTACACTTTTCCCGTTCTTCCCGTCGGTGTCTATACACTCGAGATCTGCCAGCCCGCCTTCAATCCTTACCGTCGCACCGGAATCAAGGTGGACGCCAACAGTGCGTTGACCTTCGATATCGACCTGATCGTCGGCAAGCACGTCGAAGCGGTCAACGTCAGCGACAACGCCACCCGGGTAGAAACTTCCAGCTCTGAAATGGGAGAAGTCATCAGCGGGCCTACCATGACCGCCGTCCCGCTCAACGGCCGCAGCTATACGGACCTGCTGTCGCTGCAATCCGGCGTAGCCCCCGCAACCAGTATCACCTCCAGTACAGTGCAGGACGTTGGCGCCAGCGCCTTTTCGCCCTCCGGCGATCTGAACTCGGGAAACATTTCCATCAATGGTCAGCGCGAATTCGCCAACAGCTTCATGGTCAATGGCAGCGACGTTGAAGAAGACGTTAACATGGGCACCGCCATCATTCCGAATCTCGATTCCATCGCAGAGTTCCGCATTCTCACCAATAATTTCGACGCCGAATACGGCGAGTACAGCGGCGGACAGATCAACGTCATCACCAAATCCGGGGGCAACAATTTTCACGGCGATGTCTTCGAATTTTTGCGCAACACCCAACTCGATGCCCGCAATTATTTTTCTCCCTCCCGCGGATCATTCCAGCAGAATCAATTCGGAGGCACGCTGGGCGGCCCGGTAAAACGGAATCAGATTTTCTTCTACTCCGACTATCAGGGCACGCGCCAAACTGAAGGCGCAGATACTGGATTAATTCTTGTCCCCTCCGCCGCCGACCGCTCCGGCAACTTGTCGGATCTAGCCGGTTCGCTCACCGCGCCAGTCACCGGCCCAGCCTGGGCGTCTTCACTGACGAACCGACTCGGCTATACAGTTTCTGTCGGCGAGCCCTATTATTTTTCTGGCTGCGCCAACACCGCCGCTTGTGTCTTCCCCACACTGCAAATTCCGTCCAGCTACTGGTCCGCGCCGGCTCAGCATCTGCTGCAATACATCCCCGCGCCCAATCAGCCGGGAAATTATTTTTCCACCGCGGCCTACAACGAAACGCTCAACGACAACAAAGGCGCCACCCGCCTCGACGCCAACACCCATTGGGGACTTTTTTCGACTTATTACTTCCTCGACAACTTCACCCAGGACAATCCCTATCCGCTCGCGCAGGGCGGAGCCAATGTCCCCGGCTTCAACGACGAGAATCTGGGCCGGGCTCAGCTCTTCAATCTCGGCAATACAAAAACTATAAGCGCGACGGCGGTCAACGAATTCCGCTTCAGCTATCTGCGCGACTCGAATGACCTCGGCCGTCCTCAAGGCGGACTTGGCGTCAGCCTCGCCTCCCAAGGTTTCGATGTAGGCCCCAATACTCCAGGCATCGTGCCGCTTTCGCCGCCAACCGAAGGCGTGGAAAACCTGGTCTTCAATAATTACTCGATCGGTACCAATACGAATCAGCTACGCCAATCCAACAATACTTTTCAGTGGCTCGATAATTTTTCCAAAGTACTGGGCACCCATACCGTCAAGGCCGGAATCGAATTTCATTACGATCAGGTCAACACCCACACCATCGCGCAATTCAACGGCAGCTTTCTGTTTTTCGGCAGTCAGACCGGATCCGATTTCGCCGACTTCCTGCTGGGCGCGCCCACGCAATACAACCAGAGTCAGCTCCAGCCTTTTTACGGCCGTAATAAATATGTCGGCCTTTACGCCCAGGACAGTTGGCGGCTGCGCTCCAATCTCACGCTGAATTACGGTCTGCGCTGGGACCGCATCGAGCCTTGGTACGAAAAATATAATCAGGTCGCAACCCTCGAGCCCGGCAAACAGTCGATGGTTTTTCCTACCGCGCCCGCAGGGATTCTTTTCCCCACCGATCCCGGAGTTCCACGCACTCTCGCCCCGCCCGGCAACCGAGACTTCGCGCCTCGTATCGGCATTGTCTACTCCCCGAACGCTGACTCAAATTCTCTCCTCGGCAAAATCATTGGAGGTCCCGGCCAAACCAGCCTGCGCGCCGGCTTGGGCCAGTTCTATACCGCCATCGAAGCCCTTACCATCGGAGTTCTCGCCGCCAACGCGCCCTACGGCACCACCTACACCAGCCCAACCCCGCCGCTTTTCAGCACCCCATTTATTTCGGCATCCACCGGTCAAGGCAGCCAGTATTTCCCAGTGCGACTCGCTCCGCTCAACTCTTCCGCCAGCCATCCCGATCCAAACGTCGATTGGTCGCAATACGAGCCCATCAGCGGACTTCCCGCCTACCCCACCACGAATCGCATTCCCTACACCGAGGAATACATGTTCTCCCTCGAGCGCCAACTCACCACGAACAGCGTGCTCAGCACAAGTTACGTCGGCACTCAGGGACATCGCCTCCTCGCCTTAGTCGAAGCCAATCCCGGCAATCCCGCGCTGTGCTTGTTCTTGAGCAATCCGGCAAACCTGTCGGCTGGGCAGACTCCCTGCGGACCTTTTCTCGAAGGCAACACCTACATCACAGCTGCCAGGCAGACCATCAGCGGAACGCGCGGTCCGCTGGGTTCAAGCTTCGGCAGCGACACCAATCAAGCCACCGTCGCTAACTCGAATTACAACGCGCTCGAAGTTACCCTCCGGCATACGAGCGCACGCCTCGAAATCCTCGCCGGCTATACCTTTAGCAAGTCCCTCGACCAGGCCTCGAACCTGGGAGAAGAAATCAACCCGCTGAACCCTGCGCTCAGCAAGGCTCTCTCCGCCTTCGACGTGAAACACAACTTCGTGGTCAGCTACAACTACCAGCTTCCGCTGGATCGGCTGGGTCATGCCAAGCGCTGGACGCAGGGCTGGTCCATCTCCGGCATCACCCGCTACAGCACGGGATTTCCGGTCACGCTGTACAACTACGGCGATAACTCGTTACTGGGAACCGAGCCCAACGGCGTGAACAACTACGGCATCGACGAACCGCAATACACGCCCGGCCCGCTCCATCTGAATCACAATCCGCGCAACGGCCAACCGTATTTCAACACCAGCCTCTTCGGCCTTCAACCATTAGGCCAGCCCGGCAATGCCAAACGCCGTTTCTTCTATGGACCGGGCATCGAAAACTACGATCTGGCGCTACTGAAGTCCGTCGCGCTCAGCGAATCGAAATCGCTGCAATTCCGCTTCGAGGGCTTCAACGCCTTCAACCATGCGCAGTTCTATGGCCCCGCGTCCGTCAACGGCAATATCAACAGCTCGTCCTTTGGACAAGTGGTCACCGCCGCCCCTCCCCGCCTGATGCAAGCCGCCGCCAAATTCATTTTCTAACCAAATTGCTTCGCAGCCGGCTCCCGTGGCCGTTCTCGGCGATCTCCCCGACGCGGGTAGTGGTCGCTCCAACCAGAGATTTGCCAACCCGAAACGGCGTTTCTTGCGACTTTACCCTCACACCCGGCATCAAAAGCGAGTACGATTGACTTGGCACGGAACGTGCTTAAGTGAGGAGCCCCCAGGGGCACGTACGTATATCCCGATCGCTAGACGCGGCACTGACTGCTCGTTGTTGAAAGCATGGAGCGTCCGCCGGCAACGCGACGTTACAACGAGGAGAAGCGAAAATGGCAGGCAATGGAATCGTCGAAGTCACTGATGCAAACTTCGACCAAGATGTTTTGAAATCAGATAAGCCCGTACTCGTAGACTTCTGGGCAACCTGGTGCGGCCCCTGCCGTGCCATCGCGCCTATTGTCGAAGAGTTGGCCAAGGATTATCAGGGCAAAATCAAAATCGGCAAAATGGATGTCGACTCCAACAGCTCGACTCCAATGCGCTACAAAGTTACCGGCATCCCCACGCTGCTGGTATTCAAAGGCGGACAGGTCGTCGAACAAATCGTCGGCTACAAGCCCAAAGAAGCAATCGCCCAAGCGCTCGATCGCCACATCGCGTAAGAGGTCTCAGCTCTCAGAAAATAGATGCCCGGGATCCCCCCCGGCATCTATTTGTCTGTCTACGTTCGATCAAGGCGCTTCCGGCAAAGTGTAGTCGAACTCGTACGAGTGTTTTCCAGCGTCGATCTGGATCGTGAATGTTCCCGCTAGCCCAACCAGTTGCCCGGTGCCGGAGTTCGGGACAACCGTGATCTGTATGTGGGGTTCGCCCTTGTCCATGGTGGCGCTGTGTTGGAGCATGAAGCTGCCGCTGCGGCCTTTCAGGGTGCCGGTGATTTTTTCCATGGCGACGTAGCCGCCTGAACCTTTCACGATACCCCCGGTTAGCATCTGGCCTTGGCTCGTTCCCTCAAGATCACCGTGGATCTTTTTGTCGAGCAGCATCCTGGAGATGCCTCCGTCACCCTCTTCTGCCGCTTGTGGGGTGACCTTTACTTCAAACGTTCCGACTGCGTGATGGATCACAGCTTTCTCCTTGGCTGGTGCGGCGGGCGTTGCCGCGCTTTGGGCATGTCCTGAAATGGCCAATCCCAGGCAGAAACAAATCCCCGCGATCAATCGAATTCTGTTTCGAGAGCGCTCCATAGTTTTCGCAAGAACCGCGCGGGCATCCACCTCTGAGACTACCCACTAGCCACTGTCCACTGACCTTCAATACTTTCGCAGCACTCCAATGACCCGCCCCTGAATTTCGACCGAAGCCGCCGGCACAATGATCGGCTTCATCGCCGCGTTCGATGGCTGCAGGCGGATGTTGTCACCCTCCCTAAAAAAACGCTTCAAGGTCGCATCGTCTTTATCCACGATCGCGACCACGATGTCGCCGTTGTGCGCCGTCTTCAACTTCTCCACCAGCACGTAGTCGCCATCGAGGATCGCTTCATCCTGCATGGAATCCCCCCGCACTTCGAGCACAAACACTTCTTTCGAGCGCACGAAGTCGGCGAGCGAAATAGTTTCGCTGGTCTGCACCGCCTCAATCGGCATGCCCGCGGCGATGCGCCCGACCAGAGGCAGCACCAGTCCGGTGTTCACGCTCATGGCCTGCTTGAGCCGTCCTTTGGGGGGCAGCAGGTCAATCGACCGGCTGCGATTGTAGTCGCGCGTCAGCAATCCTTTCTTCTCCAGATTGGTAATGTGCTTGTGCACCGTGGCCAGCGAGTTCAGCTCCAGCCCTTCGCCGATCTCTTCAAACGACGGAGAGTATTGATGCTCCGCCACAAACCGCGAGATGAAGTCATACACTTCGCGCTGCCTGCGTGTGATCGCCATGCCGCCATTGTTGGCGAAGGGAAGGCGAATGTCAAGAGAAAAGCAATGGCGAAATCTTTAGCTCCTAGCAAATCCCAGGCCAGCGCATCTCGTGTAGGCGCCGCCCCGCTTGTCCAGCGAGCGAAGCGAGCCCGGTAGGCGAGACTCGAGCGCCACCAAGTCCTCGTGGCGACGGGCGTCCGTCCTCGGAGCGACGCCAGGCGCATCAACCCTTTCACTTGAAGCCCACGTAGAAATCGTGGAATCTTTTATCTTCAACCAAGGAGGGCCTGTGTTCAGCAACGCGCTGGCCGGAATAGTATACATCGCCATCTTTCGTGGGCCACAGGTCGGCGAACGCGTGCTCATCGCCGGCGCAGCCATTATTTTCGTCCTACTTATCGTGCTCTTTCTTTCTGAACGGCTCTCCGGCGCTTCGAATCGACTCCTCGCCGCGGCAGGCGCGCTCTTTCTGTGGTTGTCGATTCTCCTGCTGATCGTGACGGGGCCCCTGTTGCTAACGTCGATCTTCTTTCAATGGCCTGCGAAGACAACGCAATGGGTATCCCAGGTCGATTCATACCTGCCCAACCGGCCGACTCGGCGGATCCTACTGGGCAACTATCGCGTGGAGGCCAAGGGATGCGAAAGCAAAAGCCAGGCGCTCCGCGCAACGGCCCCGGGCTACCTTGATCCGAGCCAAGGCAATGCCCATGGTTTCGATCTGGAAGTCACCGGGCACAACAAACACGGAGTGCGGAATTTCTCCATCGACGGAAACACCATTCGGATCGAGGCCTACGCCGTCGGCACCGGATCCTATGAAGCGGTCCTTGGCTGTGTCGACCCCGTCGGAGCAGCCATCGATGTGAAAGTTTTCGCCTACGTGAAATAGCACCCTGAGAAATCTCGTATACACCTACCAGAGCGAAGCGGCCCCGCCCGTCGACGAGATCGCCGACAGATTCAGATCGGCGAAGCTGTGACTGCTCTCCGGCCCGCCCCATCCGTACATGATCAACACATAGGGAAAGTTGCCGGCGCGCAGGCTGATGCCAGCGGCATAACTGTGGCGCATGTGGCTGATATCGAGATCGCCGCGCGCGTCTGCGACCTTCCCGCTGTCGGCGCGCACCACTATTCCGAGGAAGCCGATTTTGGGCAACGCCTGCTCGTACTGCGCGCGGAACAACATCGCGTTAGGAGCGCGAAAGCGATAGTCGGCATAGCTCGCGAGCGTGCGTTCTTTGTCGATGTCGCCTCCGCCCAGCGTGGGCTGAAAATAAAACGGCACCGCATTGCCCGCGTCCGCAATGGATTCCACCAGCCATCCCCGCAGTTCGAGCGTGCCAAACTGTTCGCTGGTGGCCGAGCCATTTTTCGGAACGAACTTTTTCAGCAGATTAAAGTCATTCGTCGCGTCGATGGTCAGCCTGCGAAATGACATCTGACTCGCGCCCGCGCTGAACTGCTGAAAGTGAATGGCGTAATCCAAATCCGCGATCACGCCCAGCGCCGCATCTTTATGCAGACCTCCCACGCTTTGTTTGAACTCCACTCCCTCGCCGAGTTGCAGGAATGCAGGCTGCCGACTTAGTCCCGGAGTATTCATGTCGGTAAACACCTGCTCGACCGATGGCGACGAATGGCCGGGGTCGGACCCAATCTCCGGCCAACGGCCATTGATTTCGCCGAGCAGGTGAAGGCCATACTTCAGTAGTTTGTCGGCGTTGATTCCGGTGATGGTTTCGCGCAGTCCGAAGAGCGCGCGATTGTTGACGGAAGTCGCATTGCCAATGCCATAGTAAGCCAGCTGATTGAGCGACGTATGAAATGCATAAAGATTCAGCACCAGAGTGCTTTCGTTTTCGCCAAGGTTCGGCAGATGTTTCGGAATCGGTCCGTGCACGACGACTCCGGGCGGCCCGGTCTTGGCATTTGGGTCTGGCTTAAAGGTCGGAGACTTCATCATCGTAAGAAGTCCGCCCGCCGTCCACGAACCGTTAAAGGATCCCTGCGAATCGATCTGGTAGTTCATTCGCCAGGACGCCGTGTTCAGTTCACTGTCTTTGAAAGCGAGGCCGAGGGCATAGCTGTTTCCAGGTGGCAGGTCCTGGAACGATCCGTAGAGGCCTTTGTTTCCGTGAAACAAACTTTCCAAACATCCGGGCACGTATTTGCTGAGGGCCTTTTCGCCGGTCGCGTCGGTGCGAGAGCAGCCGTCGCGGATGTTCTTGCGTTCGTCGCTGAAAATAGCGGCGAAGTAGCCTTCTTTGCCCCCGCTGCCGGGCGGGGCCGAGCTTTGCTGGGCGAAGCAGTTTGTCGCCAGGATTGCCGACAGAACCGACAGCACGACCGGCAAGGGACGTTCTCCTCATTGTTGGCCTGCTTTCAGTCCTTGGGCGCGCAGCAGCGGCACTACCCTAGCGCTATAAGCGCCAGCATCCGCTTCGGTTTTAAGAGTGTTCACGTCGATGCCCGTCCGCTGGTCCGGCGGCAGGCTTTGCTCCAGCAGGCTGAGATTTTGAATGTGATCTCTGAGCAAGACGTTCATTCGGCGCGAGGGATTGTAAGCCCCGGGCGGCGCTGCCGGAATCTGAATCTCGCGCGCTTGCGGGGTTGCAACCGCCGCCATCGACATGGGCGCAGCCGCTTGTGCCAGCGTCTGCGGCTGAAAGTAAAAGCTGTCCGTACTCGGCTGGCTGAGCGTGAACAGATTCGCATCCGCAGTAAATAGGTTGGCGCGCGACTCGCGCACCGTCAGATTGCGTTGGCCGGCATCCGCGATAAAAAAGTTCGCGACCGTGGCCGGAATCGAAGCATGCTCGTACTGAGTGTGAAGAATCGTCCCCGGCCGCACCCATGGTGAAATGAAGATGGCGGGCACCCGGATGCCCAGCCGGTTGAACTGAAATCCACTGACCGGGTCAGGTACGCCGTCCGGCTGAATCGACGGCGGCTGCACGTGGTCAAAGGTGCCCCCGTGCTCGTCGTAAACAATCAGCAGCAGCGTGTTTTTCCACAGCGGACTCGACCGGACGTGGTTGTAAACGTCGCCAATAAAATTCTCGCCCGCAATAATGTTGTGATCGGGATGCTGATCGCTGGCCAGCAGATTATTGTGGTCGGAATAATTGGGCTCGACGAAGCAGTAATCAGGCAGCAGCCCGTTGGCGCAATCGGATTGGAAATCCTGGTAGGTGCCCATGGTTTGGGGCTGATTTTGCAGCAGGAAAGTAAAACCGACGCTGGCACTCTGCTCGTCGAAGTAATAGATCTTGGTGCTACGGCCGGCATTCATCAAGCGGGAATAAATACTCTTGCCGTTGTCGCCGAACTTCATGGAGTTATCGACATTATTAAACGACGTTCCGAAGTGTGCGAACAGCCGATTGGGAACGGTCGGTCCGGGCAGGGAAGCGAACCAGCGGTCGCACACCGCATATTGCTGCGCCAGGTAGGTGAGCACCGGGAGATTCTGCGGCGCAAAACAATTCATGATGTTGTGCGAATGGTTCACATCCTGCCGCTCGGTGTAGTAACTCTTCACAAAGCCCTGCATCTTGGGCGAGCCGTCGTCCGCGCCCTGCGCGTTTCCAAAAATTTGCAGATTGGTTCCTTGCCACGAATGGTCGGGGTCAGGATCGAGCTCCGCCTGCGGCGCCGCCGTAGGTTGCACGACAACCGATTGCGGAGGAACCGCCGTATCCGGATTACTTTCGTCGCCGTTCAGACCATCGATGCCGGGAACCTGTTGCTTCATGAATCCCAACATGTGGTCGAAAGAACGGTTCTCCATCATCAGAACCACGATGTGCTTGAGGTTGTCGAGGCCGGGGGGCATGGGCGCACTCCTTCGCAAGAGATAGTGATTCGGCACCAAAGAACGTTTCAAAAGAAGTGCGGGTCCACGGCTGGCTCTCATCGGGGGACGAGCGCCTTCGCCCGTTCACCGAGCGTAGCGGAGGCTGAAATAAGAAATCCGAGCTCCTAGTCCTGCCTCGGGTGTCTGTCTCTGAAAATACACCCGACTCCGTATTCCGGTTTGACCAGGAAAGGTTCAGCTTCGAGAGGGTGGCACTTAACGGCAATGATTTTATCCCAAACTACGAACTTACAAATGACAACTAACTTACAAACCCGCGTTTATCGCGAAAGGAGGCACTTTGTATCATCACATTAAGAAACTCATGTACACGGTGAATGTCGGCGAGCCGGACCCGCGCTTTGGGAATATGTTGCTGGAGCAGTTTGGCGGAGCTAATGGCGAGCTGGCAGCGGCGATGCAGTACTCCATCCAAGGATTGAACTGTGAAGATCCGGATCGCAAAGATTTGCTGATGGATATTGGAACCGAAGAGTTGAGCCATCTCGAAGTGGTGGGAACGCTGGCGCGCATGCACCTGCGCCCGCTGAAGGAGAATCAGGATTCTGAGGTCGATCCGCTGATTGCCATCGCGGGCGGTGGCGGTGTGAGCCTGTATAACTCCATGGGCGATGCGTGGACGGCGGACTATCTCAAGATCACGGGCGAGCTGGACGTGGATTTGCGCAGCAACATCGCGGCCGAGGCGCGGGCCAAAATCGTGTACGAGCGCCTGCTGAATCTGTGCGACGATCCGGGGTCGAGGGACGCTTTGCAATTCCTGATGACCCGCGAGATCACCCACATGAAGGCGTTTACCGCGGCGCTCGAAAGTCTCGGCAAAGACCGCTTCACCATCGGGCAAATTCCTCCGACGGCGGGGCTGGTCGATCAATACTTCAACGATTCGACGGGCGAAGGCGACAATGGCGAGGTCGACGCGACCGGACCCTGGAACTCCGGTGGCGACTGGGAGATCGTGGAGGCTCCCGAACTCGAACAGGGAGTGGAGAACATTGAGAGCGCCAACCCGGCGACTCCTGAACAGGAGGATCGGATAAAGATCGGGAAGAAGTTGCAGTTGGAGAAGAAGAAATCCAGGCGAACAGCCTAGGTTCGTTTTTGGAAGCTGGTTAGTGGAGTGGGAAGCGGCCCTCGTCCTCGGGAATCAAGGACGGAGGGCCGCTTTTCTTTGTGGAAAACGGGTCTGGCGAGAATATAGAGGCCGGAATCCCTACTTCTCGCGAAAGAGCCGAGAATTGGGGCACTCGTAAGGGTGCCTGCACCCCACCTGCATCCGAAACTTCCTCAGGTTTCGTAACTCTAATATCCGGAAAGAGCTTCAGGGGAGGGGTTATGGCGCGAGCTTCGGTGCGGATGTTGGCTGCGATTCTGACGGTGTTGGCGGGGGCGGTGGCTTGCCAGGCTAGGAGCGGGTCGAGCGGCGCGGTTCCGGCGCCGGCGGTGGATGAGGCGCGGGCAACGGCGGCGGGGAAGCGGACAGCCGTGGTGGCTGGCGGATGCTTCTGGGGAATTCAGGCGGTATTTCAGCATGTGAAGGGCGTGGTGTCGGCGACCTCGGGGTATGCGGGCGGGACGATGAAGAATCCGGGATACGAGGACGTGAGTACGGGGCGCACGGGACATGCGGAGTCAGTGCAGATTGTTTACGATCCGTCGCAGGTGACTTATGGAGAGTTGCTGCGCGTGTTCTTTTCGGTGGCACACGATCCGACGGAGCTGAATTATCAGGGGCCGGACGAGGGGACACAATACCGGTCGGCGATTTTTTACAGCGATCCGGAGCAGAAGAAAATTGCGGAAGCGTATATCGCGCAGCTCGATGCGGCGGGCATTTACCGGCGCAAGATTGTGACCCAGGTCGCGCCGTTGCAGGCGTTTTATCCGGCGGAGGGGTACCACCAGAATTACGCCAAGCTGCATCCCAACGACAGTTACATCGTGTTCAACGATGCGCCGAAGGTAGCGAATCTGAGGAAAGAGTTTCCGGAGATCTATACGGGAAACTGAGGAAGTCCCTCAGGGCTGTACCCGAGTTTTTGATCGATTGGGACGGCTGCGGCTGAAGCCGCGCCGCTTCAAAGAAAATCAATCCCTCACAGAAGAAGAGGAGGAAGTCCATGTTCGAGTCGGATAGCAGTCGGAAAGAGGAAGTCGATACCCGGCGGCGGATATTTTTGATCGGCGGGGCGGCGGCTTTGGGCGGGGCGTTTTTGTGGCGCTGGCATAACACGCGCGTGGTCGCGGCCGCGACGCCGAAATCGCAACCGGGCGACGTGGCGATTGTGCAGTTTTCCGATGATGGCAAAGAGCTCGCGAAGGTTAAAGTAGCGCGGGTGATCAAGACGGACGACGAGTGGAGAAAGCAGCTTGGATCGAACGCGTTCGAGATCACGCGGCACGCAGATACCGAGATGGCCTACAGCGGCAAATATTGGAACCTGCATGATAAGGGGCTTTACCGCTGCATCTGTTGTGACAACGCGCTGTTCAGTTCGGCGACGAAGTTCGATTCGGGGACGGGTTGGCCGAGTTTTTGGCAGCCGATCGCGCAGGAAAATGTGCGCGAGATCAGTGACCCCTCGTTGGGTATGGAGCGGATCGCGGTGTCGTGCAAGGAATGTGATGCGCACCTGGGTCACGTGTTTAACGATGGGCCGCGTCCGACCGGGCTGCGCTATTGCATGAATTCGGCTTCGCTGCGGTTCGTCAAGGCGACGTAAGGAGCGAGCCGCACGATTGTGGGTTGCAAAAGCGCGACCCAGCGCGAGGCTCGCCCAGATCCTTCGCGAGACAAGAAGCGTCTCGCTCAGGGTGACAGAGTGGTACGGAGGACGGGCGTGGGCTCGTCCTCTTTCTTGGAGTCAATTGTTTTTACGTGCCGTCGTGATCGCCATCTCCCACGCTTTTCAGCGTGACAGTGTCGGAAGGTTGTGGAGCGGCCTTCGGCGGCGCTTGCGGCTGAGGTTTGGTTAAGGCTGATTGAACGGCTTCGTTTGGTTGGCTAGAGTTGATGCTGCTAATTGGATTCACCATATCGACTTGATCGGCAGGCAGTAGGGAAACTTTAGTCCAGAAGATTGGAATTTTGAAAGGTTTGCGACGATACTTTGCGTGTCGTTTCCTTCGCAACTTGCTCCCTTTTTTCTCTCGTTCCCGGCGTTGAAGCGCCCGGCTATTCTCGGCCAGCCCCTCGGGGTTTGCGATGGTGCGGGAACAGTTCTGCGAACTCCTACCAACTATTCGAGGACACTATCGTCTAATTTTTTCCGCCTCCAGGCGTTGGCAGCCTGTACGAAGGCGACCACGACGGGATGCGGATTTTTTTCAGTCGAGGAGAGTTGGGGCTGGTAGAGGGTGGCGACAAAGAAGCGGTGAGCGGGGGATTCGATGGCGCGGACCTCGCCTTGTTGACCGCGGGCGACGACGGGGAAACCGGCTTCCATGCTGGCCCATTCGTATTCCGGGTTGACTTCGAAGTTGCAGAAAAATTCTTCGCTGACTACCTCTCGGTCTTTTCCGTAGAAGGATTGCAAATAAGAGCCGGGGCGCAAGCGAATCTCGGGCATGGCTCCGGAAAGTTTGGGCGCGTCGCCCTGGCGATCCGGAACGGCGCAGGCTACGGGATAGATCACGATGTTCTTCGAGCCGGAATTGTTTTCGGCGCTGTCGGCATCGGCGATGCCGAGCAGGTTGCGGGCAAATTCGATCAGTGAGTACTGAAAGCCGGCACATGTGCCGAGGAAGGGCCAGTCGCGGCGGCGGGCAAACTCGATACCTTTAAGCATGCCGTCGAAACTTTTGAACGGACTTCCCGGGGCGGCCCACAGCCCGTCAAAGGTTTCCAGCGTCTTTTCTGAATTGACGTCCGTGAGGGATGGAGTGGGGATCCACTGGGAGTCAACTTGTACATGAAGTTTACGGGCGGCGTGCTGCAAAGAATCGGGCGTGGCGTGATGAGAGCGGAAGTCAGGATTAAAGTCGCCCAGGATTCCGATGCGAACGGCTTGGCTCACGTCAGCATTGTACTAGAGCGGCGGTCAGTGGTTGGTGATTGGCAAGATACGCGGCTGTGGCTTCCGCATCCCCAGCGCGAAACGCCGAGAGCCTCACGAGAGCGCTGGAATTCAGTCGAAGTGCGCACTGCCAGACAGGCTCAGAAATTGGGATTGACAGGCTGTCGGCTTTTCGGTCCAATGATCCCCGAAAGTGTTTGTACAATCCTTACCCACCCGGGCCATGGCAGCACTTCCGATGTGTCTGAATTCAATGATCCAGGGAGAACGAGATGGCAAATCCTGGGGTAGTCCTGAAAGTGGACCCGACGGGTCCAAAGTTTCCAATCTCCGAACAGTGCGCCATGCCGAAGATTACGGCGACGGCCGAGCTGCAAAACTATACACCTGATCCCAAAGCGCCTCCGCTGCAATATCAATGGAAAGTAACATTGATCTTCGATGGAAAGGGGTGCGCGAGCGCGCCGCAAAAGACCATCAAGCACGACGACATTGCGCAGACCACCACTACGAATAAGTTCCAGATTCCATTCACCCAGGTTCGCGGAGGGGCATTGACCATTTCGGTTTCTGTGGCCATCCCGGGCAGCACGCTAACCGACAGCACAAAGGACCTTCTGGTCACGGGAACGAATCCATCGGTGGGGACGCTGGCGGGCGTCGCTAATCCTAACCAGGCGTTCCGGAAACTGATGCGGGTGGAGAGTGGGCTGAAGCAATTCCTGTCGGACACCTGCCCATTGTTCAGCGGAGACGGATTCGGAGGGGCGGGCGTGTGTCAGATGACCCCTGCCAACGACGACCAGGTTTGGAGTTGGAAAGTCAACGTCAAAGATGGATGGGATCTTTACAAGCAAAAGGAGAACGCGGCGCGCGCTTATGTCAGGAGCGTGCGCAACGGCGACTTTAAGACCCTGGCCACAACCTACAATGAAAAGCGTAAGGCAAAACTGCAGGCCGCAGCCGCGGGTAAGCCGGATGCCGGAGCGGCCGCGGCGATCCAGGATTTGACGATCGAATTGCCCGACTATACCGACGAACAACTAGAGCGGGACACGGTGCGCGGCTTCAACGGCTGGGCTGCCGGCCTGCACGAGTACCGGGTGAAGGTGGACAAAGACGGTGTCCTGGTGGTCACCGAAGATCCCGGCGGCACCAAGGGCAAAGCTGAGTGGGAGCAGGTTACAAAAGAGGACCGCAAGAAGTTCTATGACGACAAGAACGTTCCGACCAATAAACGGGGCGATGCGAACTACGTAGAAGATGTCGAAAGCAAAACAGCATTTTAAGGAAAGCTCATGGCGCGACATAGTCTGGCATTCGCGCGGTTGCTGATCTTCGCGTCGCTGCCCACCATTGCCCTGCAAGCACAGGCCGTCACTGCGGGGCGATTTCTTTACGTGATCAGTTGCGATGCCCGGGTGGACAAACTGGATACGATCACCGGGCGGAAGGTCGAAACCTACGATCTGGCGAAGCGGACGGGCAAGGCGTCGCTGATTCCCACGGTGCAGGGAACAATGGATTCCTGCCTGGCGTCGCAGGCGGTGTACGACCGCGCAACCTCATCGTTTTCCACGGTCGTTCCGGTAACCAATGAAGCCAAGGCGGATGGCACTAAGGACTACAGGGTGCTGAGGTTCTCGGTTCCAGGCCTGGAATTGGTTAAGCAAGAGAGCGCTGGCGAGAGCCTCGACGCGCCTCCGCATCTGGAGTTGCAGTCTGGGAGTTTGAAAATCCTCCGGGCCTCAGATTGGACGCCTCAGGCGAACCTCGACCTGTCGACCTATGGTCCGGACAAGTTACGGATCCCGAACCAGATTCTGGAAAGTTCCGGAGACCGGTTTCTGTTGCGTCTTTTTACGGCGGACGATAAAGCACTGGTGCTGGCTGTGGCAGATCGCAAAGGGAAGAACTTGGTGCGCCTGCAGGGGCTTCCGACGACCGTGGCGCCCAGTGCTCACCTGGCGCCAGGAGGCAGCTACGTGCTGGTCGAGGAAACCGGAACTGGGGAAAAGCCGGAGAAAGCCGGGAGGCTTGTTCTAATCGATGCGCTCTCCGGGAAAGTGCGGAAGCAATTCAGCGATGCGCATATCAAAGATCTTTACTTCTTAGCCATTTCACCGACAGGACGAGTCGTTTATCACGCAAGCGACAACTATTGGTTTCTCGATCTAGGAACGACATTTGCTTTCGTGCCGGTCAGCCGCCCAATTTCCACGGAGTATCCTCCTTTGTTTTTTGCCAGTAAATGAAAGCCGGCGAGTACTTCTGTGATCTAGCGCAAGTTACGAGAGTCGTGTGACCTTAGTGCAGTGCACTAGCGGGCTGGGAAAAGTCCAACCTCAGTGGCTACAGCCGGCGATGGAAGGAAAGCTGTTAACGCAGCGCTGAGGCGCTGCTCCACCCAAAGCCGTTTTCCCATAAAGCCGCCACAAGGTGGATCGGTTCACCTTCGTACTGGCGCGAAGCCGAAAGGAAACAGCATGAGAAAGATTCCGTTACTGCAAATGGCATGCACCGTCTTTGTGTTTTGCATCGCGATGGCGACTGCCGCGCCGGCACAAACCTTCAGCACTCTGAAAAGTTTCGACAATACCAACGGTGCTAACCCTTTTTACATATCTCTGGTTCAGGGCTCGAACGGAGACCTATATGGAACGACAGAATTGGGCGGAGCGAATGGCGACGGCACGGTCTTTAAAATCACCACCGCAGGGAAACTGACGACGCTGCACAGCTTCGATTACTCGGATGGCGCTGGGCCCTATGCCGGGCTGGTGCTGGCGAGCGATGGGGATCTCTACGGGACAACCACATTTGGCGGAGCGAATGGCGATGGGACAGTCTTCAAAATCACGACCGGGGGCACGCTGACTACGCTCTACAATTTTTGCTCCCAATCCGGTTGCACGGATGGATACATGCCGTATGCCGGACTGGTGCAAGCCAAGAACGGGGACCTCTACGGCACAACGTTCCTGGGCGGCACCAGCGGTTTTGGCACGGCCTTCAAGATCACCACCGAGGGCAAGCTGACCACGCTCTATAACTTTTGCTCGCAACTCCTGTGCACGGACGGCTACCTGCCTTTCGCCGGGCTGGTTCAAGCCACCAACGACGACTTGTACGGGACAACAACTTTGGGCGGAGCCAACGGTGACGGAACGGTCTTCAAAATGACCACTGGGGGTAAGCTAACCACGCTGCACAGCTTCGACGGCAAGGACGGCCAGGAACCGGACGCCGGACTGGTGCAGGCCAGCAACGGAGACTTGTACGGGACGACTCCTTATGGTGGAGCGCACGTCGACTATGGCACGGTCTACAAAATCACCGAAGGAGGTACGTTTACCACCAAGCATAGCTTTGATGGTCTGGATGGGGGCTCTCCTTACGCTCCGCTGATTCAAGCCACGGACGGGAATCTGTACGGGACAGCGCTGTTCGGCGCGAATGGCGTGGGTACGATCTTCAAGATGACGACCGCGGGCACGCTGACTACGGAGCACAGCTTCGATTACACGGACGGCATTTGGCCTTATGGGGGACTGGTGCAAGCCAGCAACGGTACTCTCTACGGGACAACTTCGCAGGGCGCAAGCGGCTACGGCACGGTCTTCAGCCTGACGCTGCCGGCGAAAAAAGCAGACAATCCTGATGAACCATCGGATCCACAAGAATAAAGCAACGGGCTACACGGTTAATGTAGCGTCGCAAGATCGATGCCGTCCTTGCAAGACGACACAGCCATCGCTCAGTGGTCGCTGGGCTCGACGAAGCGCCGATGCTCGCTAAGCTTGGGCATCACCCTCAGTTTGCCGGTCACCTTCACGGAGAAATTCTGTACGGAGCGTACGTCGTCGACTCCGTTGACCGTCAGGCGGATGGTGAACTCAGTGGCTCTGGTATAGCAGTGGGAAACTTTGGGGCCCTCCGCGCTGGTGCCGTCGCCGAAATCCCAGTGGTAGGAGACTGCGGGCACAGCGCCGGGGTCGGTTTGCGCCGACAGATCAATGCTCTCACCGGCACGCGCTGCTGAAGGCACCCGTGCCGTAACCGTTGGTGCGGCCTCGGCCACGCTGGTATCGATCAGCTTAATGACCTTGACCGACTGGGGCTGGTTCTCGAGCCGAAGCGCGCCGCCTGCCAGGGCCACCGGCTCATTTTGATTCAGCACATCGGTTGCGGTAAAGGTGTGGCCGGCAGCAAGCCCAAGGTCCGCCAGTTTCAGGGTGTGAGAGCGAACTCTGGTCGTCCAGTTGAAGACCGTCAGAATGGCCTGGCGCGGGCTTTCCCAGAGAAAGAAAATGCTGGGCTGCTCATCCTCGGGTTCGTACGTCATCAGATCGACCGGGGTAGAAGCTCGTCCTACTTTGGGTAGGTTCAGCAAATCCCGGTTTTCTACCAGCGCCAGCCGATCCTGCTCCGAACCGAGGAGCAGCATGTCATCGCCGATCTCATACATTCCGCCGGATATCGCAGAAAGCGCGATTGACGCTTGAGCCGCGGCGATCGAGACGGGCGGAAGAGGTTTACGCTCTTCCATCAGATAGCTGTCGGTAACATTGAAGGCGTCCGGGTCATTCACGAAAAAGTTGTGATGCATATAGAAACGCGCGGCAATGCCCGGCGCAGCATTTTTCGTTCTCTGAAAGCTGTGCCCGGTATCCGCCGACACCCGGCCAGTGTCTACCAGTCCCACAGGGGTGAGCATCGGACTTCCATCTTTGTCCAGGATCACCTCATTGCCCACGGTGTCGCGGATGATTTCGAGGCCTATGCGCTGCGCTTCGAGTGCAGTTGTGTTGGGCCGGTAACGGAAACCTTCGATCGCGGTAGTGTCCATAAAATCGAGCTTGACGAAGCGCACGCCCCACTCCCGAACCAGAGTCTTGTATGTCTGCCGCATATAGTCCTGCGCCCCGGGGTGGGTTGTGTCCAGCGCATAAAGTGTGTCCGTCCCTTGATCCCAAACGTCGCCGATCGGGATCGGCTGGCCCTTGGCGTTGTGGACCAGCCAGTCCTTGTGATGTTCGTAGACCCAAGCCCGGGTGGTGACTTCGAAAGGGGCTGTCCAAATACCGAAGGTCAAGCCGTCACTGGTAATGTGGTGGCCAACAAAGCGCATGCCATCGGGGAATTCTGTCGCATTCGTGGTGGCGAATTCTCCGCGGGCGTACTGGTAGCCTTCATCAATCTGAAGATATTGATAGCCCAACGCCTTCACATGTTCGGCCTGCCAGTCGGCATTGGCCAGGGTTTCGCCCTCGTTGATCGCGCCGTAGTAGGCGGTCCAACTCCACCAGCCGATTGGAGTTTCGCTGGAAACGCGGGCGTGGCGCAGCCGCCGAATTGCATCGCCGTAAGCCAGAAGCTGATTGTGGTAGTCCGCTCCAGCCTCGAACAGCAACCGCTCTGAGGCCAAGTCCTCCCCTGGTTCTACGGGAAGACTCAACTCGATCTGGTTTTCCGCAGGAGCATCCTGCAGGTCGAAATCCTTCTGGATTTCCGTGGTTCCAGTGGATTCGACGGTATAGGATGCAATCCTGGTTTCCGCGCCCGCACCCTCGGCTCTGAGATGCAACACCATCAGAAATCGGTCGGCAGAAAGTGCACCCAAAAATAAGCTCTGCCCGCTCTCGCGGTTGTAGATGAGTTGACTGCCTACGCCACGATGCATTCCGCCGGGAGCTTCCTCGAGGTCGTAAATCTTCAGGTCAGGCCAATCCTCGCTAAAGCTATCGGAAAGGACGCGATCCGTTGACGCACGCCCGCCCAAATCAACGAGCGACTGACCGATGGCTTCCACGCTCCGGATTGCCTGCACGCTGGCCTGCTTCCCCGTGCCGTTGTGCACCTTCACTTGGATGGTGCCGTATGGACTCTGGTCGTAGAGCTGCAGGATGTAAACCAGATCGGGTTTGCCGTCCAATCCGCTGCACGTGACCGTCAGCTCGCGGCCGGAGCCAAGCGCATCCTCGAAGGTAGACTCCGAAGCGCGATGCTGCGGGTAATCGTTCGAGTGCAGCCACTGATGGTCAACCTGCGCTCCCACTCGGGCGTTGAGAACGGGCTGGCCATTCCCGACTGCCAGTTGGTACGACCCACTCTGCGCGTTAACTTCCAGGGACAGTTTGCCGTTCGTCAATTGTTGGGCCGTGACGGGCAGACCGACCATCAGTGTGCCCGCGAGAAGTCCAAGTCCCACTCCGGAAACCATTCTTCGATGACCTTTCGACACGGTATCAATCTCCTTTGCGCACGTTCCTCGTCACGACAGGAACGAGTATTCCACCGATGAGATTCTGGCCTGTAGCTCAAATGAGAAGCAGTCAAAACACAACCTTGCCCGCGAACCTGCAGGATACGCGGATCGTGCGTCGCCGTAAACGCGCGAAGGCTTCAAGGTCATCGGCAAACGTGCGACGGTGCGAGTGAGCACTCGCGACATGCGCGCGATTAGGTAAACGCCGACATATGCGCTTGGTTTGTCCAAGATTAAGTTTGGGTGTACGATTCGGCACTCGACGCCGCCACTAGCGGAGCGCCATGTTTTCTATGTTCGAATTGAGCCGTCTGCCACACCGTCGCTTCAATCCGCTCACTTCCGAGTGGGTATTGGTCTCGCCTCATCGAATGCAGCGGCCGTGGGTGGGCCAAGTGGAAAAAGCTGAGCCCATAAAACCCTGCGTGTACGACCCGAATTGCTATCTGTGCCCGGGCAATCTACGGTCGGAAGGTCTTCGGAACCCGCAGTACGACTCCACATTTGTCTTTGATAATGATTTTCCTGCTCTGCTCCCGCAGAGTGCGACCGCAAAGATGAACCAGCAAGATCTGATGATCGCCAGGGTGGAAACGGGCATTTGCCGGGTGATGTGTTTTTCGCCACGTCACGATTTAACCGCTGCCAGCATGGACACGGACAGCCTCAGCAATGTTGTGGATGCGTGGGCAGAGCAGGTCACAGACCTCGGCAGCCGGAAGACGATTGGCTACGTGCAGATCTTTGAAAATCGCGGAGCGATGATGGGCATCAGTAATCTTCACCCCCACTGCCAGATTTGGGCCACGGGTTCTGTGCCCAACGAGCCCAAGAAAGAGCAGCGTGCCAGCAGGAGATATCTGCGCAAGTACGGGAAGTGTCTGCTTTGTGAATATGCGAGTCTCGAACTGCGAGCCCAGGAGCGGATCGTTACCGGCAACGAGCACTTTACCGTGCTCGTGCCCTTCTGGGCAGTGTGGCCTTTTGAAACCATGGTGCTACCGAAGCGTCATGTGGCTGATCTTTCAGCCCTCACCGGCCCTGAGCGACGCTCGTTCGCGCAGATTTATAAGACACTGGTTCAGATCTACGACCGAGTCTTCGACCACCCCTTCCCCTACTCCATGGGGTTTCACCAGCGGCCTACCGACGGGGAGACGCATGAAGAATGGCACCTGCACGCTCATCTTTTTCCTCCCCTCTTACGTTCGGCGACGGTGCGGAAATTCATGGCTGGTTTTGAAATGTTCGGCTCACCCCAGCGTGATCTGACCCCCGAAGTGGCGTCCGCGCGGCTTCGTGCCCTTTGCGGGCCCCTTCCCTAACAGGCTGCTGAAAACAACTCCGATTAGGCTAGCTTTTTGGGAAGGGCACGAGGTTTTGGGAAGGGCACGACTTCAGTCGTGCCGTTAAGGCTTGCAACATCAACCGCGCTTCAGCGCCTGCGGGCTGCTTTCGGGGTCAGCAGGGAAGTCGCTTCATTCACCAGGTTAGAACTGCCAATGAATAGCGCGGTCTTGTCATGAATTCCGGACACAGTCTTAGAACGGATGGCGTGGGCACCGTCGGTTGCCAGTCCGGATGCTCCTTCACAGATATAGGACAAAGGCGCTGCCTCATATAGATATCGCAATCGCCCATTGGGATAGGCCTGCGTCTTGGGATAAATGAAGATTCCGCCCCGCCCCAGAATGCGATGGAAATCGGCCACGAGGCAACCGCTGTACCTCGTGTTGTAAGGCGTTCCCCTGCTGCCGTCGATCTCTTTGTACAGCCCGACGAGCGCTTTCATAGCGTGGGACCAGGAACCGGACTGCCCCTCGTTTACGCTATAGATATTTCCCCTCGGTGGAATGGTGATAGCGCTGGCACTGCGCATAAAGCTCTGCGCAGCATCATCCCAGATCAGAGAATGGACACCGCCTCCGGCGCGGTAAACCAGGAGCGTTGCCGGGCCGTAGATAACATATCCCGCGGCTACCATTTGTTCGTATTGCGGCGGATGGGATACGGAGATCATGTCGCCGGCCCGATACATGGCAAAGATCGTTCCTACAGCCGAGTTGCTGCCAAGGGTTGAGGTTCCGTCCAGGGGATCGATGGCCACGTCATAGGCGCTGGGCCCACTTATGTCGCGCACCATCACGGGATGATCATGCTCCTCCGACACGATGCCGCGAACCAAGGGGCATAACCGCAAGGCCTGAACCAGCACTGCATCCGCGAAAATATCCATTCTTCGGCCCTCTTCGCTTGGTTGCACCCGATTCGTGCCATGTTCGGGGTTCCTCAGGGCGTGCGCGATCTGGGAGCATGCATCGGCCAGACAGGTGAGCATGGTTCTCACCTCGGAGTCCCCGTCCTGTGCAGGGGACTGATGGATGAACTCAACACTACAAGGCATCGGGTTGCCCAAGTTTCCCTTACGAATCGTCCGAAATCATATCTGTTTTTGGCGAAATTTACCGTGCGGGCCATTTGTCCCTAAGATAAAAGTCTCTTGACGGGCCTGATCAGCTCTGGTATCTCTTGCCCACGGTTTGTTCGAAGGCTCGATCAAAGAACGGGTTCCTTGCGGTTTGCTTCATACATTTTTATACCCGCTCAGTCTCGCCTCTTCCTCCCGACGACTTGCAGTTTTGCTTAATTCACTGGGGTGCATTCGCTATGCCCGCTGGACTGGATAAGCGTCTCCTATGGGACCGCTATCGTCAGTATCGCTACGACGCGGCGGAACTTGGAGTGTCGCTGGATGTCAGCCGAGTCCGATTTACCGACGAGTATCTGGCCTGGATGTCGTCGCCCATTGCGCTCGCCCTGGACGCCATGGAGAGATTGGAAGGCGGCGCAATTGCGAACCCCGACGAAAACCGTATGGTCGGCCACTATTGGCTGCGTGCGCCCGAGCTAGCGCCGACTGAGGAACACCGCGCCGGCATACGTGCCGCAATCACTGCCGTCAACGCCTTCGCCACACAGGTGCGGGAAGGTCGGGTAACCGGAACGGGCGGTCCCTTCAGGCATGTGATTCATATAGGAATCGGCGGCTCGACGGTCGGACCTCAACTTGTTTGTGCGGCGCTAAGAACCCCCGCCGACCCCATGGTGGTGCACTTCCTCGACAATTCTGATCCCGATGGAATCGATGACCTCATGGAGCGCCTTGACGGTGAGCTATCCCGCACGCTGGTTTCGGTGGTTTCAAAATGCGGCTGGACTCCGACCCCACGCTATGTGTTGCAGGAAGTCGAGGCCATGTACCGCCGTCGTGGGATCGATTTTTCCCGTCATGCCGTAGCTACCACGGTGGAGGATTCCGATCTTGACACGCGTGCAGTCACGGAGCGGTGGCTCGCCCGCTTTCCCATGTGGGATTGGGTCGGAGGCCGTTTTTCTGTGACCTCGGCGGTCGGCCTGCTTCCCGCTGCGCTTCAGGGCGTTGACATCTCCGCCTTTCTCCAAGGTGCGGCGGCGATGGATCGGCTGACTCGCCATCGCAATCCACTGCGTAATCCGGCGGCTCTCCTGGCGCTCATGTGGCACTGGCTGGGAAATGGACACGGCGACAAGCGAATGGTCGTCCTTCCCTACAGGGACCGTCTGGTACTGCTCGGCCGCTACGTGCAGCAACTTTTGATGGAGTCCATTGGCAAGAAGCTGGACCGCTCGGGCACCGAGGTTTATCAGGGATTTACGGTTTACGGCAATAAGGGTTCAACCGATCAACACTCCTACATACAACAGTTGCGCGAGGGCACGCCCGACTTCTTTGCCACTCTTATTTACGTCCACGACAACCGCAGAGGGCCGGCCATCGAACTCAAGCCTGACGTTACCCTGGAAGATCACCTGTTCGGATCCGTGGAAGGAACGCGCAATGGTCTGTATGAGCGCGGCCGCGATTCCATCACTTTAACTCTTCCCGATCTCTCGCCAACGTCCCTGGGAGCGCTGATTGCACTGTTTGAACGCGCTCTCGGACTGTACGCCGAACTAATCAACATGAACGCCTACCACCAGCCCGGGGTGGATAAGAATGTGGCTGCGGAAACCACCAATCTTCAGGCTCTGGTCGTGGCTCAGCTCCGGGGCAGTGATACTCCTCAAACCGCCGAAGAGATCGCATCGGGTATCGGACATGAGGATCAGGTGGAAACGGTTTACAAACTGCTTGAACGTTTAGCGAGAGATCGGAAGCGAGAGATTGCGATGTCTGACGGTCCGGCTTTTGCGGAGAGCTTCTGGATGCGAGAGGTAGAGGGCATCGGTGCGAGAGCGATGGACGACACGACGTCCGAACGGCGGGCCCAGTGAAGAGCCTCATGAGCGCGGGCCATCAAATCGTACTGCATCCGGCTCTGCGCGAGCGCTTGCTGCGAACCATCCAGCAGAGACTTCCGACCAAGTCTTTCGGTTTTCTCATTGCGCGCGAAGAGTCAGGAGCGCCGGAGGACTTTGTCTTGTTTGAAGGCAATATTCGCAACAGCGAATTGTGGAAGCCGCAGTTTGAGGCCTATGGCCGGTATTTTGTGCAGCACGATGACGCAGGCTTTGTAGCCTTGCCGGAGGAGTGCTGGCGGATGCAAAAAGCGATTTGGAAGCGCGGCATGGCCGAGGTTGGTGTATTTCACAGCCACCTGCGGCATCCGGCAAATTTCTCGCAGATCGATTACGAACTGCACACGCAGCGCTTCCACAACCTGTGGCACCTGATTATCTCTTGCCGGAACTCGGAGTTGCCGCAGATGCGGGCCTTCGACGTGTCTCCTGACGGAGTACACGAGCTGACCATCGTGAGTCACGATGACCAAAGCCATCTCCAGCCTTCCTGCCGCTGTGCCGAGCCGGTCGATAGCGACCAGGCAATCCGGCACGCTGCACAACTGCTGAAACTCGATAACAGTGGAAGACCGCTTTGTAAGAATAATCGCGCTGTCTATGCGGCCATTAACGCTCTACTGAGCACAAACCACGATGAAGTAATTGACGAATTGCTGGTAAATGGCTTCTTTAGAGACAGTCATCAGCGATATGCGGAACACGTCGCCCCGCAGATGGC
This sequence comes from uncultured Acidobacteriaceae bacterium, assembly GCA_963710965.1. GTDB lineage: Bacteria > Acidobacteriota > Terriglobia > Terriglobales > Acidobacteriaceae > Sulfotelmatobacter. The sequence goes on along the minus strand of CAVQCP010000069.1, from coordinate 91,822 downwards.
CTTGATAGCGGCAGGCAGATTCGAAATGGGAACGAATCCTGTTCGGGCGCGCCATTTCTGTGGTGAATCGCCATGTCATCCGGTCGAACTTTCCCCGTTTAACATGTCCCAGCTTCCGGTCACCAATGAACTATTCGGCCTTTTTGATCAAACGCGGGCAAATCTGCCGGAGGGCGAGCAACGACTGCCGGTGGTGAATGTGAGCTGGTTCGATGCTGCTGTGTTCGCCATGTGGATGGGCGGCCGATTGCCCTCCGAAGCCGAGTGGGAGTTCGCCTGCGGGTCAGGTTCTGAAAGTGAGTGGTGCTGCGAGGATGAAAGCTCCCTCCCCCGGTATGCCTGGTACAGCGAAAATTCCAGGAGTACGATGCAGCCGGTTGGAACCCGGGAACCCAATTCCCTGGGACTTTTCGATCTGCACGGCAATGCCTGGGAATGGTGCCGCGACACTTACGCACCGTGCTATTACTCGCGTTCGCCCCTCGTTGATCCAGCCAATCTGGATTGTCCTGCGGCTGATTTTGCCGTACTGTGCGCCGACAAAGTTTGCCGCGGCGGTAGCGTGCACGCTTTGTCGGAGATGTGCCGAACGCGGTACCGGTTCCATGAACCAGCTGATTTTTGGAGTGCTGATCTCGGCTTTCGACTGGCTTCGAATCTAGACGCCGTAAGGAGATGACATGGTTAATCTGATGCTTCCATCCTATTTGTGTCAACTGCTGCCGCCCGACATGCGGCTCCAGGCAAGGCCGCCAGCGACGATACCCGTCGATTGCGGATCATGGGCTGAATTGGCCGGGGAGATGCGAGAACGTTTTCCGGGTTTGGCGACGCGAGTCTTAACCGAACATGGCCGGTTGGCCTCCGGCTTCGCGCTGGTAGTGAACGACGAAGTTGTAAACGCCGACCACGCTTCGGTTCCCATGCGCAGCGGGGATGAGATCGCGATTATCGTATCCATTGCAGGTGGCTAAGCATTGGCGTGGGTGCCAGTCGAGGTGCAGCCAGCTTGCTGCAACCAGGCCCGTGGCCTGCCCCATTTTCTTGAGTAAGCTATTGGATGCTTGAGGCGACTTCATTTTTCCAAAAGAAAAGACGGATTATGCGGTGAATTCGCGGGATACAACTTTCGAAGAAACGTCGCCCATCTCGGGTGACGGTCGTGTCAATGTACTGGGCGTTGGCTTGGACGCCATCGGTATGGACCGCGCCGTGACTGCGATCCAGTCCGCGGTTGACTGCGACGTGAAGGGTTACATCACATTTACGGGCGTGCACGGGATCATGGAATCCCAAGCCGATCCGGAGCTGAAACGCATCCTCAATGGCGCATGGCTGAGTCCATCCGACGGGCGCGCAGCCGTTTGGGTGGGCTGGCTAAGAGGCTTCTTCCAGATGCGCCAGGTGCCGGGTCCTGACCTGATGCTCCGCATCTGCGCGCTGTCGCCGCCCCACGGCTACACTCATTTTTTTTATGGTGGCAAGACTGGGGTCGCAGAGGAACTGAAAAAATCGCTGCTTCAGCGATTCCCCGGCTTGCAGGTGGTTGGCACATTCTGCCCGCCCTTTCGCTCGTTGAATCCGCGGGAAGAGGCGGACCTCATCCGTCAGGTAGCAGAGGCCAGGCCAGATTTCTTCTGGGTTGGCCTGAGCACGCCCAAACAGGAAAGATTCATGCACCGCTACATCGGCCAGTTGGACGCCAAGCTACTCATCGGCGTTGGTGCAGCCTTCGACATCCACAGTGGCCGCATTAAGGACTCGCCAAACTGGGTCAAAGCCCTGGGGGCAGGTTGGATCAACCGTCTCTTCCAGGATCCCCAGCGGCTATGGAAGCGTTACCTCATCAACAATCCGAAATTCGCCTACCTCGTCGCTTTGCAGTTGCTGGGAATCGCGAAGCATAGATTGTTGGAGAATGACCCGACGGTCCCTCGCTAAGACCGCCTTAGACATTTCGCCCTGGCATTCGTCATGCACAAACCCCTGAATCAACACCTGTAAACCGTTTCGATGTGAGTGCAAACATTAATTGACAGTGAAACTGGTGGAACTGGTAACGCTGCCACCTTTCGTGGTCACAGCGATTTTTCCGGTTGCGGCCCCGGTGGGAACGGTCAAGGTGATTTCGGAATCGGAGATCACCGTGAACGACGCCGATATTTTGTCGACCGTCACCTTCGTGGTTTGAGTCAGGCCGGTGCCGTTGAAGGTCACTACTGTTCCGACTGGGCCGCTCGACGGCGTGAAGCTCTTGTAGGTCGGCGTGATTTTGTAGCTTGCGGTGGTGGAGAGCACGGTCGATCCAGTAGTGACGGTGATGTCGCCGGTTAGAGCGCCCGTCGGAACTGTCGCGAGAATGTAGGTGGTGCCGGTGAGTTTCGTAGTGGTGGCTTTTGTGCCTCCGAACTCAACCACAGACTTCGAGCTGAACCCCTGACCGAGAATGCCAACTGTGGACGCGACCTTGCCGGAGTAAACCGGTGTGACCAGCGAGATGAACGGAGCCGCGCCAATGTTCAGTTCGAACAAGGCACCCCCCGTCAGAGCGTTGCCGCTACTGTTGCTTCCATAAATGATCCCGCTGGTTGTCTGCACTAGCGGGGCCTTGGGGCTGCCGCCCATGTTGCTGTCACTGGCGAAGGAGTAGGACGAGAAGACGTTGGCGGAGGTGAGTTCATACAGGCCGCCACTGGCGCCAGTTCCTCCGTTATAGCTCGCGCCATAGAGGTTTCCATCGCTGGCCTGGATCATGTTGTTGGCCGACTCGTCGAAGTTGAGGGAGGAAGGAAAGTTGTAGATGTCCGTGACCTTGCCGCCCGTGGTCACGTCATAGAGGGTTCCGCTGCCATCGGTGCCGGAAGGAAAGGACGTGGTTCCGTAGAGCTTGCCATTCGAGTCCCGGACAACGCCTGAGCTCGGGTAATATACGTCGGTTGAGGCTACAAAGCCGTAGAGCAGCTTGAATGCTCCTCCCGAGGAGATGCGGAAGACTCCGCCCACATTGCCGAAGCCATCGGCGTCGGCTTCGGTGCCGTAGAAGTTTCCATCGCCGCCCGCGGTCAGAAGCGATGGCAGCGAGTTTCCGTTGGCGAAGGTGTAGAGGGTCTTGTAAACGCCGGCGGTCGAGATGCTAAATGCAACTTGTGGGCTGCTGCTACTGCCAAACTCCCCTGTCGTCCCATAAAGATCGCCGTTCGCGCCCAGAACCAGCGCGCCCAAAGGGCAACAGGCGTCAGTCGTCGTGTTAAGGAAGTCGTAGATGTCGGTTAGAACTCCAGCCGGAGTTACGCGGTAGATCAAGCCAGCGTTATTGGCTCCGCCTATCTGGCAGGCGCCGTAAAAATTCCCGTCCATGGCCAGCGTGAGCCCACTGAAGCCGCAATTGTTGGTCCAAGAGGAGGGGAAGCTGGCTACCAAGCTCTCGACACCCGCAGGAGTGATCTTGAATACGCCACCGTTGCCGTTAGCGGCACGCCCTTGGCCGGTGCCATAGAGGTTGCCGTCCTGGCCTTGAGCCATGGGACCGTACGGGAACCAGACGTTGGTGAGGCCGCCCTGAAATTGGTAAACCAGTGTTGGTGAGGGAATCTGGGCATGGCTCGGGATGGCCGAGACCGCAACAGTGACGATAACGGCGGTCAGGGTAAGCGCGAAGCTCGAAGTCTTGGTCGGGCGGCGGATGATATTCATAGAAGTTTTTCCTGGGAAAACCTAAGAACTCGTTTCGCATTCAAGGGCGCGGCTGGTGGTTCTGTTTTCCGGCGCGGACCGCTCGCCCACCGGCTGAGACGACCTCGAATGCACGCCGAATGTCACCTAAATTGGCGCTGGGGTAAAGCGACGGCTCGGCTATACCCAAGCAACGACATAATGTGTTTTCCTACAATGAGTTACAGAGAGTTCTTGTCTGGATCAGAGTAGCCCGAAAGCGGTTGGCGGACGCAATCCGAAGGCCGCGACAAGGGCAGGGAAAGACTCATGTGGCAAAGCGATGCAATCAGGAACAAGTTCTCGGTCGGGACGCAGGGACGGCTTGCGCTCTACCAATCGAGCACCGATGTTCGCGGTCCAGATGTGTGGAAGAAGATGATTGCGTAAAACCACTGGAGGTGCTTTGAAAAGCTGGTGAGCGCGGTAGGAATCGAACCTACAACCTACTGATTAAGAGTCAGTTGCTCTGCCAATTGAGCTACGCGCCCGAGCCTTCGCCTCTGGGAGAGGTTGTTTTTAAGCTATCACAAATTTCGGCCGAGGTGGTTTGAGCGGCTGAGAAAGTTGGCAGGGCTGACACAGCCTGGGATCAAAAGGCCACCGGCTCGCTGTCGAGGATTCTAATCGAGAATCATTCTCGATCATCGTCCGGCTTCCGCGACTCGCCGACGAAGAGCACTCAATGAGCGCGCGCTCTCGATCTTCTCTGGCGCACTGTCGATTACTCTGCTGTAACCGGTTCCGCGGTTTCCGTGATCGCGGGGCGCACCGTGAGCCAGTCGGTGCGAACGCGTTCCCACTCCTGAATCAGCATTCCATGGGCCTCGAAGAAAGTTCGAATGCGGGCGCGTTCCCATCCTAAAATCTCTTCGAGAATCGGCGCCAGCACGGCGAAGGCGCTGCTGCTGAGCACGGTGCGTTTGGCGATCTGCGAAACGCGCGGCGACTCTGAGACCGCGATGGTTAGGCCGTCGCGCGCGTTGATCTCGAGCATCACATGAATGTCAGAGCTGCCGTCGCCGCTGTAAATTACATGATCCGGCCCGGTCACGTGGGCGACTAACAACTGCCGGAGGACGGCGACCTTGCCATATCCCGCCGTGGCCCGCACGATGGTATCGATTTCGCCGGAGGGCTTGTAGAGAAATTCCGTCCCAAAAATATGGTCGCGCGGAACGATCCCCTCGAGCGCCGACTGGATGACTTCGACGGGTGCGGCCGAAAGAACGTAAAAGTCGAAGCAATGGCCATCCACGCCGGTTTCGAGCACCTGGTACAGCAACTTGATGTCGCTTTTGAGGCGGATACTTTTTCCCACCTCGTAGAGATGCTCCTTGCGCACCTTGGCCTTGAATTCCGGATCGTGCAGCAGAAGGTAGGCGAGCTCCGCTCCCTGCTGCACCAGGTTGATCTTGGCCATGCCTTTGGCTTTGCGTTCGAACTCGTCGGTGGGGATGCCAACCAGTTCCGACAACACGTAGCCGGAGTCGTTGAAGGTGAGCGTCTGATCAAAGTCGCTGGCGAAGATGTAGCGTTTTAAAGGCTTGTCTGCCATATCAATTGGATTCCGGGTCAGCCGATACGGCCCATTAAAAGTATTGATCGACATTATATGGGTGACGGATGAATCTGCGGTTAAGAAAGCGTGCCGGCGGTGGGCACGTGCCTTTACTAAATCCCCGGACGCGTCCAGAATAAAGAGTCCTGCCTGCGCCGTTGCGTTTCGTGACGCGGAAGGCGGCGATATCGTTTGCAACTACAGGAGCCTTCATGCCAGTATCCGGTGAACTGATTCGTGCGATGAATTATGTCGAAGATATGACCACTACGCTGCGACGCATCTGCATTTATATCCCCAGCATGAACGCGGAAGAACGCACGCGGCTGGCGGAGTCTTTGCGGGGAGCGGGCACGGCCATCGATTCCGCGATTGCCGATCTCGAAAAGGTGGCGCAGTAGTGGCGGCGATCAAAACCGTTGCCGTAATCGGCGCGGGCATTATGGGACGCGGCATCGCGCATGCCGCGGCGGTTGGCGGCTACCGCACCATTCTTGAAGATCTGCTGCCGACGGCGTTGCGGCGCGCGGAATCCGAAATTCGCGCCAATCTCGACAAAGCGGTGGAACTGGGCAAAGTTACCGCTCCGGATGCGAATGCCGCTTTTCAGAGATTGGAATATGCCGGCTCGGTGGAAGAAGCCGCACGGGAAGCTGACCTCGTGATTGAGGCTGTACCCGAGGAGATGGAATCGAAGATTGAAATCTTCACCTTGCTCGATAAGATTTGTCGACCCACAACGATTCTGGCCTCGAACACTTCTTCTCTCAGTGTTACGGAGATCTCCAGCGTGACCTATCGCGCGAAAAAGTGCGTGGGCATGCACTTCTTCAATCCCGTGCACAAGATGAAGCTGCTTGAGGTGGTGCGCGCCCTGGAGACCGACGACGATACTCTGTCCACCGCCGTCGATGTAGGCAAGCGCATGGGCAAGGATGTCGTGGTCATCAAAGAGGCGCCGGGATTCATTACCAGCCGCATTAACGCGATGATCGGCAACGAAGCGTTCTACATGCTGCAAGAGGGAATCGCTTCGGCGGCGGACATCGATAAGGCGCTCAAGCTTGGGTTGAACCATCCCATGGGACCATTTGAGATGGTCGATCTGGTGGGGCTCGATACGCGCTTGCACATTCTCGAATATCTGCACAAAGCGCTGGGAGAGAAATATCGTCCCGCGCCGCTGCTGGTGCAGTATGTGAAGGCGGGACGGCTGGGAAGAAAGTCGGGGCGCGGTGTGTACGAGTATCCGGAGGTCGGAGCGGCGACTAAGGCTGTACCTTGAGAAACGGACTACCACTAGGAATGGCAAAAAGAGGCGCGCCCAACGCCCGCCGATGGCGGCTCAGGCATGCAGTCCTTATAGATGCACTTCCAGACAGGCGTTCCCTCTCTCAGTTCGACCACTGCCACAGAGAACCGGTGTTCGTCGGGATGTTTAGCACAGAGCCTACCTCGTCGAGAATTCTTGTCAACTCGTCCGTCCCGGACGTCAAGATAACCGTGAATCGGCCCGAAATGGCACGTACATCCAGGCTCCTTGCAACGGAAGAACTCTTCCGACCCGTCCCAGGGCGCGTTCTTGTACGGATATGCAACTAGTTCCATCGGCTGGTAGTGAACGTCGCACAGCGCCCGCATCTCAGCATCGCTCATAATTCCAAGGATACGGCGAAACCAACGGCGAGCTCAAGCCCGCTTCATCTCGCTTGCCGTGGCCGGTCGATATTGCGAAAGGGAGGCCAGCCGTCGGCCACGCCTGCCGCGGTTCTGTGCTACCATTTTTCGTCCGTCCCTCCTCAGGAGTCGCCCATGCAGAACAATTGGCTTAGGTTGGTGGTCATCGCTTGCTGCGCAGTCGGTTCCCTGCACTTGGCCGCCGCCCAGGCTGCCGCCGGCGGGGCCCCTGACCGGCGCGGCCCCAGAGGACAAGCTGTCTCGCCGTACACCCACTGGGTTATATGGTCCGTTGCCGAAGACTGCACCGACCCCGACGCCGACCAGGCAGAGCGCAATGCCTATATCAGAGCCATGCGTTACGACTGCCGCGAGAGCTGGAACGACGGCCTCAGAATGAGATACATTAGCGGACCAGCATTCAGCGGTCCTAAGCTAGGGCTTCTCTTTGAGATGAGTGAGGACGGCAAGTACCTTGACACAATGATCGGCTTCGTCAATGAGGGAGATAAACAAATTGAAATTAATCCGTCCAATTTTTGGGCAGAGGAGATTGCCCCCAAATATAAACGGCTTGACGAGATCCCCCCTGAAAAGATCGCCGCATCGATCATGAAAGGTGCCAGGTGGAGAAATGCCTTCACCTCTTTCAGCGCTGCATTCGCTAGCCAAACCGCGACAGCCACCACAAGAGGCGGCGACACGATCAGCATTACGATGCCTGATACGGCCGCCCAGCAGCGCGCCGCCGAGGAAAGCCAAGCGAACCTAGACGCTGCCACCAGGGATAGCGCGTCGATCATCAGGACGGCTCTCAAGCGCCACACCCTGCCGCCTCACTCACAAATAGCCCGATATGTCTACTTCCCAAACGCCCAGCATTTTGACGTACTGCTTGTGCATCTGCCGATCGACGACGTCGATTATATTTTTATGGTCACCGCATCCCCGGAACGAGCAACGAAGAAGTAGAGACAGAGAGTCCGCGGCTCGAAGGACTGGCAGGATCGACGGGCCGCCAATATTTTTATGGCAAGTTCCCACATACTGGGAAGCGATGTTCAAGGCTTGCGCCCAAAGCTCAACCCAGATAGAGACTCGACCTTCTCCGGCTCGATTCCCTTGCCGGCGATCAGCACCTGAAAGCTCTCGCCCATGCCTGCGGGCGTGACCAGATGTTTCAGTTGCATCGCGACTTTGGCGCGTTCTTGCGGCAGGCGGCATTCTTCAAAGGCATCGGCGAACTGGTTGGCCTCGCCGATGCCCATTAAGAATTGCGATTGAGTGACGAGTTTGTGCGTTTGCATGCCTTGTTTTTCTGCGGCGGCCGAGAGCGCGGTGAAGTTCACGTCGGCGGTGATGTCTTGCTCGCCGGGGGCTTCGTATGGATTCGCGCTGATGGAATGCTGGCGAATGGCTTTTACGGTTCCGCGATGGCGGCCGGCAAGCTGTTCTTCGCGCGTGTAACCGTAATCGATGGCGATGAGGAATCCGCGATCAATGTTGGCTGCAATCTGATTCATGTATCGTTGCGCGACGAGTGGTGCTTCGATTCGTTCCTCCGGCTCCGGATGGACGGAGTAGCGATCGAGAAACTCCAATTCTTCGGCAGAACCTGGCTCCCAGGTTTCGACGAAGCGACCATCACGTGCATCGATGCGCAGCGAACCTTTCCGGCTGAGAACTTCGGCCGGGAGCGCGTCAAAGAATTCGTTGGCGAAGACGATTGTGCCGGAATTTTCGCCCAGGGAATCGAGCGCGCGAAATTCCGCTTTGCCCGCTTCGAAGTGCTTGCCTAGAGTTTGTTCGATCCGTCCGCGTAGCGCGGGTGAGCTTTCCACCAGAACATAATGCAGCGCGCGGAAGAAATCGGGAAACTTTTTCTCTGACCAATCGAAGACATCCTGCGCAAATAATCCGCGGCCGGGACCGAGTTCGATCAGTTCGAGATGCGCGGGCGAACCCAGCGCGCGCCACATTTCGTCAAACTGGCGAGCCAGAAGACGTCCGAAAACGGCATGGACGTCACTCGATGTATAGAAATCGCCAGCCTTGCCGAACTGCTCGGTGCTGCGGGAGTAATACCCGAGTTCGGGATGGTAGAGGCAGAGTTCCATGTAGCGCGAGAAGGGAATCGGCCCGCGCTCGCGAATTTCCTGCTCGATTTTTTGCCGCAGCGAGTTCACAAGCCCTTCTCGCGGCGCTCGGCGCGATCCTGCGGCGTGCGGATGAACATTTCCATGAAGTAGTCGTGGAGCGCGTCGTAGAGTTGGCGCTGGAAGCTCCATTCGAATTGAGGGTGATCGAGGTCGCGGGGATGGAGATCGAAATAGTACGTATGCACCGGAACCGACGCATCTTTGAATTGGATGATGACTTCCACGCCATCGTTCTTTGCCCGCGCCGAAAAGTTCAGCAGGGGATGCTCGTAGAGGCGCAATTGCGCGAGAACTCGGTCGAGGCGAGTAGCTGTGGTTTGCGACACAAAAGAATTGTAAAGCAGACGAACTTCTGAAGATGGCGGGGGCGAGCGCAAGATGCGCTCGCAACAGCCGGCGGGACCCTTCGGCTACGTTCAGGGCAGGCTGCCGGCGCTACACGCTCGCTCGGTCCGGCTTGACGTCGGCGCTACGGTCTCGTCTTGGCGCCACGCGGAAATCCCCACGCTCCGGAGGGGTGCGTGGGGGTTTGCTCAACGTCCGGGCGAGGGGTCTCAATCCCGCCCGAAGCGTTTTCTGCTCGATCATCTGCTCGGTAGTACGCAGTTAGGTCGAACGAAGTTCCGCTGTTGTTGATTCTTAGACAGGGCGTGAACGAAAAGGTGAGCCGTCGACCAGACGGCTTTAAAGGTTTGCAATTTTTGTGCCGATAATACCCGAAGGGAGGTGTAGCGCCTCCACAACGAGGACTGAAGGTAATGAGTACTCTCGGGGACACACCGGGTTTCAGCGCAGTTCGTAACCAGCAAACTTCAGACAGAGCCGGCGCACCAGCAAATTACTTGTTGGACGCGGTACGGCGGCTGGTGTCAGTCAAGTTCTGCAAGAGGGTGACTGTGTACTCTATTGAAAAGTATGCGGCATCGCTGCGGGCGGATCCCCGCTTTGAACCTGGGTTCTCCGAGATCGTAGACTTGAGCGAAGTCGAAGAGCTTGATTTGAAGCCGGAAGAATTCATTCGCTTGGCCGATGAAATCGACCCGTTCTCACGCGAGGCTAAGCGAGCCTTTGTCGTGCGGAACGAAATCCAGCACCATGCGGCCCGCATGCACAAGATCTGGCGAACCCAACGGAGCTTCTCGATTTTCAGGTCGGTCGCGGCGGCCAAGCAATGGATCGAGCGGTAGCTTTGCCGCTCTGACTTTTGTATCGCCGCATTAGAACTCGAAGTACCCGCCCGAGGACGCCGAGCGAGCGGGCCCATCGGTGCCGGTTGCGGGCAGCAAGCCTGAGACTCCGCTCAGGTTTTCCCACGCTGCTTGGTTGAGGGCTGGGTCGGAGCCGACGAGGTCGCGGATCATATCCCATGCGGCCATGTTGAGCGCGCCTTCCGGGGGAGGCCCCATGGCCAGCGACACGGCGCATTGCGGGCAGAACGAGATACGATGCGCGGTCGACTTCTGGCGCGGCTTGATACCGACCGTCTGCGCGAACATATAGAGGGCGACGGATTTCTGTCCGCTTTCAAGTTCGCGATTGCAGCGCAGGCAATGCATCGTTTCCAAGCAGAATCTCCCGCCGGCGGATTGCGCCGCCGATCATGAATATTGTCTTGCCTGAAGCCAGTCCCGCAAGTGTGTAGAAGGATTCCGGCGAGCGGCGCGTCCGGCAAGCCTTTCGCCACGAACCAAGCTGTGCTCTAGGCATGGCCGATGGTATGGGGCACTCTAATGCGATGACCGCCCGCGCGAGAAATGTTCAACCATTGCGTACGACTGATTTGAGTTCGGCCTATCGACGGAATCAGCCCGTTGAAAAGTTCGTTCGGCTGGCGCACCTTCGGAAACTGCGCGATTGTGAACAAGTGGCGGCGGTTTGCTACCAAGTGCGCGCCGGCCATATCGAGTTTCTACTGGTTCGGACTCGCGCCAGCCGGCGATGGACTTTTCCCAAAGGCAGCGCAGAGCCGGGACTCACGCACGCGCAGGCCGCGGCGCTCGAGGCATTCGAAGAGGCGGGTGTGCACGGCCGTATCGAAGAAACGCCGTTCGTGCAATACATTCGCCGCAAGCGCGGGGATGAGAGAAAATCCGGCCGTTCCGCGGAAAAAGAAATTGCCGTCAACGCTCACCTCTGCGAAGTTTTCCGGTTGAGCACTCCGAAAGAATCCAACCGGGATCGCACCTGGTTTTCGGTCGAGGATGCGAAACTGCGATTGCGCGAAAAGCGAGATCGTCGAGACGGAGCGCAATTCGCGAAGGTGGTCAATAAGGCTGTGGCCCGCATTCGGAACCGGAACGATGGAGCTGGCGAATCGGCCATAGAACGGCTTCAGCGTCGCCAACAACTGCAACGGAATCCGACCCAGGCAGACTCCCTCCACAAAATTTACTTTGATTTTGCGGAAGCCTATGGCCGAGGGGCCGCATTCATGCCCCAGGTTCGTCGCCGTCTGAACCAGACGCGGCAACCCGCAGAAACCGCGATGGAAGCGGATTCCCGAATCTCGCGATCGGAAGTGCTGGAGTTCGAGCCGGCCCGAGAGCTGCGGGCATCCCGATGGCTGACGGATCGGAATAAAATGAAGGCTCTGGGAAACGGCGGCCAGAACGGCTGAACCACCGCTAACGAAAAGCCTATTCTTCTTTGGCCTTAGGCCGCTCGAACGCTTTCTGCAGATATTTGCGGGCTTCTTCCAGAGCGCCGAAGGTATCGTCGTTGGTCTGAATGGCTTGCCGGTATTCGTTGATGGCGCGCTCGCGCTGGCCGGTGATGTCAAAAATCTTGCCCAGTTGAATATGGCTCCAGACTTCGGTCCAGCGGGGGTCGCCGTCGCCGTTGATCGAAGAACGGTAGGCGTTTGCCGAAGCCTGATAATTGCGTTGCAAGAAGAAAATCTCCGCGATGCGGTAATGAGCCAGCGAACTGTTCTTGTTTTGATCGAGGGCTTTATTAAACTCGCTTAAAGCGCCCGCCAGATCGCCCTGCTGCTGCAGCGCTTGCCCGCGCAGGATCGAGGAGCGCAGCTTTACATCCGTAGTGTTTGTCAGCACGTGGTGCTCTGGATCGATGGCGATGCGGCGCGGACGTCCGAAAGTCTCCACCGCAAAAGCCGAGTTGGTGCCGACTACTTCGATTTTCTTGTCTTCCGTTTTTCCGTCGGTGTCGATGCGCAGATCGACGGGCATGCGAAACAAATCAAGGTCCTGCGAAATCTCACCGGTAACGCGGAAGCCTTTGTTGTTGCCCAGCCGGTAGGTCGTATATTTCAGTTTGAACTCGGGAGCGCCGGTAGAATCCAGCCATTGCGAGAAGAACCAGGTGAGTTGCTCGCCGTAATTCTTTTCCGCGATGGTTTTGAAGTCGTCCATGGTAGCGGCTTTGCCGGCGTAGGTCTCGGCGAACTCGCGCATGGTCTTGTTATATTTGTCCTCGCCCAGTACCCAGCGAAGCATGTGCAGAATCATCGCGCCCTTGTCGGTGACCAGCGACTGAAACTCGGTGGAGAAAGGATCGAGCTTGCTGGCGCTGGAGAGTGGAACCGTATCGTAGGCGAGCGCGCCCACCGACATGTCTTTAACAACTTCTTCCAGTCCCGCCGTGCCGGCCGCGTTCTCCACGTACATCGCCTCGGAGTAACGCGAGAATCCATCGACCAGCCACCAGTCATCTTTCGTGGCCGGGCTTACTGAAACTCCCCACCACTGGTGGGCGATGGCATTCGCCAGCAGGCGGTAATTCGTTTTTTCGGTGATCGATGGACCGGCAAGAGCGGCGATCTCCGGAGCCCAGGCGTAAGGAACTGTGTCGGGCGGGAGTTCGGCGACATTGAGTTTCTGCGATAAAGGAGTGCCGTAGAGGGTCACGAAGTAGGTGAACTCCTGCACCGCCGTGGTCGCGTATGTGGCGGCCAAAGCCTGATGCGAAGGCTTAAAGAAAACGTGGAGATCCATTCCAGCTTCGTCGGTTTTGTAGTCCTGGAAGATGCCGGCGATGATGGTACCCGGAAAGCTCGGCTTGGTATAGGAGAAAGTGAATGTTTTCGTGGGCAGGCCATTGGTATTCGGTTTGTTGGAAGGCGGATTCTCCGTAACCGTCGACTTTCCGCTTCCAATCACGACCATGTGAGCCGGAAGTGTAATTTTGATGTTGGCGGTAAATCGATTGAGCCCATAGCCGCTGACCGGAAACCAGCGTCCGGCGTAGAGCAGGTAGCTGGTGTCGTCACCAATGTAGGCCAGCTTGAGTCCGGGAACCGGGCTGTCATCGGCGTTTTCGAGTTGGCCTTCGTACTCGAAGGTGAGCGTAGTGGAAGCGCCCTTGGCTAGGCCGTTGGGCAGAGGAACGCGGATGGTCGAATCCTGAGTAACCCGTTCGGCGGAGAGCGGCTGACCTTTTTCATCAAGGACGCGAGTTACGCGCAAGTCGTTGTGCAACTCGAAAATGGCAGTATTGAGCTCCTGCAGCGCCGTGAACTTCACCGTAGCCCGAGCCGAGATCTGATGGAGATGAGGCGTCAGTTCGGCCTCGATCTGGTAATCGTCGACGCGCAGGTGCGTGCCCTTGTCGGCCGCCCAGGAGGAAAGCGCGACGAACGCCAGCAGCAACATCGCCAAGAAACCCGAAAGGACGCCGGGGGCGCGCCGAAGGCAAATCTGCATGAAGGAGAGTCTCCGGGAAAAGGGACTAACCGCTTTCCCTATGATGAAGATTCTCCACTAAAAGATGTCGGGAGCACAAGCGCTACCGGCTCCGGCTTTCGGGGTACAGGCGCGGCAGGGCGAGAATAATCTCCGCGGCGCGGTCCGCCGGATGCTTCTGAGATGAGCTTGCAAATCGGCCTTCGGGAGTTCGTAGCCGGTCTTTCACCTGGGTCAGACCTGTGAGCATTTTTTCGCGGGACCGCCCGTCCGGGAGGATTTCCGCGATTTGCGCGACAATTTTTTCGGCGGTGAAGTCTTGTTGAACCAGTTCGGGGACGACTTGCTCCCCGGCAATCAGATTCACCATGGCGAAGTACGGGACTTTGACTCGCGGCTTGCCCAGCATGTAGGTGAGCGGCGAGACGCGGTAGACCATGACAAACGGAGTTTTCATCATGGCGGCCTCCACCGTGGCCGTGCCGCTAGCGATAATGCCGGCGCGCGAATGATAGAGAGCGGGCAGGGAATCGGCGACCAGCTTGATGTTTTGCAGGCTGGGAGTTTTTTCGGCAGCCGTTTGCTCATCGATCAGGTTCTTTAGGAAGGAGCGCTCAAGCGTAGGGGCGACTGGAAGCAGGTACTCGTACATATTTTTCAGCTGTGCTGCCGCTGCCAGAATCGTCGGCAGATTCATGCGCACTTCTTTGACGCGGCTGCCGGGCATCAGCGTGATCCAGTATTTTTCGGGATCGAGTTTATGCTGCGCGGCATATTCGTTGCGTTCAATCGTTGGGGCCGGCAATTCCGCAAGAGGATGGCCGACAAACGTGGCATCGACTCCGCGCTCGCGATAAAACTTTTCTTCGAAAGGAAAAATCACCAGCGCTTTGTCGATGTAATCGCGCAGCAGGCGGACCCGTCCCTGCCGCCATGCCCAGAACTGTGGAGCGACGTAGTAGACCACGGGGATACCGCGCTTTTTCATCTGCCGGGCGACCCGCCAATTGAAAGCGGGCGAGTCGATAACGATGGCGAGATCGGGCTTGCGCAGGTCCGCTTCTTTGATCAGATGTCGATATAAGCCAAGAATTTTCGGCAGACGGCTTAAGATTTCGGTGATCCCGACGACTGAGAGATCTTTGGCATCGACTACGGTATCGCAGCCGGCGGCGCGCATACGCTCCGCGCCGACGCCGAAGAATTCGAGTGGGGTTGGTGTGGGGACAGCCGCCCCCGGCTGTCCGGCGGAGCGAAGCTCTGGAACTCTTCGCACGGCAGCCCGCTCGAGGGCTCCAATGAGCTGAGCGCCGTACATTTCTCCGGAAGCCTCGCCGGCTGAGATTAGGATTCGCAAGACAGCATTGTAAAGCCGGAACACAATGCGATGGTTTGATGGAAAATTATCTCCGGCGAAAGCGACACAAGTGAGCGTGATAAAATGAAAAAACAGCTGGTGAAATTCGATGCGACGTCCCGTGAAACTCGATTTCAAGCCGCTCTCTCTCCGGGAGACGGCCAAGCGCCTCGGAGTTCCGCCAGCCAGGGCGCGCAAAATCCTTGCGCGGGTAGGTGTTGATTTTGATGGACGGATTGTCGGCACGGCGTCCCCCAAGAGGCAGGCCCGGACGGGAAAGACACCATCCCGCAGAGCGAAGACGTTGACGAGGTAGCAGGTTCTCACGATTCAGGGACCTGGTGACCATTTTGGCGCTATGCCAAAAATCAAAGAGGCGGTTTTTCTCAACATCCCGTACGACCCACAGTTCACCCAGTTGTACCTCGCTTACATCGCGGCGCTGAGTGCGATGAGCTTCCTGCCGCAAGCCACGCTCGGAATCACGGGCAACCGGCGACTCGACCGGATCGCTAGTCTCATCGAAAGTTGCGCCTATTCGATTCACGATCTGTCACGGGTGCAACTGGATCGAAACGCGCCACGCACCCCCCGGTTCAACATGCCATTTGAACTCGGTCTGGCGGTGGCCTGGGCGCAAGCGAATCCGCAGCATAAATGGTTTGTTTTCGAGTCCGTGAGGCGTCGTTTGAATAAGTCTTTGAGCGACCTGGACGGGACCGATCCCTACATTCACGGTGGAACTGTGCGCGGTGTAATGGGCGAAGTCTGCAACGCGTTTGTGTCTCGCGGAACTCAACCCACGGTGCGGCTGAGTCCGAAACGCGTTCTCGTCTGGGCATGGCTGGGCCTGATCTGGGTCGCGACTTTGGTCTTTGTTTGCCTGCACGCCAGCAGGTGCTAGCCGGCGTCATCTGCTAGTCGTCCGCACTGGCCGTCACCTCCGGCTCCCTAAATCCGTCCGCGGGCGAGGCTGCCCGCGCCACATTGATTTCCTGATCTTTGTACTGTAGTTGATAAAGCTTGAAGTAAATGCCGCGCTGAGCCAATAGCTGTTGATGCGTGCCCATCTCGCGCACCTGGCCTTTGTGCATGACGATGATCTTGTCGGCGCGCTGAACCGTGGAGAGACGGTGAGCGATGATCAACGACGTGCGTCCTTCCACCATGCGGTTGAGCGCGTCGCGCACGCGGAATTCGGTTTCCGTATCCACGCTCGAAGTGGCTTCGTCGAGAATCAAAATCTTGGGCTCGTGGGCCAGCGCGCGCGCGAACGAGATGAGTTGTTTCTGTCCCGTGGAAAGAGTCGAGCCGCGCTCGCGAACTTCCTCATCGAAGCCTTTGGGTAATGCTTTGATAAAGTCGGTGAGATTGACGTCTTCGGCCGCCTGCTCTACATCTTCATCGCGAATGCGTTCGGTGCCCAGGCGAATATTTCCGCCGATGGTGCCGCTGAACAAAAAAGGATCCTGTAGCACCACGCCAAAACGGCTCCGCAGATCCGAAAGATCCATGTCTTTGACGTCAACACCATCGATACGCACTGCGCCTTTCTGCACATCGTAAAAACGCAGCAGGAGTGAGATGAGGGTGGTCTTGCCTGCGCCAGTGTGGCCTACAATGGCGACAGTTTCACCCGGTTCGATGGCAAAGGTTACATCGCGCAGGACCCAGTCGGGGTCGGATGTGTTGCTCGTGGCAAGTGAAGAGCCCGCCGAACCATGCTCGGCTGGACGGCCGAGGGCGGTCGTCTCGCCATGATTTTTCTTTCCTACCTCGTTGTTGTCTCCCACATGAGCATTCTTGGTTTCCGCATCTCCATCTCTATAGGTGAACCAGACGTGATCGAATTCGATTCGGCCTCGGCCTTCGGGACGCTTCGTCCGCTGCGGTGACACTACCTGCACCGGCGTGTCCAACAATTTGAAGATGCGTTCGCTGGCCGCCATGGCCGATTGCAGGATGTTGTATTTTTCGCTGAAGTCCATGATTGGCCGGAAAAAGCGCAGCGCATATTGAATGAATGCGACCAGTACACCGATCGATGCGACCGTGGGCACCAATCGAAACGCGACTAAAGTCCTCCAGTTGAAACTTACCGCGACACTGCGCGCAGTGATGTTATGCATCACATCGCCACCGCCGAACCAGATCACACATGCAATGGCGATGGCCGAGAGAATTTCAACGACGGGATAGTAGATCGAATAGGCCAGAATCGCGTCTTTATAGGCGTCCATGTGGACGCGATTAATTTCCGAGAACCGGGCGTAGGCTTTGCGTTCACGATTGAAAAGTTGCAGCACCACCATGCCGCTGACGTGCTCTTGCAAATACGAATTGATGCGCGCGATGGCAACGCGAATGCGCCGGTAGGAGTCGCGAACCCGATCGCGAAAAATCTTGGTGGAATAAATGATGAATGGCAGCACGGCAAACGTGATCAGGGCCAGCTTCCAGTTCATGCACAGCATTACGCCCAGAATGCCGAAGAGCACGAATAGATCTTCAAAAATCGAAACCACGCCCGAGGTGAACATTTCATTCAATGCGTCCACGTCCGTGGTGACGCGTGTGACCAGGCGGCCGACGGGATTCTTGTCGAAAAAGGCGATATGCAGGCGCTGCAAGTGGCGAAAGATCTGGCGCCGTAGATCGAACATCACCTTCTGGCCGGTCCACTGCATGTAGTAAGTCTGAAGAAATTCAAGCAGGAAGCTAAAGACCAGCAGCCCCACATAAATCGCAGCGATCTCCGCGACGCCGGTGATGGCGCGCGGGCTTAGCCAACTCCAGATGCCCGATGAAGTCGCCGTGGCCGCTCCCTTGGGCGCGAGATAACGGTCAATCGCAACTTTGGTGAGATAAGGACCGAGAACGTCGGCGAAAGACTTCAGCAGGATCGACAGCAAGGCAATCGCGACTTGCCAGCGGTACGGGCGCAGATATTTCAGTAGCCGCGCCATCAGACGGCTGTCGTAAGCTTTGCCTAATACCTCTTCTTCCTGCGACATCGGTGTCTTTGTGGTTTCCGGATTGGATGCGTGCGCCGAAGTTAGCGCGTGACGCGCCCTTATCAGCGTACCTCAATATCAGCGTACCTCAATTAGACGGTCGAAGCGGGCGAAAGGATAGAAAAGCTTTGCCGGCAAGCCGATTGCAGGTGGGATAATGATTCTTCATGCCTCTCGGCATTTACATTTCGGTTCCGTTTTGCCGCACCAAGTGCAGCTTTTGCAATTTTGCCTCCGACGTATTTTCGCGAGCCGTGTTTGAGCAGTATGTGGAACAAGTTTGTGCGGACATCGAGCGTGCTCCGCAGGTTGCCGAGGAGATGTGCGGACAACTGGAGCGCGGCGTCGATTCCATTTATCTTGGCGGAGGCACGCCGACGGTGCTCGAAGCGGCGCAACTGGAGCGCATGTTCGGTGCCGTGCACTCTTCCTTTGATGTAAGTCGCGAGGCGGAGATTACGGTAGAGTGCGCTCCCGGGACGCTCTCCGGTTCCGTGCTCGATTCTCTTTTGCGTTGCGGGGTGAATCGCGTGAGTCTCGGCGTGCAGTCGTTTGCCGATCAGGAAGCCGCGGCAGTCGGCCGGCTTCATGATCGCGTAACCGTGCTTGAGGATATTGCGCGGTTGCGCTCCGCGGGAATCACGAACATCAGTATCGATTTGATTGCCGGCCTGCCGCACCAGACTCCCGAAAGCTGGCAGTTTTCTTTGGCGGAAACCATCGCGACTGGCGTCCCGCACGTAAGCGTCTACATGCTGGAGATCGATGAAGAATCGCGCCTGGGGCGGGAATTGATCGCCGGCGGCACGCGCTATCACGCGCACTTCGTTCCCGATGAGGAAGCCGTTACGGAGTTTTACCTCGAGGCGTGCGAGCGATTGCAATCCGCGGGGATCGCGCAGTATGAGATTTCGAATTTCGCGTGCGAAGGCTCGGTTTCGAAACACAACCTGAAGTACTGGACAAGAGCGCCCTACTTTGGTTTTGGCGTGGACGCGCACTCAATGTTGGCGGCCGCGACTCCTGCCATCGAAGCCGTGCGATTTGCGGCCGCCGATTCACTCGGAGAGTTTGTGCGCTGCGCAGCTATGCAACCAACCGCTGTCTCCTGGCGCGCGGCCTTGGAAGAAGAGTTTTTTCTTGGCCTACGTCTAACGAAGGGTGTCAATCTGCGAAGACTCGCCGCGAAATTCGGTGACCCAGCCGTTGCCGAAACTCGCGCCGCGATCGCCGATTTGGTCGATGGGGGACTGATGGAAAAACGCGGTGACGTTATCTGGTTAACATCCCGGGGAAGGCTTCTTTCGAACGAAGTATTTGAGAGATTTCTTTTCGCGAGCGAATTGGTACGCTGATTTGGGTGTGCGAAAATTTCCGGCATTTTGAAAAAGGGCCAAACCATACGGTCGGTTGGCGAGCACGCATCTGCACTGATGAGCCCCAGTGTTCATGCGGTAATTTCCACTCTTCGCATCTTCTTTCCGGGGTAACTTTTCGCTCTTGTTCCGCTATGGTCTAATCGAAATCGACTTGGCACGGGAGGGATCTTGGATTTTCAACTGAACGACGAGCAGCAGCAACTGAAGAAGAGCGTGCGTGAATTTGCCGAGCGCGAGATCGCGCCGAATGTCATGAGATGGGACGAGGCGTGCGAATTTCCTCTGGCCACTATCAAAGAGTTGGGGAAACTTGGGCTGCTCGGAACGGTGTTCCCGAGCGAGTACGGCGGCGCCGGAATGGGTTACGTCGAGTACGTCATCGCGATCGAAGAATTATCGCGAGTGGATGGATCGGTAGGCATTATCGTGGCCGCTCATACGTCGCTCTGCTCGAATCACATCTATCTCGCGGGTGACGAGGCGCAGAAGAAAAAGTATGTCAGCAAGCTCGCCACCGGCGAATTTATCGGCGCCTGGGGATTGACCGAGCCTTCCTCGGGATCGGACGCGGGCAGCGCCCGCATGACGGCGCGCCGGAAGGGCAACAACTGGGTGCTGAACGGCACGAAAACTTTTTGCACCAACGGCCACTACGCGGACGCGATTGTAGTGATCGCCGTGACCGACCGCGCCGCCAATACGCACGGGCTTTCGGCGTTCATCGTTGAAAAAGATACGAAAGGATTTCGTCCCGGGAAAAAAGAAAATAAACTTGGTCTGCGAGCCAGCGACACGGCTGAGATGATCTTTGAAGATTGCGTGATTCCGGCGGAGAACCTGCTCGGCAAGGAAGGCGACGGCTTTATCGATGCCATGCGCGTGCTCGATGGCGGCCGTATCTCGATTGCAGCTCTGTCGCTGGGGATGGCGCAGGGCGCGTACGAAGCGGCGTTAAACTATTCGAAAGAGCGCAAACAATTCGGCAAAGCGATTGGCGAGTTTCAGGCCATCCAGTGGAAGCTTGCCGACATGGCCACCGAGATTGACGCTGCCCGCCTGCTCACCATGCGCGCGGCCTCGATGAAAGATGCGGGCCTGAAGACGACGCTGGAATCGTCGATGGCGAAACTCTACGCCAGCGAGGTGGCCGTCAAGTGTGCCAACGAAGGCGTACAGATTCACGGCGGCTATGGGTTCATCAAAGATTATCCCGCCGAAAAATATTATCGCGACGTGAAGCTGTGCACCATCGGCGAGGGCACGAGCGAAATTCAGCGGCTGGTGATCGCGCGGCAGTTGCTGAAAGAGTAAAGCGGCTTTAATGCCTCAGAGGTTGACGGCGGCCGTGGCGGATATGAAGTACGTACACCGTTTCGCCCTCAATCGTGAAGAGAATCCGGTACACGTTCGGCTTTTGGCCATAGAGCAGATGTCGTACCTCGAACGGAAAAACCCCGTTCTCCGGGGCAAGAGAACAACGCGCCGGAAATTCCGCAAGCGATTCGATGGCCTCTTGCAGGGCCACAAACCAGCGTATGCCAGTCTCCCCGGCACCTTCGGACAGCAACCACTCAAGGATCGCGTCTGCGTCTTGCTCGGCCGCTGCCGTTGTCTTAACGCGGAAGGTCATGCTTGCCGCGCAGGTCCGCGAGAAATTCGGAGGCTGGTCGGGTGCGCCCGGCTCTTAAATCTTTATAGCCGCGGCTGACGCCCTCGACCGCTTCTGCGAAGTCCTGGCGCTCCCACTCGAGATAGGCCGCCAGCGCTTCGTCGAGAGCCGCAGCAGTTTCCTGGCCCCTTCGTTTGGCGTACTCTTCCAGTTCCGCCTTACGCTCCGGCTTCAGCGGGATCATATCCATGTTGGCCATGGTTTCCTCTGACTTATCGTAAGGGGTTCGGCGGCGGAGGTCAAAACTTATCGCGATGTGAAGCTGTGCACGATTGGCGAGGGTACGAGCGAGATTCAGCGGCTGGTGATCGCGCGGCAGTTGCTCAAGGAGTAGACTGCCTGCGGCGCGGTTTTGAGTTCGGTAGCGTTTCAAAGCCACGGATCGTGTGCGTAGTTCAGCGGCGCAGCGTCTATGCAAAAAAAAGCCGCCCAAACATCGGGCGGGAGGAGTGGAGGGACAGGACTTCTTCAACGGAACTGCTACTGAATCACTCGAAACGAAATATTGCTATCGAGAGTTCCCGCGGGCGTCTTCACGGAGACCGTGCCCGAGGTAGCGCCGGGCGGCACCGTTGCGGTGATTTCGGTAGCGGAAACAACCGCGAATGACGCGGCTTCGCCGTTAAAGCTCACGGCGGTCGTGCCCGTCAGTTCACTTCCGAGGATCGTGATCGTCGCGCCGGTTTTGGCACTGGTGGGCAGAGTTTTCACGAATGGGCCCAGGCCGTCCGCCAGACTGAAGATCGTCCCGTCGCCATCGGCACCACCGTAGTTCGTCGTGCCATAGAAGGTGCCGCTCGTGGATTGCAAAAGCCCTGCGTAGGACGACGCACCGCCCGCGCAACTGTGTTCCGGACAAAAATTGTAGAGGTTTTTTGGGTTACCCGTAGGGCTCATTTGGAAGATCAATCCGTTTCCATCCAAACCGCCTCCGTAGGTAGTCCCATAGAACTGTCCGTTTGTAGCCAGGACTAGGCCTCCGTAGGGTCCCTCGCCGTCGTTGCAAGAAGGATCTTCCGTACAAAATTTGTAGAGCGTGGTTAGACTGCCTCCGGTTGTGATTTTGAAGAGCGTTCCGCACCCGTTGAGGAGGCAGCCTTCGTTGTTATAGACCCCACCGCCCGCCGTAGCCCCGTAAATGTTTCCGTTCGAGCTTTGCACGAGTTGTCCGGTTGGGGATGCCCCGTCGTAGGTATTGAAGTTATGCAGCGTGGAAAACTTTCCAGCCGCGGTGATCTGGAAAATGGTGCCAACGTTCCCGAGGTCGCCGCCTATGAAAGTCGTCCCGTAGAAGTCTCCATTGCTGGCCTGCAGCAAACTGCCGGTGGGATAGGCACCGTCGTAAGCCATGAAGCTGTGCAGCGTCGTCAGCTTTCCGGCCAGAGTAATTTTGAAGACTGAACCGTAGCTGGCGCCGAGGCCGCCGTATTCTGTGACCCCATAAAGATTTCCATCGCTTCCCTGGATCAAGGCGTTGGGAAAAGCGCCGTCCGGGCATCGTGCCTGGGCGCAGAAGCTATACAGCGTAGTTAATTCGCCGGCGGAGGTGATCTCGAAGACTGTGCCTTCGTTGTAGGCGCCACCGTAGTAAGTTGTGCCATAGAAGTTTCCATTGGTGGCCAGCACCAACCCCCACTCGGGCTCCGAACCGTCAGTGCATTTGGGTTGCCCACAAAAGTTGTAAAGGGTGGTCAGCGTACCTTCTGGAGTGACCCGGAAAACCGTGCCTTTACTGTTCGTCCCGCCGCTGGAGGTCGTGCCGTAAATATTTCCATCCAAACCTTGGGTGAGGAATGCATACTGGGGCTGCGCACCGTTCGTTCCATCGAACGTGGCCAGGAGCTGGTAGGTCTGGCCTGATGAGCTAACCCCCGCCATGGTGCAAAACGTAAGCACCAGAGTGGTCAAGTGTGCGAGTCTGAATTTGCGCATGATCCTCCTTGAAGCGCCGATGAAATAGTTTTATCCCGTTTTACGGGAATGCGATCACAACAAACGGTCAAAGGGGGAGGAGCCGTAAACCCGCGGTAAATCCAGAGAGTCGACGAGACAAGCACTTTATTGCGAGCAAAAGCGTCCGTCAAGATGAAAGATATTGCACGGTTCGAGGGGGGGGGGACAGAGTTCGAGGGAGCACCATGGAACAGCTGCTCCCTTAGTCGGCTGATGATAAATCGCGATCACGCTCTTTGAACCCCAAGCCTGGAAAATGCGTTTCTTTCCCTCCTGCTTTACACTGTTCGCTTGAGCCAACACATCCAGACATGGATTGACCAACTTCGCTCCGGCGACATCCGCGCGCTGGCTCGTGCCATTTCGACCGTAGAGAACCGGGCTCCGGGCTGGTCCGATCTGCTGAAAGCATTATTTCCGCATAGTGGCAAAGCACGCGTGATCGGCCTGACCGGCCCGCCGGGAGCGGGGAAGAGCACGCTGGTTGATCAGTTGGCCCGCTACTATCGTAAGGCGAATCAAACGGTGGGCATCATCGCCGTCGATCCCACCAGCCCTTACACGGGCGGGGCGATTTTGGGCGACCGCATTCGCATGCAGGAACATTTTTCCGACGCGGGGATTTACATTCGCAGCATGGCGACGCGCGGCTCGCTTGGCGGCCTGGCGCGCACCACGGCCGACGTGGCCACGGTGCTCGACGCTTCCGGGCGCGACCTGATCATGATCGAGACGGTTGGTGTGGGACAGGATGAGATCGACATCGTGCGGCTGGCGGATATCACGATCGTGATTCTGGTTCCGGGCATGGGCGACGATGTGCAAACCATCAAGGCCGGCATCATGGAAATTGCCGACATTTTTGTAATTAACAAAAGCGACCGCGACGGCGCGGAAAATGTGGAGCGGGAAATTCGCACGCTGCAATCGCTGGCCATGCGCCGCGATGGCTGGACGCCGCCGATCGTCAAGACGGTGGCCAGCCAAGGGGCGGGATTCGAGGAGCTGGCGGCCGCCATCGCAAGCTACGAAGAATATTTGCAGAAAGAGAATTTGGCTTTGCACAAGAGCGTGGAAAATTGGCAGGAGCGTTTGACCGAAATGCTGCGCGATGCGCTGCTGGAAAAGGCGCGCGAGCAATTGGGCAATGGCAATCTGGCGCGGCTGGCTGCGGAAGTGGCGGAGCATAAGCGCGATCCCTATACGCTGGTGGAGGAGATCGCTGCGCGAAGTGTTGAGAAAGCCATATGACACAAATCGATCATCTCGGCATCGCAGTGAAGTCGCTGACGGCGGCGAAATCCATCTATGAGAAGCTCGGGCTCAGCATTTCTCCCGAAGAAACTGTCGAACAAGAGAAAGTTCGCCTGGTGATGGTCGCGGTAGGCGAGAGCCGATTGGAGCTGCTGGAAGCCACTTCCGAAGATTCGACGATTGCGAAGTTTATCGCCAAGCGCGGCGAGGGATTGCATCATGTTTGCCTGCGCGTTCCCGATCTGCCGGCAGCGGTTGACAGGTTGAAAAAAGATGGCGCGCGCCTTGTGTCCGACCAGATCAAGACCGGTGCTGGCGGTCACCAATACATTTTCGTGCATCCCGCGAGTACGGGCGGCGTGCTGCTGGAGTTGGTGCAAGAATAATTCCAGAAAATTCAGTCAGGGATTTACACCAATCCTCACGCGCGGCATCCAAACAAACATGCTGATTCTCTCCATCGACACTTCCGGCAAGCTGGGCAGCATTGCGCTGGCCCGCGCCGGAGAATGGCCTACCAGCATCGACGACGTCGAAATCGTCGAAATCACGCCGCTCACGGGCGGAACTTTCTCGGCGCAACTCATTCCTCAAATCACCGATCTGCTCTCCCGCAACGGTTTTATGAAGACTGCGATTGGAGGCTTTGCGGTCGCGTCGGGCCCCGGGTCGTTCACCGGACTGCGCATCGGACTGGCTGCAGTCAAGGCACTGGCCGAGGTTTTGGGCAAGCCGATTGCCGCGGTTTCGCTGCTCGAGGTTTGCTCATTTGCCAGCGCCCTGCCAGGCGAAGCCGTCCCCGGAAAAATCCTGTCAGGAAAAATCCTCTCAGGAAAAATCATGGCCGTACTCGACGCAGGACGGAGCGACGTCTACGTTGGAGAGTATGAAACGTCCGAAGCTCCCCAATCGGCGCCCAGCCAAAATCCCCGAGAGCGGCTGCTCACGAGAAGTGAATTTTTCGCAGAAGCAAAAGGATGGACTGTCGTGACTCCGGATCCTGCTCTGGCCGAGGCGGCTCGAACAGCAGGACTGTGGGTAACAACTCTCACACCCATCACCGCGGCTGAGATCGCCCGTTTAGGCTGGCGCAAAATTCAACTGGGCGAAACCGTGACACCGGAGCAGTTGGAGGCCAACTACATCCGCCGTACGGACGCGGAGATGCTCGACAAACGAGGAGACTGACCTGCGCATCCGACGCGCAACCGCCGGGGACATTCCCGCGATCATGGCTTTGGAGCGCCAGATCAGCAACGTTGCGCATTGGTCTCGACAGCAATATGATCAGATGTTTGTAAGCGCCGGCGACGAGCAGCCGAACCGACTCGCCTGGATCGTGGAAGCGGATTCAGAAGTGCCCCGGCAAGGCCTCGCGGGCGAACCCATCCCCGCTCTTGGATTCTTGGTTGCTCATCGAATTGACACCGAATGGGAGCTGGAAAATTTAGCTGTTGCTCTCACGGTTCGCCGCCAAGGCGTCGGCGCGCGCCTGCTTGACGCGTTGATCGCCGATACCAGGGATGAGCGCGGAAGCGCGATCATTCTTGAAGTCCGCGAGTCAAATCATGCCGCAAGGGCCCTCTACCGCAAGAGGGGCTTTGTAGAGACCGGTTTACGTAAGAGTTACTACAAAGATCCACCGGAAGCCGCAATCCTTTGCCAGCTAAAGCTTTAATGAAATCGTTCTCAGAACGAGATTGCACCAAAACTTGGCATTGAACCATTCTTGGGGCTGTGTTAGTTTGAGCCTATCAATCCCGGTTTGGAGGTCTTCTGCATGATGACTCCGAGAGACGCGCTTCTGAACAGCCATGACGAATTCCGGAAACTGGCCCAGGAGCATATGCAATATTCCACCCGTCTCGATTCTCTCACCCAGAAACGTTACCTCAGCGAAGATGAAAAGCTCGAGGAAGTTCGTCTCAAGAAATTAAAACTGCGGCTCAAGGACCAGATGCAGTCGATTGAGCGGCAGTACCAGCAAGACTTCGGAGTGCACGTAGCATAATTTTGTTGGCGACAGGACTGCGGCGCTCGCCGCCAGAGTAGTTTTGTATCTATCCAGAGGCGCCCATCGGCGCCTTTATTTATTTATAGTTACGCCCGTCCGGAGCTCGTTTTCTGATTAAGTTCCACCCGGCGCCGCTGCGCTCTGCTCTATAATGGGAGATCGTTTCCCATGGTTCGTGACGGCTACTATTACGGGCTGGCTTTCATTGCCGCAGCGGTTCTTGTGGGCTGGTTCGCAGCGCCTGCGTGGGCCGTGGTGCCGCTTCTGCTGGCCGCGTTTTTTCTCTGGTTTTTTCGCGACCCGCATCGAGACATTCCAGACGCTGCAGGCGCTATCGTCTCGCCGGGGGACGGCAAAGTCACCGAAGCTTCCGTGGTATCGATTGACGGCCAGAAGCAAGCCCGCATTAGCATTTTTCTAAGCGTTTTCGATGTGCACGTAAATCGATCTCCGATCGCGGGAATCGTCAGCGAAGTTCGCTACCAGCGTGGAAAGTATCTGAACGCGATGAATCCCGCGTCCGCCGAGCTGAATGAGCAGAATGTCGTGCGCGTGGAGGGCGAAGGCCAGGCTGTCGTCTTCAAACAGATTGCCGGATTGCTGGCACGAAGGATAGTTTTTAATCCCAAGGTTGGAGACCTGCTCGATCGCGGCCAGCGTGTCGGCCTCATCAAGTTCGGCTCTCGCGTGGATGTATTGTTTGACGCCGGTGCCGCCCTGCAGGTAAAAGTCGGAGACCGAGTTCGCGGCGGCGCCAGCGTGCTCGCTTATTTGCAGCCGAAGCCTGAACTGACGAGTACAGGAAATTATTCCGCGGCGGAAGGGAAGCGCTAGCAGGGAACGTGAATCTCCCCATCTCTAATTCGAGAGACAGTCAACGCCGCCCGCGTCGCATGAGCAAAGGGATG
Source organism: uncultured Acidobacteriaceae bacterium (assembly GCA_963710965.1). Classification (GTDB taxonomy): domain Bacteria; phylum Acidobacteriota; class Terriglobia; order Terriglobales; family Acidobacteriaceae; genus Sulfotelmatobacter. The sequence continues at coordinate 64,526 of CAVQCP010000069.1, read as the reverse complement.
TACATCATTCCTTCTTTGTTCACCACAGGGAATATGGCGGCCGGCTTCTACGCCATTCTTGAAGTTGTACATGCGAGCGCTGCCACGTATTGGCATTTGGATAATGCCGCCAAGGCGATCGGATTCGCAGTTTTATTCGACGGTTTCGATGGATTTGTCGCGCGCATGACCAATACCACCAGCGATTTTGGCAAAGAACTGGATTCGCTGGCGGATGTGATCACGTTCGGCGTAGCTCCGGCGATGCTGGCCTGGACCTGGGGTTTTCATCTCATGCAGCAGGGAGTCGCACTCACCGAGTGGAACATCAAATTAACCCAAGTCGGCGCGATTGCCTGTTTCTTGTTTCTGATGGCTGGGGCCAGCCGTCTGGCGCGCTTTAACATCACTACCAACCCGGAACCATCCAATCCGGGGCGTCCCGGAAAAAAATACTTTGTCGGGATGCCCATCCCAGCGGGTGCTGGAGTGATTGCCGCCGTAGTTCATTTTCAGTCGGGAGTGCCGCTCGATTCGTGGTATACGTCGATCAGTTGGCTGGCTATGGTTGCTGCCGTTGGATATCTGATGGTGAGCACCTGGCGCTTCTACAGCTTCAAGGGCATCGACTTCCGCTCGCGTCATCCCTTTCGTCTGATCCTTCTTCTCGCCGCGGTGTTGGCTCTCATTTGGTTCTTCTCCAAGCCAGTGCTGTTCGGCATTGCTCTGCTGTACACATTTTCTGGTGTGTATTGGCGTTTGCAGTGGATGTTTCGACGCCGCAATCCGCCTCCGCCGCCCAACTTCAAGGAGGCTTCCCTCACCTCATGAGTTCTTCATCCAAAATTGCAACCCTGGCTCCCGCCGCCCGCGGGCAGCTTTTTCGATCCGCCATTGTGGGCGCAGCCACGCTTAAAGGCAAAGAAGTTGCCGAAATGCTCAATGAGCGTAACTTTCCTTCCGTCGATATTCGCCTGCTCGATGATGACGAATCGATCGGCCAACTGGAAGCGACCGGCGACGAGATCAATTTCATTCAGAGCGTGCGCACCGAACAGTTCACGCACGTGGACTTCACTTTCTTTGCCGCCGATGCGGAGTGTACGCGCAACAACTGGAAGCGCGCCCGCGACTCCGGCAGCGCCATCATCGATCTCTCGGGCGCGTTGGAGGAGGAATCTGGAGCGCAGGTGCGTTCGCTGTGGCTGGAACGCGAACGCGGCGAGATGTGGAAACCTGAATTGCAGCCGGCCCCGTGCGTGGTTGCGAACTCGACGGCTGTGACTCTGGCGCTGCTCCTGCTGCGCGCCCGCAAGGCTGGCGCCATTCGCAGCGTAGTAGCCACCGCCTTCGAGCCCGCCTCCGAGCAGGGACAGAAAGGCATGGACGAGTTGCATCAGCAGACCGTCAACCTGCTGTCGTTTCAGCCTCTGCCGAAAGATGTATTCGACGAGCAGGTCGCATTCAATATGCTGGCGCGTTATGGACCAAAATCCAAGTTGTCCATGGATTCTCTCGAAGCTCGGATTCGCCGCCACTATCGCAAGATCGCCGGCCCGGACGCTCCCCGGCCGGCAGTGATGTTGTTACAGCCTCCGGTGTTTCATGGCCATGCGCTCGCCATTTACCTGGAGATGGAACAGGCGGTGGATCAAGAGCATCTGGCGCAGGCTCTGGCCGGCGATCACGTCACTCTGGCGACTTCGGAACCGGAGTCGCAGCCCAGCAACGTGAACACAGCCGGTCAGGCCAACATTCTGGTTGCGCTCAAGAAAGAACCTTCGCGGCCGAATATAGTGTGGTTGTGGGCGGCCGCTGACAACCTGCGCATCGCGGCCCTGACTGCGGTCGAATGCGCCGAGAGCATGATCGCGACCCGCCCTATTGGACAGATTCAATGAAACTCGGCTGGGTGTTCGGGCTCGCCGGGCTCGTTCTAACTACCGGTTGCGGATACCACACCGCCGGCCACACGGTGCAGCTTCCCGAAAACGTGAAGACCATCGCGGTTCCGGCCTTCGTCAACCAAACCAGTACTTACCGCATCGAGCAGATGCTGACCGCGTCGGTGGTGCGCGAGTTCACCACGCGCACCCATTATCACATTGTTAACACGCCCGGCGAAGAGGCCGATGCCACGCTGCGCGGCACCGTGGTCTCGACGTTTTCTTCGCCGCTGACGTACGACTCCGCCACCGGCCGGGCGGCCACCGTTCTGGTGGTGGTGAGCATGAGAGTGACGCTGACTGACCGCCAGGGGAAGGTGCTGTATCAGAATCCTTCGTACCTGTTTCGCGAGCAGTATGAAGTTTCGCAGGATCTGGCAAGTTTTTTCGAAGAAGATACGCCCGCCTTCCGCCGCCTGTCGCAGGATTTCGCCCGCACCCTGGTCTCGAATATTCTGGAGGGCTTCTAAATGGCGCAGATGATTTTGCGGAAGCTGTGTCTTATATCCGCGCTGTCCGCGGTCGTGCTGAATGCAGGCTGTTTCGAAAGATCGCGCCCGCACCGTATTGGTGAGATGGCGCCCGACTTTACGGTGCAGGATTCCGAAAAGAAAGTGACGCTCAGCCAGTTTCGCGGCCAGGTGGTGCTGGTAAATTTTTGGGCGACCTGGTGTCCGCCCTGCGTCGAAGAACTGCCGTCACTGATGTACTTGCAGGAGCGGCTGAGGAGCCGCGGGGTAACGGTCCTTGGCATCAGCATCGATGTGGATGGCGATGCCTATCGCCGTTTTATCGCCCAGCACGGCGTCAACTTTCTCACCGTGCGTGATCCCGAACAGCGAGTCAGCTCCGTGTACGGCACCTCGGGCTGGCCGGAGACGTACATTGTCGATCGGCAGGGCGTGTTGCGGAGAAAGGTGGTTGGCCCCACCAATTGGAATTCGCCCGAGATGATGGAGTTTCTGGAGAAGCAATAGTAGCGGCTGCAGTAACCAATGGTAGTGGGTCAGTTTGAATCTGCCCGAGTTGGAGGGGCGTCATCCCGAAACCCGGCGCAGTTCAGCCGGGTGAGGGATCTCCGGTAGACAAGGCAGGTGCGGCGGGGGATCCTTCGCTCCGCCTGAGAAGCGGCTGCGCTCAGGATGACGCCCGCAAAGAAATTCAAACTGAGACACTAATTAACGAGTTGGTCCCTTTGCGAATTGAACTCGCGATGCTAAAGTCGGAGGGATGCTGGCGCCGGAACGCTGGCTTCCAGGATTTCTGCCGCGATATATAACTTCTGATGCGCGCCTTCACTCAAGCCGAACGCTTTGTCAGCGAACTAGAGTCACGGAAACTCCGTGTGGCATATGTGTTTGTGGGCGACGAAGCTTTTTTCCGCAAGCGTTTTCGCGAGGCCATCATTCAGCACCTCGTCTCCCCCGATCTTCGCGACTTCAGCCTGTTCGAATACGATCTCGCGGAAACCGATCTCGCCGAAGTTCTGGACCGCGCCCGCACACCCTCGTTGATGGCTCCGTTCCAGGTATTTTTTGTGCGGGGGGTGAAGACTCTTTTCGGTCGCGGCTCGAACGATGAAAAGATCGGCGCGATCGAGGACTACTGTAAAAATCCGAATCCCGATGCGCTCATCGTTTTCGTCGCCGACCACATCAGCATTCCCGCCGACGTCCGCCGCATGGAGATGCAGGATAAAGAGCGTTACCAGCGCATCCGCGAGACCATGGGCCCGTTCTGCGGGATCGTCGAACTGGCGCGCGTGGAAGAAGGCGAAGCCGTACGTTGGATTTCTGACTTCTGCAACAGCCGCCCTGTGCCGGTGAAGATCGATCCCGATGGCGCCCGTGAATTGGTGGATGCCCTCGGCGGCGATATGATGATGATCTCCAATGAACTGGAGAAGCTGATGCTCTACGTCGGCGCTCGCAACCGCATCACGCTGGGCGATGTAGAGACCATGGTGCTGGCGGCCAAGCAGCGCTCACTGTACGAGTTGACCGATGCAATCTCCTCCAAAGATCGCGTACGCGCCCTCGAAGTGCTGGATGCGATTCTCTCTTCGGGCGAAGGCGAAGAAGCCGCCATCGGCCACATTTACATGCTGGCCAAAACTTTCCGCCAGATGCTGGTGATCCTCGAACGCAATGTCCGCGACCAGCGCATGCTGTGGGCCGCGCTCTGGCAGGGCTTCCGCGTGCCTCCCTTCGCCGCCGACGACATCATCAAGCAGGCCCGCCGCTACAAATCCCGCCGCGATCTGACGCGCGCGATTCGCCTTGTCGCCAAAGCAGATCTAGCCGTGCGCTCGAATCCCGTGAGCAAACGCATGGTGCTGGAGCGCCTGGTAATGGATTTGACGACCGAGCCGAAGATCGAAGCGCCAGGATGGATGCAGGAACAATTGCCGGTGTGAGAGTGCAGCTTCTGGATGCTAGCTCGTGAGCAAGAAAGTGACACAGCCGACGGACTATTACTGGACTACTCTCCAGGGGGCTATTAACGCCTTTACGCACGATTTGAACGAGCAATTTGCAGCGCAGCTCAAGGTCCTGCTCGAATCGAAGCACCTATATCAGAGAGTCAGTGTCGCCCCGGACCCTATCGAAGCGCAGGTATTGGAGCACGCGGACAGCCCCGATCTCAAGGACAGGGTTGAGCGCGATATTCAGAAGCTTCGCCGAAGCCGGCTTTTCCCCGTCGGCGGTAATGAGCTCCGCACGGTTCCGGTTGAAGGAGGTCAGGAGGTTGTTGACCTCTGCTTGGTCATTCGCAATGTCAGGTTATTCTGTACTAAATGTGATGAAAAGAACGTATTCCGCCCGATTTGGTACCGGGACGTCAGCAACGAGTTGATGAGGCCGAGCAGAACGCATGAGGATACCGAACTACCCGGGGCCGATATCCAGACCAACCAACTTTTCTTTTTGGCCCTGCAGTGCCAGCACTGCCATTATCTTCCGGAGGGGTTCCTTGTCAGGCGGCGAAACTGGGACTTGTTCCTCGAAGGTCGATCTCCAATGGAGCACCTCGAGCTTCCTAGTTACATTCCCAAGAAGGAGGCCCGACTTTTCCGGGATGCGATGATTGCTTGGCACGCCGGGAAGGCGCTGGCGGCGGTGTTCTACCTTCGCTCGTTCATTGAGCAGTTCGCGAGGCGACAGACGGGGATGCTAGGGGAGCGGAAGACTGGCGAGGAGATCATGGAAGCTTACGCTGAGGGCCTACCGGCAGACAGGAAATCCCACCTGCCCTCCCTAAAACATTGGTATGACAAACTGAGCGAGCCAATTCACACTACCGAGGACGAGGCAGCCGAGGCGTTATTTGACAGCGCGAAACAGGAAATTGAGCACCACTTCGAACTCCGGAAGGCCCTGAGAATACCAGACCAGGAACTCGCCTCTGGGTGAGGCTTCCCCTAGCTAAACCCGATCTCCGTCGGTCTGATTTTGAGGCGAGCGGAGGGAGTCGTATTCGTAAGGCCAACGCCAAACCCTACTTCATCGCCCCAACGCGCTTCCCCAGCCGTGACTTATACCTGGCCGCCGTATTCCCATGCAGCGTGCCCTTCTGGATCGCCTTGTCGAGGGCCGATACGGTTTCCCGGTAAGTTTTTTCGGCGGCAGTTTTGTCGCCCGCTTCGATGGTCTCGCGCAGGGTGCGCAGCGCGGTGCGCAGGCGGGAGGTATTGGCGCGATTGGTGGCCGTGCGTTTCGTGGTCTGACGGGCGCGCTTCAGCGCCGAAAAATGATTTGCCATGTTTGCTTCGTTACCTTCGTGTGTCCAGCGAGATATTCCGGTGAGTACCGAATAGGCTATTGTACGAGAGTAAGAACAGACTGGTCAAACAGATATGCCTGATATTCTGGAGAGATTGAAGATCCTGATTGGCTCTTCGACGCCGATCGTCGTGATCGAGACGGTCGAGGAGATGCGGTCGGTTCGACTGGTGCGGGCCGCTTGTGCCGCCCTCAATCTCGCAGCTTTTGAATGGAGCATCGCCAGCGGTTTGATGCGCTGCGGAAGCAGCGTCGGTGAGGTGGTGACCGATGGACTCGACAGCGGCGGCGGTTTCGCCGGAGCCAACGCCAGCCAGGATTCCATCGAACAGAACGCCAAAGCCCTTTACAACAGCCGCGAACCGGCGCAGATGCTGGCCAATCTTGAGGGCATCTCGATCGATGCCGCCTTCATCCTCAAAGACCTGCATCGCCACATGGACGATCCCGTGGTGGTGCGGCGGTTGCGAGATGTGGGGCAGAAGTTCTCCGACAATCGTCGGACGGTGATTCTGACCGCGCCCAAGATCGAGATTCCTCCGGAACTCGCCGGGCTGGTGGAGTTCCTCGACCTACCGTTGCCTGACCAGCGGCGGCTCCGGCAGATCATTGACGAGACGCTGGCCAGAATTTCCAAGACGCACACCCTGCAGCGCAAGCTCGATGCCAATGGCATGGATGCCATGGCCGCTAACCTCCGCGGCCTGACCGAAGAAGAGGCAGAACGCGCCGTGTCCCAGGCATTGGTGACTAGGTATGCGCTGTCGCCGGAAGTCGTGACCGACGTGCTCGAGGCCAAAAAGTCTTTGCTCAAACGCAGCGAGATGGTGGAGTTCGTTGAGGCCAGCGAGACCCTGGCAAGCGTCGGCGGGCTGGAGAATTTGAAGAACTGGCTGGCGCTGCGGCGCGGCGCGTGGGAAGATTCGGCACGCCAGTTCGGTATCGATCCTCCTCGGGGCGTGATCATTCTTGGCGTGCAGGGATGCGGCAAGTCGCTCTGCGCCCGGGCTGTCGCGGGACAATGGAAACTGCCCCTGGTCAAATTCGACACCTCCGCCGTCTACGACAAATTTGTCGGCGAAACCGAAAAGCGCATTCGCAAGGTCTTTCAGGTCGCCGAGGGACTCGCCCCATGCGTGCTGTGGATCGATGAACTGGAAAAGGTCTTTGCCGGAAGCGGGGCGGACTCGGCATCGTCCGACGCCGGAGTTTCGTCGCGCTTGCTGGCGGCCTTTCTCTCGTGGATGCAGGACCGCCAAGCACCAGTCTTCGTCGCCGCCACGTGCAATAACGTGACCGCCATGCCCCCGGAACTCATCCGCAAGGGTCGCTTCGATGAGTTGTTCTTCGTCGATCTTCCCGGATTGCAGGAGCGCAAGCAGATTTTTTCGATTCAGCTAGCGAAGCGAAAACGAAATCCCGCAGAGTTCGACCTCGACCGCATCGCGCAAGCCGCCGAAGGCTATTCCGGCGCGGAGATCGAAGCTGCCTTGCAGGGAGCTCTGTATGCTGCCTACTCGCAGAAATTGCCCTTAACCACGCAACACTTGGTGGACGCGCTGGCCCAGACGGTTCCGCTTTCGAAAACCCGCGCCGAAGAAATCGATTCCTTGCGGGAATGGGCCAGGGCTCGGGCCGTGCCGGCGTCCGCGCAAGGTGTCGCCGCAAAAGCAAGCGGCGTTGTTCGCGCCCATTGACTCCCACCCCAACCCGGGGTACGCTTTACGTAATGGTAGTGATCTGCCCTGTGGGCATGAGCATCCCGTATCGTCCCGTCTCGAAGCATAATTCTGTCTTGCCCGCGAACCGTCGGAAGTGTGTCTTCCTCTCAGTTCGCTCAAAGAAAAATAAAACATAAAGAGACTGAATGAAGAAAAGTATCGGGATTACTTCCAACATCGAGACCCTGTTTGGCACGCGGGACGAAAATGTGCGTGTGCTCGAAGATGGCCTGAACATCAGCATTGACCTGCGCTCGAATGGCATCGAACTGGAGGGTGCGGCCCGCGATGTGGCCCGCGCCGAACAGGTCTTCGCCGATTACGAGAGCCTGCAGCGCTCGGGATTCACCTTCAACAACGGCGATCTCAACAGCATGCTCCGTGTCCTGGCTGCGGATTCAACCGCAACCCTCCGCGGCCTGGCTGACGCCGGCCGTCAGCGCTCGCTGGGCCGCCGCATGGTGCAACCGAAGAGCGTCAATCAGCGTCGCTATGTCGAAGCCATCGAAAAGCACGACATGGTTTTCGGCATCGGCCCGGCCGGCACAGGCAAAACTTATCTCGCGGTGGCCATGGCCATTTCGGCGCTGCTGGCCAAGCGCGTGAATCGCATTATTCTGGCGCGTCCCGCGGTGGAGGCCGGCGAGCGCCTGGGATTTTTGCCCGGCACATTGCAGGACAAAATCGACCCTTACCTGCGCCCGCTGTACGACGCGCTCTATGACATGCTCGATCCGGAGAAGGTCGATCGCTATCTGGAAAAAAATGTCATCGAGATCGCGCCCATCGCCTTCATGCGCGGACGCACGCTGAACGATTCTTTCGTGATCCTCGACGAAGCCCAGAATACGACCTCCGAGCAGATGAAGATGTTTGTCACCCGCCTCGGCTTCAACTCCAAAGCTGTGATCACCGGCGACGTCACCCAGATCGACCTGCCCAACGCCCGGCGCAGCGGCTTGCTGGAAGCGATCGATATCTTGCAGCGCGTGGAAGGCTTGACGTTCGCTTATTTCGATGAATCCGATGTAGTGCGGCATCACCTAGTACAGCGCATCATCCGCGCCTATGACGAGCACAAGACCCAGGTGGCAGAGCAACAGATGCTGTTGCTTTCTGGCGGCAAGAATACAGATGCCACAGTTTCGCGGAATTCGGATTTGAACCACGCAGATGCCATCGAACGGCCCCGCGAAGCTTCGGGAGAATAGATTTGGACGTACCAGGAGGGCTGAAAGCGGCCCTCTTCTTTTTTGTGAAGTCATCCAATCGCACTGGGACAAGGTGGTTATTTTAAAAAGACGCATCGCGGGACTCAGTTCTTCGACGCTCGAACGTTTCGTGTTGCGCGTGCGGCGTCTGCTCCGATTGCGTGGAACGGTGAACGTGCTAGTCACAGGCAGCGCCGAATTACGGTCACTGAATCGGCAATTCCGCGGCGCGGACAAAGCGACGGACGTTTTGTCGTTCCCATCTTCATCCCTATCCATGAAAGCGGGAACGGCCAGGGCTGCGGCAGGCGAGATTGCCATCTCCTCCGACATCGCGCGGCAAAATTCCGAGCGTCTCGGACATTCGCTCGCCATCGAAGTAAAGATTCTTACGCTGCACGGCATGCTGCATCTGGCGGGCTATGACCATGAGCGCGACGATGGCGAGATGGCCCGCAAAGAAGCGCGACTCAGGCGCCAGATGAAATTGGAAGCCGGCTTGATCGAGCGAACCCAATCGCCTTCTCAGCCTGGTCGGAACAGACGGAGAGGCGCATGAACTGGGTCGTGGCACTCGCGCTGCTTCCTCTTCTTGCTTTGCTGGCACTGGCTTCGTACGTCGATCGGGTTTATCAGGAGATCGGCAAATTTCTCTCCCGCGAATTTCAGGACAACATCGACGTTTTCGAGCAGAGGGTCGAACCGAAACTGCACGTCAGCCGCGCCCGCGCATCGCTTTCCATGTCGGTGCTCAAGCAGTTGACCACCGCGACCATCGCGCTGCTGGTGGGCTTTGCTGTCTTCGGCGATCAGCGCTGGAGCATATACGAAATCTTGCAAGCCGCGGTCAGCCTCATTGTGATCGTCATCGTCTTCAATCAATTTCTTCCCTTTGTTTTTTTCTCGCGCACCAAGGGAGTCTGGCTGATCCGCTGGGCGTGGCTTCTCACGGCGCTCATCTATGTCGTGCTCCCCGTGACCATCGTTCTGGGATTTTTGCAATCCGTTGCATCGCTCACCAATCAGAACACCCGGGAGGAACCAGAATCCGCAGCCGAGGCCGTCGATGCGCTCATTGAAGCAGGCCAGGAAGAGGGCATTATTCAGGAGGGTGATCGCGACCTGATTCAGTCGGTGGTTGAATTCAGCGGCAAGACCGTGCGCGAGGCCATGAAGCCGCGTCCGGAAATGTTTGCCGTGCCCCTGGAAACTACCGTGGAGCGCTTCGTCCAGATGCTGGGCGAGAAACATTACTCGCGCGTGCCGGTGTATGAGGAAAGCATCCACAACATCAAAGGCATCGTTTACGCGCAGGACGTTTTGCAGGTCCCCGATAGCGAGGCTTCGACGCGCACGCTGGAAACGCTAATGCGCCGCGATGTGTACTTTGTCCCGGAGAGCAAGCTGGGCAGCGACCTACTGCGCGAGATGCAGAAAAATAATATCCGCATGGCGATTGTAGTCGACGAATACGGAGGGGTTGCCGGCCTGGTCACCATCGAAGACCTGGTAGAAGAAATCGTCGGCGAGATTCGCGACGAACACGAGAAGCCGGAAATCGTCCGCGAAAACGATCAATCCTACATCGTTTCCGGAGGAACCGATGTCGACCGTCTCGCTGAATTGTTCGGCACGAAACCCGAGGGCAGGGAATCAGCGACGGTCGCAGGCTTGGTCAGCGAACTCGCGGGGCACATTCCCCAACGCGGTGAAACCGTCAATGACGACGGCCTGCGCTTCGAAGTTCTCGAATCGACCGACCGCCGAGTCGAGCGCGTGCGCATCACCGCCGTGCAGCCGCAGCAGTTGAAGCTGATTTGAGAGAAGCTTCGAGCTATGAGCTTTGAGCTTCGAGTTAAACCCGGCTACTACACGTGTTTCGTGAAATACTGAGAGTGCGTCGTTCGTACATTGCTGGAAGTTCGTAGCTCGAAGTTCGCCGCTCTCCGCTCTCTTATGCCTTTTCGCTCCGGGTTTGTATGCATTCTCGGCCGCCCCAACGCGGGCAAGTCGACGCTGCTCAATGCGCTGGTGGGCGAAAAACTTGCCATCATCTCGCCCAAGCCGCAAACTACGCGCAACCGAATTCAGGGCATCCTCAACCTGCCAAAAGCTAAAGGACGCGACCCGGCTCAGATCGTTTTAATTGACACTCCCGGCGTGCACAAGCCGGACAGCTCACTTGGCCGCAAGATGATGGTCGAAGTGCGCGAAGCGCTCGAAGGGTGCGATCTCGTTCTTCTCATCATGGACGCGACTCGCAAGCTCGATCCGCGCGACGAGTTCGCGATCCAGATGCTGAAGCACTCGCAGACCAAAGTCTGTCTGATTTTGAATAAGGTCGACTTGTTGAAAGGCGGAAAGGCCAAGCTGCTGCCTCTTATTGAGGAGTACAAGAAACTGCATCCCTTTTTTGCAATCATCCCCATCTCCGCGTTGAAGCGCGATGGGATTGAAATACTGTTAAAAGAAGTGGTCGCCGCGCTTCCCGCCGGCCCGCCGCTTTTTCCCGAAGATCAGGTGACCGATCAACCGCTTCGCTTCATGGCCGCGGAAATCGTCCGGGAACGCGTGCTGGTCGAGACCGAAGAAGAGCTGCCTTACGCCACCACTGTGATCGTCGATAACTTTGAGGAGGGCGCGAGGTTGACTCGTATTTCCGCCACGATCTATTGCGAGCGCGAAGGCCAGAAAGGAATTCTTATCGGCAAAAAAGGTGAGATGCTGAAACGCATCGGCACATCGGCGCGCCTGCAACTCGAACGCCTGGTCGGCACCAAAGTTTTTCTCGAACTCTTTGTGAAAGTAGAACCGAACTGGCGCCAATCTCGCGGCTTTGTGGAAGAACTCGATTGGAGAAGGCAACTGGAACATCTTCGGGGCAGCGTAATCGAGCCCCCGAAGGAGCCGCCCCACAGAAAAGCAAGGAAGGGTCAAGAAGTGGCGCATCCGCCCAGAACCAGCTAGAATCGCTAGGCAATTTCAGAATCTGAATCCGAGCCCAACTATGCCACCGGCGGACGCGATCGACGATTCACTTCCCGAAAAAGATTTTGATCCCGATAAGTTGCACTTGCTTTTGCGAGTGACACTAGCCGCAGACCGCAAGACCGTCGATCCCGCGGTGGAGGAGATCATGGCGCTTATCCGCCGCATGAAAGGCATCGACGGCAAAGAAGATGATATTGAGTTAGCCCTGCAAGAAGCGCTGGCCAATGCCGTGGTTCACGGGGCGAAAGAAGATCCCAGCAAAACCGTGGAATGCCTGGTAAGCGGGGAAGAAGGTACCGGGGTGCTGATCATCGTGCGCGATCCCGGCAACGGGTTCAAGCCCGAAGCGATCCCCAGTTGTACCGTCGGGGAAAATGTTTTTTCCAACCACGGCCGCGGCATATTTCTGATCAACCAGTTGATGGATCATGTCGAGTTCCACAAGAATGGCACCGAGATCCGCATGGTGAAGCGCTAGCGCAGGCGAATTGTCATCCGACCGAAGCGCGGGATCCTGGTTCTTGGACCCATGACATCTCAAATCGATGACCGGTTGAAGCGGGGTCTACTCCTTCACCGCAATTCCTAAATTCTTCATTTTGCGGTAAAGATGGCTCCGCTCCAATCCCAACACTTCGGCGGTACGCGTCACATTGCCGTGATTCTCGTCCAACTTCTTGAGAATAAGATCACGCTCATAGGCATCGCGCGCCTGGTGCAGGGTGGAGAACTCGCCACGCACGGCGCGCCGGTTGCCATCGCGATAAACCAGAGGGGGTAGATGCTTGCGGTCAAACTTGGTGGTCAGCGGATTCATGATCACGATACGTTCAATCACGTTGCGCAGTTCGCGCACATTCCCGGGCCAGGAATAGCGCATCAAAGCTTCGACGGCGTCGTCGGTAATCTCGCGGGGCCGTCGCCCGTAGGTCGCGGCCAACTCTTTCAGAAAGTGGCGCGCAAAGAGCGGGATATCTTCCTTCCGGTCGCGTAGCGGCGGCACGAAAAATGGAATCACATTTAACCGGTAAAACAAATCTTCGCGAAAGTTTCCCCGCGAAATTTCCTCTTCCAGATCTTTATTCGTGGAAGCAATGATGCGCGCATCCACCACAATCGTTTCGTCGCTGCCCAGAGGTGCGACGCGCTGTTCGTCGAGCGTGCGCAGCACCTTGGACTGCGTCTTCAGGCTCATATCGCCCACTTCATCGAGAAACAGCGTGCCGCCGTTGGCCTTTTGAAACTTGCCCTCCTTGTCGGTGGCGGCTCCGGCAAACGAACCTTTGTAATGGCCGAACAACTCGCTCTCGATCAAGTCCTCAGGAATCGCCGCGCAATTGACCTCGACAAAAGTTTCGTCTTTCCTCAGGCTTTGCCCGTGGATGGCATGGGCAATCAGTTCTTTTCCCGTGCCCGACTCACCATAAATCAGCACGCGTCCGTTGGTCGGCGCCATCAGGGTAATCTGCTGGCGCAGCGCCTTCATGGGAATACTGTCTCCCACGATCGCGCTCTTGAAATGAAGTTGCTTCTTGAGATCAACATTCTCGTGACGCAGCTTCTTCGACTCAATCGCGTTCTTCACGAGAATGAGCGTCTTGTCGATGGAAAGCGGCTTTTCCAGAAAGTCGTAGGCGCCGAGTTTGGTGGCGCGCACCGCGGTTTCGATCGTGCCATGCCCCGAGATCATGATCACTTCGGGCGCGTCATCGAGTTGGCAAATTTTTTCCAGCGTCTCGAGGCCATCGGCGCCGGGAAGCCAGATATCGAGCAGCACTACCGCAAAGCTGTTCTCGCGGCGCAGCAGCTTCAGGCATGCTTCGCCGCTTTCCACGCTTTCAGCGTCGTAGCCTTCGTCGGCCAGCACGCCCTGCAGCGATTCCCGAATGCCGGTTTCGTCGTCAACGATAAGAATTTTATGCATGCTGAACCGTGGTGGAGACCAGCGCGGGTTCCGAAACGACCGGCAATTCCACAATAAATCGCGCTCCCACCGGATCGTTTTCCTCAACCCGAATCGATCCATGATGCTCTTCAATCACGCGGCTCACAATCGCCAATCCCAGGCCAGTGCCGCGTTTTCGCGTCGAGAAATAGGGAAGAAACAATCTTTCTTTGAGCTCGCGGCTTACCCCATGGCCCGTATCCGCAATGATGATTTCGACCGCATCCCGGCTGGCAACCAGCGAAGTCGAAATATGGATCTCGCGCACGACTGAATTGTGCATGGCCTCGGCGGCATTATCGACGAGATTCGCGACGGCTCTCTTGATCGCTTCCTCATCCGCCATAACTTTCGGCAAGTCGTGAGCCAGCGCCGTTTCGATGCGTGTCCGGTCGAGCCTTCCATCGAACATGAGCAGCGCGCTCACGATGACTTCGTTGATATCCGCAGGATGCGGGTTGGAGGCCGGAAATCGGGCCAGGGTGGAGAAGTCATCGACCAACCGGCGAACCGTTTCGACCGCGCCGGCAATAGTCTGCGCGCAGGAACGGATAATATCCAACGAAGCCTTCTCCGGGGGCGCGCCTTTCTCCAGATGCCGCTGGATGCGCTCCGCCGAAAGCGCAATCGGGGTGAGAGGATTCTTGATCTCGTGCGCCACGCGCCGTGCCACTTCGCGCCACGCCGCCTGCTTCTGCGCTTTTAGGAGATCGGAGAGATCCTCGAAGACGATTACATATCCCGAACGCTCGCCTTGATGCCGCAGCGTCGCCACCGTGACGGCGACATTCAGCGAGGCGCGCGGCAAAGGCATCTCCATCTGGCTGGTGGTCATGCCCATGCGGTCAGCGCGACGCAAAAGGGCTTCCAGATCCTCCAGAACTTCCGGCAAAAATACGTCTGCAAGTTGAGAACCGAGCAGCAAATGTTGCCCGGCGGCAAAACCTTCGGGATGGAACATTCGCAGCAGCGCTTGATTGGCATGAGTTACGCGGCGTGATGCGTCGAGCGAGAGCACGCCCGTGGGAATGCTTTCAAGGATGGTTTCCATCTGTCGGCTACGCTGATCGAGTTCCGCATTCGCGGCACTCACATCCCGGCTCGAGGCTTCGATCTGCCGGCGGCTGGTCTCCAGTTCTTCCGCCATGCGGTTGAACGACCGCACCAGGTCCCCGATCTCATCGGCGGCGCTTACGTCGATGCGGTAATCAAGACGTCCGCGGGAAATCTCCTGCGTCGCCTCGGCCAAAGCGGCCAGCGGACGCGTCACCAGTTTTGAGAGAAACAGCGCTAGCCATGAGGTCACAAACAAAACCATCATGGTCAGCAGCAGGAGCAAACCCATATAGGTGCGGCGCACCAGTCTGCGCTCGTGCGCTAATTCGAAATAGCGCTGCTGGCTGGCTTCCACCTGACTAACGGTTTGCGAGAAGGCCTTGGGCAGCGGAATTGCGACCAGGATCAAGCCATCGTTTCCCACAGGCGCGCTGCCCAGTGTGTAGTCGGTTTGCGCCCAGGTGAAGGTTGCCGGGCCATCGGCAGCCACCTTCGCCGTCGGCAGCTTCGCCTTCAACAACGGCCACGCCGCGGGTGCATTCAAGCTGGCCTCGGCGTTACCGTTTTGCACGGCAATAGCAAATCCACCTTGCAGCGTGATCTCGTGCTTTTGAAATTCACTCGCCACGGATGAAAATCCGTGACCTGAAAAGCCGCGCTGCGTATCGGACGAAGTCGCAATCGAGAGTGCTTCCGCGCGCGCATTCCGTGCCGCGTATTCCGCTAACAACGCCGCCATGGCATGAGTATCGGCGCGTACCTCTTCTACCGGAGTTGAAAACCATTTATCGATGGAGCGGTTCATCAATCCATAGGAGAACCAATACATCACCATGACCGGGACAAACGACAATAGAAGTGCGCCGACCACCATTCGAGTGCGAAACTTGGAGCCCAATACTCCCAGGCGGCGTTCCGCAAATAACTTCAAGAGATTGCGGAAAAGAACGAACGTCAGGGCTACAAACAATAAAAAAATCAACGCCGAAAGTGCCGCGAAAACTACAATCTGCTGATTATTCCCCGGCCGCAGGAAGGTCAGATCAAATGCGGTCTGCGATACCAGAATCGCGAGCAGTAAAAAAACCGACATCGCCAGCAGGATAATGACCTGCTTGCGATTGGAAGTCTTCGAAGGTCGCGTTGAGATGATTTGAGTCACTGAGTCGGCGAGACTTGGTCTGCGAACAACGAAATCGAAATATGGGTGGCCGGCCGCTCCAATGCAGCTCTGCTGCGGAGCGGAGGGACCGCAAATTATTATAGATGCAGGCAAGGTAATTCAGACGCGGGTGCCGAAGATCGGATCCGGAAGCTCGGGCGTCAGTGCCCAGATAATCAATGGCTGGGTGATCGGTGCTCGGGAGCGCGTCCTGCGGAGAGTTCCTCCATCACCGCGCGATAAGCAGGCTTGAGCTGGTAGGTTCGATCGAAAAGGAGCGCCTGGCCCCGAGTTCCATGGGAGTGGGATCCGATCCAGGAATACTTGTCGGTGAATCCCCAGGTCTGAATGGCGGTGCAACCTGCATTGTTTAAGCACGCCCTCATGATGTCGCGATAGACATCGGATTGGCGTGACAGGTCTTCGGCAGAAGCGTGGCCAGTCGAATCAATAGGAACCGAAACATCCAGCTCGGTAATGTGCACCTCTACCCCGAGCGCCGTAAGCCGGGCGATGTTCGCAGCCAGCGCCTGTGCGTCCACTTCAAGTTTGGGAACGTGCAGCTGCAATCCCACGCCGTTGATGGGAACGCCGCGCTGCTTGAAATCCTTAACCATGGCGTAGATCGCATCGGACTTGCGCCCCAGTTCTTCTCCCTCGGCCTCATTGTAGAAAAGCAGCGCATGCGGATCGGCCGCGTGCGCCCAGCGAAATACTTGCTCGATGTAAGCCACTCCTTTGCCAGCCAGTCCGATACCGGGTTGGTTATACCAGAGCGAATCGCGAACCGCGCCGCTTTCATCCAGAGCTTCGTTGACCACATCCCACGCAAAGACCTGGCCGGCGTAGTGTTTCATCACGCGTTCGATGTGCGCGTGAAGCAACTGCGACAGTTCCTGCGTCGTGAAATTCCCCTGCGTAAGCCAATCGGGATTGAAGCGACCCCAGACCAGGCAATGCCCGCGGATCTTCATATCATGCACCTGGGCGAAGCGCACCACTTCATCGCCTTGGCGAAAATCAAAAGTGTTTCGATCCGGCCGCAGCACCCACCACTTCATCGCATCTTCCGCCTCAATCATGTTGTATTCGCCAGCCAGCGTGGAAGCATAGGCAGCCTCTGAGAGTTGTGAGGGACGGACCGCCGCGCCCATGAGCACACCGGCAGAGTCAGCCGCTTTTCGCAGCGATTGAGAAAAACCAACAGAACTGAAGGACAGCGCCAACATCAGCAGGACGGATGCACGGCGAGCGTAATTCATTCCAGAGCCACTTCCGAAATACTAGGCGTCGATCGAACTCTCGCAAAGCGAATTGAGGGACCTGGAGGCGAGCCAGTGCAGCTCTGGGAATGTGGGGCGAACTCTAGATACGTCTACAGGACCTGCCTTATGGAAAATCCCTGGGCTCTTCCTTACTGTGTGGATAGAGACTGTGGACCCTCTCTTCTTTGTTGTCGAAACGACTTTGTCGAAACGGTGGCGAGGGGTATCCCAAGGTTAAGGAGACCCGTCTGCATGAGAATTGCCCAGGTTGCGCCGCTATACGAAAGCGTTCCTCCCCGTTGGTACGGTGGCACCGAGCGTGTGGTCTCTTGGCTCACCACGGAATTGGTCAAAATGGGGCACGAGGTCACGCTCTTTGCCAGCGGCGATTCGGTGACGAATGCGAAACTGGTGCCCTGTTGCAAGCGAGCGCTCCGGCTGGATTCAACCTGTGTAGATGCTCTCGCCCACCACGTTTCCATGATCGAGCGTGTCTTCAGCCGGGCGCAGGAGTTTGATCTCATCCATTTTCACACCGACTATCTGCACTTCCCGCTGAGCCGCCGCGAACGGATTCCTTCCCTAACGACCCTGCACGGCCGCCTGGATCTGCCCGATTTGCCGGCCATTTATCGGGAGTTCCGCGAAATTCCAGTGATTTCTATTTCCGATTCGCAGCGTAAGCCCCTGCCCTGGGCGAACTGGATTGGAACTGTGCATCACGGGCTCCCCGCGCACTCGTTAAAACTGCGCGACGGCAACGGCGATTATCTTGCGTTTCTGGGACGCATCTCTCCCGAGAAAGGTCTCGACCGTGCGATCCAGATTGCGATCCGCGCCGGCATCAAGCTGAAAGTGGCCGCCAAAATCGATAAAGCCGATCGCGAGTATTTTGAAGATCACATTGCATCCTTGCTCCAGCATCCGCTGGTTGAATTTATTGGCGAGATCGGTGACTCTCAAAAGGAAGAGTTCCTCGGGAATGCCAAGGCCTTACTGTTTCCCATCGATTGGCCCGAACCCTTCGGACTCGTGATGATCGAAGCCATGGCGTGCGGCACTCCCATCATTGCCCGGCCCTGTGGATCGGTTACCGAACTTATCCCGGATGGGGTCGCTGGTTTCCTGGTTCACGACCTCGATCAGGCGGTGGAAGCTGTGAACCGCATCGACGAAATCGATCGCAGCACGTGCCGCCGCCACTTCGAGCGCTATTTCACGGCAGAGCGCATGGCGAAAGATTATTTGAACCTTTATAAGCGAATCGCGGTTCCAGAATCGAGGCGCGTTGACCTCGAAGAGGGAGTACTGAATTGGATGGCAGCGGAATCGCCCACCCCCACTACTACATAGCAACTACCCAGTCTCCGGCGGATGACCGGGCTCACGTACTGAAATATGGCAGGATGTTTTTCGTCTTCGATCGCCGCGGCGACGTGCAAACCTCGGGCCTCGGCGAAGAAGGCCTTTACCACGACGGCACGCGGCATCTGTCAAAGCTTTCGCTCAATCTCTGGAACGCGCAGCCGTTGCTGCTGAGTTCGACGGTCGCCACCAACAATTTTCTCTTTACCGCCGACCTCGCCAATCTGGATGTGTCGGAAAACGGTGCGATTGCGATTCATCGCGGGACGCTTCATCTGGTTCGCTCTCGTTTTCTATGGCAGGACTCCTGTTTTGAGCGAATTTCCTTCGTTAACTACGGGCTGGAAGATCTGGAAGTTCCGGTTCGCATTTCGTTTGATGCCGACTTCGCCGACATTTTCGAAGTCCGCGGCACATCGCGGGCGCAAAAAGGCCGGCGCCTCGAAACCCAGGTGCAGCGAAATTCGGCCATTCTCTCTTATGAAGGGTTAGACCGAGTGTTCCGCCAGACCGTCATTCGAGTCGATGTCGATGGCGCTCGCGTCTCGGAGTCGGAGCTGGAATTTGAACTCGTCATCCATCCCAGGCACGAGGCGCTTGTCCAGGTGGAGATTTCCTGCGAGCCTCAGGTGGCAGGCGATTCGGTCGGCTACACCAAGGCGCTGGCCTCGGCGCGGACTGAAATGGACGAAGTCGCCCGCAACTTTGCCCAGGTTACCAGTTCCAATTCACGCTTCAGCGATTGGATTGCCCGCTCCGTCTCCGACCTCGAAATGATGATTGCGGGTAATCCCGAGCGCAACTATCCCTATGCCGGTGTTCCCTGGTTCAGCACGGTTTTCGGGCGGGATGGAATTATTACCGCGCTGCAAACTCTGTGGGTGAATCCCGCGATCGCGAAAGGTGTGTTGGAGTTTCTGGCATCGTGCCAAGCCGATAAAACTGATCCGGTTGCCGAATCCGAGCCTGGCAAGATTCTGCATGAAATGCGGCGCAGTGAAATGGCCGATCTGGGCGAAGTCCCTTTCGGCCGCTATTACGGCAGCGTCGATTCCACTCCTTTATTCGTGATATTGGCGGGCGCATACTTCGATCGCACCGCGGACCGGCCAACCCTCGAGCATCTGTGGCCAAACGTGCAACGCGCCCTTCAGTGGATTGATGATTATGGCGACATCGATGGTGATGGTTTTGTCGAATATGCCCAGCGCTCCAGTAAGGGGTTGGTGCAGCAAGGCTGGAAGGATTCCAACGACTCCATGTTTCACGCCGACGGCAAGATTGCGCAACCGCCGATCGCTTTATGCGAGGTGCAGGGATATGTCTACGCGGCAAAACTTGCGGCCGCGAAGTTGAGCCGCGTTCTTGGCGATAGAGATCAATCTTGCGCTCTTGAAATGCAAGCCGATGACCTGCGCGCGAAATTCGAAGAGAAGTTCTGGTGTGAAGAACTTTCCACTTACGCCCTGGCGCTGGACGGCCGCAAGCGTCCCTGTCGCGTGCGCGCCTCGAATGCCGGACAGTGCCTCTACACCGGCATCGTGTCGCCTGAACGCGCTGGCCGCGTCGCCCAAACTCTCGCCGCGCCTGACTCTTTTACGGGATGGGGAATCCGTACCGTCGCAAAAGGCGAGTCTCGCTACAATCCCCTCTCTTATCACAATGGATCGATCTGGCCGCACGATAATTCTTTAATCGCAGCCGGGCTGGCTCGCTACGGGTTCAAGAAGCACGCCGGCGAGCTGCTGCTGGCTTTGCTCGACCTGAGCAGCGTGGTCGATCTGCACCGCTTGCCGGAGTTGTTTTGCGGGCTGAATCGTCGCGCCAATGAAGGTCCCACCCTTTATCCCGTCGCCTGTTCGCCGCAGGCCTGGGCATCCGCGGCGCCTTTTATCATCCTGGAAGGCTGTCTGGGCATATCCATACAGTCGGATCGCGGACGCATTACCTTTGACCGGCCTTTTCTTCCTGAAGGAATTCCGCAGCTTTCCATTCGCAACCTGCGCTGCGGCAAGGTCCTGGTTGATCTTTTTCTGGAACGCCGCAATGACTCGGTGCTGGTTCACCACGAAGGTAAGCCCGACCGTATAGAAATCGTCACCATCACTTCCTGACAGATCTGAAAGCAGCGGCGCGGCAGCGATCGATGAACGCCACGCCGGTCCGCGTCGTCTTTTTAGTACCTTCGGTACCCTAGAAACTCAGCCTAAAAAGCTTTACTGGCGCCTGTTTTAAGCATTTTCTCATCGGTGACCAGCTCATGTTACCTAACGGCTGTACTCCGGTAACTGGTACGGTAACCGACTTACTGTGACAATTTATGTCACCACAAAGAAACTGCTCCCCTAGTAAAGAAAAGCAGCAATTTGTGCGACCCCGGCGAAGCTTCGCCGGTTAGCGGTCCACCTCGTGGATAGGAGATCGACGTATGTCGCAACGGCTGGGCGACCTTCTCGTTAAAGAGAAGATCATTACCCCAGAGCAGTTGGAACAGGCGACGAAAGCCCAGAAGGAGCAGAACTGCCGCCTGGGCTCCGCCCTGGTGAAGCTCGGGTTTCTGACCGACGAGGACGTGACCAATTTTCTCTCCCGCCAGTACGGCGTTCCCGCGATCAATCTCTCGTATTTTGAAATCGATCCCGCCGTCGTCAAACTGATTCCGTTTGAAACCGCGAAGCGTTATCAGATTCTCCCGCTGAGCCGCGTGGGCGCTTCGCTCACCATCGCCATGGTCGACCCCACCAACGTCTTTGCGATGGACGACATCAAGTTCATGACCGGTTTCAATATCGAGCCGGTCGTCGCCTCGGAAAGTTCCATCCTGGCAGGTATCGAGAAGTCCTACGGCGGGGGGGGCACAAAGGAAGAAGATCTCGAGACTGTGATGCAGTCGATGTCGGAGATGAGCGAGTCCGACATCGAAGTGCAGGCCGAAGAGCAGGAAATGGCCCTCTCCCAGTTGGAGAAGGCCGCCGACGAAGCTCCCGTCGTCAAGCTGGTCAATCTTGTCCTCACCGATGCCGTCAAGCGCGGCGCCAGCGACATTCACATTGAACCTTACGAAAAGGAATTCCGCGTACGGTTTCGCATTGACGGCGTGTTGCAGGCCATCATGTCGCCGCCCATGAAACTGAAAGACGCGATTACCTCCCGCCTGAAAATCATGGCCAAGCTGGATATCAGCGAAAAGCGCCTGCCGCAGGACGGCCGCATCATGCTGAAAATGAACATTGGCGGCCGCAAGAAGCAGCTCGATTTCCGTGTCAGCACTCTGCCCACCCTGTGGGGCGAAAAAATCGTGCTGCGCTTGCTGGACAAAGAAAACCTTCGCCTTGACATGACCAAACTCGGCTTCGAGCCGGAGTCGCTGGTCAAATTCGAAAAAGCGATTCTCAAACCTTACGGCATGGTGCTGGTCACTGGACCTACTGGATCAGGAAAGACCAACACTCTCTATTCCTCGATCTCGCGCCTCAATCAGCCGGACACGAACATCATGACGGCCGAAGATCCCGTCGAATTTCAATTGGCCGGCGTCAACCAGGTGCAGATGAAAGAGCAGATCGGATTAAACTTTGCCGCTGCTTTGCGATCTTTCTTGCGCCAGGATCCCAACATCATTCTGGTCGGCGAAATCCGTGACTTTGAAACCGCCGAAATCGCCATCAAAGCTGCGCTCACCGGACACCTTGTGCTCTCGACCCTGCACACCAACGGCGCGCCTGAAACTATTACCCGCCTGATGAACATGGGAATTGAGCCTTTTCTGGTCGCCACTTCGGTTCACTTGATTTGCGCCCAGCGCCTGATTCGGAGGATTTGCAAAGAGTGCGCGGAGGTCGTCGAAGTGCCCGTTCAAACCTTGATCGAAGAAGGTTTCACTCCAGAAGAGGCTAAGAATGCCAGGATTCAGAAGGGCAAGGGCTGCGGGGTTTGCAACAACACGGGATACAAGGGCCGCTGCGGTTTGTATGAAGTGATGGAAGTGGACGACGAAATTCGTGAACTCGTGCTGGTGGGAGCGTCGGCAGTCGAGCTGAAAAAGAAGGCCATCGAGCGCGGCATGATTACGCTTCGGCGCAGCGGTCTGATCAAGGTAGCTGCGGGCATCACCACGCTCGAAGAAGTGGCCCGCGAAACGATTCATTAACCCGCCGTTGGCCGTTCGTCGTTCGTCGTCGGCCAACGACCAGCGACCAACGACCAACGACGAACGACAAGAAATTGAAAAGAAGCAGGAAGGATACTTGCCATGGGTTTGTCGCTGAGTGATTTGCTGAAAAGAATGCTGGAGATGAGTGGCAGCGATCTTCACATCACCACCAACTCGCCGCCGCAAATCCGCGTCCACGGCCATCTGGTGCCGCTCGACCTTCCGCAGATGACGCCGGCCGAGACCAAGCAACTGGCCTACAGCGTCATGACCGACTCGCAGAAGCACCGCTTCGAAGAGAGCCTCGAACTCGACTTCTCCTTCGGTCTAAAAGGACTCGCCCGCTTCCGCGCCAATGTATTCAACCAGCGCGGCGCCACCGCTGCCGTCTTCCGTCTGATTCCGTTTGAGATTAAGTCTTTCAGCCAGCTCAACCTTCCGGCTGTCGTCAGCAAGCTTTGTGACAAGCCGCGCGGCCTGGTGCTGGTCACCGGACCAACCGGCTCGGGAAAATCCACCACCCTGGCCGCCATGATCGACAAGATCAACAGCGAACGCCACGAACACATCCTGACCATCGAAGACCCGATCGAGTTCGTGCACATGAACAAGAATTGCGTGGTCAACCAGCGCGAACTGCACGCCGATACCAAGAGCTTTTCCGACGCCTTGCGCGCCGCCCTTCGTGAAGACCCGGACGTGGTGCTGATCGGCGAAATGCGCGACCTGGAAACCATCGAATCGGCGCTGCGCATTGCGGAAACCGGACACTTGACCTTCGGCACCTTGCACACCAATTCGGCCACTTCTACCATCAACCGCATCATCGACGTGTTTCCAGCGCACCAGCAGCCGCAGATTCGCGCCCAGCTTTCGCTGGTGCTCGAAGGCATCATGTGCCAAAGCCTTCTGCCCACCATCACGGGTAAAGGCCGCGCCATGATCATGGAGATTCTGATTCCGAATCCAGCGGTGCGAAATCTCATTCGCGAAGACAAGATCCACCAGGTGTATTCCGCGATGCAGTCCGGACAAGACAAATTCGGCATGCAAACCTTTAACCAGGCTTTGGCCACGGCCTACTTCCAGAAGCAGGTGTCTCTGGAAACTGCTCTACAGCGTTCGAGCAATCAGGATGAGCTTCAGGAAATGATCAACCGCGGAGCAAGTTTGGCGAACCGCGGGGGTTCGACGATGGCGCGTGGAGCGGCGCCGTCGAAGGGCTAACCGAAGGGATAGCATCTCGCAGCGTCCGGCCCGGTCGGGCCAGATTTTGGTCAGCAGGGATGCAGCAGGCAAGACATGAGGAGAGTTTAATACCATGCCAACTTTCACATTTTCAGGCAAGGATGCATCGGGACAAAAAGTTTCCGGAGAGCGCGTCGCGCCCAACAAGCAGACGCTATCGCAGCAATTACGGCGCGAGCGCATTACCCCCGGAGCGATCCGCGAAAAAGGCAAAGAGTTTGCCATGCCTACTTTCGGTTCCGGCAAAGTCAAGGTCAAGGAGATCGCGATTTTCTTCCGCCAGTTCTCGGTCATGATCGATGCCGGCTTGCCCCTGGTGCAGTGTCTGGAAATCCTGGCCGCGAACCAGGAAAACCAGGCCTTCCGAAAGATTCTGGACGGCGTCCGCACCACCGTCGAAGGCGGCGCGACTCTGGCCAATGCCATGCGCGGCTATCCCAAAGTCTTCGACGACCTTACCACCAACATGATCGAGGCCGGCGAAACCGGCGGTATTCTCGATATCATTCTGCAACGTCTCGCGACCTACGTAGAAAAAGCCGTGCGCCTCAAGGCCGCCGTGAAATCCGCGTTGATCTACCCGGTCGCGGTCGTCGGCATCGCCGGGTTGATTGTGGGCGCCTTGCTCAAGTGGGTGGTTCCCATTTTCGCCAATCTGTTTGCCGGACTGGGGGTGGCATTGCCTCTGCCGACGCGCATCGTCATCGGCATGAGCGCCTTCATCGGCACCTTTTGGTGGGTCATTCTCGGCGCCTTCGCTGGAGTTATCTTCGGCCTGAAACAAATTCGCAAGAGCAAGCAAGGGCGCTATTACTTCGATAAATTCCTGCTCCACCTTCCCATCCTCGGCTCGTTGTTGCGCAAAATCGCCGTAGGAAGATTTACCCGTACGCTCGGCACCCTGATTACTTCGGGCGTGCCGATTCTTGAAGGCTTGGCCATCACCGCTCGAACGTCGGGCAACGCCGTGCTGGAGGAAGCTCTGATGAAGGTGCGGAAAGCGATCGAAGAAGGCCGCACCATCGTCGATCCACTCCGCGAATGCGGAGTTTTTCCCAACATGGTGACCCAGATGATCGGCGTCGGCGAAGCTACTGGCGCCATGGATAGCATGTTGCAGAAAATCGCCGACTTCTACGAAGAAGAAGTCGATGCTGCGACCCGCGACATGCTGGCTATGCTCGAGCCCGCCATCATCGGCATGCTGGGTCTCTCCATCGGCGGCATCGTGATTTCACTCTACATGCCGCTGTTCGCCATGATCGCGAAGTTGGCGGGGTAATAGCAGGTTTCAAAGTAAAAAGGTCTCAAGCTTTCAAAAATCAGGCAGTTCCGAAAGTTGAAACCTTGAAGCTTTGAAACCGTGGACAATTAGGATGCAATCCACATTTGACGACCGGAATTGGCTGGCGTGGCTGGTCAAAGTAAGAATTTTGATCCTGTCCTTTCTGCTCGTCATTCAATTGGCGTTCGCCGAGCTTACCTCCTCGCGTCTTCCTCTGCGGCTGTTCCTCAGCACCATGCTGCTGTGGTACACGGTGTCGCTTTTCTTTGTAGTTCTGATGTCCGTCTGGCAAGAGCATCGCGTGCAGGCAACCTTGCAAGTCCTCACCGATCTGATCATGGTGAGCCTGCTGGTGCATGAAACCGGCGGCTGGGATAGTTCTCTAAATTTCCTCTACCCGCTGGTCATCATCGTCGCCGGTATTCTTTTGCCGCGGGTTTGGGCTTATCTGATCGCCGCGCTCGCCTTCATTCTTTACGGCTCCGTCCTCGAACTTAACTATTACGCCGTTGTGCACTCGTTCTGCACCACGCATCCGGAATTGAAGGCGCTGCAGGGAATTATTTTCGTGAACCTGTTTGCCTTTCTCGCCGTCGCCTACCTGGCCGGCCAGTTAGTCTCGAAGTTGCGCCAGGCGCGAGTACAACTGAAAGACGCCAGCGGAGCGCTCGAAGACCTTCAGATTTTGCACGAAAATATTATCCAATCCATCAGCAGCGGATTGATCACTACCAGCCTGGATGGCCGAATTACGCTGGCTAACAGCGCCGCGCAAAAACTTCTGGAGCGCGCGCCCGAAGAATTACTTGGAAGACCGGTGGCCCAGCTCTTTCTGGATCCTCTGCCCAACGGCGAGTCGCAGACCCATGCCGAAGTTCGTTTCGATAGCGCCAAAGCTTTTCGCAAAACGGTTCGAGTCCGAGTCGCGGCCCTGAATGTGCCGGAGCGCGGTGCGCTGGGCTATGTTTACGCTTTCGATGATCTCACCGAGATTCGCCGTCTGGAGCGCGAAGTCCGCATGCAGGATCGTCTGGCAGCCGTCGGCCGCCTCGCCGCCGCCATTGCTCACGAAATCCGAAATCCCCTTACCTCGATCGCTGGTTCGGTCAGCCTGCTTTCCGGTATCCCGGAAATGAGCGACGAACACCGTCATCTGCTCGACATCGTCACCCGCGAATCGCAGCGCCTGAACGGCATCATTACCGACTTTCTCGCCTATTCCCGCGGTAAACAGTATCGCTTCGAGAAGGCCGATCTGGTGCGCCTGCTGGAAGACACCCTCACCCTCATGCGTCATCGCATGACCGCCGAAAATACCGGGATCACGATTGAAAGCCGTTTTCCTTTTGCGGATGCGTGGGTCATGGCCGATGGCGACAGAATTAAACAAGTGTTCTGGAACATCGCCGAGAACGCTGTCCGCGCCATGGGCGCGGGCGGTACTTTGCGCGTGGCCATCGAACGCCTGGGCGACGATTGGCAAATCAGCTTTGCCGACACCGGCACGGGAATGACTCCGCAACAAACGGAAAAGATCTTCGAACCCTTCCAATCGAATTTTGAAGGCGGCACCGGGCTCGGCCTCGCCGTCGTCTATCAAATCATGCAGGCTCACGAAGGCAAGGTCTGGGCGCGATCGAAACCGGGGCAGGGAACTACTTTCGTTCTGCGCTTGCGACGTCTCGACGCCGAAAAACTGGACACGGCTCTGCCCGACGGCATGGCTCGCGAAGCAGATTGCGACGCACCTGGAATGCATGTGGCGGTTCCTGCAGCATTCGCTGCCGCAGCAGACGGGAGACAGCATGGCTAACATTTTGGTCTGCGACGACGAGCGCTCGATCTGCGAAATGCTCGATATCGCCCTGAGGCGCGAAGGCCACCGGGTTGAGACCGTGCAGTCGGGCCAGGCCGCTAAAAGCAAGATCGATGGCAATCTATACGACTTGATCATCACCGACATCAAGATGCCGAACGTCGACGGCATCGAAGTGCTGCGCCACGCCCATCGCGTCTCGCCCGATTCTCCCGTCATCCTGATCACCGCCGTCGACGATTACGAAGCCGCGGTCGAAGCCGTAAAAGCCGGAGGAGCGTCCGATTACATTCGCAAGAGTCCCGGGCTGGTCGACGAAATCAAGCTGGCCATCAACCGCGTGCTGGAGAAGCTGGCCCTCAGTAAACAGAATTTTGCCCTTCGACGCGACGCCGCTTCGCACAACTCGCTCGACAACATCATCGGCTCCAGCCTCGCCATGGAGAAGCTCAAGCAGACGGTTCGCACGGTGGCCTCGACGGCGAGTACGGTTTTGATTCATGGCGAAAGCGGCACGGGAAAAGAATTGGTTGCTCGCGCGGTTCACATCTGCTCTCCCCGTGCCATCGAACCGTTCGTCTCCGTGAACTGCGGCGCCTTCCCGGAAACTCTGCTGGAAAGCGAACTCTTCGGCTACTTAAAGGGCGCTTTCACCGGAGCCACCCAGAACAAGCGCGGACTCTTTGAAGTCGCCGGCGGAGGCACGATTTTTCTCGATGAAATCAGCGAGATGACGCTGGCCATGCAGGTGAAACTGCTCCGCGTCTTGCAGGAGCGTTCGGTGCGTCCGGTCGGCGGTACCAGCGAAATTCCCATTGACGTGCGCGTAATCGCCGCCACCAATCGCGACCTGGACCGCGCCGTCGCGGAGAATCTTTTTCGCGAGGATCTCTATTATCGACTCAACGTCATTCCCATTCGCGTACCCAACTTGAGCGAGCGCCGCGAAGACATTCCGTTGCTTGCCAACCACTTTCTGAAGAAGTATGCCGCCGCCGCCAATCGCAGCATCCTGCGGGTCAACCAGAAGTCGCTCGATAGCCTTTGCGGATACGAATGGCCGGGCAACGTTCGCCAGCTCGAGAACACAGTCGAACGGGCCGTTGCCCTGGAAACGACGGACGAACTCCACGTCGAACTACCCGTGGAGCGTCCCAAAGCCCGCGCCGCCGCTGCCGGCGTCGGGGGATTTGGTGGAGTTTCTGAAATCGAGCCGGGAGCGGTGCTGCCCGAAGGTGTGGGCATGGAAGGCTATGTGGCCAACATCGAGCGCACCCTTTTGCAAAATGCGCTAGGCCGCTCCAATGGAGTGCAGACGAAAGCCGCAGACCTGCTGGGAATTTCCTACCGATCGTTCCGTCATTTGATGAAAAAGTACGGGCTGTAGCCGAGTCCGCAACTTGTGGGCCTTACCCCGCGAGGACCTGGGATACCGAATCGTCGCCTTCATGCACGGCTCTAACCCGGTCAAATAAGTGAAATCGCGATGTTTGGCCTGCTAACGTGTCAGCGTGGTTAGGCGTCCCCATTTATCCATTTCGCAGCCACACTTTCCACACCTGCCGCCGCCCCAGAGCACCTGCCCCAACGAGTTCGGTTGTCGCACTTGCGGCACGGGAGAACCGCAAGCGGGGCAGTTCAGCGGTTTTGTATTGATCCCCCAGCGATTTTTTGAGACTGTCCCAAATGCCACCAACAGAATACCGACAAGAAAAACCGGAGCGATGAGGACCAAGACTGCGTGAATCACGTGGTCGCGAATGACTACGCCCAGCACGATGTCTAGTAGCACCGAAAGCGGGAAGCCTAATAGGATGCCCTTTGCAATTGTGCCCTGCATCGGACTCACGGTGCGATCTTCGGGAGCCGATGGGATCAGGGGTATAGGAGTCTGGAGCGCAGCCCGACAGTTTGGGCAGAAGATGCGGCCTGCATCGGCATGAACGCCGCAACTCGTGCAGGTTCTCCCAGTGAGCGTGTTCACCCAACGCGCGGTCATCGAGTCAATCATACTCGTCGATGGGCGCCTCAGCCCTCATTGCCTTTGTCCCCTTTGGCGCCCAAGAGTTGGCCGGGATTTAGCCCTTCTTCAACTGCTGCTTCCATCCCAGCACCCGCGCCTTCGCACCTTCGGCTTCGGCCTCCGGAACCATGCCCTTCTTCTGATACAGCATCGACAGACTGGTGTGCGCCAGCACGTCCTCCGGATCGAGTTCCGCAATTTTCTGCGCCACGCCGATCGCCTCATCGTAGCGTTGCAGGTCCTGTAATGCGCGCGTCAGCCCGTGCATGGCATCGGTAAAGGCGGGATCGGCCGCAATCGATTCCCGGTAGGCCGCTACCGCCTCTTCCAGCTTTCCATCGGCCATCAAATCCAGCGCGGCGTAGTAGCGGTCTTCGGCTTTCTGGCGGGCATCGGCATCAGGCATGAAAGGAAATTCCTGGCGGCGTCAGGATTTTAACACGGCGTCGCTTGGCGCGATCGCCGCACTCCCCTTGTTGTCATCGCATCCCCTTTGTACGGTGTTGCACTTGATTCGTGAACTCATGGGGATCTTGGTTGTTACCTGGGCGGGCACATCGGTGGCGTCAGGAACCAAGGTCCCTCGCGTTGCTCGGGATGACAACGCTTATTGTGCGTAGTCGAAGAAATGCGTTTACGTTTATGATGACACCATGCGCCATTCCCTTCGCTTTCTGTGGAACGCCACCAAAGGCCATCGCCTGGCCCCGTGGCGCAGTCCCTATTTGCTGTGGCGTATCGAGACCTACTGCGGCGTGAAGATGACGCAGATTGGTTTTCTGGAGTTCTGGGAATTTCTGTGGCGGGAGCGCGCCAGCATGTGGCGCTTTCTAAAATGGACAGCCGAAATGGACCAATACGCCCACTCCAAGCCCAAGAGTTCGTGAGAATTTAGGGCGATCAGTAAATTCTCTATCTTGCCAGCTAGGCGCCCTTGCCAGTCGCGGCAGCGCCGCCGAGAATGACGCTCACTTCGGTTCCCTTGCCCGCCCCGGTCAACTGCGCTGCCGCTCCACGATTGGCGGCAATTTCCAGGAAACCCATGCTACCCATCAGGGCGAAAACTTCTCCCGGGCCGCCTTCGGAATAGGAGCTGTGAATCTCGCTGATCTCGCGCGAGCCGACAACAATTTTGAACTGACCAGCCGCAGCCGCAAATAGCGCAGGAGCGTCCTGCGGAGTGATGTTTGTGACCAGGTTGCCGAAGCGGTCGACTTTCAGCACCACGCCGCGCAAGCGGTTGCCATCAGCGGTTTTCGGCTTGGGCGCGGTGAACTTCACAAAATCCGAGACCTCTTCGCCAAATTTGAGCGAGTCCACCTCTTTTGCGAGATAGGCCGCCACCGGAGAAAAAATATCGCGTGCATGGAAGGTGTTGCTCACCGGCTGGAGAAAATAATGTTCCGCCGTAATGTGGCGCACGTGCATGCGCGCCTCGCGCGCGTAAATCAGCGAAAGCACGCCATTATCCGGCGCCACGAAATGATATTGGTCGCACGAAGCCACAATGGGACGCCGCGCCGTGCCCACCCCCGGGTCGACCACGACCACGTGCACCGTCCGGTTGGGAAAGTATGAATACGCTTGCGAAATCGTAAGCGCGCCATCGAGCACATCAAAGGCTTGCACGGAGTGGCAGATATCCACAATCTGCGCGTCGGGCACGATATCCAAAATCACGCCCTTCATGGCGCCCACATAATGATCGTTAAGGCCGAAGTCGGTAGTCAGGGTAATGATGGGCCGTTGTGCCAAAGTTTTCCTCGCGGGGAAGACGAAGTACTCCCAGAGTCTCGAAAGTAATTGTTGGATCCCGCAGAGTCAAGGCACGGAGGTAATTAGGAACAGTGGTTAGTGGTTAGTGGATAGTGACCGTGTTGTCCAAGAACGATGGTTTCACTACCCACGAACCACTATTCACCAGCCATTGCTATTCAATCTCTATATCGCCCGAGCTTGTTCGGACGGTCAGCATCGGGCCGCCGCCGCGCACTTTGCCTTCGATGTGCTTGCGTGTCTCCTGCACTCGGCCCTGCACCGTCATCGTGATCGCAGGCCCCACCTCAACCGATCCAGAACTGGTGGAAAGGTTGGCATCGAACGCGGCGTTCTCTGGCAGCCGCACGTGCACATTTCCCGATCCCGTGTGAAGGTCCCACGCCCCAGTCTGTGTGCCCTCGGCCGTAATGTCGCCGCTGCCGGTTTCGCCGTGAAATGCGCCCTGGATGCCGCGAACCGCAACATTGCCCGAGCCGGTGTGCAAATCGATGTCGCCTGCTCCCGTCTCCTCCAGTTCAATATCTCCGCTGCCCGCACCGCCACGGACCGCACCCGAGATTTCTCGCGCCCGCACATCGCCCGACCCGGTTTGCAGACGGATTTCTCCCGTAAGATGGCTGAGCCTCAGGTCTCCTGAGCCACTCTGCAAGTCGGCATTGCCGCGCGTACCTTCGATGGTCTGGTTTCCCGAACCACTGCGCGTGCGGATGGTCGAGTCTTCGGGCACCGTGATTTCGTAGTCGATCGAAATATCGCGAGCATCGACGTAGTCGATGTGCACGCTGTTTCCATCCTGCCGCAGCGGAGGACGCTGTTCGATGTCGCTTACGTCCGCGTGGCGATTGCCGAAGAGCCAGTGATCGCCAACATAGATTTTCCCGCGAACCGTCACCGATCCCGCTGTGCCGCTCCGCACGATGATGTCGCCAGAATGCGTCTGTACTTCGAGATCGACGGCTCCGCTCACCTGAAAGGTTTTTTCGAAGTGTCCCTGCGGTGTCGAAGCGGCCGCAAAGGTCGAAGCCCACAGCACAACCAGCGCCATCGCCAAGAATGACGATCGCGCCGCAACGGAAGCCATACGGGAGATGCTTTGTCGGTTCATGTCGTCAGTACTCCATGAAAGTATCGATAGCGGCAGCTTGGAGCGAGTTGGCCGCAAGCCGGCCTCGGGCTCCCCAAGCTGGCTTTACTGCAGCACTACCTGATCGCCCTCTTTCAAGCCGCTCAACACTTCCGTCTTGGCTCCATTCGAGATTCCGATGTTGACGGCAACCTTCTTCTCGCCATCTTTAGCCTTGGGATCGGGAATCTCCACCGACGCCTTCTTGTCCTTGTCATACAGAATCGCGCCCTCTGGAATCTGGAGCACGTTCTTATGCTCTTCCAGAATGATCTCGGCGTTGGCGGTCATCTCGGCTTTCAATTCGCCGCCTGGATTCTGAATCGAAACTCTCACCTCAAATGTGGTCACATTATCCTTCTCCACACCCATGGGAGAAATCTTCGTGACCTTGCCGGTGAACGTTTTGTCCTTGAACGACTCGACCTTGATGCGCGCGGGCTGGCCCAGGTAGACCTTGCCGATGTCGCTTTCATCGACTTTGCCCTTTACATAGACTTCGCTGGTATCGCCCAGCGTCATCACCAGCGTGGCCGACGAACCCAGCACCAGGATCGAACTGACCGCATCGCCCATCTCGACATCGCGCGAGAGCACAATGCCATCGATCGGCGAAATGATATCGGTGTAGCTGAGCTGCTCTTCCAATTGCTTGAGATTCGCAGCATCTTGCGCCACTTGCGCCTTGGACTGCGCGATTTTCGCCCTGAGCACGGTCACCTGCGCCTTCGCGACATTCTGTTTGTTCAGCGACATCTCGTAGTTTTTCTCGGCGTCGTCCAGCGCAGACGCCGATACCACGCCATCCTTCGCCATACCTTCGGCGCGGTCATAGGCGCGCTTCAACAACGGGACGTCCGGACCTTCCGCGTCTACCTTGGCGCGCTCAAAATCAGCCTGCGAACTGGTCAGGTTCGCTTCAGCCGCGTCCATCGCCGCCTTGGACTGCGCCACTTGCGCTTCGATCTCAGCCTTATCGAGTTGCGCCAGCAACTGGCCCTTGGTCACACGGTCGCCGTAATCGACATAGAGTTTTTTCACAATTCCGCTGGCCTTGGACTTCACCTCGACCTTGGTGATCGGCGTCACCTTGCCGGTCGCGACCACGCTCTTGGCCAGGTCGCCCTTTTCCACCTTCGCCAACTTCGAGGGATCGATCTTGGTCCCGCCGCGGGTTGCCGCAAACACGCCTCCCACGATTAGCAGGACGATCGCCAGCCCAACCCCGCCCCAAATAAATAGTCTGCGCCGCTTCTTCTTGCCATTTCCGTTACCGTTCACAACTGCCTCCTATAACGCATCGGGGAATCGAGCGCAGCGAGGGAACCGTCCCGCGCCCTCATCAGTTAGTACGCAACCTGACTCGCCTTTGTTCCAGAGATTTTGATCCGATTACCGGGGATAACCAAGCAGCCTCAAGGATGAGCCATCCTCCAGTTAGACCGTCCTCACAGGAAAAAGGTTAGCTGATAAGATCATTTTCGCAGCAGCTGTGGCATGCGGCGGTCCGCAGGCAATCTTAAGCGCGTCAGCGTTTTAACTGGCGGAAGCCCACGGGCAACTGCTTTTGCTAGAATTACCCATCAGAATTACCCATAAATGATCGCCTTCGTGCTGCTCCGCGTGCTGCTGATCCTTCTCCTGGTGGCAGCCAATGCCTTTTTCGCGGCAGCCGAATTTTCCCTGGTCAGTATCCGCGATACCCGCATCCAGCAACTCATCGCCGCCGGACGCATCGGCGCCCGCACCGTTCAGCGCCTTCACCAGCGTTTGGACGAAGTGGTGAACGGCGTTCAACTCGGCATCACCATCGTCAGTCTAACTCTGGGCTGGATTGGTGAGCCCATCGTCGCCAGCCTCGTCGGATCGCTTCATTTCGTGCAGAGAGTCCCGCACGCCGCGGCTTATGCTCACGGCATCGCGATCGTGATCGCCTTCAGCGTGATTACTTATCTTCACGTGCTGCTGGGCGAACTCGTCCCGAAAACTCTGGCGTTGCAGCGCGCCGAGCAGATCGCGCTCGCCGTGGCCGCACCCATGGAAGCATTTCTCACCCTTACCCGGCCCATACTTTTTTTCATGCGCCGCTCCGGAGGATTCGTCCTCCGCCTCTTCGGTGCCCGCGAAACCCGGCGCGCCGGGGCCGTCCACTCGCCCGACGAACTCAAACTCATCGTCACTGCCAGCCGTCAGTTCGGACAAATTCCCGAGTCGCAGGAAGAAATGATTCACGCCGCCATCGAACTCGACAGCATTACCGTCCGCGAAGTCATGGTTGCCCGGCCCGACATTTTTTCGTTGCCCTCCGACCTGTTGCTCGAAGACGCTCTGAATCGAGTCGTCGAGGGGCAGCACTCGCGCATCCCCGTCTACGACCAGCAACGCGGCCCCGAGCACATCGTCGGGGTGCTTTATTACAAAGAACTGGTGCGTTGGGTGCGGCTCCGATTGGTGAATCTTGGCCAACCAGTGGCGTCGCGCATCGCGCGCATGCAAATCGGGCAGATTATGCATGATGTTCTGGTCGTGCCCGAAACCAAAGTTCTTTCCGAACTTCTCGCCGAATTCAAAGATCGCCGCCGGCACCTTGCCGTCGTGGTCGACGAATTTGGCTCGACCGCCGGTGTGATCACGGTAGAAGATATTCTCGAGCAGCTCGTCGGCGACATCGAAGACGAGTTCGACATCGCCCCGCCCCAACCGGACTTGGGCGACGAATCGGTTCTTGTGCTGGAAGGAGCGGAAAATATCAGAGACCTGGAAGCGCAGCATGGCCTGCTCTTGCCTCGCGATGCCGGCTTCGAAACGCTGGGAGGATTCGTTCTGGCGCGACTGCAAAGAATCCCCACCCTCGGCGATTCCTTCGAATACGAAGGCCATCGCTATACGGTTGAGGAAATGGAAGGTCACCGCATCGCCCGGGTGAAAATCGAAAAGCCAGAAAATGTCGAGACCAAGGCCGGAAGCGCAAACCAAGCGGGAGATTAATTCCTAACGTGTGTTACGCAACAGAAGATTGTCATCCCGACCGAAGCGACTTATTCCCCATGGGAATAAGACGCGAAGTCGAGGGACCCGCTTTCACCTCGGCGCTCCCACGGTTATTCGAACTCCACGAATCTGGCCACACCCCACTGGGACACTGACCACTGAAA
This sequence comes from uncultured Acidobacteriaceae bacterium, assembly GCA_963710965.1. Lineage (GTDB taxonomy): Bacteria > Acidobacteriota > Terriglobia > Terriglobales > Acidobacteriaceae > Sulfotelmatobacter. The sequence goes on along the minus strand of CAVQCP010000069.1, from coordinate 29,521 downwards.
GTTCTCATCCAACGCGTTCTCTACACTCTCCCAGTAATCTGGCTGGTGGTGAGTCTCGTCTTTCTCCTGATCCACCTCGTCCCCGGAGATCCCATTCAACAGATGCTGGGCGAAGGCGCGCCCGCAGCCGATATCGCCGCCACGCGACACGCCTACGGCCTCGACGCTCCCCTCGGCGAACAATATCTGCATTATTGGAAAGGAGTCCTTCACGCCGATCTTGGGCCCTCGCTCCGGTACAACCAACCCGTTACGCGGCTGCTGGCGCAGCGCTATCCCTACACCCTGCAGCTGACGCTGGCCTCACTTTTTATCGCCATCATCTTGTCGATCCCCGCCGGCATACGGTCTGCCCAACGCCGCAATCGCTGGGATGATCGCCTGCTCTCCGTGGTCAGCCTCTTCGGTCTGTCGTTTCCCAACTTCGCGCTCGGCCCAATTCTGATTCTGTTATTTGCCATTAAGCTAGGATGGCTCCCCGTGTCGGGGGCCGGTTCGTTCGCCAATCTCATCCTGCCCGCCGTGACCATGGGCAGCGCGCTGGCGGCGATTCTAACCCGCATGGTCCGCACTTCGATGCTGGAAGAGCTCAGCCAGGACTACATCCGCACCGCTCGTGCCAAAGGCCTGCCCGAGCGCACCGTGGTCTATCGCCACGCCCTGCGCAACGCCATGATCCCCATCATCACCGTGCTGGGCCTGCAATTCGGTGCGCTCCTGGCAGGCGCAATCGTAACCGAAACAATTTTCTCGTGGCCCGGCATCGGCCGGCTCACGATCCAAGCCATCTCGAACCGCGATTACTATCTGGTGCAAGGCTGCATCCTCGCCATCGGATTAACCTATGTCGCGGTGAATTTTTTGACGGATGTGTTGTACTCGGTGGCGAACCCGAGGATCAGGCAGTAGAGGATAACCCAAGATGAACGAAGCTGAGAATGCAAATACAGACAACTGCATAGGTCCTTCGCGCAAAAGGCGCGCTCAGGATGACAAAACATAAAAGCGGGTCAAGTTTTCCGCCGCCGCAAAGTTCATTCATCACAGACATTCCATCCCCAGACTTGTCATCCTGAGCCCCAGCAGCTCCAGCGCAGCCGGGAACAACCATGCGAAGGACCTATGTATTTTGTCTACATCAGGACGAACCCGCCGCTCCACCAAAGCCGCCGCCCGCTGCAAACTCGACAGCGCGTTGTCGCGTTTCGCCGTCAGAGCAACGCCTCCCGCCCACTTTTGCTGGCGCTGTCCAAGTGGCGCCGCTCAACTGCATAGGTCCTTCACGCAAAAAACCGCGCTCAGGATGACAAAATGCGAAACTTGGGCAGTGTTCCACAGTTGCAAAGTTCATCTGTCACTGACATGCAACCGCAAGATTTGTCATCCTGAGCCCCGGCAGCTCCAGCGCAGTCGGGAACAACCTAGCGAAGGGACCTATGTATTTTGTCTATATAATGACGAACCGTTCAAGAACTTTATACACAGGCGTCACCAACAGTCTCTTGCGAAGGGTACGCGAGCACAAAACAGGAACAGGTTCAGGGTTTACCGCGAAATACAGACTGGACCGGCTCGTTTACTTCGAGCGCTTCGAAGACGTTCACAACGCCATCGAACGCGAAAAGCGCATCAAGGGCTGGCTGCGTATCAAAAAAATCGCGCTTATCGTTTCAGCCAATCCAGCCTGGAAGGATTTGAGCGAGGAGTGGTACGAACGCCATCAATTCCAACCGCAGAGCGCTTAACACTCCTGAACCAATTTCAATCGCCACTCGTCGCCCCACCACCAATGCCGCCGCCGCAAACTCGACAGCGTGATGTCGCTTTCGCACGCCACGGTGGCACGCCGGCAAACTGCATAGGTCCTGCGCGCAAAGAACGCGCTCAGGATGACAAGACATAAAAACAAGGCGAGTTTTCCGGCCCGGCAGCTCTGGTGCCAAATTCGGACTACGCGCGACGACTGGCATGAGCGATAATACCCTCGAGATCCTATGACCGACCTGCGATATCCCATCGGCAAGTTTCGCTTCGACGGACCATCCACCCAAGAGCAGAAAGATAAGTTCATCGAAGAGATTGCTCAGGCTCCAGCCAAATTGCGAGCCGCCGTAGCCGGGCTCTCGGCGCAGCAACTCGATACGCCCTACCGCCCCGAGGGCTGGACTGTGCGTCAAGTCGTTCACCACGTTCCCGACAGCCACCTCAACTCCTACGTGCGCTTCAAGCTGGCGCTTACTGAGGATGAGCCGACGATTAAGCCGTACGACGAAGACCGTTGGGCACGATTGGCGGATACGCCGGCGACTCCCGTGGAGGTTTCGTTGGCGATGCTCGACTCACTGCATGATCGCTGGGTGCGCCTGCTGCGTTCGTTGCAGCCGGAAGAATGGAAGCGCAACTTTCGCCATCCCGAACGCGGGGTGGTGACATTGGAATGGAATCTCGCGCTCTACGCCTGGCATGGCCGGCATCATGTTGCACACATCACCGGCTTGCGAGAAAGAAATGGGTGGTAGAGAGGCAGCTTCCGGCTCCTCGCTACTAGTTTCTAGCGACTGCATTTAGCTCTCAACGACAGCCGCACCATCGGCACAAACGTGGTGAAACTTTCGTCATCTGTTTTCCATCGCGGGTGGCGGATACGCTTGGCTATGTCCATTCTCCGCGCAGAATTCGGCGGCCTACTGCGGCTTTCGCTAGGACCAGCGGCGGTTTTGGCGCTGGGCATTTCAGTTTGCGCTGCGCAGCAGCCAACTCCCGTGGCTCCCGCCTCTCCGGAACCGACGGGCACGGGGCAAGAGCAGCCGCTCGGGACGGTAGCGCGAAATTCGAAGAAGGCTGCGGGATCGAAGGCCAAGAAAGTAATCACCGAAGACGACATGGACGCGGCCGCCAACATCCTGCCCAAGCTCAGGATGGATGGTACCGAGAACTCCGACGAAATCATCGCGGCGATCGGCCAGTACAAAGCCAGCCACTCTCCTGACGAAACCGAGCAGGTGGTGCAAGCCTGGTATGAGCGATACGACCAAGACCTGGCCGCAGCCATTCAGCAGAACCTAACCGTGAACTCGCTCCGGGAAGAAAACTGGAGCAACGGCAATGAGATTTGCCGTGAGGGCGGAGACTACCAGAAATGCGAAGGCCGCCGCCGCGCGGAATATATTGGCGTGCGGCACGATCAACTCACGCTGCAACGCAATATGGCCACTGAAGTTCGCATCCAACACGTCTTCATGAAGGTGCGCACCGGCATCTCGCGCTATAACCTTCACTATCCGTGGTTCAGGATCCGCACCACCAACGGCATCGACACTTACTGAAGTCCACGAGAGTTGCTCGTGATGCAGCTTGTTCCTGACGTCGCCGGTGTCATCTCCCCGTAGCCCTTTTCGAACGTAGCGGATAGCCTGCCTGAGCGCTACATGCAAATTTCTTCATCTTGCGCCCCCATGGGTCTTTGGACTAGGATTGCGTCGCCTTTCCCCATTGCCCGCTTGCCATCTCCGGGTTCCTGTTTTTTGCAGTTGATTGAAAGCGAACTTCACCTCGAGGAGCGTATCCCATGCGCCAGAGATTCTCATTCTGCTCCAATCAGTCGATCACAATTTTCGCGGCACTCGCCATTCTGGCCTGTGCTTCGCTGGGTGCGCCCTCAGCGCATGCGCAAACTCTCACCGTGCTGCACAAGTTCGCCGGCCCGCCCGATGGGGGATTTCCCAACGGAGGCGTAATCCTGGACTCGAAAGGAAATATCTACGGCACCACCTCTGAAGGTGGCACTGGAAGCTGCGATGGCGGCTGCGGAACGGTCTTCCGGCTGAGTCCATCTGGCAAGGAAACCATTCTCTACAGCTTTACCGGAAGCAACGGAGATGGAAAGTATCCTCAGGGAGGATTGGCTCGAGACGCATCCGGCAACCTCTACGGGACAACCTATGGGGGCGGAACTTCGGGCACCGCCTGCGAGGGCTACGGCTGCGGAACGGTGTTTATGCTGACTCCAACTGGCACGGAGACCGTGCTCTACAGCTTTAGCGGCGGCGTGGACGGTGCCACTCCCGAGGCCGGTGTGGTCCGAGACAGTAACGGCAACCTCTACGGCACTACGAAGCTGGGCGGCGTTTACGGCTGGGGAGCTGTATTTATGGTGGATGCATCCGGAACCGAGACCGTGCTGCACAGTTGCGACGGCGCCCACGGCGATAGCGGAGACCCTGTCGGAGGCTTGATCCTGGATTCGGCGGGAATGCTCTTCGGCACCAGCCAAGGCGGCGGCATTATCAACGAACATTGCCTGCCTGACTTGGCGATAGGCTGCGGAACCGTCTTCCAGATCAGCACTGCGGGCACGGAAAGCGTGCTGTATGAATTTACCGGCTACAAGGATGGAAATACGCCCTCGGGAAACGTGGCGCAGGACAGCGCGGGCAATCTATACGGGACCAGCCAGCCCCAGCCCACTCCGGTCGGCTATGGGACGATTTTCGAACTGGATGCGGCCGGCAAGTTCACCGTGCTGCATACCTTCACTGGCGGAGCGGGTGGCGCAGATCCATTTGCGGGATTGATCCGCGACTCAGCCGGCAACCTGTATGGCACCACCTATCAGGGAGGCGGTGGCGGCACGACGTGCCAAACCTACGATGGCGGTTGCGGCGTTGCGTTCGAATACACTCACGCCGGAAAGTTCATCGTATTGCACAGCTTTACTGGAGGAGCAGACGGGGGATGGCTCTTTGCGCCGTTGGCGCTGGATTCGGGAGGGAACCTCTACGGAACCGCCAACATCGGCGGCGTGGGCGACGGAACCGTCTTCAAGATCGTCCCTTAGCTAACGGTTTCGTCTTCCTACGACATGCCCAGCTTCCACAGCAAATAGCTGCAGGATTCGCGAAAGACTGCGAAGGCGCGCTGCGCCTTGCCATGCGGACGCGAGTCCGGCCGCGGAGCTACGTAGACTGGTCCGATGCCTTCGTGCTCCAGCAAGCGCTTGATGCGGAAGACGTGATAGGCGTCGCTGACGGCGATGCAGCTGTGTAAGCCATTGGCACGCATGATCACCGCGATGCGGACCGCCGATTGCGCCGTGTCCGAGCCCTGGGTTTCGGCAATCAGATTGCGTTCGGGAATGCCGCGGTGTTCGAGATAATCGTGGCTCACGCCACCTTCACTAAAGCTGGGATCAGAGGCCGCTCCACCGGTGGTGATCACCACCGGTGCCAGGCCCTGGCGAAAAAGCTCGAAGGCGTGGTCGAGACGGGCGCGGAGCACGGGGGATGGATGGCCGGCGTACTCCGCTGCGCCGAAAACTACGATGGCATCGGCGGGATGAAGTTCCTGTCGCGCACCGTCGCGCACAATGCGCAGCGCGGTCAGCGTCAGAAATCCAAACAGGACCAGCAGTGCCAGCGCTTCCAGGCCTAGCAGCCAGTGGTGTTGCGAATGCCCGTCCGCAGAATCGTCAGTCGTGCTTTGGCCAAGTGGCTTTGGCAAAGCTCATCCTTTGGCAAAGAAGGTGGAGATCTCTTCCGCGGGAATTGCGCCTTCCCGGATAACGCGCCAGCGCTCATTTTCATCCGTGAGATCGATAATTGTCGAAGCGACGTCCCGTGGCGAAGTGCCGCCATCGACAATGATGCCGATGCGGCTCTGCAACTGGTCGCGCACCTGCTCGGCGCTGGTGCACTCCGCGGCGCCGCTCAGATTGGCTGAGGTCGCGGTGATTGGAATGGCCGCGGCCGCGACCACCGCCAACGGAATCTTGGCATTCGGCACGCGCAGCGCCACGTTGCCGGTGTTGGCCGTCACCTTGAGGGGCAGACGCGATCCCGCTTTCACGATGATGGTCAGCGGGCCGGGCCAGTATTTCCGGGCTAGGGCGTAGAACTCCTCGGAAAGCGATTTGGCCAATTCTTCGGCATGATCGACGCTCTCGATGAGCAGCGACAGCGGTTTGTGGCGCGAGCGCGTCTTGATTTCGTAGACGCGGTCGACCGCGCGCAGGTTAAATGGGTCGGCGGCCAGCCCGTAGAAAGTGTCGGTCGGCATGCCCAGCACCTCGCCCGCTCGAATCTGATCGGCGGCGTACTTTACGAGTGAACTCTCCGGAGTCTCGCTATTGATCTTTAGGATTTCTGCGCGCACGGCCCTTTCCTTCCCTGGTTTCGCCTGAAATATTGTGCGTGGAACGTACCATAATACGGCAAAGAGCTTCAAGATGGGTACGCGGAGTATGATGCCTTCATATTCAGGATGAAAAATACTCCAGAAACTTCCAGCCCCCAGCATCGGCTTCGCCGCATTGAGGGGCGCCATAACCAGCTGGTGAAGCAACTGCGGCAGGCCTTTTTGCGCGCCGAACTCACGGAATCTGGGGATTGCGCGATTGAGGGCTTGCGCATTCTGGAAGAGGCCATCCGCAGCGGGCTGCGCTTCAGCGCGGTGTTTTTTCGCGAATCCACACAGGACCGTGCCCAGCGCCTGCTGCCGCAGATCGGGGCGCAGGTGGAAACGTTGCTGCTTCCGGATAAATTGTTTGACAGCCTGGTGCCCAGCGAATCGCCGCAAGGCGTGGCCGCGCTGGTGCGGCTCAAGGAGTTTTCGCTTGAGGCCGTCCTGGAACGGATGCACGTGGGGCCCATCGTCGTGCTTGCGGGCTTGCAGGATCCCGGCAACGTGGGCACGATTCTGCGCTCCTCCGAAGCATTTGGCAGCGCCGGAGTCGTGCTTGGCGAAGGTACAGTCAGCCCGTTCAATTCGAAAGTAGTGCGCGCTTCGGCGGGATCCGTGTTTCGGCTGCCCATGGTTCACACTCACGGAAAATCAGCTTCAGGAAAGTTAGAGGAAGTATGCGAGAAGCTGCGCGCCAAGGGAGCGCGCCTGATCGCAACCTCGTCGCATCGGGGAAGATCACTGCATGAGGCAGATCTGAAAAGTGCGGCGGCAATCTTCTTCGGCAACGAGGGCGCAGGATTGCCCCGCGATGTGATGGCGAAGATGGACGAGTTTATTTCCATCCCGCATGCGCAGCAGGTGGAATCGCTCAACGCCGGCGTGGCCGTGAGCATCGTATTGTATGAGGCGGCGCGGCAGAGGAGCAATGGCTGACTTCTGATTGTTGATTTCGATTGAAAATCAGCAATCAACAATTTTGTCCATGGGACTTTTTCAATCCATTCCGAATGCTCCGGAGGCCGGCGACCGTACGCGGCCGCTGGCGGATCGCATGCGGCCGCGCACGCTTGAGGAGTATGCCGGGCAGGAGCACTTGATCGGTCCGGGCAAGCCGCTGCGCGCGCAGATTGATCGCGACGATACCGGCTCACTCATTTTTTGGGGTCCACCGGGCACAGGCAAGACTACGCTGGCAAAGATCATCGCCAGTCTCACCCAGGCCGAGTTCATCGAGTTTTCCGCTGTCCTGGCCGGGATCAAAGAAATCAAGCAGGTGATGGCCGACGCCGAGCGGGCGCGCCAGTACGGCACCCGCACCATTGTTTTCATCGATGAAATTCATCGCTTCAACAAAGCCCAGCAGGATGCGTTTCTGCCCCACGTGGAAAAGGGGAATATCCGGCTGATCGGCGCCACTACGGAAAATCCATCATTCGAGATCAATGGGGCTTTGCTCTCGCGTTGCCGCGTTTATGTGTTGCATCCACTGACTGAGGACCAGATCGTCCAGCTCTTGCGCCGCGCGCTTAGGGATGAAGAGCGCGGACTGGGGGCGATGAAGCTGCAGGCGGTGGATGATGTTCTTAAGACGATCGCCAGCTATACCAGTGGCGATGCGCGCAGCGCCTACAACGTGCTCGAAGTGGCCGCGGGACTGGCGGAACAGGCTGGAAGTCAACCTCCCGAAATTACCGGCGACATCATTCGCAATGCCTTGCAGAAGCGGACCCTGCTCTACGACAAGGCTGGCGAAGAACATTACAACCTCATTTCGGCGCTGCATAAATCGGTGCGCAACAGCGATCCCGACGCCGCGCTTTATTGGCTGGGCCGGATGATCGAGGCTGGGGAAGATCCGCTGTATATTGCGCGCCGTGTGGTCCGAATGGCGGTGGAAGATATCGGTTTGGCCGATCCCAACGCGCTTTCACTCTGCATGGCCGCGCGGGATGCGGTCGATTTCATTGGTATGCCGGAAGGCAATCTGGCCTTGGCGCAGGCGGTGGTTTATCTTTCGGTCGCGCCGAAATCGAATGCGCTTTATACCGCTTATGCGGACGTGCAGCACGATATTGAACGGACCGCTGCCGAGCCGGTGCCGCTGCATCTGCGCAACGCTCCTACCAGCCTGATGAAGGGATTGGGCTACGGGAAAAATTATCAATACGCGCACAATGTCGAGGGCAAAGTCGCGAACATGCAATGCCTGCCCGACAATTTGCGCGACCGGGTTTATTATCAGCCGACCAATGAAGGCATCGAGAAGCGCATTCGCGATCGCATGGAAGAGATCCGCAAACTCCGCGTGCGGAACGCGCCTGACAAATCGGAGCTTGAAGCTGGCGGCTCTGAACCATCTTGAACCTGCCTGCGTATCACTGGTTGAGTTATTCCGCGGTTCCCGTATTGAGGAGGCTCATGCTCATCGTTGGTAAGGTTATGCTCCGCCGGCGCGCCATCTTTGTCGCCACAGTGGTATTTTTGCTGAACAGCTTCCTTCCTGCTCAGTCGGCCACCCCAGAAGCCGCGCCCGTTGTCGAACAAGGAAAGTTTCGCCTGCACAAATTCGAGCAGCCGATTGGCGAAGAGACTTACCAGGTCACGAAGGATGGAAAGTCGCTCGCGGTTAAAATGGATTTCAAGTTCACCGACCGTGGCACTCCGGTTCCGCTCACTGCGAGCTTTCGGAGCGCTGCCGATCTGACGCCGGAAGCATTCGAGATCAAAGGGAAGCCCGCGCGCACTACCGAGATCGATCAGGCAGTAGAAATTCAGGCGGCCAAAGTGCGCTTCCGCAACCGCACAGAATGGAAAGACGTTGCCGCTCCGGCGCAGTTTTTTACCATCGCAGGCTATGCTCCCGCGACCATGCAGATGCTGATGGTGCGCTATTGGGCGTCGCATGGAAAACCCGCGGAATTGGCGACGATCCCCCAAGGCAAAGTGAAAATCGAAGCGCGCGGCGACGACACCGTCACCATCAATGGCAAGAGCGAAACCCTCAGCCGCTATCTGGTGGAGGGCTTGATCTGGGGCCGCGAAACTTTATGGTTCGATTCCAGTCTCAATCTGGTCGCGGCCGTCACCCTCGACGCCGAGTTCGATCACTTCGAGGCGATTCGCGAAGGCTATGAAGATGCTTTGGGAGCGTTTGTAGGGCGCGCCGGAGCCGACGGGATGGCTGCGCTGGCGGACTATTCGAAGAAAATTTCCCGCAGCAACGATCAGGTGCTGGCGCTGGTGGGCGGCAATCTGATTGATGGCACAGGCGCGGCGACCGTTCCGGATTCGGCGGTGGTCATTAAAAAGGGCCGCATCATTGCCGCTGGGCCGCGCGCGAAAATCAGGATTCCGCGGCACGCGAACGTGGTCAATGTCAGCGGCAAAACCATTCTTCCCGGACTATGGGATATGCACGCACACTTCGAGCAGGTGGAATGGGGGCCGGTTTATCTGGCGGCGGGCGTGACCACGGTGCGTGATTGCGGGAACGAGTTCGAGTTCATCACGGCGGTGCGGGATGCGATTGCAAACCATCGCGGCCTCGGCCCGCGGTTGCTGCTCGCAGGGATTGTCGACGGGACCAGTCCTTACGCTATCGGTGCGCAACGAGTGGATACTCCCGAACAGGCGCGCCTGTGGACCGATCGTTATCACGATGCGGGATTTCAGCAGATGAAGATCTACAGCTCGGTAAAACTGGATCAGGTCAAAGTGATCGCCGAGGAAGCGCATCGGCTAGGCATGACCGTCACCGGGCACGTGCCGGAGGGCCTGAATGCTTTTCAGGTGATCGACGCGGGACAGGATCAGATCAACCATATTGGTTATATCGCCGACATTATGCACGCGCCGCTTCCCGCTGACGCTAAGAGAGCAGAGCGCGCCAGGGCCGTGATCGACATCGATTTCAATTCCGAGGTCGCACGGAAAGCCCTTTCGTTTCTGAAAGCACACAGCACGGTTGTCGATCCAACCATCGCGCTAACTGAGTATTTCACTGCGACCAGCGCCAAGCCCCCGGCGAGTTTTGAACCGGGTGTGAAAGATGTGGCTCCAGAATTGATCGAACAACTTGAGGACGTGGGCCCGCCCACCGAGCGATCCGATCTGATGGAAAAGGTATTTGAGAAGGATGTTGCGATTGTGGGGGCGCTGCATCACGCTGGAATTCCTATCGTTGCCGGCACCGATCAGACTGTGCCGGGACATAGCTTGCACCGCGAAATCGAACTTTACGTGCAGGCAGGTTTTACTTCCATGGAAGCGATTCAGGCTGCGACGCTGGTCCCGGCGCGGGTCATGGGACTGGAAAAAGAATTGGGAACGGTTGAAGTAGGGAAACGCGCTGACCTGATTGTGATCGACGGGGATCCTCTGGCCGACATTCGCAATACGCGCAACGTTGAACTGACGCTCACTGGAGGAAAAATGTACGACGCCGCCGATTTGTGGCGCAGCGTGGGCTTCAAACCGTGGCAGAAATCAGACCTGGCGGGCGCGAAGACTAAAAGCCAAGACTAACGGAATCTAGCCCGATGATCTTTCAGGATGCAGCGGTCCATCACAACGAAAATGCCAGCCTGGCGGGCCTTTTCGGCGGCCTTTTCGTGGACCACGTCTTCCTGCATCCAGATCGCCGGAATTTTCAGCTCAATGGCCTGATCGACGATCTCCTCTACAAACTCAGGACGGCGGAAAATATTTACGATGTCAATCTTCTCCGGCACGTCGTGCAGCGAAGCATAAGCCTTCTCGCCGAGGCAAGCATCGATCTGCGGATTTACCGGAATGATGCGATAACTCTGACTCTGCATGTAGGCGGAGACGCCGTGACTGGGGCGCAACGGATCGCAGGAGAGTCCGACGACGGCGATAGTTTTTGCGCGCTTCAGTAGTTCGGTGATGGGATCGAGCTGCGGGGAAGATGCCATGGTTTTTTCCTACTTCCGGTTTGCCGTTTCCAGCTTCTGCCTGTACATCTTGAGTGCGAGTTTGCGGACGGTCTCGGACACTTCCTTGTTGGCGGAGACGTTTTTCAAGTCCAGGGGTTGTAAATGCTTCATCAAAGTCAACCCCAGATCAAGAGGCGTGCGCGGGTTCGAAACCAGGTTGCGCACGACGATGTAATTTTTCATGAAGCGGCGCTTGAGTGGAATCTGCCGCAGCACGGCTTCCAGCACATTTTTCTGCAGGGCAAACTTCTCCACCTCGCCGTCGGAAAGCTTGGGCGCATCGAGCACGGCGAGCGCGACGACCTTGGTGCCATCGCGAATCAGAATGGAGCGCTCTTCCTTATTTCCCTTCATCGCGAGCTGGATTCGGCCTTTCACATCAAGGCGATTGATCTTCTGCACGGTATTGTCGCGCTGGGCGGCCTTCGCGGGCACGGGAGCCGGCTTAGGACGCGGAGCCGTGGCCGGAGCGACAGCGACGGCTTTTTCTTCAATCGGGGCCGGCTCGACTTCCTTGATTTCCGAGACGGGAAAATAATCTTCGCCCAATAATTCCAAAATTCCGCCCACGGCCTGGAACGGTTTGTCTCTTTCTGCGGCGATTTCGGTGGCGTGCTCGGCGAGGTAGGCGGAGACAGTTTCGTCGGGAACGTCGTCGCCCTCCGTGGGACTGTCATGGCCTTCAGTCGCAGCGGGAAGGTCTGGAACTGCTTCGCCGGACGCCGCTGAACTTTGTTCTGCTGAACCTGGCTCTGCTGAACCGTGTTCTGCTGATGTTTGTTCTGCTGGAGCCTTAGCCTGGCTGCTCTGCAACAACTTCGCAACTGCGGATGCCTGCTCGGCCGTCAGATATGGATTGGAGCGGAGCACATCCAGGATCAGCGGCGAAGCCAGGATTCGCGGGCTTTGCAGCATGGTGGCAACCGACTCGGTGGCCGCGGAGATGGCAAACTTCGCCAGTTCACCCTCCGAAACTGAAGGGTTCTTCAGCAATTCGGGCAGAAGTTTGGGACGAACATTTTCCGGCGCAATCAGATAATCGAGTACTTCGCGCGCAGTATTGGGATCGGAAGCGGCGGCCAGCGAAGCCTTTTCGTCCCACCCCGCCAAAGTTAATCGGGCGGTACTACCAAAAATCTTGTTGTGCTTTGCCATGTATACCAGGATCTGAATATTTTCATCCGGGGGCACGGACAACGCTCCCTTGGCCGCAAACTGCATCATGTTGGAGGGCAGCTTCGATTCACGAATTAAATCAATCATCCGTGGCATTAATTCACCTGGCTTGCTCCGGCCTCGAGTTCGTGCACGGCAAGCTCAAACTCTCGCATCAAACGGTGGGGCCGGGTCCGGAGAAATTCCTCGAGCAAGGCCCGGTAGTACCAAAGGGTTCCGTCGCGGCCGCCGTTGAAGCGCGTCCAGATGGCCTCTCCCACCGTTCGATAGTCGGAGAGGATGGAGCGAATGTTATTCAGTTTGTCGGCGGCAGAGACCAGCCTGGTTTCGGCGTCGGCGCTCTTCAGATGATGCAAGTATTTTTCTTTGCGCTCACGCCACGGCGGCTTGGGAGTGATGTCGGAATCGGTGCAGCCGTCGACAATTTTCGCGACCCGGTTGCCGAAGCGCCGGCGAACTTCTTGCAGCATGGGCGCGCCGCCGCAGTCTTCGACGACATCGTGCAGTAAAGCCGCGATCGCCATGTCTTCGTCGCCGCCGAACTCCAGCACCAGCGAGGAAACACCCATCAGATGAGCAATGTAAGGAGTCGTCGAAGCTTTGCGCGCCTGTTTCGCATGTTTGTCTGCGGCAAACAGGAACGCGCGCCGGAAGCGCGGGCCCAGCTTCTTGGGTTTCAGCTTCTCCGGTTTCTTCGCGGCGGTTAACTTCATGCGGGATGCTTTGGCTGGTTTCACATTTAATCCTGTTTCTCTCCGCGCCGCGCCACCAGGTAGGCGTGGATGAACCGTTGCAAATCGCCATCGAGCACGCGGTCCACGTCGCCCACTTCAGTCTTGGTGCGATGATCTTTGATCATGCGGTAGGGCTGCAAAACGTAAGAGCGAATTTGCGAGCCGAAATCGTTGTCGAGTTTTGAGTCTTCAATCTTTTTCGTGGCAACGCGTTTTTTCTCCATCTCAAATTCGTAGAGTTTGGAGCGCAGCATGCTCATGGCGCGTTCGCGATTTTTGTGCTGCGAGCGCTCGTTCTGACAACTGGCAACCAGACCGGTGGCGAGGTGCGTGATACGTACCGCCGAATCTGTGGTATTGACGTGCTGCCCGCCCTTGCCGCTCGAACGGTAAGTATCGGTGCGAATGTCTTCGGGTTTGATGACCACTTCGATGCTGTCATCGATTTCTGGAGAAACGAAGACGCTGGCAAACGACGTGTGCCGCCGCTTCGCCTGATCGAAGGGCGAGATGCGAACCAGGCGATGGACGCCGATTTCGCTACTCAGAAGACCGAAGGCGTACTCCCCATTGACCGCGAAGGTCGCAGACTTCAGGCCGGCTTCTTCGCCGGGTTGGTAATCGTAGAGAACGGTTTCGAATCCCTGGCGTTCGGCCCAGCGCAGGTACATGCGCAATAGCATGTCGGCCCAGTCCTGCGACTCGGTGCCGCCGGCGCCGGGATGAATGGTGACGATGGCATTGAGCGGATCGTTTTGGCCGGAGAGCAGGCTTTCGGTTTCGAGCTTGCCAACCAGCTCACCAAGAGAGTCCAACTCGCGGCGCAGGTCGGCGTCGACATTTTCACCTTCTTTGGCAAGGTCGAGATAAGCGGAGATGTCTTCGTTGCGGCGGGCAAGATCGGCGTCGGTTGCGAGCAGGTGCTCGAGGCGTTTTTTTTCGCGCATCACCTGCTGCGAGCGCTGCGGGTTGGACCACAGGTCCGGCTCGGCGGACTGCTTCTCGATCTCGATTAGTTGCGGACGGAGCTTCGCCGCGTCAAAGATACTCCCGGAGTTCGTGCACTTTCTTGCTCAGTGATCCGTATTCCTGTTCCAACTCTTGATTCATTTCGATGATTCCACTTTCTTGCCGGTTTGTTTACCGATTGGCTTACCCATTATGAAGCGCGCGAGCAGCGCCCCTGCTGAAATTATCGCACACAGCCAGGCGAACCAATCGCCGTGGCGAGTGTAGAAGGTGGTTACCGAAGTGAGGGCATACGGCGCCACCAGCGCGGCACGTTCTTTGCGGGCAAGGCGCGCCACCGTCCTTCCATAAGGATCGATCGACGCCGTCACCCCGGTATTGGTCGCGCTTAAAATCCAGCGGTTATTCTCGATAGCCCGCATACGGGTTTGATTCAGATGCTGGGCGTAGGCGCCGCTATCGCCGTACCAGCCATCATTCGACAAGTTCACCAGCACGTCCGCGCCATGGTTAGCAAACTCGCGCACCTCGCCGGGAAAAACCGATTCATAACAGATGAAGATGCCCAGGCGGGCGCTTCCGGCGTCCAGCGGAGCGCGAGATTCGCCTCTCTGAAATTCACCGACTTCTTTGGTCAGGCCACCGGCGAAGGCGAAAAGCCTGGGGAAGGGCAAGTACTCTCCGAAGGGCACCAGGTGGACTTTGTCGTAACGGGCGGTCCAGTCGCCAGAAGGACTGATGAGCGCCGCGGAATTGTAGAGCTGCGACGCGGAATTTGAACTTCCGCTCTGGGTTGCGGTTTTGCTCCCGATAGCTCCGGTCACCACCCAACTGTGGGTGGCGCGGGCCATCTCGCTCACCGGACCACGAAAAAGTGGATCGTTGCTAAAGAAGGGCGCCGGAGATTCTGGCCAGACGATCAAATCAACTTTACCGGCCGATGGCGCGGCGGAAGAATTGGCAGCCACATCTTTTTCGCTGAGCGCGATCAGGTCGCGCAGCGTTCGTTCGAAGGCATTGCGAGTCCAGTTGGCATCCACGGGAATATTCTGCTGCACCAACAGCGCGGCGCGATCTGTAAGTAGAGCGGGAGCATCGACCAGTCGCCCCGCTTGAAGCACCGCTGCTGCCATCAACGATGCCATCAGTAACGTGGCGCGTTTTTTTCTGGGCACCAGAAACGCGGCGGCCACCGCGACATTGACCAGCATGATCTCGAATGAGATTCCGTAAACCCCGGTGACCGTCGCGATGCGGCTGAGCGAGATGTTGTCCACTTGCGCGGTGCCGAGAAGATTCCACGGGAAACCGGTGATGCCGAAGCGCGCCAACTCTACGGCGACCCAGAGGAATGGCGCGGCCACTAGCGCCAGACGATTGTCGCGACCCGGCCCCGCCGTCAAGCTCAAGAGCAGACCGAACAAGCCGTGATAAAGACCGAGATAAAGGCAGAAAAGAAAAAGGGCGAGCAACGCGTAGGGCACGCTGAGCCCGCCGTATTGATGCATGGTGTCGTAGATCCAATAACACGTGCCGGCGTACCACAAAATTCCCGAAGTGTAGGCCAGCAGGAAAGCTTGACCAGGAGTTGCCGGCTGCAGCTTGACGGAATCGTCCGCCTCCAGAACCCCCGCGGGGCGGGCGCGCAGCAAAGCGACGAGCAACGGCGCAAACGCGATCCAGGAGAGGATGTAAACCCCGGGTAGAGGAAAAATGACGATCTGAAGAACAGACGAAAGTGCTACCAACAACCAGGCGCTGGAGTGAATTTGCCGCACTCCGAAGGATAACAAAAGGCAGTTCTCAGTTCTCGGTTCTCAGTTCTCGGTTCTCAGTTCTGTGTGGGAGCTTCGGAGTTGGGTTTCCACGAACTCTATGATTTCCGGCGACACATACGGCGGCGGCGTGATTCGGAAAATCGGGCCTCCGGCTACCGGTTTCAGGGAAACTCCTTGCCAGGCTGCGTCTGTCGCTTGCATCGGTTCGTGCAGAATTACGGCGTCGGCGCGGTCCAGGAATTCACGCGCTGAGTTCTTGAAATCCTGGGTGCCAGGATCGAGCACGGTTAAGTACAAGTCGGGACGCAGGAACTTTAATACGCTGTTGGATTCCATGATTACATTGCGCGATTGCTCTAGCCGCTGGCGCAACGCAGGCATAGCTTCCGCCAGTCGGCCTTGTTCGGTACGCACCCATAAAGAACGCGCTGCGCCCGCCAGCAGGAAGCGCGAGGTATCGGATTCGCCGCTGCGATCGTTTTCCTCTGTAATGGCCCAGGTGTGTTCCGCGGTCGCGCAGTCGCAGGCAGCGCCGTTGGCCGAGCAGACGCCGTGTCCATATTGCGTGATCTTGACGGCGGTCCAAGCGTAATGGCGCAGTGCGGAGATCAGACCGGCGACCACGCTGGTCTTTCCCACGCTTCGCGAATGCCCGCCAATCACGATGAACGCCATAGTTCGAGTCCGGCTTCCGCAGTGCCTACTTTTTCTTGGCCAGGCGCGCAAGGGTTGCCAGTTGCTTCAGATATTCGCGCAAGGGTTGCGCCGGAGTTCCCCAGAAAGCTATGCCCTTGCCGCGCAGGACTTTGTTCGGCAACACGCCGCCTTGGCCGCCCAGCATCACTCCTTCCTCGATGCGAGCATGTTCCCCAATACCGACCTGTCCACCCAGCACAACATCGTTCTCGATCACGATGCTGCCGGAGAGGCCGGTTTGGGCTGCGATTACGACATTCTCTCCCAGGTGACAGTTGTGGCCGATGTGCACCAGGTTGTCGATTTTCGTGCCGCGTCCGATGCGAGTTTCGTCGAGCGCTCCGCGATCGACGGTCGTATTGGCGCCGATCTCGACGTCATCTTCGATCACCAACCGGCCCACCTGGGGAAATTTTTCGTAACGCCCCGTGCGCCCGTCGCGCACATAGCCGAAGCCATCGCTTCCCAGAACGGCGCCGGCGTGCACGATAACGCGATCACCCAGCGCGGTTCCCGCGTAGATGGTGACGTTAGGATAAATCTCGCACTCTCGTCCAATTTTCACTCCGCGCGCAATGGCGCATCCGCATCCGACCCGGGTGCCTCCACCGATTTCTGCATCCTGGGCAATTACGCTTCGCGCTTCCACCACTACATCTGGCGCGAGATGAACTGAAGCGTGCACTACGGCGGTGGGATGGATCGCCGCTTCCGCTCTTTCAGGGTCGTGCAGGAAGCGCGCCGCACGGGCAAATGCCAACTTCGGATGGCCACAAATCAGAAGCGCCTTGCCGGCTGCCTTGCCCGAAAAAGCCTCCGCAAATTCGCCTGCAATCACCGCACCGGCTTTGGACCGCAGCGCCTGCGCCAGATACTTTTCCTGCTCGACGAATACCAGATGACTGGGCGAGGCGGAGGCGATGCTGGCTACGCCGCTAATCTCGCCGCCGCCATCGCCCTGCAGACGGGCCTGAACTGCCTCGGCAATTTGTTCGAGAGAGCGCTTCACTCTATGACGTTCCCACCTGTGGTGTTCACACTGCTCCCAATGTATCGCAGAGACGAATGTGACGAAAGTGTCAGCCCGAAAGCGCTGCTGAACTTCGCCTTCCGGCGGCCTAAACTAATTCGATGGAGAGGAAAATCTTCTGGATGGTCTTCACCGTGCTGGGCCTGGGGGCGGATCTTCTATTGCCCCTCTGGTGGGGACTGGCCGCAACTATCCCGGCGCTGTACATTGCATGGTGGGTCGCATACCGCAGCGACTGGTTCTGAGCTTAGGTTGTGGTGGCAGACTGGGTCATGGTGAAGCTGCCTGTCGGCGTGGTTCCGCTCGAAACGCAGCTCCCGGAGAGAGTCCAGGTTCCAGTAACCGAGCCGCCGGTTAACTGGGTTCCATTGGTGCCATTCTCCGTTCCCGTGACATTTCCACTAAGGGTGAGCGTGTTGCCGTTGGCTGTCACCGCCAGTGAGAGAGGTCCGGTCACTTGATAGTTGGTCGTGTTGACGGTCAAGATCATCGATCCGCCAACCGTTCCGCCGTTAACTGGGAAGCAGTTCCCCGAAGTCAGGAACTGGAAGCTGGAAAAGTCAAGAGCTCCGTTGGCCTCGACCACGAACTGCGTGGAGAAGCTGAAACCGGAAGCTGAACCGTCGCCCCCGAGCATCTGCGCCTGCCAGACTCCGCCGGCTGCCTGTTGCGTGTCCGTTCGATTGCTGCCACAGCCGTTCAGCAGTAGCGCGAGCGTCAGCAGCAGAAGAATTGCAACTTCCTTCATGAACCGTCCTTGTGCTTGAACTGGAAACTAATGTCTCTGATGCAGAATTTCTTCCCCAAGGTTACAGAGGTGCAGGCGGGGTGGTCAATGGTCCTCCGGCTTCCGGCCTCCGGATAAAAGGCTTCTTGCTCACTCTTCTTCAACTGCGCTGGCCAAGCAAAGGATCCCTGGCAGTCATGTACTCGCGCCAGCGGTCCAGGAGCTCTCTCTACGCTCGTCGTTTTGTCTTTAGCTCGGCCAGTAATTGCTCGATGCGATCTTCTTTTTCGAGCGCGGCGAGGCGGTCTTCCATGTTGTCGCCGGCGATCTCCGACTTGGCTTCGCTGAGCGCCTCCGAATGCGCGACCTTGCGCTTCATGCGGTCGAAAGCGGCGGCCTTGGAACCGTCGCCCATGGCGAGGCGCGCGTCGCTGGCTTTGCCCACGGCGCGGGCGCGGCGATGCTGCGCAATCAGCAAATCGGCCTTGGCTTGCGCTTCGCTTAGCTTCTGCTCCAGTTGGCGCAGCGCGGACTTCAGGTTCTCGACCTGCGCCTTCTGGTCGGCGACCTGCTGCGCGAAGCTTTCGCTCATTTCGCGATAACTTTCCACGCGCTGCAGCGATGCACGGGCCAGATCGTCCTGCTTCTTGTCAACCGAGAGCTCGGCCTTGCGCATCCACTCGGCAACTTTTTCTTCGTTCTCTTTCTGCTTTTTTTCGAGCAGGTGCTCGTCGGCGATGGCAATTGCCACCTGCGTCTTCACCTGCAGCAGTTGATTCTGCATGTCGAGAATCACCTGCTTGATCATCTTCTCCGGTTCTTCCGCTTTGTCGATCAAGTCGTTGAGGTTGGCCCGGACCAGTGTGGAAACACGCTCTAGTAATGCCATGATGAACTCCTTTTTCAGCTTCTCGCTTCTAACTGCTAGCTTCTGGCTTGTTGCCTGAAATCCTTGGCTTCGTGTTCGCGGTGCTTAGCTGCGCATTCCGGGCAGTCGATTTCTTTGCGCTGGAAACCGCCGCCGATGGCCAGGCCGATGGCTACTCCAATGGCCAGCCAGATGGCAACGTGTCCGGCAGCGACTCCCAGAGCCGCACCCAGGGCCGCACCTAATGCGATCGCTAAACTCATTCCTTTCGATTTATTGGTCATAACTTTGCTCCGACTTTGTTGCCTTGCCACAGGTCTCCGTTCACTCCGCTCGCAGCCCTTCGGCTCCGCTCAGGGGCAGGCCCGCGAAGGCGTCCGTTCCCACACAAGCGATGCCACAAGAGACGCCTTACTTGCTTGCTTCGACCACCGGCGGCTGCGGACTCTTGTCGCCGATCTGGCGCACTTTGCCGATCAGTTCGGAAAGCGGCATGCCCGAGAGAGTCTCGAACAACGCCGGCACCTGCGCTGCCATTTTGGCCATGTCACCCGTAATCTTGTTCATGCCGGAAGCGTCGCCGTTGCCGGTGGAAACAATGGTGATCTTGTCGACGCTTGCCAGCGGACTGGCCAGCGCCTTCACGATCTCGGGCATGGCCGTGAACAAGCGGTCGATCACCGCAGCCTGGTTGTACTGTTGATAGGCCTCCGCTTTCACGTTCATGGCCTTGGCTTCGGACTCGCCTTTCTTGAAAATAATTTCGGCTTCGGCTTCGCCCTGGGCGCGTATCGAGGATGCGTGTCCTTCGGCTTCCGCGATCAGGCGTTGCTTTTCGGCTGCGGCCAGGGTCTCGATTCGCTGCCGCTCGATCTCAGCACCTTTCAGCACCGTCGCGATCAGTTCTTTTTCGCGGCGATTGATTTCCGCTTCCTGTACTTTGACCTGCTGCTCTTTCTCGATCTGCTGCACCTTCACCTGTTCGGCAATGACCTGCTGCTGCATGATGTTGGTCTGGATGTCATAGGCCTTGTCCGCCTGCGCCTGCTGGCGCTTGGTGACCTCGACGAATTGCGCCTTCTTCACCTCGAGATCGCGCTGCGCTTCGGCCTGTTTCGCCAGCGACAAAGTTTCCGCCAGCACGCGCTCCTGGTCGGCCTGAGCCTTGGCCACAGCCGATTCCCGCTGCGCCAGCGCCCGCTTGATCGCCGTATCGCGATCGGCTTCAGCAGCCGCGACATCCGCATCGCGCTTGATGCGGGCCACATCCGGCTTGCCCATGTTGGTGATGTATTCGTTCTTGTCGCGAACTTCTTTGATGGTGAACGAAATTACTTCCAGCCCCATCTTGTTCATGTCTTCGGCGCAGGTGCCGCGCATGCGGTCGGAGACCATCTCCGGCTGCTTGACGATCTCTTCGACCGTGAGCTGGCCGATAATGCCACGCAGATGGCCTTCCATCACCAGGCGGATCAGGCCCTCGCGTTCGTTGTCAGGTTTGGTAAGAAATTGCTCGGCCGCGGTGAGCACGGATTCGCGATCCGATTTGACCTTGATCTGCGCCACCGCCTCCACGGTAACTGCGACGCCTTGCTTGGTGTAAAGATCCTGCTGCGGCGCCACGTCGAACGACATCAGTTCGAGCGACAGATCTTTGCACACCTGCACCATGGGAAGGACCAATGTGCCGTGGCCCTGCACCACGCGCGTGCCGCCCAACCCGTAGACAATGAGCGCCTCGTGTGGGCCGGCCTTGCGATATAGTCTGGCCATTCCGCTCATCAGAAAAAGGATGACCATCACTCCCAGCCCGGCGAAAATCCAAATCTCCAGCATGCGTGACATCTCTGGCATAACGCCTCCTCCTACAAATGCAGTTACAAAACCGTTGACCCGCGGACCCTATCCGCGGGAAAGTTGCGGGCGCAACCAGGCCGAATGCGGCGGCGGATGGTTGCGGTGCAGGTTGTAATCGACGATCGAGTTGCTGCCGTAGCAACAGAAACCCAGGGCCACGTAGAACGCGATTAACACTGGCCATGAGGACTGCGGCTTTAACGCCCGCACGATATAAGCCATGACCGTGCACAGGGCCAGCATGAAAGTGATGATGCCAAGAGCAAAGAACAAGGAACCTTCCCGTGAGGTCCAGCCGTTCGGTCGCCAGTTAGCGTCGAAGTGCACAGCCATGCGCAGGGGCAGTCGATCCCAGGCCCGCCAGTAGTTCAGGGCCGTAGCCGGAAGCAACAGCCACGCCAGCCAAATCGCCGTTTTGTACCAGTCTCGATTCACAGCGCGACCCTCCACCACGGCCACCACTACTCTTCCCCCGACATCTCACTCCACAAGCGAACGTAGGCAATCCCTTTGTCGTAGCGCGTGACCACCACTTCCGTTCCCTTACCGATAGCTTTCGTATCTTCGCTACGCGCGCCACATACCCGTCGCGTGCCCATTTGCGTGTACACCATCTCGCCGGTTCCGCCTTCGCGGATCGAACTGGAAACCCGGCCCAACACTCCCACCATTTCGTAATCGGCAGGGTCCATGTTCTCTTCCTCTGACATCAGCACCTTGGTCAGAAACAAAAACACAATGCCTCCGCCAATCAGGCCGCTCATGATGGAGGCGAGCAAGCCGAAGCCCACCCATACGCCGGAGTAGCGCGTGAGCAGATATCCCGTTCCGCCAAACCAGGCGAGGAAAGCCGTCAGCGTGATGAAATTGAAGGGCGAAACTCCGCCCGAAGCAGTCTGCGTGCCTGCCTTCGCCGCGCTCCCCGCAACCCGCGCCTGACCGGTCACTGACGCATGCGCTGCGGCCGCACCGGCGGGTGGAACCTGTCCGCTCACGTGTCCATGGAAGTGCGGCAGATGCACCTTGCCGGTGCGCGCGCCTCCCAACACAAACGAAAAGAAGCTGAAGCAGAAACCGACGGCGAAACAGATCAGGTAGAAGTCCGCCCAGGTCATGGAATAATTCATCGGTTTCTCCTCCCCTCTCCGGGCGTGGCGCGAACTCGTGAATCGCGATGATTCTCGCGGCGATCGCGGCCAACGGCGCCCGCGCCACCGCTCACCATCAACTCCGGCCTTAGCGCCTCCAGCAAGCGATCTGCCAGTCCTGGCGTATCGAGAATCGCGCCCAGCAACAGGATCGCCCGCCGCGTATCTTTTTGGCGCGCGGCTTTGATCAGGGCATCGCTGAGTTCAGGGTCGCCGACAAAACGCTCCGAACCTTGCAGGAGCCACACATCCAGTTGGCCCTCGGTGGTGCGCAGGTCGGACGTCAGCTCCGTGTGATAACCCTCCGGGTCATCCACCAGAAAGCCGGGATGAACCTTGAAAAACTTCGCGAGCAGCGCCCGCGACGACTGCGTCATGTGCGGGCGCGCGCCGTTTTCAATCTGCGACAGATAGGACTGGCTGATGCTTTTACGCAGCTCCTGGCGGACCGACTTGACGATCTCATGCTGGGTCATGGGCCGGCCGAGGCCGCGCAGGGAGCCTTCCACCTCGCGCAGGTAACGAATTTTCTCGCCCAGCTTCATATGTCACATCGCGATATTTATATTGCAATATGCGATTAATGTCAAGAATTGTATAAGGCATGTTTTGAGGGAGTTAGGGTCAGTAGCGGCTAAAGCCCGGCTTCGATGCGCGAGCGCGGATCGAGGTAATCGCGTAAAGCGTCGCCGATAAAGTTGAACGAGAGCACGGCGAGCATTACCGCGAGCGCGGGAAAAAGAACAAGATGCGGCGAGTCGAACAGGTGAGCGCGACCGTCGTTGAGCATGGTGCCCCAACTGGCGGTGGGCGGCGGAACGCCCAGGCCGAGGAAACTCATCGTGGCTTCGGCGAGGATCGCCCCGGCCATGCCGATAGCGGCTTGCACAATCACCGGCTGGATAATGTTGGGCAGAATATGGCGAACGATGATGCGTAGATCGCTGGCGCCGAGAGCCCGGGCAGCCTCCACGAATTCGCGTTCGCGCGCGGCGAGCACCTGTCCGCGAACCAGGCGGGCGTAGCCAACCCATCCCCCGAGCGAGAGCGCGAGAACCAGATTAAAGATGCCAGGGCCGCGAAAGGCGACAAAGGCGATGGCCAGAAGGATTCCGGGGAACGAGAGGAAGGCGTTCATCAGAACCACGTTCACAAAACGATCGATGCCGCCGCCGTAGTATCCGGCGATGGAGCCGATGATGAGTCCGAGCGCGAGCGAGAACCCGACCACGCAGCTTCCCACCAGCATCGAGATGCGCGCGCCATAGATGATGCGGGAGAGGATGTCGCGGCCAAGTTCGTCGGTGCCGAACCAGTGCGCCTGCGAGGGCGGGTTAAGACGCGCGGGTAGATGGATGAAGGCGGGATCTTGCGGGGCGATCCAGGGCGCGAAGAGAGCGAACATTATGAAGAGGATGACGAGCGCGACGCCTATAGCTGCCAGTGGGTTGTGGCGCGCGTTGTGCGCGACCTGGCGGCGGAACGCGATGGCGGTGGAGGACATGGAGAAATCTAAATCGCCCGGAGCCAAATTACCACACCCCACGCTCAAAATTGCGACTCTTGACGCATTACTATATTTCTGCAATCATAGAAATATAATGAGAACCGGTCAATCCAAGGGATCCTTAGCCCAAGTCGCAAAATACGCGGACATGTTTTCCGCCATGGGAACCGAATCGCGCCTCCGGATTATGCAACTCCTGCTCTCGGCTCACCCTGCGGGCCTCGTGGTCGGCGAGATTCAGGAGGAACTCGATATCCCCAATTCCACCCTGTCGCACCACCTCGACAAATTGAAAGCCGAAGACCTGGTCAACGTCACGCGCGAGAGCACCTTTCTGCGTTACACCGCCAACACGGAGGCGCTTCAGGAAATTCTCCAGTTCCTGTATGCCGAGTGCTGCACCAGGAACAAAGCGCTCAAACCGGAGTCCATCCTTACCTGCTGCAAATAGAGGAGCCATGACTGATATCAAAGAAGTAGTGAAAGAGAAATACGGGCAAGCCGCCCTGCGCGTGACATCCGGAGGCAGTTCGTGTTGTGGCGCGAGTTCGCCGACCGGGTGCTGCGATCCCATCACTGCAAATCTTTACGACGCAAGCCAAGCCGGACAAATCCCCGAAGAAGCTTTGCTGGCCTCGCTGGGATGCGGCAATCCAACCGCCCTCGCGAACCTAAGTCCCGGCGAAGTGGTGCTCGACCTCGGCTCCGGCGGTGGCATTGATGTGCTTTTATCGGCCAAACGAGTCGGCCCGACTGGTAAGGCTTACGGCCTCGACATGACCGACGAGATGCTCGCCCTCGCCCACCAGAACAGACGCAAGGCCGGAATCGAGAACGCCGAGTTTCTCAAAGGCGAGATCGAACACATTCCGCTGCCTGATAATTCGGTCGATGTCGTCATCTCCAATTGCGTCATCAATCTTTCGGCCGACAAGGATCGCGTGCTTGGTGAAGCTTTCAGAGTGCTCCGGCCGGGCGGCCGCTTCGCCGTATCGGATGTTGTGACCCGTGGCGAGATGCTGCCCGAAATACGCAAGAATCTTCTTCTCTGGATAGGGTGCATCGCAGGCGCGCTGGAAGAGAACGACTATCGAAAAAAGCTCGCGACGGCCGGCTTCGAACAGATCGAAGTTGAACCAACCCGCGTTTATCGCATCGAAGACGCTCGCGAGTTCCTGCGCGGTCAGAACCTGGACGTTGACGCCATCGCATCCCAGGTGGATGGCAAGTTTATGAGCGCCTTCATCCGAGCCGTCAAGCCGAAATCAAACCCATGCTGCGGCCCGGCCTGCTGTAAGTGAGAGGACACGATGCCCGCCTCTCTTGCCCGGCGACTTACCTCTGAATTTGTCGGCACAGCACTGCTGGTCGCAACCGTGGTCGGCTCAGGAATCATGGCCGAACGGTTGGCTGGCGGCAACGTAGCTCTGGCTCTCTTAGCCAATACGATTGCCACGGGCGCAATTCTCGTTGCGCTGATACTGACCTTCGGCGGAATCTCCGGCGCACATTTCAACCCTGCCGTGACCATTGCAGATGCGCTTGAGCACGGCATCGACTGGAAAGAGGTTCCTGCCTACGTTTCGGCGCAATCCTTGGGAGCCATCGCCGGAGCCATCACCGCGCACGCCATGTTCGCACTGCCAGCTATTTCCATTGCGCATCACGCTCGCTCCGGCGGAGCGCAGATCTTCAGCGAGTTTGTGGCTACGTTCGGGCTTCTGTCGGTCATCTGGGGATGCTCGAGGCTCCGCAGTAACGCCCTTCCCTACGCCGTGGGAGCCTATATCACCGCGGCCTATTGGTTCACATCGTCAACCTCGTTTGCCAATCCCGCCGTGACCTTGGGCCGTTGTATTTCAAACACCTTCGCTGGCATTCGCCCGGCTGACGCGCCGGCGTTCATCGTCGCGCAAGTATGCGGCGCGCTGGCTGCCACAACCTTGTTTCGCTGGTTGACTCCCAATCTTTCCCGCACCGCCGAGGACATCCTCATGCCCCATGATCAACATGTAAGGACCTATTTCTTCGCCTGTGTCCACAACGCAGGCCGCTCGCAAATGGCAGCAGCTCTTTTCAACCATTACGCCGACCAGCGGACTTGTGTCGCGGTCTCGGCCGGCACAGCGCCTGGCGACCACGTTCATCCCGAAGTGATTGCAGTAATGAAGGAGATTGGAATCGACCTCAGCTCAGCCCAGCCCCGGAAACTGACAAAAGAGCTGGCCGAAACTGCCTCTGTGCTGATCACCATGGGTTGCGGAGAGTCCTGCCCCTACGTTCCGGGTGTACGAACCATCGATTGGGCGTTGTCCGACCCCAAAGGGCAGTCGATCGATGCGGTCCGTTTAATCCGCGACGACATCCACGACAAAATTAAAATGCTGTTTCAGAATGAGTGCGCGGACTGCTGGGTTCCCGCCCCCGGATTGGGCGGACAACAATCTTCAAGTTCCTAATCGCCGGCGAATCGCCAAGCCATCACACTTGAACTCAGTTCTGCGGCGAATCTGTTGCAGTTCACTACACCCCTGAAATTGCTTGACAGTTGTGGATAAACATCATATTATCCGCGCGACTACGGTATTCTGCGGCTACTCTCCCCCCAAACCAATTCTTGTCCTTATCGAGGTGAATCATGGCACGGAAAGTTAGCGTCGTCCTCTGCATTGCCCTTGTAACTTTGATTCTGAGTCTGATGTGTGCGTCAGTTGCATTTGCAGCGGACTCCGGATCGCGCGTCCTTACTATCACTAAGCCAATCGATGAAACCCAGTTGGTCAAGCTCGCCGGCAACACCCGCATCGAAGCCAACGCGAAGAATGATCGTGGCGCTGTGCCCGATGGTTTCGCGCTCGACCATATGCTTCTGCAGTTGAAGCGGGCGCCCCAGCTGGATCGCGAATTCGCCCAATACGTCGAGTCGCTCACCAACAAATCATCCTCCCACTTTCGCCAATGGATCAGCGCCAGCGAACAAGGCGAAAAGTATGGCCTGGCGCAGCAGGATATCGACACGATTACCAGCTGGCTGCAATCCCACGGGTTCACCGTTGGCTACGTATACCCCAACCGGATGGTGATTGATTTTTCGGGGAATGCGGAGCAGATTCGCAAGGCGTTCCATACCGAGATCCACTATCTCGAGGTAAGCGGCGAGCAGCATATCGCGAACATGAGCGATCCTGAAATACCGGTGGCTCTGGCTCCCGCAATTGCTGGCGTCGTATCGCTCCACAACTTCAAACCCCACGCCGACTACAAGCGTCGGACGCAATACACATTCTCCGGCTGCGGCGCCGACTGCTATGCGCTGGTTCCGGCTGATTTCCAGACGATCTACAACTTGACCCCGCTTTACACCGCCGGCATCACTGGCAAAGGCGAGACCATTGTGGCCATCGAAGATACAAATTCCTACGGTTCCGACTGGTCCAATTATCAGAAGACATTCGGTCTGAAATCCTATGGCGGCACGCTGAAGACCGAACATCCGAACGACGCCAAGAACTGCACCAATCCCGGAACCAACGGGGATGACGTCGAAGCCGACTTGGATGTGGAGATGATCACGGCCGCGGCCCCAGCCGCAACCGTGGAACTTGCATCCTGCGCCGACACCACGACGACCTTCGGCGGCCTCATCGCGATCCAGAACATCATCAGCGCTGCCAGTCCTCCGCCCGTGATGAGCATGAGTTATGGAGTGTGCGAAGTTATCAATGGCGCTGCCTCGAACGCGGCGTTTAACTCAGCCTTTGAATCGGCGGCTGCCGCCGGCATCTCCGTATTTGTTTCCGCCGGAGATAACGGTGCTTCTACCTGCGCCCGCGACTTCACCAATGGTAACGAGTGGGCTTACCCGGGAATCGGGGTCACGGGTTGGGGTGAGACCGCCTATAACGTTTCCGTGGGCGGTACAGATTTTGAAGACCTCTACAATGCGCTCGAAGGCGGCGCCCCGCAGAGTACGTACTGGAACTCCACCAACGGTACTTACTACGGTTCCGCCAAATCTTACATTCCGGAAATTCCCTGGAACGATTCCTGCGCCAGTTATCTGGTGTACAACGTCGAAGGCTATACCGAGCCTTACGGAACCAATGGCTTCTGCAATAGCACCACCGGCGAAGGGTTCCTGGACACGGGTGCAGGCGCCGGCGGACCGAGCAACTGCGCCACTGGCGCCGGGAACGCGGACTATGCCTATGTGGAAGATACGACCTGCGCGGGCTACGCCAAGCCCTCATGGCAGGCCGGCATCCTCGGCAATCCTGCCGATGGCGTGCGCGATGTCCCGGATGTTTCGATGTTTGCCAGCAATGGTATCTGGGGACACTACATCGTTGAGTGCTTCTCCGATACAGCCAACGGCGGCGTCAAGTGTAGCGGCTCTCCCAGTGGCTGGTTCGGCGTGGGTGGAACTTCTGCCTCGGCACCATTAATGGCCGCCATTCAAGCTCTCGTCGACGAGAAATGGAACATTCGTGCCGGCAATCCCAATCCAACCTACTATTCCATTGCAAACACGGAATTCGGAACCTCTGGCAACAGTTCCTGCTACTCCGTCAACGAAGCCGCAGGCAATAGCTGCGTCTTCAACGACATCACCCAGGGCGATAACGATATCAACTGCGTGTTCAACCCCGGCGTCTTCAAAGCCGATTGCTACGCGCCCTCGGGAACCAATGGCACGCTGGGCACCCAAGCCATCGCCAGCCTGACATTACAGAATGGCGGATCGGGTTACACCAGCACGCCGACTTGCACCATCAATGCTCCGGCCAATAATTCCAAGTATCTTTCCCCCACTGGCAAGACGATTTATAGCGGCGGTAAAACTGCGAAGTGCACGGCGACGATCGATAAAACCACGAAGGTCGTCACCAAAGTCACGCTAACCACCAAGGGCGGGGGATATACCGGTGTGCCGATCTGCACCATCAGCGGCGGAGGCGGGACGGGCGCCACTTGCATGGCGGTCATCACGCCGACGAAGGCAGCCTCGGCCTATCAACCGTCATTCGGAGCCACTGCGGGTTGGGACATGGCCACGGGCCTCGGCAGTGTCAACGCTTATAACCTGGTGGAAGATTCCTCCTGGAAGTAAGCTTCGCTTAGGGAAGAATCAGCAATCAAAACCGGCGCGGGCGGGAGGCGTTCATTCCTGCCCGCGGCGATTTTTGTCTCGCTCCGCCTCTGTAGGATGCAGCTTCCCTTTAAGCGGCACAGCGAAAAGGCCGAGTCGTCGCGTATCCTCCGGATCGTCTCCGGGCCATCTGTTTGACGCAGCCTCCCGCGCCTCACTATAATGTTTTCGATCCACGCCATTGCAGAAAGCTGATCGAGGGTGGACGGCACGCCCGCTATGTCGGCGTGTGACTCGGGCAATTCAGCGTGCCATTGTCGAGACTGTCCAGCGGCCGTTGCAGGAAAACGCGAGTTGCAGGAAAGCCCGAGTTGCGAGAAAAATCGAGAAGAGTGCAAAACGAAGTCTCGCGAGTGCATCCCAGTAATTACGGCCAGCTTGAGAAATATTCTGAGTTCTTCCCGGAACTACATTCCAGGAACCATATTCAGCGAATCTACATTCCAAACGGAACCATGTTCCAAGGAGTTTAAGCGATCCAATGACAAGCAAGTTCCTGCGGTCTATCCTGACCATCACTGTTATCTCAACCATTTCCGCCTGGGCCCAGGCCACCGGCGCTCCGCCTGCGGCTCCCTCCGCCTCAACCGCAACTGCGCCGGCCAATACCATCGCCACCGGAACCGGCAGCAAGCTCGGCACCATCAACATTGAGCAAGCCGTGATTGGCAGCAACGAAGGCCAGCGCGACTTCGCCGCCCTGCAAAAAAAGCTGGAGCCGAAACAGAACGAGTTGAAGTCGCAGAA
>CAVQCP010000068.1:0-17036 GCA_963710965.1 uncultured Acidobacteriaceae bacterium | reverse complement strand
GCACATTGAAGGTCCACCTTCTCCGTCGCATGAGGATTTGAGGCGCGCATTCGAACGCGCCGTGGGCGATCTCTACGAAGGGGATCGCACGGGCACGCGGCGGCCGCAATATGGCGCTCCGATCGTACCCCGAAAGTTCCTTGGAATTACCAAGGTCGACGCGGAAAAACGCGCGCTGTCGGATGCGGCGCGAGCACTTGCGCAGTTATGGAAAGTTTAGGTGGCGGCCACCGCGCAGTTACAGATTTGCGGCTGCGCGCAGTTGTTAGCTTCTTCTCTTCTGGTCAGCCCAAAATACTTGAAAACAATTCTTAGCCCGAAAAAATGGGGCGCTTACGCGCCCCCAAGAGTAAATCTTATCAGTGGAGGCTAACTGGCTTTGCGACGACGAATGTCCTCCTCGCGTTCTTCCCGGTTCGCCTCGATTTCTGCGGTTTCGGTATCGGCTGCTTGCTTGCTTGCATCTTTGGCGTCACCCCATGCGTTCTGCACCTTGCCTTCCGCTTGTTTCAAGGTGCCACTGACCTGCTTGTCGGTATCGCCGGTCCATTCGCCGACCTGGCGCTCAACGCGCCCTGCCACGTCCTTCGCCTTGCCTGCGACTTGATCTTTGTTCATGTTTCCTCCGTTATTTTGGGACTTGACTTCCGTTCGTCCATCGTTAAACTACGGGGCTTCTGCCTTGGATCACTCGGATCAGAATCATGATCACCGCCAAGACGAGCAGAATGTGAATAAATCCACCCAGGGTGTAGGAGCTGACCATGCCCAACAACCAAAGAACCAAAAGCACAACCGCAATCGTCCAAAGCATCGGGACTCCTTTTCTGGAAACTTCCCTCGGTCCACTAATCAACAACTGAAACGCAGTCTATGCGCGCGGTATTCTGTGAGACATCCAGTAAATTCCCTACGCGAGAGGGTGACCGCGCTTTACTCAGGCAGGGTTGAGATAGCAGGGTCAAACGCTCCCCCATGACGGAGTTTCATTGGTTTAATAAATTTGAACGATTCCATTTCTAACTGCATACAGGGTGAGAGCGGCCACCGAGTGCAGATCCAGCTTACGCATCAGATTTGTCCGGTGAGTTTCCGCCGTCTTGACGCTTAATTTAAGGGCAGTGGCGATCTCTTTGGTTGTTTTTCCCTCGGCGACGAGTTGAATGACTTCGCGCTCTCTCGGGGTGAGAACTTGATGGTCAGTCGATTCGCTCTCGGTGTGAGGCCGCAAGTATCCATCCAGCATCATTTGGGCAACTCTGGGAGTAAAAAACGTCCGCCGATTTTGCAGGGCCTGAACCGCAGCCACAAGGTCACGACCGGCGTCCGATTTCAGCAGAAAGCCGCGAGCGCCCGCAGCCAGCACTTCTCGTACTACCTGCTCAGCATCGTGTACGGTAAGAATCAAGATGCGAGCTTCTGGATTGGTGGCAAGAATCTGCCGGGTTGCATCCAACCCGTTCAAATTCGGCATCCCGATATCGAGGAGAAGAACATCCGGTTTCAGCGTAAGGGCGCCTTCGACCGCCTCGCGACCATCTCTCGCTTCGCCGCATACTTCCCATCCCGGCTGGCCTTCCAGAAGAGAGCGGATACCCTTCCTGGCGACTTCGTGATCATCCGCGATCAGGATTCGGAGCATGCTCAACCCTCACCTCCACAGCCAGGAAAAGAGATCACGCGTACGAGTTGCCGGACATGGTTACGTCTTGACAATAGGTGCGCTGATGGCCAAAACAGGTTGCAACCAAACCACCGAGGAGGGGAATAGTGTCACTCAGGTTTTTCCTGTAGTTGGCGCGCGTCTCACAGGTGGGGCTTCCACAAGATGCGGAACTGCATCTAAAGGGACCGATGGAGGGAGCTTTCACTATGAGTTCTGCCGCTCCGTGCCGGTCTCGGTTTCTACTCGTGACCGCCGCGATCTTCGTGTTTACCTCTGTGCTTATCTCTGAAACATCGGCTCAAAGCTCGGCAGAGCCGCCCGCTGCAAATGCCAATGCTCAGTCCAACCAGCAAGGAACCCTGAACCCAAGTGTGCCGGCAACTTCGACAAGTCCGCAATCGGAGCAGCAACAGCCAGATGCTCAGCAACCCACGGTTCAGGCTCCCACTGCCGATGACCAGGGCAGCATGTTCGTGTTCAAGAAGCAGGTCGAAGAGGTAGTGCTGCATGCCACCGTGGTTGATGATCAACAGCGCCCAGTCACTGGTTTGGATCGAAGCGCATTCGCCGTGTTCGAGCGAGGCGCGCCGCAGACGATTACGTCATTTCGCCGCGAGGACGTCCCCGTTGCCATTGGCATTGTGGTAGACAACTCAGGATCCATGCGCGACAAGCGGGAAAAGATCAGCCAGGCAGTCATGAATTTGATTCGCGCGAGTAACCCGCAGGACCGAATTTTCGTAGTGAATTTCAGTCAGGATCCCTATCTCGATCAAGACTTCACGGCCGACGAAAACTTATTGCAGGCGGCACTGCACCGCGTTTCTACGAAGGGAAGTACCGCGCTGTACGACGCGATCGTTGCCTCCGCCGTTCACTTCACGCAGCAGCCCGCGACGTTGGAGAAGAAGGTTCTCCTGGTCATCACAGACGGGGAAGATAATATGAGCCAGGAGACAATGCAGGAAGCAGCGCGCCGCCTGCAACAGATCAATGGCCCCACACTCTATGCTATCGGGTTACTGGGAAGCGGGATGCAGCGTAGCGGCCGGGAAGCGCTGCAATATCTGGCGGCAGGCACAGGTGGAGTGGCTTATTTTCCCCAGACACTGGACGAAGTCGATAGTATTACGCGAACAATTGCTCACGATATTCGCAGCCAATACATGATTGCGTACAAGCCGCAGAATCAGAATGGCAAACCTGGGTATAAAGAAGTTAAAGTAGAGGCCCACGCCGCCGGGTATGGCCCACTCACCGTGCGCACGCAGACCGGGTACTATCCGCCGGAACCCTCGAAGTGAGGTCGCTAGTCGGTTAAGCTAAGCTACGCTACGGTTGTTTCCGTCGAACGCGGCAACTGCGGCGGCATCTGAATCTGGATGATGTTGTTCTTGATGGCATAGACCACCAGATCGCGGATGGAGTGCAGGCTAAGTTTCCGCATGATGTTGCTGCGATGAGTTTCTACGGTTTTCGTGCTCAAATTCAGCAGCGTGGCCACTTCCTTCGAACTCTTGCCTTCCGCCAGCAGTTGCGTCACTTCGCGCTCCCTCACGGTCAGGGTTGGCAAATTTGGCGGCTCGTCGCGTGAAATCGGATGCCCCTTGTCCAGAAAGCCGGCCAGCACTAAATCGTTCACCCGCGGCGTAAAGAACATGCGCTTACTCTGCAACGCCTCGACCGCGGACACCAGATCGCGGGCGGCATCGGATTTCAGCACAAAGCCGCGGGCGCCGGCATCGAGAGCTTCGCGAATCACTTGGTCAGAATCGGTGATAGTGAGGACAATAACCTTGAACCGCGGATCATGCTGGAGCAACTGGCGAGTGGTGTCGAGGCCGTTGAGATAAGGCATGCCAATATCGACAATCACCACATCCGGCTTCAATTGCTTGGCCATTTCGAGGGCCTCGCGGCCATCGGAAGCTTCGCCACACACTTCCCACCCTTCATGTTTTTGGAGAAGCGCACACAATCCCCGGCGCACAATTTCGTGATCGTCGGCTAACAAGATTCGCAATTTCATGGCTCCTCCCGGCACAGACTCAGACATGGAAACCCCTTGGACGATTACAACCCCAGTTTCAATTCGCGGATTGCGGACTTCTGGCCAGCGCGGTAAAAACCCGATGCTGGCTCACCGCCTCCACAGCTTCCAGCAGGTCGCGGGCGGCATTCGATTTCACGACGTATCCTCGTGCCCCGGCATCCAGCGCCTCGCGCATCATTTGTGGAGAATCATGCTGGGTGACGAATAGCACCTCAAGACCCGACTTCTTTCCATTCTGTTGAATCAATCGACAAGCCTCCAGCCCATTCATTCGAGGCATGGTAACGTCTAACACGACAATGTCAGGATGTAAGGCATTGACCTTTTCCAGGGCCTCGACGCCGTCGGATGCTTCGCCTACAACTTCCCATCCGGAGCGACCCTCCAAAAGAGTGCGCAGCCCTTGTCTTACGATAGGGTGATCGTCCACCAGAAGTATGCGAACCGCCATAACGGGCATGAGTCTCCAGAAGCTGCCTCAGCGCAAGGAACCTTATACGTGCCAGGCGGAAATGCAACTCCAGTGGGTAAATCGTATCAAACCTAACACGATGCAATCCAGGGTCGTATACGGCAAATACTGTATACGGAAGGCAACGACAGTCTAGTGGGTAATCGTACTCATGGTCGGGAAATACGTTCTCTCATGTAACAAAGCGTCGACCGCCTCGACTATGGAACCCACATCTGATTTCGCGCAGGCTCCCCGAATTCCCACTCTGCGGGCTTCCTCGGCGAGTTGCTTGGAAAGATGAATCGTTACCATCAAAATGGGGATTTCCGGAAAAATTTCCGAAATCTGCCGGGCAACATCGAGGCCATTCAAGTCCGGCATCTGGAAATCCAGCAAAATCATGTCAGGCGGGTTCTTTTTTACCCGTTGAATGGCTTCACCTCCGGTTCGGGCTTCATCACACACCTGCCAGGAACTTTGCTGCTCGAGGAGAGCTCGAAGGTAATGCCGGACCGCCGGGTTGTCATCTACTACGAGGATTCGCACCAAGCGATTGCTCCCAAATCCGCAGATACTTGAGATACTTGCCGTCTTGTCTTCCTCGTCGTGTGGTCTCGCATCTTAACGATAGGAGCTAGACAGCGGGGTCGCAATACCCTGAACTCCCTACCAAGACTCTCAAACATCACACCGGTCGCAGGATTTACCAGATGCCCTTGTCGCTTCCCGTAAGCTTGAGCTCCAGGGCGGCAGCCGCGGCCAACCCAGGCAAAAGACTCAGGCGAAGTGTGTTTTGAAACTCTCCATCCAGCAGCAGCCGTTCCCACTCGGACATATAAAGGCGGGCAGCCTGCGGAAAAATCGGAATCCGCAGGAATCGACGCTTGAAATAGACCTGCTCGTTTCCAAAGCGCGCGGCACTTTTTACCATGGACGGCAGCGGCAAGGCGGCTCCGCGATACGACTCGACATATTCGCAGACGATGGCCAGGTAGGTCGCCAAACCGTCCCAAAGGCCTGCTGAGCCGGCGAGTGACTTAAGGTATGCGTAGTCAATCGCTCCGGAATCGATTAGCCGGGCGGTGTCGGCGATATCGCATAACCGGATATAGAAATGACGATACATACGCTGCAGCGTGCTGATGATCAGGCGATCTTCGTGGCCTGGCACTCGGAAAGTGTGGGAACCGATTTGCGACGTTACAGAGCGGCTGACCAGAGAGTTTGTGATCGCGACCTGCTCTCCGGTTTGCCCGAGTCGACCGACATGAACCTCCACCAATTCGGGCAAGCCGGGAATGACAAAATTCCATTTATTGGCCAGCCGGTCGCCCCAGCTTCGGTCCTCCACGCGCGCCTTGAACCGTTCCAGCATAAGGCTAACAACCTCTGCCCCTTTCGCGTTCGTATAAAGGTCGAGATCGCTACCCAGGTCCGGCCAGTGATCGAGGGACTTGATGACAATGACGTCCCCGATGTTCTGCAGGGTTTCGCAAATACGAGATAGAAAGGATGCGGCATGGTCAATGCGCGCCTGTTCTTGCTGGAGAGCTTGTTCGACCCACTGGGCTGTGTCGCTCTTTTGTGCCGCCATTAAGCGATGCAAACCCGGAAACGCACGCATGATCACGTGATGAGCCGTGGCCAGACTCCAGAGTTCGCGAAGATCATGGGGGTTGTAGCCGGCTACCGTCTGGATCGTCCTCGCATTGCAATTGCCTGATGAAACCCAGCTGATGGCTGGATCCTGATTATTATTTTGCTGGGCCCCAAACAGCAGGCAGGAAAGAAGAGTTAGACGTTCCGTGGCGGTGGTGTCATTCATAATTTTATGTTTTGAGCCGTCATCGCTTTAATCGTCCTGCGATAACTGGTGACGTTCTTCGATGTGAAAAAAGGCTGCCAGGTTGTTAAGCGGGGTCTTGGCTGAGTGGTGCTGGCTGAGCGCGAACGATTCCGAGGGATCGGCGTTTAGCGTCTTGGAGACTACTGCGGGGCTTAAAACCTGTGCGCGCCCGATTCCCGAGGCGGTACAGTATTTTTTTCATGGTACTTCCGTAATCTAGCGTATTGACTTATGGTGCATGTTATTGTAGGGCCAGATCGACCCAATCCATCTCAGGACCTTTAAAATCCATGAAACACTCCCAGGTGTTTGCGCCCTCGTCGTGTGTCAGCGCAACTGTTAGTCGTCGCGCCTTCCAATGTGTCAGTTTTTCAACCAGAATGTCCCGCTATGCTTTATTGTTGGGCTGGCTGGTGGCGGCCGCCGGCTTGCCGTTGGCTCCAAAAGCATCCGCTCAAATCCAATCCACCACTACTTGTGCCTCAGGGCACGGCTATTGGGACGTGTTAAGCGTAATGATGATGGACCCAACTCTGGCCGCAGGCTATCACATGGAAGGTATTACAAACGGGTTACCATCGTCATACATCTACACGATCTGGGATCCGACTGAGACGAAGGTCTGGTACGTGAAAAATCCTCAAGGAAATCCCTGGGACATCAACCTCTACGACTCGAATTACATTTACCAGTGGGTCACGGAGCTGGACGACTGGAAGGGCGCGAATCATTGGAACGACGCCACCAGTTGCAAGAAGTTTAATAGCGGAGGCGAGACCAACACGGCCGATTTCTCCATGCGATGGGCTCCCCGCTGCGCAGCTCCCGGAGGAGACAACAACACGCTCTGGAACCCGCCTCCTACAACCCAGCCGAATAATACAAACTACTACACATACGTGGATGAGGTGCTTCAGAGCGCACCACAGGATCTGGGTTATTCCCGGCTCAGGTTGTTAGACACCAGCACCATTGATATCACAGACAATCGGGCGAATCCTCCGAAGACTTTCTCCATCACGACGATGCCCTTGCAATATACCTATAGCTGCAGTCAGTCGGACAATATCAAATCCTGTCTGTACCGTGAGGTGGATGACTACGGACTCGATACCACGGTCAATCCAGTAGATGGCCTCAAGCATAGTTATGGCTGGGTGCGCTGGCAGTATTATGTCAACTCAACCGGCGGCAATCCGAAGCTCGATGCGAAGTGGGTTCTTTCGAACTCATCCACTACGGATCAGTTGATGGCGGGCCAAGTCACGCCCAAGTTCGAGTGCTTCTGAGTCCTCAGGCTGAAGCTAGTCGGGATTCATTTCGATCTGCCGGGTCGGCAAGACCGGCAGATCGGGATGCCGCTGATCTCTCCAGATCACGCCGAAACACTCGCCTTCGCTTTCGGGGCGCCAACTAGTTCCATCATCGTACTTAATCGAGGATGGAAAGAAGACCCAACCGAGGATGGTCTGGGCGCTGGCGGCGCGACTGCCC
This sequence comes from uncultured Acidobacteriaceae bacterium, assembly GCA_963710965.1. Lineage (GTDB taxonomy): Bacteria > Acidobacteriota > Terriglobia > Terriglobales > Acidobacteriaceae > Sulfotelmatobacter. Next base: position 9,523 of record CAVQCP010000068.1, on the reverse strand, counting down.
GGCTTCTCCAAAGTCTGCTCCCGGCCGGGCAAAATGGGTTTGTCCGAAGTCCACTGGGCGTTGAATGGGCGCCGCAAGTCCTGCGACGAAAATAACATCTCTGAGGTGAGCGCCAAACTGCTAATGGGCTTGCCGGAGAGGTTCTTGACGGACAGCGTAAACTCTCCAGGATTCTTCCAGAAATCCCCTCCAGTGAAGGCCAGCGGGCAGGTACGCGTGGGCGGAGCATAGATGGTGTAAACCGCCATCATTCCAGCCTCCATATGATCTTCTACATGGCAGTGAAACATCCAGGTCCCGGGATTATCGGCCAGCATGTCAACCGTGCTCATGCTTCCCGGAAGAAGCTCGACCACATCGGTGTTGCGCTTGCCGTCAGTGACGGTCTCGCCATGCCAATGTGGAGTATGCAGATCGATCTCATTTCCCATCCCGAGCAGGTACCAGCGAACTTTATCCCCCTGCTTCATGATCAAACCTGGGAGGTTGCCGAAAATGAAGCCATTCATGGCATAGAACTGCACCGGCGCTTTTGCTCCCTGTTCGTTGAAAATCATGAACGAGGCGACAAATTCGCGGTCTACATCCTTGGGTGAACCGTCGGGTTTGGCTTTGCCTTTTGCGGTAACGATAATCGGTCCCATCAAACCCGCGTTGACCTCGACCCCCGGGTCGACATGCGCGTGATACCACCACACGATCGAACTGGGCTGCCCTGGCCCCGGACCGCTGGCCGCATTCGCGAACCAGTGATAGGTGTACCGGGCGCCGGGAGCGACAAAACCGCCTTTCACGACGGGGAGATAGACAGAGCCTTCATTGTTTTTGTCGTAGCGCAAGCCATGCGGATGCATATCGTGCCCGCGGTGTCCACGATTCAGAAAATCGACGACGATTTCGTCGCCCACCTCCGCACGGATCACCGGCCCGAGGATGCCCAACCACTCCGGCTGCGGCTTCAGAGTAGTAAAAGTGTCGTCCGTATATTCGATGAAGCGCGTCTTTGGCCACTCCAGCTGGAGCGACCAGGGCTGCAGGATGGGGCTGCCGTTCAGCAGATTGTGCCCGGTGGGAGCGTAGTTCCAGGGAACGTCTTCGGCGGCGATATAGTAATGCCGGGTTGTTGCCAGACAGGGCGAGACAAAGAGGAAGACCAACAACGGCACGAGCGCTCGCGAGATTTTCACCGCATTCATTATCCCATCGCGCAGATTCTTTTGTAACGATTCCGAACTGCTGAACGAAAATTCCGGCTGCGCGACATTATCGCGAGTCACGATCTTAAGGCGTTGGAGCGGCCAGGGAACAGTTGTTGTTCGGCACGGGTTGCTGAGGCACGGACGACTGAGAAGGAGGCGTGGCCCATGGCATATTTACGAAATCAAAGAAATCTGTACTCATGTCCGCCTGGCTGGCGTCGCGCGCCGTAAGAGCGGCCAAGCCGAAGCGCTCCTCAATCAATTTCAGGATCGCCGTGTGGTCGTACACCGTGTGGGAAACATAGTTCTTCCTGGCGAAGGGCGAGATTACGATCAGCGGTACGCGATAGCCGGTCATGGCAAAACTACAAATCCCGGTGGATTGATCGGCGCCGTCGCACGCGTCGCCCGGCTGAAGATCGGTTGGATAAGTTAACGAGTCCGGGGCGGTCGCAGGTTGAGGCTGAACGTGATCGTAAAAACCTCCATCCTCGTCGTAGGTGAGAAAGAGCGCAGAACTGCTCCAGCTTGGGCTGTAAATCAGACTGTTGACCAGGCCTTCTACATAAGCCGCGCCGGCCTGGATATTGACCCCGCCTTCACTGTCGACATCGGTGGGATGCTCGTCCAGGCCCGCACCGGAAGCGGGTTCGATGAGCGCAACCTGCGGCAGAGTTCCGTTCTGCACATCGGTCGTAAACTGCGAGATGGGAACAACATTTTGCCACAGTCCCGTCGAAGTATCCTGGATCTGATTTTCGTAGTTGAACATATTAATGTAGGAGACTTCGGCGAGACAGAGATCCTGAGCCTGTCCGGCCGGTTCGGTGTCGCAGTATTCAACGGTTCCCGACGGGTTTGTGTATTGCGTGTTTACGGGATTGACATAAATTTTCCAGGCGATGCCGGCGTTCTGCAGGGCCTGAAAAATGGTTTCGTTGGTCAGTCCTCCGCCGGGGGAATTCTGCGGCGTCAAGGGATAGGCGTGCCCGCCAGAAGTGGCGGCCATCAGATACATCCGGTTCAATTCAGTCCGGCTCATTACCGGGGAAAACCAGCGATCTGATGTCGCGAAAGTGCTGGCCATGTAGTAGTAGTAAGGCAGATCGCTGTCCTGGAAATAACCCATGCTACGGTAGCCATTGACGTCATTCACAGTCCCAGCCGTATATTGCCGGGCATCGTTGGCAGCCGCTTCCACGAAGCCATTCATCGAGGGGGTGATAGTGCTGGGATAGGAGAAGCCGTCATTCCAGTCGATGTGGGCCTCATTCCAAAAAGAGCTCAGCTCTTCGGTGCATACTGATTGCATATGAAACGAGGGCACGGTCATGCTGGTGTCCGGAGTGCAAATATCGGTGCCCGAGGGATTCGAGGGATCGCATCCTGGAACGGTGGGGACGGGCCCTTGCAGAGGAGCAATTCCGGCGGCGGGATTGAACTGTGGCAAACCGTCGAAAGATTGGTCTGGAATGCCACTGGCGGCCCAATACTGGCGCATGTACCCGAAATAGTGATCGAAGGAGCGATTTTCCTGCACGAGAATAATGATGTGATTCAAGCTCTGTAAGCTGCCTGCGGCACCGAACGTTGCGGTCACGGAAGTGGCGGCGCTCAAACTCACAGCACAGGTTCCGGTTCCCGAGCAAGCACCGGACCATCCCCCAAAAGTATTGTTGGTTCCTGGAGTTTCGCTCAGCGTGAGCTGAGTGTTTGCTGCGAAAGCCGCTGAGCACGTAGGCGGGCAGTTAATTCCTGGCGGACTGCTAGTAACCACGCCCGTCCCGGTTCCCGCCTCGGTCACCGTTAGTCCGTAGCCAGTATTGAAAGTGGCGTCGATGCTCGTAGTCCCGGTGACTGTCACAGCACAGGTGATTCCCGAACAAGCTCCGCCCCAACCTTGGAAAAAATAGCTGCTCGCGGGCGAGGCTGTGAGCGTGACCTGCGTATTCCGCGCAAAACTGGCGGAGCATGTCGCCGGACAATTGATTCCCGCCGGGTTGCTGGTGATCGTTCCCGCCCCCGCAGGGGACGCGCTCACGCTTACCTGGTACGTCGGCGTTGTAGTCGTTGTCATAGTCGAACTCGCGCTCGATCCGCAACCGGACAACATGGCGATTGCAAGGGCAGGGAAGCAGAGGAACGAGAACCTACACCGAGATTGGATGTGGGCAATGCGCTTGGCGTGCGTGCGCTGCTCCTGTTTCATTGATGTCCTCCTTGCGCACTGGCCGCTTTCGATGGGTCACAATGCGGGATTCCCGGTTCAATCGCGGTTCCTTCTTCGTAGTCGTTCCAGGTGGCAATCAGTGCAAACGGAATGGGATGCGAAGGCGTGTTATTTTCGTTGAATAAGCGCAGAGTGTCTTCAAAAGTCTGCCCGCACCGAGGGTCGATGTGCCGATTTAAACTCCACGATGCCCTTGTATCGTTGAAGCCTGGCCAAATCCCGCCGACGGTAATTTTGTCTGGATATTTGCTCTCCATCTTGTCATAGAAATTATCCAGATAATCTTCACCCCACGCTGAACCGTCAGGAGTCCAGCCCTTTTTCCCGGGATACACCCAGGCGTACTGGCCATCGAAATCTTTGGCGTATTGCGGGGGCGGGTCGTCCTGGTAAAGGAGGATGGGTGGCGAATCCCACATATTGACCTGCTGACGCACCTGATCCCAGTCGGTGTGACCGCGCTTAGGAAAAACAAAAATAACCGGCCTGCCTTGATACAGAATGTAAGCATCGCGTCCGGCTGCGCCGGGCCCGATGTACTTCTTGTACGCCAGGTCCATCGCCTCCATGGCATCTTCCGTTGCGTGACCGGTGTCATCCTGGGTCTCGTCGTACATGAGCGCGACGTGAAAATGTTCCTCACTGGCAATGCGCTGAAGGAGCGCCGTGCTGCGGTCCAGAAAAGGACGCCGCGCACCATACCAATCCACCGCAAACCCGTAGATGCCCAGGTTGCGGGCACTCTCGATCTGCTTGCGCAAAACGTTCGGATCCTGAGTGTTATAACCGACGTTGATATGGTCGGGATCGCCAAACCACGGCTGATAGTCGGCAACAATCTTAGGATTGCCTGGCGAGGCAGAAATATCTTTCAGCGTCAGCTTCCGAGCATCCGCGTGATTGCACGCCTTCAAGAAAAAGCTCGCGCTCACCAAGCAGGAAAAGAGAAAGGGATAGGAAAGTTTCATCGCGATGGGGCAGAGACTTCTTCGAGATCACGAATGTACCAGCGGTCCGCGCCGGGGGTCATCAGCACCATATAGGTGTGCGGCGTGTTCTGCGCATCCAACAACTTGCTTCCGTCGAAGGTCTGAATCTCCAACTGAGCACGATCGAGAATCTGCATCGCCGATCCGTCAGCGGAATAAAAAACTGCTTTCAGGCTGTGGCCGTGATCCACGATGCGGACGTGGACGCCAGTTTGATTTTGCTCCGCAATTCTCTTGACCAGGCGATCTTTCGCGAAGCCGGTGAAATCATCGCCCAGGTTGCCGGGCTGTCCGGATTCGAGGGCCTGCGCCAGATCTTGCCATGCCGTCGCATAGCGTTGCGCGATCCGCGTGCCCGTCAGTTCTTCAATGGGTCGCGGAGCAAGCCCGTCAGCATCGAGACGGACCTCTGGCGGACGTGCGGCCGCCTGAGCGATCGCCAGAACACAGGCGAAGATGAAGCCAGCGGCGAGAAGCACTTTAAAGATATTTTTCATGACTTGCCGCTCAGCGCGAGTTCATTTCCCAACACTACGCCGCAGGCCACGCTGATCTGCGCCGGTCCGCGAATGCTGAACTGGGTGCGCGCAATCCCTTTCTTAATGGGCGTATCCACCGTAGTCTTGCCGGCCTTATCGGTCATGGTGAAGGAAACGACGGTGCCATCAGGAAGGGGATTGCCGCTGCAATCGCGTACGGGATCGGTTTCAAGCGTTACCACATTCCCAACTGGGATGGCTTTCATGCGCAATCCGCAAGCATCGGCCGCGACTTGTTGAATCACTCGCGCCTCTTCCACCTTGCCCACGGCGGCAGTCACTTGTACGCGCCCCTCGTGCGGACTCGAATCCATGCGTATCCAGGCCACTCCATCGCGGGTCGTGGCTTGCCGGTCCACCCCCGTGCCGTTCGCAGGAGTGACTCGAAAATCGATCGAAACCGGGTTCATCACAAGATTGAAGAATGGGTCAAACACGAACGCGAACGCGTCAATCGAAGCGGGAGAAAAAACAGGCACACGGGAGGGATGCAGAAAAAAGCTCAAGTGATCCGGTCGCGCGGCTTTTACTTCGAACGATGCCGAATTGCAGGCGGAGTCGCAGACGATTACCCGGTACCGTCCGGCGGCTCGCACATCGCTGGATTCAACCTGCAACTCGCTTCCAAGGTTCACGCCGCGTTTCACAACGTGATCGGGACCTACCAGATAAAAAGTCGCTTGCCCTGTGCCCGCGAGCGAAATCGAGAAGGCCTGGCCTGCGTCGACCGAGGCCGGCACGCGCGGTTCCGCAGCCAGGGCAGAGCCAGCCAGCACGCAGAAGGAGAGAACGCCCACTAAGAATGCGGGTACGGCCAAATCGTTGTGATTCATGCGCTTCATCTGGTGTGCCCCATGCTAGCTGCTCGTCCGCGAATAGTGATTGACGATGACACGATAATTCTTAAGACGCGCCGCGATGTCATCCGGGATGTCAACGGCGAATGGCACCGGGACTTGCGGCATAAGAGCTTGGTCTACGTAACCATCGGAGACCCAGATGACTTTTCCAAGATCGTCGTAATAGGTCGCCAGCACCTGCGCGATGTTTACAGGACGGCCGCTCTGGTTTACCAAGTCGCCCTTCAAAATGTTGCGACTCAAAGCGTCTTTGGTCACGGACTGATCACTGATTGCAATCACCGGATCGGCGCTGGCCGGCACCAAAAGAGCGCGCGCATCCATGCGTACACTTTTTACCCGATCCATACGCACTCCGGGGAAATCGATGCGGTAAGGCGAAACTTGTTTAGGAAGGAGGATGTGAGAAATCATGTCGAAACTGCCCTCTTCCTCGATCGGAGAACCATCGGCGTTGAGCAATGTGGCATTTACGTTCAAATATGCTGGAACCGTGTCCTCGTTTTCGACTTCCCCGAGAATCACCACGCGGCCCGGACGCGAGATCGCGTTCATTGAAGTGATGCGAACTTTCGGCGAATCAACATCCTGCGCGCCCCAGTTTTGCGAGGTGGTACGTCCAATCACCTCCCAGCGCAAGTAATTCACCGCTACCACTTGAGGAGGCACGGTGGTAACTGCTGGCTTCGGCCATACAACGCGCCAGACTGGACCCTCGCGGCGCACCTGAACATCGCGAACGTCATCGATTGAGCCTACGGCGCTTGACCAGTTCATGCGAACGCGGACTACTGCCTGATCGCGGTTCGCATGCAACGGATTGACATCCGCGGATTGCAAGGTGGAGTACGTTCGCAAGCTACCGTCGCTTCCTGCCACGTCCCGAGTGAAAGACTCTAAGTCAATGTCGCTGCTGGGATCGAGCGAAGCGTAAGCCTGCTGGAAGTTGTGCGATTGAATCTCGGCCATCAGAGCCTGAACCGCTTGTTCGGGAGTTACGGCGGAGAACATGGCATGCTGCTTCAATCCTCCGGATTGCACCCATGCGATGGCAACGAGAACCACAGTGGCAATGGTTATAAACGTAGTGAAGCCCCACTTCATGAGTGCACCTCGCGGGCATAGACGCGTTCCGGCGCTTCTCGAGGAACTGGGATCAACTCTTGATGTCGCGGACGTGATTCGCCCAGGAAAAATACGCAGAGAATGGCCAGGAAGCTGCTCCCGATCGGGAGAATTCCCCACAGCACTCCCTCCCAGGGTGCGGGAACCGCGTCCGATGGGATGCGCCGTGCCGGAACAGCATCATCTTTGGACCAAACGGTAATCGCGCCAGAGTCGTAGGTTTCAACTTGCCGCCACCCCCCGAAAACCAGAAGCGGCTCGTAGAACGGGTCATGCACGAAAATAAATTTCAACCCGTAGTGGTTGGCGTGGATCAGCATAGCCCGCAGAGAATCCATGCCGGCGGCGCCAAAATATTTCGCGCTGGTCAATTGGGCTGATCCGTAACGCGTCATCTCGGGGAGCAAGCGCGCGGAGTTGTACTCGCCATCCACGCTATTGGCATTCGAGTAGGTCGCCACCTTGGAGAGAGCATTCCCGAACCCGAGCGTGAGGTAGCGGTATTGGTCGTGCCCGTCACGATTCAGGAAAGAGACTACCGAATCAACATTGAGAGAACTGTTGGTTCTAAAAGGACTCCAAGTCAGCCAGCCGAGCGCCAGAGCCAGGCTGGCAACCGCCGCCGTGCTGACGCCGATCGCGCCCCAGCGAGGCCAGCGGTCGATCACGCGCTCGACCAACAATCCCACGATAGGCAGAGCCAGAATGGTTGCCCATAGCGTGAACCGCTCAAAAGTAAGAATCTCGAAAGCTCTGCCAAAGATCCACCGTGGTACTGGGGTGGTGCCGCCTAAGGCGATCAGGAACGTTACCCAGAACGCAAGCAGAAGCACGCGCAAACGCGGATTCGAAGCGCCTTTGACCACAATAAATGGCATGGCCAGGAGCAGAGCCCCGTACGGAACGATGAAATAGTTCATTCCGTAGGTCCAATTCATCAGGAAATTGGAACGGCTGGCGTGTGGAATCGGCAGTTGCTCAATGGGGTGGCGGATGATTGCGATCCAGTAGGGTAATAAAACGATCCCCACGCCAGCGGCCGCGAGGGCAGCGAAGATGAAACCGCGTCCCAGGACTGCCGTACCTGAATGGCCCTCCTCGCGCCCGTCATACCAAGCCAGCCACAACACCGGCAGCGCAAATAAAACAGAACCGAAGATCAAAGTCACGTGGTGGGCCGATGCCGCAGCTAAAGCGAGGAAAATCCCCTTGAGCAGCGATCTCCAACTCGCCGAAATGCACCACGAGTAAAAATAGGGAAGGGCCAAGAAATATAAAGGTGCGGATAGCGTGGTCGGCAACTGGCCTGCCGAATAGACCAGAAACGCGATGCTTCCGGCGAATACGGCGAGCACTCCGGCATAGCTCGCGGCACGGTCGTCCACCCAGAGCTGGGCGAAACGGTAGGCGCCAACCGCGAGGAGCACTACTGCCGCCAGCTGCACCAGCATAAAGGCTTCAACCAGCCCGACTGCATAAGACAGAAGCGCGATCCACTGATGGACCAGCGGAGGATAGGTAGTTTGCGAGAATCCGGCAAACCACTTTTCATTCCAGGGATTGAACCAGTGATGAGCATAATGCGACGCAAAAAAGATGTGCAGATTTGCGTCGTAAGACGTTGTCGCCGGCAACTCCATGATGAGCAATGGGCCGTGAATCGCGAGCGCCAATAAGACGATCGCCGCCACGGGAATCGGGCGTTGCCAGAAGCTGTTTCTGGTCGGGAGCGGAAATGTTTCCTGACGACCTGTCATGAGTCGCCTTTGATACCCGGACGGTCGTAAAGGTTGGCAGTTTTTTTGAGTGACTTTCGACTCTACGGGAACGCTTGCGAAGGGGCGCAACCACATCAGGTGTTTCCCGCATCTGATGCGGCCACGGAGGGGAAGCTTGCACCTGCCCCGCCAGGCCGGATTGTCCGCCAATTGGTCGGGAGGAGTAGGAGAGGAAAGAATGTCGCGATCATTTAAGGGTTGGGTATGGCTTGCTGTGCTTTTTACGGCGATTGCTAGCGCCGCCCAAACCTTTGATGTCAATGGCCAGAGCTCGCCAAGTTCTACTACGCCTTCGAAGAAGCGAGCGCCAAAACCCAGCAACAATGAAACGGGCATGGGCTGGGGACAAAGTATTGAAGTAGCCCGCGAGGCGCGAGCCGCGCAATCAGCTTTGCAGCACAGCGACTTCAAGAGCGCAGTTGCACATGCCCAGCGCGCGGTTCAATCCGCTCCACAAAATCCCGATCTATGGTTTACCCTGGCGTACGCCGCTCGCTTAAACGGGCAGTATTCGATCTCTGTAGACGCCTATCATCGCGGTCTCGCTTTGAAGCCATCTTCGATCGAGGGGCTTTCGGGTTTGGCGCAAACCTATGCCCGGATGGGGCGCACTGAGGATGCGCAGAAAGCGCTCGACCAGGTTCTAGCCGCGAATCCTAAAAGCGACGTGGATCTTCAACTTGCCGGCGAACTGCTACTGAGCTCCGATCCCAAACAGGCGCTGGATTATTTGCGGCGTGCGGAAGCGGTGAAAGGTTCGGCGCGAACCGAGCTTCTGATGGCGCGCGCGTATCAGCGTCTTG
>CAVQCP010000067.1:0-11052 GCA_963710965.1 uncultured Acidobacteriaceae bacterium | reverse complement strand
CCGACACCTCCAAGAGTAATTCATCAGGCAATTCATCAGCAATCGCTTTCTTTATCTTCGTCTTGATTCAACCGATGAGCCTTGACACGTGCATAATTATCATTTGTTATCCCAAACGCCTTTTCCACCATTGCCTGTCTTAGCCTTAATCTTGACGAACTTACGTTCTTGTTTTGAGAGAGCTTTCGCTTTCATAAGTAAAGTTGGAGCGTTCGATATGGTTCGCTTTATTATACAATGCTTTTACCTTTCTCCAGTATCGTTTTGTTTGGGGGATTTTGGAGTTCTTGAAACCTGCTCGGAGTTCATCAATTTTGTGGCCGTTCATAATTTGTCTCTTCGTTTCTTATCCATTCTACCATTCTTCCGGAGGTTTTTGCTAGGATCGCGATGAACACACAACCAAGAAACAAACGAGTCGTTTTCACCATGGGTGGCAAAGGCGGAGTTGGCAAAACCGGCCTGATGGTCGCCCTGGCTGAGTGGTTCGAAGCCAATGAGATTCCGTTCACGCTGCTCGACCTCGATACGGAGAATAAGGCACGGGGATCACTTAAGCATTTCTTCAACGGGTCAGTAGCCAAGGTGAATATTCACACGCCAGCCGGCCTCGACGCGTTCGTGGATCATCTCGAATCCGGCGCGGCGATCATCCTCGCCGACATGGGGGCCGGTTCGGGGCAAATAGCGAGTGACTGGTTCGACGCGATGTATGAGGATGTCGCGGCTACCGGCGCGCGTTTCACCGCTGTGGGTGTTGTCACGTCAGACCCGGCAAGTGTTGAGAGTGTCCTCGCCTGGGCGAACCGACTGCAGAGTCGGGCGCAATATCTGATTGTCCAGAATGCGACAAGTCCCCAGGCAGACTTCAGCTACTGGGACTCGGCTGAGCAAGCCATTCGTTTCCGCGAAGCGCTGTCGCCGACCGTGATTCGGATGGAATTTCGCTTAGCAGAACTGGAAAACCCCGCGCGGCAACACGGCGTTCGCTTAGGCCAGGTTGCCACAAGGCAGAATTCCATCACCGAACTGAAGCGTGCTTCGATCGTGATGCGTGCCGAAAGCTACCGGCGGCGTCTCTTCTCCGAGTTCGACCAGGCAAAGGAGATGTTCCTCCCATGAGCCCCGATCAGGAACTCCTCAATCTGGAGGGCGCAGAGTCCGAGAGCAAAACCCTGTTCGATGAACTGGCAGGACTGGTGCCCGCTGCACGGCAGGCGGAATACTACAGGGTCATCGCTCACACTCGCACCCTCAGTCCAAACGACGAGGTGCTCCGCGTATTGGAAGCGATGGGTATGCTGGCACTTCTCACGAGAGAAACGCCCGCGGCGATCGCGGTAGAACGGAAGTCTTTGCAGAAAATTCTGGAAAATGCTCTATCTAAGGCTGGTGAAGTCGAGAAGCGATTGGCAACATACGCCTCACGGCTCGAGTCACGCATTGCGCAATTGCCGAAGGAATTGGAAACAGGTTTGGACGCGCCACGCATAGCAAAGCTTCTGGGCGAGAGCCTGCGACAGTGCTTCCAGCAGTCCGGTCTGCCGGACACGGCCAGAGCGCTTGACCAGTCCTGTTCCGAAATGAACTCCGTTCAAGAGCAACTTGTGAACGTGCTACGAGAAGTAGCTCACCCTGACATCGGTGTGATCGAAAAGGTCAGAAGCGCCAATGACTCGCTCCTGCGGAGCATGACTACTAGGGCGCAGCAGATGGATGATTTCCTTGTTAGGCTGGAAAAGCAGGTCTGGGCTATTTGGCTACCCGTTATTGCCAGTGCTGCTCTAGCACTGGGATTCGCGTTCGGTACGTGGTTTGCCAACGTGCGACAAGGAACGCCTGAAGCGTCAAGTGCCGCTCAGTCACAACAGATGCCAGTGCCGGGAGCTCCTGCGCAGCAAGTCGTTCCGCAGCGGAGCACAAAGCATCATTGAAACAGGGCTAGGTCACCAGGGAGTTCACAAGAGACATGCCGAACATATGGTTCACCGCGGATTTTCATTTTGGGCATAGCAACATAATCCGTTACTGTAATCGACCGTTTCGAAGCGTCGAGGAAATGGATCAAACGATCCTCGACCGTCTCAACGCCTCCGTTAAGGCCAATGACATCCTCTATTTCCTTGGGGATTTCTGCATCGGGAGCAAGGCGAAAGCTCTGGAGCACCGCAAGCAGATTCGCTGCAAGAAAATCTTTGCGGTGCCGGGCAATCACGACAAACAGATTCGCAAGCTGACCGATGAGTTCTCTTGGCTCAGCAACCTTGCGGAAATCTCTATACATGGCCAGCCCGTCGTGATCTGTCACTACGCCATGCGGGTCTGGAATCGCTCCCATCATGGAGCGTGGCACCTGTACGGACATTCTCACGGGAACCTCCCTGACACACCCACTTCCCTCTCGATGGATGTCGGCGTTGACACTCACAATTTCCAGCCGTGGCATTTCGACGAAATCAACTTGCTGATGACTGAGAAGGCAAAGGGCTTGAGCGCGCTACGCCGGACTGATCCATTGAATATCCGGTAGTTTAGGGTTCGTTCGAGCTATAGGCAGTCTCCGAACCCAGCAATCCACAATTCGCCGCCGTCGGCCGTTCTGGTTCGCGGTCCTCTGCAAGACGTTCGCAATCGGCAGTAGCACGTTTCCCCGAAGAGGACTTGTGGCCAGCATTGCTGTAAGGTCCGTCTCGGGTCCAGTTTCTGGGCTAACGCTTGCGCACCTCTAACTGCACAGGCCGCGCCACTGAAGCGATTTCGGGATCGTAGTATTCGTAAACCTGCGACTTGAAGGTTCGAGCTCGAATGGGATACTTGGCGCGGAGGCGATACTTCAATGTGACCACTTCTCCGGGAGCAAACGAGTCGAAGTAGAGTAGCGCCTGCGTCGCCGTAAGGCTGAACTTCGATAGATGACCGATTTTGTGGCGCGCGCTCTTTTCCAGGTAATCCTGCAGATCCTCGCTGAGCAGGTCAAAACCGGGAGGAATGCCAAGATCGACCATCACCATGTTGGCCGTCTTCTGCAAGTTATTCCTGACCGTGGCGCTCGCCGTGGCAATATCGTCCTGCGCGAGGCGTGTGCGGTCATAGGTGACATCGATGGAAAGTGGCTCGCCCGCCGCTTTTTCATCCCAGGGCAGGTAATAGCTTCCCACGATCTGATAGGCAAGACCGCCCTTCCCCTCGAACTGGAGGGAGACTGTCGAGGCACTCTCTGTACTGACATTCTTGAATACGAATTGATGGAGCAGATCGTTGTTCTCTGGCGTCAGTTCAAGTTTTTCCGCGGGCTTGCCGTTCAGCAGCACGACCACCGTGCCGCGCACATCGGCTGCGCCTTTTTCCGTGGCTGTAAGAAGAGCGCGTAGCGCCATGATGGTGGCCTGCGTCGTCCCCCAGGTTCCATAAGCATCTTTTTTGGACGCGATGTAAGTCAGAGCCTTACGCGCGGTTCCCGATGCCTCGTCCGCCCGAAGCAACGCCTGCACAGCGAGGCCAGTCGTCTCCACGACGGCGCTCGGTCCGGTGGCATAGACGCCGGTCTCCTCCGCGCTCCACCAAACCTGGTCGTCTTTCTCCGTGCGCGCATTGAGCAGCATCTGAATCCCCTGCCGTGTAAATTCGCGGTCGTCCTTGTAGTCGGCGGCAAAATTGGCGATGACGGCAAGAGTGTAGGTATCCGCCTTGGCGGTCATGTGTTTTTCGACAAACTGTTTCGCTTTTTCAACCGCCGGCCCCTCGTAGCCGGTGTCTCTGAGCGCCCAGGCCAGGTAGGCAGTAATTCGCAGCACGTCGGAGTTATAACGATTGGTTGCGCCCTCGTTAATAAATTGCGTGTCCGGCTTCCAACTCCCGTCTTCGAGTTGCTGGCTCGCCAGCCACTGCTGGGTTCGCGAAATGAGCTTCGGATCCACGTCGTGGACCTTCGACATGTCATAGAACTCCATCAGGCCGTAAGCGGTTAAGATCTTGTTGGCGGGTGCGCTTCCGAACCACGAGAATCCGCCTCCCGGCACTTCGAATGTGAGCAAGCGCTGGCAACCATTTGCAATAAATCCTTCCGCCTTCGCATGCACCTCCGGCGTCAGCTTTTTCGAGCGCTTCATGTAATCAAGCGCCAGCACATTTGGATAAGTGCTCGACGAGGTCTGTTCGAAACACCCGCCCGGCATCCGCAGGATGGCGTCCATCCCTTCGACAACCTGGCTCATTGGGCCAGGATAAAGCCGCACAAAAATCTTGCTGGCTTCAGCAATCGAGGCCGCTGGAAATGCGAGTTCGTGTTGCACCGTATTTTCCAGACGGCCGTTAAAGACGAGGCTTTGCTCACGCCCGTTGGGAATAACTTCAATCTCCCGGACCACGATGTCGGCGCGATCGTTGTTCCCGCGATCAGTTCCGCCTTGCATGCGCGCCGCGAGCGTGAGTTTGAACTTCCCGATGCGCCGCGCTTCGAGCGTGAACTGCGAGCTGCCAACCCGGGCCGCATCCACCGCGACAGATTTCTCACTCGAGTCGTCGACCAGCGAAAACCAATCGTCGGATTGAAGTTTCAAATTCACATCGCCGCGAGAACTCGAATAGTTGTAAATAGCCACCGGAATCGAGACGCGGTCGCCCTGCGTGAGCGTGACTGGCAGGTCGAGATCGACAAAGAAATCCTGAAAGACCTTCAGGCTCGAGGTTGACGTGCCGAGCGCTCCCTGTTGCGTCGAGGCAATCATCGCCATGCGCCACGTTGTAATGGAGTCAGCCATCGGAATCACGATGCTGGCGCGTCCGTCCTTGTCAGTGATGATTTCGGGGTTGATGTAGAGCGCCTCGGGGAAATAGGAGCGCACATGCGCGGCGGGCGGTCCGGTTTTCTCCTTGTCGAGAACGGCGCTGTTGCGGTCTTTCTTCAAAGCCGCAAATTGTTCAAGCCGGTCAAAGTTGCGCCCATTGACTGGAAGATTTGCGACCCGCTGCCCGTCAATCAAACCGCCAATCACGCCTCCAGCTCCGCCGCCGGGCACACCCGCAACCTGCGCATTCATGGTTTGAACCTGCATCGCCCCCGTACTGGCCTCAACCGCCTCATTGACTGAACCTACCGATAACACTGAGGAGAGCACGGCCCTGTCCCGCGCATCAAGCGTAAGCGCCTCCGCGGCCGTTTTGAATCCCTGCTGCGTCACTTGAATGACGTAATCACCCTTGGGCAAGCCAGAAAAGCTGAATCGGCCAGAAGCGTCGGCTGTCGCGGGACGGATCTTCCCGCTGGCAACGTTGCGCAACTCGACATCGGCTCCAGCCACAACGGCGCCCGCTTGGTCCGTGACGGTTCCCACGATCTCCGCCCGGCCATTCTGCGGGCCTCGCTCATGTTCGATGTTGACGTTAATGCTGGTTGACTCTGGACTGGGCGGGCCCGCAATCCACTTGCGCTGAAACAACAAAAGAGCTTGCAGATCGTCGTACGTGTTCAATTGGCCGTCTGGGCCAGCGCTCCGCATCACGTAATATTTCTTCGACCCGGCCCAGCGCGCCCGTTCAAATGTGAGACTGTGGCCCCACGGATCACGAAATTCAGCATCGCCAGACTGAGCCAGCTTCCCATAAACGTCCGTCGGATCGCCCGCCTTTGGATCGCTCTCGTAAGCCGCGCTCAGCTCTTTCGCTAACAGGTTGGCCTGCATTTGAAACTGTTGCTGGTAGCGTTGCCAATAATCGTTGTACTTCGTCATCGGCACATCCTTGCCGAATTTCGTCTCAAACTTGTTTGGAGTGACGATCTCGGTCGCCGAGAACAGCGCCCGCGCCGCCCGGTCTCGCTGTTCGGCCTGCGACTTCTCAGCCGGCTCCACAATCTCAGGCATGCCGATCGAGTGGATCTCATACCGGGGCTTCATGACCTCCTGTTCCAGATAAAAGAAGACCTTGGCAAAGCCCGGCTGCTTTTCCGCCAGGGCAAACACGGCCTCATCCACCACCTGCAATCCGAGCGCAGCATGGACGCCCTCGCCATGCGAGTTGGTCACGCGAAACTTGATCCGCGCGTCGCCCCCAGGTTTGTAAACGGCTGCATCCGCAACCGTCTCAATTTTTAGTTCATTAGCAGGCTGCACAAAAAGCAACCGGTGATCGCCGACCGGAAGCGCGTCTCGACCGAAGAGATACGCGCTGACGTCCACCGTTCCCGCCATCTCGGGCGTAGCCGTTAGCGTAAGCTCCGCCTCGCCATTTTCAAGATCGAGGTCGCGCGTGAGGACTGTCTGGCCTTCTTTCACGATGTCGATGTAAGCGGCCCCGCGCGCCTTGGTGGAAAATATTTTCAGTTGAATACGCTCGCCCGCGCGATAAACCGCTTGTTCCGTGCGCAGCAGAATCTGGTCTTCGCCGTCGCGGGCATGCAAGTCGACTTTGCTCGAGGCGTGATTTCCCTCCTGATCAGTAGCCTCAATCTCCAGAGTGTCGCAACACGTCACCGGTAGGATGCGATGAATCTTGAGGCGAGCAATCCCAACTCCTCCTTCATCGGTGCTCAAGCGTTGTTCGGAATATCCAACGGGGCGCACAATTACGTCCGCCTTCGCCGGAGTTCCATCTGGGTACGAAGTCAGAATGAACACCTCGTTCTCAAGATTTGGCACCAGCGTGCCGCCCTCGGGAATCGCCGTGATCAGCAGCGGCGAATCACTCACCGTGATCGGCTGGCCGCGAGTCTCCGAATGCCCGGCCGAGTCTTTCACCGTCGCCTCAATCAACACCCGAGCCGCACCGTGGTTAAGCAGCCGCCCGGCAAAGTATTTCGGCAATGTGAGGTCGAAATGATAGGAGCCGTCGGAATCAGTCTTACCAGTGGCCGACGCGACCTCAAACATCGAGACATCCATCGCCGACGCTTTCATGCTGAGTTCAGCCTTGTCCACCGGCTTTCCAAAAAAGTAGTTGGCGCGCACCGTACCCGTAACATGATCGCCCGGTTGATAACCGCGTTTCTGCTTCTTGCCCGTCTTTGAATGTGAGTCGGCGTCCGCTAATTCAACGGCTACCTTGAATTTCGGCAGAACATAGCGCTCCACGTTAAGTGCGATTTCAGCCGTGTTGGTCGGCGCATCGGCATTACCCATCAACGCGCGTAGATGATACGTCCCCATGTTGACCTCATCGGCCAAACCAAATTCAGCCGACGCAACTCCGAACTCGTCGGTCGCAGTCGCTGCCTTGAAGACTTTGTTACCGCGGGAATCTTCGACCTCGAACGTGAGCGCGCGCTTCGCCGCTGCCTGATGCCCCGAGCGGTCAAGCGCGAGCGCCCGCACATGAATGGTCTGCCCCGGCTGGTAGAGTGGCTTCTCCGAAGTAAGCAGAATGGAAACCTTGTCCTCCAGGCGGACGTCCTGTGTGAATTCCGTCGACCCGATCGGCGTATCGGCAACATAACGCAGCCTGTAACTCCCAATCACACCGGCAGGAAAGCGAAACTGCGCTTCCGTAGTTCCATTCCGATTCAAACGGCCCGAGAAAAGGACGCGCGGTTTGGCATCCCCCGGTTTGTCGTCCGCGTCCAGCAATTCGATCTCAACCGAAGCGCGTCCGGATATCGCCTCATCCTTGGTATCTGTGACAATCACGCGCACGGCCGCCTGCCCTCCGGCGACATATGACTCTTGCCCCAAAATATGAAGCACCGGCCGGCTCAGAATCTGGGAGATCGATTCCGTCCCTTCGAGATCGGCCTGCTTCGCGTCGTCATATTCGAAACGGTAGCGAACTCGATGCCACACCAGATCGTCAATGGCCACAGGCTTTTCCAGTCCTACTACGCTCTGCAACTGCCCGTTTCGGGCGGTGATTCTTACTTGCTGCTCGGTGTGCCCGATCGCCTGATCTTCAGGACCCAGAACCTCCACCGTGAACCGTCCTGCTCCTGCATGCAGTGCGTCGTACGGAACGGTTAGCCGCAACATGCCTTGCGAATAGGTCGCAACTGGGGACGACACAGGAGACGCTGCCTGAAACGGCTGCTGAAAAACGAACCCGAGCATGGTAAGAAATGCAGCGACAAGCACAAGCGTGAATCTGATCGCCGTCCGGTGCCATTTGCCATAAACCATGGAATCCTCCGAGACCCTTCTAGAGTGCCAACACCTGCGAAAGCCTGAGGCAGCCGAGGCATCACGCGTCCCCCCTCTGCGTCAAGGACCGGAGGGCGCGCCGCGCTTCGTTCGTTCAATCGGAGTTCGCTCCTGATCGGCAGTTTTGCAGAATATTTTTTGCGGAGTCTTATCTGAGGAGAGTTTGAAAAGTTACTGCTGGCGCCAGTGCGCCCCGTCTTTACTGGTCCAAACGGTGCCGGAATCCGTGGTTAGCAGGAATACTGCCGCCTCGCTCGCCTTGCCCAAGGTCTCGTTCTTAGGTTTTGCTGGAGCCTCACTCGAGTAAGCTGGCGCCAACTCGATGCGGACTGCCTTCCCCGCCCATTGCGCATTGATCTTCTTCCACTTTTTGCCCCCATTCCGGCTCAGGAAGAGATTGCCCGCGTTATCGAGAGAAATAAACCGCTTGCCGTGCGATACAGACGCCGTAACCGGTAAACCGGACGGTACCCCAACAGCCCGGCCCACGTTAGGCATTTCTGCAACGACCTGGCCCGTAATGACCTGGCCCACGTTGGCCGATTCAGTTTGGAGCTGCGCCGCGGCGCCCGCCACCTCCACCGTTTCTGATACCTTCCCCACATCAAGCACCGGCTCCATCATCGCAAGCTGGCTCGGATTCAACTCGATCGCTTGTTCGATTGTCTTGAAGCCAATTGCCGTCGCGGTTAGCTCGTAGTGTCCAGCCGGCAGTCCTGCCAGATGGAAGCTGCCGTCTGCAGCGGTTGTCGTCTGTTGCGTCTTGCCGACTGCATCGCGGAGAGATACGCTCGCCCCCGAGACGGCTGCGCCCGTTCGATCCGTTATGCGGCCGGAAACTCCGGCAAGCGCTTTATCTTGCCCGCTCGCCTGCTCAAGCGCCAATCCACCCAGGTCTTTCTTCTTGGCTAGGTCATTTTGTGATGCCGCGTCCTGTTCGCCTAAGGGTGCCGGGATTTGCTGCAGCTTCGCGAAATTCTCCAGCCTCGCGAAATTCCGGCCATTCAATGGCAATTCGGGCGAGATCCCCCCAATCACACCGCCCGCGGATCCCCCCGCACGCCCAACCGGAGCGTTGGCAGAAAGTCCAGCGGCAGTTGTCTCGGGAGCAGCAACTTTTGGCCCCGCTTGCCAGCTCGATTCAGGCATATTCAAGGATTTAGGCAAACTCAAGTTCGCGTGCCCTGAAAGATTGCTCGCCGGCGCAGCGCGTCTGGCTGTTCCAAATCGCTGAGCCGTCTCTGAATCGGTGCTAGGCGCGACCGTCGTTGGCGGAAGATGAACCTCAGATTTTCGTAAACTTGCAACCTGCTGCGGGTTCCGAAGAGCGCTGTCACGGTTCCAAATATGGACCATGACCGCAACCAGTCCACACGCCAGCGCCGCCGCAGGCAGCCCGACCGGCAACAGCCGCCCCCAGATCCATCCTTTCACCGGCTCTCGCGCAACCGCTTGCCTCTCCTCCTGCGGCTTCATGAAAAACACCGCCTTCCGGCACCCTGCGCATTCGGCCAGATGCGCCAGCATCCGCTCGTGCTCCCGCGGCGTAGCGGCGCCCTCGACGAACACACTGAGCTGGTCAGCGTCAGGATGTATCCCGAGTTGGAAATTCCAGTTCACTCTTGTCGTTCCTTATGAAGGTCGCCCTTATTAAGATCCGCCTTATTAGAGTTCGGGCCGCCCTCCGATTCTTGCAGCAAACTGCGCAGATTGACATCGACATCCCTGGGATCGATCCCGAGCGCCTCCTCTGCCGCGCGCCGGCTCAGGCCCCGTTCCCTAAGAGTCCGCAGCAGCTCTTTTCGCAGATGCTCGGTCGCGCGCTTCAGTTTGCGGCTGACCGTCGCTTCGTGAACTCGAAGCACGCGGCTTATCTCGTGCAGGGTATGCTGGTCAAGGTAGTAGGCGGAAAGCACGAAGCGCTCTTCCGGGGAAGCCGCGCTCAGCGTCATCTTGATCGCCGCCCGCAAATCCTCTAATTGTTTGAGCTCAATCTGCTCGGAGGCTCGCGCCGCTGGTTCGATCTCACCTAGCTCGGTTTCCCGGCCGATCTTCCTGTACTGGTTCACGCGCCGTTGCGCCAGGATCGCGCGCAGCCAACCCATCAACGATCCTCGCCCCGAGTATCGAAGCAGCGGAGACCAGCGCTTGCCCTCGCGTTCCCTCAGCCCGAATAGTTCGGAGTAAAGCGCGCTCGCCAACTCCTCGCCCAGCGTAACCGACCCTGTCATCTCCACCGCGGCTCTGGTCAGCTGCTCCCGATATTGCGCAAGAAAGCGCCGCCACGCGGACTCGCGCCCCAGCGCGCATCCGCGCGCGATGGCAAGATCCTCCAGGTGCAGAGCCCGCCAGAACGTTCCTCGCTGCCGCTCGTTGGCCTGCTTCCCCGGGTCGAGACCGAAATTGTCCTTAGCCCCTATCGTTTCAAGGGCCTCGGCAAACTCCGCCTTGCTTAACTCGACCAGCTCAGCACGGGCCGCCTGCCAAAGCTCTTCGCCGAGCATTTCGGGCAGAAGTCGGCTCTCCGGCCCGAGCTTCATTTCGACCGCCGCACCCTTCGCCACCGATGCGGTGCAGTCTTCCGCCCCCGAAGGTTCTGTTTGATTAATATTGGCAGGCGGAATGTCCACGCCCGCCCATTAAATCATATCGTCCCGTCGTAGTCCGTTCCTTGCCTCTTTCAACACTGGTGGTGCTCAGAAACCCGCTGTCCGGCTGGGAAAGTGTCAGACGGTCACACGCTGTTTTGTGAGCGGAGCACGAACAACGACTGTGGACGAATAAGGCCACAGAATGGACAGATTAATTGGCCAGAAACGGGCTTGTGGGAGGTGTCGTATGAGCCTGTCCAACAACTGGTGACTGGCCGCGGTTTCGATTTAGGCTGGTCTCGACTCTCACATTTTCAACGCGGGGTGGTTTTTCGTAA
>CAVQCP010000066.1:0-11407 GCA_963710965.1 uncultured Acidobacteriaceae bacterium | reverse complement strand
TCACATTGCTCCGGCACGTTCTCCATGAGAAGCGCGAGCGGCTTCAAGAGCTTCACATAGTGAAGATAACGGAGATAGAGGTCGGCCCGTGGATCGATTTTGAAAGCCTCAGGATGTTCGGCGATCTCGCGTAGTTTCGCGCGGCCTACGCGGGCGTAGGCTTGGCACGGCGGCCCGCCCACTATGATGTCGAACGCGAGGTCGGCGGGGCCAAGCCCCAGCTCGCGCGCCAGTTCCGAGGGTTCGATCTTGGTGATGTCGCGCGCGCGCCCATGAAGCCTGATGACTTCCTCGGGTTTGCCCTTGCAGAAATTCAATGCGTGGGACTGCGCAGCAAGCTCGTCGATCTCCATCCCGGCGACGATTTCGAAACCGGCGGCCTGAAAGCCGAGGCTCAAGCCGCCGCAGCCCGCAAACAGGTCCAGGACTCGCGGCACCGCACCGGGCGTGCCAGCCATACGTTCTGCCTTCGCGGCCACAGCGTCCGAGACGGTCAAGGACGCCTTCCCGTCCGCAGCATGGAGCGGAGGCGCTTTACGAGCGCTTCCCGACTGGCCGTCTCGCATTCCCATATAACCAGTACCTTCCACCCCATCCGCCGGAGAGTCTGCCGGACCAACCTGTCGCGGGCAATGTTCTTCGTAAATTTCTCCAGCCAGAAATCGGTACGCGACTTCGGCGTGTATGCGAATCGGCAGTTAGGATGCCTGTGCCAGAAGCATCCGTGAACTAGAATAGTCGTCCGGTACTTCGGCAGAGCTATGTCTGGGGTCCCCGGGAGGTCGCGCCTGTGCAGCCTGAAGCGGAATCCCAGGCCGTGGAGCACGCTGCGGACGGCCAGTTCTGGTCGGGTGTCCTTTGGTCCGATACGCGCCATATTGGCGCTGCGCTGGGCAGGCGTGAGCCGATCCATTTGACCTGTCCGGCAGGCGCCGATGCTAACTCAGCGGAATCCTATCCGCGGCAATTTGGCCCCACAAGGAGGCACGGCGCGGCTGTCACGGCACGTTGATAGTGAGCGGTGGATAACCAACCCGATTCCAGGGCTCCAGCAAAAATGAGCTACTTGGAACCGCCCGGAGGTCGGTTGCCGCGATACTCCTGAACAGCGTCGCCGCGCTCCCGCCATCATCGTGGGCAGCTGACTTAAGCAAGTGCTCCAGATGCGAGCTGGATAGCGTAACGACGAGGACGAGCAGATTCGGAATTCCCCAATGGGCTTTGTGCGAACCTTTGGATATCGCCTCGCGGTACACAGCCAGCTTCGCAATTAGAGACGTTTGCCTCTTGTCAGTGCGCAGGATTGGCATCGTTCCACGATCCGCTT
Source organism: uncultured Acidobacteriaceae bacterium (assembly GCA_963710965.1). GTDB lineage: Bacteria > Acidobacteriota > Terriglobia > Terriglobales > Acidobacteriaceae > Sulfotelmatobacter. The sequence goes on along the minus strand of CAVQCP010000066.1, from coordinate 10,080 downwards.
CAATCGCGAAGAAGCGGTATGCCTTGCGACCATCGCGCTGGTACTCGATGCCGAAGATCGCGTCGGGCACTACGGAAGCCAGTTCGTCGCCAGCCGACAACTGATATGGTTTTGCGGAATGCCGCGTGCTCTCTGGTGCCTTCGACAATATCTCCGGCCACCGGATCATCCGAATGTCTGAGTGTCCGCGCATTTCCAATTCGATTGAGGCGAGAACCTCACATGTCATAAGGGAATGCTCAAACTGCCGATGTGGGCCATCTCGAAGCCATGTAATGGCCTCCGGTTCGGCCGCGGCTTCCGCTGCCATGACTTCACGACCGCCCTTGCCGAGCTCATGCACGACGGGCAGAAAGCGAGCATCCGCAAATCGCCACTGTTCTGTGGGACGATCCAAATATCCCTCGTGGAAGAGATCACCTAGCCTCTCCTTGAAGCGCTTCTCGGACTCACCCCCGACAAACGCGTGCAAATAGGTCGAGCGCAAAAATCGATACCGGCAGAGCGTTTTGAATATCTCCAAGTCTCGCCGAGTAAGTGCGAGGTTCTTGCCAGTTCTGGTGCGATGCATACGGGAGCGGCGCTGTGACATACGCCAGACATAGCATCGGAACTAAGCCGTTTATACGTGTACGGATGTTCGAGTAAATTGTTGCATGCGCAGGTATGCGGTTCTCTGAGCAGCGGTGAATAATTGAAATACAATTGGATTTGATCTCGTTTCGTCGCGTCGCTGCCATGCATGACACGGGAAAGGACGGTGGCAAAGCCTTCCTGCAATCGCAATTCAGCTGCACCTTTGGCTGTGAATTCTTCGCCTTTAAGAAGGCGCAACTCGCCCTCGGTTCTTGACTCCCGGCCCAGCGATTACAAGCTCTGGTACAGGGGGAATCGACAATGCAACTGAAAATTCAACGCTCGCAGCGCGCGGGCATCACAAATGTCATTATCTTCTGTCTCGACATCCGAGCTGACTATTCCGCTGAAGAGAAACACAACATTCAGCGATACCGGCTCGGCTCGCAGGGCATATACAACAGCCGTGCCGCACAGAAGCATTTCGCTGCCGCAGAAGGTCACCTCGATCAGACCCAGACCGGCACGACCGGGCAGCGTATGGGCGGTCTGGTGAAAGGCGCATTCTCCATGGCCCTTGCCCACATGCAGCTCAACGTGACGGTCGCGAGTCTCGGCCGCGGGCATCACATTGAGTGTAAGGACCTTGAAGAGCTTCTGGAATCCGAGGACACGTTGCGCACCGCCTGCAAGAATCTGACACGCTTCCTCGAAGTGGCGAATACTTTCGACGGTTCGGAGCTCGTCGTCACATACGAGAACGGCGAAGAGAAGGTACACGTCGCACAGAACATGCCGCCATTACTATCCGGCCCAGACGTTGCGACTTCCTCGTATGATGCGAGTAGCGCAACTGCGGTGTCCAGCTCGCCCGCGTACGACTTTGGTGCAAAGCTGCGCGAACTCTGGGGTGACGCCATGAATCGCAAAATCGCCTATGTCGGCGGCGCTGTGGTTCTCATTGCCCTCCTGCTACGTGCCTGCTCCTAATGGACATTACACCCTCTGCCTTCACGCCCTTTTTCCGCCGCTTCACGGACGAGAAGGCGCGCGACTTGGACGACACGCGACGGCTATACGAGCGCGTACGGTCTCTCCATCTCACGTCCCATTATGCCGAGGATGACGCCGAAACCACGTTCGGCGGGAACGTGTACGCGACCGTGAGCGAGCGGCTCTCAGAACCGCTGCAACCGGTCTTTATCCGTCTGATTGCAGCGCTCATAAGTGGTGAGAAAGTCATATTCGAGCTGCCGTCGCTCAATTTCGATGTCGTGCACCTGTCGCTCAACGAGCTGGTCGATCTGCGGCACTTCCTGCGAGCGAAGGAACACTTCCTGGCGCACGAAGACCGGGTTATCGACCTCCTTGGCAACGGTCTGTCAAATATCGTCGGCGCACTCGCCAATTTGTTGCCCGAGACGTGGGACCCGCCGCCTTTCACGGTTCCCCTCATTTATCTGCTTCCCGAGCCGAAGAAATTTCTCGACAACCTATATGGCGAGCTGTGGCAGCAGCGATACGTCGATAACGGCCTCTTCGTGGAAGCGTCCCGTCGCATGTATTTCAACATCTGCGAAGAGTCTGGCATCGTCGATCCGCAGGACCCAAAGAAGCCGTTCAAGCACCCGTCGAAAAACGACAAGCAGCTGTGCGAAATCGTCGAGGCGTATCTCAAGGGCACGCCGTTCTATGAGTTCTTCCTGGCGCCCGTGCCGCTCAAATTCACCCATGAAGACCGTTTCAGTCACATGCATGTGCTGGGCGGTTCCGGCGCGGGCAAGACGACGCTGCTTCAGAATCTGATCCTGCACGACCTCCGGGCCAATGACCTGCCGTCCATGGTGATCGTGGATAGCCAAGGCGACCTCATCAACAAGCTTTCGCATTTGGAAATGTTTAGTCCAGACGGCGGCGCGCTACACGACCGGTTGCTCATTATCTCGCCTAAGGACATCAAGGCGCCGCCAGCGATCAATATCTTCGACGTGAACCGGGAACGGCTTGACCAATACGACGAGGCTGCCAAGGAACAGGTGGTCGCCGGCGTGATCCAGACTTTCGATTACGTCTTTTCCGGCCTCATCGGCGCTGACCTCACCGCGAAGCAGGGTGTCTTTTTCCGGTTCGTCGCTCGGCTGATGCTCTCACTGCCCGAAACCTTGGGCAGAACCGCGACCATTCTCGACATAATCGCCCTCATGGACGATCCGGTGCCGTACCGGGCTGCGATTGAGGCGTTGCCGCCGATCCAGCGGAACTTCTTTGAACGGGACTTCGCGAGCAAGACCTTCGCCCAAACCAAAGAGCAGATTCGCTACCGCCTGAACGCCATCCTCGAAAACCCGACTCTCGCCCGGCTGTTCACCTCGCCCCGGACGAAGATTGACCTGTTTGAACGGCTGAACGAGGGCAGCATCATCCTCGTGGACACTGCCAAGGACTTCTTAAAGGGCGCCTCGGCTCACTTCGGCCGCATCATGATCTCCCAGGTGCTCCAGGCCGTATTGGAGCGAGCAGTCATCCCCGAATGGGACCGCAAGCCGACCTTCCTGATCGTGGACGAAGCCGCCTCCTACTTCGACAGTAACATCGACGACTTCCTGACAGAGGCTCGCAAGTACAAATGCGGCTGCGTGTTCGCTCACCAATTCCTGGACCAGGCAACCTCATCGCTCCGGGCATCGCTCGCCGCCAACACGTCAATCAAGCTGGCGAGCGGCGTCTCGAACAGCGACGCCCGAGCGGTTGCCTCGGACATGCGCACGACGGCGGATTTTATCCTGTCCCAGCCTCGGCTCCACTTCGCGGCCCACATTCGGAACGTGACGCCCAATGCCGTGTCCATCCCCGTGCCGGTGGGCCAGTTGGAACGGGAGCCCCGAATGAGCGAGGCAGCCTACCGGCGTCTTCGGGCACTGAACGGCGATAAGGTGTCCATCCCGGCTGCCGAGCGGAACGCGGGCTTCCCGCCGCGCCCGGTCCCGGACGCTTCCGCTGCCACCTCGCCTTCAATGACAGAGAAGCCTCATCCTCCACTGGGTACCAAGAGCGACCCGAGTGCCCCCTCAGAGGATTGGTAACGGGGGCAAGGCCACGGCGTTTAGCCGGGGCCTTGCCCCCGCATTTCACACGGGCCCACAAAGCTTAGATTTCAGGAATAGTCTGGCACAGCCAGCACACATTGCAGTGGCGCAAACGCTTGGTTCGGCTGGACAATCCTTCTTCTTGCGCCGGTTTGGGTTGGGGATGCTGTATCCCCATCCGTATCCCCCTGCCAATCGCCCCCTGTATCCGAACAAAAAAGCGGGGACCGGTAGCGAGCCGGTCCCCCAGCAAGGCCCCTAAAAGGAAGTGTCTGCAGGACTAAGCGTGTCGCGTTTGGCGATGCGTTCGTCGAGCCACTCCTCTACCTCCTTCAGCAGCCACGCCACCCGATTCTGGCCGAGTTGTATCCGCTTAGGGAACTTCCCAGCCGCCTCAAGTCGCGCGATGTGCTGTGGCGAGTAAGGAATGCCACAGACCGTTTTCAGCTCCTTCTTCGATACGATTTGCTTCGGAAACATCGAACAACTCCCTCGAAAGGGAGCGTCGACGCTCCGTTGCGGTTAGCCGCACCGGTGGGCGCGAAGAGGATAAGCACTGATGAGGAGAGGAGTTGAGAACTCTACCGACTGATAGAAATGCTCATCCAAAGAGCGGAGCAATCACGACAAGGAAAAGCCAATCGTGCCCGTGTCGTCCCACGATTGGAGCAAGCTCTAAGCCCACACGGTCTCGTTCCCGCAACGCTTCGACGATAGGCAGTTCCGCATCAAGGCGCCGCGTCCTTTTTCTGACAGCCAGTGAGGCGAGGACGGATGCAATCCGCGCGGCAGCACTGGAGATTGTCGTGCGGACCTATGCTCCCTCCGGCGAAGTTTCTGTTTGGGGAAGGCGCAAAAGGCCAGTGGCCGAAATGGAGAGACGCCGAAGGACGACCGACATCAATCATCCCAGAGCGTCTCTGACCACGGGGGTACCGAGCGCCATTAATCAAGCCGCGGAAAAACATGCATCGCAGTGGCGGTGATTCGGCTTCTATCCCCGAGCTGGCACTCCGCAAGAGTGAGTGCCAGGATATAACGAAATTAACATTCGTTAATACGTTAGGCCATTCAAATGGTTGTACCGGGAGCACAACCACACTCTTGACTGGGGTACCGTTGCGGAATCCAACCGAAACCAGACTGCGCAAAAGCTAGGGCCGCCGAGCTGGCACGCCCAACGGCCCTGTTCTTTTGCGTCTCGCGGCGGGAACCGCCGAGTAACGGCTGATTCTACCCAGCGGGCGCGTTCTGCGCACTCTGCAGGCCAAGGTCAAGCGGTTCCATCATCGCAGGCGTGCGCCTGCATTTGATGGAGATGTTGTTCGTGACGACGCTTGAAGCAGCCCTGATCAAAGAACAGGGCGTGACGTTTGCCGTAGTCAGTGTGCGGGACAGTGTGATCGACAATTCGAACGAAGCACAGCGCATGGCGCATGCGATGTCGCTCCGTTTCCGTTGCCCCACGGTTCTGATCGGTGCCCAGCGCCACCGACTATATGGACGGCGCGATTTGGTTGCCTTCCTCAGTCACGTTCATATTTCCCAGCTGCCGTGGAAGCGGTGGGATGTGGCGGCGTGAGCCGTATGAACGTAGGCGAAAAGTACCCCCCGAAAATGCGATAGACTTGAGAGATACCTATGACTGCAACAATTGAGTTTTTCCCCGTCGATAACGGCGACATGGCACTTGTCACTCTTGAAAGCGGCAAGCGCATTCTGATCGATGTGAACATCCGCAAAGACGCGGAAGATGAAGAGGAGGACGACGTTCCCGACGTTGCGGCAATGTTGCGCGAGCGCTTGCCTAAAGATGCGCAGGGTCGAACGTATGTGGACTCCTTCCTTCTGAGCCACCCAGACGCCGACCATTGCCGCGGACTTGCCCGCCACTTCCATCTGGGCAAACCCGATGATTGGAAGAAGGACGACGACAAGGTTTTTATTCGCGAAATGTGGTCGTCGCCCATCATTTTCCGGCGCAGTTCTGAACTTGATGGCGAGCTTTGCGATGACGCCAACGCATGGTGGACCGAGGCGCGGCGGCGTGTGGCCAAATATCGCGAGAACAAGAACACCGTGAAAGACGGCGATCGCATCCAGATCCTCGGTGCGGACGTGGACGGCAAGACCGACGACCTCGCCGACATCAAGGTCGATATCGACGGAACGATCGAGAAAATCTGCGGGCAAAAGGACAACACCTTCAAGGGTCTCCTTCTCGCACCGTTGCCAAGCGCAGATAAAGATGAGGAAGAGGCGCTCAAGAAGAACCATTCGAGCGTCGTCATCCGGTTCCACATCAAGGCGGGGAGTGTCGAAGACGCGTGCGCCTATCTGACCGGCGGCGACGCTGAAGTCGCCATTTGGGAGCGCCTGTGGAAGCGGCACAAAAAGACAACGAGCGACCTTACCTATGATGTGCTCCTGACGCCCCATCACTGCTCCTGGCATACGCTCTCCTATGACAGCTGGTCCGACATGGGTGAGGATGCCAAGGTTGCCCCGGACGCGCGTAGCGCGCTCAGCCAGGCGAACGACAAGGCGATTATCGTTGCGAGCAGTAAGGAGATTAAGAACGACGAGGACGACCCGCCGTGCATCCGCGCCAAGCGCGAATACGATGAAATCGTGAAAGATGTGTCGGGGCAGTTTCTCTGCACCGCTACCGACGGGAAGGACGACGTAATCCTTATCGAAATCGACAGCACCGGTCCGGCCAAAAAGGCCGCTGGTGGTGGCGCGGTGGGCGGCGGTTCGAGTTCCGGCAAGAAGCCTGGCCAAGTCGAAAAGAAGGGTGGCGGCCGGTATGCTTGATGAGCTGCTCGGCTCGGGATCGGAGTTTGATCGAGCCAGCGCAGTCCTTGGAATCGCCCTAAAGGGGCGTTGTCCTGGATGTCGCCCACTCACGCGGGCCGAGCTGGAGTCGTATCCACTGCGGCGGTTCGTGGTTGGGTGGGCGCATTCCCGGACTATCTCGGGAACGGATTACGAATTTCGGGTACTCCTCGATAGCGACTTCCCAAGATCGCGCATCCGCGTCGCGGTGCAGGGCGACCTTTATCTCCACTGGCCGCACGTCGAAGAGCACGGCGTGCTTTGCCTGCCAACACTTCTAGCGCCTCTGGCTAATCCGGAGGGCGTTCTGGCGCGGACGCTCGATGACGCCGAAACCCTCGTGGCGCGTTGTGCGGCTGATCCGGCGTTTGTCGAACAAGAGTTGTCCAGGGAATTTCTTTCATACTGGCATCGCTCGGTGAAAGACAAAAACGCGCCCGTTCGTTCGCTGTTAAACGTGAACGAACGAGCGACGCGGAGGATTGCGGTCTGGCGGGGCAAAAACATCAACTTGGTGGCTGATTCAAAATCCGCAGTTGAACGCTGGTCGCAAAACTTCGGGTATGAAGTGAAACCGACCGATTCCGGATATTTCTGCTTTTTGGACAGACCATTCATCCCACCGTTTCCAGCGACTGGAAGTGAGTTCCTCGCTCTATTAGAAGCAAGATGTCCTGAAGTCGTTGAGTTATTCAAAAACGCGCGCGTAAGCCTGGACCAGACCATTGTGTTTGTTCTGGCAGCCGCAGTTTCGTCCGGAGTCGGCCTAATCGCGGTGAGCCTTAAGCTCGCTTCCCTCAACGGATATAGAAAGGACGCGGCGCTTAGTGCGGAGCACAAGCTCTTGATATGGAAGCGCAGCGGACGGATTGAGGCGCTCAATGTGGAGCGCGTCGATCCAGCGTGGATACATGGAAGGGGTGTTAACGCGGACTTGGAGAAACTGCATGCGGCGAAGATCGCGGTTCTTGGCTGTGGGTCTATCGGATCGCAGGTAGCAGTGCGGCTCGCCCAGTTGGGTATCGGCAGCCTCGTTTTGGTGGATAGCGAGGCACTGGAGCCCGCTAATATCGGGCGGCATGCGCTTGGCGCGAGTTCTATCGACAACGCGAAGGCCAAAGAGCTGGAAAAGCAAATCCGACGCCGCTTTCCGCATATGCAAGAGGTTCTCGGAATATCAAAGCGGTGGCAGTCCCTCGAAAGTTTTGAGCTTGAAAAGCTCAAGGGCGCGGACCTAATCGTGTCGTGTATGGGCGATTGGCCTGCTGAAGGCGTGCTCAACGAATGGCATCACCAGCTGGCCGGCGAGCCTCCGGTCATCTACGGCTGGCTTGATGAGAATGGGACCGCTGCACATGCGCTGTGCGCCCGCGGCAGGGGCCCTTGTTTGGCGTGCGTTCTCGATGCAGACGGGGCGTTGCGCGTTCCGGAAACAGATTGGGACGAGGGTGGCCGTCTGCAAACCGAACCCGCGTGCGGGACTACATATCAGCCCTACGGTCCGACGGATGTGCTCCAAGCAGAGGCACTCATTTGCAACCTAGTGGTCGACGTTCTCACTGGCAGGTCGACCAGGCCAGAGCACCGGATTTATGCTACTTGTACCGCTCGGGTGAAGGAGCTCGGTGGCCGGTGGTCGAAGGCACACATGGAGACTCGCCCCGCTGGCTTCGATGGGCCGTTTGAGTTCAGTCGCCCTGTTGAACCCCAACGTGATTGTCCACTATGCGGAGGAGTCTCGTGAAAAAACTGGCAGCCATAGCGTACACGCTGCCAAGAAACACAGGCGTGGTGGTCTTCGAAATTCCTGTCCTGCTCCACCTAATGAGCTACAGGCAACTAAAGTGCTTAGCGCCCGAAGCGGGTGGTCAGTTATTCGCCACGTTCGATGATCCGAAGATCATGCGGATTGTCGAAGCCACCGGGCCCCGCCTGACGGATCGCCGGTCTCTGTTCGGCTATAGACCAGATCGCACTGCGGAACGTGCCGAGATTGCAGATCGATACGCTCGCGGGCTTCATTTCGTAGGCGATTGGCACACCCACGCGCAGAGCGTGCCAAGCCCATCGGGTACTGATATTGAGAGCATGAGCGAGACGGTTGCTCAAAGCAGGTATGACATCCCCGGCTTTGTTTTGGTGATCGTAGGCCGCATTGCGTTCCCAGATGGCCTCTACGTCGCATTCCATGAAAAGAAACGGCGGACGGTACTCGTGCCCTCCGCAGATGTCCCCGCCCCGAAGAAGGGGGCGGAGCGAGTGGTTCCCAAGCCCCCATTTCCATGACCAACTGATAAGATCAAGCCATGACAAAGCTCACCTTTTACGAACAGGTAGGAATTGTTATTCCGGGTGCCCTGTTCCTGGCCGCACTCATCGTCGTTATTCCGAAGCTGCAAGCTTACATAGCCTTGTCCAGTATAGGACTGGGCGAGTTCGGCATATTCCTGCTGGTTGCTTATGGCATCGGCGAGGCAATCGCCGCGATCGGCAACGTCGTAGAGACGATTTGGTGGAAGCCCTGGGGCGGGATGCCGTCCAATTGGGTTACTAAACCGGACGCGGAGTTGTTGAACTCAGCGCAAGTCGCGTCGCTCACGTCACGCATCAACAGCGATTTTGGTATAAGCGTACAATCGGTCACCGGGCTCTCTGCCAAGGAATGGCGTCCGATATTTGGCCAAATCTACCGAGCGGCTATAGGTATACGTGCCGAGCGCATCGACACATTCAACAGCAATTATGGCCTTAATCGCGGCCTTGCTAGCGCGTTTATAGCGCTCTTGGTCATCGTTCTCATCGTGGATTGGACGAACTGGAAACTTGCGGTGGCGGTCGCCGTTGCGGCCACGATCTACCTCTATCGGATGCATCGGTTTGGCGTGCATTTTGCGAAGGAGGTTTTCTTTGTCTTTTTGAATGGCCCAAAGAAGTAGCAGAGCGTTCCGGCCTAAATTACTAGAGCATTTTCCCTGAAACGGGAGTCGGGAGGGATTCCCGCGCGGGGTGGATTGTGATTCGATTCTTCCGGTTTTGGCCGGGAGATTCGGATGGGCAAGCCCTACAGCATGGATTTGCGCGAACGGGTGATAGCCGCGGTCGAAGGCGGGATGTCGACGCGCCAAGCGGCGGCGCGGTTCTCGATTGGGATCGCGACGGCTGGCGCCTGGGCGCGGCTGAAACGGGCAACTGGCGCGGTCAGCCCGGCCAAGCAGGGCAAGCCGAAGGGCTCGGTTTTGGATGCGCACGAGGAGTTCATCTTCGGCCTGATCGAAGAAGCACCCGACATTACGCTGGAGGAGATCGCCGAACGCCTTGCGCAAGACCGTGCCATGAAGGTCGTTTCCACGGCGGTGTGGAAGTTCCTCGACCGGCACGATATGACGCACAAAAAAAGACCGCTCATGCGAGCGAACAGGAGCGTGCCGATGTAAGGGCGGCGCGCGAAGAATGGTTCGAAGGCCAAACCGAACTCGATCCTGAACGGCTGATCTTCGTCGATGAAAGCGGTTTATCGACCAAGATGGCGCGCCTGCGCGGTTGGGCGCCGCGGGGCAAGCGCTGCCGGGCCTCGGTTCCC
>CAVQCP010000065.1:0-15839 GCA_963710965.1 uncultured Acidobacteriaceae bacterium | reverse complement strand
CTGCTGTTCTGGTAATAGCGGCTTGCCGTTCACGGCTATCAGTCGCTCATAGGGAGAGCCCAAGATCATGAGCTCTTCGTATGTCTTGGTTCCCCCACCTGGTTGCCGGTCACGCTCGACGTAATCGTAGCCGGGGGCGGCCTTCCAATCCACCGCATTGGCCTCGACCGAACGTTGGATGATCTTCTCGACGTCAAGTTGGGCAAAGGAAGCTGTGGCCAGCACCGCAACAAAAATAACCTGCTTTGTCATGCTCTCCATCTGGTTCCAAGTTTACTGCTCTCGCAGTCGGCGGGTCTAAGCTCTAACTGAACCTCCTCGATGTAACGAGTTGGAAAACTCAGTGTGTCCCTGTGCAATTGATTCAATTCCGAAATCGGTTTTTTCGGAGTCGCGCCGCCGTATCGTTGTGTCTTCCAATGTCACACTCTCATGCGGCCCGCGGTAAACTTGGGGGCAACTTCAATTCCGCACGTGATCGTAGTACCTGCAGGACGTGAGCACGGGACACAATACCCTCAACGCGTCCGCCCGACATGACGGGTAATTGATTGACGTCCTCGCGGCCCATGGTCTCTAAGGCTTCCATCGCCGGCATATCGCGAGAAACGTAATGGACCTTATCCGCGAAACGCATTACGCTCCGCACGGGAGTGAACGTCCACTCGATTCGATGGCGCCTTCGACTGTCCGCCAATTTCGATATTGTGCATCGGCTCAGCAGATTCTCGGCAGTTGATCGCCGGATAGAAGATCGACGATCCGCGATGTTCCTAAGCGTGTTCGGATGGTGACCATCGCCGGATGGGAATCTGTAATTGTCCCGATGATCTGGGCGCTGCCTCCCAGTGGATGTTGCCACATTGCTTCGAGAATCGCTCCGGCCGACTTGGGCTCAACGATCGCAAGGAGCTTGCCCTCGTTTGCCACGTACAAGGGATCGAGTCCTAACAACTCGCACGCGCCTCGGACTTCCTCGCGGATCGGAATCGCGTCTTCTTCCAGCTCAATTCCCACGTGTGAGCGGCTCGCAATCTCATTCAAGGAACTCGATAGGCCACCCCGCGTCGGATCACGGAGACAACGAATGTCAGAGTTCGCGTCTAGCATGGCGGCAACTAAGGTGTGCAACGCCGCCGTGTCGCTGGTGACGGCGCTTTCGAATTCGAGACCTTCCCGTTGGGACAATATCGTGATCCCATGGTCTCCAATGGTCCCGCTAAGCAGCACGAGATCTCCTGGACGCGCCTGATTGGCGGAGAGCCGTACGCCGGACGAGACGAGCCCGATTCCCGAGGTGTTTACAAACAACCCGTCTCCGCTTCCTTTTTCGACTACTTTTGTATCCCCGGTGACGACGAGGACGTTTGCCAGAGCCGCTGCAACACGAATGGATTCCATAACCCGGCACAGGGTATCGAGCGGAAGCCCTTCTTCGAGGATGAGTGCAAGGCTCAGAAAGAGAGGCTTGGCCCCACCCATAGCCAGGTCATTCACGGTACCGTTCACCGCAAGCGTTCCGATGTCGCCGCCAGGGAAAAAGAGCGGCTTCACAACAAACGAGTCCGTCGTAAAGGCAATTCGGGATCCACCAAGCTCGACGATCGCCTGGTCATCCAAGCGTTCGAGCACGGGATTTTGAAGAGCCGGTAGGAGGATATTACGCAGGAGGTCTCCGCTCATTCGGCCTCCGCTTCCGTGACCCATGAGGATCGACTCCCCGTCTGCAATCGGTATCGGACACTTCAAGGCCATCTCGAGTTTCGCGTCTTGCGGCATCAATGGCTCTCCGTTACTGCTATCGCGTGCCGACGATACCGGTAGTACGCGGCGCACGCTCCTTCGGAAGAGACCATCGGAGCTCCCAACGGATTGTCCGGCGTGCAGCGCGTCCCGAATGCCGAACAATCCGTCGGCTTCTTCAGTCCCTGGAGCACCTCTGCACTAATGCACTCTGCGGGCTCATCCGCAGTCACTCCTTCTGTCCCAAAAATGCGGTCTGCGTCGAATTCAGCATATTCCTCCCGGAGATTGAGGCCGCTCTCAGGAATTCCGCCGATCCCTCGCCATTTCCGGTCACACACCTCGAACACTTCCGCCAATATTTCTTGAGCTCGCAGGTTTCCCTCGTAGGTCACAGACCGTACATATTGGTTCTCGACTGCTGCCCGCCCTTCTTCGAGCTGCGTCACCAGCATCAGGATGGCTTCTAGCAGATCAAGCGGCTCGAATCCGCCTACGACGATCGGAACGTGAAACTCCCGGACGAGGTCTTCATATTCCCGATAGCCCATGACCGTGCAGACGTGACCGGGACCAATAAAGCCTTGCACGCGATTGCGCGTTGAGCTCAAGAGTGCCCGAATGGCGGGAGGCACGAGGACATGGGACGCGAGCATCGAGAAATTCCTAAGCCCTTCGCGCTTTGCTTGCCAGACGGCCATGGCATTGGCGGGAGCCGTGGTTTCAAAACCGACTGCAAGGAACACCACTTTGCGGCCGGGATTAGCACGAGCGAACTTAAGCGCTTCGGTGGGAGAATAAACCACTCGCACATCTCCGCCCTGGGCCTTCACATGGAACAGATCGGTACGGGAGCCCGGCACGCGAAGCATGTCACCATAAGAAATCAACGTCGCCTCGGGACGCGAAGCAATCTCGATAGCCTTGTCGATCGTTTCAAGTGAGGTTACGCACACGGGGCACCCAGGCCCGTGGACCAGCTCAATGCTAGCGGGTAGCATCTCGTCGATGCCGTAACGCATCAACGTGTGGGTCTGCCCTCCGCAGATCTCCATCAACACCCATGGACGCGTAGCGCGGCGGGTCAACTTCGCCACAATACCCTGGGCGATCTCCCCATTCCGGTATTCGTCCAAGTACTTCATTCCGTATCACCACTGGTCACACGGTTAATCTTTAATGACCGGTAGAATCCTTTCGGCGGCCTGCCTCAAACAGGAACCAGGTGCGTCGTTCGGTCTCGTCGATCCAAACCTCGATAAGGCTCGTAGTAGCGATGTCCTCGTGTTGCTCGCAGACGCCGTGGGCCTCTCGGAGGCGCGCGGCGAGGGTCTTGTTGTCCTCGCACAACTCGGCGAGCATATCCTCCGGCTCGACGTACGGGGCATCATTGTCCAATACGCGCTGCAAGCGGGCGATATGGCCGATGGACCTGAGCGTGGTGCCCCCAACCTTGCGGATGCGCTCAGCGATAGGATCGGTCATAGCGAAAAGTTGATCGCCCTGTTCGTCAAACAACAAATGGTAATCGCGGAAATGCGGCCCGCTCAGGTGCCAGTGGAAGTTCTTGGTCTTCAGGTAGAGCCCGAACACGTCCGCCAGGATGGCGTTCATCGCTCCGGCGATATCCCTGGTCGCTCCAGCCTTCAGGTCAGTGGGGGTGATCAGCGGAGCCTCTTGCATGCGTTCTAACTCTTGCGTTACTTCAAACGATTTAGTCATAACATCTCCTTAGTGGCTCTCCGTATTCGCACCGTGCTCGGACCGTCCCAGCAATTTGCCTTGCTTGTCCGCTTACGAATCTTCTAAATCGGACTGCAGTTCGTCCTTAAGCAATCCCATGGATTCGAGGGCCTCATAGCTCCTCTCCGCTTCTTCGCGATCCACAAGACTGATTGCAAATCCCACATGCACGATCACATAATCCCCGACTACCGCTTCGGGAACAAAATCCAGGCAGGTCTCCCGCGTGATACCACCGAACTGGACACGTCCCACGCGAATGCCGTTCTGAACTTCATTGGTGATGATTTTTCCGGGAATGGCAAGGCACATGTTATAAGCCTCCCTCACCGCAAGCTTTGGGGAGTTTTCGGCCTAGGGATTGGCCTCGCAACGATGTAGCGTGGCTTTTCAGACTAACGTCCAGTGCTTCCTGCCAGAGTTGCAGCTGAGCCAAGGCAGCCTCCACTAAGCCCCCGAGCGCAGCCTCCACGTCAGGAGATAAAGTCGTACCCCAATCGGTATTCGCGGGCTGCAGACCGAGTACAACAATGTCCTGAGGCTTAGTCGATGCTAGGGTCAGTGTTGCGATCAGGTCAGCAACGCCCAGCTGATGGACACTCCGTCCGCGTGGCGTGCCCAGCAAATCCCTCCCCGTCATTCGCGTAAGGGTCCCTGGTGCTTCACCCGTGTTCACCGCATCAAGGATGAGCACGCGAGAAGCATCCGAAACGAAAGGCCCCAATTCGAGACCCATAGTCCCACCGTCGAGAATCGACACGTCTGCGGGCAGTCTCGGATCATCCTGCAGCCTTCGCGCGGCATGCACACCGACGCCGTCGTCCGAAAGGATAATATTGCCAACCCCGATCACTACCGTACCCGAAATAAGCCAGTCGTCCATTTGTCTCTCTCTGCTGGTCTCCTCGCGATTCTCCCCTCTATCCCCAAATTCCCACGACCCCGGCTTTCGCACGCGTATAAGTCCGTCCACGAGCGTCGACCACGTGGACAGCGCAAGCCAAGCAGGGATCGAACGAGTGAATCGTCCGAAGAATCTCAAGCGGTCGTTCTGGATCCGCTACCGGTGTCTTAAGGAGCGCGGCTTCATATGCGCCACGCTGGCCTTGAGCATCGCGCGGGCCTGCATTCCAGGTCGAAGGCACCACCGCCTGGTAGTTCTTGATCGCCTGATCTTCAATCTCGACCCAGTGCCCCAGCGACCCGCGTGGGGCCTCGAAGAAACCGAATCCTCGCGCCGTTTCGGGCCAAGAGTTGGGGTCCCATTTTTCCCCGTTGTGAATCTGCAGATTCCCTGTCGCCAAATTGTTTCCTAGCTCCTCGATCCATCCCACCAAGCGATCCGCTAGGAGCTGCGTTTCGAGGGCGCGCGCCGCGAGGCGTCCAAGAGTGGAAAACAGAACAGTGGGCGGTGCCTTAAGCTTGGTTAACGTAGAGTCGACCAATTTCTTCACGTCTGGCTGCCCGGAGGCGTACGCGACCAGCAACCGCGCGAGTGGGCCCACCTCCATGGCTTTGTCTTCATAGCGCGGCGCTTTCAGCCAGGAATACTTCTGGTCAATTTCGAGATATTCGTACGGGGGTTTGGGACCGGTGTAACGCGGGTTCGTTTCGCCTTCGTAAGGATGCCTGGCAGTCTGGTCTCCACTGGTGTACTCGTACCATGAATGAGCAACATACTCCGTGATGTTCCCAGGATCCACAGGGTGGACACGAGAAAGATCACGGCCAAGGATGATGCCCCGAGGAAGGAGAAAATCCGCCGTGTCTTTAATGCTGGCCCGAGGATAGGCGCCATAGGACATAAAATTTCCGAGTCCCTCGCCTCGTCCGAACCAATCGCGGTAGAAGCCCGCGACCGCCAGCACGTCTGGGATTAATACCTGACTTACAAATGGCTGGGCCGATTTTGCTACCTGCAGCAAAAAATCTATTCGTTCGGGATTGACAGTTGCATTCGGCTCGTTCGGATCGAGCGACGTGGCCATGCCTCCGACCAGAAACGTCTGCAAGTGAGGATTCTTACCGCCGAGTACCGCGTGAATCCGGATAAACTCTTTCTGGAACTGGAGCGCTTCCAAGTAATGAGCAACCGCCATGAGGTTGGCTTCCGGTGGAAGATGGTAGGCGGGGTGTCCCCAATAGCCGGCGCCAAAAAGGCTCAGTTGCCTGCTCGCAACCAGAGCGCTGATGCGCTCCTGAACGCCCTTGAAATACGTCGTGCTCGACTTGGGCCAGTCGGAGATCGATTGCGCCAACTGTGAAGTCTTCGCCGGGTCTGCCTTCAAAGACGAAACCACATCGACCCAATCCAAGGCGTGCAGATGATAGAAGTGAATCACGTGATCTTGAATCGTCTGGGTGGCCGCAATAATGTTGCGGATCAGGCGCGCGTTGTCGGGAACTACGATGCCCAGTGCGTCTTCGACCGCGTTGACCGAAGCCAGTGCGTGGACCATGGTGCAAACGCCACAGATCCGCTGCGCCCAAATCCAAGCCTCGCGCGGGTCCCGGCCGCGCAGGATCAACTCAATTCCGCGGAACATCGTTCCCGAGCTCCAAGCATCCGTTATGAAGCCGCCGTCTACTTGAGCCTCAATGCGAAGATGCCCCTCAATACGCGTCACTGGATCGACCACAATCCGCGCCATGCTGTCCTCCCTACGCTTCGCTGCTATCCAGCGACTTGCTGGTGATCGACCGGCACTGTCTTCGTCCGGATCCCGACACACACGGTCGGTTGAGCAACCATTTCGCCGCCGCCACTCCCGTCATGACCCATACGAACTCGTTCCATCAACGTCCACAACAATCGGCGTCGCCAAAATTACACCAGCCGATAAATGGGTGACTTCGAAGCCGAGGCGATGCTACCGTTTCACCACTTCTTCTTCGTCAACGACACGGTCCAGTGGCGCGGGCGGATCGCTTTTGAACACAAAGTTGTCAATTAATACCAGTATGCCGAAGATGACGAATCCCCATGCCGCGTGGCTGAGGATACCGACGCCAACCGAGATCGACATGAAAGCAACAACCCTCAACGCTCGATGTCCGCTCATATTTGCATCTCCTAAGTTGCTCGTGTTCCTAAAGTCTCGGCCGCTGCGCTCGGGTCCGCGGCTTCCGGTGATTCCCACTGTTCCGTCATACAGCAGCAAGTTCCCGATGCGTATTACGGGAACAGCCTGGCCGCGGATCAACTCCGCGGGATTCGCGAAATTTACCTTACGAATCGGTCACAACGATCCTCCTGTATGGCAACTACTGCACGGCTGTGACGCCCAAATACCGCCGACGTCAACTGGGTGTTTGAAAGGTAGCCCTTGCGGCCCTGTGGCGTACTGGACGCTCCCGGCCTTGCCTTGTCCCAGAATCGTGTGACAGGTGCCACAATCGGAGGAAATGACGCTTCCGTCCACGCTCTTATGCTGGCCGTCGTGGCAGCGGAAGCACCCTACCGAATAGAAGTGGGTGTCGTTGGTGGCGTAAGTGTCCCACCGGACTTTCATCGACGGGAAGAAATAGCGATCATAAGTGCTCTGCAGATACGAGATGGCACTCTCGATCGCCCGCTGCTTGGCTGCGTACACCTGAGGGTAGCTCTTCCGATAAAAGCCGCGCAGAGTCTTGTCTATTCCTTGCATCGCCTGGTCCCGGCTGGCGTAACTTCCCGTAAGCGCTGCCACACTCTGCTGCTTAACGTACGGAAGCGATGGATCGATATGGTTATCGGCAAGTGCCAGATCTACGCTCCGGTCCGGCGCACGGAAGATGTGGGTTGGACGGTTGTGACAATCCACGCAATCCATCGTTTGGATCTCACCGGCAACCGCCGCGTTCGGTGCTTGCGCCGAGGATGTGTACACCTTCGCCGCGCCGGTCTCAGGATCCACGGACCGCACCCACGTAATATTCTGTCTATCGGGATCGCTGGCTATATACTCGACCTTGCTCGCGACATGCCAGTGAATTCCCAACCGTGACGCAGCCGCGAGCGCGCCACCGCCGCCGCCAATCGGGACCAACATGTCGATCTCCCAGCGCGTGTTCTGCGCGTCGGAAAGGAAGTGCGACCAGTGCACCTCACGTGAACCGAAGAAATTAGCTGGCCAGTGACAACGTTCGCAATTGGCCCTCACTGGACGCAGGTCGGTCACCGGGACGGGAATCGGTCGCGGGTAGTCGTTCTGGAGGGTTTCGACGAGTTCAATCATTCCGCGCATCTTCGATTCCGCGTAACCCAAATTTCCGGGCCCGACGTGACACTGAGCGCACTCGACATGGGCATGCGGAGAGCGCTGATACGTGACAAACTCGGGAGTCATGGAGTGACAGGAGGCGCCACAAAATGAAACTGCATCGGTGTAGCGATACGCCTGTTCGCCGCCGTAAATCGCTGGAACGGAGATGATCGCAGCTCCGATGCCAACGGCCAAGAGTGCCTTCCTTTCGGCGGCCAGGTTCAGATCCCACTTGGGGTAGCGCGCGAACGAAAGCGGCTTGTGCATCCGCCACCGGATCCACTGAAAGTACATGCCAATCAGCACGACCACTATGCCAACAATCACGAACATCGGCGGCACAAAAAAGATGACGAGATCTCCATAAGGTTCAGTGAGCGCGCCGCCTCCGATGGTGTGATATGCAGTCAGAACGGCAAACACTAGCACACCGACAGCGGCGATTCCCGTTCCCAAATAACTGGTCCAGTTACGATAGAGCGTCAATGGGCCAGGGCCGGGACGAGACTTCGCTGTCTTCCCCGTACGCTCCTCCTCTGGCGTGCCGCTGGGCAGCAACTCGTGGCGCTTGGCGAAGTTTTTGGCATCCGGATTCTTCCTAATCTCGCGGCGTAGTTCGCCGGCGGCCACAAATTTCCATCCTGAGAAGATACTGTCCAGCAGTCCGCTTTCTTCTTCGAGCGAAACAAGAATCGACGCATAGACGTGAAAGATGACGAACGCGAAGAACACGAACATCAGCGAATAATGAATCAGGCGAAGATAAGGAATTTCGATAAACAGCGGCAGCCAACCGATGAACTGATGCAGGACGGGATTATGCAAAACCTGGTCATACAGAGCGAGGCCCGTCAGGATCTCGACCCCGATCAGCAGGTAAATGACGAAATACGACAGCGCGGCAAGCGGATTGTGGCCCACGCTCATGCCCGGATCGAATCGCAGGAAGGAGTAAAACTCGAGCATGTCTCCGATGCCCCGCCATTGCTCGCGGCGGATGGGGATGTAAGCCGACCACCTCGACCAGAAATTCCCCCTGAAAAACCAGTAGAGCCGCAGAATGAACGCTGCCATCAGCACGAACCCTGAGACCACGTGAGCGAATCGCATCTTCGCCATCACGAAAGCCGCGCTACCAGAGGAAAGCAGAAATGGGCGGTGGATATAAAAGCCGGTGAAGGAAAGCGAGATAAAGGCAAAGAAAATCAACCAGTGCGCTACGCGAACTGGCTTCTCCCAGACGTAGGTGCGGACCAGTTCCGTTTTCGAAAGGTGTGACAACCCCGACGCTGGCGACTTGGTTCTCCGCACCGCTGTTTCCTATCTCGTCCCGGCGCGATGACCAAGCGCGGGAGCGGACTCTGGTTAAGGTTTCTCCGGTGGTCCTTCGCGCTCTACCAGGCTGTCTCCCCGGGCGATCTCGGTTGGGCCGCCGCGCGGCTCCTCTCCGTGTGGGCGCATCTGCGCTCGGCCCATGCTGGCGATCCCGTGCAAGCCCACAGCGGTTGCCATGCCGGCCGTCAAATAAAGACCGAGCTTCCCCGCGTCGACGTCCACGCCGAATCCCGGCACCGATGGTAGCCGCTTGTAAAAGGGTGACTTTGTATCCCAGAAGCGATGCGAAGCGCAGGCAATGCATCCATGGCCGGACTTTACCGGCCAACTTGTTCCATCATTCCAGCGGACGGTGGGGCAGTTGTAAGTAGCTTCGGGTCCTTTGCAGCCCATTTTGTAGAGGCAATAACCTTTACGGTGTCCCTCGTCTCCCCACTCCTCTACAAAGCGGCCCGCATCGTAGTGAGCACGCCGCTCACATTGGTCGTGGATGATATTTCCGTACGCGAAAAGCGGGCGGTTGTACTGGTCGAGGGCGGGAAAGTCGTGGAACGTCAAATAATGCACAAGGACCGCCGCGGTATTGGCCGGATTGTGAGGACAACCGCCCAAGTTGATCACCTTCACGCCCGGCACCGCCTCCTGCAACCCGACGGCGCCGGTCGGATTTGGGTTCGATCGGACCAAACCTCCATCCCAGGCGCACGCACCAACCGCGATGTTGATTGCCGAATTGGTGCAAACGTGGTTAGCGATTTCGAGAGCAGTCTTGCCGGCAATCGTGCAGTACACCCCACCATCCGCGGTTGGGATCGCGCCTTCCACAACGGCGATGTATTCACCTTTATGCTCCTGAACGACTCGTTCGAGGGCGGCTTCGGCCTGTTTGCCCGCGCCCGCCATGATCAGTTCGTGGTATTCCCAAGAAAGAAGGTCAAGCACGAACTCAGTAACCGTAGGGTTGCTGGTGCGGAGCATCGATTCCGAGTTGCCAGCGCAATCTTGAAATTCGAGCCAAACCAGTACGGGACGCGTCGCCTGACTGAGGGCTGTTTCCACCGCCGATAGGTATCGCGTTGGGAGGGCAAGCGTGGCGACCATCAACTGGCAAAACTTCACAAACTCGCGGCGCGACACGCCGCGAGACTTCAAAGCTTGAGGCAGTGAGTTGCGCAGTGTTGCCATGTTCGCACCTCTCGAAGAACTCGGATTTACGCCCCGCCATCGCTGGCGCTACTTTGACTCTTGATGACTAAATGTCCAAGCATCGAACTACCCTGCCGGCGGCTGCTTTCGTAAATCGTGACCGTTCTGGAGTCCACGGCTCTCATACGACTCGGAAGCACGGTCGGGCAACCGTTCCAAAGACCTCTGTCCAAATAGGCCATAGCACTTCGGCAGCCAGCGACGGCAAGATTGAAATACACTTCGACGGGTAACAGAAATATTTAGAACATCCGGCCATCGTCTGTCTGTCCCAAATAGGACACCCTGACGGTGCCTCATGGAGTGGTCGCGTCGGAATGCTGGGACGAATGAGTGGACGTTAAGCGAGGTGAGTCACAATTACTCGTGCAGGACGACGCTGAGAAGCGAGCTGTTCACCTGCAACCCCAACCCGCCCTTGTAATCGATGAAGCCGAGCTTTCTAAACTTGTTCATGAAGTAATTCACTCGCTGACGGGTGGTACCAACCATTTCCGCCAGAGTCTCCTGACTCACGCTTGGAATCACTTCCTCAGGGTGGTCCTTCTTTCCGAAGCGTGACAGTAACAAGAGCGTTCGTGCCAGCCGCTTTTCGCTCGAATTGAATAGTTGATCGACCAGATCCGCTTGCGTCCGATTGTGTCGTTCGACCATGTACCCAATAAACACGTCGGCCAACCTCTGTTCCTTGTGAAGCGTACGCAGCATCAGTTCCCTGTCCATTCTTAGAATCGAGCACTCGGTAATTGCTGTAGCCGTTGCTAGGCGGAGGGGCTGATCTGAGGCGAGGCATGCCTCACCTACGAAATCGCCCGGACCGAGCAGTGCGATGGTGGCCTCCTTGCCCTGTTTCGAGAGCACGGTGAACTTCACCCTCCCTTCCTGTATGTAGAACACAGCGTCCGCGCGATCTCCTTGCGAAAAGATGGCTTGTTTCGGACGATAGTGGACAACAGTCCCGCCGACGGCAATATTCGCTAAGAAAACTCTTGGGTCAAAACGTTTGGTTTGTTTTCTTGGGGCTCGCCCTTTCCGTGCTGGTACCCTGCGAGAAGATGGCATACACGAAGCTCCAGGAAGCTCTGATGGCTCACATCTTATACCTATTCCTCGCCGCCTCCCTAAGGAGTAGGGAACTCCGATGGGTTTTCTTGTTCACGATCGAGCACAGGTCACGCGTCTTCCACCGCCCCTTCGCGTTACTATAGCCTCACCCCGTTCGCTCTACGTGGGGTGTCAGAAATTCGTTCTCGGCAAACGGTGACCTATATGCTTCTCTTTCACTTGTGCCGCTCGCTCGTTCCTTTCCTCCGACTCCTGATCGTTCTGGCGTTGCTCCTGTTCGCTTCCCCTTCTCGTGCCGACCTTCGGCAGCATCCAGTAGCTCTCCCTGCCAACGTTGATCCTTCCAAATGTCTTGAGTGCCACAATGACAAAGCCGACGGGGAAGTATGTCCACACGGCTATCTCGATGGGCTGCACCGCCTGCCACACGGTCGCCAACGTCAAAGGCGCCACGTACATCACTCTTTCCTCTCCGCCAATCAACTCTGCTTGACCTGCCACACGCTGTCCACTGACCCTGTCCAGCATCCTCCCTACAAGGAGGGCAACTGCGTCTTCTGCCACTCTCCCCACGCCAGTAATTTCCCTGCTCATCTGCGTGCCTCTCCGCAGGACGTCTGCATGGCTTGCCATGTCCGCGGTCTCATGAAGGTGGATCGCAAGGCCCACACCCTCACTCTTTCCTTGGGGCACCACAATTCCGTTCAAGGAAATGGATTCCTGGTTCTACCTAAACCTCGACAAAACTCACAAGCTGAATCACCCCGTCGAAGGCCATCCGGTCTCTGGCCCCAATGTCGCTCTTGGCAAGGACGCCCCTCCCATCACTTGCCTTAGCTGCCACGAGCCCCACCACTCCACCGTCTCCAATCTCATCCTGCCAAAATACAAGAACACCATGTCCCTCTGCATGTCCTGCCACCACACCCCCTTCTGAGTGTTTCCACGTAGGCGTAGACTGACGACCATGGATGTCACGACCAGGGCACGGAGAAGCTGAGGGAGCGATTGCGCATGGAATTGCAACCAGGCAAGACACCACAAGATCGATCGAAACGCGGATTCTGGGGCGTTATCCGGTGGATCTTGCTGTGGGGCACGATCTTTGGGATCAGCGGAGTGGCGCTGGTCGCGATGACGAACAAGGCTGTGATCTGGTCGAGTTCGGATGCGTTTTGCGGGACGTTCTGCCATTCGATGACATGGGCTTCGGCGGGGTACCGGCAAGGGCCGCACTTTATCAACGCCTCCGGTGTTCGCGCAAGCTGCGGACAATGCCATATCCCCTACGACTCTAGTCACGCGACGGCGACAGAGTACGTGAAGCTGCTGTTGTTTAAGGTGAACCGCGGATCAAGAGATTTCTGGCATGAGTCGCGCAACAGCATTGCGACGAAGGAAGAATGGGAAAAGCGACGACCGCAATTGGGAGCAGAGTTCGACAGCTATCTGCAGACGCATAATTACATTACCTGTCGCGGTTGCCATGCCCTCGAAGCGTTTGGGGGACCGCGGAGTCAGATGAAAGCGCTGATCCACAGGGACGTCATCAAAGCTAACGACGTGGGTTGCCTCCAGTGTCACCGGAATATCGGCCATGTGTATGAGCAGCCAGTGGTGAAAGTGGGCGGCTGGTACACGGCCGAGCAGGCAGCGGCGGGCGAAAAACTCTACCAGGCACAGTGCTCGAACTGCCACGGTGCAAAACTGGAAGGCGGTAGTGGGCCTTCTCTGGACGGCGCTTCGTGGCACCAAATGTACGGCGGCGCGAAACTGTTGACGGTGTGGGGAGAAATCAAAGGTCCGATGGCGCAGTATGCGGGAGCGACCTACACGACACATCAGGCGCTAGATATTCTGTCCTACCTGCTGCAACAAAATGGGCTGCCCGCGGGCAGCCAACCGCTTGCGGACACGCAACAACTGTCGGAAAATTTACCGGCAAAATAACTGCGATGCAAGATGAAATTCTCAATGCCTTCGGAATGTCCACTAAACATAATGATGAGAGCTGTTCGAATGCTCTGTCATTCTGATCAGGCTGTCGGCATCTTAGACGTGCAGGGAATTTCCCCGCTATTACTTGCTGAGCGGTGCGATAATCTTCAAAACGTAAGAGGCCGCCATGTCGAAATACGCAGAGTTGAAGGGTAAGAAGGTCGTCATCAAGCCGTCTTGGTACGATCGGCCAACAATCGGCACAATCGTGGCGGCGGAAGACGAAGGGCTTTGGCTCACCATGGAACTGGGAGTATCGCCCTCCGAATTCTCGATCGAACTTCCCAAAGCCGTCACATCCAGAATCTCTGCGCTTGAGGACGGTGTATATTTTATTCCCCTGTCGCACATCCACTACGTTCTATGCGCGAACGTTCAGCCGCTTCTGGGGGAAAAAGTGAGACGATGAAGTGGATGGGGCATCGTGAAGACGATGCCAGCGTAGCGAGCTTCGGGCAGAATGGCCTTTTGCTCTTCTTGCCACAGGGGTCAAAGCGCTTTGACGGCCTTCCTCCCGTAAAGCAATTTCATTAAGCCGCGCTGCAAGGCCCTTGGTCTGCCACATCGGAATTCGACAGTTCCTCGCCATTCAGTCCCACGCTTTCTCCGACATTTCCTTTCTCCCCTAGCTCAGATCTGGCGAGACCCGCGGGGAGATGAAATCGATTTTTGTGTTTCCTATACGTCAAGCGTTCTCTTTAGTCTGCAACGGTCATTACCGGGCAGGGAGCGTGGGCGACGATATGAAATGCTCCGGACTTCCTGGATCCGGTCCAAACGTGCGCGCTCTTGCGAATGCCGAGCACCAGCAGATCGACGCCGTGCTCCTCAATATGCCGGAGAATCTGAACGTGCGCGTTGCCAACTTCGACGAAGCTTGTCGGAGTGCAAAACTCCTTAGCTTGCATAGGAACCAGTTGGTCGAGAACCGAATAGAACTCCTCGTCCATTTTGTCAAAACATCCGGGGTTCTGGATCTTCTTTGGTCGAACGACGTGGAGAACATCGATCTTGGCATGGAATTCTTCTGCTAGGGCAACGGCTATGGGAGCGGCATTGGCGACTGCGGGATGCAGTTCCGTTGCATAAAGAATGCACTGAAATGGTGCCGATTGGGGAGCTAGAGCGGCACGCGCGGACCTACAGTTAAGCAGGGATAACGCGTGGTTCGCAGGATCGATTCCGCTGTGGACCCAAGAAGACCTCTTCCCATTAGGGTCCCGCCGTGGATTCCCATAACGATTACGGGAGCAGGATTTTTCTCTGCGATCCTGAGGATTTCTTCACGCGGGTCACCTTCCACAAGAACAGCGCTGGATTGGAAGTTCCCCCCACCCAGCCGCTCCACCCGCCTTGCGAGATACGCCTCAAGGTCCTGCCGTTGCATGCTTTTTAGTTCTGACATGGCTTCCACTTCCAATGCAGGCTGGGAGAGATAAAAAGCATGCGAGACCAATAGGGAGGCACCAAACTGCCCTGCCAGCAGGGAGGCGTACAAACCGGCGTTCTGAGAAAAAACAGAGAAATCCGTTGCGAAAACGACGGTCTGAAAGACCGAATGCGGTGGACTCATCATGATGGTCACCCCCGTGGGTGTTTGAATGCTCCTTGGAATTGGGGCTGCTCAAAAGT
Organism: uncultured Acidobacteriaceae bacterium; assembly: GCA_963710965.1. Lineage (GTDB taxonomy): Bacteria > Acidobacteriota > Terriglobia > Terriglobales > Acidobacteriaceae > Sulfotelmatobacter. The sequence goes on along the minus strand of CAVQCP010000065.1, from coordinate 873 downwards.
CATGCAACGGACTTCACAAAGTGGAGCGGCACAAAAGCTTCGCTGCATCAAGTTCGGTTGCACTTATTATTTTCGCTTACTCAGCTCCCGAATAAGGCAACCCGTTCTTTGATCTCGGCGTCCTTGAGACTATTGCCATAGCTGGGCATCTTGCCTTTAGGCCATATTGCGTCAGACGTTTCTGCCCTCGGCTTCAGTAAGGCCGTCCGGTGAAGAGCCTAACTTCTCCTCAACTTCCGTCAGAGGAGAGGAAGGGATTTGAAATCTTCCTTCGCATCCGCCTCAGTGTTTGCGGGGCGTCATCCCGAAACCCGGCGCAGTTCAGCCGGGTGAGGGATCTCCCGTAGGCAAAGGCAGGTGCGGCGGAGTCTCTTGCGCTTTCTCTTTCCCCGTGAATCTGCTTAAATCCGGACAGCACAACACTGCCAACCACCGTGGTCGACATTCATTCGCACATTCTTCGAGAAGTTGATGACGGCCCCAAGTCCTTGGACATTTCGGTTGCAATGTGCCGTATGGCGGCAGACGACGGGATCACTCACCTGGTGGCCACGCCGCACGCCAACGATCGCTACCACTACGACCGGGAGTATCTTCAGTCATCGGTTGCGCACCTGCAAACCAGTGGGCGACACGACGAACCTGAGCCTGGGCTGCGACTTTCACCTCTCCTACGACAACTTGCAGGACGCATCGCGATCCCTCGCGCTACGTGATCGACGGCACGCACTACATGCTTGTGGAGTTGAGCAACTACAGCGTTCCGCAACAGACTACAGACTCCTTTATGCAACTCGGAGACTCGGGGATTACCGTGATCATTACTCATCCCGAACGCAATCCGATCCTGCGCGAGAGCCCGCAGCGGGTGCT
>CAVQCP010000064.1:0-4019 GCA_963710965.1 uncultured Acidobacteriaceae bacterium | reverse complement strand
GGAGCGCGTCCTACGGGACCCGCGCAATTCGTGGCTCTTTGGGAAGGCTGCCCTGCGTTGACCTGTCCCGGTTCCAACTTCATCAACCAACTGTAGGATTCCGTAGTGAGGCTTTGGCCCTGACTAATAGTCGTTCTTAACCTTTTCTGAGAGACTCTTTTCAGGGGTAGGTTGCGCGTCCTTTGCGGCAGCAGCAGCAAGATCTGTCTGTTTTCTTCGGACAACATTGCCCACTGCGATTCCGTTGTCTTCGGATGCTTCGCCGTAGCTCAACTTGGCGGTTATCCTGGAGATCGTGATGGTTCCTATTTCGGCTTCGTTGCGGCCAAGTTTCTCACCAGTGTCTGGATCAGTTATCTCGTCCCCCAAGGCGAAGACGGTCCAGACCTCACCCACTTTGACACCTGCCCCTTCTCCGCGATTTATAGTAATTTGTGTGCCCATCTTTGCGGCAACCTTGGCGGGGTATATGACATCGATGAGACGGTTTAGAATCTCCGCTGAAAGCCGGTCTGTAATTTTTGCCAGGGACATTCCATCGGCAGTGACGCTCTTATCGCGGCTAACATAGGCCTCCTCACCACGAAACTTTGCGGATTCGATGAGTTTTCCCGTTGTTGTATCGTAAATCTGAATGCTGCAATTGACACGGATCGCCTCCCGGTTGGCAGTAGCGCCGATTGTCTGAAAATTCAGCTGCTCCTTGCCCATCGTAAAGTCGGTGACCGTCGTGAACATGAGATACTGGGCGCCAGCCAATTTTAACGCCTGCGCCGCGGTGGCGGGGTCAACATTGCCCGAGTCGCCGAGTTCCTGCTCGTTAATCAGTGATTTGAGGGTGTCCTTGCGAGCAACAACCTCAAATTTGCGGCTGCTGTTAACCTGGTCAATGAGTGTTGTATCGAGTGTCTCGATAGTCTGCTGCAGGGTGTCACTCTGTCCGGCCTTCAATGCCTTTTGTGCCGCGGACTTAATGGCTACGATCGGACCGATGCACAGGCGCTTCTTCTCGGGTGCTGGAGCGCTTTGGGCAATAGCGGGTCGTGATGCCGGGGCTAGGAAGAGCCCAAGAAGCGCGAGAATACGGATGCATGGGTACTGGGCGATATGGAGTGGAATTTTCATTTGTTGCGCTATTTACGGATCTCTTCGGCTGCGCCGTTGCTGCCGACCGTCACGATTAGACCAGCATGACGTATGGCCTCTGCTTTGCCTTCCATTTCCTTGACCTCAGCATCCGTCAGCTTGGTCATGCGAGAAAGATCCGAGAGGTAGCTTATTATGTCTTTCCATTTCTCGTAGCTCTCCGGTGTCATTTCCATGAGAACCTCGAACTTCTGCCCCTCACTAACGCTGATGAATCGTTTCCATGGCTTGAAGCCCGTAGACTGAACAACGATTTGGTGAAGGCCTGTTGTGATTCGCAGATTACCCGGAACCGAACCCACTGACACTCCGTCCATAAGAACATCGGCGGCGACAGTGGTACTGACGGGCAGTTTGACATTGCCGTTATCATAAATCGGCAGCATCAGCGGAGCTCCGCCCGGGAGGGCAAGCCTAACGTTAAACTGCACATTCCCAGCTTGGGCCTTAGGAACCTCCTTAACTTGAAGGTTCGCGGCAGTGATTTTTGCGGCGAGTGTTCCAGCGACCTCATCGAACATACCGTTTAGGAGATCGTCGGTTTCTCTGGTTAACCCGTCCGTCTCGCGCCAGGAGCGGGACACACGAACCGAATCACCCGCAACGGTCCCACCGGTGGCCGCAAAGGCAAGCCGATAAGAAACGAGGAGATTGTTCGAGACAACAGTACTAGCAACAGGCGCAAGGTCGTTGCCCTTAAACATCCGTTTTTCTGTGCCGTAGGATTCGACAACTGCGATCACAATCAGGTTCGCCCCCACCGTTTGGGCGAGACGCATGATTGAGCTTTGCTCGTCGAGCTGCGTTTCAAGCGGCTTTTCGATCTGCTTAGATGTATCGAGGGCCGATGAAAGTTGTGCCAAAAAATCCCTTTCTTTCTCGGTGATATCCGGTGCGGGCTGCGCCATCGACTTGGATATGGAATCCACAATCATGTTGCGGGTCAGAGTCTGGAAGCCCTGGCTAGCAACCCGGGCAGCCACTAAGTCCTCAAGGATTTGCACCTGCTGTTGTCCGACCTTGGCCTCGCGACTAAAAACGAAGACTGCTGCCATTCTGCTCGATGGCGTTGGGGAGGGCGCCTTGGTGTTGCCAGGTGCTTGACCGAAAGCCGGAAAGGCGCCCAAAAGCAGCGCAGTAGCTGCGCGCAATGATGTTTTCATGTTTTGAACTTAACGGAACGACTTATGCACACGGTAGGCTCTGCCTTCGGATCGCACTTCAGTTTAGATCGCCGAGACTAGCAGTAGCTTTGTCTGAATTCGGAATCTCCGTAATCTTCTGCGTTTTGCAGAATTTCATAATCTTCCCCAATGTCGAAGTGCCCGTTGCTACGTCACCGGGCACCATGGTCGACAACGTCATGACCGGTTTCACGAGGCCAATCACCTTTATCTTTTCAAAGGGATTCGCTGACGAAGAAAGGGCCTTCCCTTGCTCTACTAGTTTCTGAATGGTATCGATCTGTTCCTTTTCTAGAATGACGCCCAATATGAATTTCCCCGTTCCTTGCGCGAACTTGGCCTTGGACTCCGCCGAAAGTTCATTCGACTGATTCAGAGCGGCATCAAATTGCTTGTCCGCATCCGCAGTGGTCTTTGAAGAATCCTTTAGTGCGGCAACCTTGTCATCAGAACTTGAGGTTGGGCCTTCCTTGGCCCGTAACGCCTCGGAGGCTTTGACCACGGAGTCGTTCTTCAAACCGAGAGCCTCCATGAGAGTTGCTTTCGATTCCAGGAAGGTAATTCGAGCAGTGAGCACATTGCCTGTGACTTCATCGGTAGACTTCAGGAAGGCGCCCTTGTCCACAGTCACGGTTCCTGAACTCTTTCCGAAACCGAGACCGTTCAATTGACCATAAGATGTGGACGCTTGCGTCAGGGCGATAGAGAGCGAAATGCAGACGATTGAGATTTTATTAGATCCAATTTTCATAGTGGGGTCGGGTTCGTTGTATGCTGGGAAATGCGTCAAAAAATCATCGGCTAGTGGACATTCTTCATCCGGAGCTGATCCACAAGTTCGCCGGCGGAACTGATCGCCGCCTCATTCAGGGCGTTTTGTCTAGCCACCTGCGGATTCGGCCCCAAGCCGGCATACGGCTTGCCCGCTATGGATGCCACTGTTTTTGGAAACTTGGGAGAAAGATCGGTAACCTTAGCCGTAACAGTGACATACACCCGGATCATTCCCGAAACCTCGTCTTTCTCGGGAAGGCCCACGTCCATGTTAGCAATAGCGATGTACTGATGTCGGATTCGGGATGGAGGAGCTCGACCGCGCCTGCGCCAAGCTCGTCCTGATCGGGGAGCACCTTTCCAGGGGGATCTACGGAGCGAGGACGGCGGACCGGGACGAGTACACCCCCATTTTCGAGTGGCCGCTTGCGTGTCCGCCGGTCGCCTCCGCGATTCTGGAGGGCAAGTTCGCCGCGACGTTTGGACCCGGGGATGCGGAGGACGGCGATGATTAGGCTCCCTTCGGATCAGGCCGCCCGCGACCGGTTCACGCTCGAGTGGTCCGTCAATCTGGCCGTCGTTGCGAACGCGGGGTCCGGAAAGACGACGGCAATCTCAAACCGCCTGGCCGCCACGGCGTTGTCGGCCTCGGGCGCCGATGCGCTCGCGAGGACGGCCGTGGTCACCTACACGAAAAAGGCCGCCGCCCAGATCGGCCAGCGCGCCCGCGCGGCCCTGTTCGGGCGCATGGCGGCCGAGGGCCGGCCTGATGTGGAGGCGCTCGCGCGCCTGGACAGGGTCTTCTTCGGGACGATCCACAGCTTCTGCCTTCTGCTTGCGCGGCGCCACGGAAGCGCGCTTGGCGTCCACCTGAATCCGACGCTAGTCGCGGAGGACGAGGACCCGCACTGGCAG
>CAVQCP010000063.1:0-225836 GCA_963710965.1 uncultured Acidobacteriaceae bacterium | reverse complement strand
ACGTTAACTGATTGGTGCATATACTTAAAACACGATGTTTCGCCGCGAAGCGAATAATTTCGTAGGATACGCCGGCGATAACCGGGAGCAGTACGATCCGCGATGCGAAACGCGCCCAGAAAGTGGTATAGGGAATCAGCATGTAGAAGCCGATCGAGATCAGCATCACGGTCATCAGAAAACTGGTGCCACATCGCGGATGGAATGTCGAATACTTCTGCACTTCAACCGTGGCCAGCGGCTTGCCATCTTCGAAGGCGAAAACGGTCTTATGTTCCGCGCCGTGATACTGGTAGACGCGGCGAATATCCCGGAACAACGACACTCCCCAGATAAAGAGCAGGAACAAACTCAGGCGCACTGCGCCATCCACGAGGTTGAACATGATCTGACCGCCCAATGCCGGATTGAACTTCTTCAGTTCGGTGGCCGCCAGCAATGGCAGGTACTTGTACATGAAGATGAAAAATGCCAGCGAGATAATCACATTGCCGGCAGCGAGCCATCCGCTGATCGGACCTGCGTTCTCGCGCGATTGCGACATGGAGGAAACCGGCAATGTTGCTACGCCCGCCTCAGCAGTCCCGTTGGCGCGAAGCGCGGCCGAACCTGTGTCCGCACACGCATCAGTTTCGCCCGCCATTACTTCCTCAAGCGCCACATTGGCGGAAAATCGCAGCGCCCGGTAGCCCAGAGACATCGCGTAACCCAGCGTCATGACCCCGCGCACGATCGGCCACCCCATCCACCGATGTTTTTCCGAAGGACGCTCCAACGGTTCGCGCATGGTGACCACTTCGCCCGAAGGCTTACGGCAGGCGATCGCCCACGCGTGCGGAGAACGCATCATCACGCCTTCCAGCACGGCTTGTCCGCCGACCAGAGTTTCCTCGCCACTTTCAAGGGCGGGCAAAAGCTGCACGGCGACCAGAAAACGCACGAAATTTCGCAGAGAACGCACTGTACTTAGATGCTCCAGGCGCTGGGAAAGCGTCAAACACTAGGTTATCACAGGGTAGAAAGCCGGACTGCGGACTTCGGGGCTAAGACTGCGGACAGATCAAGTCCGCGGGGTGAAGTCTGAGGTCCGGTATCGAAGTTTCCCCCAAAGGAGCGACCAACCTGTGGGACGTTCGGCTATCCTCGGAGGGGCGCCCTAAACATGCGAAAGTTTGCCGAAACCTGCGAGGCTATCGCCGCCACCACAAAAAAGCTGCAAAAGGTGGCGATCGTTGCCGAATATCTTAAAGCGCGAGCCACGGAGGATGCCGCTGTTTCGGCACTTTTTCTCTCCGGTAGAGCTTTTCCGGTATGGGAGGAAACCACGCTCCAAGTCGGAAGCGCGCTATTGTGGCGCGTGGTCGCGGAACTAGCCGCCAAGAGCGAATCAACGCTAACCATAGCCTACCGAAAACACGGCGACTTGGGCGCCGTGGCGGGCGAAATCTTGCCCCAGCGCCCCGGACAAGGCCTTGGAATTCTTGAAGTTGCCGATTGTTTCCGGCAAATTGCGGCGGCTCGCGGCGCGGCCTCCAAAACCACCCTGGTTCGCGATCTGTTAATGCGCGCCACTCCCCGCGAAGCCAAATACATCATCAAGATCATGACTGGAGATTTGCGTATCGGCTTGAAAGAAAGCCTCCTCGAAGAAGCAATCGCGAAGGCCTATGGCGGCGCGGCCGAGGGGTCGCAAAAGGAAGTGCAGCGGGCAAACATGCTCCTGGGGGACATCGGTGGAACCCTGCGGCTGGCGGTGGAAGGCAAACTGGCTGAAGCGAAAATGAAGATGTTTCATCCCATCGGATTTATGCTGGCCAGCCCGGTTGAGTCGGCAGACGAAGGCCTCAGCTATTTCTCCGAAGCCGCAGTCGAAGACAAATATGACGGTATCCGTGCGCAGGCACACGTCTCCGCCGGCGAAGTGAAATTCTTCTCGCGCACGCGCGACGAGATCACCGAATCATTCCCAGAACTTCCGGCCGCACTGGAAGGCCTTTCGCAGGATGCCATTCTCGATGGTGAGATCGTGGCGTGGGAATATCCCGCGAATCTTGCCGACACGCAGAAGATAGTCGACGAACCACCCAGCGACGAACCGCCCAGTGATGTGAGCGAAAGCAGGGCGATCCATCTGGGCCGCGCCCGTCCCTTCACCGCATTGCAGCAGCGCCTGGGGCGAAAAAAAGTCAGCGAAAAGATTCTCCGCGAAACTCCGGTCGCCTACCTGGCATTCGACATTCTCTATGCTGCAGGCACATTGTTAATCGATCGCCCCCTGCGCGAGCGGGCGAAAATTCTGGACGAGTTGCTAGGGTCGATTCACCACGGAGCCGCGGCGCCGTGGGAAAATCCGAAATACCCGCAGGGCAAATTGGTCTTCGAATCAGACCTGGAATCAGAGCTGGAAATCTCCCCCGCCCAGGTGATCCGCGCGTCGGTGATCCGCGCTCCAGTGTTTCGCGCCTCGTCACCCGACGAATTAGAAGATCTCTTCACCGCCGCCCAGGCCAGAGGCAATGAAGGCCTGATGATCAAGAACCTTGACTCGTTCTACACGCCGGGCAAGCGCGGCAAATCTTGGTTGAAGATGAAGCGTGAACTGGCGACGCTCGACGTTGTGGTAACCGCGGTGGAATATGGCCACGGCCGCCGCGTCGGTGTGCTGAGCGATTACACCTTTGCCGTCTGGGATGGCGAACGGTTGGTCAATATCGGCAAAGCCTACTCCGGACTCACCGACGCCGAAATCGCCGAGATGACGCAATGGTTTCTCGAGCACACCATCGACGATCAGGGTTTTCGCCGCACGGTCGAGCCGAAAATCGTGCTGGAAGTGGCCTTCAACAATATGATGCGGTCCGACCGCCACGAGAGCGGTTACGCGCTGCGCTTCCCGCGCATCGTCCGCCTGCGCCCGGATAAAGTGGCCGAGGAGGCGGACACGATTGAGACCGCCCGCAAGATCTACGAGAGCCAGAATGCGCATTGATCGAGCCCGCCATTGCGCCGCGCCGCATATTCGAATTGAACAGTTCGAGCTGCGGGATGCCAGACTTTTCTACAAAGCAGGTCTCTCCAGTAATATTCGGTTCAGATGAAATCGATCATTGTAGGAACAGCGGGACATATCGATCACGGCAAGACTGCGCTGGTGAAGGCATTGACGGGGATCGACGCGGATCGGCTGGAGGAAGAGAAGCGGCGCGGCATTACCATCGATCTGGGCTTCGCGCACATGGAGTTGAGTGCGACCGGCGGCGAGCGCTTGCGCCTGGGCTTTGTGGATGTGCCGGGGCATGAACGTTTCGTGCGCAACATGCTGGCGGGCGTGGGAGGGATCGACCTGGTGTTGATGGTAATTGCGGCGGACGAAGCGATCATGCCGCAGACGCGCGAGCATTTCGCCATCCTGCAATTGTTGGGCGTGCAGCGCGGGATTACGGTGCTGACGAAATCCGACGCAGTGGATGCGGAGACGCTGGAGGTGGTGCGGTTGGAAGTGGAGAAGTTTCTTCGGGGCACATTCTTAGATAGACCAAATTCGATCATCGCCGTGAGTTCCTTGACGGGCGCGGGTATGGAGGATTTGAAGCGGGCGCTGGTTCTGGCAGCGAGCGAGGTGCGGCCGCGCGATGCCAAGGCGATCACCCGTTTGCCCATTGACCGCGTGTTTACGATGAAGGGCTTCGGGACAGTGGTGACCGGCACACTGGTGTCAGGGACGATTCGCCGGGAGGATGAACTGGAAGTTTTTCCGAAGGGACTTCAGGTGCGCGTGCGCGGACTCCAGGTTCATGGTGAGGTAACCGATACTGCCGTCGCGGGCCAAAGAACGGCGTTGAACGTCGCCGGAGTAAGCTTGCAAGATTTATCACGCGGGATGACTTTGGCTCCAGCTTCGACGTTGGAGGCGACGCGGGCGGTGGATGTGAAGCTGCAGTTGTTGTCGTCGGCGCCACGCGGATTGAAAAATAGAGCGCGAGTTCATCTTCATTGCTACACCATGGAAGCCGTGGCCGAGGTTGTGCTGCACGCGCAAAAGGAACGGGATGATCCTAACCTTGCAAGAAAGGTAAGCATGGCGCACCTGCCGCAAGATCGTCCTCAGTTGCCGCCGGGCGGCGAGGCTTTTGCGCGGCTGAAGTTGCCGGAAGCGGCGTTGCTGCTGCCCGGAGATCGCTTCATAATCCGGCAATTCTCTCCCATCGTGACCATCGGCGGCGGAGTTGTGTTGGATGCTGCGCCCATCCGCCGCATGCCCGGCCAGGTTGATTTTCTGGAGACTCTGGCTGGTGGAGATCGTGAAGCGATTCTACGAGCACGAATTGCGCGGCGGGAACGAGAAGGAATCTCGCTGGCTCGATTAGTTGCCGAAACCGGATGGACGGCGAGTGGGATTGAGTCGCAACTGTCTGGCGCATTGCATGCGGGAACGGTAATGCGCGCGGGACCGCGGTTTCTGACCTTGCCCGCGCTGGAAGCATTAAGGTCCGACATGGTGGGCGCAGTGGACCGCTTTCACAAGAAGAATCCGCTGGCGGGCGGAATCGGCAGAGAAGAGTTGCGGGCGCAGGTGAATGCGGGCGCGGAAGTCTTCGAAGCCGTGACAGCTTTGCTGGTCAAGGATAAGAAGATCGAAACTGCCGGGGACGTGCTTCGTTTGCCGGGGCGCGGCGTCGCGATGAAGGATGACGAGGCGGAGTCGAAAAAGAACATTGAAGATGCCTTTGCTTCGGCGGGGCTGAAAGTGCCAGCCCTTCAGGAGGTGCTGGCTGGGTTGAAAGTCGATAAGGTGCGGGCGCAGAAAATTGTGACGTTACTCTTACGGGACAAGCTGTTGATCAAAATCTCCGATGAACTGGTGTTTCATCGCAGCGCGTTGGAGGAGTTGCGGCGGCAGATGGCGGCGTACAAAGTGAAGTCGGCGAAGATCGATGTGGCGTCGTTCAAAGAGATGACCGGTGTGACCCGTAAATATGCCATTCCTCTGCTGGAGTATCTGGATCGTGAACGGGTCACCAGGCGCATCGGCGATACCAGAGAAATTTTGTAAACATCTTTGCCACGGATTTTCGCGGATTACAACTTTTGCGGATTACGAAGGATCAACCCAAATCTTGTTGTATCCGCGGTAATCGTGTAGATCCGTGGCGAGTTTAGATTTTTTCTTCGGGGAATTCCAGTTCCAGGCCCAAGGGATCAGTTATGCGGTTGGTAAGGTTGGCCAGGCCGGCCAGCATGTGGATGTCGACGATTTCGGGTTCGGAAAAGTTTTTCTTGAGCTCGTCGAAATCACTTTCCGTAATTCCGTGCGGGGCGCGAGTCAACTTCTCGACATAGTTCAACGCGGCACGCTCTTTGTCGGTAAAGCGCGAATAGTTTCCTGCTTTCAAGGCGCGCCAGTCTTCCGCTCCCAACCCGACGCGATGGGAGGAGGCCAAGTGGTGCTGGGTGCAGTAACGGCATCCGTTGATGAGGGAGACACGCAGGTAGATCAATTCATACAGTTTGCGGTCGAGCGAGCGTCCTACGCTGGCGTAGAAGGCCAGAAAATTCTTAAGCATGTCAGGACGATGAGCCAATGCCTTCTGGATATTGCCAGGCTTGCCGCGAAGGGTAGTGTCGTAAATCTCACGTACTTCAGGAGATGCGACTTCCGGGGAGATCGAGCTAATACGTGTCATGAGGCCTCCGAGCGATTAGATAACCCAACATGATAGACCAGCAGGGAAGCGGAGCGCGGCGCGAAAGAAGTAGGTCAGTCGCGGAGGCATTGTAGGAAAATGAATGATCTGCCGATAGTTCAGTAGAGGAAGACTATGAAAACGGCTGGGATTGCACTGTTCGTGTGCACGGCACTGTTGGTTACGCCGGCGCAAGTATCCTCTGCCGACGACGCGGTGACAAAAGTCATCGCCTTGGAGCACGCCTGGAATCAGGCGGAACAACGGAAAGATACGAAGGCCCTGGGCGCGCTCTTCGATGATGCCCTGATTTATGTGGATTATGACGGATCGCTCAAGGACAAGACAGAGTTCCTGGCGCAAGTGCGAGTTGCGAGCGCGCATCCGGAGCAAGAGGTAACTGAGTCGATGACCGGCTCCAAGGTCGGCGACACGATCATTGTGACCGGAATCTACGTGGCAAGGGGCATGGAACATGGAAAGCCCTACCTGCGCCGAGGGCGCTTTATCGACACGTGGGTGTCCAAAGACGGGAACTGGGTGTGCGCCATCAGCCAGTCGACGCCGATTCTGCACTAGCATCATTCCTGGGGCTCAAATGAGAGCTGCAACGGTGCGGAGCCTTCGGGCCGCGCGCCATCCCGTGCGTTCGCTGATGTATCCTCGTTCTGAATGGGTTCTACTCTTCTCGTAGTCCTTCAGGAATCGCCGCCGGACCTTCTGCTGGATAACATAACGGAGGTGTCTTGGTGAGCCTGCCGGTGCGTGTTATTGGAGCGGGGCTCGCCGGATCGGAAGCGGCGTGGCAGTGTGCCTGCCGCGGCGTGGATGTGGAGTTGTTTGAGATGCGTCCGGCAAGGTCAACTCCGGCGCATGGGACTCCAGATTTTGCGGAGTTGGTGTGCTCGAATTCGCTGAAGTCGGATAGCGAGAATACGGCTCCCTGGCTATTAAAGGAAGAAATGCGGCGGGCGGGGTCGATGCTGCTCAAGGTGGCGCGGGAGTGCGCCGTCCCCGCGGGCCATGCGCTGGCTGTGGATCGGGTCGCGTTTGCAGCGAAGGTGACAGAGGCGATCGCTCGCGAGCCGCGAATTACGGTGCAGCGCGAAGAAGTGACGCGCATCGATGAGAAAGGTGAGCAGGTCACGATCATTGCCACGGGGCCTCTGACTTCGGAGGCGCTGGCGACCGAGATCGCGCGGTTGAGTATGCGTCCCGCAATTGGATTGGAGGAAAAACCTGAGCGGGCAGGAGTGCCCGCTGCACACGGTCCGCATCTGTATTTCTACGATTCGATCAGTCCCATCGTGGAAGCGGATTCGATCGACATGTCGCGGGTATACATGGCGGCACGTTACGACAAAGGGTCGGCGGATTACATTAACTGTCCGATGACGCCGGAAGAGTACGACCGCTTCTACGATGCGTTGTTGGCGGCGCAATCGGTGGAAGAGCGCGATTGGGAGAAATTAAATTATTTCGAAAGCTGCCTGCCGATCGAAGAGATCGCGCGGCGGGGGCGGGATACGCTGCGCTTTGGTCCGATGAAGCCGGTGGGGTTGAAGGATCCGCGAAGTGGACGAATGCCGTATGCGGTGGTGCAGTTGCGGCAAGAAAATCTGCGAGCGGACTCCTACAACCTGGTGGGCTTTCAGAATCATTTGAAGTTTGGCGAGCAGGCGCGAGTATTGCGCATGATCCCGGGGCTGGAGAATGCACGGTTTCTGCGCTACGGGCAGATTCATCGCAATACCTATATCAACAGTCCAGCCTTATTACGGGAGACCCTGCAAATGAAAGCGCATCCGCGGGTTTTGTTTGCGGGGCAGATTTGCGGCGTGGAGGGTTACGTGGAATCGATCGCCACCGGGTTGATCGCGGGGGTACATGCGGCTGCCCTCAGGTGTGGAGACGAGCCGGTGCCGCCGCCGCGGGCTTCGGCTTTTGGATCGCTGATAAATTATGTTGCTCACGCGGATGCAAAGAGCTTCCAGCCCGCGAACATCACCTTTGATCTGCTACCTCCGCTACAGAAAAAGATTCGCGACCGGAAGGAGCGACATCGCTTGCAATGTGAACTGGCGCTGCGGGAGTTCGATCGGTGGTTCGAATGGGCGCGCCTTACGATGCTAAAAGGCTGACTCCCGCAACATCCGAGTACATGCTTTTCCTGCAACAATCCCTTAGTAAGTTACGTATCCACATCCAGAGGGGTAAAAGCAGCGTGGCAGGCTTACTTTCCGCGCCGCTCGCCGTCCAATCCTCAGAAGCTTTATGACTCTGGTCGATCTCTTTCGCGACGTATTTCGAACACTATGGGCGCACAAGCTGCGCGCATTTTTGACCATGTTCGGCATCGCCTGGGGCATTGTTTCGATCGTGCTCATGACCGCGGCTGGCGAGGGTTTGCGCAAAGGTCAGGAAGATCAAGCCAAGAATCTCGGCAAGGATGTGATGATAGTTTTCCATGGGCGTACCAGCCTGCAGGCAGGTGGAACGCACGCCGGACGCCTGGTGCATTGGGAAGATGAAGACCTGCCCGTGGTGCAGGCGGAGACGCCCGATTGCCAATATGCGATTCCAGAATTGGAGCAGGAGACCGTGCGGGCGCACAGCAATTTCAACAACGCCGCTTTCGAGGTGACAGGATCCTATCCGCAGTTCGCTTATATTCGCACGCTGGATGTGGGCCAGGGGCGATTTTACGATTGGGATGATATGCGCGAGGCGCGCCGCGTCGCGTTCCTCGGGTCGGATGCGGCGAAGCAGTTGTTTCCTGGGCGCAATCCGGTAGGCGACAACGTGTACTTGAATGATTTTCCCTTCATCGTGATTGGCGTGATGGCGAAGAAGAAGCAAGATTCCAGCTATGACGGTTGGGACGTCAACAAGATTTTCATTCCGTTTTCGGCGATGCGGCGCGATTTCCCCGACGTGCCTCCGGGGACGCCAACCACCTTCGATCAGCTGCTGGTGACGCCGAAGTCGGTAGATCAGCATGAAGCATGTAAGCACGAAGTGCGCGTGGCACTGGCGCGCATGCACCGCTACGATCCGCACGATAAAGAAGCGTGTCCTATCTGGGATACGGTGCAGGAGGCGCAAGCCTTCAAGGCCATGACCGACGGCATGAAATATTTCCTGGGCGCCGTGGGGATCGTGACCCTGCTGCTCGGTGGCATTGGCGTGATGAACGTCATGCTGGTGGCGGTTCGCGAACGCACGCGCGAGATTGGCGTGCGCAAGGCGCTAGGCGCGCCGGCAAAGGTGATCCTCCATCAGTTTTTTGTCGAGGCTTTAATCATTGCGTTCGTCAGCGGAGGCATTGGCCTGGGAGTGGCGTTCGGATTCTGCGCGCTGGTCAATCTTCTGCCGATGCCGGATTTCTTTGCCGGGCTGATTCCGGATTGGACTTCGGGATTAGTTGCCACAGGCTTGCTCGGCACAATTGCCGTGGGAGCGGCGCTGTACCCCGCGCGCCGAGCGGCGTCAATTGACCCGATTGAGGCGCTGCGCTACGAGGCGGGAGGGTAGGGGATTTCGTAATTGGGTAATTTGGTAATCGGGTAATTTAAAAACACCCGCGCCCCAAGATTTCAAATTACTGAATTACTAAATTACTTAATTACTAAATCTTTTTCCATGTTGATTGAAATCATTCTCGAAGCCTGGGTTGCGCTGAAGCGCAACCTTACGCGCAGCGCGCTGACCATGCTAGGAATCGTGTGGGGCATCGCAACGGTTACACTGCTGATCGCCTATGGCAGCAGCTTCCGCAGCGTGCTGGTGCATGGTTTCGATGCGTTCGGCAAGAGTGTGGTGATCGCGTGGCCGGGGCAAACCAGCGAACAACCTGGCGGACAGCGCGCCGGCAAGAAGGTGGTGCTCGAACAGTCGGATGTGGACATGATCAAGGCCACGGCACCGCTGGTGCGACACGTTTGCCGCGAGACGGTGCGACGCCCGGGAATTGCATACGGCGACCGCATCGCGGGTACGGCGCCGGTTCGCGGAGTTTGTCCTGAGTATGGCGAGATGCGCAACGAAGTGCCTTCGGAAGGGCGCTGGATCGATGCCAGCGACGAACTGGAGCGGCGGCGCGTAATCTTTCTCGGCGGCCGACTCAAAGAGCAGCTCTTCAGCGGGCGGCCAGCGGTGGGCGAGACTGTCGAAGTGGCGGGCGTGCGCTTCACTGTGATCGGGGTGATGGCGCGCAAGATCCAGCTTAGCAATTATTTCAGCAGCGATGACGAGTCGTCCTGGATTCCATATTCGACTGCGGGAGATTTGTGGGATACTCGCTATGCGGCTGTGCTGGTGTTTGAGCCGATCGCGCCGCAGTTCGAGAAAAAAGCGATGGCGCAAGTATTGGCCGCGGTAGCCACGCGGCAGAATTTTTCGCCGACCGATCCGAAAGCTTTCCAGATGTTCGGGCGGGATGAATTCCGTCCCGTCATCGATGCGCTGACTATCGGACTGCAGGTGTTGCTCGCCTTCGTCGGAACGCTCACGCTGGGTATTGGCGGCGTCGGCGTGATGAACATCATGCTGGTTTCGGTAGATGAACGCATTCGAGAGATCGGCTTGCGGCGTGCGTTGGGCGCCAAGAAAACGCACATTAAGATACAGTTTCTGGCGGAGACTTTGTTGATCATGCTGCTGGGGGGCCTGATTGGCGTGTTGCTCTCGTACGTGATCGCCTGGGCGGTAGGGACACTGCCGCTGATGGGCGCGCTGTTTGAAGACGATTCGGGTCAGGCCGATATTCACTTGAAGATTTCTTTGATGACGGTCTTTCTTTCCACCGCCGTTTTGCTCATCGTGGGCGTGATCAGCGGCTTGGTTCCGGCCATGCGCGCCTCGAAACTTGATCCGGTGGAGGCCTTGCGGTACGAGTGAAGGAAAGCCAGGAGTACTTTCGAATTGATTTGCTCCGCGGCGCGTTTCTTAGTACCTTTCTGCTGAGCCATAACAGCCGGGAACTTTGCCTGAGCCAGTTGCGTATTAATTAACACCGGCTGGGCGGGATTTCAGATCACGTTCCCAGCTTCGAGGTGCGCTTTGCCGATCTCCGCCACCGACGCGATTACCCTCGCAGTTGAACACACCAAACAGCAGCTGTTCCGGCCCTTTCGTCTTGGCCAGTGGACGAAGTTGGCCGTAGTTGGACTGCTCGCCGGTGAACTCGGCTCCGGCGGCGGATTCAACGGAAACAGCTTCAGTCGCCATGCTGCCGGCGGTGGCCATTCTCCATTCCCAGGACTGAGTGGGATCGATTGGGCGGTGGTGGCCAGCCTGCTCACCGTGATCGTGATTGCCGCGTTCGTGCTCGGTATTCTCTTCATGTACATCAGCAGCGTAATGCGCTTCATTCTATTCGACAGCATTGTGACGAAAGAGTGTCGCATCCGCGACGGCTGGGTGCGGCGGCAGGGTCCAGGATGGCGCTATTTTCTTTGGAAGTTGGTGTATTCGATCCTGGTATTCGCCGGCATTGTAGTGATGGTTGGAATTCCGGCAGCCTTGGCCTTCTCGGCGGGGTGGTTTCATCATCCTGGGGAACATGTGGCCGGACTGGTGCTGTCGGGCATCGCGATCTTCTTTGCGATGGCGATTTTTTTCATCGTTGCCGCGACCATCTTTGTATTGACTAAGGATTTTGTGGTGCCCCAAATGGCGCTGGAAAATATTGGCGCCTTTGAGGCCTGGGGCCGGCTGTGGACAATGATCGAGGCGGAAAAGGGCGGATACGCCGCCTACATCGGAATGAAGATTGTCATGGCCATCGCCGCAGGAATTGTGATTGGCATCGCCACGGTCATTCTAGGCTTTCTGGTCGCGATACCGACGATTGGCCTCAGCATTCTGGCGGTGCTCACGGGCAAATCTGCCGGCCTTACCTGGAATGCTTATACGATTACTTTGGCGATCCTGGTCGGGTGCGGTTTGTTTGCGATCTTCTTTTATCTGATTGCGCTCATCTCTGTACCGGTCATCGTTTTCTTTCCTGCGTATTCCATTTATTTCTTTGCCGCGCGCTATCCGGCGCTGAGCGCGGTACTTTACCCCGCACCGGCGTCTGCTCAGATCGCGTCGTGGTCGCCTCCGTTTGAACCTCCACCTCTGCCGCCGTCGCCCTCGCCGATCGGATAGAGCGGACATCTCACATCCCGTCATTCCGAGCGAAGCGAGAAACCTTGGTTTTGCCGGGGAACTCTTGCGCCCCATCGGGTGTCTGATGTTGCATACACGCGCGTGCCAAAACAGCAGCCGAGGAGCTTTGCATGGCAATGTTACTGGCAGGCGGGGGTGCGCGCGGTCCGCAGATCAATATCACGCCGCTGATCGATGTGTTGCTGACGCTGATCATCGTCTTCATGGTGGTGGTGTCGATGGACAAGGAACAGGGAGAGACGGCGCAGATCCCGCAGTCCAATCAGAAGCAGCCGGCGAGCGTCGCAGAGCCGCGCACGGTTGTGATTCAAGTGGTGTGGACGAAAGACGGACAGGCGCCGACGATCAAGCTCAACCAGGACGAAGTGCGCCGGGAGGACCTTGAGACGCGGCTCGCGGAGATTTATTTAAAGCGCGCCGAAAAAGTAGTCTTCGTGCGCGGAGATGATGATGTTGATTTTGAGTATGTCGCGGACGTGATCGATGTGGCGCATCACGCCGGAATACAGCGAGTGGGACTGCTGACGATGGATCGGGCGGTAGCGGGGGAGTAGAAAATCGTGGGGGTGCCTCATCGAGTGTCCAAGCGGTCCGCCGGGACGTCTTCGCCGTAAGTCACGAGATTTCTTTTTGGCTACTGAGCCGATGGCCGATAGAATGATGCCATGGTCGCCTGGCAGGATTTCTTCGAAAGCAAGCCTACTGTGTGCGGAGGAGAGCTCTGCGCGGCAGGGACGCGAATTCCCGTCACCGTGATTCTTGACAGCCTCGCAGAGGGTTCGACTAGGGAAGAGATTTTGCGCAGCTATCCCTCGCTCAAACCAGCGCATATTGACGCCGCTCTGGCGTATGCCGCGGAACTCGCGCACGAAGAGCGCCTGGTGCCGATTCGAACGAAATGAAGTTCAAACTGGATGAGAACCTTCCGCGAGAATTCGCGGATGATCTTGTTCGTCTCGGGCATGAGGCTGATACTGTTCGTTCTGAAGGGCTGGTGGGCGCGGATGACACAACCGTCGTACAGGCTGCTCGCGCATCGGGCCGGATTCTGATGACTCTGGACAAGGGTATCGGCACCCTCTTGCAATATCCGGTTCACGAGCATGGAGGCATCGTGCTGTTTCGCCCAGACGCATCCGGGAGACGCTCCGTCCTGTCGTTTGTGCGGACACGCCTCGGGATCCTGTTGGACATGGAACTGAGTGGGCGATTGACCGTCGTCGGTCCCAGTCGTATTCGCGTTCGCTAGAACGCGAGGTTCAATTCCTCGCTCGATTCTTAATCCAGATTGGCGTCCCCAAAAAGCCGAAAGCTTTTCGGATCTGATTCTCCAGGAATCGTTGATAAGAGAAGTGCAGCTTGGTGGTGGCCCGGTTGGTGAAGAGGACGAATGTGGGCGGGGCGACCGAGGCTTGCGTCATGTAGAGAATTTTGAAGCGCGAACGCATGGGGACGGAGGCGCGCTCGAAATCTACGGTTTCGATGAAGCGGTTCATGGCCGAAGTAGGGATGCGTTTGCGGCGCTCGGTTGCGACTTGTTCGAGCAGTGGGAAAATTTTCTCGGTACCTTTGCCGGTGTTGGCTGAAACGAAGAGGATGGGGGCGTAGCTCAGGAATTTGAGATCGTAGCGCAGGCGCTCTTCATAAGCTTCACGATCGCCGGGACGCTTGCTTTCGCGCATGCGCATGGCTTTCGAAGGGCGTCCGGGCTTTTGCGTGCCGCCGGTTATGAGATCCCATTTATTGACCACGATGATCATTGAGCGTCCGCTCTCGTGGGCGTAGCCGGCAATGGCGGCGTCGAGTTGGCTGACCCCTTCGGTAGCATCAATGACCAGTAGCGCGATGTCGGCGGCTTCGAGATGCTTGCGCGCCATCACGACCGAAAGTTTTTCGGCCATCAAGTGTGTCTTGCCTTTGCGGCGAATGCCGGCGGTATCGATGAAGCGAAAGCGGCGTCCGTCTCGTTCGATGACTTCGTCGACGGCGTCGCGCGTGGTGCCGGGGATGGGGGAGACAATCGCGCGGTCAGATTCCGTCAGCCGGTTTAGCAGCGTGGATTTGCCTACGTTAGGATGGCCGATGATGGCGACTTTGGTTTCGTAGACTGGCTCGGGTTCAGGAACTTCATCGCCAGCCGCAGGTGGCTGATCGTTGGTCTCCGCCTCCTCTGTGACCTCTGTGCCTGAGCTTCCTGTTTCTGGCAAGACGACCAGCACTGCGTCCAGCAGATCATCGATGCCGCGGCCGTGCTCGGCCGAGATGGGAAACATCTGCTTAATGCCGAGGCGATGAAATTCATCGACCAGGTGCAATTGCTTCTCGCTATCGGCTTTATTCACCGCTAGAAAGAGCGGGCGCCCGGCTTTGCGCAGCAGGCGGACGAGTTCGAGATCTGGGGCTGCAACTTCAGAGCGGCCATCCACAACCATGATGATGGCGGCGGCTTCATCGAAGGCAACTCGCGCCTGGCGAAAGATCTCCGAAGGAATAAAATCTTTGTCCTCAGGAATGATCCCGCCGGTATCGATGATGCGAATGCGGCGGTTGCGCCACTCGGCGTCGCCGTAGAGGCGGTCGCGGGTGATGCCGGGCTCGTCGCCGACGATGGCGCGGCGCGACCCGACAATGCGATTGAAAAGTGTGGACTTGCCCACGTTAGGGCGGCCGACGATGGCGATGGTAGGAACGCCGGCTGCCGTGGTGGCGAGAGTGTTGGTCGAATTGTAGGTGGGTTGGGTCAAAATGAAATCGTGTAGCGGCGGACGCCGTCGTCCGCTCGCCTTATTCTTACAGTGACTCGAAGAAGCTCTATTATAGAGACTTCCATGGCTTTGAGTTCTCAACCCGTATCCTCCGCGACCGCGCGCCCTTCGGCCTCGGGAAAAGATGCGTCCCTTTATCAGTTCTTCGCGCCGGGCGGAGTGCTGGCACGTTCGCATCCCGCCTATGAATTTCGCCGCGGCCAGCTGCAGATGGCACAGGCAGTCGAGCAGGCGCTGGAAGAAAAGCGGCACTTGATTGTGGAAGCGGGTACGGGCACGGGAAAGACGCTGGCCTATCTGGTCCCCGTGATCCGGTCGGGCAAGCGGGTGATTATTTCGACCGGCACGAAGAACCTTCAGGAACAACTTTTCTATAAAGACATTCCATTTCTGGAGCGGGCGCTCTTTGGCGCTACGGAGAGCGGCGAGGCGGCACATAGGCAGCTTTCGGTTTGCTACATGAAGGGTCGCAATAATTATTTGTGCCGCAAGAAACTTTATGACCTGACCGATCAGCCGGTGCTGAGTGGGCTGGAGGAGATTGAGCAGTATCGCGCGATCTCCGCATGGGAGAAGGCGACCTCAACCGGCGACCGGGCCGAGCTCGCCGAATTGCCCGAGACCAGCGCGCTTTGGCACAAGCTGGACGCGCGGGCGGAAGCCTGTACCGGGCAGAAGTGCAAGGAATTTGAGCGCTGTTTCATTACCGAGATGCGGCGACGCGGCATGGAGAGCGACATCATTATCGTCAACCATCATCTTTTCTTCGCCGATCTTGCGATCAAGTTACAGGCCGAAGGCGCGCCCGATGCGGGCATTCTGCCGGAAGCGGCGGCGGTAATTTTTGATGAGGCGCATGAACTGGAAGATGTGGCGGGAAATTATTTCGGAATCTCGGTCAGTAATTTGCGAGTGGAAGATCTGGCGCGGGATGTAGAAGGTTCGCTGCAGCACAATCAAATGATGTCGGCTTCGCTTTCTGGAGCGCTGGGAAGTTTGCGGGAGAAGTCGCAATTCTTTTTTTCCCTGTTGCCTCCTGGTGAAGGACGGTTTGCGTTCGAAACGCGGCGTGAATTTCTGGAAGAAAATGGAGACGAGTTTCTTGCGCTGAATCAAGCTTTAACGCGGCTCGTCGGCGAGATGGAAGGGTTGCCGCAGAAACCGGAAGAGGTATTCGGCTTCGTGCGGCGGGCGCAGGAGTTGCAGGTGCAACTCGGGTTTGCGATGGAGTCGGAGGACCGCAACACCGTGTTCTGGATTGAACGGCGGGGCGGCCGATATTCGCCGCGAAGGCAGGAAGAGAAGAATCAAGGGAGTCGCCAGAATGTTTTTCTGCAGGCTACGCCGATCGATGTCGGCCCCATCTTGCGCGAGTGCTTGTGGTCAAAGCTGGAATGCGCGGTGCTGACGTTGGCTACGCTTGCGGTGGGCGGAGGGTTTGAATATATACGGCAGCGGTTGGGAATGGAGCACGCGCGTGAGTCGGTGCTGCCCTCGCATTTTGACTACGAAAGTCAGGCGCTGTTTTATGTGCCTCCGGACCTACCCGATGCGCGCGCGCCACAATTCACCGCAGTGGCGGCGCAGCGGATTCGGAAGCTGCTGGAGATTACGCGCGGGCGGGCCTTCGTGCTTTTCACCAGCTATGCGCAGATGAATGACATCTACCAGCGGCTGCTGGGAGAGTTGGAATATCCCATGCTGCGGCAGGGGGATGCGCCGAAAAGCGCGCTGCTGGAGGAGTTCCGGCTGACGCCGAATGCGGTGTTGTTTGCTACTTCTTCTTTCTGGCAAGGCGTCGACGTACAGGGCGAGCAGTTGAGTTGTGTGATCATCGACCGGTTGCCGTTTGCAGTGCCGAGCGATCCGGTGGTCGCGGCGCGGGTGAAGGCAATCGACGCGGATGGCGGCAACGCATTTTTTCAATATCAGGTGCCGGCGGCAGTAATTACGCTGAAACAGGGCTTTGGACGGCTGATCCGGTCGCTGCACGATCGCGGGCTGCTGGTGCTGCTGGATAATCGCATTCTGAAAAAACAGTACGGACGCGTATTTATTGAGAGCCTGCCGAATTACAAGAAGACTACCGACATGCGTGTGGTGGAGGAGTTTTTTGGAGTATCAGAGTAAGGTTCTGTTCGGCCTTTATCGCAAGGGCCGCATTCCGGCTCCAGCTACCGCCTTCCAGTCGAAGGTGAGCGTATGTTTGCATCCCGCCGCGCGGCAGCAGCGTTCGATGAGACAATCGGCGAAGTCGGCGCGGCCGCCGCGAAACGTCCGCAATGCCTGCGAGACGAGATCAGCACGTTCGATAACCAGTTCCTTAGTCCGCAACAAACTCTCCAGGACCTGCTCGATTTCCTTCTTCTGATAACGATAGGAGATGGCCAATACCCAGACTAATTCCGCGATGACGATGAGGGAAAGAAATCCGGGTGAATCGAAGGATAGGGAACTCATCATTCTCGTAGCCGCAGCGGCTTGGGGAGGGTCGTCGTGAGTAAGGTAACGGACCAGAACGTTGGTGTCGAGGCCGATCATCATCTCCGCCCGCTATCGCGATCGAGCCGCGCCTTTTGCGATGGCAGCGTTCATCTCTTCAATCGATACCGGTTTCCTGCCCTTGCGATATAACATTCCGCTCAATTCCCGCACAGAGCGGGTGGCAGCAACGATGTTGAATTCCCCTTTCCCAACTTCGACGAATTCAATGCGATCTCCTGCGTCAACGCCCAATGCGGTTCGGACCCGTGCCGGTATCGTGATTTGCCCTTTAGAGGTTAGAGTTGCTGCTGCCACGCTTTTCCTTTCAACTGCCGAGATTCCTTACATTGTAGTAAGGAGAGGGCGGTGGCGTCAACAATCTTCAGTTAGACATACTCCCGCTCGGCGCGCCGGATGGCGCGGTAGCGCGCGAAAACTTTCTTGTCGCTTTCGAGGCCCAGGGCGGAGCGGATTGAGCTGCCACGAAAAGTGTGGCCCAGCATCTTCCATCCAGTCGTCAAAACAAACTTAGGATCATGCTTCAGTGCCACTGGGATGTGGTGAACTTTCATCCAGCGCTCGGCTTTCCAGCGCAGGAATTCCACTTCTTCGGGAGGCAGGTGCTGGGTTTTTACTACGGCGGTGGTGCCGTCGTATTCTTCCAGGCGCTCATTGATGATCAGGCCTTGATCGCGAAAGTCTTTGGTCATGGGCGTGCGCGGGTAGGGTGTGGGATGTTGTATGTAGGGCCAATCCACATAGCGGCGGGCGAATTCGAGGTTGGCCTCGATGGATTCGCGCGTGTCTCCCGGGCTGCCGACGATGAGGCCGCCGACGACGTACATCTGATTGCGGTGCAGGTAATCGATGGCTGTGAGCGTGGCGTTGCCGATGTTGTGGCCGTTGCTGCGCTCGGTATTTTTGGCGGATGCTTTCAGAAATTGAAGATCATGTTCGAGGATGTTTTCGATGCCGAGAAAAACATAGCGGAATCCGGCACGATGCATCAGCGGGGCCAGAGTTTCGCCGTGATTGGCGATGGCTGAGGTCATGGCCTGGACGAAGTAATCGAGCGTGTCGAGTCCGGCTTCGATGATGGCTTGGCAGAGAGCTTCGAATCGCTTCACATTGAGCGTGATGTTGTCGTCGACCAGGAAAATGGTGCGAGCGCCGTGGTCGCGGGCGTCGCGAATGTCGGCCAGCACACGATCGAACGAGTAGGTGTGAAAATTTCGGCCACGCATTTCGATGATGGAGCAGAAACTGCAATCGAAGGTGCAGCCGCGCGAGGTTTCGATAACGTCGATCTGGCGGCCGAGCATGGTGTATCCGTGGAGCACGCGGGCATCGCGGTTGGGCATACGGATCTCGCTATCTTCCAGTCGATGCGGCGCTCGGGCCGGGTTGTGCCTCCAAGTGCCACCGTCGTTGTAAGAGAGCCCGCCGATGTTATCGAAAACCGAATGCTGCTCGATTGCTCGCAGCAATTCACGGAAGGTGACTTCGCCCTCGCTGCGCACGAGAAAATCCACGCCCATGTTTTTGTAGGCTTCGGGAGCGAGGCTGGGATCGTATCCGCCGACTACGATCTTTACCCCGGGTCGCAGGGAACGCACCAAGTCGATGATGCGTCCGGCGGTGCGGCGCTGGAAGGTCATGATGGAGAGTCCGACTACCTCGGGCTTGAGCTCCCTCACCAGGCGAGTGACGGTTTCGCGGACTTTGCGGTGTACCAGGATCAGGTCAGCTACGGCGACGCGATGATGGGGGTCGACGTTGCCGGCGAGCGAAGTGAGCGCGCCGTTGGGCATGCGAATCGCTACCGGAGGCATGTGTTCGAACGAATCGGGCATGGAAAGCAACAGGACGTTCATCTGCACCAGTCCTTTACAGCCTCGCAGTAAATCCCGCGGGCGCGGGTGAAACCCCAGTGGCGAGGCGAATGGCGTAATTGTAGCGCAGGCATTTGGGGAACGGCTGTCGCGGGCGCAATGATCTTATTTGTGCTCGCCGTCGGCTGCGGGGTTCTTGACGACTCCGACGACCACGCCAGAGGCTTCTCCCTTGGAGTGATAGACGCGTTCGGTGGCCTTTACGAAGTCGGAGGGCTTGGCATTAGGAATGTCGACGAAGGTCTGCGGATTGCGGTCAGTTAGAGGGAACCAGGAGCTCTGAATCTGCACCATGATGCGATGGCCGCGGCGGAAGGTGTGGTTCACGTCGGGCATGGAGAAATCGACCTGCTCGACTTTGCCTGGGGTGAAAGGCTCGGGCTTTTCGAAGTTGTGACGAAACTTGCCGCGGAAGGGCTCGCCGCGGACCAGTTGCTGATATCCGCCCAGGGTGAAGGATGGCGGGGAGACGTCGGTGTGCCGTTTGCCTTTATCTTCTGCGCTGGGCTCGTCGAGTTTGCTGTCGGGATAATCGGTGGGGTAGACATCAATGAGTTTCACGTCCCAGTCAGAGTCCGTCCCAGTGGTGGAGACGAAGAGTTTTGGCGAGACCGGGCCGGCGACGGTGATGTCTTCCTGAAGGTCGGGAGTTTCGTAGACCAGGACATCGGTGCGGCTATCGGCAAAGCGCTGGTCGGAGACCATGTATTCCTGGGGCACGTCGATCGAGGGATAGTTCACAAAAGGCACGGGCTTGGCGGGATCGCTGACGTATTCATCGAACGGCGTCGCGTCGGAGGCGGGAGGATCGAAGGAAAGAACACCGCCGGCATGAAGGTAAAGGGTTTTTGCTTCGGCCTCTTTCGGAGGCCAGGCTGAGTAGCGGCGCCAGACATTTGTGCCGGTTTCAAAGACATAGGCTTTGGGAAGCTTGGCGTCGCCGGCGCCTTTCAGGTACTGCTCGAAGAACGGAAACAAAATGTTCTTGCGGTAATAGTCGCCGGTGTTGGAGGCGAACTCGACGCGACCGAGGTGCTCGCCGTTCAAGCGGGCCCAGCCTCCGTGCACCCAGGGACCGACGACGATGGCGTTGAATATGCCGGAATTATTCTGGTCGATGGCGTGGAAGGTGCTGAAGGGGCCTTGCAGGTCTTCGGCGTCGAACCATCCTCCGACGGTAAGCACGGCGCAGTGGATGTTCTTCAGGTGGGGGGCGAGATTGCGGACCTTCCAATAATCGTCGTAGGTATCGTGGTGCATCTGGTCGTCGAAGAGGAAGCTCTTGCCATCGAGATATTTCGAGAGATTACTGATCGGTCCTGCCTTGAGGTAGAAGTCGTAGGTGTTCTTGGTGCCGAAGTCGAAGGGCGGCTCATGTTTGGGGGGAAGTTGGGGATTTTCCTGTGGGGAAAAGAACGCGTAAAAATCGAAGTTGGCGTCGAGCATGAAGGCGCCGCCGTGGTAGGCATCGTCGCCCATGAAGAGATTGGTCATGGGCGCCTGGGGCGATGCAGCCTTCAGTGCGGGATGCGAGTCAATGATGCTGGCCGAGGTGTAAAAGCCGGGATAAGAGATTCCCCAGATGCCGGCGTTGCCATTATTGTTGGGGATATTTTTGAGGAGCCACTCGATGGTGTCGTAGAGGTCGGTGGAGTTGTCGACATCCTGCCTGGATTTCTTGTTGTCGATGTGGGGACGCATTTCGATGAAAGTGCCTTCGGACATGTAGCGGCCGCGAACGTCCTGGTTGACGAAAATGTAGCCGGCGCGGTCGAAGTCAGGGCTGGGACCGAGGTGCGTGCGGTAAAGGTCGACGCCATACGGGGCGACACTATAAGGAGTGCGGTTGATCAGGAACGGGTAGGAGCGGGAAGTGTCCTTGGGGACATAGATCGAAGTGAAGAGGTGCACGCCATCGCGCGTGGGGATGCGGTATTCGTACTTGGTGTAGTGCTCTTTGACGTCGAAGTCGGGCGCGTCGGGCTTGCTCTGGGCGGCGAGATTGGCGGTCAGGGCGAAGGTTACGAGGACGACAAAGGGCAAGAAACGTCGCTGCATTAGGGCTCCTTTTGCGCGGCAGGCAATTTAGGCACGCTACATTTGGGACGGGCGGGGAGTCAAGGGGAGAAGAGGATGGTGTTCCATCCCCTGGCGAGCAGCGCGGTACAATAGAGGGTTCGAGTCGATTGCGGTTCGGCCTGTATTTACGCGGGGCCGCTGAGGGATGCATGTTCGAAGTTACGGTGGACGATAGCTTTGCGGCGGGGCATTACCTGCGCAATTACAAGGGCAAGTGCGAGAATCCGCACGGGCATAACTATAAAATTCGGGTGACGCTGGCTGGGGCTGAGCTCGATAAGGCCGGGCTGCTCCTGGATTTCAAAGATTTGCGCGAGGTGATGAAGCACGTGATCGACCGGCTCGATCACCAGATGATCAACGACATTGAGCCCTTTACCGTGATCAATCCGTCGGCGGAGAATCTGGCGAAGTATTTTTACGAGGAGTCGAATGCGCGGCTGAAGAATGTAACCAATGGGCGGGTGCGAGTCAAAGACGTGACGGTGTTTGAGACAGACACGACAACAGCGAAGTACAGCGAATAAACAGTGGCCGTTTAACCTAGTAAAGATTCCTTGGATCAGAATTCGCCGTGGCTGTTTGCGCTGACCTCTAGCCACTGGACACTGATCACTGCCTTCAATGCAGATCACGGAGATCTACAAATCGCTTCAGGGAGAATCAACTTACGCCGGGTTGCCGTGTGTATTTGTGCGGTTGACGGGGTGCAACCTGCGTTGCTCCTGGTGTGATAGCGAGTACACCTTTCAGGGCGGGCGGAAGATGACTTCCCAGGAAGTCTACGAGGAAGTACGCCGGCTTGCTCCCAGCGGGGGGTTGGTCGAGATCACCGGTGGCGAGCCGATGTTGCAGGAGCGCGAACTGCTGCCTTTGATGCGGGAGCTAATCGATGGTGGATACCGGGTTCTGCTCGAGACTAGCGGCGAGCGTCCGCTGGAGCGCGTGCCTGATGAGGTCATCAAGATTGTGGATGTGAAGTGTCCGGATTCCGGGGAAGGCGGAACATTTCACCGCGAAAATCTGGAGAGCCTGAAGGCGCACGACGAAGTTAAGTTTGTGCTCAGCAGCCGGGTTGATTACGAATTCGCCCGCAATTTCACTCGCCAGCATCATCTCGATGAACGGGTAAACGCAGTCCTTTTCTCCCCGGCATTTCGCAAAGAGGCAACCGGCGCCCGGGACAGTTCGCACTGCTTACTCGATCCCCAGGAGATAGCCGAGTGGATGCTCGCCGATGATGTTCCGGCGCGGCTGGGATTGCAGCTGCACAAGTTTGTTTGGGACCCGGCGGTGAAGGGAGTCTAGGAATTGTTGATTTCATGTCATTGAAGGCCAAATCTCGGGCGGTCGTTCTCCTCAGTGGAGGTATGGATTCGTGCGTGTGCGCGGCGCTGGCTGCCCGCGATTTTGACGCGGCCGGGCTGCACATCAGTTATGGTCAGCGCACCGAAGACCGCGAACGCCAGTCGTTTCTGGCTATTTGCCAGCGCTTGAATATTCAGGACAAACTTATCGTTCGCAACGAGGCCTTGCGGGCCATTGGCGGTTCTGCGCTCACGGATGAAAATATTGCCGTCCCCAGCGCGGAGGCTCTCGGTCATGTCATTGGCCAGGAAATTCCGGTGACGTATGTCCCATTTCGCAATGCCCATTTTCTGGCCGTCGCGGTGAGCTGGGCCGAAGTGCTGGGAGCGGAGAAGGTTTACATTGGCGCCGTGGAACAGGATAGTTCGGGGTATCCAGACTGCCGTCCGGCGTATTATGAAGCGTTCAATCAGGTGATCAAGGCCGGAACAAAAGAAGGAACCATCGGAATCGTCACTCCGCTTATCCGCATGCGCAAATGCGAAATTGTGACGCTGGGCCTTGAATTGGGCGCGCCATTGGATTTAACTTGGTCATGCTATAGCGGCCAGGATCGAGCTTGTGGTGTTTGTGACAGCTGCGTATTGCGGCTACGGGCTTTTGCGGCCGCGGGAGCCAGAGATCCAATTCCATATGTGCAGGTGGACCAGCATTTAATCATTTAAGTTGTTGCGCCGGGAGGCCACAATGAAAAAGCATTTTGCAATTTTTACTTTTGTCTTATTGATCGTTGGCCTGTGTCTAACTCCAGTTTTCGCCCAAACTTCAGGATCGGTCAAGGGCGTTTGTAAGGATATGGACGGCAAGCCTATCGCGGGCGGTTTGCTCATCTTCGCCAATCAGGATACAGGCCAGAAATTCACTTTGAATACCAATGCGAAGGGCGAGTACTTCTCGCTGGGCCTCTCCCCCGGCACTTACACCGTCACCTTATACAAGAATGCGGAGGATGCGAAGGCCAACAAGGAACTGTTTCATGTCAATAAGTTCCCAGTCACGCTCAGCGAAAACACCCTGGACTTCGATCTAAAGAAGGAGATGGAGCAGGCCGCAAAGACGCAGGCCACCAATCCGGAAGCCAAGCAGGCTGCGGAATCGAACGAGAAAATCAAGAAGGAGAACGCCACCATCAAGGTGCTGAACGAAAAGATTATCGCGGCCACAGCAGCGATGAAGGCGGGAGACTTCGACACAGCTCTCACCACCATGACGGAAGCTACGCAACTGGATCCGAATCGCGATGTGTTGTGGGGACTGCTGGCCGATGCCAATCGCGGTTCCGCGCTAAAACAGACCGACCACGCGGAGAAGGATAAGCGCCTGGCGGAGGCGATCACCGACTACCAGAAGGCGATCGACATCAAGCAAAAGGCCCTGGAGACGGCAACCACCAAGAAGCCTGAGGATGCCAAACAGTTGGCTGGCTATTACAACAATCTGGGAGAGGCTTACGGCAGGGCTAACAAGCCGGATGACGCGATCAAGGCCTACAGCCATGCGGCACAGGTGAATCCTGACGGCGCGGCTGGGTACTACTTTAATGCTGGCGCGGTTTTGACCAATACCGGCAAGGTGGATGATGCCAACGCCATGTTCGACAAATGCCTTGCGGCCGATCCCACGAAAGCCGAAGCCTATTACCAAAAGGGTGTTAACCTGATGGGCAAGGCTACGCTTCAAGGCGATAAAACAATTCCGGCTCCCGGCACGGTTGAGGCGTTTCAGAAGTATCTCTCAGTTGCACCCAACGGCCCGAACGCACAAAATGCGAAAGACATGCTGGCTAGTTTGGGGTCTCCGGTTGAAACCAGCTTCGGCAAGAAGAAAGCTGGTAAGTAAGTGGCATTGTGATTCTAGCCCGGCACCCGGTGCCGGGCTTATTTTATGCGACTTTTATGCGTCAAGGCGGGCCTCGGCACGGCGGGACTTATTACAGCCGTGAGCCGCTGCGCCGCCGAAAAGCTACTGCTTCAGGGTTCGGGTCCAGTGAAGGA
The DNA here is from genome assembly GCA_963710965.1 of uncultured Acidobacteriaceae bacterium. Classification (GTDB taxonomy): domain Bacteria; phylum Acidobacteriota; class Terriglobia; order Terriglobales; family Acidobacteriaceae; genus Sulfotelmatobacter. The sequence goes on along the minus strand of CAVQCP010000063.1, from coordinate 201,396 downwards.
CCACTTCTTCGGGGTGGGCTTGCCCTCCGCTCAGTGGTTTTAGAGCGGGGAAGCGTTCGCCGGGCGCCACCGGGCCGACGGAGCTGAATTCGTTCAGATGAATCGGCAATTCCGTGGGTGCGCCGAATTCGAAGCTGTCGGGGTTCTGAATGTTCACCAGCATGAGCTTATCGCCGATGCTGTAATAGATTTGCTTGCCATCGGCACTCCATGAAGGGGAGCTGCCACCGCCATTCGACACCTGCCATTTTCCTCCAGGATCGGGGAACGCGGCCACATAAACTTCATACCTTCCCGATTCGTCCGACATGTAGGCGAGCCATTTGCCATTCGGCGATAGTACCGCTCCCAGTTCATTGGCAGGCGACTGCAGGAAGGCAACCAATTTCTTGTCGCCATTCAGATCGGAGTAATAGACGTTGTTCCGCGTGGCGTTGTTTTGCAGGTTGAAGAAGAGGTAGCGGCCGTTCGGCGACCAGCTCGATACGGTTCCCCAGGTCATTGGTGTTTCCAACTTTTCCTGCGTACCGGAACCGCCGGCGGGCTGGATCCACATTCCGGCCGAGACTCCTCCCGTGATCGTACCGACCGCGATCCTTTTTCCGTCTGGAGAAAAGGTATAAGACATGTTGGTCGCGTCGGCAAACGTGCTGCGCGACATGGTGTTGCGCGTGGTCTCGACCAGCCAGACGTCTTCCCGGCCGGTGTCCGGATCCGGCCGAAGCAAGCCCACTGCAGAGCCGTCAGGCGAGGGTTTCGGGGTTACATAAAGACCAGGCTCGCCAAACTTCGCAATCTCCTTGCCACTGCGATCGACCCACATGGGCTGGGTTTTTTGCAATGATGCGTGGCGATACACGAGCGTGTTGTGTGCGGCGGTGAATGCGACCAGGTCACGGGCGTTCCAGGTATCGAGTTTTTCGGCGACGGGTATCGCGTCGCCACTGAACTTCAAGGATTGGGGATCGAAACGCTGCGCCACGAGCACCGTTTCGCGCAGATAGAGCAGGTATCCCTCGGAGTACTGCACATTCGAGCCGCGCTCCAAAATCTGCCGCGGCTTTTCTCCCGACAGCGAAGCCCCATACAGTGCGCCGCCAGCGCCCGAACCTGCCGAACCGACTACCTCGCGGGCAATGTATAAGAAATGATCGCCGTCCGGAAGGAAATAGGGATTGCGATTGGTCCAGCCGGGTTTGGCTTCGGTGAGTTTCTCGGGGGTACCACCGCCCTCTGGAATTTTGTACAGCGGCTCGAAAATGTTCGGCGTGTAGATGATCACCCCGCGCGGACTCCAAGAGGCTCCGCGGCCTTCTGGGGCATCGCAGAGAACCTGAATGGGTCCGCCGGCGAGCGCCACTTTCTTCATTTTGCCGGCTGAGAAGAATCCAATGTATTTGCCATCGGGCGACCAGAAGGGAAACGTCGGGCGCTCGACTTCGATCTGGTGCGGTTCGCCGCTGTTCACGTCGCGAATCCACAAACTTGTATCGGCGCCGGTTCCGGTCAGGAAAGCGAGCTTCGATCCATCCGGCGAAAGCACAGGGGCCCCCCCCGCAACGCTGGCGAACTCGGTGTTGCCGGGCGGAAGCCAGGAGGCTGTCATCGGCCGTTGCGCCTCCTCGAGTTGGGAGCGGTTTGCGAGGAACAGGGCCAGCGCAGCGATGGCGAAGATCCAACCGACGGCGGCGGCAATAAGCAATGTGCGTTTCTGTATAACGCGGCGGGCGCGAACTTGCGCGGGCGCCCCGATGCGGCTGGCGGAAGCTTCTGAGATCCAGCGCAGTTGCAGCTTCAGATCGTGAACTGTCTGAAAGCGATCTTCGGGATCTTTGGCCAGGCACGACTTTACCACTTGGTCCAGGGCAGGCGGCGACATCGGTTGCACCACCGAGATCGGCGGCGGGTCGGAGGCCAGAATGGCGGCCACGATGCTCGCCTGGCTTTTTCCTACGAAGGCGCGCTTACCCGTGGTCATTTCGTAGAGCACAGCGCCGAGCGCGAAAATGTCGGAGCGGGCGTCGGCTTCTTTGCCTTCTGTCTGTTCCGGCGACATGTACTGAAATGTCCCAATCACCGTTCCCTGCGCGGTCAGCGGGTTGTCGGCCGAGGCATGCGAGATGGTCATGGTCAGGCTGGAGACAGGCGACACGGCTAGCGTGGCTTTGGCCAGGCCGAAATCCATGAGCTTGGCTCCGGTCTTAGTCAGCATCACATTTCCCGGCTTCAAATCGCGATGGACGACCCCGCTCTTGTGGGCGCGCTCGAGTCCCTCGCAAATCTCGATGCCGTATTTCAGCACCAGCTCAGTCGGCAGCGGGCCTTTGCGCAGGCGTTCGGCCAGGGTTTCTCCTTCGAGAAACTCCATGACGAGGAAGTCGATTCCGTCCTGATGGCCGACATCGTGCAGCGTGCAGATGTTGGGATGGTTCAGCGAAGAGATGGCGCGAGCCTCGCGGTCGAAGCGCTGCTTGGCTTCAGGATTCTCCGAGAGATGACTGGGCAAAATCTTTACGGCGACAATGCGGTCGAGGCGCGTGTCTTTGGCGCGGTAGACCTCACCCATGCCGCCAGCGCCAACCTGCGATTGGATTTCGTACGGCCCAAGTTTCGTGCCAGGCGTCAGGCTCATCGGTGCGGGACATTATAGTCCAAGGGCGGGCCGCCCGATGTTTGGTTTGCCGCGGACCTCACCGGCTTAAATCCGGCTGCCCCCCAATGCGATAAAAGCTAAGCGCCGAATCTCCCTGCACCAGCTTGCGGATCCGGCGCAAAGATCCAAAATCGGCTCCCGGATCGAATTTCTTTTCATGCTCGGCAATCACCAGCGTCATCGCCCACACCTGGGACGAATCAGCGAGCGCCTTCAACGACCTCTCATAAGCGTCTCGCATTCGATAGGGCGGATCGAGAAAGACTACATCCGCCGCGACGCGCTCGCGCCGCAGCCGCCACAGCACGTCAACCAAATCCTGCCGGAGAATCTTGTAGCCCTCCCCAATTCCCAGGCGCTCCAGATTTTGCTCAATTAACTTTGCCGCGGGATCGGCATTCTCAACGAAATAAACCTGCTTCGCCCCGCGGCTGAGCGCTTCGATCCCCACCGCTCCCGTGCCCGCGAAAAGATCCAGCCAAACCGTGCCTTGCAGAGCCTCAGGATTTCCCGCCGTCAGAATGTTAAACAAAGTCTCCCGCAAGCGATCCGACGTGGGACGAATATCGACTCCGCGCAGCGAGTGCAACGTTCGGCCCCGATACTTACCGGCGATTACGCGCATGGCTCTGTACCTTGGTTACGGTCGGCTGACGCGCGTTCCCCAAAGCCAGCCGCTCCGCCCATGTAAAATAACAGTAGTAGCCGGCAAGTTGATAGCAGCAACTGTCGCTAAAATTATGAGAAGTTTTTCCATTCACGTGGGGCGCCTCTTCGGGGTCGAAGTCCGCATTCACCTGACGTTTTTTATTCTGCCATTATTCGTTTTCTGGACGGAATATAACGCGCAGCACCCAGCCAACGGGCCGCGTGACCTGGCGCTCGTGGGGCTGGTATTAGCGTGCGTGGCGGCGCATGAAATTGGCCACATGCTAGTGGCGCGGCGCTCCGGCTATATTCCCAAGGCCGTGATTCTGCTGCCACTCGGCGGGGTCACCGTTTTCGATGAAACGCGGGTGGAGAAGCCAGCGTCCGTCGACGCTGCCTGGAAACGGGAAGTCGGCATCGCCATGATTGGCCCGCTGGTAAACCTGGCATTTGCCATGCTCGCAGCGGTCGTGATCTTCGCCGTGGTTCCAGCGGCGAATCTTTGGCGGTGGCCGCTCTTGCAATCGAGCAACCTGCCGCGCAGCCTGGTGGGGGCCAATCTTTACATTGCAGGATTGAATCTTCTTCCGGCTTATCCCCTCGATGGCGGGCGCGTGCTGCGGGCATTTTTTGCCCGAAGCATGGATTCCGCCGCAGCCACGCGCCGCGCCGTTTCCATCAGCCATGCGCTGGCGATGGTTCTGATGGTTGCCGGTTTGTTCAGCAACACCTGGCTCACGATGGTGGGCGTGATTATTTTCTCGGCAGCGCAACTCGAAGAGCGGGCAGTCATTTTTCAATCGGTGTTGGATAATGTGCGTCTCGAAGAAGTGATGCTCACGGATTTTGCCACGCTGTCGCCGGCTGACACGCTGGAGGACGCTCTGGATAAGGCGGTGCATTCTTTGCAGGATGATTTTCCCGTGGTCCGCGGCATCGACATGGTAGGTGTGATTTCTCGGCAGCGTATTCTCGAGGCGCTGCGCGTGGAAGGCAACGGCTACGTGCAGGCCGTGATGAACAAGATTTTCGAAGTTTCCGCGCGGCAAGAATCGCTGGCCTCGGCCTTTCGCAAGCTCACGGCGCGCAATCTGAGCATCATTCCGGTAGTCGAAGATCAGCGGTTGGTGGGCATTGTCACGCTACAGAACCTGATGCACTCGATGGCGTTGCTGGCGGAAAGCAGAAAGCTGCGAAGGGACGAGTCGAACTCGTAACCGGTTTCATCGACTCTGTGACCCTCTGGGGTAAAGATTCTAGATTGTCACTGGAGAGAATTCAGAACAGCCGCACGGCCTTCGCCTGCCGCACTGCAGGAATTTCCTCCAGCTTCTTCAAGACCGCGTCCGGGATAGGTCCATCCACATGGACTACGGCAATCGCCTCACGCGGTTCCGAGGATGCTTCGGCGCTGCGCCGCCCCAAAGAAAAGTCGGCGATATTGATTTCGCTCTCGCCCAGGATCGTACCCACTCGACCGATCACGCCGGGAACGTCGCGATTGCGCAGGTAAATTAAATCGCGCTCGAGCGGAGCCTCTACGTCGATGCCATCAATGTGCAGCAGACGTGGGGCAGTCCCACGCAGAACCGCGCCTTTGACCAAGTGCTCTTCCTTCGAACTCTTGAGCAAGATTGAAAGCACGCTGCCCGCGCCGCCCGCGGAAGCCTTCGCCTTGTGCGCCTCATGCACGCGGAGCCCGCGAGTCTCGGCCAAGGACGCGGCGTTGACCAAGTTCGCTTTCTCCTCCAGCGCCTGGTTCAGAATGCCCTGGATCGCAGCGTTGCGAATGAGTTCAGTTTTCCAATCCGCGATGTGGCCGCTGTAGCGGAGCGATATTTCTTCGATCGAACCCTCGGAAATCTGCGCCAGAAACGCGCCCATGCGCTCCGCCAAAACGATGTAAGGCTGCATCTGGGCATACTCCTCTGCCGAGACCGAGGGAACGTTCACCGCATTCTGAATCACGCCGTGCTTCAGATATTCCCGCACCTGCTGCGCGATCTGCACGCCCACGGCTTCCTGCGCCTCGAAGGTCTGGCCGCCAATGTGAGGCGTGAGGATGACATTTTCCATGGCTTGCAGGGGCGAATTCTTGAGCGGTTCTTCCGAGAAAACGTCAAGCGCAGCGGCAGCAATCTTGCCTTCTTTGAGAGCCGCAATCAGATCAGCCTCTTGTACCAGCTCGCCGCGGGCGCAATTGACCAGCCTCACGCCCTTCTTCATCTTCGCGATTGCAGCGGCGTTGATCATTCCCGCAGTTTGCGGAGTAAGACCCACGTGCAACGTAATGTAATCCGCCGCCGCGTACAACTCATCAAGGCTGCCGAGGCGGATGCCCTGTTCTTTGGCAACGGCGACCGAAACAAAGGGATCGTGCGCCACGATCTCCATGCCAAAGGCGCGGGCCCGCCGCGCGACTTCCATGCCAATGCGGCCCAGGCCGGCGATGCCGAGCGTCTTACCGCGCAACTCCGTCCCTTGCAGCGATTTCTTCTCCCACTTCCCGGCATGCATCAAAACGTCAGCCCGGCAGAGATGCCGCGCCATCGCCAGCATCATTCCCAAGGTCTGTTCCGCCACAGCTACGGCGTTCGCTCCCGGCGTATTCATCACGGCGATGCCCTGGCGCGTCGCCGCATCCAGATCGATATTGTCCACGCCGACCCCGGCGCGCCCAATCACGCGCAACTTCGGCGCGTGCGAAAGCAGCTCCGCATCGGCCTGCACCGCCGAACGCACGATGAGTGCGTCAGCCGACTCGAGCTGCTCCGTAAGCTTGCCCTCTAACTGATCGGCGGTAAGCACGATCCAGTCCGGCTGTTTTAACTGCTCAACCGCGGCGGACGATATTTTTTCTGCAATGATGATTTTCAAAATGAGTGCCGTTCCTGGGTAAGATTCACAATCGTGATGGATCGACGACCGAAGATCGAAAAAGCCGCGCGCCTCAGGCTCCAACCAGTTGCTGTTTGCCGGACCGCGCCGACGCGTAGACTTCCTGCGCGGCGCGCAGAGCTGCTCCGTACTCGACGGCCTGCCCGGTGGCGCGGGCGAGAACGTGCTCAAGCGCGCCCAGAATTCCGATCGTGTCCAGGTAATCGTAATAACCGATGTGCGCGATGCGGAAGATCTGCCCTTTCATCTCGCCCTGACCGTTGGCTACCACAGCATCGAAAGACTCTCTGAACTCTTTCACGATCTTCCCCGAATCGATTCCCGGCGGCGAGCACACCGCAGTCAGCGCGGCCGCAGGCGAAGCCGCGTACAGCTTCAATCCCAGGGCCTGCGTGCCCGCCCGCGTCATCCTCGCGCACAGTTCCGCATTGTCCACCAGAGCTTCGCGTCCTTTCGCCAGGTCGCCACTTCCCATCGCACGCACAAACTCCAATGCCGCGCCCAGCGCCGCAAACAGCGAAGTCGCCGGAGTATAGGCCGACTCGCCCTTGGCTGCCGCCTTCCGCTCCTTACGCAGATCGAAGTAGTAGCGCGGAGAAGTGGTCGTCTCCATCCGCTTCCACGCCCGCTCGCTTACCCCGCAATACGCCAGTCCCGGAGGAATCATCAGCGCCTTCTGCGACCCGCCGATAATCACATCCACTCCCCAGCCATCGACATCCAGGTGAGTCGTGCCCAAGCCGGTGATCGCATCGACGATCATCAATGTTTCATCGCCCGCCGCCCGCACAATTTTCGCGATACCTTCCACATCGTGCCGCGTGCCAGTCGAACTCTCCGTAGCCTGGAGGAAAACCGCGCGTAGCTCCGGCGTAATCTTCGCCCGCACCTCATCCAACGAAAATGTTTCGCCATAGGGCACAGACAGGACCTCGACCCTGCAGCCAAACGCCTTCGCCAGCCCCGTCCAGCGCTCGCCAAACTTTCCCGCCGTGAGCACCAAAACTGTGTCTCCCGGAGATGTCAGGTTCGAAACCGACGCTTCCATCACACCCGTGCCCGAGCAAGCCAGCACCAGCACATCATTGTGCGTGCCGATGAATTCTTTCATGTCCACCAGCACGCGCTGAAAGAGCGCCCGAAAATCAGCAGTGCGATGGTGCGCCGTGAACGAAGCCATGGCGGTTTGGGCCGCCGGCAATAACGGGGTAGGACCAGGAGTAAAAAGTCGATTCTTGTGCAACATAAGAGATCCTCTGAAACAGGGATAGTGTATAAGTCTACCGGAACAGCCTTGCCCGCGCGGTGATGCCAGTCACAACCATGAATCGCACCATCAGCGGAGGTAAAAAAGATGCGAGTTCCGCGCCGCGACGTCCAGCCCGAAGAGCCTGCCCTGGGCAGTCGAAGAGGGCGTCTAAAAAATAACCCTGTGGACAAGCCTGGCGGAGATCCCTGAGCCTGGCGAAGGGAAGGTACAAGCTGACCCGGCCGCAACTTCGACGGCGTACCGCCGACTTCTATACACCACCCACCGGCTGTGCGAGATAGCGGCAGGTCATCCCGATCTCTGGAGCAATCGGCTCCACGAATTGAAAACCGTAGCGAAATGCGCTTCGTTGGCGAAGCATGGCATAGGCCGTTACTGGCCCGAATGGAGTGACAAACATCAGTTCCACCATCTCGTCTGAGGGAACTTCAAGGGTGAGTATCGCCGAAACGCCGGATTGGCTGATGTCGACGCACTGCCCCTTCACCAAACCGCAATTCCGAGACCTAACCTTGATATCGACCTCGAACTTGAAACGAGACTCGCGCCGCCGCTCCGTGAGATTGCCGCCTGTGTAGTCCGTCAACTGGTTTTCTAGGTCCAACTTCCACTCCGTGCAAGCGAACGAATCCTTGATTCCTTATCGGCAAGGTGCCCCCAAAAGATGATTTATGACTTTCCGCCGTTCCGGCTTTCCTGCGGTAAGCTGAGACAACATGAAACGTCCGCAAATCACTCTCTGCGCTGCGCTGCTTTGCCTGGGTTGCCTGATTGCGCCGTCCTTGAACGCTCAATCTGTGCCCGATCTTTCTCATGAGTCGTTTCTTACCGTTCCTGCGATCCGGCTCTCTCATCTGCGCCGTGGCATCAATATCAGCGGATGGTTCGCGCAGGTCTACGATAAGCGGGGCTACACGCGAGAACACTTTCAAGACTCGATCACCGCGCAAGACATCGCTCTCATTCGATCGATGGGCTTCGATCATGTCCGGCTCAGCGTCAATCCCCAACCCATGGTGCAGGATCACCGTCCCGACGAAATTCCGGGCGATTATCTTGCCTATCTCGACGCCGCGGTAAAGATGATTTTGGATCACGGCCTGGCTGTAGTCATCGATCTGCATCCCGACAGCGACTTTAAAGCGCGCCTGGCGAAAGACGACAGCTTCGTGCAGGAGTTCGCCGACTTCTGGCGCGCCCTGGCGAAGCACTATTCCACCTGGGATGCAGACCGCGTCTTCTTCGAAATCCTGAACGAGCCGGAATTTTCCGATCGCTACCGCTGGTACGGTGTGCAGGCCAAACTCGCCGCAGCCATTCGCGAAGGAGCACGCCAAAACACGCTGATCGCCACCGGGGCACGCTGGTCGAACGACGATGACCTGGTCTTTATCGAGCCGCTGCGGGATCCGAATGTGATTTATGACTTCCATTTCTACGAGCCGCACATCTTCACCCACCAAGGCGCGACCTGGGGCGCATATCTCTGGCACTGGACGAAAGGACTGCCCTATCCCTCATCCCCGGAATCGGTGGCAAACGTAGCGGCGGAAGTTCCGGATGCGGTCGATCGTATGGCGGTCGTCCGCTATGGACAAGAGCACTGGGACGCCGCCCGCATCGACGCCGAAATTTCCCAGGTTGCCGATTGGTCTCACCACCGCGGAGTTGCGGTCGTCTGCAACGAGTTCGGCGTCTTCCGCGATTACGCGGATGCGAAAGATCGCGCCTCCTGGATTCACGATGTCCGCACCGCTCTGGAATCGCACGGCATAGGTTGGGCCTTGTGGGACTACTCCGGCAGCTTCGGAGTGGTCACGAAGAAAGACGGTCAGAGTGTTCCGGACAAAATTACACTCCGGGCACTCGGGCTAATCAACCTTGCTTCGGGAAAATAAATAAAGGCTCACTCGAACCGTGATCGGGGAGTCGAACCGGGAAGGGCACACGAATTTTTTTCGTGCCGACTCGGTCATTCTTTTTTTGAATCGCCTTAAGCCGATGGGGGAAGCTCGACTGCGGGACCCCTTGATCTATCATCTACTCATGCCCGGCCCGCCAACGCAATCCCTGGTGCTAACCTTCGAAGAAGCACGCCGTGTAGTTGAGCAGCACGCTGCCGTTCTGCTACCGGGCGCCGTAGAAAACGTCGGCCTGCTGCAAGCCGCAGGACGCGTACTGGCTGAGCCAGTCATCGCCGACCGCGATATTCCTCCTTTCCGCCGCGCGACCCGCGACGGCTACGCGGTCCGTGCCTCCGACCTGGAAACTCTTCCCGCCCGGTTAAAAGTAATTGGAGAAATCAAAGCCGGGCCGGGTCCTCTGCCCTCGGTGCTGAACGCCGGCGAAGCGTTTTCCATCATGACGGGTGCGCCGGTTCCATCCGGCGCCGACGCAGTCGTCATGATCGAGCACACATCGCAACCAGAAAATGTGGTCGAAATCACGAGAACCATCGCACCGGGAGAAAATCTGGTTCCGCAGGGAGCCGAAGCCAAACGCGGCGACCTGTTGTTAGCCGTGGGCACGCGTCTCAACGCGCCAGCTATCGCTTTAGCCGCCTCGGTAGGCCGATCGCATCTTAAAGTTTTTGCCCGCCCACGCGTCGCCGTGCTCACCACCGGCGACGAGATTGTCGAACTCGACTCTGAAATCGGACCTACACAAATTCGCAACTCCAACAGCTACTCGCTCGCTGTGCAGATCGGCGAAGCTGGCGGCGAGCCTGTTTTGCTGCCCATCGCTCCGGACCAACCGCGCCGCCTGCGCGAACTGATCGAACAAGGGCTGCACTCCGACTTGCTGATCATGACCGGCGGCGTCTCCATGGGCCGCTACGATCTGGTCGAGCAGGTGCTCTCCGAATTGCACGCCGAATTCTACTTCACCGGGGCGAAAATCCAGCCCGGTAAGCCCGCAGTATTTGGCCGGTGCTTGTGTGCCTCGGGCCGCCTGTGTGGCGCGGGTACTCCTGCCCGCGACGCGTCAGCCCACAAATATTTCTTCGGTCTTCCGGGAAACCCGGTCTCCACCATGGTCACCTTTGAACTCTTTGCCCGCCCCATGGTAGAAGCACTCTGCGGCATCCCGCCGCGCCCAATCCAATTTCTGCACGCGCGCTTGAAATCTGATATTCGCGTAAAGGCCGGCCTGACCCGCTTCCTGCCCGCGATTCTTTCCGGCGCCTACGAAAATTCACAGGCCGAAGTCGTTCCATGGCAAGGCTCGGGGGATATCGCCGGTCAGTCTCGCTCCAACTGTTACATCGTGACCCCACCCGATCACGAGCATCTTGCCTCCGGCGAATGGGTCGCAATCCTGCAACGCTAATAAATCCCCGCGTCTGGATCCGGTGCAGCCCACGGGCGCTGCGAGGAAGCAGTGCAAAGCAGGAGTGGCTTTTAGAGGGTGACAGAATCTCGTTGCAGTTATGGGGTGACATTATCTTGGAGGGGCTGGCCCAGCCGTACTCTGCCACAAACAGGATGCCCTAACCGTGGCAGTTTCACGGGTGGGCTATGGGGGGGGCCGGCTGCTAAAATCAGGCCCATTGCAACATGACCCACCTAACTCCTTTGTTTCACGGAGCTTAGTATGTAACTCCTTTGGCATGACGATTTTACCCCTTGTACATACACCTAACCCACTGATTCTAAACAACCGAGGGGGTGGGGGGAGGGGTAACAAAATGATTAACAAACGCTGAAAACAAAGGACTTCCCGCATTTTCACACGCTGCAAACCGCAAATTCAGCCTCCATTTTCATTCGGATTCGTTGTTATTGTCGGAGGTTCATCTGCCCTGCCACATCCCATGTAAGATAGAACATTCGCATGGAAAAGATGCCAAAGCTCTCCCACTACGACGCCGCGGGACGCGCGCGCATGGTCGATGTCTCCGGCAAGGCGGCCACGCATCGCGAAGCCGAAGCCAGCGCCTTCGTGGAGATGAAGGCCGCAGTGTTACAAGCGCTGCCTGCGAATCCCAAAGGCGATCCTTTGGAGGTTGCGCGCATCGCCGGAATCATGGCTGCTAAACGGACAGCTGATTTAATTCCGATGTGCCATACTCTGCCACTTGCGCACGTTGATGTCGCCATGCGCCTATGCGAAAATGGCGTCGCCATCACTACCAAAGTCACAACCACGGCTCAAACTGGAGTCGAGATGGAAGCCCTGGTCGCGGCCAGTGTGTCTGCGCTCACTTTGATTGATATGTTGAAAGCGCTGGACAAGGGCATGGCGATTCGAGAGATCGTTTTAGAACGTAAGACTGGCGGCAAGAGTGGGGAGTACCGGCGAACGAAGTAATCATGGCCAACGACGTCAAACTGCTTTTGGTCGATGACAACCCGATGGTCCTGGGAATGCTCGAGCATGCGCTGGCATCCTTCGCGCAAGTGGTCTCGGCGGGGGACGCGGCGGACGCGCTACTCAAGGCAGTCGACAACCCACCGGAACTGCTGGTGTGTGACTATCGCATGCCTGGCATGGATGGCCGCCAGCTGGTCGAGAAGCTGAAGAGCCGGCCCGCGACGGCAAATTTTTCGGCGATATTAATGGCCAGCCGTTCCGACATCGACGAGCGCCTGTCGCCACAAGATGCTGCCGACGATTACCTAGCCAAGCCATTTTTCCTGAAAGAAGCCACGCGCCGCATCAAGCGCACGGTGGATAGAATCGCGCTCGAGAAGATGGCCAAGACTGCGCCTTCCGACGGCGTGGTGCGCGGAAATCTTTCTCAGATGAACGTGATCGACCTGATGCAATCGCTCGAAATGGGGCGCAAAAGCTGCCAGCTCAAACTCAACAACGCGGGCGAGAATTGCGAAGTTTTCTTTGTCGAAGGCCAGGTAAAGCACGCGACCTATGGAGCGCTCAAGGGCGACGAAGCCGTCTTCCGAGTTCTGCGCTGGACCGGGGGCAACTTCGAACTCAACTTCGAGGGCAAGACTGATCAGGAAAGTACGCAACTCAATACTCAAGGCCTGCTGATGGAAGGCCTGCGACTGCTCGATGAAGCGCAACGCGATGCCGGCGTCGATGCCGCTGAAGCGGAAGCGGCCGCGGCCAGTGCCGAACCTAGCCCCGCCGGCATTTCGAGCAGTTCGCGGACAGAAGAGGAAGAAGATGTCCTCCTCGATAGCTGACGCGCCCCGAAGCGAACAACCTGCCGCGGTGGTGACGGTGAGCGATTCCTGCGCGCGGGGTGAGCGCGTGGACGTCTCCGGTCCAGCGGTAGCGGAGGCCCTCGGCAGGCTCGGATTTCGCGTGGTCGCCACCAGAATCGTCCAAGACGATTCCATGCAGATCCAGAATGCGCTGGTACATTTGGCTTTGGAGGCGCGCCTCATCGTGACCACCGGGGGGACGGGAATCGCAGCGCGCGATGTCACCCCGGAAGCGACAGAAGCCATTTGCGATCGTCTGATCGCAGGTGTGGGCGAGCACATGCGCCTCGAAGGCGCAAAGAAAACTTCATTCGCCGCGCTGAGCCGTGGAGTTTGTGGCGTCCGGGAGAAAACTCTGATCCTTAATCTCCCCGGCAGCCCCAGCGGCGCAGTGGACTCTCTCCAGGCTGTGGCCGATCTGATCCCTCACGCGCTGGATCTGCTGGATGGAAAAACAGAACATTCGTAGCCGGAGTTTGGCGGCGCCGTTTCCCTTTTACTTCTGCGCCGGCGGCACATACTCCTTGGGCACGGCTGAGCCTTCCCCGAAAAAAAACTGTTCTAGCTGTTTTACGATGACTTCCTGATCTTCGCGTCGCGCGGGATTCAGCCGGTATTCGTTGAGCAGCATCTTGCAGTGTTCGGTCCACATGCGCCAGGCTTCCTGCGATACGTTGTCATAAACTTTGCGGCCGAGCTCATTGTCGAAGGGCGGCTCATCCAGGCCGGGCAATTCTCTTTTGAACTTCACGCAGAACACGGTGTGCGCCATACACGTCCTTACAGCGGGAATTTTGTCTTCCTAAAGATTACTACACGACGCACTATGGTTTCGGCGCCGTCTGGGCATACTCCGAAAAGATTTGCGCCAACTGGTCCGGGCTAACTGGAGCACCCGGCACCGGACCGGCCGCCGTCGTCGTCGTCGACTTGCCTTTGACGACGATATAGACCGCATTGTAGGGCTCATCCCCTACGTTTTCTACCTTGTGTTTGAAGGGCGGAAACCAACGGGCTTCTCCAGCTTTCGAGTAGACATCGCTGACCTTGCCACTCTGGTCGGTGAACTTGAGATGTCCGCCTGAGATTACGACCACAACGCCGCCGGGATGCTCGTGCATCTCCGATTTCTCGTGCGGGCCGTAGTGGATGTTCACCACCTGTACGTGGTCATTCTCGAATCGCAGTTGGTAGTGTCTGGGCTCGACCTTGAGAGGATCTTGCGCCAGGGCAGAACTCATCGCCAGAGAGAGAACCGCTGCCGCAAAGAAGAGTCTGCACAACATTCGCACTTGCCTCCTTACACGGGATGAAGGGTTAAGGTCTTGGCGCAAACGTTACTATCGCGCCTCGGAGGTGTCAACGATTCAACTGCGAGTGCGCCCCAAAGTGGTAATCGGTCGTAGCGCAGGAACGCCAGTCTATATAATGAACGGTCGCGCAGGGAATTTATCTCTTATCTTCTTATCCCTTATCAGTGATGGCGGAGCCCGATCGAGTCACGGTGATCGCAACAGTGCTCAACGAGGTGGAGACCATCGGCGATCTGATTTCGGGTCTTTCGCAACAAACGCTGGCCGACATCGAGATTATCGTGGTCGATGGCGGATCGGCCGACGGCACCTGGGAGCGGCTTCAGGAACTCGCCCGTGAGGAGCCCCGGCTGCGGCCGATTCGCGACGAAAGCTGTAGTCTGGCGCACTCTCCCGGGCCCATCGCGCGGGGACGGAATCGAGCCATCCGCGAGGCATCCACGCAGGTAATCGCCTGCGCGGATGCAGGTTGCCAGTATGAACCGGAGTGGGCGGCGCGGCTTACAGCGCCAATCCGGGCGGGAGAGGCCGAATACTCGCTGGGCGGATCCTACATCGATGCGCGCACGGCAACGGTGTGGGACGTCGCCGCCGCACCGTTTCTAGGAATTAAACTGCGCCCCGAGGGAATCCGCAAAAGCTGTACCACACGGTCCATGGCGATGCGCAAAGAGTTGTGGGAGCGCGTGGGTGGATTTCCCGAGGTAAATCTTTTCGGCGAAGACACGCTGTTTGACTTGCGGGCGCGCGAAGTCACAACCCCGGTGTTTCCCGCTGAAGCCATGGCCCGCTACAACCCGCGCTTCAGCTTGTCCTCTGCCGCAGAAAAACTGGGACTCTACGCCACTTCCGACGGAGTGCTTGGGGTACGCCGCATGCGGCTCGTGCGCCACGTGCTGCGCTGCATTGCCCAGCTCGCAGCGCTGGCGGCGCTGCGTTGGACGGCGATTCCGTTGCTGGCTGACATCCTGCTGGAAATCTTTTTCGCGTTCGAACGGGATCGGCGAGGCGTTTTCAACCGGCGATTTTATACGCTCTTGCCGGCGCGGTTGATCTTCTCGTGGATGACGCCGTGGATCGTCGCTTATCACCACATCGCGGGAAGCCTCACCAAAGTAAACCGGCCGAATCCGCAGAACTCGTAGGCCAGGATCTCTGTTATCCCCACGGACCTGTCATCCCGACCGTAGCAGCACCCTCCCGAAGGGAGGGTGCTGCGAAGTGGAGGGATCCCTACGGCCTTTGCCGCGCTCTAGCTCTACTTCTTCTCCGGAGCGGCTTCCTTGCTCTTGTCGACAATCGATAACAGTTCAATTTCAAAAATCAAGGTGTCATCCGGGCCAATGTCAGGGCTTGGAGAACGCTCTCCGTAGGCCAGATCCGCAGGAATGAAAAGCTGCCACTTGGATCCTACGGGCATGAGCTGAAGAGCTTCGGTCCATCCCTTGATCACTCCGGTGACCGCGAACTGCGCCGGCTTGCCGCGCTTGTAGGAACTGTCGAACTCCTTGCCATCGATCAGCGTGCCACGATAGTTGCACTCCACCGTATCGCTGCTGGTTGGCTTCGGCCCCTTCCCTTCCGTCAGAATTTTGTATTCCAGACCGTCGGGTAGCGCCACTACGCCAGGCTTACTCTTGTTCTCTGCGAGAAAAGCGTCGCCTTTCTTCTTGTTCTCGGCGCCCTCTGCTTGCATTTTCTCCTGCATCTTCTTGCGAACGTCCATCTGCACCTCGGTGATCGCGGCCTGGGCTTCCTCATCGGTCATGAGCGTCTTGCCGCCCGCCAGCGCGTCCTTCATTCCGCGAGCCATAATGCTGGGGTCAACGGGAACCGACTGCTTTTTGAGACTCTCTCCCGTCTTCATTCCGATGGCGTAGCTGAATTTATCTTTGGAGGTCTTAAGGGTGAGTGGTGCTGCGGTTTTCGCCGCGGTTGCGGAGTGCGCCTTCGTGGTGGTTGAAGTCTGCGATTTGGCCGGAGTGGATGTGGATGAACTGGCTGGTGGAGTCGTGGCCGCCGGAGTTTGCTGCGCGAGGGCGTTCCCCAGCAACATTCCAGCCGCGAATAGGGTTACCGCAATTTTCATGAATTTAGGCATAGTTGATATTGTCCCATTGGATCAAGATTCTCCGCAAACCGGAGCGCGGAGTGGTGGAGCGCCGCCCCGGTCGCGGCTGATAACTGGCGAGGAAAGATTGGTGGGCCCGCAAGGATTTGAACCTTGGACCAATGGATTATGAGTCCACTGCTCTAACCGCTGAGCTACGGGCCCAAACGCAGTCAACAACAAGGGCTTTCTGCATGGTAACAAACGCGACCGCCATGCGCGGCGGCAATCTGCCGTATGGTGTGTGAGCGCTATGGCCTGTTCTCGTCATTCATCGAGACATCTCACTGCAGGATTTGAAAGATAGCATTGCTCTTGAGCGTTCCGGTGGATGTGGTGACGTAGACCGCACCGGTCGTTGCGCCCGTTGGAACCGTCGCCGTGATCTCCGACCCGGCAACGACCTCAAACATGGCTGAAGTTCCGTCGAAGCTAACGGAGGTCGCCTCCGTCAGATTCGTTCCCATGATGGTAACCTTCGTTCCCGCCGCTCCGGATGTGGGAACGGTTTTGACGAATGCTCCCAGCCGGGTATCGAGGCTGAAGACGGAGCCCACGCCGTACTTGCCCCCTTCGTATGTGGCTCCATAGAAGGCACCGTTTGTATCCAGCATGAGGCCACCCGACGCACCACCCCCGCCACCCTCGGGAAAGGTGTGCAAGGTAGCTAGTTGGCCCGCTGGAGTAATCTTGAATAACGTTTCTGCCGTGGTTCCGTAGAAATTTCCGTCCGTGCCCCGGGTCAAGGATTGCGGCTCTATACCGTCGGCGCATCCGGTCTGCAGGCAGAAGCTGTACAAGGAAGTGAGCGACCCCGTGGGGGTCATCTCATAGACCGTGCCGTAGCCGGTTTCGTCTACGCCGTCTCCACCAAAGAAGGTTGTACCGTAGAAATCTCCGTTCGCGCCCTGAACCAGCGCCGAACTCGGCGAGAACCCGTTCGGCTGGCAGAATGCAGCCAGCGTCGTCAGCGCTCCAGAGGGGGTGAGTTGGAAGGAGGTTCCGCCGCCGCTCAAAGGATAGCAGGGGCTGTCGCTCCCGATGCCGCCCCCGCTGTAAGTTGTCCCATAAAAATTTCCGTCGGCGGCCTGAATCAGCCCGTTCGGACCAGCGCCGTCAGAGCACGAGTCCGCACAAAAACTGTGTAGGCTCTCGAAAACGCCGCTGGCTGTGATCTTAAAAACGGTGCCAGAGCTGTTGGCCCCACCGCCGAACGTGGTCCCATAGAAATTCCCGTCGGTGGCCTGAATGAGCCCCGACTGTGGATAGGCCCCATCCGTTCCGCCGAAACTATGCAGTGTGGTGAGTTTGCCTGCTGGGGTCATCTTGAATACAGTCCCATAGCCAATGGCCCCGCCCTCGTCCGTTACGCCATAGAAGCTTCCGTCAGCGGCTAGCACGAGGCCCCCATTCGAATCGATGCCACCCCTACAGGTTCCTGCCAGACAAGAAAAGCTGTAGAGCGTCGTAAGTTTGCCCTCCGTGGTGACTTCAAAGATCGTCCCGGCGCCGAAGGCTCCGCCATCATACGTTGTCCCATAGAGGTCTCCGTTCTTGCCCTGCACCAGGGTCATCGAGAGAGGGTTCCCCCCATCGACGCAAGTGGGGCAGAAGCTGTAAACGGTCTTGAAGATTTGTGCCGACGAACTTGCGGCAGTGGCCGCCAACAGAAGCAGCAGCACCAAGGTGGCTCGCAGCCTTCCGGTAATCCTCTGTAGGCGGATGTGCACGCTGGGTGCGGCCGCGGCGATGATGTTTTGGAAGCACTCTGGAGACATTGTAGTTTCTCCTCCCCACACTTCGAGATCAACACGAACGAATAACTTGAAAAAGGCCTAGAAACGAATGAGCAAGACGATCTCAGACCTATAGGGGGGAGAAAACTGACGCGGACACTATACCAGGGACGGCTGGTTCCTCAGTTGGTGAAACATCGCCATTACACTCATCGACCAATATGTGGGGCGCACCACAGCCATGCGCGGCAGCAATCTGCCGTATAGTGTCTGACATAAGATTCAGTGCCTTCGAACCACCATGGAAGAGGTGAGGCAAACATGCAACGACTTGCCAAATTGAGTGGTCTGGGAATTTTCTGCGGAATATTGATTGCGGGCATCGCTCCCCTGGCTACGGCGCAGGGCCGCACGCCGGATGCTGCGACCATTGCCAAGCGTAACGCCACCGAGCAGGAACTCGAGTCCATTGCCATCATCGAGCGCAAGGTGATGGTGCCCATGAGCGATGGCAAGCGCATGCAGGCCGATATCTATCGTCCCAAGGACGAGTCGAAAAAATATCCCATTATTTTTGTGCGCACGCCCTACAACTTCAATTACTGGGACGTTGAAATGGGCGCGCCGCGCGACATGACCCCAATCCTGGATGCGGTGAAGCGGGGCTATGCCTATATCGAGATGAACGAGCGCGGCCGCTATTTTTCCGAGGGCGACTACGACATTCTTGGCACACCGCTCACCGACGCCGACGATGAACTCGACTGGATGGGCGGGCTGCCGTGGTCGGCAGATAAAGTCGGTCTGATCGGTTGTTCTTCCACCGCCGAGTGGCAGTTGAATGTAGCCTCGCGTGGCGACAAAGCTTTGACAACCTTTATTCCGGAGAGCTTCGGAGCCGGGGTGGGACGCGTGGGTCCGTATTACGAGCAAGGCAATTTCTTTCGTGGCGGCGCGGTGCAAATGCTCATGGGAGTGTGGCTCTACGACTATGGCCTCTTGACCAACGACGCCAAGCCCAATTTTCCGCCCGGTACGACGCACGATGCACTGGTAACGGCGGCAAAATCCTACGATCTGGCGGCGCACCCGCCGACGATCGATTGGGAGAAAGCGCTCCAACATCTTCCGGAAAAAGACATCATTGCCGCGGCGGGCGGTCCGCATGGCATCTGGGCCGACACCACGCCCTCGGGCCAGCCCGGCATGATTACGCGTCCGCCCAACCATCCCGCGTGGTATAAGGGCGGGCTGTGGAACGACAGCATGCGCATCAACATTCCCGGACTGTGGCTGATGACCTGGTACGACATCAGCACGGGTCCCAACCTTGCCGCCTACAACTACGTGCGCAGCACAGCCAGCGCTGATGTCGCGAACGAGCAATACGCCATTATTGCGCCCATGCCGCATTGCAGTTACAAGCGCGCCTCGGAGCACACGATGGTGGGCGAGCGCGACCTGGGCGATGCCCGCTTGGACTACGATGCGATCACCTATGGCTGGTTCGATCACTTTCTCAAAGGAGAAGACAACGGCTTTCTGACCAAGAATCCGAAAGTCCGCTACTACACCATGGGGCTGAACCAGTGGCAGAGTTCCGATACCTGGCCACCCGCCGAGGCGAAGCCGGTCACTTTCTACCTGACCAGCAGTGGCCACGCGAACTCGCTCGATGGCGACGGAGCGCTTGCAACTGCGCCTCAAACGAAGGATGCCCCGGACCGCTTCGTCTATGATCCGATGAATCCCGTGCCCACGCGTGGCGGAGGTTTTTGCTGCATGGGCTCCGACTACAAGCCGGGAGCGATCGATCAGCGCCCGCTCGAGGCGCGCGACGATGTCCTCGTCTACAGCACCGGACCGCTAAAGGACGGCATCGAAGTGACCGGCCCGATCGACATTACTCTCTATGTTTCGAGCGACGCGAAAGATACCGACTTTACGGTGAAGCTGATCGAGGTCCTTCCCGACGGCACCGCCTTCAACATCGATGACAACATCCAGCGGGTTCGTTACCGCGAAGGCTACGACAAGCCGCCGGTGTTTATGGAGAAAGATAAAGTGTACAAAGTGACTTTCCAGCCCATGCAGACCAGCAACTACTTCGCACCCGGCGACGAGTTGCGCATTGAAATCAGCAGCAGCAATTTTCCGCGCTTTGACCGTAACCTCAATACGGGCGGAAACAACTATGACGAGGCAAAGGGAGTCGTAGCGCACAACCAGGTGCATCATTCGGCGCAATACCCTTCCAGCGTTCGGTTGAGCGTGGTGAAGAAATAAGCAGGAGGAAGTAGAAGCACGTCAGGAAAGCCGACCTGAATTTTCTTTTGCTGGCTTTATGCGATCGTGGTGCGTGTCATCATCGCGCCGAAACTCGGCGCAGCCAGTGCTCCTTCAAGTGGGAATGCCAAGCTTGGGCAGAAGCCACTGGGTCAGCGCCAGGTAGCCGATCAGAAGCAGCAGGATCAAAATCCAATCAGTCATGCTTTGCCCTTGACTTACCCACGCCTAGTTTACGCAAATCAGCACCCCACGGCTATTGCGAAAGGAGAAGGTTCCTCGTGTTCGTAGCCCATGCCGCTACGCGAAAACCCTTATCGGACAAGCCTTTCGCCAAATCGGAGGCCGGGTATAATACGCGCCGTTTTGCTCGAAATGTACAGTCTGGATTGGAGAAGCATGTTTATGGCTGGCAAATGGTTTACGGTGCCGACTATTGCGAACGGGAAGGTTTACATCACGACCCAGAAAAATCTGGTGGTGTATGGATTGCTAAACTGAGGTATTGGAAAATTCTCTGTGAGTAGTGAACGCCGTGCGCATCGTAATCCTGGGTTGTGCGGGCAGTGGAAAAACAACTTTGGCGCGGCAGCTTGGCGAACGCACGGGAGCGCCGGTCATCTCGTTGGACGCCATCTGGCCTGTTGCTTTGCAAGAAAACGATCTTCCCGCTTTCCGAATTTTGCTGCAGCAGGCGCACGCTGGGGAAGACTGGATCAGCGAAGGCAATTTTGGCGTAGCGACTTTCGACATCCGACTGCCCCGGGCCACGCTGGTGCTTTGGCTCGAGCACCCGCGCCTGTGGTGCGCGTGGCGGTCGATCAAGCGCACCTTCAGGCGCGAGGAGCCTCACCGTATGGGAAAACTTTTCGACGTGCTGAAGTTCATCTGGAACTTCGACCGCGTCAATCGCCCGCGTATTGAGGCGCTTCTCCTTGCTCACGGTCCCCACGTGCCGGTACGCAAATTGTCCAGCGATGAGGACGTCAGCGAATTTCTGGCGTCTTACGGGCACAGCCGCTAGCCATGCATTCAAGCGCGTGGGCCGTCGCGTTCATGCGGCGTCTTCATCGCGCCTTCGGGCAGCGGC
This sequence comes from uncultured Acidobacteriaceae bacterium, assembly GCA_963710965.1. Classification (GTDB taxonomy): domain Bacteria; phylum Acidobacteriota; class Terriglobia; order Terriglobales; family Acidobacteriaceae; genus Sulfotelmatobacter. Next base: position 180,221 of record CAVQCP010000063.1, on the reverse strand, counting down.
ACCCTCAGGGTCGGTTAGGATATCAACCCACTTCGGGTGAGGCGTAGGCTCGGCGCCGTAGTTGTCGTGCCAGTTCCACCACTTGTATGGAGGAGTCTGAGGATAACCCTCGGGCGAGTCCTCCCACGTTTCCTGACGCCCCAGTGCCGTCAAATCGAGATAGGCCCAGGTGCTGCCCATTGCCTCGTCGCCTCGGTTATTGATGAAGTAGGTGCGGAAGACGCGTTCGCCGTCGCGGATGAAGGCGTTGTGGCCGTGCCACTGATCGACCCCAAAATCTGCGTCGAAGCTATCCGTGATGGTGTACCAGGGCATTTCCCAGCCCATGCGCGCCTTCAGGCGTGCGATATCGGGCTGCGGCGCACGCGAGGCATAAACGAGGGTCGTGTCGCGAGCGTTCAGATGGGAAAGATGGGCAACCTGATCTGCACCCAAAGAGCAGCCACGGCAAGCATGGTCGGGCCAGCCGAACACGCCCGGTTCGAAGAAGGCGCGATAGAGGATCAGCTGACGGCGTCCTTCGAACAAGTCGAGGAGGCTCAGCTTGCCCTGAGGTCCCTCGAAGCTGTACTGCTTCTCCACGGCCATCCACGGCATGCGTCGACGCTGGGCTGCCATCGCGTCACGCGCGCGGGTCAGTTCCTTCTCCTTGACGAGCAGTTGCTGACGCGCAGCCTCCCACTCCTGCGGCGATACGATCGGAGGTGTTTTCATTGCGATCTGGTTAGTTGACATTTTGACTTCTCCATTCATTCGAGTTTGTGATGATTTTTTCGGGATCATTCTTTTTGCGAAACATCTTCACGGCAAGGGTTGCCAGCCCTCCAGTCGAGACCGCGCCGGCAACGATTAATCCCAGGGTCGAAATGCAGAATGGACACATAGTTCACCTCTTAGTTGGCGAGCCTTAGCGCTCGGCCATTTCTATATCGATGTTTTTCGTTTGAGGCCGCGGGCGCGCGGCCCATGTTTTTTTGTTTGCGCGGATCTTTGTTTTTCGTCCGCACCGGGTTCATCGTCCGTGTCGACTTTCTCGGCAATCTCTTTTATGCGAAGAAGTTCGCTTGTCCAAAGCTCCTGAAACGGGCCGACCCAGCGTTCATATATCTGACGGATGGGAACGACGTTCAATGAGTTCACGCGCTGTCTGCCGTTCTCGCGCGTGTGAACCAGCTGCGCCTGGCGCAATACTTCGAGATGTTTCATCACTCCAAAGCGAGTCAAGTGCGGAAACATCTCTACAATTTCGGTCGTGCTGCGGGGACGTTCTCTCAGGAAATCCAAAATCGCGCGCCGCGTCGGGTCAGATAACGCCTTCCATACCGGATCGAGATTGTCAGCGCTTGCAGCAGCACTTTCGGTCACGTCCCTACTCACAGTCCTTTTTCGTGTTGCTCAACATGTGATTCCAGCCAGTGCCAACGTTCTTGCGGTGCTCGGCGTCGATCATCCCAATTGCCCGGTGCCGCAAGTTTACGCGGCATCCTCCGGCAGTGGGTTCGATTTTCACCTCCACGTGATTGATTGCCGGATACGACATGAACATCGGCCCGCTCAGTTCCAGCAACTCCGGCGCCTTGATGACCTGCACGAATCCCCAGAGATGTTCGACCCCGTTGCCCCGATCCCGGTACCACCGCCCGCCCGCTCTCGGCTCCAACTGCAACTGCAACGCTTGGCCGTCAGGGCGGGTGTTGCCTTCTCCGAGGCGATACAAGACGGCCGCAAACGCCTTTTCCGGCGAAGCCTTGATTTCGATGTGCTGTTCAACATTGAGGGTTAAGTCTTCCAATGTCATTGCTGTTTTCTCCTCCGCGCTTGGCGTGATGTGAGTCAATAGTAACGTGACCCAATGATCACGTCAAGCAAAATTTTACGGGTCGTGGAATTTATTGGGCCTCTGGATTCTAGAGAGGTGCTCGTGGCAGGCCTCCCCTCCTCCGCAGGAATGACAGACTGCTGTCAGCGTCGAAAGCGGACATTCGCCGCAGGCGGTCCAGTTTGGGACAACGTTTTGTTAATTGTTCTAGAAAGCCAATCCGACCGCATTCGTGCCGATACAGTTAGGGGTAGGCCTCGTCTATGACTTTTCTGCGCGCATTCCGACAACGGCTCTCGGGCCGGCCAACCCAAACGCTGGCAGGTTTTCTGGATTGGCTGGCGAAGCACACTCTGCCGAGCGATAAGAAATCGGAGCGTCATCGCACCGGACGGCGCGGAGAAGAAGCGGCGTACTTTCATCTGCGGAAGCTCGGCTACACCATGGTGGCGCGAAATTATCGCTCGCCGCGCTGCCGGGGAGAGATTGACCTTATCGGATGGGAGGCCGACGTTCTGTGTTTTGTCGAAGTAAAGACTCGCACCACGCTCGATGTGAAGCCGGGAGCAGCCGCCGTAGATCGGCACAAACGGCGGCTGGTAGCGGCGGTGGCACGAGATTATTTGCGGCGATTTCCACCTTCATGCCAGTGGCGCTTCGATGTAGTAAGCGTATACTATGGCCATTCGAAGGCTAGCCAGCCGCAGATCGAAGTATTTCGTAATTCCTCCCTGACGGCTTAAAATGAAAAATTCGTCATCCTACATTGTGAGGTCTGTGCGTGCCTGAGTTAAGAAAAGATCCTATTGTTGGCCGCTGGGTAATTATTTCGACCGACCGGGCGAAGCGCCCGACGGATTTTGCGCGGGAAAACGTTAAATTGAAGGGCGGTTTCTGCCCGTTTTGCTATGGCAACGAGGGCAAGACCCCGCCCGAGATTCAAGCCTACCGCCCCGCAACCAATGGCGGCCCAACTTCGCAGCGTGACACGCCGGGCTGGACGGTGCGTGTAGTACCCAACAAGTTTCCGGCGCTGGGGATTGAAGGCACGCTGAACCGGCAAGCTGAGGGCATGTTCGACCGGATGAACGGCATTGGAGCCCATGAGGTCATCATCGAAACGCCAGACCACAATGCCAGCCTGGCCACGTTGCCTCCCAAGCGAATCGAAGACGTACTCTGGACGTTCCGCGACCGCATCCTCGATCTAAAAAAAGACCGCCGCTTCAAATACATTCTCCTCTTTAAGAATCACGGCGAAGCCGCCGGAGCGTCGCTGGAGCACGCCCACTCGCAACTCATCGCGCTGCCCATTCTTCCCATCAATGTCGTCCAGGAACTGGAAGGGGCGAAACAGTACTACCTGTATAAAGAGCGTTGCGTTTTCTGCGACATCATTCGCCAGGAAATTGAGAATGGGAGCCGCGTGGTGGCGGAGAACGAAAATTTTCTGACGGTTGCACCCTACGCTCCGCGCTTTCCGTTTGAGACCTGGATTCTGCCCAAGCAGCATGAATCAGCCTTCGAAAATTCGTCGTCGCACATGTTTGAAAATCTGGCGCAGGCGCTCAAGACATTGCTGATCAAGGCCGATCGAGTTCTGGATAACCCTCCGTACAATCTGGTGATCCACACTTCGCCAGCGCAGGATCCGACCAATGATCATTATCACTGGCATATGGAGTTTATGCCCAAGCTGACCAAGACCGCGGGATTCGAGTGGGGGACGGGATTTTATATCAATCCCACACCGCCGGAGGAGGCAGCGAAGTTCCTGCGCGAAGCCAGCATCGAAGAGCCAGTGGAAGCAACGGCTGGTTAGAAGACGTACCCGGTTTTCAGTCGGAGGGAAGAGCTTGCCGTGAACTTGGGGAAGGGATCTCCGGCGCAGACGCTCTAGGGCGCAATGCCAGACTGCACTCCCGTAAATCTCCCCGAACTTTTTTACAATTTCGTGACAATTGCCACCACTCCCGAGCCTTAGACTTGCTGCGAAAGTTGCGGCGAGGACTAAAAGGAATCCTCCTCGACCCGCTTCTCTCTCCGTCCAACTGCAAAGGGCACGGCTCCGCTGGCCGCGCCCTCTTTTTTTGGAGACGCTGAAGACCCTTGAGGCTGGTTAGCCTTGGGTGCGATCTTGTACTTCTTCGTGCCAGGCCATCTGGATGGCCTCAAGCTTGCCTTCATTCGAAGCCGACGGGTTGTCGTGAAAATCTGGCAACTCTGTCACGTAGCGGTGCAGGTCGGTGAAGCGCAGGGCAAGCGGGTCGAGCTGCGGATGCGTCTCAGACAGCAGGATGCCGATATCTTCGGCATCGTCCCAGGTAAGAGATTTCGGCATGATGTTCCTCATCAGCTGATTTGTGCACTGATACCCCAGATTGGTCGATCATTTCGCGAGAACAATTCCTAGTGATGTTCTTCCGAAATATAGTTTCGGTTCCAAGCCGGAATCTCCACCACGACTTTCCCCGGCTTCGTGATCTGGACCTGACAACCGAGACGCGAGTTTAACTGCAAGTCGGCAGCCATGTCCAGACGGTCGGCTTCGTCGTCTTCCATGGGCGAAAGATTTTCAGCACCCCCTTTCACCCAGACGTGGCAGGTGGTGCACGCGCAATTGCCGCCGCAGGCGTGGTCGAGCGTGACTCCGTAATTAAGAGCGACGTCGAGAATCGACTCTTCCTTGCCGTGATCTTCGTAGGGTAGTTTTCCGTGTTCGAACTGAACCGTCTTGCCCTCGGGCAGGAACGTAACCTCGACCGTATTTTCGCCAGGAGCCGGGGCCTCTTCAGTTACCGTGCCGGCACCGTGTATTTTTTCTTCTGCCATTGCCACTCCTCTTTGAAATTGTAGCGCCGCCGTCCCGGCGGCCGTCGCGCCCGCGCTGCCCTGGGGCCGGCGAGACGCCGGCGCTACTCAAATTCCGCTTTGGCCATGGGATGCGGCGCCGTCGGACCTTCGCCCATATCGGCTTCATCCATATTCTTGCCCTTCAGCGCGGTAGAAACTGCGCTATCCATCATCAATTCCGCGAGTCGGGTTGTGCCCTGGTTCAGCGTGTCGATGGCTTTGCGGATCGCCTGATAATCGTCCTCGGCTTTGGTGGCGATCAGGGCCTTCTCCATCTTGGCAATTTTTTTCTTCTCGTCGCTGGTGAGCGCGCCCCAAGCGGCGCTGATCCTGCCTTTTTCGAGTGCCGCGAGGATGGTCCCGGCTTCATTACGCGCCTCGATCAGCTGCCTCTGCCGGAAATCTTCTTCCGCGGTGTCGAAGGAATCGAGGATCATGCTCTCGACCTGCTCGTCGGTCAGTCCATAGCTGGGCTGAACTTGAATTTCAGCTTCCTTCCCGCTACGCTGTTCGCGCGCCGAGACGTGCAGGATGCCGTTGGCGTCGATGAGAAATTTCACCTCGATTCGCGCCATTCCCGCGGCCATCGGAGGAATGCCCTTCAGATCGAAACGCGCCAAGGAGCGGCAATCTTTTGCCAGTTCCCGTTCGCCTTGCAAAACGTGAATGGCTACGTTCGCTTGCCCGTCGATCTGAGTGGTGTAGAACTGCGTCGCCGAGGCAGGGATGGTCGAGTTGCGCAAAATTATCTTGTCGGTCACACCCCCGGCGACTTCGATGCCGAGCGATAGCGGGGTGACATCGAGCAGCAACATGTTCTCCGTGGCGATGGAGCCACCGCCGAGAATGTTGGCCTGCACCGCCGCGCCCAGGGCAACGACTTCGTCGGGATTCAGATCGGTGTGCGGCTCGCGGTGGAAGAGCTCCTTCACCAGCGCACGGACTTTCGGAATGCGCGTGGATCCCCCGACCAGAACAACTTCGTCAATCTGCTCAGGCTTGAGCCCGGCATCTTTCAATGCCTGTTTGCACGGACCCACGGTCCGGTCGATGATGGGCTGAATGAGTTGTTCGAACTGTTCGCGTGTAATCTCGCGCAAGTAGCGCTGTCCACCCGGGAGTTCAACATTGAGCTTGGTCGAGGACTGGGACGAGAGCGCGATCTTGGCCTCAATCACGGCCTTACGAATGGCTTGCACGGCCTCGGGATTGCGGCGCAGGTCGAGACCGAGATCGCCACGCAAATCGTCGAGCGCAATGGTGATCAGCAAATTATCAATGTCGTCGCCGCCGAGGTGGGTGTCGCCGTTCGTGGCCACGACTTCGAAGATGCCGTCGTGCAGTTTGAGGATCGAAATGTCGAAAGTGCCGCCGCCGAGATCATAAACAGCGACAATGCCGTTTTGTTTTTTGTCGAGCCCGTAGGCGAGAGATGCTGCGGTGGGTTCGTTCACCAGGCGCAACACTTCAAGTCCAGCGATGCGGCCAGCATCCTTGGTGGCCTGACGCTGGGCATCGTTGAAGTATGCGGGGACAGTAATGACTGCTTTCGTAACCGGCGCTGCGAAGAAGCGCTCGGCATTCCGTTTGAGCTGGCGAAGAATGAGTGCCGAGATTTCCGGCGGAGTAAAAGTCTTATCGCCAAGTCTGATGCGCAGAACCTCACCCGGCTGCAAATCTTCGGCGAGGCGGAAGGGAAAGAATTTGAGTTCCTCCTGGACGTCGTCAACCCCGCGCCCCATCAGGCGCTTGATGGAATAAACCGCCCGATCTGCAGTTTCGGTCAGATATTTTCGCGCACCGTTTCCGATCACGGGCTGGTTGTTTTCGTCCAGCGCGACCACCGAAGGGACGAGATTCGAGCCATCTTCGCCGGGAATGACGGCAGGGCTCTCCCCCTGCATAAACGCCACGAGAGAGTTCGTAGTACCGAGGTCGATGCCGACAATGCGATCAGAAGACATTTTGTAATTTTGTAATCGGGTAATTTGGCAATTTTCGAAAGCGGCGCTGCGCCGAGCTTAAATTACAAAATTACCCGATTGCCAAATTACAAATCTGCTCAATTTTCCAGCGCCTCGCCGACAACCGTTACCAGATTGCGGATGTAATTGCGGCGGTTCAGCAGGTCCAGTAATTTCCCGCGCTCCTGGTTGCGTTCTTCTTCGGAGACGGGCTGACCGTTTTGCGTGCGCTGGATCATTCCGTCCCACATCTTCCATTCCTGTTGCAGCTCGCGCAGCAAGGCTTCATGCTTCTCTTCCAGTTCGAGCTTGTGGCGGCCGATTTCTTCGATCAGGGCGGCATCATCGTCGCCCATCTTTTTTTGCATGCGCAGCTCTTCGAGCTGCATATTTAACTCAAAAACTTCTTCTAACAGATCGGGAGGGACGATCTGCTTCTTCGTCTGTCCGCTGGAGCGCGCCTGCTCCGTAGCGGTCTTGGATTGCTCTTCGAGTTCTACCCCCTCGAGCTTTAACAGATATTGCGTCCGCTTGATGGGATCTTTCAAGGTACGGTGCGCATCGTTGAGCAACGAGGTTTGCTGCAGGCTCCACTCCTGCTCCTGGCTGCCCGCTTTGGCGTTGAGGTCAGGATGCAGCTTGCGGCTGAGCTCGTAAAAATCCTTATCTAAGGCAGAAATGTCGATGTTTAATTTGCGCGGGAGTCCGAAGAAGGTAAAGTAATCCACGGGCGCGGGAGGTTGCACCTTGCCGCAGGCTTCGCAGAAATGCGAGGCGCGCATGGTTCCGCATGACCAGCAGGATTGAGTCTCTTCAGGTGCGGGCTTGGCGGATATGGTGGTTAAAGACGAGTGTGTCATTCCTGTTAGTCGATCGGTACCGTCAGCGGCTAAAGCCGCTTATAACTTTGGCCTTTTTACGGCGCGGCTAGAAGCCGCGCCCCTTCAAAGCAACACAGCCCGGAAAAGCAACGCAACGCAGCTCAGCATCGGCGGCATTCCGTGGCGAGGGGTCCGCGGGCAGGAGTGCCCGCGCCACACAAACTGCGCCCGCGGCGCACGAGCAACGCCCTCAGGCCGAGAACGATGTGCCACATCCGCACGACTTGGTGGCTTGAGGATTCACGAAGACGAATCCCTGCTGCATCAGCGTTTCCTGATAGTCGAGGATCATGCCGTGAAGGTAGATGAACGACTTCGGATCGACGAAGACGCGCACATCGCTGAACTGAAAAATGCGATCTCGTTCGCGCGGCTGCGTATCAAAGCGAACGTTATAGCTTAGCCCGGAGCATCCGCCGCCCTGCACGCCCAGGCGTAACCCACCCTGCTCGGGCGAAATACCTTCCTTCGCCATTGCGGCGCGCACCTTGGCCAGGGCTTTCTCGGTGACTTGGATGCCCTTGGCCGGCGCGGTCTGCTGCACGAATTGTTCAGTCGTTGTTGCCATGATCGAATCTTACTCCGGTCTATTCATCAGCGCCCGAAGCCGCTGAAGGAAGGACCGTCTATCAAAGCAAGAAGCACTGCGGCAGCCAATTTTATTGTGCTACTGCAGTGGTCGCCGGCTTGGCGCTCTCCTGCTTTTTCTTCCAATCACTGATAGCCGCGCGGATAGCGTCTTCCGCCAAGACTGAACAATGGATCTTCACCGGAGGAAGCGACAACTCCTTCACGATATCCATGTTCTTGATCGTGAGGGCTTCGTCGACGGTCTTGCCTTTGACCCACTCCGTGGCCAGCGACGACGACGCGATGGCTGAGCCGCAACCAAAAGTCTTGAACTTGGCTTCCTCAATGACGTTGGTATCGCGATTGACCTTGATCTGCAGCTTCATGACGTTGCCGCACTCGGGCGCGCCAACCAGGCCGGTGCCGACGTTGGCGCTGCTTTTGTCCATGGAGCCCACGTTGCGGGGGTTGTTGTAGTGATCGATGACCTTGTCGCTATATGACATTTTGTTCTCCTCAGGGGCTAAAGCCCCGTCAAAATCTGTTCTCAGCGGCCCGACTGAAGTCGTGCCCTTCCCAAACCCAGTGCTAATGTGCTTCTCCAGCCCACTTCACATCCGCCAGATTGATGCCTTCTTTTGCCATTTCGTATAGCGGAGAAAGTTCGCGCAGGCGCTCAACCGTTTCGATGACGCGATCAGCCACGTAATCGACCTCGGCCTCAGTGTTAAAGCGGCCGATGCCGAAACGAATCGAGCTATGCGCCAGGTCGTCCCCCGTGCCAAGAGCCTTTAATACATAAGATGGCTCAAGGGTTGCGGAGGTGCAGGCCGAACCGCTGGAAACCGCGATATCGTTAATGCCCATCAGCAGAGATTCGCCTTCCACGTACGCGAAGCTGATATTCAAGTTGCCGGGCAGACGATGCTCCATCGAACCATTGATGTAGCTTTCGTCAAGGCGGTTCATGATGCGGTCACGCAGGCGATCGCGCAGCGCGCCAAGCTTCTTAGTCTCGCTGGCCATGTCTTCCTGCGCGATGGCGCAGGCCTTACCCAGGCCAACAATGCCGGGGACGTTCAGCGTTCCGGAGCGCATGCCGCGCTCGTGGCCGCCGCCATCGATAATGGCGGAAATCTGCACCCGGGGATTCTTGCGGCGCACATACAATGCGCCCACGCCCTTCGGACCGTACATTTTATGTCCGGAGATCGACATGAGGTCGATGTTCATCTGGTTCACATCGATGGGAATCTTGCCCACCGCCTGCGTCGCATCCGTATGGAAGATCACGCCGCGCTCGTGGCATAGCTTGCCAATCTCGGCAATCGGCTGAAGCACGCCGATCTCATTGTTCGCGGCCATGATGGTGACCAAAATAGTTTTGTCATCCATCGCACGCTTCAGTTCTTCCATATCAATCAGACCGTTTTTCTGAACGGGAAGATAGGTGACGCGATATCCGTGTTTTTCCAGCCGCTTGCAGGTGTCGAGCACAGCCTTGTGCTCGGTAACCGCGGTGATAATGTGATTGCCCTTCTCACGGTACATCTCGGCCACGCCCTTGATGGCGAGGTTGTCACTCTCGGTGGCGCCGGAGGTAAAGATAATTTCTTTCGTGGTCGCGCCGATTAATTTGGCGATACGCTCGCGCGCGGTTTCAACACCCTCTTCGCCGGCCCATCCAAACGAGTGGTTGCGGCTGGCGGCGTTGCCGAATTTTTCCATGAAATACGGCAACATCTCCTCCAGGACCCGGGGATCCATCGGCGTGGTGGCATGGTTATCCATGTAGATGGGCAGCTTCACGCCTTGCGGAACGGTGTGCTGCGTAACTGAGAGTTGATGGGGAATTTTTACATCCGTGCTCATAATCGCTTCTCCTACCTTCGTCGACAACTAAGTAATTATCCAATTCTCAATTGGATTTTGCCCATTCAAACGATCGTTACCAACTCATCTGCCTTGATTGAGGCGCTGTTGGCGTCCTCGGGCTCTTCCCGCATGTGAGAAATCTTGATGCGCTTCAGAACCGCCTCGATGCTCTCATTCACCTTGCGCAGCGGCTCGCGAATGTTGCAGCGGTCGCTCTGCCCGCACTCACCGCGAACCGTAACGCAGGAAGTAATGAATAAAGGACCGTCGATGGCCTGAATCACCTCAAAAGCAGAAATCGTGTGCGCGGCCCGAGCCAGCCGGTACCCGCCATTGGTGCCATGCTGCGATTGCAGCAGTCCGGCCTTGGCCAAGCGTTGCAGAATCTTGGCCAGGGCTTCGGGCGGCATCCCGAAGGAATCGGCAACGTCTTTGGCGCTCGCGCTTCCAGACCCCACATGAGCGTGGTCGGCCAAGTGCTTCATCGCCATCAGCGCGTAATCCGCCTTTTTGGTTAGCTTGAGCATTCGCTTAACGTCTTCGGCATACGGGATCCGGGTGCCAGGTCCTATGCGGAACACCGCGACCTGAAACCTGGGCCGAAATCCGACTATTTCAGTCGCAAATCAATTCTACGTCCATGAGCCCCGGTCGCGCAAGCCTTTGCAGGGAGCCGCGCAAAACCGGCATTGAATGGTAACTGACGCTGCTTTATAGGTTTATCATTTGGCGACAATTTTGGTCGGAATTGCATAATGCGATTGACCAGGCAGGAACGGTCCCATCCGCCAGTTGGAAAAAATTAATCAGATCGCAACGTCTAGGGACTTGACAAGTTCTACGGCAGGGCTAAAATACCGGGAATTCCCGCGAATCCGTCCTTCTCTCCCTATTTCATTGGGCGGCGCTTCCGGATTTATGAATTTCAGGCCGTTCTCGCCACCGCCAAACGCCAGCCAGCAGCCCTGCAAGCACCCTCGTGTGCAAATCGTAAGCCGCGATGAAGACGCCGAGTTTGTGGAATGCCTGGAGTGCCGCGAGGTCTTCGAGTCGAGCGAACTGAAAGACATGAGCATTGAAGAGAAGGCGGAAAACGAAATCGACGAGTAGGTTGAGTAATCCCTAGCTCTTGCCAATATCACCTTAGTAACCAGAATTGCAGAATCCGTCTTGTTGGCAGAGGAATTGCTCTGCTAGTCTGCAGGACGGGACAGTCTATTCATTCTTACCGCAAACTCATGTCTGGCACAGCTTTGGTTGTCGATGATTCGATGCTGATTCGCTACACCGTCTGCCGCTTTCTGGAAGAGCGCGGCTTTACGGTGGAGTCTGCGACCAATGGCCTGGAGGCGGTACAGATTCTTGAGCGGATGCATCCTGACCTGATCGTCACCGACATGCAGATGCCGAAGATGTCGGGCAGCGAGTTAATCACCGAGCTAAAGAACAGGCCGGATACCGCGAAGATTCCGGTCATCATCGTCGCCGGACGCGCCAGTGGCTTTGACGAGACGGAAAAACGCGCCGACTTTGCCATTTACAAAGACATTGACATTCAAGGTCAGATGGAAAGGGCGCTGGATGCAGTGATGGGAAAAGCCACGGGGTCGGTCGCGCGGAAATAGATGAGATATTAAAGGGTTACCGTAGAGCCAAACTTGCCTCGGCCGAGAAATTCATCGCGGCAAAATCTCCCGCAAGAAATTTAGGATAGGCCGCGGCTGCAATCATCGCAGCATTGTCGGTCGAAAGCGGCCGCGAAGGAAAATACACGGGCAAACCCTCCTGCGCGGCTTCATGCTCAAATGTGGTCCGCAATTCGCCGTTCGCCGCGACCCCACCGGTTACAAAGAGCGTCGACACGTCGAGGGCGCGCGCCGCGGCCAAAGTTTTTCCCACCAGATCTTCCACGATCGCACGCTGAAATGACGCGATCAGGTTGAGCGTCTTGCGATCACAATTGGCAAGATAGTCTTCGAGCTTTGGCTTGGAGACGGTGGCCAGAGCCTTACGCCGCGCTTCGATGGATGCGTGCATTTCGTGAACCTCTACGTAGCGCAGAACGGCCGTCTTGATACCGCTATAGGAGAAGTCGAATCGCGGATGACCGGTTTCGTTTTCTTTTGGATTGCGCTCCACGAAATTGCGGCCGCGGCGATCCTGATGCTTGAGCTGCGCCGGCGGGAACTTCACTGCCATCGGATTACCGTGCGGAGCGAGGCGGTCGATAATGGGTCCGCCGGGATAGCCCAGGCCCAGCAGCTTTGCGACCTTGTCAAAAGCTTCGCCGGCCGCGTCATCGCGAGTGTGGCCGATATTTTCATAAGTCCACGCATCTTTTTTCTGCGCGGCAAGATAAAGATGAGTGTGTCCGCCGGAGACAACCAAAGCCAGCACGGGAAATTGCAGCTCGTGATTTCCCTTCTGACGCTCCTCCAGCAACACAGCGTGGATGTGACCCTCGAGATGGTTGACCGCAATCAGCGGCGTGTCGAGGGCGAAAGCTAAAGCTTTGGCATAGCTGATGCCGACCAGCAATGCTCCGGCAAGACCGGGCCCCTGGGTGACTGCGATGGCATCGACCGAATCGTAAGTTTGCTTGGCTTCGGAAAGCGCTTGCCGGACCACCGGTACAATCGCTTTCAAGTGTTCGCGCGAAGCCAGCTCGGGAACGACCCCTCCAAAAGGCTGGTGGGTGGCAATCTGCGACGCGACCACATTGGAGATGAGCTGCTCACCGGAGCGCACCACGGCCGCGGCAGTTTCGTCGCACGAGCTTTCGATGCCGAGGATGTAGGCGTCTGGCATGGCACTATATTATTAGAAACTCGCTACCGAGGCTGAATGGCTGACCTTATTAAACAAGTGGAGGATTCCGGATTTCCTTTTATTGATGGGTTAGTCCACCTGTTCGTCGGCGGGTCCGAATTACACGGAGCCAAGGTGCACGGCACTGACGACCTCGACATTTATGGAGCCTACATCGAACCTCCAGAGTTCGCTCTAGGAATGGATTCGATGCCCCACTTCGTTTGGTCAACAGCCGGCAACGAGCGGCGCAACGGTCCGAAGGACGTGGACATTACACTGTACTCGTTGAAAAAGTGGGCAGGCTTGGCATGCAAAGGCAATCCTACAGCACTCCACTTTCTTTTTTCGAAAGGTCCATTACGAAACAAAACGTGGAAACATGTTTTAGCCAATAAGCACATATTTCTCTCTCGCAGCTGTGTGCCGCAATTTCTAGGTTTTGCGGATGACCAGCTAAGACGGATGACCGGGCGTAAAGGCCGCGGCAAGAAAAGTCAACGTTCGGAGCTGGAAGAAGAATACGGCTACGATGTCAAGGCCGGCATGCACGTCCTTCGCCTTCTAGGCGAGTGCCAGGAACTGGTATCGACGGGGGAGATCACACTTCCCCGTCCGGAGCGCGACCTGCTCATTCGCGTTCGCACTGGCAAGTACTCGATGGAGAAGGTTCTAGCAATGGCCGAGGAGCAATTTGCAAGGTGTAAGAGCGCAGCGGCAATGTCGCCACTATCTGAGAAGATTGATCGTGCTGCGGTATCCAAGCTATTGGCGGAAGCATACCGAATGTCGTGGGATGCGGCGAGGTGACTCTGAATGTCTAAAGAGCTTGCTGCCACAGTCGTTACGACTCTGCGTCAGCACGGCTTTCAAGCCTATCTGGCCGGCGGATGCGTGCGCGATCTTCTGCTGAAGCGTGAACCTGCGGATTACGATGTTGCCACCAGCGCGACTCCTGGGCAGGTGATGGAGATTTTCCCGGAGACTTACGCGGTCGGCGCGCAGTTTGGCGTGGTGCTCGTGCCTCTCCCCTACGACGAGCGCGGCGCAGCCGAGAACCAAGGTTCCCCAAAGACTAAGGCCATTGAGGTGGCAACGTTTCGCAGCGATCACGGCTACACAGACGGACGGCATCCCGATGAAGTGCGCTTCAGCGATGATCCACGCGAGGATGTGGCGCGGCGCGATTTTACGATCAACGGCATGATGCTTGATCCGGTAAGCGGGGAGGTGCTCGATTTTGTGGGTGGCCGCACAGACCTCGCCGCGGGAATCGTTCGGGCCATCGGCGACCCGGAGCGGCGCTTTGCCGAAGACAAGCTGCGCATGTTGCGTGCGGTGCGATTCGCCGCACGATTCGAATATTCGATCGAGCCGGAAACGATGGCTGCGATCCAGCGCCATGCCGGCGATATTGAAATAGTTTCGCGAGAGCGAGTTCGCGACGAGCTGACCAAGATGCTCATCGAGGGCCACGCCCGGCGAGCGTTTCTTCTGCTGGATGAGAGCGGCCTTCTCAACGAAGTGCTGCCGGAAATATCAGCGATGAAAGGAGTGGCGCAGCCGCCAGAGTTTCATCCGGAGGGAGATGTGTTCGTGCATACCCTGCTGGCGCTGGATTTTTTGCCTCACCCATGCTCGTCGACGCTGGCCTGGGGCACTTTGCTGCATGATGTGGGCAAGCCGGCTACATTTCGCGTAGCGCCGGATCGCATCCGTTTCGATAATCACGTGGATGTCGGGGTCAAGATGGCGGAAAAAATCAGCGAACGGTTGCGCTTCTCCAAACACGATACCGAGCAGATTCTCGCGCTGGTCGACAATCACATGCGCTTCGGGCATGTCTCCCGCATGAAAGAATCGACGCTGAAGAAATTTCTGCGGATGCCCAAGTTTGACGAGCATCTGGCGCTGCATCGAGCCGATAGCTTGAGTAGCCATCGCCATCTGAGCACGTATGAGTTCCTACAGCAGAAACTCGCAGAGACTCCGCCGGAAAAAATTCATCCGGTATCGCTGATCAGCGGTGACGACCTAATCTCCGCCGGTTACGCACCCGGCCCGAAATTCCGCGAAATTTTGGGAGCCGTCGAAGATGCCCAACTGGAAGGGCGTTTGGCGTCGCCTGAGCAGGCGATGGAATTCGTTAAAAACAATTTTCCGCCGCCCGCGAAAGATTTCCACAGCCCCACACCTCGGTAACTCTTCCCCCCTTCCGCAGACGCCGCTTCCGTCATATCCTGATAGTGGAAACGCGAGGATGCACTGCCGCGTTCCAGGTTCATCGGAAGTAATTCCAGGTATGGATTCTTTACGTTTGTTTTCTTTCGTGGCAGTCGGCGGAGCGCTCGGGGTGGGTGCCTACGCCATGTTGCGCCGCAAGCCAAAAGGGCCGGCAGAGCTGGAACGCGAACGCCGCACCTGGCTCGACGGCGTGGGTCGCATCACGGACGGAACCGTGATCGATGTGCAGGAGATGCCGCAGAGCAATGGCTATCATGCCGCGGTATTGCTCATTTACAAGTACGACGTGGCGGGCGTGCAGTACGAGTGCTCGCAAGATGTAACCTACCTGCGGCAATGGATCAATCTGCATTCTTGCCGCCTGGGCCTGCCCACATCGGTGAAGTACGACCCGCATAATCCGGGAAACTCGCTGGTTGTGTCGGAGAGCTGGATGGGGTTGAGGCAGTAGGTGCTGGGCTTGGCGAGCACGGATGCTTCCGAGAGGCCCTCCAAAATCCAGGAAGTGCCGGGATGGCTTCCGATCTTAATCCTGCCTTTGGCAGTTATCGCTGACCGCAATCGGCTGCCGCCTTGGCTGCTCATGTGGATTCTTGCGTTCGCCATTTACTTCAGTCTGAAGTGGCTGACGTGGTGGCGGGCACAAGCCGAGATTTCGCATCCGCCCTGGCGATCTTTTGCATATCTTTTCGCCTGGCCGGGGATGGATGCAGATGCTTTCTTGGATGCGAAGGAACGAGCGCCGTCGCCAACACGATCGGCTTGGTTCTGGGCGACATTTGAAACAATTTTGGGCGCAATCCTCCTCTGGGTTCTAGCGCGATACATTCCTCAAGCGCAACCTCTTCTGCGCGGATGGGTCGGCATGGTCGGATTGATCCTCCTGCTTCACTTCGGCTCCTTCCAGATAGCCGCTCTATTTTGGCAAAGCCTTGGCGTTAGGGCCGAACCCATCATGTCTGCGCCACTGCGGTCCACCTCGCTCGGAGAATTTTGGGGGAAGCGGTGGAACCTAGGTTTCCGCCAGTTCGTTCATGAGTTGGTGTTTCGTCCTCTGTATCGGCGTGTGGGCGCAAGCCTAGCCGGGCTCGCAGTCTTCGTGGTTTCCGGGCTGATTCATGATTTGGTGATATCTCTACCCGCGCGCGGAGGGTACGGCCTTCCAACTCTCTACTTCCTGCTGCAAGGCATGGGCATCAGTGTCGAGCGATCGCACTTCGGCAAGCGATTTGGACTAGGGCAAGGAGCGCGTGGCTGGTGCTTCATGGCCGCGTTTCTTACGGTACCGCTCTTCGGGCTCTTTCATCCGTGGTTTGTGATGCGTGTCATGTTACCGTTCATGCGGGCAATTGACGCTCTATGACAAATTCAGTTGTGCAGCGGCTGTTTGATATCGACCTATGGTTCGCCGGCGCGGCGCATTTTGTGATTCTCTTCGCTAGTTTTCAAGTGCCGTACCGGCTGGGCTGGAAGCAGGATCTTCAGCAATTGGTACCCTTCAACCGGAAGTTGCTTTGGGTGCAGGGTGGATTTACGGTGCTGACGATTATTGCCTTCGGTACGCTGACTTTGACCCTGCATACGGAAATGCTCCGAGGCGAACGTGCTGCTCTGGGACTTACCTGCTTCATCGGAATTTACTGGACTGCGAGGATACTTGTCGATGCAATTTACTTTTCGCACTCCGACTGGCCCAAAGGGAGGACATTTGTCGTGGGACACGTGCTGCTTACTTTGCTGTTTGTCTTCCTTGCGGCGAGCTATCTTGGGCTATTCGTTTGGAATGCCTGGCTAAGAGTCAATGGATGATGGGATCGGACAACAGTCCGCAGGAACCCAACCCGCCATGGTAATAGCAGCGTCAATTGTTCTCGTAATTCTCTTGATTATTCTTCTAGTCCGATTCCGCAAGAGGAGCGTAGCAGCATTCCATCGGGCTATTACAAACCGGGTCGCGATCCGTTTTGTCGCCCGGTTGCCTGGCTTCGGCATTGTCACAAACATCGGTCGGAAGTCGGGCAAGCTCTACCGCACGCCGGTAAATGTTTTTCGTGAGCCTGACAGGTTTCTCATTGCGCTCACCTACGGACGAGAGAGCGGGTGGGTCAAGAACGTAATGGCTGCAGGGGGTTGTCAACTTGAGACTTCTCGCTCGCGATATCAACTTTCTTCGCCGGTCGTCGTGCATGACCCTTCACGGCGACGATTCCCACTTTTCGTCCGAATGGTTCTCGGCCTGATTGCCGCCGACGATTTCCTGCAGCTTTCAATTTCAGACGCGCGTGACAAACGCGGCGACAGCATGCGATCCGTTCGTGCAGGCTAGAGCGACTCTGGTTCAGGCTTCTGGTCCTCAGATTTGGTAGTCGTCCTGAAACAATTCCTGTGGCGTGATATTTTGCGTCGACGTTTCCCCGTCAATCGATAAGTCGGGCTCGGCGCCCAGAGTTTCGTGGGAATGTTGCTGAAACTTCTGGCGCAGCTCGTGGACTTCGCCTGCCAGCTTGATAATTACATCCGAGAGGGGATCGCGAATGTCTTTCGGGTCGGTAATGATCACGCGCTTGCCGTCGCGCAGAACTATGTGCCCCGGCACGCCTACGATTGTGGAATTGGCCGGGACACTGCGCAGCACGACTGAACCCGCGCCGATGCGGCAGTTATCGCCGACGGTAATGTTGCCCAGTATTTTTGCGCCTGAGCCGACGACAATGCTCTTACCGAGGGTGGGGTGGCGCTTGCCTTTCTCTTTACCCGTCCCGCCCAGCGTCACTCCCTGGTACAACGTCACATCGTCGCCCACGACTGCGGTTTCTCCGATCACCGTCCCCATCCCGTGATCAATGAACAGACGGCGTCCGAGTTCGGCGCCGGGATGGATCTCAATTCCAGTCAGCAATCGCGCCACTTGCGAAACGAATCTCGCCAGAAAGCGCATGCCATGAAGCCACAGCCAATGACTCAGATGATGCGCCCACACCGCATGCAATCCGGGATAGCAGATGATGACTTCCACGTAAGAGCGCGCGGCAGGGTCCGACTCGAAGACTGCGGCGATATCTTCGCGCACCGAGCGCAGGAAGCTGGTCATGTCTGGTTCTCAGTTCTCAGATGATATGTCTCAGAGGACATGGAACTAGCCTCTTTCCCAATGAAGTAGCGGCTCAGTTTGATCTTTGCGGGCGTCATCCTGAGCGCAGCCGCTTTTCAGGCGGAGCGAAGGATCTCACCGCACGTGCCCTTGTCTACGGGAGATCCCTCACCCGGATGAACTGCGCCGGGTTTCGGGATGACTCCCCTTAAGCGGGGACAGATTCAGACTGACCCTCTTCCCCAACGAACGTAGCTGAGCGAGAGGAAGAGTGCAAGGGAAACTGGCGGACTGGAACTTGCCTTCTAGCTTCCGGTCTGGAAGTCGCCAGCGTGGGCAACGGTGACGCGGAGATATTTGTAAGGATTCACCGGGGTGTCGTTGATGCGAACTTCGTAGTGGAGATGGGGGCCGGTTGAACGTCCGCTGAGACCGACGTAGCCAATGGTGTCGCCGCGATGAACTTGTTGGCCGGATGTGACCGCAAAGCCCGACAGGTGGCCATAGCGCGTCGCGATGCCATGACCATGGTCGATCATGATGGCTTTGCCGTATCCACCAAGAAAGTCGGCGAAGGTGACCACGCCATCTGCCGGAGCGATAATCGGCTGGCCGTAAGTGCTGCTGATATCTACGCCGCTATGAAACGCGCCTTCTCCGTTGAAGGGGTCAATACGTTCCCCGAAGCTGCCGGTGACTCGGCCTTCGACGGGCCATAACGTCGGCGACGAACCAGCCCGGAACCAATCGGCGGTCGTGGCGTTGCGCGTCATCCCCAGGCTAATGCCGATGGTGGCGGCGCCGGTAAGCGCCGAAGCGCGCAAGGCGTGCAGTTGATCCAATGAGGAGCGCACTTCCGAGTCCTGAATCTTTTGCTGCGACGCCGTCACCAGCGTGGGTTGGGATTTCAAGCCGTAAAGAGCCGAAACTTCGCTGGCGATCGAGCCCAGCGATGCCACCTGAACGTCGCGCTCTTTGGCCACTTCCTCGAGGCGGGAATAGCGGTCTTTAAGCTGGTCTTTTTCGGTGCGCAACTCGTTGTAGCGGGAGACTTTGAGCAGCATACGCGTGTAAGAACTGGCAATGCCGGTCAAGCTGAGGAAGCCAATGGCAGCGCCGACTACGAATACATACAAATAATGGACCGGGATCGAGATTTTTCGCAGCTGGCCGTCGTCCCCGCGAGCCACGAAAAGTATGTAAAAGCGCTTGCGCAAATCAAATCCTTTCAGCTCTGCTTTGAAATCAGGGCCGGAACTCCAGGCAAAGTTCTGTGTTTCCAGAAAGCCTGTTCGGACTACCTGACTACTTTGGGCCACGCTCCCATCTTGGGATGGAGGTTGCTAACGTGCCCTTACCTACCGAAAACCTAAGGATTAGAGCTCAAAAGCCCGCAATTGGTTGTGGGATGCGGAACCCGGCTCAAACTCGGGAACTCAACTACAAGTCCAAAGGTATTGTGAATGACTGGTAAAAGGTAACAAACCGGGTTCCCCCCTGTCAACGACCAGAATGGCCATTAAGAGTTACTTAAGGTGGGTAATTGCAGCGCGGCCGGACGGGTTACGAAGCGGACGTCGGACCACGGACTTCCGCCCCAAACCGTCAGATATCGAAGGCCAGGTCGGCCCTCCAAGGGAGGTCTGAAATCCAGCGTCCGACTGACCGGGGCCCGTTCTCTCGCTTATAGTAGTGGCCGTGGTGATTGGCGAAAAAGCATTGATTGCCCAAATCCGCCGAACGGCGAGAGTACGCAAGAATCCCGCTATTGTGACCGGGATCGGAGACGACTGCGCCGTGCTGCGACTGCAGTCCCGGCGGAGTAAGCGCGAAGAACAAGAAAACGACACGTTGGTCACGACGGATTTCTCGCTGGAAGGGATGCACTTCCGCCGGGATTGGCATTCCCCCGAGTCAGTCGGACATCGTTGTTTAGCGCGAGGGCTGAGCGACGTTGCGGCTATGGGTGGAGACCCGGTCGCTGCCTTCTTATCGCTGGCCCTGCCGCGCGACCTGGCACAAGCCTGGGTGGGTCGATTCGCGCGCAGCCTCATTCGCCTGGCGGAACGCTATGGCGTAACCCTGGCTGGCGGAGATACCGCGGAATCGCCTACAGGCGTGCTTGCCGATATTGTTGTCGTCGGTGTAGCCCCCAGAGGTGAAGCAATATTGCGCTCGACTGCACGGCCGGGCGACCAAATTTATATCAGCGGAGAACTAGGCGGATCCGCTGCCGCCGTTTTTGAACTCCGAAAGTCTACGGGCAAGAAACCGCACAGGCCCAATCCGCGCACATATCCGCGCCATTTCTTCCCCGAGCCTCGCATCGCACTGGGCCGCATTCTGCGCGAAAAAGGCCTGGCCTCTGCCATGATCGACACCAGCGATGGCCTGTCGACCGATTTGGCGCACCTCTGCGATGAAAGCGGGGTTGGGGCAGAGATCGAAACCGAAGCGATTCCCCGCGCCCGCGTCGGCCAACCGTCACGCGAGGTTGAACTTGAGCTGGTGTTGCACGGCGGCGAAGATTACGAACTTCTATTCACCGTCCCACCCGGCAAGCGCGTCCCACCCTCGATCGCGGGCGTTCCCATCTCACATATCGGGCACATCACGCGCCGCCGCAAGATATTCTTGATGGATCGGGCCGGATCGAAGCTTGAACTGGAGCTAGGCGGCTGGGAACACTTCCGGAAGTAGTGGGTACTTTGGTTACCTGGTCACCACCTGTATCTATATCCTGCGCCACAGCCCGGGATTAGAGTAGGCGTATGTCACTCTCCCAGATCATCCGCTCCCGCGCTATGCTTGGCTTTCTGATTCTCGCGGCCGTTTGCGTAACCTTGGCGGCCGACAAGAAAGCGCCGCCTCCGCCCCCGGCTCATGCTAGAACTCCTGTGCCCGCGGTCACCGACGAGTACATTCACAAAGAGTTTGGCGACAACTGTTCCCTGCTGCCTGGGCCTCCGCAATTCGTAGGCGACCTGGATGGCGATGGCATTGACGATCTTGTGGTCGCGGCTCGTTGCAAAAATCCCATGGCCGACCAGGCCGAATATGGCTTCGTGGTCGCCGATCCCTACAACAGCTTCCTGGGCTTCGGCAATGTGAAAGTGACCTCAACTTTCGCCTCGGATGCGCCCGAGCGTAAGGGCGTCTCCCTGCTGATCGTTCAAGGCGTGGGCGATGAGGCCTGGCGCTCCGACAAAACCAAAACCAAGTTCCTGCTGATCAACCTCCCGTTTAAAACCCTTACCGTCAAGCGACTGGCATTAAAGAAGAAGACCGTTCTTGGTATTTACATGGAAGAACAGGGCGAGGGCGAAGCGACCTCATCGGTTGTTTTCTGGGACGCAAAGAAAGCGAAGTATCGCTATCAGATTCTGGGGTCAGACCTGGAATAATCCCGTTCGGTGCGGGGATAGCACGAACAGCCAATTAAGTCCTCCAGCCGATAATAAACAGGCACGAGTCTATACTTATGGCATGGACCCGACTTATGGCATGGACCCGGCCGATGTGGACTTCGTAAACTGCTACGAGGACACAAGTCGTTCCGCGGCTTACTCCACGCTAGAATTTTCCAACACGTATTACCTTGCCTACCGCGATGTTCCAGCCATCATTTCCGAACATGTGACGGGCACAAAGGCGCTCGATTTCGGCTGCGGGACAGGACGGTCAACACGTTTCCTGCGCAAGCTCGGATTCGTCGTCACGGGCGTCGATATCTCGGAGAATATGCTGCGCATCGCTCGCGCCACGGATCCATCAGGCAACTACCGCGTCGTGCCCGGCGACGATTTCCGCGAACTGGCCGGCGATGCGTTCGACTTAGTGCTTTCCGCCTTCACCTTCGACAACATTCCTGCCGCGATGAAGGCAAGAATTTTTCGTGATCTTGGAAGCCTGCTGGCGCCCAACGGAACCATCGTGAGCGTTGTTTCGTCTCCGGAGATGTACTTGCACGAATGGGCTTCATTTAGCACTAGAGATTTTCCCGAGAATGCCACGGCCGGTAACGGTGACATCGTTCGGAACATCATCATCGACCATGAAGACCGGAGACCGGTCGAAGATATTTTTTGCACCGACGCATCGTACCGCGCCGTGTATGCGGAAGCGGGCCTGCAAGTCATCCAAATGGTTAAACCTTTGGCCAAAGGCGACGAGCCCTACCCGTGGGTCAACGAGACCAAGATCGCTCCCTGGGTTATCTACGTATTGAAAAGATTGGTCTAGCCGTTGCTGTGATTCACCTCACACGCACCCGCCCGTCCACCCGCTATAATCCTTTCCGCCATGAATCTCGAAGAGAAAACCGCAGAACTCAAAAAACGAAACCACCTCGCCGAAGCAGGCGGAGGCGAGAAGCGCCGCGAGCGCCAGCACAATGAAGGCAAAATGTCGGCGCGGGAGCGCATCGAGTTCCTGCTCGACGAAGGCACCTTCGAAGAGACCGACAAGCTGATGACACACCGCTGCAACGACTTCGGCATGGCCGAACAGAAGTTTTACGGCGACGGCTTTGTCACCGGCTATGGCCGCATCGAAGGCCGGCTGGTTTACGTTTTCGCCCAGGATTTTACCGTGTTCGGCGGCTCGCTCTCGGAAACCAACGCGGCCAAGATCGTCAAAATCATGGACCTCGCCGCCAAGATGGGCGCGCCCGTGATTGGATTGAACGACTCCGGGGGAGCACGCATTCAGGAAGGTGTGGCCTCGCTTGCGGGATACGCCGATATTTTTCTGCGCAACACCTTGTACAGCGGCGTGGTGCCGCAAATTTCGGCGATCATGGGCCCGTGTGCCGGAGGCGCCGTGTATTCGCCAGCGATCACCGACTTCGTCCTGATGGTCGATAAGACTTCGTACATGTTTATCACCGGCCCAGATGTGATCAAGACGGTGACTCATGAGGACGTCACGAAAGACCAGCTCGGTGGCGCGATGACACACAATGAAACCTCGGGTGTGGCGCACTTTCTGGCGCACGACGATGCCGAGTGCTTGTCGATGGTGCGCGAGCTGTTGAGCTTCATGCCGTCGAATAATCTGGAAGACGCTCCGCGCAAACCGTGCACCGATCCCATCGACCGCGCCGATGCTGCGCTCGATAAAGTGGTGCCCGCGCAATCGAATCTGCCTTACGACATGAAAGACGTGATCCACGCGGTGGTCGACGATGCCTACTTCTTCGAAGTGCAGGAGTACTACGCCAAAAACATGGTTGTCGGATTCGCGCGGCTGGATGGCCGCTCGGTGGGCATCGTCGCCAACAATCCGGCCATGCTGGCGGGAACGCTCGACATCAATGCGTCGGTGAAGGGCGCGCGCTTCGTGCGCTTCTGCGACTGCTTCAATATTCCGCTGGTCACCTTTGAGGATGTACCTGGATTTCTACCCGGCACCGCGCAGGAGTACGGGGGCATCATCAAACATGGCGCGAAGCTGCTCTTTGCCTTCGCCGAAGCCACCGTGCCCAAGGTAACGGTGATCACGCGCAAAGCTTACGGCGGCGCCTATTGCGTCATGGCCAGCAAGCACATTCGCACCAACGTCAACTACGCCTGGCCGTCAGCGGAGATCGCCGTGATGGGCCCGGAAGGCGCGGTGGACATCGTCTACAAACGTGAACTGGACGCGGTTGCCGATGCGCCAGAGAGGCAAGCGTTGCGCCAAAGCAAGATCGAAGAATTCCGCGAGCGCTTCGCCAGCCCCTACGTAGCTGCCGACCGAGGATTTGTCGACGCGATCATCCAGCCGCACGAAACGCGCCAAAAGCTGATCCAGGCGCTAGCCATGCTGGAGAATAAGCGGGATAAGAACCCGGCTAAGAAGCATGGGAATATACCGCTGTAGGTGGATCCTGATCTGCACTGGAGATGACTAGCCTGCCATGCCTCTAACTGACATCGAGCGCGAGATTATCAAGAGCGTGGTTGCGAATTTTGTTGACGGCAGGCAATCGACGCACCGCTCGATCCTGCTCGGATTCGAACAGCCCAGAGCCATCGAGCATCTATCCTCCCTCCGGATTCTCGATGTTCAAGAAAACCGGACGGTCTTCCTGCCGACCGTACTTGCTTTTCACTACTGCGGTGTCCCAACTTTCCTCCAGATCGCTAAGAGCTCCATAGATGCGGTTGCCCGCGCTCTCCTAGGCCTTTTCCGTGCCGGCAACTTGGACATCACCCGCACCTATACCCCCGATGATCTAAGCGTGCACGCCAGCGGCGTCAATTTCGTGGCTTTTCCCAATCAGATAAGCCTCGGGCTTTTTCTCGTCCGAGAATTTGGCGTTCTACAGGGTTTCTCCACCAATCCAGAACACACTAAAGTGACAAAATTCCAGATAAGCGAGGATATCCTCACATTCAAGAACACTGGCAGAGAGTGGGACGAGTTTGTGAAGCAGCGTAGCGAACAAATTGAAGGCGTTGTTCAACCTCTAAAAGTGGAAGGGATGACCTCCGTGCAATCTGACTCTCGAAAGATTTTCTTGGTTCACGGTCACGACGAAGCCGTTAAGCATTCAGTCGCCCGCTTTCTGGAGAAGCTCGGGTTCCAGCCGATAATTCTGCACGAACAGCCGAATCGAGGGCAGACGTTGATCGAGAAGTTTGAAGCGAATTCGGATGTCGGCTTCGCAGTTGTGCTCTTGACTCCTGATGATGTCGGGCGGGTTGTATCTGACAAGAAGCTCAATCCGAGGGCGCGCCAAAATGTGATTCTGGAGTTAGGTTATTTCCTCGCCAAGCTTGGACGTCCGCGAGTCTGCGCCCTCTACAAGAATATGGTCGAACTCCCGTCAGACGTGGACGGTGTGATCTATATTGCCTATGACGACAGCGGTGGTTGGCGTGTGAAGCTTGCGAATGAAATCAGGGCGGCGGGGATCAGCGTGGATATGAACCAGGTCTAGCGTCAGCAAATGTTGAAGCGATGTCCCTTAACTCTCAAATCGAATGGACGGACGCGACCTGGAATCCGGTTCGCGGCTGCACCAAGATCAGTCCCGGCTGCAAGCACTGTTATGCCGAGACATTTGCGGAGCGGTTTCGCGGAGTGAAGGGGCATCCTTATGAGCAAGGGTTCGATCTCCGCCTCATTCCCGCGAAGCTGACCGAGCCGATCTTGTGGCGTTCCCCGAAGCTGGTATTTGTGAATTCGATGAGCGACCTTTTCCAGGATGGCGTACCCGACGACTACATTGAGGCGGTTTGCAAGGTCATGGTCAAGGCGAACTGGCACCCCTTCCAAGTGCTCACAAAAAGATCGGCTAGGTTGCGGGAATTGCTGAGTGGGCGCTTGCGTTTCGCCACCGAACAAGATCACATCTGGTGGGGCGTGAGCGCAGAGGATAGGCAGTACGGCTTGCCCCGGATCAACGATCTTCAGAAAGCTCCAGCGAGAGTTCGGTTCCTATCCATCGAACCTCTACTCGAAGATTTAGGCACATTCAATTTGTCCGGCATCAACTGGGCGATTGTCGGAGGCGAGAGCGGGCCGGGGGCGCGTCCTATGAAAGAGGAGTGGGTTGTCTCGGTGCGTGATCAATGTAGAGAATCCCGCGTGCCGTTTTTCTTCAAGCAGTGGGGCGGCGTGAGGAAGGCAAAACGAGGTAGGCTACTCGAAGGCCGAACTTATGACGAATATCCACGGCGGGTTGCGTCATCGGTTCCGGCGAAGGCCAATTGTCTGGCTTACGCTCGGGATATTCTGAATTCGTTTCGAACGATCATTCCGGCGGGCGCTCTGGCGCAATCGTCGGCGTGAATATCGCAATCTAACCTTCTCGCTCCAGTTCATTGAATACATCGTCGGTCAGTCGCCCTTCTCCTCTTCGGGCCTGCGCGAGACCCCTGCGAATGCTCGCCAGGGTATCGACGATACTGGAGTTCTCTCTTTGCGATTTCGTTTTGCTCAGCACGACACGTTTCGGACGAGGCTCTGTGATTTTAACTCGTGGCATCGTTCCATGATAATCCGAGGAAGGGTTGTGGGGAGAGTACTAGATGTTGCGCGAAATAAATAAGAGTTCCGAGGTAATGTCGGGTCCATTCGTCTCGGCCAGTAGCTCGCTTTTAGACCCTTGCTTGACCTGCTATGCGACCTCCCTTGCGGGGTGCTGCATGCGATCTTCGCTCGGGCTCCGGGCTCACCGTCCAACCGGAAAAACCTACCCAACGCCTCGGAACTCTATCTTGCCTTCGACGGATCTTCTTGTTCGTCTCGACCAGCGCTTTGCTAATGACCCTTGCTCGCCTTCCCGGCTCATTTGCATGAGCCGAGTGACTGGGCTTGAGTCCCGGACGCCGCACCAACCGGAAAAACCTTAGAAGCTGTCAAAGAACGATTCTGTTTCTACTCCTTCTAATTTCAGAGTCAATCAAAACTTCACATTTGTAACCCTCGCATTTTCAGCGGAGTGCAGGTCGTCCACAGGCGGGTGACCAAAATCAGTGCAAGCCCTCGATCGAATTTGCGCATAGGCACGCGGGGCGCGGGTTTCCGCAGACTTGGCCCATGCGAGAGCAAGCCTCACTGTCTTCATGCACGGTTACCTGGTTGTGAAAATCAAGCAGAACCCGCAAGCAGCAAGCATGACGAACGAACTCCGTTGCATGGCAGCAAGGCTTAGGCAACCTCGATCGTCTCGTCGAGAAAGCGCTTGTCCGACTCGTCCGTGCCCGACAGTTCGAACGAATTTGTGAATACCGCCTTGCCCTTATTCACGCTGGTGATGACGTAGGAGCAGCCGATCCAATGAGCCTCGGCTAAATCGGTCGTCGACCACTGCGCCGGATGGTCGGGATGCGAGTGATAAAAGCCAACGATATCCTCGCCTCGCTCGCGCCCCTCGCGCTGGATGCGGACCAGCTCCCGGGGATCAATGTTGTAGCGGTTCTGCGGCGAGTCGACGCGCGTATTGCCGCAGCGCGCCGTCGAGGTCACGATGCGGGCGCCGTCGTCCTGGGTGTGGCCCAACAGTACGCCGCAGCACTCGTGCGGATAGGTTTCTTCGCCGTGTCGGCGAATGGCGTCGTGATCGGCGTGGGATAGTTTCAGCATCAAAGTCAGAACCAACCATGTAGACACCGAGTCACGGAGAACAGCAACCCAAGGCTTTCAGAGCAGAAATCGGAGAACAGGATTTGTTCCCTTTTGATCATTTCTGTATCTCCGTGCCTCCGTGGTGGGTGTTTGTTATTCTGTCCAGAATCTCTCACTCAAGTATTTGTCACCCGAGTCGCATAGGATGGTTACCAAAACGCCCTGCTGATCTCTTCTCAACTCAAGTTGCTCGGCCACTTTCAAACTGCCAACGATAGCCGCGGCCGCAGAGACTCCCACCAGCAATCCGCAATCCCGGGCGATGCGCCGGGCCATGGCGTGGGCGTCTTCCGTCGCGATCTCAAGATTCGCATCCGCGAGCGTTGGATCGTAAATTCTCGGGACGATTGCGGTCGCCATATGCTTTGCGCCCTCAATGCCGTGGAAGGCCGAATCCGGTTGAAGCGAGACGCAGCGTACCGCGGGATTGAGTTCTTTCAACCGCCGCGAAGTCCCCATAAATGTTCCACTCGTGCCGAGCATCGAAACAAAGTGAGTGATGCGCCCCTCGGTTTGCTGCCAGATTTCATTGGCTGTGCCGTGATAATGCGCCAGCCAGTTGGCATCGTTGGAATATTGGTCGGCGTAAAAATATAAATCGGGTTGGCTCGCGGCCAGCTGCCGCGCCATTCGAATGGCGCCATCAGAACCCTCGCCAGCTTCGGTATAAATAATGTTCGCGCCATAAGCGCTGAGAATTTTCTTGCGCTCCACCGAAACATTGGTCGGCATGCACAGCGTGACCGGGAATCCTTCCGCCGCGCCCAGCATGGCATAGGCGATGCCGGTGTTCCCGCTGGTAGCGTCGAGCAGAATCTTGCCGACACCAAACCGTCCGGTGCGTCGCCCTTCGGCGACGATGTTCGCCGCGGCGCGATCTTTCACCGAACCACCGGGGTTGTGCCACTCGGCCTTGCCCAAGAGTGTGATGCCAGGGAGATGTGGCGTCAGTCGATCAAAACGCAGAAGGGGAGTGTTGCCGATACATTCGAGCGTAGTCTGTCCCACTCCGCAATTGACATGCGGACGCGCATGCTGCGCTGAGCAATCTGCGGCCAATTTGGCGGATGTCTGACTCATTTGCCGAACCATGTCTGAGTACTAACGTAATATGCAAACGTGGCTTAAAAGGCGTTATGTAGTATGGTGTGTTTAGATGAAACAGACCGCAAGAGCGATGCAGCCTCAAAAATATGCGCCGTACAATTTCAGAATCGAGTGCATCTAAGGCTGGCGCTTAGGCATTATAAAGATTGGAAGCACTGAACATGGCAAAAGCGATAGAAGCACGGACGTACGACGAGGCGCTGAGTTGGTTGCGCGAGCACGGCTTTGACGTGACCGAAGCGCCAGGCACGAATGGGCGCGTGTTCCTGAGAAAATACAACGTCTCGGCGGCGATCCAGAAGACGCCCGAAGATGGGGTAAAGATTTTTGCTTATCCAGGATATTTGATCGGCAGCGAGATCTCGAAGCTGGTGAACCGCGGCTATCAGCAGTTTTTGAAAAATTCGAAGACGGAAATTCCAGCCACGGCCGAGCACCTCAAAGCGCTGCAGTCGTTCTCCGAAGAACTGAAGGCCGGATTGGCGCTGCCCAGCCTTTATAACGAATCCCTGGGAACGGTAAGCGAGTCTTACCATTACGACCGCGTAAAGGATAACGACAAGCCGCCAGTGGATCGTCCGAAGCGGCCATGGGAAGTCGCCGGCAAAGCGGTCGCGGCCAAGAAGGGCCGGGCGTAGAGCTAAGAACCTGCAGCCCTCAACGCGTCAATAACTTAACAACCGGTTGTTTCCTGTGCGAAACTGGTGCGCTTCTTAATTTGCCATCGGAGGCGCGCATGCGGCAATTGGTTGGAAGTCTTTCCCTCTTCTTAATCCCCGTTGTTTCGCTTGCGATCTGCCACAGCTTGTCCGCACAAGCACCTCCTGAGGAGTATGGCGATCAGGCAAAAGCCATCGAGCGCGTCATCCACAAACAGCAGGAGGCATGGAACCATCATGACCTCCAGGGCTTCATGGCCGGTTACTGGAATTCCGCCGAGCTGACTTTCTTTTCGGGGGCCAAGGAGCACGACGGCTGGCAGGCCACGATGGATCGCTACCTTGCGACCTACGCGAGTCCCGGGCATGAAATGGGCACACTGGAATTTTCTAACCTGCGGGTGGTGGTCTTAGGGCAGTCCGGTGCGTTCGTGCGGGGCTCGTGGAAGTTGACGATGAGCGATGGCAAAACGCCGCATGGGCTATTCACGCTGGTCTTTCGCAAATTTCCCGAGGGGTGGAAGATTGTGCACGACCACACATCGGCGGCGGAGTGAAATGCGCATTACCTTTTGACGCGAAGTTGTACCCGGGTGCCTTCAGCAAGTGTGCCGTTGGTAAGTTCGACTACGCCGTTCCGCACGATGCCCTCGAACTCCTGCGGCGTATGATTCGCCTCGCCGGATGCAGCCGCGGGCATGGGTGCCCGCGCCACACGGTCGGTCGCAGCAACTCTTCCCATACCCTTGTCCATGGCCTCATTGGCCAGACGGTCGGCATCGCGGTTGTGTTCCCGGAGGGCGTGGCCGATCGAGAACCATTCCAGTTGCGCAATCAGTTCCTTAGCGCGGCCGTGAAGATCCTGCAAAGTAGGATTCTTCACTTTGTAGATCCCTTTGATTTGGCGAACCAGCAGTTCTGAATCGCTGATCAGCTTCAGGGCTTTGGGGCCGTGCTCGAGGGCATATTCGAGGGCAGCGATCAGGCCTTGATATTCCGCAAAGTTGTTGGTCTGGTGACCCAGGTACTCGCTGAGGTGTGCGATTTTCTTGCCGGTCTGATCCTGAATGACGACTCCATAACCCGCAGGCCCGGGATTACCGCGAGCGCCTCCGTCGCTATGAGCAATCAGGTAATGGGCTGGAACATTCTCCTCCCGCGAGGCGAACAGGCTTTTGTTTCCAGAGCTGGGATAGGACATGTGCTGAGTTTACAACGGAGGCTACGAAGAAATTGGCGAGGACAAAATCAGCGGCCTGCGGCCAACCGGGTGGCGAGGCGCGGAGGCAAGTTCGCCGCAACGATTCGATCTTGCGCGTTTTTCAAATTGTAGGGCGTACGGTGAAAGTGGAAGACTTGCGCCTCAGTATCGAAAAGACCGAAAGCCGCACGCCAGTCAGCATCGCGCGGTTGACCAACCGAGCCGGGATTGAGCAGATAACGCGTGTTCGGTTTCAAATGCAGCGCGATCGATTCGGCTTGGCCGACCGTGCGGTATTCGGGCCGGAATCCGTCGGCGCTGTCGCCATTGGCAAAAAATCCGCCCTGCAGGTGGGTATGTCCGAAAAAAGTGAGCGGCGTAGTGCGCGCCAGCAGAGGCACCAGCGCATCGCCGATGGAGACGACGTAAGTGTCTTCGTCCTCTGGCGAACCGTGGACCAGTTGCACTTGAGGAACGTTTTCCAGGTTAACCGGGCCTTGCGGCAAAGCTTTCAACCAGACGCGATTCTCCGGAGTTAACCGTTCACGAGTCCATAGGGCAGCAGTAGCGGCCAGCGGATTGAAGTCGTCGAGTTCGATAAGTCCGGTCGCGGCTTTGTCGTGGTTGCCGCGAACGAAAATCTCTCCCAGGCTGCGGCAGCGATCAATGACTTCGTTGGGGCTGGCCCCGTAGCCGACCAGGTCGCCGAGATTGGCCACAGCATCGAAAGAAGGAGCTGCCGCGAGGCAGGCTTCCAGTGCTTCAAGATTGGCGTGAATGTCGCTTAGCAGCAGTATGCGCAATGAGCACCGGGCAAAATGGCGATTATAGACCCCGACGCGTGTTTCTGGGCTCACTTTGTTTTGCTCGCGCTGCTGTTCCTGATCCTGTGGATCCACCGCCATGAAGTCGAACGCATCGGTTAAGGATTCACTACCGGGCATCGCGCCCAATGATCAGGGGCAACTTGGATCAGATCTGGAAGCCGCTGAGCGCAGGAGGAAAGGCGAAATTCGCAGCGCGGCTCGAAGGCACAGCCCGGTGGCATTTCGTGCAGGGGTGGTACGGTACCTTCGATGGTTTCCAGGGGACGCTGGCGATCGGTTTTCAGGTTGGGTACGGCTCGCAGAAGGCCGCGGGTATAGGGATGTGCCGGTGCCTGAAAGATCTGTGCTTTGTCTCCGAGTTCGACGATGCTTCCCGCGTACATCACCGCGACACGATCCGCGACTTGCGAAACCACGGCGAGGTCGTGGGAGATAAAAAGCATAGCCAGACCAAACCGGGCGCGCAATTGCGCGAGCAGGTCGAGAATCTGGGCTTGTATGGTTACATCGAGGGCCGTCGTGGGTTCGTCGGCGATGAGCAACCGCGGGCGGTTTACGATGGCCATGGCGATCATCACCCGCTGGCGCATTCCGCCGGAAAGCTGATGGGGATAGTCGCGGGCACGCCGGTCAGGCTCAGGGATGGCGACGTCGGTCATCGCCTGCACGGCCAGTTGCTCCGCTTCGCGCCGGGTGCGCTTGCCATGAGCGAGAACCGCTTCTGCGATCTGGTCGCCGACCCGCATCACCGGATTCAGGGCCGTCATCGGCTCCTGAAAGATCATGGCGATGCGCGAGCCGCGGAGCTGGCGGACGGAGTCCTCGGCCAGAGTCGCGAGATTGCGGCTGGCTCCGTTCTCCGAAAATAGAATTTCTCCGGAAACTTTTGCCTGCGGCGGCAACAAGCGCATGACCGCCAACGAAGTGATCGACTTGCCAGAGCCCGACTCGCCGACCAGACCTAGAACTTCGCCGGACGCGACCGAAAAGCTTACGTCGCGCACCGCGGGAAGAATTTTCTGGAGGACGGCTGCGCCGGGCTGCCCGGGGGCTGCCCGCGGGGCGAAGTTGATATTCAAATTCCGAATGTCGAGAAGCTGGGACACAGTGTGATGGTAGCAGCGTCAGAACGCCGTCGCCTCCGGCTAACGAACTCTACTGGCCAGAATCTACTGTCCCAGAATCAGGGGCAGCCCGTTCTTGTTGTTCCCGATGACGACCACCTTCGAGTTCGGGCTCTTGGCCAGATTCTCCGTAGCCTCAATGCCTTTCCATTCCAGTAATGAGGGCGTGATGCCTTGCGCAACGATCTGCTGGAAGTCGCGCACGCCGGCGGCCTCGATGCGCTTGCGCTGTGCCTCCTGGGTTTCTTTCTGCAGTCGGAAGTTCATGGCAAGAGATTCCTGCTCGGCCTGCTGTTTGGCTTCGATCGCGGCTTTCAGCGTGGTGGGCAGTTGAATGTCGCGCAGGAGCACGTTCTCGACCAGGATGCCGCGCTGGTTCAACTGGGCCGTGACCTGATCGAAGATCTGCTTGCCCACCATCTCCCGCTCGCCGGTGTAAAGTGCATTGGCGGTGTGGGAGGCGGTAGCCTCGCGAATCGCCGACCGCAACGTGGGTTCGACCACTACGTTTTCGTAGTCCGCACCAATCTTCTGAAAAACTTCCGAGGCGCGATCCGGATTCAGATGGTAGATGAGAGAAGTGTCCAAGCTCATCATCAGGCCTTCGCTGGAAGGCACGCTGGCGGACTCTTTCAAGGTCTGAGTCTGCACCGACATTTCGTTATTGGTCTTGAGCGGATTAATCAGGTGCATGCCCTCGCCCAAGGTCTCGCCCGTGACTTTGCCAAACAGAGTAAGCACACCCACGTGTCCCGTGCCGACTCGGGTGACCGAACTGAACAACAAAATCACCACCAGAAATGCGGCAATCCCTAGACCGATCAGGCGCAGTAATCCGCCGCTTCCGACGTGTCCGCCACCACCATCAATTACTCTGCCCCGTGCTGGATCAAAAATCGTCATATGAATTCTCCTCAGTCGCACTCAATTCTACGCGCACCGGATTACAGCCGCCTTGCGCGCGGGAACCACCTTGGAGCAGGTAGCTCTCGTGAATCTTCCTGTGGGCTGGCCGCATCCGTTATGCTTAGACTATGAGAACGATTCACATTCCGACTCCCCTGCGGCAATATGTGGGCAAACAATCGACCGTGGAAGTTTCGGGCGCCACCGTGGCCGAAGCTATGGCGGCGCTGGTGGCTAAGTACCCCGACGTGCGCCGTCATCTTTACAACGATGATGGCAAACTCCGCGCTTTTGTAAACCTCTATTTGAATGACGAGGACATTCGCTACCTGGAGAAGGAAGCGACAGCGCTGAAAGATGGCGATACGCTTTCGATCGTGCCGTCAATCGCCGGCGGCGCAATCTGAACCTGCGCGCCTAAGGATGTGGTGGTGGATTGTGTGGCGCGGGCACTTCCTTCGACAGGTTCAGGACAGGCCTGGCCCGCCAATCGCCAACAGTGCATCAAAAGTAATAGACGATCCGAGGAGCCCATGGCTACTATCACTGCGATTTCAGAAACACTGAGCAAAGAGGAAATCCTGCGCTACTCGCGCCATTTGATCATGCCCGAAGTTGGCATGGAGGGTCAGCGCAAGCTGAAGGCGGCGCGCGTCCTGTGCATCGGCACCGGTGGCCTGGGTTCGCCCCTCGCCTTGTATCTAGCCGCTGCGGGTGTCGGCACGCTTGGCCTGGTTGATTTCGATGTGGTGGATTACACCAACTTGCAGCGGCAAATCATCCACTCGACCGCCGACGTAGGACGAAAAAAGCTGGATTCCGCAGCGGAGAAGCTGACCGGCATCAATCCTTTCTTGAAGGTTCGCAAGTTCGACACCCGCTTGAGCAGCGAAAATGCGCTCGAACTGTTTCGCGAATTCGACATCATCGCCGATGGGACGGACAATTTTCCTACGCGCTATCTGGTGAATGACGCGTGCGTGATTACGGGCAAGCCGAACGTGTACGGATCGATTTTCCGCTTTGAGGGCCAAGCCAGCGTCTTCGCAACCGAGAAGGGGCCCTGCTATCGCTGCCTATATCCCGAGCCGCCGCCGCCTGGGTTAGTGCCATCATGCGCGGAAGGCGGCGTGCTCGGCATTCTGCCCGGCTTGGTGGGCGTGATGCAGGCCACCGAAGTAATCAAGCTGATTCTCGGCGTGGGCGAGCCGCTGATCGGTCGGCTGCTGCTGATCGACGCGCTGGGCATGAAGTTTCGCGAATTGAAGCTGCGCAAGAATCCCGATTGCCCGGTCTGCGGCACCCATCCCACGGTCACGAAACTGATAGACTACAACGAGTTTTGTGGAATTCGTGGGGAGGAAAAGTCTGTGTCGAATGGCGTTCCCGAAATCCAAGTAGAAGATTTGAAGCGGCGGCTCGATGCCAAAGAGGATCTTTTTGTGCTCGACGTGCGCGAGCCGCACGAATATCAGATTTGCAACCTCGGTGGACATTTGATCCCGCTCAATGATCTGCCGAATCGCGTGAATGAACTCGATTCCAGCCGCGAAATCGTCGTCCATTGCAAGATGGGCGGCCGCAGCGCGAAAGCGGTCGCATTTCTGCAGCAGGCGGGGTTCAAAAAGGTCCACAATCTCGCGGGCGGGATCACCGCATGGGCCGAGAGGGTCGATCCGAAAGTGCCCAAGTACTAAAAGTCCGTTATCAGTGATTGCCCATTCAACAAAGGGAGCGCGGCGTGCGCTCCTTTTTCTTTGGGTATCAACTGCGGATATGAGGAGATTTGATTTGACATTTGTCCCACCGAGAGGATAATGAGTCTTCCCAGGTTCCCTTCCCCGACCCGTTTCAAACATAAGACGGAGGGTTTATGAAAGCGCGATTCTCTCTGTGTCTTGTCTCTCTGTTTTTATTCTGCACCTTATTGCCGGCTCAAAGTTCACCCGACAAAACTCCCGCGACACAACAATCAACCGTGCAAGCGCAGGCGACCCAAACGGACTTTACGTCGAACAAGGGTTTCGTTCTGGAAGATGAAAGCCCGGTCCGATTGCGCCTGAATCGGACGATCTCCTCCGCCGATGCGCACGTAGGCGACACCGTGGACTTTGAAACTCTGGATGACATCACAGTGAACAGTACGTTGGTTATCGCGAAAGGAGGTCTGGCTTTCGCCACAGTTACCGAAGCTCAAGCCAAGAGAAGGATGGCGCGCGGTGGAAAGCTCGACATCAATATTGATTATGTGAAACTGGCCAGCGGCGACAAGGCTGCCCTGCGAGCGGTGAAAAACGTCAAAGGCGGAGGGCACACCGGCGGCATGGTTGGTGGGATGGTCGTGACAAGCCTGGTTTTCTTTCCTGCCGCCCCATTCTTTCTGTTTATGCACGGAAAGGACATCAGCATTCCGAAGGGAACGGAGATCACCGCGTACGTAAATGGCGACGTAAAGATGGACCTTGCAAAATTTCAACCACCATTGCCGCCGAGCCCTCAAACGCAATTCGTCGCCGCAGATGGATCTGAGCAGGGTACCGCCCTCGCCTCTGCAAAAGTGAATGTTGAGTCTTCTCCTTCTGGTGCCGACATAGAAGTCGATGGCAGCTTCGTGGGCAATACTCCTTCCGATGTTCAGGTCGTCGAGGGCGATCACACGATCACAGTGTCTAAGACGGGATTCAAAGATTGGGCGCGAACCGTGAAAGTTTCTGGCGGAAGTAACGTCCACCTAAACGCCGAACTCGAAAAGCTCACAAGCCCCGCGCAATAACCCGACCACTCGGAGCGTCGGCGGCCTCCCCTCCTGCTACCATTCTCAGGAAAGCTCTGTCATGCTCGAACTCACCACGCCGGTGCAATACGTTAAAGGGATTGGTCCCAAGCTGGCGGAGATTCTTGCCACCAAGGGTATTGCCACGGTCGGCGATCTGCTCAACTACTTGCCGTTTCGTTATGAAGACCGGCTGAATCCGCGCGGGATCGCCGAATTGCGCGCCGGCGAAATGGCGACCGTGATTGGCGAAGTGAGAAACTCCGGCCTGTTTCGCACGCGCCGCATGCCTATCTTCCAACTCACCGTGGGCCAGGGACGCTCGCGCCTGCGCTGTCTCTGGTTCAATGCCACCTACCTGCAAGACAAATTCAAGGCCGGCCAGTTGATCGCGCTCTACGGCAAGGTCGAGCAGGACTCGCGCAGTGGAGAGCTGCAAATCATGCAGCCGCAGTTTGAGATGCTGGGCGATGCTGACTCAGATGCCGCAGAGGATAAGGCGGCAACCTCGCTCGAAGTGGGACGCATCGTGCCGATCTATGAGTCGGCGGGACAGGGCAAAATCACGGCTCGCTGGTTTCGGCGCGTGATACGCAAAGCGCTGGAAGATTTGACTCCCGAGCTCGCGGAAACAATTCCCACAGCCGTGCGCGAGCGCCTGGCGTTAGTGTCGCCACGCGAAGCTTTGTGGAAAGTTCATTGGCCCGAGGCGGGCGAGAGTTTTGATGACTTGCAATCGTCGCGCACTCCGGCGCACGTGCGATTGATCTTTGAAGAATTATTTTTCATCGAGCTGGGATTGGAATTAAAACGCCGCCAGCAGAAAGCACAGACCGGGATTGCTTTTCGCATCGACGATCGCGTGCGGCAGGCGATCAAGAAAATTTTGCCCTTTCACCCCACGACGGCGCAGAAGCGGGTGCTGAAAGAAATCGCCGAAGATATGCAAAAACCGCACCCCATGCGGCGTTTGCTTCAGGGAGATGTCGGCTCGGGCAAAACTATTATCAGCTTTCAGGCGGCGATCATCGCGATTGAAAACGGTTATCAGGTGGCGCTGATGGCGCCCACAGAAATTCTCGCGCAGCAGCATTATTTTTCGGCGCGACGAATCTTGGAGAATGCCGGATATCGCATCGTCCTGCTGACCGGCTCTCTGGAAAATGACCGCAAGCGCGAGATCCGCCGGCATATTGCCCAAGGCAATGCGCAGCTGGTCATTGGCACGCACGCCCTGCTGGAAGAGAAAGTCGAGTTCGCGCGCCCTGGGTTGGTCATCGTTGACGAGCAACATCGCTTCGGCGTTTTGCAGCGCTTGAAGTTGATGAAGAAATCAGAAGTAGCGCCGCCATCCCTGGCGGCATCTGACGGCCGGCAAGCGAAAGATGCGCTCGCGACAGCCGGCGGGGCGCCGGCGCTACAAAGTCCCGAACCTGACGTGCTCGTCATGACGGCCACTCCGATCCCGCGCACGCTGGCCTTGACGCTTTACGGCGATCTCGATCTCAGCGTGCTCGACGAACTTCCTCCGGGTCGCACTCCGATTGTTACGCGAAGAATCACCGACGAACGTTCCCCCGAGGTTTGGGATTTCGTGCGCAAGCAGGTCGCCAAGGGACATCAAGTTTACGTGGTCTATCCCGTGATCGCGGAAAACGAAGAGACCGAACTGAAAGCTGCGGTCAAGATGTATCGCGAGTTGAGCGGAAAGGTCTTCGCCGATATGAAGGTCGGGCTTCTGCACGGGCGCCTGGATTCGGAATTGAAAGACCAGGTCATGCGCATGTTCCAGAAAGGCGAGTTGCAGATTCTGGTCGCAACCACGGTGATTGAAGTTGGCGTCGATGTGCCCAACGCAACGGTGATGGTGATCGAGCACGCGGAACGATTCGGCCTGTCGCAGCTTCACCAGTTGCGCGGCCGCATTGGACGCGGGGCGGCGAAATCCTACTGCATTCTCATGACCGGCGGCAAAGTCACTGAGGATGGAGAACGGCGACTGGAAGCCATGGTCAAGACGAACGACGGCTTCCAGATCGCGGAACTCGATCTCGAATTGCGCGGGCCGGGAGAATTTTTTGGCACACGCCAGGCCGGAATGCCGAGCTTCCGCGTGGCTAATCTGATCCGCGACCGGCAGTTGCTGGAGCTGGCGAAACGCGAGGCCGCGGCGGTGATGGCTGGGCCTAATGCCGAAGTCACGCAGGTGGAAATCAGCCGGGCGTTGGTTGCCCTACGCACCAAGTGGCAACATACCTACGGGCTGGTCGAGGTGGGTTGAACTGGTAGAATCAAGGGATGGCCGGTGCCTCCCAACTGATCCAGATCGAGCTTGCGCCACCGCTTCGCCAGCCTAAGCCAGACTGGCTGCGAGCCAAAGCTCCGGTCGGCGATAACTTTCATAATTTGAAAAAGTTGGCGCGCGGGTTGGGACTGCACACGGTTTGTGAGTCGGCGCAATGTCCGAACATAGGCGAGTGCTGGAATCACAAGACCGCGACGTTCATGCTCCTGGGCGATATCTGCACCCGCCGCTGCGGATTCTGCGCAGTGCCGAAGGGCCGTCCGGAGCCGATCGATGGGGATGAGCCGCACCGCGTGGCCGAGGCGGTTGCCACCCTGGGCCTGAAGCATGCGGTTGTGACCAGCGTCAATCGTGACGACGATAATGTTGGCGGTGCGCGGATTTTTGCCGAAACGATTCGCCAGATTCGCGAACTCACTCCCGATTGCCGCATCGAAGTGCTGATCCCGGATTTTCAGGGTCTGGAAGAGCCGTTGAACATTGTGCTCAACGCGCGACCCGACGTGCTCAATCACAATACTGAAACCGTGCCGCGGCTTTATCGCGTGGTACGCTCCGGGGCACGCTACCAGCGCACACTTACTCTGCTGGAAAAGGCCAAGAAAATTTCACCGGGCATGGTAACCAAGAGCGGCGTGATGGTGGGACTGGGGGAATCGACCGATGAACTGGTCGAAGTGTTCCGCGACCTCGGTGAACGCGGCGTCGATATTCTTACTGTGGGCCAGTATCTACGACCCTCGCGCGATCATCTGCCAATCGCGCGCTTCTACACGCCCGAGGAATTTCGCCACTTGCGGAATGAGGCACTACGCTTCGGTTTCCGGCACGTTGAATCCGGACCCATGGTACGGTCGAGCTATCACGCACACGAGCAGGCAGAATCGACGTCCGCGCCGCGGGTGGTGAGCTAGCCGCAACAATGCTAAGTGTGCTGCTGGTGGTGCTGGGATTCTTCGCGGGATTGCTGGGGGCGCTGACCGGCATCGGCGGCGGTATCATCCTGACCCCGATACTCGCGCTGCACTTCGGAATCCCGATCCGAGAGGCAATTGGTACAAGTCTGGTAGCCGTGATCACCACTTCGGCAGCCAGTTCTTCCGTTCACCTGCAGCGTCATACCACCGACATTCGCCTGGGCATGACGCTCGAACTGGCTACTTCTCTCGGAGCCGCCGTAACTGCGTATTTGGTTGGCTACTTCAATCGCAACTGGCTGGAAGGAATTTTCGCTGGCTTTCTGTTATACAGCTCCCTGACCATTCTGCTGCGCCGCGGCAAGGTAAAAACTGAAGAAATTCCGTCCGCGCAAAGTAACGGTTCTTCAGCTTCGATTCCGCCATACGAGCCGACACATTATCCGCTTGGCCTGGGAGCTTCCCTCCTGGCGGGCGGGCTCTCTGGCCTGCTCGGTATCGGCGGCGGCCCCATCAAGGTTCCCGTCATGTACATTTTCATGAATGTTCCCCTTATGGTAGCTACGGCGACTTCGAATTTCATGATCGGGGTGACCGCGGCGGCCAGCGCCATTGTCTATTACCGGCGGGGCGACATTCTGGTGGAGATCGCCGCTCCGCTTGCAGTCGGCGTGTTCCTCGGTTCGCTGCTGGGTGCGCGGCTGGCGCCGCGTATTCAGACCAAGTACGTCGTCTACCTGCTCGTCGGCATCATGCTCTATCTGGCCGGACACTTGTGCCTGCACCTCCTGCGGGGAGGCGCGGCATGAGTCAAGTGCGAGAGCCGGCTTTCGATCGGGTGGTCGCCATGGTTTTGCGCGTGGGAGCTTTCAGCTGTTTTTTTGTCATGCTGGCCGGGCTGCTGCTCTCACTCTTCAGTCATTCCCATATTCCGGCAGACATTGAACGCGCAGGTGTCCTGCTGATGCTCGCGACTCCGGTAATTCGAGTGCTGGTTGCGGGCGTGCTTTTTCTGCGCGAAAAAGATTGGAAGTACACCGCGATCTCATTTGGAGTTCTGACGATTCTGCTGCTGAGCGCAGTCTTCGGAATCGGAGAACACTAAAGAAATGGGTAATGGTAATTTCGTAATTGCAAAACCTTAGCTTTTCAATTTACAAATTACCCGATTCCCAGATTGCAAAATTCCTAGAAGATGTGCAGTTTGATACTAAGATATTTCTTGGGATCCTGCCGGATCGCCTTAATCAGACCCTGCGACTCCTCGAGCATCTTGTTGGCATTGTTGTAGAGCGCCTCGTCTTTCAGAAGTTTTCCTGCCGTGCCTTGGCCGGCCTCCAGTTGGCTGGTCAGCTCTGAAAGTTTCGTAACCGTGGTATCGATCTTCTTCGCCAGTTCGTCGTCCTTCAGCAATTTTCCTGCAGTTCCCTTGCCGGCATTCAGGTCCGAGCTCACCTGCTTCAGGTTAGCGATGGTCTCGTTGGCATTGTCGTAGAGAGAGGGATCCTTCAGGAATTTTCCCGCCGTGCCCTTGCCAGCCTGCAAATCATCGATCACGCCATTCATCTTGTCGAGCGTGGCGAGAAACTTGGTGTATGCGTCGTTGCTGTTGATCAGTTGACCCAGACTGCCCTTTCCTTTGGCGATCTGATCGACGACTCCGTTGAATTCGGTGACCGTCTTCGAAAATTCGTCGTATAAGGCTGGGTCGTAAATCAACTTGCCGATGGAACCCTTCCCGCTTTCAACGAAGCCGAGGATGCGGTCGACGCGCTTCAGCAGCGCATCCATATTCTGCAAGGTACTCTGGCTGGAGCGCACCACCTCATTGAAGTCGGGATGGATGCTGGTGGGAAGCGTGTCGCCATTCTGCGCCGGAGGACCGGAGGCTTGCGAACTGTCGATGTCGAGGTAGGTTTCGCCCAGCACTCCCGCCGTATCGAGAGAGGTCACAGAATCGCGGCGCAGGTCGAAATCGTATTTCGTGCTCACCTTCATGATCACTTCCACGGGAGTGAGCCGTTTGTCGGGAACGTTCACGATGCCGATCTTTACCACGTTGCCGATATCTACTCCGCTGAGACGCACGGGGGCACCCTCGCGCAGGCCCTCCGCATTATCGAAATAAGACTTCAGTAAAATCCGATGGGAGAAAAAGCCGCCTGTCCCGGACATGAGGAACAAGAGCAGAGCCAGTACGATGCTGGCAAAAATCACCGTAAGGCCGACGCGAAGTTGCGACCATTTGATCTGCTGCTGGCTCGGCAAATGATTTCCTTATTCCGCGATCTGCGGCGCTTTCTTTTGGCCTTGAGGAACAGTTCGCACGGCTCCCAGCCCTCGCAGCATGATAACAAAATGGCGTAGTCAGTGGGGTTGCGCACGAAGAGTGGGCAGCAACAAAAAAGCGAGAAGATAAGCGGCGACTCCACAAGCGAGGGTGACGTTCAAGCCAAATTGGATGGCAATCACCATGGCGAGCACAGACCCGAGCACACTCGCGGCTGCGTTCATGGCCCAAGCCCACTCCACAGCCTTATCCTCATTTTGGTTTTGATTTTCGTTATCCAACGTCGAGGCCGGCGCGGCAAGGGCCATAGCCGACAGAGCGCGCAAGCCGGTGGGGAAAGGCATGCCCATCATCAGGCCGAGCGGCGCCAGCAGGATTGCACTGATGATGAGCCGGTAGCGGAATGCCAAACCTACCCAAGCCGCGAGCCCATGCGAAAGAAAAAATACGTTCGCCGTCAAAGCCACAATGATCAACACCAGCGGGATCCAGACCATCTCGGGGCGAAGCAGCCAGCGCCGCGAAAGCAAACTGCCCGCGCCACTGGATAGCATCAGCAGAAAAATTACAACTGTGAGAGCGTACGTGGGATGTCCCAGAAAAAGGACGAAGCGCTGAATAAAAGCGATCTCGACCACAATATAACCCACGCCCACGGCCACGAAGTAAAGCAGCGGAATCGGCGACTGCCGGCTGGAATGAATCGCAAGCGGCAAAATCAGAAAACTCAGCACTGCTACCAGCGAGATCGCCAGCACCAGCAGCAGGACCAGAACTCCGAGGTTTACCTTCCAGTCGATGCCGCGCCGCAAACCTTCCGCGCCCAGGATTTGCCCGGCTTTGAGTGTAAAAAAGAAGAAAGGAGCGTTATCCATAACCGGCGCCACGTTGTAGGTGTAACCCAGCGCGAAGCGATAAGGATCGTTGCTTGCGATCAGATCGGCAAACGGATTCTGCCCTGCCAGCTTTATGTCGGGCTCCGAAGGCTGGTAAATAGGAGCGAGCCGGCTGTACTTCGCAAAGTGAGCCTGTACCGCCGATTCCTCCTGCGCCGTGAACGGAGTCTTTTTTGCAAGCACGACTACGGGGATTCCATCCTCATTGAGCAGTCCTTGTGAAGCCACGATAAAGTTCCGCGCTGGATTCGCTACCCCCAAGCCGTGCAGCGCTTCCATGGCCACCGCAACCACGCGCAGCGCCTCGCGCGGCTGGCGAAACTCCCAGCGCGTGATCGCAATCATCCCATCGGGCTTGAGACGTTCGAAATACTCGCGAAAAGCCTCGACGGTGTAGAGATTGTTCTCACTGAGCGCGAAGGCTCCGGCCGCGGTGGAAGCCCACGTATCCACCAGGGTCATTTGCACCACATCAAACTGTTGCGATGTGGAGCGGAGATACGA
This sequence comes from uncultured Acidobacteriaceae bacterium, assembly GCA_963710965.1. Lineage (GTDB taxonomy): Bacteria > Acidobacteriota > Terriglobia > Terriglobales > Acidobacteriaceae > Sulfotelmatobacter. The sequence goes on along the minus strand of CAVQCP010000063.1, from coordinate 137,490 downwards.
GCGGCCGTCGGTGACGTGGATGTGCACGTCTGGCCGGTCATAAAGATGCAGCGCGTAATCGGCGTAACGGCCGCGCATAATCGTGTCGGCAATAATGGGATTGATTTCGATACCGGTCACGCTGGGACTGCCACTCGCCACAGCGCGCAGCACGTCGACCCCACCGCCAGGGCCGATAATCGCGAAATCCCCATGCGGCCGTAGAACATTGGCCAGTGCCGGCGGAGCCGACATAAGATTGCTCTCCCACTCCGAACCGCGCCAGTGCGCCAGATCGCAACTCATGATGTAAGTGGAAGCATCGGCATCGATCACGATGGCCTTGCCCTGTCCCTGCCGGTCGACTTCCACGCGCGACAAAGCATTCCAGCGCGCGAACTCTACCCAGGCGGGGTCGCGAAACATGCCCTTGGCATAGACAATGTCAATCAGACGATTGGAGTGGTTGGCCGCGATCAGCAAGGCGAACCCAATTACGAGACCGCCAGCGACACGGCGTGTAAGCGAGCCTGTGGTCCAGATCATCGCGGACACAGCCATGATCACGGCCGATGCCAGAATCGTGTTCGGCCCGCCAACCCAGTTGAGAAGTGGAACAATTGCCAGGCAGGCCAGCGCTCCTCCACTCAGGTCAGCCCCGTAGAGCCGGGGAACCCGCCAGGTCTCGCGCGCAAAGACGACAGAGAAAAGCAATCCAGTCAGGAAGAAAGGAACAGCCGCGACCAAATAGAGGATGGTCAGGTGCAGGAAATTTTTCCCGGTGACGTTGAGCGCCACTGGAACATGCAAGACGACCTCGAGCACGATGAATATGGTGAGGGAGTTTGCAATGCACAAACGGGCCGCGAGAGTGCGCGTATCCGTGCGCCCCATACGCTTCTTAAACAAGTAGGCGAAGACACCGCCCGCACCCAAGCCGAGCAAGGCAATGGATATGGCAAGAAACGCGAAATGGTAGAAGAGAACGACAGAGAACAATCGCGTGAGGGCCAACTCCAAAAGTAAGGCCGCAAAGCTCGTGAGCCCCAATCCCAGAAGGATCGTGGGTTCGGGAATTTCGATGGACGAAGAAGTAACCGGCGGCGCTTGGATAGTCGCGGACATGTTTGCTGGAATGCGACAGTCTAGCAGAAGGCCGGGGCAGAGGTTAGTGATTCGTGGGTAGCTGCGGCGCGTCCGGAATGAACCACTAAGCACGAACCACCATCAACTATTGCTCTTTCAGTTTTCAAGAATGACTTGCGCGAAGGCTTGCTCGGCCGTGTGCGTGAGCGAGAGGGATGCATTTTTTACTCCGAGCTTTGCCGCCACCTCGGCAGCTTTTCCGTGGAAAGCGATATTTGGGCGTCCGCCGGGAAGGCGCACCACCTCACAATCGCGCCAGCGCACACCGTGATTCCACCCCGTGCCCAGAGCTTTCATGGCTGCTTCTTTCACGGCAAAGCGAGCCGCATAGCGCTCGACGCGGTTGGCCTTCGAGTCGCAGTAGCGCATTTCGCCAGCCGTATAAATACGCTGGAGAAAGCGCTCGCCGAAGCGCTCGATCGAGTGCCGAACCCGCGGGACTTCCGCAATGTCGATGCCTGTGCCGACGATCATAGTTTCGAAACTCTACAGCAAGCGGTCGCCGCGATAAATCAGTTTCCCGTCGATCATGCGTGCCTCTGCCATCAGGTTGTGCGGCTTGGCAGAGCCTACTCCATCAATATGCATCACCACATGGCCGTGCGCCACCAGCCAATCGGAGACCAGCATACGATGGCATCGGAAGTATACCCGCTCGGCACACATGTACGCCGTACGCCCAGCTTCAGCCAAACTCACCAGTTCGCCGGCAGCAGCTCTGAATTCCGCGGTCAGCATGTAATCGGCGTAGTTGCGAAAACTCTGATTGCGAAGTCCAATGTGTGGGGAGTCTTCATCGATCTTCTTTCGGTATCCTCCGAGAGCTTTCATCCAAACATAGCGGAGTCCAGCTTGCGGTAAACTATCCTGCAGAGATTCGCGGTTAAATTGCGGAAGCCGCCGTGACATGGGGAACGCCCGAATGTCAACCAGCGATTGAATGGCGTGTGCCTGAAGAGACTCGATCAAGTCTTCGAGCGGACGCGTCGAATGTCCGATTGTGTACAGCGTAGCCAATACTGCTTCGATGCAATAACGTCAGGCCGCGATGCGAACCATAGCCTTAGCCACAGTCGCATCCTGTTCCGGAAAGACGGTGCGTAAATCGAGGACCACGCGGCCTTCCTCGACCCGGGCAATGATCGGCGGGTCCGAATTGCGTAGGTGCGCTGCCAGTTCATCGGCATTCAGATTGTCGCTAGTGACCGCCAGTAACCGCGTCGGCAACACAGAAGATGGCGCGGCGCCGCCGCCGATAATCGACTCGCCATCAACAATTTCGATCTTTAAAGTCGAAGTCGAAAGGCGCGCGGCGACTGCCTCAGCGCGTTTTCCAATTGCATCTTTTGGCAGCCGCATCATGCGCAGCGTGGGAATTGCGTCGTGATTGCGCCGCACATACTCCAGGAGGGTTGCCTCCAGCGCGGCATAAATCAGTTTATCGACACGCAGAGCGCGGAACAAGGAATTGGATCGCATGCGGGCCGTTAGTTTCGAAGTAGCGCTGATCAATCCTGCCTGCGGTCCGCCCAGTAACTTGTCGCCGCTGTAGGTTACGACGTTGACCCCGGCAAGCAGGCTGTCGAGTACATCAGGTTCCCCAGCGATTCCAATAGAACTTAGATCGAACAGCGCTCCGCTGCCGAGATCCTCCATGAGTGGAATGCCGTGCTGGCGTGCCAGGTCGACCAACTCCGCTGTCGAAGGCTGCGCAGTAAATCCCGTAATCTCGAAATTGGATCGATGCACACGAAGCAGAAGCCGCGTGCGTTCGGTGATCGCTTGCTCGTAATCCGCGACGCGGGTTCGGTTCGTGGTCCCAACTTCGCGCAAAATCGCTCCCGACTTGGCCATCACATCGGGGATGCGAAATGAGCCACCGATCTCAACCAGTTCGCCGCGGGAAACGATTACTTCTCCGCCTTCGGCAAATGTGTTCAGAGCGAGCAACACTGCGGCCGCATTGTTGTTGACGACAATCGTCGCGATTGCTTCTCGCGCATCTTCACCCAGGAGGCGCTGGAAGAGACGATCCACATGTGCGTCGCGTCTTCCCCGTTCGCCGGCGGAGAGATCAAACTCCAGATTGCTGTAGCTCGCAGCGGTCTCGCGGATGTGTTCAATCGCAGCTTGACCGAGGGGAGCGCGGCCCAGATTCGTGTGCAAGATCACGCCGGTCGCGTTGATCACCGCGCGCAGAGAATATTGCAACGCCAGCCGAAGCTGGCTCTGCACCGCAGCCGCTAGACCGTCGAGCGCGATTTGCAGAGAATCTTCGTGCAACATTCCCGATGTAATTTCTTGCCGCAGACGGGATAGCACAACGCGAGTCGCATCCACGGCCAGCTCGTGACCATGAATAGCCGCGAATGAACTGACCGCTGGGTCACGCATTACATCGTCGACGGATGGCAGCTTGCGAAAAAGCTGCGACAGCGTGGCATCTTTCACGGAAGGATTATCCCACGCCATCGCTACAGCGTGTGCATGTAGGCCAGCAGATCCTGCAAATCTTGCGAGCTCAAAGTCTGGCTGTAACCCGGCATTTCCTTGCGGCCCAAACGAATGATCTCGCTGACCCGTTCGTCATTCGCCGGCAGGCCGCTGATCGGAAGATAGGGATGTTTGAATACGCCCTGAAGGCCCGGACCCTTCTTACCTTTGGTGGAATAGGCCCGGTGGCAGCGGTCGCAGTAGTTGTCATAAATCTTGCGTCCGGCTGCTTGCTGTGGATTGAGGCCAAGTTCAGCGTCCGACTTGCGGCGTTCGACATCGCAACCCGCCAGCACAGCCGAGGCCAGGCCTATGCTCAGGACGGCGACTATCCACCGGCGAAAGTCAGGCTTCATTCGAACTCCGTATGCTAGGGGGTGCGCAATTATTCGCATGCAATTTCTAAGAATCGATGAACTCTTCCAGTTTCCCACAACAGCTACGGCTGCGCTCGACTTACAATGATAGAGGAAAGCGGAAACGCTGGAAAGACATGGCAATTGCCCTGAAGCGGGTATATGAGTCCCCGTCGCGCTCCGACGGATCGCGGATTCTAGTCGACCGGCTGTGGCCTCGCGGTCTGCGAAAGAATGAAGTTGTGCTGCACGATTGGCTGCGCGAACTAGCGCCTTCGAACGAGTTGCGCAAGTGGTATCACGCCCAACCGGAACGGTGGTTGCTCTTTCGCAGGCGCTACTTGAAGGAATTGTCCCGTCCCGAAGCGCAAGCCGATCTGCAAACGCTTTATCAGTTGGCGCACAAAAGAAAGCGGCTCACCCTCCTTTATTCATCAAAGGATCTCACTCACAACAATGCGGTCGTGTTGAAGGAGCTACTCGATGGAATGCGAAAGCCCCCCAATGGCACCGGCCCCGGGGCGCTTCGCTCCATGGGAGCGCGCGAGGCGGCGGTGCGACGCCGCTAGTAAATCAATGCTCCCATTCCGCCTTCAACTTATGCTTCCTACGGAATCTGCAGCATGAGGGCCGTCTTTCAGTGGAACCTGGGCGCGCGCGCCCTCGAACTGGGCAAGCGCACCTTGATCATGGGTATCGTCAATGTGACGCCGGACTCTTTTTCCGACGGCAATCGCTATTTCGATCCTGAAAAAGCCACGGCGCATGCTCTCCAATTGATGGACGAAGGCGCTGACATCATCGACATAGGCGGAGAGTCAACCCGACCAGGGGCCAGAGTAGTTGCGACCACGCCGGATCAGCCTGGTCAGAAGGGGAATTCCCCGGCGCCCTCGCAAATCGAAAAAACGGCTGTGAGCGCGGAGGAAGAACAGCGTCGGGTTCTGCCGGTGATTGCCGCGCTCAAGAAGAGACGACCAGATGCGGTGATCTCAATCGATACCTACAAGGCAAAGGTGGCACGCGCCGCGGCTGACGCCGGAGCTGAAATCGTCAACGATGTCAGCGGCCTGCGATGGGATCCAGCAATGGGGAAGACGATCGCCGAACTGAAATGCGGCGCCATCCTGATGCACATGCGCGGCCGCCCCGAAGAATGGCGGACTTTGCCTCCGCCCGGCGACGTGGTGCTGCTGGTCAAGCGCGAACTCAGAGACCGCGTGGAAGCAGCGGTGCTGGCCGGAGTGCGGCGCGAAAGGATTGCGGTGGATCCGGGCTTCGGCTTCGGGAAAGGTTTTGACCAGAATTATCCCTTGCTGGGGCGCTTTCAGGAGTTGCAATCGCTTGGGCTTCCTCTAGTGGCTGGGACCTCGAGGAAATCGTTCCTGGGCCGCACTTTGGCAAAAGATGGCAAGGATGCCGCCGTCGAAGACCGGCTCTATGGAAATCTTGCCGCGCATACTGCCCTCATTATGAAAGGCGCGCACATCCTGCGAACGCACGATGTAAGAGCCGCAGTGGACGCTGCACAGATCACCGACGCAATTGTTCTCGCTCGCTGAGACGGCCGCATCAATCCTCGGTGAGCGATGCGTCGCCAATTTTTGCCGTTAATTCAGAAAACCGCTGCAGCTTTGCCCGCCTTGCAAATAACCGACGTTCACCGCAGGATTCCCTTCACTCTATGGGACTGCCACGCTTAACCTATGCAGCGGTGGTCAGCCCGCGCTATGAATGCCCCGGTCCGTCCTTCTTGAGATAGTTGGAGAGCTGACGCACCACCGTGACAAAAGTTTTTGTCGCGACTGAAAGCGTTCGATCCCTCCGGTAAGCGAGCCCAAGCTCACGCCACAATTCTGCTCCATGCAACTCCACCAGCTTCACCCGGCCCGCGGCTACTTCATCTCGGGCAAAGGATGCGCTGATCAGCGAAATGCCAAGGTCGGCGGCGACGAAGCTCTTGATCATTCCGATACTTGGCAGCTCCATCCTTACTTTCAGTTCGGTGTTGTACTCGCGAAAGAGCTTGTCCAGCAGCCGCCGCGTGTGGCCTGTTTTCGGAAGCAATAAAGGATATTTCACAACATCGCCGATCTCCGCCGATTTCATCTTAGCCAATGGATTCTTCGGGCTCACCATCAGCATCAGGCGGTCGCGGTAAATGGCCTGAACCTTCAGGCTGGGAGATTGCACCGGCAAGCTCAGCACGCCAACATCGAGCGATCCATTCTCCAGCTTCTCTACAATTTTGTAAGTGAAGTTGCGATAGATGCTGATTTGCACATCGGGAAAGCGGCGGCAATACTCGCCGAAGACTTCAGGCAGAACATAAAGGCAGGTAGCTTCGTTGGCTCCAACCATCAAAGTGCCGCGGGGTGTCTGGCCGTGGTCGGCCACGGCTACGAGCGATTCATCGCGCAACTTCTTCATGCGCAATGCGTACTCGTGAAAGACCTGTCCGGCAGGGGTAAGCTTGACTGACTTTCCCGATCGATCGAGCAGTCGGTCGCCGTACTCCTGCTCCAGTTGGCGAATCTGCGCACTGACGGCCGATTGCGAGCGGAACACTTTCTCTCCCGCGCGCGAGAAGCTGCCTTGACGGGCAACCTCCAGAAAGGTGACGAGCTGATCGAAATCCATGAGTAGGGAATTATAGCGGACGAGGCGGCAAATTCATGTGACGTTCACGCGCCCTTCACTGCACCATTGGCCTTTGGGAAGAATCGGTTTCATCGTGACTGTAGCTTCGTTTTTCCTGCTTTGCAAGGCGGGTAAGAATGGGCGACCAGGCTTCTTCGATCGAGCATGGTGGCGCAACCGGCTCAACTCTCAGCAAGGGCAGACCGGTGCCAGCAAGAAGCTCTGCGGCGCGGGGACTTCCAGTCAATTGCAGATGGCGGCGAAGAATCCGGCGCAGCCATTTTTCTTCCTGGACCTCAATGGTCGCGAAGCGTACCGATTCCAGGTTCAAGTGGCTGTCGCTAAAACGATCGTCGGCATTCGCGGGCAACAAGTATGTCAAGCCGCCAGTCATGCCGGCGCCAAGATTGGCTCCCGCGGGGCCAAGAATCAGCACCACACCCGCAGTCATGTACTCGCACCCGTGGCGGCCCACGCCTTCTACCACGGCAAGCGCGCCGCTGTTGCGGACGGCAAAACGTTCTCCGGCGCGGCCCGCAACAAAAAGTTCGCCGGAGGTTGCGCCGTAGAGTACAGTGTTGCCGACCAGTACATCGCCTCGTTGCGACGCCTCCGTGTCCGCGGCAATGGCGATGCTACCTCCGCACAGGCCCTTGCCCACGTAGTCGTTGGCTTCGCCATTCAGCCGGAAGTTCGCGCCGGAAATCAGAAATGCGCCAAAGCTCTGGCCCGCGACGCCGGTGAATGCGCAATCGACGCCATTCATCTCCATCCCGGAGAGTTCAAACCAATTTCCGGATGCAGATCCATGCCGGCGCAACACTTCGCCGCTAAAGTGAGCGCCTACGGCCCGATCTTCATTCGTGATCGCAAAACGGTAGGGACGCACGATGAGTGATTCCAGATCATCCACTACACGATTCAGTTCAAGGTGCAGTGCGCTTGAATCCTCACGCGGACAGGGAAATTGTGCCGGCGGATTGGCAACAGGCTGCAACAGCGATGCCACACTCAATTCGGCTTCTGAAGACTTTGGCCGCAACCGATTGACGTCGCCGAGAATATTGTCGATCGAGCCCGCGCCCATTCCCGCCAGCAATTGGCGGACATCAGCTGCGAGCCCGCGAAAGAAAGTTTCCACCATCTCCGGATTTCCCGCAAAGCGCGCGCGCAAGGTTTCATCCTGCGTGGCGATGCCGACGGGGCAAGTGTTGAGATGACATTGCCGAGCCATCACGCAGCCGATGGCCAAGAGAGCCGCGGTGCCGAAACCAAATTCTTCTGCGCCGAGAAGCGCGGCCACGACTACGTCGCGGGCAAACTTCAGTCCGCCATCTACGCGCAATCGCACGCGAGCCCGCAGGCCAGCGCGCAGCAGCGCGGCATGGGCATCGCGCAGGCCGATCTCCCAAGGCAGTCCGGTGTTCTTGATGGAGGTGAGAGGCGACGCGCCCGTGCCGCCATCGTGGCCGCTGATCGTAATCACGTCCGCGCCGGCTTTAGCTACGCCGGTAGCGATGACGCCGACTCCCGAACTCGAAACCAGCTTCACCCCGATACGCGCGTTTGGGTTCACCGCGCGCAGATCGTAGATCAGTTGGGCCAGGTCCTCGATGCTGTAGATGTCATGGTGCGGCGGCGGCGAAATGAGCGACGTACCCGGTATCGCGTGGCGCAGCCGTGCGATGTAGGGCGTGACCTTGGACGACGGCAACTGCCCGCCTTCGCCGGGCTTCGAACCTTGCGCCATCTTGATCTCAATCTCGTCGGCGTGCACCAGATATTCCGCGGTAACGCCAAAGCGCGCGGATGCAACCTGCTTGACGCGATTGTTAGCCTCAGGACGCTCGTAGTAGATGCTCGGGTCCTCCCCACCTTCGCCGGTGTTGCTGCGTCCCCCCAGGCGATTCATGGCGATGGCCAGGGTTTGATGGGCTTCCGCTGAGATGGCGCCCAAAGACATCGCCTGCGTGCTGAATCGACTGAGCAGCGAGGCTTCGCTTTCCACTTCATCTAACGACAAAGGCCCACCAAGGCGTACTTCCAGCAAGTCGCGAACCGCGACATTATTTCTCTCCTCTGAAAGCATGGCGTAAGCGGCCTGATTCGCGGGTGTCGGAGCCTTGATGAAGCGATGCATGCGCCTCACCAGTTCCGGAGAACTGGCGTGCTGCTCGCCGTTGCGACGAAAGCGATACAGACCAGCGTCGCGGAACTCCGCGGCCGGAGAACCGAAGCCTGCCGTATGACGCGAGATGCAGTCTTGCAAGAGATCGTTAACGCACTTGCCGCCGAGGGTGCAGCCGGCATCTTCGAAGAACTCTTCGCACACCGAGCGATCCAGCCCGATGGTTTCGAAGATCTGGCTATTGCGGTAACTGCTGATGGTCGAAATTCCCATGCGCGCCAGAACTTTGCGCAATCCCTTTTCGAGTGCCGCGCGGTAACGTGCGGGACCGCTTGTATCTTGGCGCGGCCGATCCTGATCGGATCGAGCCCTGCCACGTTCACCATTCAGCCGATCACCATTCAGCCGATCCGCCAAGCTCATCGCAAGATACGGATGTACCGCACTGGCCCCGGCCGCAATCAACAGCGCAACATGATGAGTATCGACCGCCTGGCCAGTTTCAACCAACAGCGGAAGATTCCAGGCACCAGCATCGGTCATAGCTCGCCACGCGGCGGAAGCCGCAAGCAGCGCGGGTAAAGCGGCGCGCCTTTCATCGAGCGTACGATCGGTAATCAGAATAGCACCGCCTTGCATCGTTGCTTTTCGTGCGGCTTCGCGAATCCGGAGCAATTGCTCTTGAGCGGCGGCGATCCCTCCTGCAATTGCGAAAGTGCAATCAATGATGCTAATCGGAATCGCTTCGGCAATTGCGTCCAGTTGCCCCGCGTCGATCAGAGGTGAATTCAGCCTTAAATTCCTGCTCAGATAGACATCGAGCGACATTACGTTGCTTTCGCGCAGCGGATCGATGGGAGGGTTTGTGACTTGGGCAAAGCGTTGTTTGCAGTAATCCCACAGAGGACGCGGCAGCGCCGACAAAAATGCCGGCGGGGCGTCGTCGCCCATGCTCCAGAGCGGCTCCTGGCCGTGTTCTACTAGCGGCTGGAAAAGCATGCGGAACTGGTCTTCCGTCCAGCCGAAAGCCGCCATCAAACGATTCGCGTCGATCGTCGTGGGAACGGACTGATGGCGAGCCACGATCACCGAAGTCGTGGGTTGCTCCATCCTTGCGCGCACCAACCCGCCAACTTCGTTGGGCCGGAAAAACATTCCGCTGGAGGGATTCGCAATCAGCATCTCGCCGGGACCAAGCCGCTGCCGTTCGATCACCTGCTTGCCCGAGAGATCGCTGATGCCGACCTCGGAGCCGACAATCAACAAACCGTCAGAGGTGAGCGTGTAACGCAGAGGACGCAATCCATTCCGGTCGAGTTTCGCCCCGACAATCTCGCCGTCGCTAAAGATCAGAGCGGCAGGGCCATCCCACGGTTCATGCTGGGTAGCACTTTCAGCTAGAAATTGGCGCAGGTTGGGGTCCACTTGATCATCGTGTTCCCAAGCCGGCGGCACCATTCGCAACATGGACTCAACGGTGCTTGAACCGCTTCTGATATGGGCTTCCAGCGCGTTATCGAAGCTGGCGGAATCGCTCATTCCGGGCTGAAGCAGCGTCGCGCTCTCGTCCAGTTCAAGCTGCCCGCGCAGCGCAGCAGATCGCGCCTGGAACCACCGCCGGTTGCTGCTGATGGTATTGATCTCGCCATTGTGAGCCACTAGGCGAAATGGCTGGGCCAACGACCAGCTGGGCTGCGTGTTCGTGGAATACCGCTGGTGGAAAATAGCGAACGCGCTGGCAAACTCGGAATCATCGAGGTCGGGATAGAAAGGCGCCAACTGCTCTGGAGTCAGCAATCCTTTGTACACAATTGTCCTGGAAGACAGAGAACAGTAGTAAACCGAATCGGAGAGGGATTCCAATTCCTGTCTCAAGCGGAACAGTTGCAACTCGAACCATTCCGCTCCACGGGACGGTTGATTCGAAGATCCTGTGACGGGTGCTATGAAACACTGGCGTACAACCGGCAAAGATTCATTCGAGCGTGGGCCAAGAATCGACGGATTCGTAGGAACGGTTCGCCAGCCAAGAAATGAGAGATTAAATTTCGCAACCGCGCCTCGAATCGCTTCGATGGCGTGACTTTCGCAGCCCGGCTGAAGAAACACCATGCCCACGCCAAACTCTTCGGGCAATTCGATGCCCTGGGCGCGGGTAGTTTTACGGAAGAAAGCCCTCGGAATTGCGAACAGCAGCCCGGCTCCATCGCCGCTGCGGCCATCGGCATCCACGCCTCCGCGATGGGCGAGGCGAGCCAGGGCTTCGAGCCCCCGCTCTACGACGGCATGAGACGCGGGCCCGCCCAACTGTGCGATGAAACCCACGCCGCAAGCATCATGATCGGCCGCGAAGGTGAGGCGACTCTCCCCCATATTAAGTGTTTAATGGCAAACGTCGCGAAAGTACAATCGTCAATTTTGATGGGCCGCATGGATTTTTCTGCATCGCGCGCAGAGGCTGCGAAACTGGAAATTATTTCGCTTATGCGGGCGCCAAAATGCTCTTTATCGGCAGGCTTTTTTGACATTTTCATGTAACTGGACTAAGTTGTTTGCGCGTGATTTGGGGGAGTATTTTCTTGCCTTTGCGAGTTGCGGCTGCGATCGAAAATAGCCGCTCCCCGGTATGCGGCAAAGCCAACGTCCCCGACCAACCAAAGCATTCTGCCTTAGACGGATCGTCAGTCCTGCGGGTGGCAGGGCAACACTGCAATCTTCTCCGGCACATGAGCGGGCGTGAGCTTGGCAACTTGGGCGCCGACGGGCGGCGTTCCTTTTACTTGGATCATTCGGAGGTGGCGTAACGATGAAGATCTTCGGCGTGGTCGCGATTGTCCTGAGCTCCGTGTTGGGTAGCTTTCTTTGGGCAGGTCAGTTGAGTCCCGAAGAGAAGCGAGCGCTGGAGGTCAAGCCGGCGGTGGTGCTGGTTTCGGTCAAACTGAGGGTCCGATGGTTTCCGGGAACGGAGTACTCAGTCGTGATCCCGGAGATGGAGACGGGAAGTGGTTTCATCTATCGCCCGGATGGTTATCTGCTGACCAATGGCCATGTTGTGGCCGATGCCAATCCGAACAACAATCAGGCGCTAAAAGCGTTGCAAAGACGATTGGTCGATGAGTTCGTCACGGCGTGGAAACAAGGTTCGGTCTTCATTTATTTCGAAAAGAAAATCGGCAGGCCCTTAAGCGATGCCGAAAAGGGTTATCTGCTGAAAGAGGTCGAGCAATTGCTGCCGGTGATCGACGGCCCCCCCGAACTGACGGTCGTATTGCAGAACGGCCAAAGCCTGAATGCCGACATTTTACAATTTAGCCCGCCGTACAACATGGGCGGGAAAGATGTCGCCGTTCTCAAGATTCCAGGGACTAACCTGCCCACCGTTCCGCTGGGGAACTCCGACAATGTGCGCCTGCAAGATGCGGTGATGGTCATCGGCTATCCTGGGGTGGCTTCGAATTGGGGCAACTCCTCCACCAGCGACCTGATCGGGCGCGAATCCAATCTGGAGCCTTCGGCCACGAACGGCCACATTTCAGCGATCAAGACAGAAAATATTGGCACGCCACTGTTGCAGTCAGATGTCTCCATTACTCACGGAAACAGCGGCGGTCCCGCATTCAACGACAAGGGCGAAGTGATCGGGCTGGCAACCTATGGCGCGCAGGAGGCGGCAGGATTTAACTTCCTGGTGCCCATCAACACGGCCATGGAATTTGTGCGTCAGGCCGGAGCCACACCGGAGACGGGAACATTCAACAAACACTGGACGAATGCGCTCGATGCCTTTGACGAAGGGAAATGCAATCACGCCATCGCCGAGTTCGACAATGTACTGCAATTTATGCCTGCATTGCGGGATGCGCAAAAGTATCGCGGTGCCGCGGTCGCGTGTGTGGATAAAGAGGGGCCATTCGAGAAGCTCACAGAAACCACCGGAATCTACCCGCTGATCGCGATTCCGATCGTCCTTGTCGTCTTGATCGTCGTTTTGTGGCTGGTATTGTCTAAGTCAGGCCCGGCGAAGGCCCAGGCCGCGCGAGTCGCCACCGTCGCCGCACCCGGCGCAGCGGTCAGTCCGGGAGTTCCCGGAAACTTCGGCCGCATCCAGTTCACTTCCGGCTCGCTTTCGGGCCAAACCTTCCCCATCAGCAAGGAGGGTTTATGGATCGGACGAGATGCCGGGAAATGCCGTATCGTACTGCAAGATGATTCGATTTCCGGGCAGCACGCCTGGGTAGTTCCCGCGGATGGAACGATCGTGGTAATTGATAAGGGATCCACCAACGGTACCTATGTGAACTCGGTGGATTCGCCACGCATCAGCAAAGTCGGATTGCGCAACGGCGACCGAGTCTACCTTGGGCACAAAGGTTCCGTCTTCACGTACTTTGTTGGCTGAGAAGCCGATTGCCACGGCGGCAAGCGAGGGAACGGTTTTGCGGACGGGTTAGGCAAGAATACAGGAGGATTGCAGATGTCAAAGTTTTGCAACAACGGGCACCAGATGGAGGATGCGTGGGAGATCTGTCCCTTCTGCCAGAAAACGGGCTATGCCGGACCTACGCCTTCCACCTCCAAGACGCGCGTCGACATGTTCCCGGGCCCAGCATCGCCTCCCGCGCCTGCGTCAGCACCCGCTGCGCCTCCGCCCCGGAAAACCGTTCTGATTTCAGAACAGCAGCGAGCCCCGGTGGTGGGCTGGCTGGTGGCCATGAATGGATCGCAAAGAGGCCGGGATTTTCGCATCCACGACGGTCAGAATGTCCTCGGATCGGCCCCCGACGCGGACGTTCAACTCAACGACCCCACGGTCTCCGGCAAACACGCTAGCCTGCGTTACAAAGATGGGAAGTTTTACCTGGTGGATTTGGATTCGAGCAATGGAACGTTCTTAAACAGCAAGCCGGAGCCGATCGCACGGGAAGAATTGCACGACAACGATACCATCCGCGCCGGGGAACTCATTCTCAAATTTAAATGCTTGTAACTGGTTCGTTCTTTTCGACACTACTTCAAAGGGCGGAGTTTATGAAGGCCGGTTTCCGCGAGCCCACGTTCCGGCAAGGCGTACTGCAGTGCGAGGAGTTCTTCCGTCGATGAAAATTCGGGCAGGAATCGAACTCGGGAACCTCACGGACATCGGCTGCCAGCGTGATGAAAATCAGGATTCCTACTGCTACGCCGAACCCGAAAGCGAAGAGGCGTTCCACAAAAAAGGCAGGCTGGTGATGATCGCCGACGGCATGGGAGGACATGTAGGCGGCAAGATGGCGAGTGGAATTGCGGTGGATGCGTTTCGATCCGCTTTTGTGAGCAGCGACCTTGAAGATCCCGAGGCCGCTCTCACCGAGGCTTTGAGCGCCGCGCATCTGGCCATTCGCGGCTTCGTTCGAGAGCATCCGGAATATTCCGGCATGGGGACGACGTGCACGGCGGCAGTTTTGCGCGACGGCCAGCTCTACTACGGGCACGTGGGCGATTCACGCCTCTATCTGGTGCGCGAATCGAAGATTACCCAGCTCACCCGCGATCACACCATGGTCGGGCGCATGGTCGAGCAGGGACTGTTGCGCGAGGACGAAGTGAAAGATCATCCCGACCGCCACGTTTTAATCTCCGCGATGGGGGTGGGTGAATCATTGTTCGCGGACCTTCCCGGTGCGCCGATCCCTCTTTTACCGGAAGACATTTTGCTATTGTGCACCGACGGGTTGTACGACACTATCAGCGATGAAGAGTTGCGCGTCATGGTTTCCCACGGCACCGCGGGGACGGCCTGCAGGCAACTCATCGAAACCGCCAAGGCACGCGGCGGACAGGATAACATCACGGTTCAAATTGTGAGAATTCAGAAGTAGAAGAATGGCAAGGAAGCAGCCGCGCTAGCGCAGCGCGGTAATTCAGGAAAGGCGCCGGCCATGATTGGTCAACAGATCGGCGAATTTCGCATCATCGAAAAACTCGGTGAAGGCGGCATGGGCGTGGTCTACAAGGCCATCGACGTGCGCCTCGATCGGCCGGTCGCCATCAAAATGCTGACCGCCGGACTGACCGACAATCCCGAACTCGTCCAGCGCTTTCAAGCTGAGGCCCGGGCGCAAGCCAATTTGAACCATACCAATCTTGCCACGTTGTACGCGTTTCTGGTCGATCAAGGCAACGCCTACATGGTGATGGAGTTTGTGGAGGGCGAGAACTTCGATCAGATTATTCGCCGCAACGGCCCCATCACTCCCCGCGACGCCGTTCCCTGGTTCAAGCAGGCGCTGCTCGGTATCGGGGCCGCCCACCGTGTTGGCATCATCCATCGCGACATAAAGCCCAGCAACCTGATGCTCAATCGCCAGGGCATTGTGAAGGTCATGGATTTTGGCATCGCGAAGGCTGTGGGATCGCGCGGCATGACGCGGACGGGCATGCATCTTGGAACTCTGGCATACATGTCACCCGAGCAGATTCAAAACCGCACGATCGACGTGCGAACTGACATTTATGCGCTGGGAGTCACGCTCTATGAGATGTTGAGCGGCCACGTGCCATTCGAGAGCGCCAGCGAATACCAGATCATGCAGGATCACGTGAGCGCTGCGCCTCCGACTCTGGCCAGCTATTTTCCCTACGCTCCCAAGGAGTTTGAGGGCGTGGTGGCGAAGGCGCTTGCGAAAAATCCCGCCGACCGCTTCCAAACCGTGGAAGAATTTGGCGTTGCCCTTGAACATCCTGAAAAGTTCCTGGCCGCTACACCCATACCCGTTTCCCCGCCGCCTCCTCTGGTAGTTGGGAGCACTCCCTTGATATCGGCGACAGGCCCCGGAGTTTATCAAGGCTCTGCTCCTTCGGCAGTTGCAGGTGGAGGTTTCACGCCTCCAGCCCATGTTGTGGCGCCCACCATGGCAGCGTCAGCGCCGGTGGGCAGCGTGGCGAAGCCTGCATCCAAGAAGATGCTGGTTTTCGCAGTAATATTCATCGTAGTTGGGCTGGCGGCCGTGGCCGCCATGGCCATTTTTATGCGGCCCGGTAATAAAGCTTCATTGGGAGGCTCACAAGCTTCCAGCGGAACTACCCCCGGTGCGGTCACGAATCCCCAGTCGGTTGCGCCGGCTGCGCAGCCGCCTTCGGCCGCAACCCCCGCTCCGGAAATCGTACCGCCTCAGAATGCCACGGCGGATACAACTCCGCCCGATCACACTGCGCCCATCCAATTTCCACCGACCGATACTTCTTCCGGTAACGCACAACCCAAGACCACGAGCCAGCCGCCTCGGCGACCGGCCTCCACGGCACCCCCCCCGGTGACCCATCAAGAGGCGACCATTTCCCGGCCCATGGGTCCACAAAGCTTTATTGTCAAACACCGGCATCTGGAAGCATTGGGAACGTTTTACTGCGCGGGCGCTCTTCTGCTCCAACCCGATGGGACACTGAGCTATGCTTGCGCCGCCACCAATGACCCTTCAAAGCGCTGCGAGCATGTAACCTTTCCTCGCGGCAGTATCCGGCAGCTAACGCTCAAGGGTGACGAACTTCATATGACTACAACGTCCATGGGTAACTGGGACTTCTACGATTACAACGTCAACGGCAGCATCAGCAATGCCTACCAGGCTATCTTGCCCTTTGTGCGATGAAGAAGCTTGCTCGAGTCTCACCGAATAACAAAATGAAAATTGCAATTGTGGTCGTGCTCTTAATGGGCGCTGTCTCGTTCGCTCAGGATCAGCCTGCGGAAGATCACCCGACTCAGGATCAGGCGGCTCAGGGTCAGGCGGCCCAAAACCAGGCTGCACAGGACCATCCTGCTGAAAGCCACACTTCTAAAGACCAGGCCTCCAAAGACCAGGCTCCCAACGATCAAGCCCGAGCCGCTCACGATCGTGCCAGTTGCGGTTCGGGGAGCGTCCAATTTGAGGTTAAGAACGAAAAGAAACACCCGGGCGTGCAACCCGCTCCCGATAAGGCGCTGGTGTATGTTGTCGAGAACCTGAGAGCAGGATGCTTCTTGTGCGATACTACGACGAAAATCGGATTGGATGGCACATGGATCGGTGCGACTAAGGGAAATTCTTATCTCTCTTTTTCTTTGGATCCGGGCGAACATCATTTATGCGCAAATTTGCAATCCGAGCCCTCGGGTTCTGACACCACAAGCTTGGCCAGTTTCACCGCCGATGCCGGCCGAACTTATTACTTCCGCATCCGGCTGACCGATCAAAACAACTCCGGCAAAGGTGGTGTGCAGTGGGCGCTCGATTTGGATCCTCTGGATAGCGACCAAGGGCAATTCATGATCGAGTCCTACGAGGCAAGCTCTTACCACAAGAAAAAATAGCTGCGATTCTCGTTGAAGAAGATGTTACGGCAGTCCGGCACGGGGCACATCGACACTGGTCATCCAGATCGCGGCTTGATGTTTCGCAGATGCCTCGGCCTCGTGGAATGTGGGCGCGACACACAGAAAGAGTGTTCGCCCGTCATCGCCGCCAAGCATGCACGCGAATACGCCCAGTCCATCGGCCTTGATTTCTTCGAGAATGCTGCCGCCTTCCGCCACTCGGAGGCAACGGCTATTCTTGGCGTCGGCCACCCAAACGGCCCCCTCCGCATCGAGACAGATGCCATCGGGCGCAACCTCCACCTGCTTAAAGAGCTCCCCGAAGTTGCTGGAGGTGGGGGTATCGCCGAAAGCTGCCCAAGTCCGTTGCTTGCTCAATACACCGGAGGCGACCGCAAAAGCACTGAGCCGATTCATGGTTGTTTCTGCAACAATCAATGTGTTGCCGTCCGGAGTGAGCACCATGCCGTTGGGGAAACCAAGACCAACGGCTGCCACCGTGGCGCAACCGTTCTGATCGACGCAGATGAGGTTGGTAGTCGTCACTTCATCGCCACCCATCAGATCGAAGCCGAAATTGCCCACCCAGGCTCGTCCGTGGTGGTCGACAAGCATGTCGTTCAAATGCCAAGGGGCGAGGTTCGAGAGATCGGCGTGCTCGACGAGGGATGCATCGAGTTCACGACGCATGATCTTGCGGTCGCGCATGGACACAATCAGCATTCGGCCGTCGGGTAGGAATCCAAGTCCCGAGGGCTGCTCTGGCACTTCGGCAATTGTCTCGATCATTCCATCCAGGGTTACGGCCAAGACCCGCCGCCTATAAAAGTCTGAGAAGTATAGTCTCCTATCGTGCCAGCGCGGACACTCGGCGAAAGACAGGCCGCTGATCAGAGTTTTGAATTCCGGCATATTTGTATCTCTTATCCCTGCGAATCGAAGATGCAAAGCATCTTAGCGGAAAAACTGCGCTCAGCGCGCACGAACTGCCGGTCCATCGGAACGTCCGAATAGGACAAAAGCTTAAGTTGCTGCCTTCGTTTTGTTATGATTGCTTCTGTTTAATTTCATCCATATGATTCGTTTTCTGCGCATTCATTGGACGTTGAAATCAACTATTTCGACCGAGAAGACCGAGAAGACCGAGAAGATTCCCGTCCCGCACAGTTCAGCACCCGGCGATGGCGAGATGGAAGAAGGAGATCACATCGATGCTGCGGAGAGACTTTCTAAGAAGCAGCGTGGCGTTAGCCGCCGCGGCTGAACTCGGAACTGGCATGGCGCATGCATTTGTTCCCGCCCATAACTGGGAGAAGTATGATTTCGGTTCGGGTCCGCCTGTCACCGATCGTCTCAATCAGGGCCCCTTCCCCCAATATCCACCCGATGCCGTCATCCCCACGGATGATGTAGTCATGACCACGACTCCATCCGAAGAAGTGGTACCGAATTATGGTAAAGGACTGATTACCTACATCACGGCTGACAGTGGTACAGAAGAAATCAAATCGGACAACATTTCCCAGGCCATCGAAGATCTGGTTCGATTTCCTTTGGGGCAACAACTCTACATGCGACCGACTTGGCGGGAGATTCAACCGCGCCCCGGGCGCCTGGAGTTGCCGGACTATGTGAAACTGGTCTTCGATCTGGCCAAGAAAACCAACAAACGGGTAGGGCTTCGCATCCAGATGAGCGCGCCCGACTATAAGCATCAGCCGGCGCTACCGGAGTTTGTTCTCGATAAGGTACCGCTGGTTGACCTGGTGCCCGATCCACAGGAGAAGAAGGATGCTGCGCGGTTTATGGAAAATCCATATTCGCGTTATCAGCCGCGCTTTGATCTTCCTTACTTTCAGCAGGCATTCGCTGAACTAGTAGGTCTGCTGGCGGCGGAGTTCAATGGCAACCCTACCGTCGAGTTTGTTGACACTTTTCTCTATGGCTTTTGGGGCGAGGGGCACACCTGGCCTTTTCTGAATAATCCTTTTCCCGATTACCAGACTGCGGAAGCGACTTGGATCAAAATGATGAACGTTCAACTGGAGTG
This sequence comes from uncultured Acidobacteriaceae bacterium, assembly GCA_963710965.1. Classification (GTDB taxonomy): domain Bacteria; phylum Acidobacteriota; class Terriglobia; order Terriglobales; family Acidobacteriaceae; genus Sulfotelmatobacter. Next base: position 118,366 of record CAVQCP010000063.1, on the reverse strand, counting down.
CTTCACTAAGACTCCGTTGATGACGAACACCCAGCCCGACTATAGTCGGGTCGGCAATTCAGAAATCCTCGATCTCACCATTCGTAGCCATAACTGGATTCGCAGTGACACCATCTTCATTGAAAACGAGCAAATCGAAACCCTCAGCAACCGTCCGCCATGGATCGCCGCAGCGCTCGAACAAGGGATTCCAGTGAAAGATCCAGAGGTGAATGGTTCGGAAGAGGGCATATCGCCGACCGAGAATATGATTGCCCACGTGATGGATGTGGGAGCGAATTACTGGTCACTGTGGAATTTTCATGCCATCAGCGCCAAAAATCTGGCGACCTACTATCATGCCTTCCCCAAAGCGTTCGACCAGATCAATCGTCGAATCGGTTACCGCGTCAGGCCGTCGATGATCTGGAGCTATGAAGACCATGGCCATCTGGGACTGATTATCGCCTTTGCCAACGATGGCATCGCCGGTGTTCCGGGCGTGCTTCGGGTTACTGTGGAGAGCGAAGATGGCAGAGTGTTGCAGAGCGGGTGTCTGGATGCTGGTTATCCTGTTCCCGGAAAGCTTCGGCAGGCGCAGTTTGTGCTGCCCCAGGCAACAAAATTTCCAGGGTTGAAGCTGAGAGCTGAGATCGAGGTGAAAGGCGTGCGTTATCCAGTGCAGTGGGCCTGTCGTCAGAAGCTCAACGAGGATGGTTCACTCACTCTACGTTCGAACCTGCATCACGATTCTTAGAGCAACGGCATTTCCTGAAGCGTCAGAACTCGAACCGCAATCCGAACTGGAAGAACCGCGCGGTCTGGAGAACTATCCCGTTGACGGTATCGCCAGAAATCGTGCCGAAAAACGGATTTGCGGCAGATGAAGCTCCCACCGCCGAATTGGGTTGCGCAAAGCGCGGGTGATTGGTGAAATTGAAGATCTCTGCCCGCACTTCAAGTCGCATGCCTTCCTTGGGCACGAACGATTTGTAAAGATTCAAATCCGCGTCGTGAATGCCGTCGTTGCGCAAGCCGGGAAAATAGCGTGGCGCGTTTCCGGGAATCTGGTCGCCCGGATCGGCAAAACAATCGGAATTGAAGAAGGAGGCCAGGGGAGGAAGGCCATTGCTTATCGCTGTCGCGTTCGTTTCCCAGTTCAAAGCCACATCGTGCATGCTGACCCCGCTCTTCAGCTGGGAACAGGTGACCTCAGGGCGCTGGCTGCCGTTGGCCAGGCGTGCGTCGGCCATGCCGATGGCCATGGGTTGCCCCGATTGTTGGGTAATCATGGTTGCCACCGACCAGCCTCCGACGACTCCGTCGAGTACGCGGTTCATATCGCCGCCAATCCATTGTTTGCGGCCGACGGGCAGGTCCACGACCACGGCCGCCGCCAGCCGCTGTGGCGTGTCGCCGGCGCCAATGCTGTGTTCCGCCGACAGGCGATCCAGTTGTTGCGGAAGCCCGAGACCGAGTGCCCCCACCCAGTTATTCCTGCCCGCCGAGGAATAATCTGTTTCTTTCGAGACGGTGTAGCTGCCTTCGAAACTGACGTGGTGCGTGGTCCGCTTTTGAAAGCGAATCTGCATCGCGTTGTACCAGGAACTCGCGCTCTCCAGCATCAGGCCCTCGAAGTCCTGGGCGAATTGCGGGTACTTATCCAGCAGATACAACAAGGGCAGGGTCGACTGGCCGTAATTCGAATTGGGTTCATTGAAGCAAGGATTGGTAGCGCTCGCGGTGCAAGGGGTGTTGAACATCGCATAGAACGGGTTGCCGACCTGGGTCTGAAGAAAGTTGCTCACACAGCTATCCTGCTGACAGGTGGGATCGGTGGGAGTTACCGCCGTTGCAATCTGCGCCAGCAAAGACGATGGGATGAAATCCCGGTTGTTTGTGCCCGACCAGGGCAGATGGGTACTGCGATTGGCGGAGTAGTCAACGCCGAGCACGATCTGGCTGGGAAGCAGGCGCTGGACCCCCACATTCCACTGGTAAATTTCAGCGTCGCGCGCTGCGGTCGTGCCCAGGTCGTTGGGATTTTGATAGCCCCAGTTGGCAAACTGGCCGTACTGCGTCCCCTGCGGTCCGGTGAAACCGCTGGGAAAGGGATTTTCCAGAGTCGCCGATTGCGTGGCGAAATCGTTGTTGGTAAAAAACAGGTTGGCCGTTTTGCGGAAGGCAGAGCCGGGATACTGAAAGTTTGTGGCCGGGCTCATTCCAAAATAAATGCCGGCTCCGCCACGCACTACCGTTGACGCATCGAGTTGATAGGCGAAACCTAGCCGTGGGCCGATGTCTTTGTGATAAGTCGGAATAGTCCGCCTGCTGGGAGTGGCGAATTGCGTCGTGCCGAGCACCTCCTCGGAGGCAGGAAAACCCACCCCGTTCTGCAGCAGCGTCGCTTGCGTGCTGAGTGTACCCAGCGGAGCGCTGGCTGGAACAGAGTTCAGCGGGATGTTCACCCCGCTGTCGCCTGTGAAATTGCTGAACTCGAGCTGATTGTTCCGCGAGGTGTAGGGTGAACTCCACTGGTAACGCAGGCCGAGATTCAGCGTGAATTTCGGCGTAACCTTCCAATCGTCCTGAACGTAAAACCCCGTCTCCAACGACCGATTGGCCACCGAGGGAGTTACGACCAGCTGAGTCGTGGCGTTGACGTTGTCGGCGTAACCAAAAGCCAGGCTGGCCAGTGGGTTGCCCGAGGTGTTTCCGAACGAATCATAGTCGCTGTTCGGAGTGGGCGAGGTGACGTTATCCGTAAAAGTAAGAATGCCGGTCGGATAGTTCGGTTGCCAGAAATTGTTGTAGAAAATCCTCTGCTCACCTCCAACTTTAATCAGATGCGATGCTTTGGAAATCACCAATTGCGATGAGTAACTGACCAGCGTGTGGCCAAACACCGTGTTGATGCAGCACTGATCGTAAAGATCATTCCACGGCAGATTCCCCTGCATCATAAACGTCGGCATTCTATCGATCCCGTTCGCTTGTTGGAACACCGCGGGCAATCCCGCAGCCCCACTGGGCAGGGAAGCGTTAAAACTGGAGATTGACGGGATACCCGGTGCCGACCGTTCGTGCACCCGGTCGACTGCCGCATGGCTGGTCCAAACGATCCGCGGGTTCACCGTCCAGCTATATTCGAACGAGCCGTTTTGCGCCACGGTTACTCCACTCGCTATCCCATCATTATCGAAGGAGTCACCCAAGGTGAGCGGAGTGGTGTAGTTACTCCAACTCCGGCTGTAGCGGCCGTTGACGCGCTGCTTGTCATTGAACTGGTGGTCGATCTTGATGTCAAACTGGTAATCCGGGGCATTCGTGACCGCGGTGTAGTCATAGTTATCGAATTCGTTCGAGTTAGTTGGTTTCGGGTAGAGATTGAGCACAGCGAGTCCAATCGGATCAAGCTCACTGGTCGGGATCTGATTGGCGGGGCCGGTCGCCTGGCCGGCACAGTTAAAGCCAACCTCCGGTCGGATCACGTTGGTCGGCGTGCCGCAATTTACATTCGGGTCGTAGATGTTATTCGTCAGTCCCGAGAAATTTCCGGTTCGCTCGTCCAAGGTGGGTACGGTCACAACTCCGCTGCTCGCGCTCGAGGCGCGCACCTTCTCGAAATCGACGAAGAAAAACGTCCGGTCCTTTTTGATGGGACCGCCGAGGGAAAAACCGCCTTGGTCGCGCCTTGTGTCCGGTTTGGGATTGGGCTCAGGATTGAAAAAATCGCGCGCGTCCATCTGCGGACGTTGCAGGAAATACCAGGCTGTGCCGTGGAAAGCGTTCGTGCCGCTCTTCAGAACCATGTTCACGACGGTGCCGCCGTTGTTGCCAAACTCCGCCGAGAAGCCGTTGTTCTCCACTTTGAATTCCTGCACGCTGTCAATCAACGGCTCGTAATAAACGTTTGAGTTCCCCCCCTCGCCCTGTTCCGGAGCGCTGATCAAGGCGCCATCAATCCGTACGTCAGCAGTCGCGTTGCGTTGCCCATTCGACGTGAAGTTTGTTCCCGAGGGATAGTTGTCCTGCGTGCCTGATCCTGCCACCTCGGTCACGCCCGCCGCCAGAAATGTCAGGCCGAAGAAGTCGCGGTTCATCAGCGGGAGTTCGTGCACATATTCGCTGGTGATCTCCGTGCCCAGCGTGGCATTGTCCGTATCCAGAAGCGGCGCCGCCGTGGTGACTTCAATCTTTTCGCTTACGCCTGCCGGCGTTAGAGTGAAATTGAGTGTAGCTTGCTGATCGACGGCCAGCACTACACCCGTCCGCTCCTCTCCTCGAAAGCCGCCGATCTGAACTTTCACCGAGTAGGTGGATGGCCGCAAACCGGTAAAGTAATATTCGCCCTTATCGTCGGTGTGCGCCACATTCGCAATGTTGGTTCCTGTGTCTGTGATGGTAACGGCTGCATTGCGAACCACCGCTCCTGTGGCATCGGAAACCACGCCGCGAAGCTGAGCCCGGTAACTGCCCTGCGCTGCCGCCAGGGTGAGAAAGCTCGCCAATAAAGACGTCGACAAAATGCTAGAGAGAAGTCGTCCACCGGGCTTCATGAGGATCCTCCGTATCGTTCAGATCACCGCCATTCCTGGCAAGTCAGGAATGTAGATCGACGGTTTGCGTCATTGGCTGACAGCGCCCCGGCATCAAGCTTGCCGTTTCAGCCGCCACCGCTCTAAGCAGAAAACTCACGGCTCATACCAGAACACAGCGCCCTTCTCAATCACCGGCAATTTGAAAGTGATGCCGTCGTCTCCAGTAGTTCCGCTCAGCGCCTGCACATCCCCCAGAAACGGAAGAAAAAATCCCCGTCCGCTTTTCGCTCCAGATACCGTGACCCGAACATCCCTCTGCGGCGTCTGAATGGGATTGACCCCACCTTCCAGTCCTGCAAAGTTCGCCAAAAATATGTGCGTCTTCCCTTCAACCCGGGCAATTGAAGTCGCAATCATCGGGGAAGCCATGACCTGAACCGTCGGCTCCGCTTTCAGGCTGTTGAGAAATTCCTGCTCTTGATGCGGCGAGGAATCGGCAACGCTCTTCTCAAGCGCAGCATAGTAATCTTTTCCCGGACACTTGCTGAACCGAACTATATTTGCAGCAGCGCGTAATTGGGTTGCATCTTCGCCCGTGATCACCAGCGTCTTTCGGCCGTCCACAAACTTTCGAAGCAAGTCCCTTTCTTCCTCGCTCATAATCCGCACATCAGGCAGGACCAGCGTGGGTCCCTGAAACTTTGCCAGAGTCCGAGGAGTGACCACCTGAAATTCCAGATGCTTTTGCATGAGAAGAATGAGGATCCCGCGATAGGAAGCAACGAACTGATCCGCGTAATAGTTCCGCGTTTCGTTGGAGAAATAAACTCCGATCGGAGCGATCGCGGTGCGCGGCTTATAGAACGTGTTTTCGTGAGCCTTGATCCACGAAAAAATTAGCCTCCGCGTCGCGCTATCATTCGATCCCGCCATCGAATGTCCGGGTGCATCCCAGAAGTTCGCTCCCGCCATGATTTCTGACGCTGCCAGATTCTTCATGGCCTCGCGCCGGTCCACCCGCTTGTCGCCATCCCACGAGTAGTTCAGGATCCAGGTCGCTTTTCCCTGCGCGAAGGCGCGAAACGAATGCATGCCCACCTGATAATCGAACCAGGACAGGGGCGTTCTCGACGATGCCATATGGTCGCCATTGCCGAATTCATATTCATGCGCAATCGCATCGACCACGCTGTACAAGCTGTAAACATCCGCTCCAACCCGAACCGCCTCGCTCTCAATGCCCGGATAAATTTCCGGAATCGTCTTGATCGCAGGATTCACGCTCTTTGCGTTCTGGTCAACCTCCTGCATGAAATCAGTGAAGGTTTGAATTCTGAACTGCACCCACTTGCGGAAATTTCCGTCCGAAAAATCTCCCAACTTCAAATCTTTCCTGGCATCGAGACCGGTTTGTTTCTTGAAAGCTGCCACGGTGTAGTCGTCGAAGCTGGCCCATGTATCTTCCCAGCCATCGAAATGCGTCATCCAATAGGGGATGTCCACATAGATTCCATCAATTCCCGTGCCCGCTATCTGCCTCACGCGTTCCATGTAAATCTTGCGCCAGGCTGGAGCATAAGGACTGACCCACACATCTTCATCGCCTTTGCTAATCCAGAAAGCGCTGCCGCCTCCAAAGATTGCGGGCTCCCCGGTAATCTTCCGCTGCAGCCAATCGGGATGCTCCTTGGCCAGCGTGTGCGGAGTCTTGTCCGCGTCTGCCGTAATGCACTCGGTTCCGGCGATGTAGACAAAAGCGTGGTTCCCGGCCGCATGCGCCTTCTCGGCAACCTCGCGGATCGCCCTCAATTTTTCTTCAGGATGGACAAAGCTTTCATACCGCCCCTCGATGTCGTTATCCACTTCGATTCCAGATACGCCGTCTTCCTGAGCGCTCCGGACAATCTGTTCAGCGTCGCCGCCCCGCAGCCCATACGCCCCGATACGCACGTAATTTGTCCAGTCCTGTTCCACCAACTCAGGACTGGTCTGTCGAACCGGAGAGATCATGAACACCGCGATTGAGACCAGCGTAGAAATTGGATACAAGCGTTTGGCGGAGGCGCAAGAATGGCGAAGACGAAATAGAAGGCGAATTTGGTTTCGTAACATTTCGAACCATAACTTTTACTTTCGCGGCATCAGGCTGTCAAGTACAAAAATGTGGATCGTTTTTTCCCCCTGGTGGACGGCGGCACAGGTTCAGGTCGGCGGGGATTTTGGATTCGAAGATAAAACGGCCCTCTCCGCTGTGACCGGGGGGAAGGTTGAGGTTGTTGTCGTCGGGTGCCGATGCTGACGGTCGTGTTTTCGGAAATCTCCCGCTCCATCTACAAACTAGCCTGCAAAATGTAGGGCACGCGGAATTGGGAGAGATTAAGGAGATGTCCGGGGACGCGGAGAACAGTTGAGAACTTGCGGGAAGAATGTTTGGAAACACCGGCAGTTGCGGATTCGGCGGACCGGCATTGTAGCTGACACTGACCTTGGACTGCTGCTACGGAAGGCCGTTCGATTCCATCGCATCTCTGCAAAATTCTAATTGGAGGAGTAGTTTCTGGGCTTTACGTTGCTAAGTGACCATTGTCACTCAGCAGTGCGACGGCGGTCCTTGCGCCGGACGCGGTTTGGGATTGAAATCGAATCGTTCAAAGGTCAGTCATCGGACCAGTGGCTAAGTGAACTCGACCCTACCCTCGAAACACGACTTGGAAGCGATCCCGAGGAACCGGGTCTACTCGGAAGTTGCCAAACAGCTGCAAGCTCGCATCGTAAATCAACTCAAGCCTGGTGACATGCTTCCCCCGGAGCGTGAACTGGTCCAGACATTCGGCGTCAGTCGAAGTTCGATCCGTGACGCCATTCGTAGTCTGGAAGCAGTTGGTTTGCTGGAACCGCGTCAGGGCGTGGGCACGGTTGTACGCGAGCTTGCATCGGACGCGGTTGGGGCTTCGGTGGCCAGCGTTCTGCTGCAGAAACGCAAAGTGATCGGCGACCTTCTGGATGTCCGCAACATCATCGAGCCTGCTTTGGCTCGCCGGGCGGCGTTGCATGCATCCCCCGAGCAGATCACAGAAATGCAGGCGATCTTGGGTCGGCAAGAAGAGAAGATACGCCAAGGCGAACTCGCGATCGACGAAGATTCCGCGTTTCATTACACGCTGGCGCTGGCTGCGGATAACAGCGTCATGATGAAACTGGTTGGAGTTTTGATGGACTTGTTGCGTGAAACGCGGGAACGCACCTTACAAGGCGAAGGGCGCCCCGAGAAATCGCTCCAGGGCCACCTGCGCATCCTCGCGGCCGTCCAACGAGGCGACGCTTCCGGCGCTGAAGCCGCGATGCGTCGGCATTTATCTGAAATCGAAACCATCGTTTTGCAAAAGCTCTAAAGAGAGGAATGGAGGTTGCCACATGGGTAAGCTATTCGCGGTAGAAGTCATATACCGTGGGGTCTTTCAAAAGACCCTGGCGAAAAACATCACGCGCGACATCGTTCTAGCCGCGCACAACGAAGGCAAACTGGGTATTTCTTTTGGCCGTTACGGGGATGCGCCGGAACGCAATGGGATTCCAGCCAAGAGCTTCGCAATCGTCGCTAATGACGAACTGACGCTCGAAGCCGGTATGGCGCAGTACGAACCGAAACAAGTCGATCTGACCGTGGTTCTCGATGACACGCTCTGCAAGGGCGGAGAGTCCTGGGCATGGTATGGATTGCAGCCGGTGCATCATGCTCTCAAACCCGGGCACACCCTCATCGTAGTTTCCGTCGAGGACGCGCCCACCCTGCTTAAGAGCATTCATCGCCGCGAAGAGCCCTACAAGCTGGGAATTCTGAAAGGTATTACCAGTTTCTCTGGCATGTGGGTATTTAAAGATGACCACACCGACGTGCGCGTCCTGGGCGCCATTGCCAAGGCGCTGCCGGAGGTATTCGGCCTGAAGTCGGTGGAGCAATTCATCAACGAGAAGCTGAAGAGTTCCTTAAAAGTCACTTCTGCTCGCAATGCTTTCGAGCGCTTTACCTCGGTTCCGGTAAAAGCAGGAGAAGGCAATCCCGAAGTGCCGTTCAAGTTCGAACTGCCTGGCTGGGAAGATATGCGTTCCGGCGCTTCGATCAAAGGACAGCCCCAGGGCGGCCCTTATCCGGATCCCGTCACCGGTAAAGTCGGAGGCTTCCGGCCTGCCCGCAATGAGTTGTTCAAGAAGTATTCCACGCGCACGCAGCGGCCGGTCATTAATTTCTCGACCTGCACCAAGTGCACGTTGTGCTGGCTGAATTGTCCAGATGCCTCCTTCGACGTCACCGCCGAAGGCACCTACGACGCCAATCTCGAAGCTTGCTGCGGTTGCGGCGTTTGCGAAGAGGTTTGCCCGGTAAAGGGATGCGTCTCCATGGTGAATGAGTCCGAATTCCACGACAACAAGAGTCAGTGGGAAGCCTACGAGACAGACAAGAAGGCTTATTTGCAATGGCTGGAAACCACGATTGAAAAAGCTGAACCGATCGAGAAGCGGTCTCATGGATTCCGTTATCGCGGCCAGTATCAGGAACAGGTCCCCGAAGCCCTGGAAGTGGCAAAAAAAGGCTAGCAGCCCTGCGGCCACTCAAAACGCAGCCTGAAGAGACAAGGAGATTGAAATGGCGACATTAACACTACCGGTTGAGGAAAAGAAAAAAGGTACCGAGCAGGAAGCCCTGATCACTGGCGCCGAGGCCATCGCAATTGCTTGCAAACTGGCCAACGTCGATGTGGTCACCGCTTACCCAATCCGGCCTTACGACACGGTCATGCAATACATCAGCCAACTGGTCGCAGATGGCGAAATGGATTGCGAATATATCGTGGCGGAAGGCGAGCATTCACAATTTGAAATCGTGAAACACGCATCCGTCTGCGGTGCACGCGTGTTCTGCGGTTCCAGCGGCGTGGGCTGGATGTACGCAATGGAATGTTTGACTGTCACCCCCGCGCTCCGCGTACCCATGATTGCCATGGTGGGCAATCGCGCGTTGGACGACCCCGGCGCCTTCGGTGTCGAGCACAACGATGCTCTGGCCGTCCGCGACTTGGGCTGGATGTTGACCTGGGTCGATAGTGCGCAGGAAGCGCTGGATACAGCCCTGATCGCGTACCGTGTGGCGGAAGACCGCCGCATGTTCGTTCCTCTGGCCATCAGCTGCGACGGTGCCTTCCTCACTCACTCGCAAGCCCTGGTACAGATTCCAACGGCGGAGCAGGTCAACAAGTTCCTGCCTAAGTACAACCGCGGCGATCTGCTACTCCATCCTGACAACGTAATTTCGGTGGCCCCCCAGTGTAACGAAGATTGGGTCACGGAGATTCGGCGGCAGAACTACGCAGTCACGGAAGTCGCGTGCGATGTGATTCGCGAAGTGTATGCCGACTTCGAGAAGACGTTCGGGCGCAAGTATGGCAACCCGTTCTTCGAAGAGTACATGACCGAGGATGCGGAAGTCGTTCTGCTGGGTATGGGCACACTTTCCACGCCGGTCAAAGTAGCCATCCGCAAGATGCGCGAGGAAGGCAAGAAAGTTGGATTCGTGCGGCTGCGCTGGTTCCGTCCGTTTGCCGGCAAGGAAATCGGCAAGTGCCTGGAGCGCTTCAAGGCCATTGGCGTGCTCGATCGCGACATCTCGTTCGGTTCACCGGACCTGAGTGGCGTAGTGGCAACCGAAGTCCGGTCTGCCATGTATAGCAACAGCGCCACCAGGCCGCCAGTAATCGGCTTCATCGGCGGATTGGGTGGACGCGAAGTGACCGTGCCAGATGTTGAAGACATGACCGAGAAAATATTCCAAGCTGCAAAAGGTAAGGCGCAACCCCTGACGCAATGGATCGGGCTGCGGGGATAACGCCAGTTGACGCGTGGCGCTATTCATAGCCGGAAAGGACAAAATAATCATGAGCACATTTGTAGATGAAAAACCGACGCAAGAGCTGGAAGCCTTCAAAGGAGTAAAGAAGGTTCCACACGAGGAGTACTACACGTCCGGCCACCGCACCTGTCAGGGCTGCGAGTCTGCGCAAATCATGAAGTTGATGGCGAAGGCCGCAGGTCCCAGGACCATCGTTCTGGGAAGTACTGGGTGCATGTACGTGGCTAACACTTCTTACTACGCCACTCCCTGGGGCGTCCCCTGGATGCATACACAGCTGGGCAGTTCCGGGTCAGCCGCGCTGGGAGCGGCGGCTGCACTCCGCGTCCAGATGCGCAAGGGCGCGATGAAAGACGAGCCCATCAACGTCATCGCGTTCTGCGGCGATGGCGGCGGCGCGGACATGGGCCTGGGGGCGATTTCCGCCACCATGTGCCATCCCGACTACAACCTGCTGATCCTGATGTACGACAACGAGTCCTATGCCAATACCGATATCCAGATTTCCGGGACATCGCCCTATGGCGTCAACACCTCGTTCAGCACGCCAGGAAAAATGAAGCGGATCATGAATCACCGCTGGAAGAAGAACATGGCTCCGCTGATTGCGGCTGGCCATCCTACAGTGAAGTATGTAGGAACCATTTCTACCTCGTACCCACTGCAGGCGATGAACAGCGTGCGCAAGGCGCTGTCGATTGGCGGCCCCACGTTCATTCACTGTTTGAATCCTTGCCCCAAGGGCTGGGATTTCGATCCGGTGCTTTCCTTCCAGCTGGGCGAACTGGCTGTCAACACCGGCATTTGGCCTCTGTATGAGATCGAAAACGGTAAGGTCAAGCTATATGGCAAGACCGAACAGATCGCCAGCGGGAGATTCAAACGCCTACCGGTTCGAGAATACTTGCTCAAGCAGGGAAGGTTTGCCCACTTCATCGAGGAAGACATCGAATACTTCCAGAGCAAAATAGACGAGATGTGGGACAAATGGCTGGTGCCGGGAATCATTCCGCTCCAGAAGGATGTTGATATTTAATGAATGGATCCGCTGCTCTTCGGGGCAGCGGATTCTGCTTGTCCCGCAAGTGCCCCCCAGGGCACGCGGGCAAGAAGAGTGACAAAAAATTACGCCCAGGGGCCCGTACGGTTGCGCCGTATGGCCTCCTGGGCGCTTCCGCAAACCGAATCGTCCATTGCTGCCTCAGAACAGTCGTTTTCGCTGAGAGGCGCGGTGCTTCTTAGCCCAAACCAACGAGATGCGGCATTTGATGTGCTTCCAAAAGGAGGGGCCATGAGTGCCCAGGTTATGACGATGCCACAGCAGGACAGCGCAAAAGCCGCCTACGGCTCCATCGCCGGAAACAGATGGGTGCAGTTGGTATGCGGGATCGTTGCAATGATCCTGATCTCCAACTATCAATACGCCTTTACACTCTTCACGCCGGGAATGAAGCAGACATTCACGGGCGTACCTTACGCGAGAATCGCGGCAATTTTTTCTATTTTTATTCTGTTTGAGACGTGGCCGATGCCGGTGGCGGGATACTTCGTCGATAAGCTCGGCATTCGAAAGCTTATGATATTCGGCGCCCTATGCATCGCAGTCGGCTGGGTGCTGGGCGGAACCATCGCCACCAGCCCGCTCCAGCTGTACATCTACTACGGAGCCATCGCCGGAACCGGTGCAGGGATCATTTATATTTCGTGCGTTGCGAATGCGGTGAAATGGTTCCCGGACCGGCGGGGATTAGCCGTGGGCCTGACTGCGGCAGGATTCGGTGGCGGAGCCGCTCTCACCGTCATACCAGTCGCCAATACGATCCACCTTCTGGGGTGGGCCCGAGCCATGGCTCTTTGGGGACTCATCCAGGGTGTTATCGCTCTGATTACGGCTCTCGTACTGCGTCATCCGCCATCTGGGTGGGCGCCCGCCGGATGGGAGCAGCGTGCCAAGAATGTGACTAAGACCGTCAGCCAGTCGAAGGTGAATTTCACTTGGAGTCAGACTCTGCGCCGACCCGAATTCTACCTTCTTTATACGATGTTCTTCTTTGCCTGCTACGGCGGCTTGATTGCCACCGCTAACCTTTCCCAGATCGCCAAGACGTTCCATGTGAGCGATGCGAAGATCCTCGGTCTTGCGCTTGTTCCCTTGGCCGTAACCTTGACCTCACTCTGCAATGCCGGCTCCCGTATATTGTGGGGCACCGTTTCAGATCGGTTGGGGCGCGAGAACACGATGTTCCTTACCTTTGGCATCGAAGCCGTGCTGGTTTTCCTGGTGACCAGGGTATCCGGCAGCCCGGTAGCATTCCTGGTGTTGTTCTCGTTGGTCTTCCTGTTCTGGGGCGAAGTGTTCTCGCTGTTCTCAGCGACTACGGGCGACGTTTTCGGCTCCAAGAACGCCTCTGCCAATTACGGCATGGTGTATACGTCAAAGGGGCTGGCGGCGTATTTTGCCGGATTTGGAGCTGCGGCTTTGGCCGCATACCTTGGCGGCTCGTTCGCGGTGCCCTTCTATGTTGCGGCGGTATTGTGCGCCATCGCTGCACTTCTCTCGCTATTTGTCTTGAAACCGCTGGTCAGAAACCGAATCGCCAAGGAGACCTCGGAGGATGCGTTGAAGAGGGCTGAGGAGCAGACTTCTGTTCCCAAGGCTGAGGAGAAACGAGATCTGGCACACGTGTCGTGATCGATCATTAGAGACGATCTCGGGTCCAGGGTGCGCCACGGAGCACATGGTTGCTTCATTACGAAAGCGTCCGAGCCATGGACCTATGATCTGAACGATAGGAGAGAGAGCCCATGCCAGCAGATGTGTTGGAGAAGCCGGTAACAGAATGCGAGACTAGCTCCGCTGCCACAGAGGCAGTGGGGAAGCGCGTGCAGCCGGCGCAGCCACCGATCTCGAACCTGAGTGAAAGTAACCCGACAAGCCGGCGCCAGAGAATCGGAGAGCATTTGCGCGCGGTTTTCGAAGGCCACAACGAGTTCCTGGGTTGGACGCCCGACTAGCGGTCATCTCGTAAATGAACGAGAGAAGTTAACGTCAGGGACCAAAGCCCGCGCTTTTTCTGGCTCTTAGGACACGGCTGCCGTGCCCTACACTACAACATCACCCTTGGCGAGTTACACCGAGACGTTCGTTATGTTCGAATATCCCGGTTAACTTAGCGATGATCCGCTCTTTGAAGGTTGTCGGCTTTGCAGCCGGGGGTTGGGGATTCGTATTTTCGGTATTAACTAGCGGGTCGAGAGCGGGTTTGGCACCGGTCGCCATGATGGTTTCCTTCCTGCAGGCAAATTGACGAATTGTTGGCGGTGGTGCTTCGGGGCAAGCCTCGCCGATGTTCATACTAAACCGCAAGGCCGGAATCAGAAGATCACCACCGGCGTAAGACTTCGGATTGTGCCGCCCGGCCCTCTGCCGATGGATTGGAGCATATTGCTGATTGCCGATGAAGCACGATCAAGCCCGTCTAGCTCTGGCCTTGAGCCCGAACGCTTTTTTCGATGTTTAACGAAAGCAGAGCGTGGCGAGCGATATGTTGCAGAGGCAAAACAAAATCGGCAGCACCTCGGGTGATCGCCTCCCTGGGCATTCCGAAGACAACACAACTCGCTTCATCTTGCGCAATGGTGACCGCGCCAGCGTCTTTCATTTCGCGCAATCCTTGAGCGCCGTCGTCGCCCATCCCGGTCATGATCACACCCACCGCGTTCCGGCCGGCAAAGACCGCGACAGAACGAAATAGAACATCCACACTCGGCCGATGCCGGGAGACCAACGGACCGTCCATAACTTTGACCACAACGTTGGAGCCTCGCTGGTTGACCAGCATGTGGAAGTTGCCAGGCGCAATGAGAGCCATGCCGTTCCGTAATTGGACGCCGTCGCGAGCCTCACTTACTTCTATCGCGCAGTCCTGGTTCAGGCGAGCGGCGAAGGCGCGAGTAAAATTCTCAGGCATGTGCTGTACCACCACAATGGGAGGACAATCCGGCGGCATGGCGGAGAGGAACACGCGCAGCGCTTCTGTGCCTCCAGTGGAGGCTCCGACCGCAATCAAGCCGTGGGATGGATTCCAGTCCGGCGATGGGGGGCGCAACGGCAGCACCGCGTCGGCGTTCAAACGGGAAGGCGTTGCCAGCCTCTGGTGAGGTACGACACGTGCCTCGGCCGCGCTCCAAACCGCATCCAAGAGAAGAACCGCCGACTCGTGCAGGAACTCACGCACGCCCAACTTGGGCTTCGTGATGATCTCAACCGCCCCTTCTTCCAACGCGCGCAGGGCAAGATCTGTGCCTTTGGCCGCCAAGCCAGAGCAGACCACTACCGGAAGAGGTGATTCCGCCATGATTTTGCGCAGGAAGGTCAAGCCATCCATACGCGGCATTTCCAGGTCGGTAATGACCACGTGAAAGCGCTCCTTCTGCATTTTGACGCCGGCAATCAGGGGGTCGCTGGCTACGCTGACGCTGATCCTCTGGTCGGTCTGCAGAATCGCCTGCATCACCTGCCGCACCATCGCGGAATCATCCACCACCAGCACATGCAACTTTTCCGGTAGCGCGTTCCGCGGTGCGTCTTCTCGATTGCGGGTCGAAGAAGATGTCGGGCCAGGGTTAAAATCCATTCTGTTCTCCCGCCCGTGCATATACGGCTGGAGCCAAACTCCGCAGCGCCGAATTCAAGCTGCTCAGGTTTTCCGCCTGCCCCACAAAGAGAAGGCCGTGGCGCGCCAGGCAGCGAGTTAGGCGTTCCACCGTTTTCTGTTTGGATTGAAGATCGAAATAGATCAGCACGTTGCGGCAGAAAATCACATCGAAATGGCGCTCGGGCGGATAGGGACCATGCGCGAGATTCAGACTTTGGAAGTCGACCATAGCCTGGATTTCCGGCATCATTTTCATCTGGCCATCCTGCTCGGCAATGCCCTTGAGCATATAGTCCTTGAGCAGGGGCGCAGGTATATCACCGGATTTGGTGATGCTGTAAACCCCAATTCGCGCGTGCGCCAGCACTCGGGTCGAGATGTCAGTCGCCAGAATGTTTACATTCCAGCCTTGGTTGCCTGGCAGGTGCCTCGCGAGAAGCATCGCCAGCGAGTATGGCTCTTCTCCGGATGAGCAACCAGCGCTCCAAATCCGGAGATTTCTTGGACGGCTTCCTTGCTGGGCTTCCGCGTGCCAGCGCGGAATCACTCTCTGCTCGAGGAATTCGAAATGCCTGGGTTCACGAAAGAAACGGGTTTCGTTCGTGGTAATGGCGTCGATCATCGCTGTTCGTTCCGCGTGCTCCTCCGGTTGCATTACGAGGTCGTAGTAGCGATCCAGGCTGGAGATCTGCCGGGCGCGAAGGCGGCGAGAAAGGCGGCCGCATAGCAAGGCCGTTTTGGAGTCACCCAGCCATATTCCGGTTTCCTGATGTATGAGCCGCTGGTATTTCGCGAAGAGCACGGGAGTCACCGAAAAGCCCGCCGCGTCACCCGCCAAGGCGGCAGGCTCAAGCGCAAGCTCTGACTTTTTCCGCCGCGGAGCGCTGGTGGGCAATGCTATGCTCCCGATTCGGCAGCACGCGCGCTCGATGATGATGGGAGTGCAACGGTCGCACCCTGAGGTGGATGTGTAGAATCCGTCACCGACAGCAATTCATCGGCAGACAGAACTTTGTCGATATCGAGGATCAGGCAGAACTTCTTTCCCATCCTTCCCATCCCCAACAGGAATTCGATTCTCAAGCGGGTGCCGAAGGGTGGAGGAGCCTCGACTTCATTTTCCGGGAAGTCGAGCACTTGGCTGACGGAATCGGCTATGACTCCCATCGTCAACTTATCGCCATCATAGGAAACCTCGGTGATGACGATGCAGGAAAACTTCGAAACCGGGCTCGCCGGCAGGCCAAATTTTATCGCCAGATCAATGACCGGGACCACATTCCCGCGGAGATTGGTGACGCCACGGATCCAGGGAGCCGTATTGGGCACCGCGGTAATCGTGTCGTACTCGATGATTTCTTTGACCTTCAAAATGTTGACGGCGTACTCTTCGCCGGCAATAAAAAACGTGAGATATTGCCCGTTGCCCAGGGGGTGCGGCTTGGCGTGCTTGACCGCTTCCATGTTTTGCTCCTTAAGCCCTTTGCGTCCGCAGGAGGTACCGGCTGGTGGCTGCGAATCGGTGTGTGAACGCAACTTTTTCGTTCTTCAAAACCGTGCAAAACCGTGCTCTTCCGCGATTTTGCCGGCCGTTTGCGTCGGTTTGAGCTCTCCCAATCCCACCTTCAATGTTTTGAAATGGGGGAACCTTTCGCGTTGCTTTTTATCGGCGTCGTGGTCGATCGATTTTTCCTCCGCGACGTGGAAAAAGGTCATTAACTGCTGCAGTTGTTCGGACTGAGAGGCCAACTCCTCGGCAGTGCTGGAGAGTTCCTCGGCTGACGACGCGTTGCGCTGTGTAACGCTATCGACCTGGGACATCGCCCGGTTGATCTGGGTCACTCCCGAGGATTGCTCGGTGGAGGCCGCGGTAACCTCCTGCACCAGTTCCGCCGTCGTGCGGATGGCCGGCACCAAGTCAGCCAGTAACTGCCCTGAACGCTCCGCGACGGCCACGCTGTTTGAGGCCAGATCGCCGATCTCCTTGGCTGCCAGTTGGCTTCGTTCCGCCAGTTTGCGGACCTCGACGGCCACCACGGCAAACCCCCTGCCTTGATCGCCGGCCCGCGCAGCTTCGATCGCGGCGTTGAGGGCCAGCAGATTGGTTTGGTAGGCAATGTCTTCGATGACCGAGATCCTGGCGGCGATCTGCTTCATGGCGACGACGGTCTCTTGTACGGATTTACCGCTGTCCTCGGCCGCATGCGCGCCCTTTTCCGCCACTTGTTCGACCTTTCGGCTGTTTTCGGCGTTTTGTGTGATCGACGCGTTCATCTGCTCGAGGCTGGCACTGGTCTCTTCAACTGAAGCGGCCTGTTCACTGGTGCCTTGCGACAGGCTCTGCGAGGATGCGGAAACCTGTGCCGCAGCCGATGCCACCGCTGATGATCCTTCTCGGACATCGCGAATGATGGCTGAGAGTTTCGTGGTCATGTCATACATGGACTGCAACAGCTTGCCGGTTTCGGACTTATCAGTCACCTGAATCGTCCGGTTCAGGTCGCCGGCCGCGATCGCCTCGGCGTGTTCCACAGCTTGCTGTATAGGACCAGTGATCATCCCGGTGACGGAGAAGGCGCCGCCGGCAGCCAGAAGCAAGGTCGTCATAAAGACAATCAACGCAATCCAACGCGCTCTGGCATAGGCATCTGCGCTCTCTTTAATGCTGCGCTGCACGGCATCGGACTGAAGATCGATAAACTTGACCCAGGAGGCACGATACACACCGAGTGCAGGAATCACCTCACCCATTAAGGCGGCCATCGCCTGGTCACGTTTTTTGTCAGACAACAGAGCCTTTGCTTTTGTCCGGGCTGAAACGTACGCATTGCGATTGTGGGCTACGACCTCGAAGAGATCCCGTTCCTGCTGCGAACTCAGGCTCTTTTCGATCTGCCCAACGGCCACTCCGATGTCGTGGCTGATGGCGTCGTTTTCCGCATTCAGCTTTTTTTCCGCTTCCGGATCCGTGGTTTCGAACAATTGCATGGTGATGCGGGCGTTGTCCGTCGAGTTTGCAATCGTGTCATTGGTTAGTTTGGTGATGTAGAACCGGCGTTGCAGTTCCGCTGTAGTAGTCGCGTTCAGGTGACTGAGCCAGTTCAGCCCGCCAACTCCCAAGGCAACCATGACCAACAGAAAGGATCCGAACAGGACGCCTAGTCTGGTTCCAATTTTCCAATCCTGCCAAGTCTTCATAACCGTGTTACCTTTCTTTTCTTTCCCGAGTGAACTCAGCTAACCGATTTGAGTCTGCAAACTGGAATGCATCATGCCTTGCAAAAGTCCGGGCACGTCGATGATCAAGCCGACCCGTCCGTCCCCCAGGATCGTTGAACCGGCGATGCCAGAGATACCTCGAAACACTTTGCCCAGGGGTTTGATGACTGCCTGCATACCACCCAGCAACTGGTCGACGGCGATTCCGGCATGGAATTCGCCGACCTTTACAACAACCACATTTTCCCTGGCCGGGGTTTTCGCGGATTGGCCAAATACCTCACGCAACCGGATATAGGGCAGGGCGCTGCCGCGCAAGTTGAGGATGCCACCGCTCCGTTGACCATCTGTATCTGTGAGGTCCGCGCACTCGACCACGTATTGCTGCGGAACAATAAATGTCTCGTTGCCGGCGAGAACGGAAAACCCATCAATGATGGCGAGCGTGAGTGGAAGACGGATCGTGATAGTTGTGCCGAGACCTTCTTCGCTGGCAATCTCCACTCTCCCGTGCAATGCTTCGACGTTGCGCCGTACCACATCCAGGCCTACCCCTCTTCCGGAAAGGTCAGTCACGGCCTCGGCAGTAGAGAATCCGGCACGGAACAAAACTTGATACAGTTCCGAGTCGGAGACCGGATTGGCGTGTAAGAAAAATCCCATCTTCTTTGCTTTTTCCAGGATTTTCGCCCGGTTTAAACCAGCGCCGTCATCTTGCAGGGTGACGACAACGTTGCCGCCGATGTGAGCGGCTGAGACTTTAATTAGGCCACAGGGGTTCTTGCCGCGGCTCTTGCGCACCGGGGGGGGTTCGATGCCATGATCGATGGCATTCCGGATCATATGCAGCAACGCGTCTTTCAAGTGCTCGAGTACCGTCGCGTCGACTTCGACATCTTCTCCCATGACTTCGACCCGGGCCAGTTTGCTGTGGCTGTTGGCGAGATCGCGGACTGCACGCAGGTTTTGGCGAAGCGTGGCACCGATGGGTACCATGCGAACTCTGATGACCTCATCCTGCAAGTCCCGGAACAAGCGCTCTGTCTCCCCCTGCATTTCGAGGATCTCGCTTCTCAAATCACTATCGATCTTCGCAATCATCCGGCGCAGACGCCCTTGCGCGATGACGATTTCGCCGGTTAGATTCAACATGCGATCGAGTTTGACGATGTCCGTGCGTAGCGTGCGGCCCGAGGCGCCTGGCGAAGCCCCAGCCGTGGCTGCAGCGGAGCGCTCCCCTTTAGCATAGGGAGCCGATGTCCGCTGAGATCGTGCCTCCACCTCCTGGGCGATTTGTTTGATAAGCTGCTGCTGTTCTGATGTCAGCTTCGGCGTTCCGGCCGAGGTTGCAGCCACTAAGGCTCGAAGTTGGTCCACCGCCTTCAGCAACAGCGAGATGACATCCGCACTGACCTCTGTATTCTCTTTCCGAAGAACATCCAGCAAATCCTCGCTAGCATGGGCAAAGCTTTTCAGATCATCGAAGTCCAGAGAGGTAGCATTCCCCTTGAGCGTGTGGGCTACGCGGAAGATATCGTCGAGGAGTTCTGCACCTCCTGAGTTGGATTCCAGGGCGAGCAGGGACTGCTCCATGAGATCCAGCCCCTCCTGGGTCTCGGCCAGGAATGACGACAAAACGGCTTCGCGATCAAAATCCATCGACTTAGTTCTCCGAACCTCTGGTCGCCACGAAGCGCGAAATGAGGCGGTTACTGCGGGTTGGCAAAACCCCGAATCTCAGTGGCACCATCCTGCGTCTGAAAGATCAACTTCCGTCCATGTTTTCCGGATACATCTTTAGCAACCAATGGAATGCCGGCGCTACGCAAAAATTCTTCGGCGAGGTCAACGTTCCGGGTTCCAACCGTCTGCAAGGGATTCGCCGCAAAAGCACTCGAACCGCCAAAAACCTTGGCTTGCAGATTCTTGATGGCGCATCCCAGAGCCAACAGCTCGTTTAACAGAGCTGGATTGGCGACGTTTCCATAGCGCAGACGGTTGGGTCCGTCCTCGGTTCCTTCCGGTAACAAGTAGTGGTTCATTCCACCAATCTTCCACCGGGCGTCCCAAAGGCACAGTGCGGCACACGATCCCAGGATGGTAGTGATGACCGCCGGTTCCCGAGAGACAAATAACTGGCCGGGATACAGAAAGTGTTTGGGCACGTCAGGGAGCTTCTCGTCGTGTTCAAAGCCCTTCATCACGTTCGCGGGCAGTACCGCAGGGTTGAATTTCTCAACGTTCCGGCTCATCCTCGTCTCCTGACTGGGTCAAGCACTGGCATTTGCGCTCCCCTCAAACAGGGCTCCGCCGGTCTCGTCGGAAAGCAACTTCACTAGGTTAATATCCGCGTCATCAAAGCCGACCTTCTGAGGCAGCAACTTCACCATAACCAGGACTGCCACCGTGCGCCCGTTCAGAAGAATTGGAATAAATACTCGAAGCGGCGGATTTATATGGTTGGCTCGACCTTCGTGAGCCACCCGTGCAATGTGAAATTCGCCCTGCAGGACCCGGTGCAGCGCAGATTCTTCGAAGGTGTCCAAGGTCCCATGCCGCTGCGGGTCGATGCCAAACGACCACAACAGCCCGCAGTTCCCCGGCTCGACGGTGAAGAGCCCGATTTCTTCGCAACCCAGAAGGCCGGTGACGATCTCGCGGATGGCCTCCAGCGTGTCGGCCCGAGTCACACTCTCACGAAGCCTTCTCTGTGCCGCTTCCAGTCGTGGATCCTCACGGTCGCACATTCGCGAACTGCTGGCACTCATCTTGATGTCCTCGTCACTGTTGGGGAACCTGAATGTCGTTTTGGCATCAGTTCTCGCGCCTATTCGCCTAGATAGCTATGCAGCAGCTTGACTAGTTCCTCTCCGTTGACCGGTTTCGTGAGGTAATCATTGCAGCCACTCTGAAATCCCGCTTCCATATACGTCTCTTCTCCGCGAGTCGTGAGCAGGACAATCGGGATCTCTCGAGTAGCTGGCTGCTGCCGCATTTTCTTGCAAGCTTCAAATCCATTCATGCGCGGCATGACTACGTCCATGAGTACGAAGTCCGGATGCTCATCATTGGCCTTGCTCACCGCTTCTAACCCGTCCGACGCGGTGACACACTGGTAATTCGTGCGTTTCTCCACGATCGCGCGTTCCATCATCAAGGCCGTTTTAGAGTCGTCGACCAGAAGAATCTTTTTTGCTGCCATTGTTCCCTCGAATTCTTAACGCCTTTCAGTTGGTCCGGAGTCCTCCGCTGGAATGCAGCTGCGCTACCAGGGTGGGACCTAACGAAAAGACGGCCCTGAAGTTCCAGGAGTACGCCAAACTGAAGATTAGCGTTTCATTAGGAAGAACGCAGTCCTTTTCGGGACACTGGCGTTACGTTGGTACCGGCTTCGTTGTGCGGGATCGGAATAAAACCTTCCGAGCGGATGATCCGGAAGCGGTAAAGCGACCTGCGAAAGAAGCAGAGGAACAATGAAGAGGCTCCCGTTTCCATGAGGAAAGGGGAGCCCAATATTGAAACAGGGGGATGAACGCGCGACCTTAAGCCACGCCTTGCGCCTTGATTGGCGTCGCAGGCACCTTCACCGTTGAAGCGATAGCGCCATCTTGCGCCCTCACCGCACGTGCCGCCATGGGTTTCAGCCACAGCAAAGCCATGAAGGCGGCAACCACATCGCAAACGATCATTGCCCAGAAGACCTTGTTCCAGGACCCGGTTTTGGCGAATAACCATGCGGCGCCGGGGCCGGCAAACGCGGCGGCAACTCCCTTGGCCGTGTATACGACCCCATAGTTCGTGGTGGCCCACTTATTTCCGTATAGGTCGCCAGTGATGGCGGGGAACAGCGAGAAAATATTTCCCCACGCGAAAAAGCACAGGCCGGACAAGGCAACGAACCAGACCGGATGACCGATCAATTGGAGCAGAGCAAATACCGCGATCGCTTCGAGAATGAAAGCAATAAAGATGGCATTTTCCCGGCCTATGTGGTCGGACACCCATCCCCAGAAGGGGCGGGTTAACCCGTTCAGAAGCCGGTCGACAGTAATCGCCAACACCAGCGCAGTCATGCCGAAGACCACGATCACGTTATCCACATGGTAGGAGGAAGCCATGGGATTGAGCTGTGCGGTCACCACCAGACCACCGAAGGCCAGCATGGTCATCATCAGATAGATCACATAAAACGACGGCTGGCGCAGCATCTCCCACGGCGCCAGGTTCACCGAAGAAGTATTCACTTTGGCCTTGATCTTTGCTTCTTTTGCCGCCCAGTTCGGAGGAGTCCATCCCACCGGTGGCCTGGCCAGGAAGAGCGCAGCTGCCAGAACGACGACTCCCTGTATGATTCCCCAGAAAATGAACGTGTGCTGATAGCCCGAGACTTTCAGCATGGCGGCAATGGGAGCGATTGTAGTGGCCGTGCCTATGCCATAAGCTCCGGCGGTTAGGCCAACGCACAAGCCGCGATGATCCGGGAACCATTTCAATGCATTTCCGATGGCTCCTCCGTAGACAACGCCAGCGCCAATGCCGCCCATTCCGTACCAGAAGTAGAGGGTGTGAATGGTTTCGGCGCGTCCCGATCCGATCCAGCCCAAGGCAACCATAATCGAGCCGAGTCCTAGCATTAATCGCGGGCCGATGAGATCGACCAGGTATCCTTCGAAAGGCACGAGCCAGGTCTCAAGGAAAACAAACAGGGTGAACGTCCACTGGACGGCCACCAGCGAGACGTGCAGATGGGCCTGGATGGGCTTGGTGAACATCGTCCACGCGTATTGCAGGTTCGCGATGGCCATCATTGCGACAATGCCAGCCACTAACTGGATCCAGCGGTTGGGAATGCGCGAGGGGTGAATGAGAGTGGAAGTCGGCGTAGCCATAGGTTATAAACTCCACGACTTGGTGGTGGATCTTTTTAACTCTGGATCTTTGGCTTTGCACCTGGCGGAAGCCAGTCCCCAATTCGCTAGAGGAGCCAGGTTAGCGCTATGCTAGACTGGTCCAGTGAGCGAACCACTTTGCGGCAGAAAATTTAGCACTCTCTTCCCTGAGTGTCAAGCAAAGAATCCGGATGGAAACCGATCGGCGCGTCCTTCTCGATCAAAAAGACGTACATTGCCGAGGAAATTGCTCACCCGATCCGCTGGCTAGAGCCCGAGCCAATGCTCCCGCCGAGCTGGCGCACCGGCACATTAGCGCGAGAGCCGACCGATGGACGAGAGCCTGCAAGCCCAGATCGAAACTTACCTTTCCCACCTCGATAGCCTGATTCGTCGTGGCCGCGAGCTGCGGGACATGCTGGCCGCGAATCCCAATGACGCGTTTACGGTTACAGCCGCTCGCGTCTGGCAGGAAGAGTGCGGAGTGACCGTCAATCAATTGTCTGGCGGCAGCAAGGCCCACTGGCTTGCCCGGTCGTTTAGCCAGGCCTTCTTAATGCGCGAAAGCGATGGGCGTGCCGTCGAGGGAGCGGCTCCGGACGAGATCGTCACGCGCCTGCTCGACGTCCTTGAGCAGGCCTCAGCTTCACTTTCGCAGAAAGATGTCCCGGCCATCGCGGCATCGTACTCGGCAGCGCCGCCACATCGTTTCGACTTCGTTCACAACCTCGAACTCCGTCCCGTGGTCGAGCAGGCCTACATCGACAGTCGCCGCGCTCTCGAACAAGGCCTCTATGATCTCGCGCTGCGCACTTCGGCTGGTATTCTTGAAGCTATTGTCACGGATGCCCTGGAGCACAAGGGTCTGAGTGCGCTGGCGGCCACCGGCGCACCCGCAGGGAGCATTGCCGATTGGTCATTCCAGACGCGACTTGCAGTCGCTGAAAGAGCCGGACTGATTCGCAACGGCTGTGCCCGGCTACCGGCAGTGGCGCGCGCTTACCGAGAGGATGACGAGAGTGGTCCGAAGCCAGAAGTTTCCGAGCGCGACGCACGCGTGGCTGGGCAAGTCCTTCATGTAGTGATGAGAGATCTGGATCCCGGCCGGTGAAGCGTTTGGTTCGGCGCAGGCGCAAATCAGTGCAACGGGGATGTTTCGCCAGCAACTCAAGTGATGCCTATTACAGCGACGCGGCCCGAAGCATTGTAATATGCTCTCCGATCAGTGGATGGAGGTGCTCGATGAAGCGGCGTTGGGTGATCGTGGCCATCACCAGCATGGCTCTGGTCCTCGCAGGCATAATCGTCCGCGCTGTGCGTAATCATCGTCAACTCGCGAAGCGGGCGGCAGCCTACCGTATCCGGGCGGAACACGGGGACGGGGAATCGCAGTGGAGGCTGGGCGCGATGTATTACTACGGCAGAGGCGTGCCTAAGGACTACGTCGAGGCTGTACATTGGTACCGTAAATCCGCCGAACAAGGAAATGCCAACGGTGAGTACTCCCTTGCTCACATGTATCACGAGGGGCAAGGACTCCCCCGGGACGATTCAGCGGCAGTACGCTGGTGCCGAAAAGCTGCCGAACAGGGCGACGCTCTCGCGCAGGACGCTCTGGGGATTATCTATCGCCGAGGCCAAGGGGTGCCACAGGACTATGCAGAGGCTGTTCGCTGGTACCGCAAATCCTCCGACCAAGGTTATCCGCAGGCCCAATACGATCTAGGCTTTATGTATTACTACGGCTACGGTGTGCAACGCGATCGGGTTCAGGCAAACGACTTGTTTCAGCAAGCTGCCGCTCACGGCAACGAGGACGCTAAGCGAGCGCTTGAGTGCGATAGGAAAGGTATTTTAATTGATCCCGGCGCGGGTCTTCGAGGCCTTCAATAAGTCGCGTGTCATCTTGTTCGGACAAAAGAAATTTCAACTGTCGAAAACAGCGATTTCATCATTCCGAACCGAAGCAGCAAAAGCACGCCCGCCGAATTCCGCTCAATCTTCGAGATCCTGCCGGAACACCGGTTGCGCGGGATTGACGCTGCCGTCCATGACCGACACCAGAAGGTCTTTGAACGCATCCGTCGCCTCCGACAGGGATGTGTAGCCGCGCTCTCGCTGCAGCCCGCCACCAGCCGCGTAGACGAGCGTGAAATATCGGCCCGAGGAATATTGCAGTTCGAGGATCTTGTCGGGCATGTCCGGGTCTCCAGCTTGCCCCAGAACGTCCATCAGAGCAACGGTCCACTGGCGGCCTTTGGGGTCGGTGACCACCTCGCGTTCGAGGTATTGCCAATCGTCCATGCTCCAGGTTGGCATATTTATTCCAGCAACTGATCTGTACCAATAACGGATTTATCCCAGCAACTGATCGATGGCTCGCGCCACCTGCGACGCGGTGAAGGGCTTCGGGACTACCAACACCTTCTGCGCCTTGCGCGAGCGCAGGCTCGGGTCGGCCAACTCGGGCGTGTCGGTGATGATGAGCACAGGGAGTTCCGCGTGCTTCGGGTGTTGGCGCACGAGATCGAACAGGGACTCGCTCATGTCAAAGGCGGAGCAATCGAGCACCACCGCATCGGCGTGATGCTCGGCGATCAGTTCATTGACTTCCGCCGTATAGCCCATAGCTATAACCTCGTAGCCACGGTCGCGCAGCGAAAAGGTCAAAAGCTCGGCAATCTCCGGCGTGTCGTCGATGAGCAGGATGCGGCGCAACCGTGCGCTACCCTTTGCCTTCGCCGGAACCAGGCAGCCGTGCCTTCTTGGCGTCGGCGGGCTCCAAATCCAAGACCCAGATTCGCCCGCCGGCCGTGTAGTAAGCGCGGTGATCGTTCTCGATCATCACGCCCCAAGCCTCCAGCGTACGCATCACGAACGTGTATCCCTCGAAGTTGCTACGCGTATGGCTCAATACTTCATTCGTGTGCCAGTTCTCGGTGAGGACAGCGTCGCCCGCGTGCACGCGCAGGACGGTGTAGTGACGATCGAAGGCCGCTTCCGGGCGTACGTCGCGCGTCGAACCGCGCTTTTTGCCTTCGGTAACGATATAGCTTTCCTGCGCTTCAGGAACTGCCGGGAGAGGGTTTGCATTGGTTGTCATAGAGTTTGCGCTAGCGCCTCCGCTTCGGCTGCTGCCGCCATGTTGACCTGGTTTCGCGCATCTGCCGCCTGGATCAAAGCCTCAGGCAACTCGACACCGATCATTCGCCATTGCTGGTTGGCAAACTGCTGCAATTTGGCGATGTGCTCGGCGTGCAGGTGACCGAATCGTCCCTGCAATTTCAAGTACTCCGCCACCGGCCGAATGTTCTGGGGGCGGAAGCTGTAATCATACTCACGCTTCTCGGGATCCCACTCCCACATCGGGTAGAGCCCGCATTCGACCACCAGCCGGCCAAGATCGATTGAGCGCGGAGTCTCGTACACGAAACCCTTCTGGCAGGGAGTGTAGACCATCAGATAGGCAGCGCCTTTGTGGTTGAGGCCCTTGCGCACTTTGTTCATCAGATCGATGGGATAACCGACGCTCGCCGTCGCCACATAGCAGTGAGGATGCCCGGCTGCCATCATGCGGGCGAGATCCTTGGGAAACAGCTTCTTGCCTTCCGGAACCAACGGCCCCGGAGGAGAGAAGGTCGTCATGCCGCCATAGGGCGTCCGCGACGAGGCCTGAATGCCAGTGTTGGCATACTGCTCATTGTCGTAGCAGATGATCAGGCAGTCGTGGTTGCGATAAAGCGCGCCAGAAATTGAGGCCAGCCCGATGTCAGACGCGCTGCCGTCGCCTGCCTCGCAAATGATATTCGGATAAGCGCCCTTCCATTTGCCCTTTCGGATCATGGCTTCGTACGCGGCGGCCACGCCGGCGGTGAAACTGCCCGCGCTGCCAATCTGGGTGTGCGCCCAGGGAACATTGTAGGGCGTGCACAGATAGGAACTGTTCGCGACATACATGCATCCCGTCGGTCCTACCAGGATGGTGTTGTCGCCCGATGCCTTGCTCGTCATGCGGTACTGAATCGAGGGCCCGCAGCCGGCGCAGGTTCGGTGACCGGGCACAAACGGCTCAGACGAGGGTAGCTCAGGGTTATAGAAACGTGCGCCCTGGTTCGGGCTTCCGAGAATCGGTAGTATCTGCCGCTCCACTTCAATGGTTGCCATATCAGTCCTCCAACTACTCTTCGAATCCGACCCAATGGGTGCGTTTTTCGATCTTGCCGCGTTTCTGTACATCCAGCATCTTTTCCGTCATCCAATAGAATTCTTTCAGCACGATCGCCTCGCCGCCCATACCGGCCATGAATGAGAGCACCAGCGGACGGTGTTGGCTTTCGTAGAGAGCGGCACAGACCTCGGCGTAGAGCGAACCGCCGCTGCTCACGCTGCCCAATCCCATGTTGGTTTCGATCACCCCAACCACTTTGAACTTGCTGAGAACCTCGTTCACGCGATCGGTTGGGTAAGGCCGAATGGTTCGCAATCGTGCCATGCCGACCTTCAAGCCTTTGTCGCGCATGTGTTGAATCGCGAACCGGGCCGTCACCGCGTGAGCGCCCTGCAGGAAAAAGACGACGTCGGCGTCGTCGGTCATGAACTCTTCCACCCACGGGTCGTAGCGGCGGCCGAAGATTTCCGCGAACTCCTCGTGGACCTCCTCAATGACCGCCATCGAACCTTCCATGGCGCGAGCGCGTTCCAGTTGCAGCGGAGGCCCCTGCTCCGGCATGATCTGCGGTCCGTGCGACACCGGACGCCGCGGATCGAGTGGATAGGGATGCTTGTAGGGCGGCAGGAATTCCTTCACCTGCCCAGGGTCAGGCAGATCGACGTCACCCGTAATATGCGAAACGAAGAAACCATCCTGGCACACCATTTGCGGCAGGAGCACGCGCGGGTCTTCACCGATGCGATAGGCCATCAGATGGTTATCGAAGGCTTCTTGCGCGTCGCACGCCCAGCCCATCAGCCATCCCATATCGCGGGTGGAGAGGGCGTCGGTATGTTCGGAACCAAAATCGCCCGGAGGATCGAGGGTGCGATCCGCGATCATCATCTGCACCGGCATGCGACTGCCCGAGATCGGGGAATAGAGCTCGTAGGCGAACTGCACGCCCACGCCTGAGCTGCCCGTGAAGACGCGAGCGCCGCAGGACGCCGCTCCGTGCGCGATGCTCAATTGCGAGTGCTCGCTATCGGCCACGATGTACTCCGCATCCAGTTCGCCATTGGCGACCATTTGTCCGAGCGCCATCATGGTCGCGGTGTAAGGTCGGATTGGGTAAGCCGCAATCACGTCGACGTTGGCATATTTCGCTGCCTGCGCAGAGGCAACGCAGCCATTCATCCGAACTATTTTCTTCTTTCTTTCCATAATCGTTGGCATAATTCACTCCCCACCAAGCCGCTTGCTGCCAGCTTAAATATTCTTCGCTGGCCGTTCCGCCAGCCTTACCAGTTCTTCCGCCTGCCGTCCGTGCAGCCCGGGCGTGATGGCGAATGCCGTATCCATACGCACGACGCCGGTATCGAAGTCGAGTTCGGGCACACCCTCAAGGCATCCCGTCGGACATTCCTCGATGCATACGCGGCAGCCTTTGCAGTAGTTGACCAGAATCTTATACAGACCGTTCGAGCGCTCCGGACGTGCGATGCAGGGCTCGGGACAAACCAGATAGCAGTTGTCGCAGGCATTGCAGGTCCCACAACTGAAACAGCGGCCGGCCTCTTCGACTGCTTGTTCCTCCGAGAACGATTGAATCACTTCCTCCTGCGTTTTGCGCCGGCTGTTTGGGTTTAGCATGGCCTGCTGCACCCGCGGGAAGTGCGGGAAATACGTCATGTTCATGCGGTTCAGGTCCATGATGACGTTGACGGGAATCGTGCGCGGCTGCAACGGCTCCCCGCGCATAACCTTATCCAGATTGAAGGCAACGCGCTTGCCGTCGCCAACAGCGTTCACCACCATCAGCGGCTGACCCATGCCCAACTGCACCACGTCGCCCGCGGCAAAAAAGTTCGTGTCGCCGAGACGTCCAAATTTGTCGATCTTGATCGTTCCCCGCGTGGTCTTGAACTCGTCGGGCACCCAACCCAGGGCCGCACGCTGCCCCACCGCGATGATCACGTTGTCCACAGCAAACTGCTCGGGAGTTGCTTCGCGATTGATGTTGATCGGCGAAGCGTTGATGGCTCCGGAGAAGCGCGCCGGATGCAGTTGCAAGCTCTCGACCTTGCCGTTGCCAAGTACCGCCGTCATCGCCCGGCCGTGCCACAGGTCGACGCCCTCTTCGAGCATGTCGTGCAGATCTTCCGGCGAGGCTGGCATCTCCTGGGGATTCGCTTCCACCGTAATCATGGTTACTTCCACGGCGCCTTGCCGCAAGGCTTCACGGGCGCAGTCGATGGCCGTGTTTCCGCCGCCAATGACGGCGACTCGAGGACCGAGCTTGACCTTGGACGTTCCCATGCCGATGTCGCGCAGGAAGGGAAGCCCGTACAACACGCCTTTCTTGTCTTCCCCCTCAGCGCGCACGCTGTTGGGCTCAGTGAGGCCGATCGCGAGCACGCAAGCGTCGTAGTCCTTTTTTAAGTCGTCCCAGGTGACATCCTTACCTACTTCGCAATCGGTTTCGATCGCGATGCCGAGCTCTTCCAGGCGCTCGATCTCGCGGTCCAGGACGTGCGGAGGAAGAACCCAATCGGGAATGCCACCTCGATTGAGTCCCCCCGCTTTCGGCGATTTCTCCAGAATCGTCACTTTGTAGCCCAGCCGCGCCAGTTGGTACGCGGCGCTGTGGCCGGCCGGACCCGACCCGACGACTGCGACTTTCTTACCGTTGGGCTTTCCCGGCTTGACCACGTCGTGTTTCAGGGCCTGTCCAAGATCGCCCAGGAAGCGTTCCACCGCGCGAATCGAGATCGCCTCATCGTATTTCCCGCGATTGCAAGCTTGCTCGCAGGGGTGATAGCACACCCGGCCGGTTACGGACGGGAAGGGCATGTCCTCCTTGATCAGCGCATACGCGTCCAGATACTTACCGCGCTTCACCAGGTCGAGATAGCCCTGAATCTTTTCGTTGGTTCCACAAGCGTTGTTGCAGGGTGGCAACTTGTCGCGGTATACCGGTCGAATCGAGCGCCAGTTGCCGGTAGGGAAGAGATCCTGCCCTTTTTCCTGCGAGGGCGCGGGCGTGATGCCAGCGAACGGTACTGCAAGCCAATCTGGAATTTTTGTGCCTTTAGTCGACATTTCGATCCTTCCTAGACAGCCACTGGGTTCAGCGGCAGGATATGTAACTCTTCCAGTGCCATTTCAAACGCATTCTTGTTGGCGATCATGGGCGTAATCGTTTCCATTTTGACGATGCCGGTAGTCTTCACCACGGCCGCAATCAGCGGGGCGGCGATGTCGGGGGCGACCAACTTATTTCGCTCCGCCGCGCCCTCGGTCGAAAGGCGGTCAAGGCCCAGTTCGCCCAGACGGTAGTAAAGCCATTTGTGGTGCGCGAGCCTGGCCGCATCCACACAGACGAGTTGGGCCAACCGCTCCGCACCCGGCACGAAACGAATCATGTAGTCCGGGGTGTAATGCGTGTTGATCACTAGCGTTCCGCCAGGCGGCATCCCGCGCATATAATCCCAGCCCTTGACCATCGTTCCTTCCACCAGCACAACGATGTTGGGTTTCTCGTTTTCGTAGGTGAGTTCGTTCTCGAGCACCTGATCGCTCACCCGGCAATACTTGCGGGTCGGAGCGTTGGTGCGATCGGGATTGTCGACGTAGTTCTCCATCGCCTGCGCATACTTGCCTTCTTTTCGGGCAGAGGCAGAGATGGATCCAACGATGTCGCGGCCTTCTTTATCCATAATGATGCCGCGCGTCCAAACTGTGAGTTCCGTGTAACTCATAATCAACCCTCGTTAAAACTGAGTAGTAGTAGACATGCCGGAGCACAAATTCCCGGTGCCCTGATTCTGCGCGCCCTGATTCCGCGCATCATGGTTGGGCGCACTCGTCCGGTTCAATTCCATGAGACTGCAGCGATCGGACTCCAGAACGGCCAGGAAATCCCTTCGCAGAACGACAAATGGCCTGCGCCGCGCACCATCCTGAAATTCCACAATTGCGGATAGCGTTGCCTTCTTGCACAGGCTTTCGATATCGGCGCCAGTGAACCCTTCCATCCGCTTCGCGAACTCGTCGAAATCGACATCCCCCGCCAAAGGCAGGCGACGGCAGCAAAGCCGCATGATAGCGGCACGATCGGCAGCCTCGGGCTTGGGGAACGGAAGCATGTAATCGAAGCGCCCGCTGCGCAACAGCGCGGGCTCGATGCGCTCCGGACGATTGGTGGCCGCCAGCAGGATCACTCCTTTGACATCGCGCAAGTTGTCGATCTCGCGCAGCAACTGGCTGAGAATTCTCTGATAGACGTTGCTGCCGAATTGTTCGGCGCCAAATTTCGGCGCGAGCGCGTCAATCGTGTCGAAGAACAGAATGCAGGGAGCCGCTCGTCTCGCTTTCTTGAAAACCTCACGCAGCGCCCTCTCCGATTCGCCCAACCACTTCGAATACAGTTGCGGGCCATCGATGGCGATGAGCGGGAGTTGTTTCTCGCCCGAAAGCGCCCGCGCCATTGCGGTCTTCCCCGTACCCGACGGTCCGACCAGCAGGATCCCTCGTGGAGGCGCCAGTCCGACTTGCTCGTAAATCTCGGCGCGCACGTGAGAGTGCTCGACTACTGCGCCAAGCAATCTCTTTACTTCGTCCAGACCTCCGAGCGAAGCAAACGTCGAGGCGCTGCGTTCCGTGAGGAATTCGCGAGTGGCGCTGGGCTCGACTTCTTTCAAACCGGCGAGAAAGTCTGCGCGCGTAACCTGCAGCGCCGCCAGATCGGCGGAGGCAGAGCCGTCGCTTTCGAGCGGGCAGGCCGACAAGAAACCGCGGAGCGCAATCATGCCTACTTCCTGCCCCAGCGCTTCCAAATCGGCGCCGACAAAGCCGTGAGAATGCTCGGCGATTTCCCGCAGATCCACGTCAGGCGCAAGCGGCATGGCTCGGGTGTGAATCCTGAGAATCTGCAGCCGGGCTTGCGTATTCGGAACCCCAATTTCAATTTCGCGATCGAAGCGGCCGGGACGCCGCAGCGCCGGATCGAGGACTTCGGGAATATTGGTCGCACCGATGACGATGACTTGCCCGCGCGCGACAAAACCATCCATTAAGCTCAATAGCTGCGCCACCACGCGCTTTTCCACTTCTCCGCTCACCTCGGCGCGTTTGGGAGCCACGGCGTCGATCTCGTCGATGAACAGAATCGCCGGCGCCCGGCGCGCAGCCTCCTCGAAGACCTCGCGCAGCTTGGCCTCGCTCTCGCCGTAAAATTTGCGCATGATCTCGGGGCCGTTGAGGTGAATAAAGTGCACGCGGCTTTCCGCCGCTACCGCCCGGGCCAGCAGCGTCTTGCCCGTGCCCGGCGGCCCGTACAATAGCACTCCCTTAGGCGCGAGAATCCCCAGCCGCTCGAAAATGCGAGGATGTTTTAGCGGCAACTCTACGATCTCGCGCACCCTCGCCACTTCCCGCTCCAGCCCGCCGATATCTTCGTACGACACCGCCGGAGCGCGGGACGCCGTTTGGTCGCCCTCCACCACCCGCAGGTCGGTGCGCTTGCCGATGACGACCGGCCCGGAAGGAATCGTGCGCACCACCTGGAAGTTCACCGCTTTAGCAAACGTCGGTACACGCACCACGCAGCCCGCCATCACCGGGACGCCAACCAGGTCCTCGAGCATCTTCTCTGGCGCGATCGTTGCTGGTGCAGCCCCCACCCACAATGGCGACAAGCGAACCGCCACCGCCTGCTCAGGGTCGATCGGCGAAACCGTCACCTGCTCCTGCAGTCCCGCACCCCAGTTACTGCGGCAAGTGCCGTCGATCTGGATCATGCCCTCGTGGCCTTCGTCGGCAACTTCAGCGCGTCCCAACGCGGTCGTGCTCCCGGTAATCTTGAGCACATCGCCGACCCGGACGCCCATATGCTGCAGATCAGCGGGTGCCAGCCGGGCAATGGCGTGGCCGACATCTTCTACGCGCGCCTCAGCCACACGCAACGTAAGTGTCGCCGATTGAGGTGACGGCGTGAGCGCGCTCATCGTGCGACTTGCGCCTTCTTGACCAGCGTACTTGTCGAGGCGATTTCCCCGCTGCGTCTCTAGGTGAGGCGCGATAGCTCCACGGGTCGTCTCATCTGCCAGGTTAGTCACTCAAATGATCCCCAGACGGATATGTGCGAAGGCCCACCCTTCGCTCACGGCACAACGAACGAGCTAATACTCGAAGACCACTTTCCCACAGTATTGCGAATCGCGAAAAGCCGCCCGCTTCCGGGCTCTTCAGAACTTCACTGCCTAAACCTGATCCCTCAGTACAATTTCTTCGACGTCTTCAATGTGCCGCCGCATGGCAGCTTTTGCCGCTTCCGCATCATGGCGCTTGATTGCAGCCAGGACCCGGCGGTGGCCGGCCAGCGATTTTTGCGGGCGTCCGTCAATTTGTAAACTGCGTTCCCGCGTTTCGCGCAGCAGATCCATGAGAATATCCAGCACTTTGAGCACGACGCTGTTGCCGGAAGCCAAAGCAACGAAATAGTGAAACTCAGAATCTTCGGCGATCGTGCTCTCCCCGGAGCGCACCTTCTCCGCCTGCCGTTCGAGGATACCTTCCATCTCAGAAATTTCTTCGGCAGAGGCATGCGTGGCGGCACGCGAGGCCAGAGGCGGCTCAAGCATCAGGCGAAAATCAAGAAGTTCGCTCATGAGTTCTTCTTTACGTTTCAGAGCATTGGCCAGTGGACTCGCAATTGAGCTTGAGGACATTTCGCGAACGATGGTGCCCGCGCCTTGACGCGGTTCCACCATGCCCATCAACTCCAGGCTTCGAATCGCATCTCGTATGGAACTGCGGCTAACGGCCAGAGTCTCGGCCAGTTCACGCTCGGAAGGCAACTTGTCGCCGGGGCGCAGCTTCTTGAGGATCAAGCGCTCGATCTGCCGCGCGACATCTTCGTAGACTTTGTTCCGCCGTACCGTCTCGAAGTCGGAATTGAGAGTCGTAGCCACGTTGGTTCTAACTGGTCCGATAAGTGGACCACACGGAGTATACCCCCGTTGTCAAGTGCCGGGCAAATTTTTAGTTGCGGGTGATCTTGGCGGCGGGAAGAAGAACCCCAGAATTTGCGGCACGCAAGAGACCGATCAGGCGGACTTCGTGATTTGCGCAGAAGCGGGGCCGCACTGTCCCAGCAACTTCGCGCAACTATACACCATGCGGGTAGTGTTCATGGCGACGCCCACTTTTTCCCCCAGTTCGACTACTGAGCCGACCAGCGCTTCCAACTCCATAGGCCGGCCAGCTTCGAGATCTTGCAACATCGAGGTCTTGTGCTCGCCAACTTTTTCCGCGCCGGCCATTCGCTGTTCAATGGAAACCGGCAGTTCCATGCCAAATCTTTGCGACACCGCTTCCACTTCCTGCATGATCTTGCGAATCACCTCCGCCACTCCGGGATCGCGCACCATCTGCGCCAGCGTAGCGCGAGTCAAAGCGCTCACCGGATTCAACGAAGCGTTACCCATGATCTTCACCCAGATTTCCTGCCGGATGTGAGTGGTGATCGGACAACGAAATCCGGAGGCCACCAGGGCTTCCGCAATTCGACGGCAGCGATCGGAGCGTGTGCCGTCGGGTTCGCCGATGGAAATGCGATTGCCGTCGGTGTGTTGAATCACTCCCGGCGCTGTAATCTCGGTAGAGAAATAAACGATGGACCCGACTACACGGCACGCTTCAATGGCAGCAGAAATCACACCGCCGGGATCGATGCGCTCGAGGCGCAGTCCTTCCCATGGGCCGCCGAAGCCCTGAAAGTACCACCAGGGAATTCCATTCTGTGTACTGACGACGGTGCTCTCCGGTCCCAGTACAGCTTTCAACTGGGGCGCAAGCTGCGGCAGGCTGTGCGCCTTTACTCCCAGAAAAACGACGTTTGCGTGCCCTGCTGCTTCGAGGGATCCGACAATTCTGGGCCGGGCCTGGAAATCTCCCTCCGCACTCTTCACCTGCACACCATGCTCCTGCATGGCTTTCAAATGCGGCCCGCGCGCGAACAGGGTAACGTCAAATCCGGCGCGCGCCATGCGTGCGCCGACATAGGCGCCGATTGCGCCCGCACCCACAATGAGGAATTTCATGCCTGATCATCCAGCAGAGCGGCAGCGACCGCACGACGGCGGATCTTCCCCGTTGCCGTGGTTGGAATACTCGCCACCAGGTAGATTTTCTTTGGGACTTTATATTCGGCCAGCAACTCGCGGCAGTGCTTGATCAGCTCGGGCTCGGTGGCGCCATGCGGTTCGTGGAGCACCACCGCGGCAGCTACCTCTTCCCCCAGCGTAGGGTGAGCGAATCCGAACGTCACGGCTGCTGCCACGGCTTGATGTTTCAGCAAAATCTCGTCGACTTCGTGGGGCGCGACATTCTCGCCGCCGCGAATGATGATGTCTTTGATGCGGCCGGTCAGATAGAGATAGCAGTCTTCGTCAAGCAAGCCCTCATCGCCGGTGCGAAACCACCCGTTGATCAGGGCTCGCGCGTTGGCCTCGGGATTGTTTTCATATCCGCGAAACACGCTCGCTCCCTGAATGACCACCTCCCCGCGCTGGTTGTTGCCCAGATGATTTCCCTGCTTGTCCATAATGCTGATGCGAATGCCCGCGCCCACACCCACAGAGCCAGCCTTGCGGTGCCGCGGAGGCAAAGGATTCGAGGTCATCTGATGGGCCGCTTCCGTCATACCGTAGGCTTCGACAAAAGGCACGCCGAAGACTCCCTCCATTTTGTGGATGAGTTCGGCCGCCAAAGGCGCGCTGCAGGAACGGATAAAGCGCAAGGTCGCGGCCTCCGTAAGGTTATGGCGACTGCGGGCCAGCAAGACCTGATGCATGGTGGGCACTCCGGAATACCAGGTCACACGATGCTCGCTGACCGTCCGCCAGAACGAGAGCGCATTGAATTTGGTGGGAACGACTACAGTGCCTCCGGAAAGCAGCGTGGACATGACCGACCCGATCAGTCCATGGATATGGAACAGCGGCATAATGCACAGCGAAACATCTTCCTCGGAAAGCGCATAGGTGTTGGCAATGTTGGCCGAGGAGACCGCGAGATTGTAATGCCTGAGCGGCACCCGCTTCGGCCGCCCGGTGCTTCCACTGGTGTGCAGAACCAGCGCGATGTCATCGGCGGCGGGCTCAGCGGCCTTCCCCCCAGAAGGGGCATCGACGATATAAGATACGCCCTGGTCGGTCATCCCCACGGCGAATATCGGGATCTTGAGATCCGTGGCTGCGCTCTGCACGAAGTTCGCGCCCGCGGGTGGGCACAGCAGCAGCTTAGCCTCCGTATCGCGAAGGAAAAATAGAAACTCTTCGTACGGATATGCCGGGTTTAACGGCGCCGCGGTTCCGGCAATGGAAGCGGCCAGGAAACTCACGATCGCGGGTAATCCATTCGGCAAAGCAATCGCCACCCGGTCCCCACGGCGGATGCCGGCGGAAGCCAGTGAGTCAGCCATGGCCAACACCTGCTGCCGCAGCGAGTCATAGGTGACGGTGATGCCAAGCTCGGGGATAGCAATCGCCGCATGACTATCGGCGAAATGCAAAACCTCGAGCAGAGTTTGAACGGTCTTCAGAGTCATTCGTAACCGTCTTAGCGCGGGTCTTTCGCGCGGGATTCGCGATGAGGAGGACGCGCTGCCGCGCTCGGCACCCGCCCGCTCGTGATTGTAGACCCGGAGGTCTAACTCCGAAAGCCCTCCGCGCCCAAAGCTTTCTTGAATTCGCCAAGGAAAAACTGCACGTTCTGTTCGGTAGCCAGCGGACCCATGACCCCGATGCGGAAAACTTTACCGGCGAGCGGGCCAAATCCGCCGGCGATTTCTATGCCCGGACCCTCCAAAAGCCGCTTGCGCACCCCCGCATCGTCGATCCCTTCTGGCACCAACACGGTATTCAGAGTCGGAATCCTGTGTGCTGCGGGAACATGCATGCGCAGGCCCATGGCTTCAATTTCGCGCACGAAAAACTTGTGGCAGCGGCGATGACGCTCCCACCGATTCTCGATTCCTTCTTGCGCGATGACCAGCAGCGCTTCGCGCAGCGCGTAAAACATGGAAATCGGAGCGGTGTGGTGATAGCGGTGCGACACCGTCGAGTAGTCATGAATCAGCTTGAGATCAAGATACCAACTGCGCACCGGCGAGGTGCGGGCGCGCAGCCACTCCATAGCCCGCTGCGAAAGAGCCATGGGTGACAACCCCGGCGGGCAGCTCAACCCTTTTTGGGTGCAGCTGTAAGCTATATCGATGCCGGTCTCGTCGAACTCTACTGGCAGGCCCCCGAGGGAAGTGACGCAGTCGGCGATGACCAAAGCGCCAGCTTCATGAGCCAGCGCACAGATCGCACGGCCCGACTGCAACGCCCCTGTCGACGTCTCCGCATGCACGTAGCCGACGACCGCTGGTCTTTCGCGATGAATGAACTCCGACACGTCATCGTCGGAAAACGTTTCGCCCCACGGCTTCTCCAGGCGGACAACGTTTGCGCCCTGGCGCCGCGCCATCTCGGTTAGACGATCGGAGAAATATCCATTGGCGAACACGCCGAACTTCGCCCCAGGTTCTACGAAGTTGGCCACAGACGCTTCCATCCCGGCGCTGCCAGTGCCCGAAATCACCAGCGTGGAGGCTTTATTGGCGCCGAAGGCGATCTTGAGCTGATCCTGAACCTCTTGCATCACCTGGATGAAATAAGGATCGAGGTGCCCCACGATGGGCTGGGACAGCGCTTGGTAGACGCGCGGGTCGACCATCGTAGGACCGGGTCCGAAAAGATAACGAACCGGCGGTTGCAACGGCGTTACCGGACCGTGCGAAGGCGCATGCTGCGTAGTGCTCATAAGACCCCCTTCCTCTTCCGTGTCTTTTTAAAATTATAGTAGCGCGGTTGGGCAAATAACGACCTGCAGAGTTCTTGCCTTCGCGATATTGAAGCAGTCTTGCAGTGAATAACAGTACTGCAATGCTGTCAAGTTAATCTTATTTTCTTATACATGGCATTGAAAATTCTGAGATCGCGGCAGTGGGAAACAGGGGAGAAACCGTGGGCGGAAGACGACGCCATGTTTACTTCTAACTAATCTTGGCGAACTGCGTAAGTTATTGCTGAAGGCAATCGCAACCAGAGAAACGCAAAAGTTTTCTTGACAGTTAATGCGTCGATATGTTAAACCGCCAAGTCGACCCAACTGGTCCG
This sequence comes from uncultured Acidobacteriaceae bacterium, assembly GCA_963710965.1. Lineage (GTDB taxonomy): Bacteria > Acidobacteriota > Terriglobia > Terriglobales > Acidobacteriaceae > Sulfotelmatobacter. Next base: position 79,797 of record CAVQCP010000063.1, on the reverse strand, counting down.
TTTTCCAGACCGGATCAGAGTTTCGGTTTTTGTAACAGCCGGAGTTTTTAACCAACCTAAGTCAACCAGGCAATGCACAATGTCGGCATTGTCGAAAGGCTCTTTAAGCAAATCATCCGGGGAGAGAAAACCCATGCGCTCGCTGAAAAAGCTGCTCGTGCTGCTGGTAGTCTTCGTGGCACCCGGCTCGCTCGTCCTCGCTCAAAGCACGGAACCTGCCGCCAATGCGGGCACGCCCGCCTCCGCCAGCGCAACCAAAGCCGAGGTGGACCAGTTGCGCGGCGAAGTCGCCGCGCAACGCCAAACCATTGAGGAGTTGAAAGCTCTAGTCGAGAAACTCGCTCAAGGCCTCGATAAGACCGCTTCGGTCGCGAAGACTGGCGCGGAAGTCAGGCCGGTGGCAGAGAAACCACAAGAGGTCAGCTTGCAGCCCGCAACTGCCCCCACCGGAGGTGCCAACCTGAGGGATGCAGTTCTGCGGGAAGTGGATCCCGCGGCGGAGGCGCTAGTTGAGCAAACTCCGGCCGCCGGCGCTCCCAAGAAAGACGCTCCTCTCGCTGCGGGATGGAACGGTGAGCACTTTTTCATCCGCAGCGCCGATGGCCAGTTTACCCTTAGTCCCTACGGCTACGTGAATAACGATTACCGAGCATATCAGGGAGACGGTGCGCCCGCGAATACGTTTGTGCTTCGCAATGCGCGCTTCGGTTTTCAAGGGAGTTACGGCTCGCACTTCGACTTTGCCCTGCTTACCGACGCCGTTACCACAGCCGGCTCCGTCGTGCGCGACGTTTACCTCAATGTCAGGATGAGACCAGAATTGCAATTCCAGGTTGGCCAGTTCAAGGCGCCTTTTTCTCAGGAGATCGGAATCGGCGACACCAATCTCAATTTTATCGAACGCGGGTTGGAGTCCATGATGTACCCATCCGCCGCGACTACCTATCGTAGCCCCGGCGCCGCGTTCCACGGAGACATTGACGGCGGCGTCATGCAGTACTGGTTGGGGGCGTTCAACGGCAAAGGGTACGCATTGAACAACACGACCAATCAGCCGGAAGTGATTGGCCGGCTTCGCTTCTACCCATGGCGCAAGACGAAAAGTGCCTGGTTCAAAGAATTTGCCTTGGGCGGCTCGGTTGACTTCGCGCGTTCACGGGGCCTCTCCGGGGATCAAAGCTTCAGCAGTGCTTTGCCCGATGGTGCCTACAACTTTTTCCCACAGTTCGCCATCAATGGACCGATCCAGCGTTACAACGGTGAGTTTACGTATATCAAGTCACGGTTCGCGGTGCGCGGCGAGTACGATCAACTGAATCAGTTTCGGCGGAATGTCGGCTCCGAGCAGGCCGGAGGCTTGGGTTTCTTGAGCCTGCCGGGAATCATTGCCAAGGCTTGGGATATCGACGCAACTTACTTGCTTACCGGAGAAAAGCGGCCTGAGAACGGTATTCCGCGTGTCAAGCATCCGCTCTTTGGCCCCGACACCCCTGGCGGCAAAGGACGGGGATTAGGAGCCTGGGAACTCGCTTTCCGATTCACCGGCATTCAAACCAAGGAGCCCGGCGCGAATTTCCTCGACTATTACACGCCCGGTTATGTGCCCACCTTTGATTACCACACGTTCGAGTACACCGTGGGACTCAACTGGTATCTCAACTATTGGGTCAAATACCAGGTCAATCTGGATATTAATCAGTTGAAGGATCCCAGCACAATCGGCGCGGTGCCGCAAAACTATTTCGTCATCCTGCAACGGCTCCAGGTTAGGTTCTAGAAGACGGATGGCTCAGTCACAACGGCGAAGAACGAGTTTACGGATTCACAACGGAACTACGCAGTTACATCCTGAGGATGGCGATTCAGGTAGCAGCCAGGGAGGAAATTCGATGAAGTTCAGGATTCTACTTACTTGTCTTCTCACCGCATTGTTTGTGCTGGCCAGCGGCTGCGGAACAGCGACGAATTGCCCGGTTTGCGGCACGACGACAAACGGGGCCTATACCATTATCAACGTCATTCCCGTGCCTGAGCACAATGCTACCGGCGAGCCGGGCGGACCGTTCAATTCCTTCGACATTAGCTGGATCGCCCCGAACCCGGCCGTCTCGGGTAAATACCTTGACTATGTTTCGGACCGTATCGGCATTGCCGTGCAGGTGATCGATACCTCCCAGGATCTCGCGGTTTTCTCGATTCAAGGACAGAATGGCGTCTCCGACGCTGGGAACGGTGCCAGCCCGTGCCCCACAGAGCTTCAACCTAACTACACTGGAGCACCCCCCACACCCTCGGTGGAGATTATTCCGCCGACCGTCGATGTCTTCGGCAACTTCGTCAGGTATGCCTGCAGGACCGATATGACTTGGGCGAACGGTTCAAGATTCCATCTGAACACGGGCTTTGGTCCCAGCGGCAACCTTGGAGGATTCCCTGGCGCCCAGTGCTGTGCTTCCCGCGCCAACGGCGTGAACCCGATGTCTGGGCCGGACGGCAACACCAGTACCGCCGATGGAAAGGTCCTTTTTGTCGGCAACGGCAGCTCCAACGTTATAGTTTTCGACATCAGCTCGATGAATCTGGGGACGAACCCGGTCACCCCACCAAATATCCTCGCCACCATCCCGACGGGCGTGTCGGCTGACTACGATGGACCTCAGGGAATCTCGGGTTGCATCGCTTCCTGGAACGGTGAAGCCGGATCGGCGGCGGATTGCGGCGATGACCGCGCCGACGAAATGGCCTACGACGATACGCATCATGTTCTGGCGGTGATCAACGGAGATCCGGGGCTCCCGTTCATCACCTTCATCGACATGCAGTACATTGTGGGCGCAACCCCACCGAGGACATCGGTCGCCGACCCGACCGGGCAGGGGGATTTACATTGCCTGCCAATTGACTCAGCGCTGGCTTATGGGCCTTATCCCGTCGGATTTAGTCCCGCCTTCAACGCGACGACTGGCACCTTTGGCTCTTATCCCTACCCGGGAGTGGGACCCGGAGTTTTTGGTTATCCTCTCCAAGGAACGGGAACTGGGATCGTGGGAACCGGAACCGGCCCGGACGGAAACCCCCTTCCATCGCCAGCGTTGGATCCGAGCGTCGGGGGCTCGTTTAATCCCCCTCGATGCATTCTCGGGCAGATCTATTACGACGGCGTCGGCGGCGCAGCAGCGGGAGTTGGGCTCACTAGCAGCACTCCGGTAGACACGCTCAACGGCACGGTTGCTTGCCCCGATCCCTCCAATCCGCATGTTTTCAGCGGCGTTTCCGGATCTGCGGCTGATGGCCCGGCTGGTTTACCCGGCGTCGGGACAACTCCGAGCGGCACGGCCTACACCATTCCGTGTCATCACGGTCCGATCATCAGTTACAACACCGGGGCGTTTTGTAGTCAAACTCCACCCTTTTCCGATAGCAGTTGTACTGGCGCCATAGCGCCAGCCGGATTAGGTGCGATGACCTATGATCCCAACAGTGGAAACTGGTTGCTGACCAATGAAAATTCCGTCGCCAACACAGCTATCGGCAGCCTTGATGAAATTCAAATCACTGCCAATGGGCCCGTGGTGGTGAACAGTTTTCCCATGTACGACTGCATGCCCACCAGCATCGTACCCGGACCGGGAGATAATTTCCTCGTCGGCTGCGCTGACCACGACGGCCAAACGTTTCCAGCCAATGAATACATCATCAGCAACACAGCCAGCGGCAATGTAGCCTGCGTGCCGCCGAATAGTGGGATAGCGAATGCGCCTGCGAACACCAACTGCGTGGAAATCACGGACGTTGGTGGCGTCGACGAGGTTTGGTACAACCCTGGCGACAACAAGTACTATCTCGCGGCGCGCGATTTTCTCCCGAACGCGGTCATGGGCGTGATTGACGCCAAGACGAATCAATGGCTGTATAACATGCCGACTGGATCTAATGCGCACAGCATCTCGGTTGATCCCAGCACCAACCATGCCTTTGTGCCGCTTCAGGCGGGCACGGTCTGTTCGACGCTGGCAAGCGCCGGTTGCGTTGGGGTTGCGGCAGAGCAGTGAGGAAGGCGCGCCCGGTGGTATAGTGACCAAAGACGCGAAACTTGAGAGAGTTTCGCGTCGTGTATCGCAACGTGATCTATGAAGACTCCTGGCGGTCGTCTTTGCTCTCGTGCACTTTCATTCTCGCTTCTGCTGTTGTCAGCTTTGCTGGCCGGGGCAAGCGATCAACCCGCGGCTAAACCGACCGACGTTCCGGCCACGGTCATTGCGCACTTGCCATTGCCCCAGGCAGCCGGAAGTCAGATGCTGTTGCAGAAAGAAAAGGATCACGGCAAACTGTACCTCTACGTGCAGCAGGCTTCCAAGCAAGGGTTCATGATCGTCGATGTAACCAAGCCGGAAACGCCTAGCCTATTGAAACGAACGGCAGAAGCCAGCCGTGCAACTTCGGGGAATTTGGAGATCGTCAGCCCCGATGTCGCGATCGCCGAAGCGCCGGAGAAAACGCCAACCACGCTAACCAACAGCAGCCATCCCACCGAAACCGTTCGCGTGCTCGACCTCACCGATCCGGCCAATCCGAAGACCTTGGAGACCTTCAACAAAGTCACAAGTCTTCTTCCGGATGGCGGCCACGGGTTGATCTATCTCACCAACAATGACGGCCTGTGGATTCTCCGCTATAACCACCCATCGCGATTCGAGCCGGCGAAGAAAAAACCGCCGTGCGACTCCGAATCCGAGATTATGGCCATGCCTCCGGACTGCGACTGAGACACTACCACGCCCCACAGACCTCGCCTGAGGCCAATCGCTATTGCCCTCCCCGCGCCGGGCATTCTTTATCGATTGTCCGGATGGACCTTACCGAAATGGTCACTGGGCTGGCCGAACCCATCCTGTTCATGGCGTCAGAACTCGTGCTCAACGAAGGTGATTCCTCGCCGGTTACTTCGACTCGCTGCCCCAGATAGGAGCGAAGCTTTACCTTACCGCTGCCCCGAAGTTCGTAGGTAACACCTGGATCCGCCTTTACCAGGGTGTAATCCCCATTGGCCCGCGTCACGCATCCCTGTACCGTTACTTGTCCCTTCTCATGTTTGGAATTATCCGTAGCCGGAGCCGCAGGATTGTTATCTTGTGCCCAAGCAAAACTAGCGCAAAGCAACACGGCCAATAACAGTGACCTCATGGTATTTCTCCTCTCGTCGAGACTTATTACCTGATGACGAGAATCCGTCCACGGTTGCAGACAAGTTCGCAGGATCGCGGAATCACTTCACGTGGGTTTCCTGATAATGCACCTCCTTCCATTGGCCGTCGCGCTTGATCCAAAGCTCGCTGATGTACACGCGTGAGTATCGTACTGCTGACTTAGGCGGGAACTGAATAGTGCTTTCATAGATCACCAGGGCGGCGTCGGGCCCTGCCGGTATGACCTTGAGCCCCCACAGCGTGTAGTTGGCGACATTCTGGTCTGCCAGCTCGTTGATGGATTGCAGCTTGTTCCGTTCCCCCTGGCCGTCGATTTCAACGCCTTGATATTCGTCCGCCAGCAGGTCGCCGTATGCCTTCTTATCGCGGTTCTTGATCGCTTCCCATTCCACTTTGATTTTTGCGTCGAACATGTCTTTCAAAGCCGAATTGGCGGCATCGGGTGATTTGTGGTCGCCAGCCTTGACCGGCGTGGACGGCTGCTGCGACAGTGCAAAACAAGTGAGCCCAGCGACGCAAGCGAAGATGATGCAACCTCGCATGATTCCTCCCAAGAAAAAACGATTGTAGGTTAGCATGGCGTTAAGCGAAAGCAATGATCTGCGCTCGCCGTTGTTATCCGGGGAACTGTAATGATTGAGAAGCTTGCCGAAGGTGAACCGATTACTCCGCATCAGGATGTCGAAGCCTTAGCCCGGGAACTTTTGTTGGCCTACGAAGCCGGCGAAATGGTTCCCGTGCCGCCCTCGGCTCGGCCGGGCTTCGATCTCGATACCGCCTATGAAGTGGAAGCAACACTCAAACGGATTCGCGAAGCCAGCGGACACCGTCCCGTGGGACGCAAGGTTGGTTATGCCAACAAGGCCGTGTGGCGCATACTCAAACTCGAAACCCTGGTTTGGGCCCACATGTACGACGACACGGTGCACTACAGCGACCACAACGCCGCCACCTTGGCCATTCCGCACGCGCGCTCGCTCAAGATTGAACCTGAGATCGTTTTCGGCCTGAAGAGCGCGATCACCACAGAAAATCTCGATGCCGCCGCCGTTCTAGAAGCAATCGACTGGCTAGCCTTGGGATTTGAAATCATCGATTGCCCGTTTCCAGCATGGCAGTTTCAGCCCAGTGATTTCGTCGCGTCCTTTGGACTTCATGCGGCCCTGGTAGTCGGGGAAAAAATTGCAGTGCGTCCGGAGATGATCGGCGAACTGGTTAACGATTTGCCGCGATGCAAGGTGCGAATGCTGAAAAATGGCGAGTTCGTAGAAGAAGGGGCAGGTAAGAATTCCCTGCGCAACCCCGCCCTGTGTGTGGCAGAGCTGGCTAGTGCAATTCTCAGGCGCCAGCCCGCCGAGCCATTAGCGTCCGGAGAAATCATCAGCACGGGAACGCTCACAGCCGGACACTTGACGGGCAAAGGCGACCTTTGGACCGCCGAAGTCTCCGGACTCGTCATGCCTGCTTTGAAGTTGCGGTTAGGCTAGAACAAAAAAAGGCGGGAGCGTCCTCGGGAGACGATCTTACAAACCTGCGTGGCGACTGGGCCATCGCGTATGGGCGCTGATTGTGGAGTCAATGCGTACTATGGCGATTTTGCAACAGCTACCCGCTGGGAGGATGTTTAGCTAAGAAATCGCTGGACTGGTCTCAGTGGTAGATTAAGTTGAGTTAGCCTTCCTTCCCAGGGTAGATTTTCTCTCACTTCTCGCGCCGCCCGTTGACCCCGCATAGGAATAACAAGATCTCCGCTGTGATCTTTATCGCACTGTTCCGTTCGTACGGGCCCAATGGACCGGTGTGGCAGCAGCCGATCACTGCAAGAGGCCGTAGACCTGCACCTTGGAGTTGGCCGGCACATACACCCGGCCGTTGGCAACCGTGGGATTCACTCGTTCGACGGCCTTGGAATCGACCTTGTCGCGCTTCGAATCCTGGTTTGTGTTGTAGTACACCTGAGCCAGATCGCTGGGGTTCAAAGCCCAAAGCACGGGGGGAACCGTATCATACTGTAAAGTCCACACAATGCCGTTTGTGCTCCCGTTTGCCGAGATAACGGCGTTCGGTCCACGCATTATGACCGCACCCGCGGAAGTTGCAGTGGTGGGCAGCAAACCGTTATTTAGAGTGAACATTTTCGGATAGTCATACTGTCCAAAAATGTATACGTTGCCGTTGAAATAGCTGGACGTGTTCCAGATGCCAAAGAAGGGCTCGTAGTTAGGAACAGATGGCCTGATGGCGCCAACGATGTACTGCACGATATCGTTGTTTTTTGCATGATAGCCGCCCAGGTTGTCACGGTTGATCAAATAAATCGTTCCTTCCTTGCCGCCGCCCACCATCAGGTGCGGATACTTTCCCGGCTGGTCCGGCAACAGCAGAAGCCCGCCCGAGGAAAGATCCCAGTCCTGTTGATTGAGAATCGAGTAATTGCTTGGAGTGTAGGAATCCGCGAGCCCCAGGCTGCCATTGCTGGGGGTCAACTTCAGCACCGACGACCCATAATCGCCGTTTGTGTCGAATGACCCGTTTCCTGTCTGCACAAAAATGTTGCCATTCGCATCCGCGGCTAGCCCACCACCCCTATGCCATATGCCGCCTTCTGAGCCGTTCGGAGTGCTACAAAAGGCATACTTCAGAGCCAGGGTTTGAGAATCGTAACCCAGAATCCAGCCGTGAAACGGCTCCCAGTCGTTAGGCGACGCCGTGGCCAGATACACTACGCTATTTGTGTCCCCCGGGGCTTGGGAAAGCAGCAAACTTGGCCTCGCGTTCTCCCATCGCGGATCGAACGCCAGTGTGCCGTCCACACTTCCAATCCCCGTTCCCGGAACCGAGGCCTGGAGCTCGACGGGCCCACCGAATTTTTCCAGGCCGGTGGTGATGTCCAGGGCATGCAGCCGGTACACATAGGTTCCGGTACACGCTGTGGTTTGACCCTCCAGCGTTCGCGCTTCCACATACATTGTGTTTGTCGTGGGGTCGATGACTGGAGTCGGCATAATGCCAATGATTGACTCAGGGGCCACGACACACGCTCCGGGCACGGGTACCACGCTGGGAGGATCAATGAAACTGTCGTACCAGAGAGTGCCCGTAACCTTTCCGTCGGCGTCGTAGGCGTACACACTGTCGTTGGCCGTAGCAATATACACAACGTTGTAGTAGCCGGCTGCTCCATGCAGCGGATTGGGAACGTACACATTTGCGACATAGAGCGGCTGCGCCGTGACGGATGCGTCGATGGCATAGGAAAACAGTTTTCCAAAGGTCGCTACCTTTACGTTTTGCGGGGTCAAGACCGTTTCTTGCAAGTTCTGCCCGGTGCGGGAGTTGTCGTTCTTGTTCGTGTACAGTCCCGGATAACCTACCAGGTCACCTGTGGCAGAGCCGGACTTGGTCTTGTCCGCCTGGCTGACTGCCATGACCGTATGCTTGCCCACCACAAAGTCTGCGGGCGGAGTATAGAGCCCGTGTCCGTCGATTCGTCCCACCGTTTGATTGCCGCCCAAGACTGCATCGACATACCAGGTCACCGCCGGGTTCGTCGTACCTGTGACCGTAGCCGTGAATTGCTGCTTCACCATCGAGGTGATCGGCGCTGACAGGGGATGTACCACAACCGCAATACCGCCATCCTGAGTGCTCCCATTAAATCGCCCCGAGCTGCCGCCGCTCGGTTCCCGGCCGGCGGCCGGGCTGGAGGCTGGCACTGGCAGCAGCGTGACATTCTCGCTCGAGGCGCTTTGAACTGGCTGCTGGATCGCCACTATTACCAAGACGAGACCGATGGTGACGATCAGAGCCCAAAAAACAAGCGTTGTGGTCTTCATATTCAGGATTCCTCATTGTGTTCAAAAGCGGCAGGACTTAACGGTATGCGAAGCCGAATCGTCGCTTTGCGACAATCATCCCAAAGACCTCGCTAATAGGTTTTGATTGGCCCGGAAACATTCAGTCGGGTAGGAGGAGACAGCAAGGAGGCACGACCGAACGCCCGGGATGTTGTCACATAAAGAAGTGATTGTCAAGCGAGATGCGGCGGCTTTCTCGGATCCATCTCAGCCGCAACTTCTTTACTGTCGTCCCTGTTGAGGACCCAATCTCAGTCTGTCCCCATCCTCAAAAAGCCAAATCCGAGTATGCGAAGCTGCAATAGAAGCGTGAAGCTCTTGCAAACATGCCTGACCTGCTTGCACAAATTGTTAACTGGCGCTATCAGCCTTAGCACTCATCGAGCCCTATGGCTTGACTTAGCAGTCCTTTCACGGACGTTTCTCGTTTCCGAACCTTAAGCTTGGGCGCAGGTCTGCCGTTGTTCTCCCAGACCTTCGATCTTCAGCTCAACCGTATCGCCCACCTTAAGGTACTGCGGGGGCTTCATGCCCAAGCCGACGCCTGGAGGCGTGCCAGTGGAGATCAAGTCGCCAGGCTCCAAGGTCATAAATTGAGAAAGATATCTTACCAGTTCCGCCACTCCGAAAATCATGGTGCGAGTGTTGCCCCTCTGGCGGACCACGCCATTGACTCGAAGCTCCATCGCCAAGGACTGCGGGTCGACCTCGTCGGGGGTCGCGAGCCAGGGGCCGAGGGGATTGAAGTTGTCGCAACTTTTTCCTTTCGTCCACTGGCCGCCGTGCTCGAGTTGAAATTCCCGCTCCGAGACGTCATGCGAGATGCAATAGCCGGCAATGCAAGGTGTGGCGTCCTCTGCATTGCCCAGGTAGCGTGCCGTTTTTCCGATCACGGCCCCGAGTTCCACTTCCCAGTCTGTCTTCTTGCTCGATCGCGGGATGAGCACCGGGTCAAAGGGGCCGACAACAGTGTTCGAGGCCTTCATGAAGACGACCGGTTCCGCAGGTATGGGCATGCCCGTTTCCCGGGCATGATCGGAGAAATTCAATCCGATGCAGATCACTTTCCCTGGCCGAGCGATGGGAGAACCCCATCTCTCCTCATCTGGAACTGGCGGGAATGCGGAATCGTTCTTGCTTTTCAGCAGCGAGCGCAACCGCTCCATGCCCCCGCCCCCAAAGAAGTCTGCATCCCAATCGCGAAAATACGCGGACAGATCCAATCGTTGTCCGGATGAGGAGACAAGCCCGGGTTTCTCTTTCTGTGGTGGTCCAAAGCGAATGAGACGCATCTCGAAACTTCCTCCGCCCTATGCCATTTTGAATAAACACTCTATCACTGGCTGGGCGGAGGCTCTGGCACAGCAGCACCATCGGCACGCGCATCCGAAGCTCCGTAATTTACCTTGGTCTTCGAGTCGTGCAGGACGGCCTGTCCGCGACCCATGGCGGTCGTGTATTCACGCCGCACGTCCAGTTGATGGCCCATCGCGGAAAGTTTCTGTCGCACTTCCGGCGTCACTCGTGACTCAATCACGATATTGCAGCCGCGTTGTGGGCTGACCGTGAAGCGGGCATTCTCCATCGCCTCCTGAATGTTCATGCCGTAGTCGACCACATTGGAAACGAATTGCGCGTGCGCCAGAGGCTGGTTTGCTCCTCCCATGATGCCGAAGCCAATATGTTGCTCTCCATGCTCCATAAAAGCCGGAATGATCGTATGAAAAGGCCGCTTGCGGGGCGCAAGCGCATTGGGAGAGGCAGGATCGAGAGAAAACAACGCACCACGGTCTTGCAGCACAAAACCCATTCCGCGCACCACAACACCCGACCCGAATGCTTCATAGTTACTCTGAATCAGCGAGACGATATTCCCGTCACGATCGACCACCGATAGATAAGTCGTGTCACTCGTGGGTGGAGTGCCGTTCGCAACTTCACAATTTGCTCTGCGTGGATCGATCAGCCTGGCGCGCTGCCGGGCATATTCTTTGGAAAGCATTCCCTGCACCGGCACCTTCGCAAAACGCGGATCGCCGTTGTAGCGCTCCAAATCGGCATAAGCCAGCTTCATGGCTTCGATCTTCTTATGCAACTCGGCGGCGCTTAGCGGCCCCTCCGGCGACGCCGGAGAAGTTTCCATAATGTTCAGCATCTCCAGTGCCGCCATTCCCTGTCCATTGGGAGGAAGCTCGTAGACGGTCCAGTCACGATACGTAGTCGAAATCGGCTCGACCCATTCTGGCGAAAACTCGGCCAGATCATCCGCCGACATAGTTCCGCCGAGGCTCCGCGACGTGCTCAGAATCGCGCGTGCAATCTCACCTTTATAAAACTCATCGGCGCCATTTTGTGCCAGCATCTGCAAGGCTTTCGCGAGATCGTGATTCTGGAAGACTTGCCCCACTACCGGAGCCTTACCCTCGGGCAAATAAACCCGCCGGCCCTCCGCATCTTGCGAGATCCATTCTGCCGAATCCTTCCAATAGGATGCGATGATTTCAGGAACCGCGTACCCATCGTCAGCATAGAGAATGGCAGACTGAAAAAGATCTTTCCACGGCAAGCGTCCAAAGCGTCGATGCAGGACCTCCCACCCCGCTACAGCGCCAGGTACGGTAACAGAGTCAATGCCTGCCACTGGCATCGAAGCTGCGCCCTTCGCCTTCAAATGCTCAATGGTCAGGCCCTGCGGAGCCCATCCGCTGGCGTTTAGTCCATACAGTTTGCCCGTCTTCGCCTCCCAGTAAATCGCAAACAGGTCGCCGCCCATGCCGTTCATCATGGGTTCCGTGACCCCGAGGACGGCATTGGCGGCAATCGCCGCATCTACGGCAGAACCTCCACGCGCCAGAACTTGCATTCCCGCCACTGAAGCCTGCACATGGCTGGTCGCCACAATGCCGTAGCGCGTGACCACCATCGAGCGCGCGTTGGACCGGTCTCGTGCAGACATAGGGAATGCCAGAAGCAGCACAGCGCCTGCAATCCGAATCGAAGTGTTCATGTTAATCGATAGACGATCGCTTCAACTCAGCCATTCCATCCCGCATTGTGGAGTCTACGGCTATCAGTCCACAGACTCCGATCTGCACCGGTTGAGTTTTCTCATAGTCACTCAGAAATCATTTTTCATTGGCTTCTGCCATTCGCAGGGGAAGATGATTGAGCAGTCGGCGTCAATACCGTCAACCCTCCAACTTGTTCCATATTCACTGTGCCGCGAAGATGGGCAGCATGTTCCATCATCCAGAGCTCGGGAATGATCTCGCCAACCAATTTACCGTGACAGAATAATCTCACAACCGAGCTCTCGGAAACGACAACCCCCACAGCCTTGGTCACGGCGCTCATATTTGCCGCCGCAATGTGACGGCTACCAAGCCCCAGGGGTACAACCACTTGTGCCGCCACGGCGTCGAGGTAGCGACATGCGGAAAGAGCAATCCCACCGTGGCTTACGACAAAGCCGCCGTCGAGTTGCGCCAACTCTTTGATCGTTCCCCGCAGATTGAGATCGCTGATGTGACGCGAAGACTCAGGATGCTCGGACAGGGGATCCAGGATTAACGGCCTGGATCGGGCGAGCACCTCGACTTCATCGCCGAGCGTGAACAGCGTGCCAATGCGTCTTCCCTCACGGCCCTCGCGGGCAATTTCGACTGCGAGCTCAATTACAGACTCAAGAATGGCAGGATTGTATTCGGTAACTTGGCACAGAATGCTCTCAAACATCTATAGTCTCCTAACAGGCTGCTGAAAAACGCCGATTTGGGTCAGGTTTTGGAAGGGCACGACTTCAGTCGTGCCGTCAAGCCCTTCAACACCAACCGCGCTTTAGCGCCTGCAGGCTGCTTTCGGCATCAGCAGCGAGTTTTTCAGCAGCCTTCTAGAGTATGGGCGATACACGTTTTGATTGCCGCTCTCTCGGGAACGATCCAATCATCAAGAATTATGCCCGATCGGCTGGCGGAGAGTTCGCCTCCTTAGAGATCGTGCCAAAGCAGCCCCGAAGGGTCGACACCCCGTTTTCGAGCTTACAAAACGCGACCTCGGCCAGCGACAAACATCTAAGTACGAAACCTTCGGCTATGGCGAAACCAATATTGTTAAGTGTCGATGACGACTCCGATGTTCTGCGGGCGATTGAGCGCGATTTGCGATCGCATTACGGTGCCGATTACCGCGTGATTGGGAGCGATTCTCCGGGGCGCGCGCTCGATCTTTTGAAGCAATTGAAAGTCCGCAATGACAGCGTGGCTCTGCTGCTGGCGGATCAACGGATGCCGGGGATGGACGGCGTTGAATTTCTGCAGGAGGGAATGAACATCTTTCCCGACGCAAAGCGTGCGTTGCTCACCGCCTATGCCGACACGAACGCAGCCATCAGCGCCATCAACCAGGCAAATATCAATTATTTTTTTCTGAAGCCGTGGGACCCGCCAGCGGAACACCTGTATCCGCAATTAGACGATTTGCTTGATGATTGGCAGGCGTCGTATCGCCCCGCCTTCGAGGGAATCCGCGTGTTGGGTACCCGCTGGTCGCCCCGGTCCTATGAGTTGCGAGATTTTCTGGCGCGAAACCACGTTCCTTATCAATGGATCGACGTCGAGTTGTCCGCCAACGATCCGGAAACCAAGCGTCTGGTGGAGGCGCTAGGCCCTGAAGTGGCCCAACTTCCGGTGGTTCTCTTTCCCGACGGGACCAAGCTTCTGGAAAGCATGCCGGCGGATGTTGCACAAAAAGTGGGTTTGCGCACGCGCGCCCAAACTGACTTCTACGATCTGGCGATCGTGGGCGGTGGGCCGGCTGGGCTGGCGGCCGCTGTATATGGTGCTTCGGAAGGACTGCACACCGTCATGATTGAGCGCGAAGCTCCGGGCGGCCAGGCCGGGATGAGTTCCAGAATCGAAAATTACCTGGGATTTCCCATGGGTCTCAGCGGAGGCGATCTGGCGCGGCGGGCGGTGGTGCAAGCGCAACGGTTTGGAGTGGAAATTTTATCGCCGCAAGAGGCGATCGGAGTCAGAACCGAAGGCTCCTACCGGATTATCAAGCTCGCGGACGGCAGTGAGATTTCCTGCCATGCCCTGATGATTGCCAGCGGAGTGCAATGGCGACGGCTGGACGCTCCTGGAATCGACCGCTTGCAGGGCGCAGGAATCTACTACGGCGGCGGCGCAACCGAAGCTCTTTCCTGCAAGGGAGAGACGGTTTATGTTGTGGGCGGCGCGAATTCAGCCGGACAGGCGGCTATGAATTTCGCGCGCTACGCAGAGCGGGTGGTGATCCTGGTGCGCGGGGAGTCGCTGGCCAGCACCATGTCCCAATATCTGATCGACCAGATTAAGGAGACGGCCAACATCGAGTTGTGGGCCCGCGCCACCGTAGCCGAGGCGCATGGCGATACCCACCTGGAAGAGCTTTCGGTGCTGTGTACGGACACCAACAAGATCGAGCGCGTGCCGGCGAGTTCTATGTTTATTTTTATTGGAGCGATGCCGCGCACCGACTGGCTGGCGGGCATGGTGGAGCGGGATGACCGCGGATTCATTCTGACTGGCCCCGATCTTATGCGGGATGGGCAACGTCCAAAAGGTTGGACACCCGACCGGGATCCCTTTCTGCTCGAGACCAACGTTCCTGGCCTTTTTGCCGTCGGTGATGTACGGCACGGCTCGGTAAAGCGGGTGGCTTCGGGAGTTGGAGAGGGATCGGTCGCAGTGCAATTCATCCATCAGTATTTGAGCAAGGTCTAAATGAAAGAAAAAGCAGAACTGCTTCGATTCCCCATCTTCGCGGATTTGCCAGACGAACAGATCGAGTGGTTCCTCGCCAATTCACAAGAGCTCGCTCTCAAAGCGGGGGCCACGTACTCGCGCCAGGGCGATCCCGCCGACGCGATGTTTGTAATCCTTGAAGGTCATCTTCAGGCACGCGGCGAGTTTGCTGGCGACATCGTAACCTTTGACATACTACCCGGTGACGTCACCGGTTTATTGCCGTTTTCGCGGATGAAGCAATTCAAAGTAAGTTTGCGAGCCGAAATCGATACCCGAGCTCTGCGATTTCCCTCCTCGTTGTTTCCCGATCTGATTCATAAGATGCCGGAGTTGACCCAGCGGCTGGTGGGTCTGATGTCCGACAGGATTCGTGAAACCACACGGATTGAACAACAACGCGAGCGGCTGGCCGGATTAGGTAAGCTTTCAGCCGGCTTGGCCCATGAGTTGAACAATCCAGCATCAGCCGCGAAGCGCGCCGCAAGCCAATTGCGCAACGTAATAAAGAAGATAAGAAACGCGAGTCTCGAATTGGGTCGGCGTGAGCTCACCCCGGCGCAAAAAGCTGAGATCGAGAAGCTGGAAAACTTTTTTGTCCAGCGGGATGAGCCTCAGCCCGATGCCCTTGCTGTCAGCGACTTGGAAGAGCAACTCGATTCCTTGCTCCGCAGCCATGGACAGAATGACTTGTGGCAACTGGCGGCCGATCTGGCCCGCAAAAGCGTGAATCCGGGAATGCTGGAATCGTTATTCGCAATCCTGGATGCGCAAACCGCGCGGGCTGCCCTGGTGAGGATCGCGGCGTCGGTTGAGATTGCGAATCTGCTCGATGAAATCGAGAACAGCGCATCCCGGATCTCGGACTTGGTGGGCGCGATTAAAGAGTACACCTACATGGACCAGGCGCCGGTGCAGAACGTCGACATCGTGAAGAGCCTGGAGACTACGCTGACCATCATGAACCACAAACTGAAGCGGGGAGTGGTCGTGCAGCGCGATTATCAGCGTATTCCGTTTCTTGTGAACTCATTCGGGAGCGAACTAAACCAGATCTGGACCAACCTGATCGACAATGCGGTTGATGCCATGGCTGGTAAGGGCGAGCTTCGATTGCGAACGTATCGCGAGGATGGGTGCGTCGTCGTTGAAATCGGGGATAATGGACCTGGCATTTCTCCGGAGATCAAGACCCACATCTTCGAACCTTTCTTCACCACGAAGGCGGTTGGGGAAGGAACCGGCCTGGGCCTCGATACCGTACAACGAATTGTGAAAAAGCACCGGGGAAATATTCAGGTCAATTCGAAACCCGGCGATACACGATTTCAAGTGCGGCTGCCGCTGGCGGAAATACTGCCAGGCAGCGGCAAGGGATTGTGAACCCCCTCTCCGACCCAACCCCAGCGGTCGCGTTTTTCTGCGCGATGAGAATGCCCCTATTCCCCTGTTCCTGAAACCAGCGGAGGAACAACGGCGGACAGATTCGTGTCTGTCCGGCGCTGGTTCCAACCTGCCACTTCCGACTAGCGCGCTTCAGTAATCGTTGCGGACGTATGCGTAGCCGGGGCGTGGTTTGTTTAATTCCTTTGAATCGAAATAGACGAATTCATATTTGACTCACTTTTCCCCGGAAGTCGCTCGTAAATTGACGTTTTCCGCCGAAAACGTTTACGCTGTACCGCCATACACTTCTGATAGGAAACGCTTAGTAATTCCGGAAACTACGCTCGTCTCCGGGACACCCATGCGGCAAGCTCCGCCAGCCTGCCTGGGAAATTGAGGGATCCGCAATGATGACAACAGCGCAGTTTGAAACCACCAGACTTGTGCATTTGTCTGCCGTTGATGTGGTGATTATTGCGTTCTACTTTGTGCTCGTCCTGGCGATCGGTTTCTACCTGAAAAGTCAGGCCAACACGGGTGAAGATTTTTTCATGGCAGGGCGCGAAATGACAGCCTGGGTTGCGGGGTTGAGCTTCCTGTCCGCCAACCTGGGCGCGCTGGAATTAATGGGCTGGGCCGGCTCCGCCTACCAATACGGAATCCTCGCGACCCATTGGTACTGGATCGGGGCGATTCCGCCGATGCTGTTCTTGGCGCTGGTCATGATGCCGTTTTATTACATCTGCAAGACCCACTCGGTTCCGGGGTATCTGAAATTGAGATTTGGCGAGTCCAGCCGCGCTCTATCGGCAATTTCTTTCGCCTTCATGACCGTGCTGATGAGCGGTGTCAACATGTTCGCTATGGCGAAGGTAATGCAGATTGTGCTGGGCTGGGACATCAACTTCAGTATCTGGGTTTCATCGCTCACGGTCGCCATTTATGTCGCGCTGGGCGGATTAAGATCGGCTATTTTCAACGAAGTGCTACAGTTCTTTCTAATCTGGGCTGGCGCTCTGCTGATTCCGATTCTTGGTCTTTATGAAACTGGAGGCTGGGGTCATTTGAAGGTCCTGATTACGCAGCGAGCATCGGCGCAGTATGTCCACCTCTGGTCGGGGTTGGGTTCTTTTACCACCAACCCCATGGGAATTCATTGGACGGGAATTGTCTTCGGCTTGGGCGCGGTTATTTCCATGGGTTACTGGACTACGGATTTTCTGGTGGTACAGCGCGTGCTTACTGCCAAAGACCTGCGCAGCGCGGAGATGGCTCCCATCATTGGAGCCGGATTCAAAATGTTGGTTCCGTTCATTGTCATTCTGCCCGGGCTGCTTGGTCTGGCTGTCCTCCCAATGAAACTGACAGCCGAGTCGGCGGTCACCGCGGGAGGTCACAGCTATAACGATGTGCTTCCCTTAATGCTCGCGCGCTATTGCGGACCGGGGCTGCTGGGATTAGGCATCACAGCCTTGATTGCGGGCTTTATGTCGGGCATGGCAGGAAATGTCAGCGCCTTCACAACTGTCTGGACGTACGATATCTACCGCGCTCTTATCAGAAAAGACGCACCTGACCACCATTACGTGAACGTGGGCCGCTGGACGACCGTGGTAGGCGTTCTCATCAGCGTGGGCACGGCGTATTTGGTCATGCAATTCGCCAGCATTATGGATTATGTGCAGGCTCTGTTCAGCTTTTTCATCGCTCCGCTGTTCGGCACGGTTATTCTGGGAATGCTTTGGAGGCGAGCCACCGGTCCCGCCGGTTTCTGGGGATTGCTCTGCGGCACGGTCTCTTCCATCAGCATGTGGGCATGGGTCAAGATGGATCCAACGGCGCTCCGGTACGTGGCGCTTTCTCCAAATGCCAAAGCGCTCGCGCAAGATATGTATCAGGCGCTGTGGTCGTTTCTGGTGTGTGTCATCGTGACGGTGACCGTGAGTTTTGCAACTGAGCCTAAATCCGCCTCGGAGCTCAGCGGGCTGGTTTATGGATTAACTGACATTCCCAGCGTCGGGGACCTTCCTCTTTATAGGAAGCCGATTTTCTGGGCAGCCATCGTCTTTGTCGTGCTGGTACTTTTAAACATTCTGTTCTGGTAAGACGGCTAGCGAGAGGGTTCAATCCCATGCACCGAAGCGGCATTTCGATCTGGTTTTTCATCGGTGTATCTCTATTGTTCAACGGCGTGCTGATTACCGCGGCGGGGATGTGGGAGTGGGTGCACCCGCCTCTCCATCCGGTAGTCTTGTTTCATCTTCACGCCAACTTGTGGTGGGGAGCGGTTCTGGCGGCGTTCGGCATGCTTTACTGCTACAAATTCGCGCCACGACGGAAGTCCTAGGACGAGACTAAGTATGCCCGAGTATGTGCTGGGAATTGATGTGGGCACGGGCGGAACTCGCGCCGTAATCATGGACGAGGCAGGACGTGTAGTGGCCTCGGCAACTGAGGTCCACGAACCCTTCGCTTCTCCCATGATCGGCTGGGCGGAGCAGCGTCCCGACGACTGGTGGCGAGCTGCAGGCATCGCCGTTCGCAAGGTTCTTGCCGATGAAAACCTGGCCGGCCAACCGGTTTCCTGCGTCGGCTTCTCGGGACAAATGCATGGAGCCGTGATGCTGGACAGCTCCGATAGAGTGGTTCGTCCTGCGCTAATCTGGTGCGACCTTCGCTCCGAAAAACAGTGCCAGGAATTGAACCGGCGAATCGGAAGGGCGCGGCTGATCGAACTGACTTGCAATCCCGCCCTTGCCAACTTCACACTTACCAAATTTTTATGGGTACGGGAGAACGAACCGGAAAACTGGAAGCGTGTCCGTTCCGTCATGCTACCCAAGGATTATGTTCGCTTTTGTATGACGGGGGAGCGTGCCACCGACATGGCGGATGCTTCCGGCACTTTAATGCTCGACGTTGCCCGAAGGCAATGGTCGAACGAAGTTTTACAGGCGGCGGAGATCGATTCACGCACGTTGCCGGCTCTCTATGAATCGCCAGAAGTATGCGGAAAGATTTCCGCCGCCGGTGCAGCCGCGACTGGCCTTGCTGCGGGAACCCGAGTCGTAGCGGGAGCGGGAGATCAGGCCGCGGGCGCCATCGGCATGGGCATTGTGCGCGCCGGATCGGTCAGTGCCACCATCGGAACCTCCGGAGTGGTATTTGCTGCGACGGACCGTCCGGCTCTCGATCCCCAAGGACGATTGCACACTTTCTGCCACGCAGTTCCGGGACGCTGGCATGTGATGGGCGTGACTCAGGCTGCGGGTCTTTCGTTGCGATGGTTTCGCGATACTTTCTTGCGCCCGGCAACGCAGAAAGACGGCGCGGAATCTTTTGAACAACTCATCGCGGAAGCGGCAAGCGTGGTGGCCGGAGCGGATGGACTGCTTTGGGCCCCCTATCTGATGGGTGAGCGCACACCTTACCTTGATCCCAACGCTCGGGCCGCGCTGGTGGGATTGACGGCATCGCACACCCGAGCTCATGTAGTCCGGGCCATTCTGGAGGGTGTGGCGTTCAGCTTGCAAGACACGTTTACCATCTTTTGCGAGATGAATGTGCCGGTAAAGAGCATTCGTTTGGGTGGAGGTGGCGCGCGCTCGCCGCTATGGCGCCAGATTCAAGCCGATGTCTACGGTCACGAAGTAGAACGCGTTGCAGCAGAAGAGGGTGCCGCTTACGGCACCGCAATCCTCGCCGGAGTCGGGGCGGGAATGTGGCCTTCGGTGGATGCGGCATGCGACTCGGTTGTAAAGGTACTCGATCGCGTTGAACCTGATTCCGCGAACCGGGCTGCAACGTCGGCGAGCTATGCGGCTTACCGGCGAGTCTATCCCGCACTCAAGACAATTTTTTCGTAACTACTTCAAAGCATTGTTCAGGGAGATTTCATGGTGGAGAACGGGCAATATCAACCTAAACCGGAACATAAGTTCACTTTTGGCCTTTGGACACTGGGAAATCGCGGCCGGGATCCTTTTGGCGATTTTGTGCGCCCCTCGATCTCTCCAGTGGAGATCGTAGCCATGCTCGCGGAAGTTGGCGCATGGGGGGTAAATTTTCACGACAATGACCTGGTGCCGATCGATGCCACTGCCGCGGAGCGGGACCGGATCGTTCGTGAGTTTTCCAAGGCTTGCAAAGAAAATGGGATCGTCGTGCCGATGGCGACCGTTAACCTGTTCTTTCATCCCGTTTTTCGCGACGGCGCCTTCACCGCCAACGATCCCGAGATTCGCGCTTACGCTCTGCAAAAAACTATGCGTGCCATGGATCTGGGAGCGGAACTGGGCGCGAAAGTTTTTGTACTTTGGGGCGGGCGCGAAGGTGTCGAAACCGATGCCTGCCGCCGCGCCGATGAAGCTGTCAAGCGCCTGCGAGCAGCAGTCAACTATCTTTGCGAATATAACCTCGATCGAGGTTACGGCTACAAGTTTGCTCTGGAAGCCAAACCTAACGAACCTCGTGCGGATATCTATATGGCCACCACGGGTCACTACCTTGGCTTCATTCCCACGCTGGACCATCCTGAGATGGTGGGAGTCAATCCCGAGGTCGCGCACGAACACATGTCCGGCCTGAACTTCATGCATGGAGTGGCGCAGGCCTGGGAGTGCGGCAAGCTCTTTCACATCGATCTGAACGATCAAATGCCCGGGCGCTACGACCAAGACCTGCGTTTCGGTTCGGCCAACCTGAAAACGGCGTTTTGGCTGGTGAAGTTTCTGGAAGATGTTGGCTACTCCGGATCGCGTCACTTTGACGCGCACGCCTATCGCACGGAAGATTACGACGGAGTCCGCGACTTCGCCCGCGGCTGCATGCGTACTTATCTGATCCTGAAAGAGAAGGCTCGCCGATGGAATGCGGACAAGGAGATCCAGGCGATTCTCGACCAGATCAACTCAGCCTCGCCAGGAACTCCTTCGGTTGCGCTCTATTCGAAACTGGATTCCAGCACATTGTTGTCGCACGTTTTCGACAAAGCCGCAATCCTGAAGAAGCGATTGCCCTACGAGCGTCTCGACCAGTTGACCATTGATATTCTCACCGGGACGCGATGAATCCATTCGGATCAGGGCGGGCTTCGCATTTTGGCTTTCGTGCCATGAGTGAGAGATCCGCTCATGGCCTGGCTCTCAACCGGAAAGCCGCCATCTCTTAGACAGCTTCGATAGTTGTGCTGGTCATGGTTGTGCTGGTCGTGGTTGGGCTGGTCAAAGGCACAATGGCGCGAATCGTGGTCCCGGTTGCAGAGGGTATTATGTCGAATTCGCCGCCGAGTTGCCTCATCCGCTCTTGCATCCCCATGATCCCGACGCCTGGCACAAATTGCTTTTCGCTGGGACCTTGCACCCACTTCCCGCTATCCGCAATTTCCACTTCTACCCTGCCAGCTTCGGGAGCGAGGCGAATGGTTGCAGTGGTGCTATGCGAATGGCGGTGAATGTTCGTGAGCGACTCCTGTACGACCCGGAAAAGAGCAATTTCAAGGTCGGCTGGCAGACGCTGAATCTCAGCGCTGATGTCCAAGTTTACTGCGATGCCACTTCGCTGGGCGAATCCATCTACGTACCAGCGTAAGGCGGAGGGCAGCCCACTCTCATCGAGAAGAGGAGGGTGCAGCAGGTAGGACATGGTACGCAGTTGCCGGTTGATCTCCTCGGTGATCACAGTGCTTTCGGAGACCAGCTTCTTGATCTCTGCATCGAGCTCGCTGGCTCGCATACTAATTACATCCAGGTTGATTTTGAGAGCCGCTAACATCTGGCCGGTACTGTCGTGCAATTCGCGAGCTAAACGCCTGCGCTCGTCATCCTGAGATTTCAGCAGACGCCCGGTCAGTTCGCGAATTTCTTCGGCCTTTATAGCCAGTTCAGCGGTCCGCTCCTGCACCCGCATTTCCAATTCGTCGTGAGCTTTCTTCAATTCCTGCCGGGCTTTTTCGGCTTCCGCGGATTGCAGGCGAGCTTCCCGCTCCGCCCGCTTCATGCGCAGCAAGGCACCCACCGTCGCCAAAAGTTCGTCACCGGAGATTGGTTCAGCCAGATAAGCGTCGGCACCGCCTTCCAATCCTTTGACCCGGTACTCCGGGTCAACAAAAGTGGCAGAAATATGGAGGATTGGGATGTGTGCCGTTTGCGGATTGGCTTTAAGCCGCCGGCATACTTCAAATCCGTCTACGTCAGGTAGATTCAAATCGAGGGTGATGAGGTCTGGGGCTTTGTCGGCTAGCTGTAAGGCCTCTGCACCCGTACGTGCCTCGATAACTTTGTAGCCCCCGCCGCGCAAGGCTCGGGTCAGGGTATAGCGGAGAGCATCGTTGTCATCGACCGTGAGAATGGTTGCGTCGCCTGGTTTGGGAATATCTTTTTTCATTAGGCTGTCCGAACCGTCGCTCCATCACCGGACGCGAAATTCAAAGTAACGTCTTGACCGAAAGGCAATCCGGCCCGCGAGAGTGCTTCTGCCATTCGCGCACCAGCGGCATCGCGCGATCCAGTCTGTTTGGCCACGATATCGGCGGCGGCCTGAAGCAGCGCCCGATCGTCACTTTCCAACTGCTGCGAGGTGTGAATTATAACCGGAATGTGCCGCGTCTCAGGATCGCTTTTCAGCATATCAAGGACTTCATACCCACTTAAATCGGGCATAGACAAATCCAGAATGATGGCCCTCGGTTGGCTCGCACGCGCTAACCGAAGACCTTCCCGCCCGCCCTGCGCCTCCAGCAATTCATAGCCGCTACCGGCCAGTGCCCCCTTCAGCAAATAACGAGAAACTTCATCGTCATCGATGATGAGTATCTGATCGCGAGCCTGACCCAATGTACCTTGCAGTTGCTTCAAAAGCCAGTCGCGATCGATAGGCTTGGCATGGAATGCGGTCGCTCCGAGATCGAAGGCCTTCTGCTGGTTTTCTACCACGGTCACCACAAAGACCGGAATGTCTTTCGTCGACGAGCTCTTCTTTATATCCTGTAACAAATTCCACGAATTCTCGCCCTGCAAGAGTACATCGAGCACGATGGCGGCTGGGCGAAACTCCTGCAAGGCGAGGCGCGCTTCCTTAAGATCCTGAGCCGGCACCACCTGAAATTCAGTTCCTTTCAAGTATTTCTCGTAAATGAAAAGAGCTTCTCGATTGTCTTCGACGACCAGCACCGGCTTCTTGGATCCATCCAGTTCGCGGCGAATATCGGGAACATACACCGCCTCGATTGATCCGGTGAACCTGACCGGCACCGCTGCGAAAAAGGTAGATCCGACGCCCAACTGGCTCTTCACATAAACATTGCCGCCCAACAGTTGCGCCAGCTTCCGCGAAAGTGGGAGCCCCAATCCTGTCCCTTTCGCCACTTTTTGAAGTTTTCCCTCGACCTGCGTCCATTCCTCGAAAATGCGCTCCTGATTTTCGTCGCTGATGCCGATGCCTGTATCCGAGACCGCAAAAACGACCGTGTTGTCGTGGCTGCGGCGAACCGACACTCTCACCTCACCGCGCTCCGTAAACTTCAGGGCGTTCGAAATAAAGTTTCGCAATATCTGAGAAACTTTGGCCTCATCGCTGTAGAGCTCAGGTATATCAACGGGATCTTCGAAAACCAAAGATACAGAAGAGTTCTGAGCTAACAGGGGACGCAACATGCCGCGCAACGCGGAAAATAGAGAATCCACCGTGAAGCCCGCCGGACGAATCGTAACTTTGCCCGCTTCCACCTTAGCCAGATCCAGCAGATCATTCACTAAATCGGTGAGATCCTGAGCCGAGCGGCGGATGAATTGGACTTGTTTTTCCTGCTCGGCAGTCAACTCGCCATCCATTCTGTCAAGAAGAATTTGCCCCAGAGCCAGGATGGAATTCAGCGGCGTGCGAAATTCGTGGCTCATGTTGGACAGAAAATGGCTTTTCAATTCGGAGGCGCGTTGCAGAAAGTCCGCCTTGTCGTTCAGTTCGGCGTACAGAGCAACCACGCCCCGATTCGTCTCGTCGAGCTCTTTGTTCAGTTGGGCCAATTCAACCTGGCGGGTGCGCAGCTCTTCCAGGGTGCGCATCAGCTCCTTGTTCTGTTGCTCTAATTCTTCGTAAGGATTTTCTGACGGCTTGCGCTCAATGCTGTTCAGTAAACTGTTGAGTTCCGCGTTGCTCAACTGGCTGAACTTTGAGGGCACGGTTTTCCCCAGAGTTACGACGGTGCCTTTGCCAGCTTCGGTGTGAACCTGAAAGAGGTCCATAAGCCGCTTCGCACCGATCATTCCCAAGCCCATGCCGGTCTTCGATACATACTTTCCGCCGAGAATGTCATCGAGGTTGGGTATCCCGCGACCGCGGTCTCGAATTGAAATCAACAGCATTCTGGCGGCGCTATGATCGAATTGGAAATCGACCGAGCCTCCGCCCGCATACTCGAAGCAATTGCGCGCAATTTCAGAAACCGCGGTTGCGATTCTGGTCTGGTCTTGATTATCGAATTTCAGGAAACTCGCCACAGTGCGTGCCCGCTGGCGGGCCAGGACCACATCATGCTCGTACCTCACTTCCATGGTAAGAAGTTTCAGTGGCATGACTCGGTGACCTCTGCGTGGTTCTTCGCAACCAGGACGGTAACGTCGTCGCGCTCCCGGGAAAAATCACGATACAGGAGCCCAGCCACGATCGCGGGCCGCTTCATCCAGATACCCGGATACGCGTTCAAATCCCATCGCGTATTCAAACCATCGGAATGCATGATCAAAATACTTTCAGGATTCCAGGGGAAGGAAAACTCCTGAATCCTTTGCAACTGGTGTCCAACTATTCCGTTGTGCGATGGCATGCCGCGACTGGCGCCAGGAGCGACGATCGACGCGCTAATGTTTCCGACTCCGGCAAAGGTCAGAATCCCGCGCTCTAAATTCAGCGAGGCAACCGCCATGGCCGCGCCTCGCGTTTTCTTTAAGGAACCATGTGAATCTTGCAGAATCGGAGTGGGGGAATCGGTTCGAGATTGGATGAAGATGCTTTCGGCTTCGCGTGCCGCATCGGAGGCCAACACGCCGTGGCCCAATCCATCGGCCACCATCAGGAGCGTGCAGCCAGCCGTTTGTTTCACGCCCCAACCATCGCCACAGACGTCCTCGCCTCGAATGGGATTCGAGATTACTGCCACGTCCAAGGCGCAATGCTGGGTCGTGGC
This sequence comes from uncultured Acidobacteriaceae bacterium, assembly GCA_963710965.1. Lineage (GTDB taxonomy): Bacteria > Acidobacteriota > Terriglobia > Terriglobales > Acidobacteriaceae > Sulfotelmatobacter. Next base: position 54,383 of record CAVQCP010000063.1, on the reverse strand, counting down.
TTTCATTCCCTGCCAAACTTCTGCGAGAACGGCCGTCCCCACTCCGGGCATGGAATAAATGTCGAAAACGTCGGACATCCTTTTGATCGCCCCCAAACCGTTTCCTGGGGTTCCGGCAGTCGAGTGGCCATCTTGCAACGCCCGGTTCAGATCCTTAATGCCGGAACCCTTGTCGATGGCCAGAACTCGAACGCCCTTATCGCCATTGCGACTGATCGGCTCAAGAACCAAGATGCCGGTTCCCGCGTGCTTGACCACATTGGTGACAATCTCCGTAACGACGATGGCTAGCGCGCCGCGCGATTTCTCGCCCAAACGCAGTTCCTCGGAGTATCGCGCGGCGAAGCGGCGAGCTTCTCCAGCATGACTGCTGTCGTTGACTTGAATGATCATCCAGATTCAGAGAATCAGGGCTACTTCCAGCGCGTTATGACCACCTTCGTGCCCTGACCAGCTTTGGATTCAATTTCGAACTCGTTCACTAATCGCTTCGTCCCGCCTAGCCCCAAGCCGAGCCCGGATCCAGTTGTAAATCCGTCACGAAGCGCAAGTTCGATGTCTGGAATGCCCGGACCGTTGTCACTAAACGTCAGACGAACGCCAAGTCGAGGGCCATTCAGGCTCTCCAGCTGCACCGACCCGCCTCCCCCGTAAATCAGGGTGTTGCGCGCCAGTTCACTGGCGGCAGTTACCACTTTGGTTTGATCAACCAGGCTCAAGCCGATTTGTGATGCCGTTTCTCGCACTCGCCGCCGGACCGCGACGATATCGGGCTCGGAAAGAATCGGGATGGTTTCGCTAAAAACGACTGCCATAACGGTTTCCCCCGCTGCCGTTTAGCGCTTCCCGCAACAATTCCATGCCGGCATCCACGTTCAGGGCAGTTCGCACACCCGGCAAAGACATACCCAGTTCGACCAGCGTGATGGCGACCGCCGGCTGCATTCCAACCACCACGGTCTGCGCGTCCAGCACGCGCGCCATAGCGGCGATGTTCCCCAGCATACGACCGATAAACGAGTCCACGATCTCCAGGGTCGAAATGTCGATCAGCACTCCGCGGGCATTGACCTCGCTGATTTTCCTGGTGAGATCGTCCTGCAGGGCCATCGCCAGACGGTCGTGCATGTCAACCTGGATGGTGACGAGGAGGAAATCTCCCATTCGGAGAATCGGTATTTTTTCCAAGGCCTGTCCTTATGCGCTCTTTTGAGCCGTGTGTCCCAACGTCAGGCCGGTTCGCTGCAACGCGAGCGCGAAGGCGTCCGACAGGGTTGACTTGGTGGTCACATCCAGAAGATTGATGCCCAGGTGCACAATGGTCTGCGCGATTTGCGGACGAACGCCGCTAATGATGCAATCCGCGCCCATTAGTCGAGCCGCCGTCACGGTTTTCAGCAGGTGCTGGGCCACGACCGTATCCACAGTCGGCACACCCGTGATGTCGATGATGGCCACTCTGGAGTTCGTCTTAACGATGCTTTCCAGCAAAGTTTCCATGACCACCTGAGTGCGCGCGCTATCCAGCGTGCCAATAATGGGGAGGGCCAGAATCCCATCCCAAAGCTTAACCACCGGAGTCGAAAGCTCTAACATTTCTTCCTGCTGACGGCGGATGACATCTTCACGATTCTTGAGGTAGGCTTCGATCGTGTAGAGTCCAAGCGAGTCGATCAACTCGGTGGCGGACCAGAGCTCAGCAGCCAAGGCATTCGCGTCGCCCCCAGCTTGTCCGCGCAATCGCGCGAACAGGGGTTTCTTAAATGAGAAGACGAAGGTAGCTGTCTCTGTGGGGGTAAAGCCTTGCCGGGCGCGACTTCCGGAGATTTCGCCCAGTAGTTCGCGCATGGGCTGCCAGGCTAACGCTTGCAGATCGCCGACGTTCGATTCCACTCCCTGCAGCAATAACTTCACAAACAGCGCACACTGGCTCTTCAGGTCCGAGTCCTTGATCAAATCGCCCCGGCGGGTGCCGCTGCTCATTTCTTTGATCCAGTCCTGCAGCAGGGACTCGTCCTTCCGCAAAATTCCACTTAAGCTTCCAAAATGGGTTTGCAGATCGTTGCTCATCCTCGTTTTCTCCTTAGGTTTAACCCGCTTAACTTCGAATGAACTAGCGGAGATTGCCCCACAATGCGCGAACAGAGCCGAAGCGGATAAAAAATTATAGCTTAGCCATCCGGCGCTAACCAAACTGTACGCCATCGAACACTAAGGTTTTCTGCTTTCCGGTTCTCAGGAGCGGGCTGAAAACGCTGAAAACGAAGAGACTCTTGCAAATTGAATTGAGTGTACCCCGTCTTCGTTTCCGTCGCAATCGGACTGGGCGGTGGGATCAGGGCTTGGCGAGACTACTTCCGATCACGCACCTATGGCGCCAGATTCTGCGGCGCACTGCCGATCATTATCGGGCGAATCCTTACCCGACCGATCATGCATCTTGCCTCCAGCTCGGCAAACTGCGTATGGTTACCGCATGAAGTTTTCGCGATGCAGTGGAGTCCTCCTGCACATCACCTCATTGCCGGCTCGTTTTGGCATCGGAGATCTCGGCACCAGCGCCCTTGAATTTGCCGATTTTCTCGCCTCCGCCGGGCAGAAGTTATGGCAGGTTCTTCCATTGAATCCTACGGGCTACGGCGACTCCCCCTATCAGTGCTTTTCCGCCTTTGCTGGAAATCCTGTGCTGCTCAGCTTGGAACGCCTGCGCGATGCCGGCCTTCTGGACGCCTCGGATCTGGCGCGGTCTCCTGCGTTTCCCGAAGACTCGGTTGACTACGGGAGGGTCATCGAATTCAAGCTGGAGGCCTTGCGCCGGGCGGCGCAGGCATTCCTGGGCGATGGCTCGCCTGCGGATCGTGCGGCTTTCCAAAGCTTCTGCGAAAGCGAGCGCGCATGGCTCGACGACTACGCGCTCTTCATGGCACTGAAAGATCAACACCGCGGCGCCATGTGGACAACCTGGGATATAGCGCTTCGCCGCCGCGACTCCCAGGTTTTGAATGCGTGGTCGGGTAAACTTGCGCCGCAAATAAACGCCTTCAAATTCTGGCAGTTTGAATTCTTCCGGCAGTGGGCCAAGCTCAAGGACTATTGCAAGCAGCGCGGCATCCATTTCATGGGAGACGTTCCCATCTATATTGCCCACGATAGCGCGGATGTGTGGTCGCATCCGGAACTATTCCAACTGGATCAGTCGGGCAATCCTGCCGTTGTGTCGGGAGTTCCTCCCGATTATTTCAGCGCGACGGGCCAGCTCTGGGGAAATCCGATTTATCGTTGGGCGGTTTCGGCGGCAAGCGGCCACCAGTGGTGGATCGAACGTTTTCGCGCCGCTCTCAGGCTGTTCGACATGGTACGGCTCGACCACTTCCGCGGCTTCGAATCTTACTGGGAAGTTCCTGCCGGTGAAACGACCGCCATTCACGGGCGCTGGGTCCAAGGCCCGGGCGAAGAATTTCTTGCCGCGCTGCAGAACGCACTCGGCACCCTGCCGATCGTCGCCGAGAATCTAGGCGTCATCACACCCCCGGTCGAAAAGCTGCGAACTCGGTTCGGACTGCCGGGTATGAGTCTGCTGCAGTTTGCCTTTGGCACAGATCCGCAAGGCCCGTCATTTCGTCCGCACAATTACAGCCGCGATCTGGTCGCCTACACCGGCGGACATGACAACGACACCACCGTTGGATGGTGGACGGGTGGAACGGGGGACAGCACGCGCACTCCCGAGGACGTGCGCCGAGAACACGAGTTCGCACGCGCTTATCTCAACTTCCACGACGATACGGAAATTCCCTGGGTAATGATTCGCGCCGTGCTGGCCTCGGTCGCGGACCTGGCGATTGTCCCCTTGCAGGATGTCTTGGGGCTCGGCGCCGAGGCGCGCATGAATCTTCCCGGCCGGGTCAGCGGCAATTGGAAATGGCGCTACCGCCCGGGCGATCTGACCAACGATTTGAGCGCACGGCTGAAATCGTTGACCTCAATGTATGATCGCTAGGAAAAACCGCCAGAAGCCGGGAAGGCAATCATCATGGAAAAACCACCACGAACATTCTGGCAAATCTGGAACATGAGCTTCGGCTTTCTCGGCATCCAGTTTGGCTGGGGATTGCAGATGGCAAATATGAGCGCCATCTACGAATACCTGGGCGCGCGCGCCGATCAGATTCCCATCCTCTGGCTGGCAGCGCCGCTGACCGGATTACTGGTGCAGCCGCTGATCGGCCACGCCAGCGATCGCACCTGGGGGCGGCTGGAACGTCGCCGGCCTTATTTTCTGACTGGCGCCCTTCTGAGTTCGGCTGCGCTGATTCTGATGCCACGCTGTTCCGCACTATGGATGGCTGCCGGGCTGCTATGGGTATTGGATGCGTCGATCAACATCAGCATGGAACCCTTTCGCGCGTTCGTGGCCGACCTGCTGCCGGAATTCCAGCGTACGCGCGGCTTTGCCATGCAAAGCTTGTTCATCGGGCTGGGCGCGGTGGTTGCTTCTGCTCTACCTTATCTGCTCACGAATTTTTTTCACCTCGCGGCCAACACCAGGGCCGGCACGATCCCCGCTACCGTGCGTCTTTCTTTTTATATCGGAGCGGCGGCGTTTCTGGGCGCGGTGCTGTGGACGATTCTCACTACCCAAGAGTATCCGCCGGAGAATCTGGCAGAATTTCAGAAACAAAAAGCCGAACACGAGGGCCTGGCCGCCAGCACCCGCGACATATTACTTTCCATCCGCGAGATGCCCCGCACCATGCGGCAACTCGCCTGGGTACAAATCTGCACCTGGATGGGGTTGTTCTGCATGTGGCTTTATTTTCCCGTGGCCGTGGCGCGCAACGTCTTCGGCGCGCCCGACACCGGTTCTGCTCTGTACTCCACTGGCGTGGAGTGGGCGGGGGTGTGTTTCGGTATGTACTCGCTGGTGTGTTTCGGCTTTTCATTTTTGTTGCCCGGATTGGCCCAGCGCTTCGGCCGCAAAACCACCCACAGCCTCTGCCTGATCTGCGGTGGGTTAGGATTGCTCTTCGTCGCCGTGATTCACGATAAATATTTTCTGCTGCTCTCCATGACCGGAGTCGGAATTGCCTGGGCCAGCACGCTCTCCATGCCGTACTCCATTCTCGCCGGGTCACTTCCCCAGGGTAAGACTGGCGTCTACATGGGGATCTTCAACTTCTTCATCGTAATTCCGGAAATCGTGGCATCGCTGGTCTTCGGCTGGGTGATGGGGCATCTGCTAAATAACAACCGCCTCTCGGCCGTCGTGGCTGGCGGGATTTTTTTTCTACTGGCGGCCATGCTGACGCAGCGTGTGGAGGACCTCCACGACGCGCGCCAACCGAGCAGTTCTCTTCACGCAGATGCTGTCGCGGCCAAGCTTTGAAGTAATGCAGATCCACGCCGGGACACGCAGGGGCAAAATTGCAACCAGGTCAAAAATAAAGACTCACCTCACCCGCACCGCGACTAGCTCAGCGTCGAGTGGCACTCCCCGGGCGATCTTTACTCGTACGAGAGCCTCAAAAGGCTTCATCTCCGCAGCGGATCCTGGCAATTCCCGCAACAGTTTTTCTACCCCATCGGGGCGGCTGACAAATTCCACCACACCTTGCGTGCCGAAGGTGGTCGTGCCCGCGAGCATCATGACGAATCGCCCCGGACTCGATCCCGGAATCAATCCGACCACGCCATAATCTTCGGTCAGCGCGGAGCCTGAAGGGCTGGCTAGAAAAGTGCTGGCTTCGCCCGCTTTCGGATGACGGCTGACGATCGACAAATCACCTTTTCGCACCCCGGACTTCACTCTTTGAAAGACGAATTCCTGAGTGCCCGCAATGTCGAGCAGGGAAAGATTTTCGGAGGGTGAGCCCACAAAGATCAGGTTGGCATCATTGGCGTCGTCCAGCGAGAACAAGCTGCCGCGCTTCACCCGGATTTGACGCCCGAGTCCCGCGAAGACGTCATCCAGCGCGTGCACCGCCAGGACTTCCCCAACTCCCGTGTAGTGGTCGTACACCGAAGTTTTGGCATCCCGCGACGGATTGTAGTAACGCATGCCCGTCTCCGGACGCCCTATGAAGGCGGCGTTGCTGTAGATCACCCACGGTTCCTCGGGACCGGAAGTAAACGGTCTCCAGAACTCTGCCAGAGGACCGGTCACGGGTTGCGTGCTGGCTGCAGCCGCATTACCCATCACCTGCTGTCTTCGACTCCACAACAAACTTCCCAGAGCGATCAGCGACAGCATGAGGCAGATGCCCAAAACAATGACCGCGGCGTTCCATGGTGACGGAGTGGCCGGGGTCGGTGCCGTGGCCGCGGAAACCTCCTTGTCGGGGTTAACTGCGCGCGGCTCGACCTGTCGCTCTTCGAAAACGAGGTGGTAGCTCCCCTTCGGGATCTTTACCACAATGGGATCCGACGATCCATCGGAGGCGTAGTACTCCGCCAACTTGACGCGAAGGCGACCCGCTTGTACCCGAATGGTTGAGTCCGATTGCGGATCAAAATCGGCATGCCGCCCATAAACCTCGGTGGCGATTTGATACTCTTTTAGCGGCGCTTCGGGATGATAAATGGCCTGTTTGGCGAGGTATTGTAGCAGCTTGCAAAGCGATTCCGAGCCTCGCAAGCTATGGCTTTTTGTAATCTGATCGATTTCTTTTGTATATTTCTCGGAATTCGGCGCGGTGATGCGTGTCACAGCCATTTAACAAATACGTCACAGAGGATTCTACCGCGTTGAGACCAAAGCATTTTAACCCAGTAACCGTATAAAAACCTAGTGAAACATCCCAATTCCCCCGCTTTGTACTAAAACCTGCAGGGTACATCAGGTTCGCACCAGATTTATATATTTCAGGTGCGTCCTCGCCCTTTGCGGCTGGGCGAAAAATCTCCACGACGAGAATTGAACGCAATGATAGCTGATGCGATCCCCACCCGCGGCAACCTTTCCCGAGATCCCAAAATTGGAGAAAACATGAAGAGCAAACTGTTTTTGGTCCTCATTCTGATTCTCTGTCTGGCAGGCGTGGCACTGGCGCAGAGCGATACCGCTCGCGTCTTTGGAACGATTTCGGACCCAACTGGAGCCGTCGTGCCCAATGCAACGGTAACATTGACCGAAACCGCAACCGGTCGCACCTTAACCGCGACCACCGGCCCATCGGGTGAGTACAGCTTCAATGCTGTGCCGATCGGGAAATATCACATCGAGGCAAAACAGGAGGGCTTCAAGACGGCGACCGCCGATTTTGCGCTCGATATCTCCCAAGTTCAGGAGCTAAACCTGAAGCTGGAGACGGGTTCGGCCGCGACGACAGTAGACGTAACCGGCGAAGTGCCTCTGGTGGATACGTCAACCTCTGTACAGGGTGAGGTGATTCAAGGTCGCCAGATCGTGGAACTCCCTCTGAATGGACGCAATTTCACCACGCTCGCTCTGCTGACCCCGGGTGTCAGCCGCGGGCAATATGCGGATAATGCTAGCGCGCCCAACAATAATGCGGAAACATGGCGTAATGCTGGCTCGGGTGGCGCAGCACTCGCAGTCGATGGACTTCGTCCCCAGGCCAATAACTTCATGATGGACGGCTTAGACAACAACGATTCCTTGGTGAACACGCTGGTCATCTACCCTGCGATCGAAGACATTGCCGAGTTCAAGACGACGACCAGTACCCCTCCCGCTGAGTTCGGCCGTACCGGCGGCGCGGTGGTGCAGGTTGCCACCAAATCCGGAAGCAATCAGATCCACGGGGTCGGCTATTGGTTTAACCGCTCGAAGTTGATGGCCGCGGATGTGTTTCAGTACACGACGAACCCGCAATGTACTTACCTGGGTGAGTCAGGTTGTGTGCCTGCCCCCGCATTGAGCCGCAATCAGTTTGGAGCTTCGCTTGGCGGACCGATCTGGAAAAACAAACTGTTCTTTTTCGTCGACTATCAGGGCTGGCGGCAGAACGTGCCCGCCGGCACCCAGCAAAACAAGGTGCCCACTGCTTTGATGCGCACCGGAAACTTCACCGAACTGCTCTCCGCAGCTGGAACCGGAACGGCAACCAGCACACCGTCTCCGTCGGTCTGCCCGAGCCTCTATAGCGCTAGCGGCGGTACCTATACCGTCCTGCCGCAGTTCGCGTCGGGTTACGGTTATGTCTACAATCCGCAAACCTGTTTGCCTTTCGGCTGGGTGGGGAACTCGAGCAGCGGCACCCCCGGACCCGACATTAATATCGTTCCGACCACAAGCCAGAACGCCGTGGGCCTCGCGTACCTGAATCAGTTCCCATTGCCCAATATCACGAGCGCGAATGTGGCTACTAACTCAAACAACTTTAACGCAGCGCAGCAGAACATCACCAACCAGGACGACTACGACGCTCGTCTTGATTTCGTGGCCACGTCGAAAGACACGTTATTTGCACGTTACAGCCTCGGCGACGATTTCCTGAAAAACACTCCGTGGCTGACTCCCGCCAACAATGCGCAAAAATTCCTGCCCTCCGGCAACGGTACCAACCCGCAGCATCCTCGTCAGGTAGCCGTAGGTTACACGCGCATTCTCAACTCAAGCATGCTCAACGAGTTCCACTACGGCTACGCGCGTCCTTATTACGGATACCAGCAGCCAGGTTACGGATCGGCGATGGCGGCTGCCATCGGAATTCCCAACGCCAACACTTCGCCCTTGCTGGGCGGCTACGCCCTCATTGGCGGCTGGTATGGAAACATTGCTTACGTCGGGGACTACGGTCCTTATCTGGTCTCAGAACCGACGCAGCAGTTCACCGATGCGGTGACTTGGACCAAGGGAAAACACACTTTCAAGTTTGGCGCCAGTATTATTCATCGCGACGTGAACTGGACCCAGGCCAATGAAGCCAAGGGCTACTTCTGGATCGACGACGGTGGCTACGGTGGGTATCCAGCCAAATTCTCGGAGCATGGAACATTTACAGGATTTGAAGACTCTGAGTTGCTCGCCGGTTTTATGGGCGGCTACGGCGTGGGCGCATTCAATGGCTACTACAACACGCGGAGCTGGGAAAATGGATTCTTCGCCCAGGATGATTTCCGTGTGAGCCCGAGACTGACTTTAAATCTCGGCCTGCGCTATGACCTTTTTACCTGGCCGAAGGAAGCCAGCAACCACCAGTCCAACTTTAATCCCTCGACCGGCCAGCTCGTGGAAGCGGGCAACGCTCCCGGCTACAACGCGTCTTTAATTGACAACAACTATCACAATTTCGGCCCTCGCATCGGATTTGCCTACGATGTGCACGGCAATGGCAAAACCGTTCTGCGCGGCGGCTACGGTCTTTTCTATTATTTCGACCGTGGCGGCGTAGCCAACGAGCTCTCGGAAAATCCGGACTTCAACGGCACGCAGACTTACTACGCATGCAATAACGACTCTGCGGCGCCAACCGGGGTTGACTGCTCGGGAGCCGTCAACAACAGTGGTTATCGCTTCACGCTCAGTGGAGCTGCCCCAATCGGAAGCACGAACCCAGTTGGAGCCACCGGAGCCCTGCCGGCAAAGATGGGCATTAACCCGAATGCCGTGACGGCTTCCGACAACGTCGTCTATTGGCCGAAGAACAGCCCCAACTCGCACATCCAGCAATGGAACTTCCAGCTTGAGCAAGCCCTGGGCAGTAAGACCTCTTTTGATATTGCCTACGTTGGAAACTATGTTTCCAATCTTGCGACTCCCTTCAACGCCAATCAGACGGACATCTACGGACTTGAGCCGGGCAGCACGGTGAGCAAACAATGGTTCCAGGCATGTCCAGCGACCGATCTAACCTGCAGCGTCAACCCGAATGGGGTTGGCAACATCAACGAATACGCCTTTATTGGCAGCGGAAGCTACCACGGTCTGCAAACCAAGCTCAACGAAAAACTGAATCACGGGCTGCTGTTGACCGCCGCCTATACCTGGTCGCATGCATTGGATAACACTGCCGACCCCCTCAGCAATGCTCCCAATGGCATTGTGATCGGAAACAACGGTGCACCGGTGCTGCATTATCAACGTGGCAGTTCTGATAATGATCAGCGTCAGCTCTTCGCGGCCAGCGGGGTTTATGAGATACCAGTCGGACGCGGACGAACCTTCGGCAACGGCATATCTCGAGGCCTCGACTACGTGATTGGCGGCTGGCAATTGAACAACATCGTGTTCGTCTCCACCGGAACGCCGTTGGATATTCAAGGCGGAGGTGGCCCCAACGGTCGCCCCGATTACAACGGCGGATGCAAGACCAATGTTAGCTGGCACGTTTGGATTAGCTGTCCGTCAGGCGCATTCACCGCGGTCACGGGGACTCTCCCCGGCAATCTGCCGCGTAACTTCTTCCCCGGACCTGGAACCAAAGACTGGGACATGTCGATCACCAAAACTTTCTCCGTCACGGAACGTGTGCGGGCCGAAATTCGCGCCCAAGTTTATAACGTCACCAACACGCCCCAGTTCCAGATTCCCGACACCAATTACAACAACGGCGACTTCGGCCAGCTCACGTCGGTCCGGTTATCGCCGACCAATCGCGAACTGGAATTAGCGGCGCGCATATCGTTCTAACCCCAACGCCGGGAGATGCTTGAGTGCAAGCTCAAGCGTCTCCTGCGTGGTCTTTCCGCGCCGGGAAGCCGACCTTCTCCGCTCCATGAGGACTGTGCTCCGCGTTTTCGGGTACCCCTGCGCGACGCGAGTGTGATGCAATGAAAAACAAACTCACCATTGCGCTTTCGCTGCTCTCTTTGTGTCTGCTGATGTCGCTGGCTCCATGGGCTACTGCGCAGGCTGCGGTGATTCGCAAGATTGAGCCCCCCAACTGGTGGGTCGACTACACGCCTGAAGTTACGCTGCTGCTCACCGGAGAAAATCTTCTGGGCGCTCGCGTTCAAAGCCATGTTGCGGGCGCGCAGGTCGTCGCTTCGGAATCTTCTTCCAACGGTCACTATCTCTTCGTCCATCTGCGTTTGAGCTCCGACCTCACTGCCGGCGATGTTGGCCTGCAAATCTCAACCGCGCAGCAGAAAGACCCTGCCCAGATTCAACTTCCTCTCTGGAACCGTCGCAATCCTACCGGGCACTACCAGGGCTTCTCCCCGGACGATGTCATCTACCTCATCATGCCCGATCGTTTCGCCGACGGCGATCTGAGCAACGATCATCCGCCGGGGTCGACCGGAATCTGTGATCGCAGCAATCCCAGCGTCTATCACGGCGGCGATCTGCGCGGCATCCACGAGCACCTCGGTTACCTGCATGATCTCGGCGTAAACACTCTCTGGCTCACTCCAGTCTGGAAGAATACCGACTCCGACTATCACGGCTATCACGTCGTCGACTTCTACGCGCTCGACGAGCACATGGGCAGCATGCAGGAGTATCAGTCGCTGATTAGCGACGCGCACAAACTAGGCATGAAAGTCCTGATCGACTACGTAGCCAATCACACCGGGCCGAAGGATGCGTGGGCCAACGATCCTCCCACGCCTACGTGGCTTCATGGAACTCCGGCACATCATCTCGAACCTTCCTATAGCTTCAAGGGCCTCGTCGATCCTCACGCTTCGCCGAGTGAATATCGCGCGACCATCGAAGGCTGGTTTGCCGGAAAGCTCCCCGATCTGAATCCGGACGATCCTGAGCTCGCCTTATATCTAGCGCAGAATGCGATGTGGTGGACTGAAATCGCCGATCTCGACGGCATCCGCATCGATACATTTCCTTACTCGACCCGCCTATTTTGGAGCGGATGGGAACACCGGCTGCGCGAGGTCTACCCTAACTTAAACAGTGTTGGCGAAGTCGCCGACCCCGATTCCACCATCACATCTTTTTTTGAGGGCGGACGAAAACAATTCGACGGCCTCGATTCCGGATTGCCCACAGTATTCGACTTCCCCCTGGAGAGCGCTCTGCGCGAGGTTGTGATCAAAGATGCGCCGATGCAACGGCTGGTTGAGGTCCTTCAGCATGACGCGCTCTATCCTCATCCCGAAAACCTGGTAACTTTTTTCGGAAATCACGACCACACCCGATTCCTCAGCGAACCCGGCAGTGATCCGGCAAAGCTGAAGGCGGCATTCTCTCTCCTGCTCACCATGCGCGGAATTCCGCAAATCTATTCGGGAGATGAGATTGGCATGCCTGGCGGACCCGACCCCGACAACCGAAGAGATTTTCCCGGCGGCTTTCCCGGTGACCCGCAAAACGCCTTTACCGCCGCCGGCCGCACTCCCCAACAAGAAAATATCTTCGCTCATGTTCAATCTTTGTTGTCTCTGCGGCAGGCGCATCCCGCCCTGCGCACCGGCCGGCAGCAACACCTCGCCTGGGACGACAGTTACTACGCTTTCGTTCGCGAATCGCCCGCCGAAAAATTGTTGGTCGTCTATAATAATTCCGGCCAGCGTCGTTCGCTGGAAATACCCGTGGCGGACACGCCGCTCGAAAACGCGCAGCAGTTACATGCGATCTTTGGGAATACTTCCGCAAAAATCCATGGAGGCAAGGTACAGCTATCGCTCTCATCCCGGGAGATTGCTATCTTCACGGTTCGCTAGTTCGCCTGTGAATCGTCTCCGCATTTCATCGGATCACCGCTGGCTCTTACCATCCCAGTCAAAGCGCTCGCCACAGCCGAGAATTCTAAAGGGCTGTGACAGACGGTGGCAGCTTTCGATAAACAAGTCCGGCGTCGCCGTGTTGAATTCGAACATATCGAAATGGCAGGGAATCACCAGCTTCGCGCCCATAGCGTGAGCCAGTTCGGCGGCTTCAGCTCCGGATAAGTTGCCGGCGACTCGGCGCTCCGGAGCGCGTCCATTGATCGGAAGGAGCGCAACGTCAACTTCGAACGGGCGCAGTTTTTCCGCCATGCCCTCATAGCGCAGCGTGTCGCCACTGTGGTAGAGACTCCAATCCCCGAAGCGCAGGACGTAGCCCAGAGCCTTTACGTGTCCCAAGTCATCGCGTTCTATGTTTTCATGAGCAGACGCAACTCCCGAAAACTGAATTCCCGAAAGCTCGATTGTGACTCCATCATCCAGTCCAACCGGCATTGCCGGTTCGATCTGCAGCCGGTCAGCGACGAAGGCACGATTCGCCTCCGGGATTACCAGCTTCATCGATGGATTGCGCGCGAGGATTGGTCCCAAAGTTTCTGCGTCGAGATGGTCGGTATGGTTGTGCGAGGAAGTGGCCACATTCACAAACGACAACTCCGCAGGATCGACAACCAGTTCGGTCATCCGCACATGCGGTTTATCGCTCTGGCTGTATTTCCTGGTTAGAGAATCCGAGAGATAAGGATCAAGCAGGACATGCACGCCCTGCCACTGCAGCAAGAATCCGCTCTGGCCCAGCCACCACAGCCGGAAGCCACCATCCTCGCGATCCGACCCGCGGATGTCGGCCAGCAGCGCGGCATGGGACTGCGACGCACGAATCACGCGAGCCCCAGTTCCTGACGAACGATCTTTACTCCCTGCACCATGTTGATGAGTTTCTGCCGGGCCGCCCAACGCGCGGTCTGACTTAAACCGCAATCTGGCGCGAAAGCCAGTTGGTTGGCGGGGATGTATTTGAGACACAGGCGCACCCGCGCCGCTACGTCTGCGGGACTCTCGATGTAATAGTTCTTTACGTCGATGATTCCCACCGCAACATCAATGTCACGCTTCGCGATCTCGCCGATAATTTCGATCTCCGCAAATTCGCGGCTTGCCATCTCAAGATGGATTTCGTCCACCGGCAGGTCGAAAAATGCTGGGAACAAGGGGGCATAGTGGCGTGGAGCCACAGCCCGTCCCTTGTAGTTGCCGAAGCACAAGTGAGTAGACAAACGGCAGCGGCCGACAATTGGCTTCACGGTTTCGGCGAAGATTTTTACGAAACGGTGCGGATCCTCGCGATATCCGTAACAGCTCATCGACGGCTCGTCCAGAGTAATTTCCTGGCAGCCAGCTTCCACCAGTTGCTCCAACTCAGAGCGGACAATTGGAATCAATGCCTGGGTGACATCCCAACGACTGGGGTAAGCTCCTCCCGGTTCGATTCGTCCGCTCAGCGTGTAAGGCCCGGGCACACTCGCTTTAAGCGTCGGTCCTTCAGGGGGCGCGATCTTCTGGAGCAGTCTGAATTCGGCGACGGCTCCGAGTCCATGCTGCGAGACAATTTTTCCCGTGACCGGATATTTTCCGCGCTGATCGTGCGCTGGCGGTCCAAAGCGGCGCGGAGAAAAAGGCGTCGAGCCAATGCCCTCGAGCCGCCCATAGAACGACAAGTTAAAATCGTAGCGGCTCTGCTCACCGTCGGTGATCACATCGAGGCCGGCTTGCAGTTGGTCATGCACCGCCGCAATCACCGCATCAGTCCGCATCTCCTCCATGTCTGCTTCCCCAAACTCGGTCTGATGTGCCGACGCAAACTCGAGCCATCCTGGAAATGGATAGCTGCCAATGACAGTGGTCTGGAGATCTCGCCGCTTTTTGGCGAACGGCGATTTGTTCGTGTTCGTAGTTACGTCCATAGGCAGCTTTGCTTTACTCATGAACTCACCGCCCATCCTCCGTCCACGTTGATCACCTGACCCGTGATGGGACTTGAATCCTGTCTGAGAAGAAAGCACGCCGTCTTCGCGATGTCCTCCGGCGCCAGCATGCCGTGCGTCAATGGCTGCTTATGCGTCATGAATTCAAGGATGCGGGCGTCGGCCTGCGCCCGAGCACTCATTGGCGTTCGCACCAATCCGGCGGCGAGGACATTGATCCGTATCCCGGCAGGCGCATAGTAAGCGGCAGCGGCCACGCTCAGTGCCTCGACCGCTCCCTTGCTGGCAGCGTAACCCACGGTGGCAAAGTGCTCTCGCTCGGGGTGGCGCGCCAGAACACTTCCACAGTTGACAATCGCGCCCGGCTGAGAATGTTGTTGCCATGTGCGCAGCACTTCGCGGCACATCAGGAAGGTGCCCTTGGCATTCACGTTCAAAACCGTGTCCCAGGCTTCGCAGGAGCACTCATGCAGCGGCCCGTCGCCGAGGGAGCGCGCGCTGATTCCAGCCACATTGAAAAGCGCGTCGACCTTTCCGAATCTTTTCAAACAGGCTGCAACGCTGTTTTGCACAGCCACTTCATCCCGCACGTCCGCTGCGAAGAAATCCGCATGGGATAACTCGGAGGCCAACTCACGGCCTTCTTCATCTTTTATTCCGACTACGAAAACAGGATCCTGCTTTCCCCACAGGCGTGCCGTCGCCGCCGCAATCCCGGATGATCCGGTCACCAGTAGAACTTCGCTCATTCCATCCTATTCAAAAAGATGCTTGAGGCTCTTGCGATAGGCCTCGTAGAAATTTTCCAATTGTTCGGCCGCGCTCGCGTTCCCGACGAACTGATGACTGGGCAACAGGACCGGCTTCACCCCTTTTGCCAGCAAAGATTCTGCCGTTGCGCAACGAATCATGTTGATGATGGTTGCCCCGGTTAGGGTGGAGACCGGGCCGGTGCGCCATTCCAGTCCCTCCAGTTCAACGATGCAATCTCCCGGAGGACATTGATTGTCAATGATCAGGTCGGCGCAATCAATTAGCTTTTTGCCAGAGGAGAGCGCCGGTTTAGCTTGCTCGCAGTGCGCCTTGGAGACGATGGCAATCACCGGCAGGCCGCGTCGTTGCGCGCCAGATGCCATCTCGACCACCACCGGCCGTATTCCACTCGTGGAAATCACGATGAATGCATCATGCTCTCCGAAACGGAAGCTGCGAAGAATCTGCTCGGCGTAGCCTTCATAGTTTTCCAGATACAAAGGAGCGCGCAGGCCATTGCTGCCAATGATCGAAGCGTGATTCGACAGTGCAAGCTCAACCAGGGCCACAAAGCCAACGTAGCAACCCTGCCGGGGAGTCATTTCCTCACACATCATGCGGGAGTGGCCGTTGCCAAACAAAAAAACCAGGCCGCCGCGCGCGATTCTCTCGGCACAGAGTTCGGCTGCTTTTTGAATGACGTCGGCTTGCGTTCGCCTCAGCTGCGCCAGGAGCGCCATGGCCCGGTCAAAATAGGCCAAGCTTGCGGGTTTCGAATCAACCATCGTATCGAGGGCCTTGTCCGGCACGAATGAAGTTAGCTCCTGTCGCTTCGCTCCTGTCGCTTCGCTCCTGTCGCTTCGCGACAATGATAATGATAATGGTAACGATTAATGATAATGATAACGAAGAATCGAAAGGCGAAGATCGACGTGAGTATAATCCATAATCATTGTGAGCGAAACCCAACCGCACGTGGAATCCGACGCAATCGCAATCGGCATCGACGTTGGTGGCACACTCATGAAGGGTGCGCTGGTGGGGTTGAATGGCGAACTGCAGGCGAGCTTTCAGGAACCATCGCCGCGCACGAACTTAGCGCTCCGTAATTTTATCCACTCCGTGCGCGACCACGCGACCTCTCGCGTGCTGGGCATCGGAATTGGCTGCAAGGGCGTCATCGACGCCGCCACGACACGCGTCAACCGGCTGCCCGGCGACTTGAATTTTCTCCAAGGATGCATCTTGAAAGAACTGGCCGATGCAGGCGATCTACTCGTCTGCGCCGATAATGACGCGCGCGCCGCTCTAGTGGGGGAAGTTTTGTGGGGAGCGGCGCGCGGGCGCCGAAACGTGGTTCTGCTCACTTTGGGTACGGGCGTTGGAGCTGCGGCCTTAATCGACGGCGTAATTGTACGCGGCGCTTCGGGCGCGGCTTGCCACCTCGGTCACGTCACCCTCGATCTTCGCGGAGGACTGTGCATTTGCGGTAATTACGGTTGCATCGAGACTTGCTTTTCTTCGCGCGCCATCGAGTCGAGCTACTTCGCTCATCTTCATCGGGCATCCCCAGCAAAGTTATCTCTCGATCATGCTGGCCGGATCCCAACCACCGAGGCTATTTTTCAAGCGGCAGCGGAGGGCGATGCCAGCGCGCGGCGCGTGTTGGATCTGGCGTGCGAGGCGCTCACCGCCGCTCTCGTGAGCTTTCTGCACGTGTTTGATCCCGAATTACTGATTGTAGGGGGCAACATCGCTGCTGCCGGACCGCAACTACTGGCGCCCTTGCACGATGAAGTTGAGCGCCGCACCGGTGTGCTGTTGGGCAGGAAGGTTCCGATCCTTATCCAGAGTGCGCTCGGATACGGAGGAGTTGCTGGAGCTGCGGGTCTCGTATTCCTGAAAGAGCACATGCTCACTATCTGAGATATCAACCTCCTCGTCGAGTCGAGTCGTGCGAAAGGTGAAATGAACCCAAGCAAAACGCCGGAACCGGCGCCGGCCCATGGTGAATCGGTTCGCTACTTATACCTGCCCACAGCGGTCGCGGCGATCGGCGGGTTGCTGTTCGGCTTCGATACCGCAGTCATTAACGGCGCCATCGTTTTCTTGAAGAAGCAGTTTGCATTGACCGATTCCCAGACCGAAATTGGCGCCAGCAGTTTGCTCCTGGGTTGCGTTCTGGGCGCGAGCCTGGCGGCATTCACCAGCGATCGCTTCGGCAGGAAAAAATCGCTGCTGGCGGCAGCCGCCTTGTTCTCCGTTTCCTCGATTGCCACCGCGCTTCCCCGCAACGTCACCGAATTTGTGATTGCCCGCTTGGTCGGCGGCGTCGCGATCGGGCTGGCTTCCACGCTATCACCACTTTACATTGCGGAGATTTCGCCGGCGCGGATCCGCGGCTTGCTGGTGAGCGTCAACCAATTGGCCATCGTCACCGGCATCCTGCTTTCTTATAGCGTTAATTATGGTTTGACTGGAGCCGGACCGTCGAACTGGCGATGGATGTTCGCTTCCGCCGCAGTGCCCTCCGCATTTTTCTTGCTGGCCTTGCTCTTCGTTCCCGAAAGTCCGCGTTGGCTCGCGCAAAAGGGCCGAGACCAGGAAGCCGAACGAATACTGTCGCGTATCAAGGGTAGCGATGCCGCTCAACTGGAAATCCAAGCCATTCATTCTGCCGTCGCCGAGGAGAGTGGAAATGTTTTCGATCCCGCATTCCGCAAGCCCCTCGTGGTAGCCATCCTGATCGCGTTGTTCAGTCAATTCACAGGTATCAATACGATCATTTATTATGGCTCGCTGATCTTCCTCGAACACGTCCCCAAGCAGACCGCGAGTACGGCGCTTTGGGCCAACGTCATGGTCGGCGCCATCAACTTTGCGGCCACGATTCTCGGCATGTACCTGATCGACCGCCTCGGGCGCAAACCTTTGATGAGCGCCGCTTTCGGCGGCATGGCAATTTCCCTGGTGGGCGTTGCATCGGCCATCTACTTTCACGGCCCGGCACTCGCGGTGTTGCTTTTGGTACTTATTTATGTCGCCTGCTTTGCCATCGGCATCGGAACGGGCACTTGGGTTTTGATGTCCGAGATATGTCCCACGCGCGTCCGCGGGCGCGTGATGTCAATTGCGACGCTTTTTCTCTGGTGTGGCACCTTGGCCGTTACCCTTACCTTCCTTTCACTGGTGCAGATCCTGACAGCCCCTGGAGCTTTTCTGCTTTATGCCATGGTGTGCGTTGCCGCATGTTTATTTATCTGGTATACGATTCCGGAGACCAAAGGACGCACGCTCGAGGAAATTGAAACCTGGTGGGTTACGACCTCATAAGCCGGTTTTCTCTAACAGGCGTTCGATCCATCCGCACTCATAGATTACATTTTGGCGAGCGCGTCGTTGCATAAAAAATTGTCTCGATAACGCCGGGTTAGTCAAGCGGCGGCAGACCTGCGTCGGCGAGTAATTTCCGGAAGGCGGGTTCGTTGTGCAGGTTGTCGAAGGCGGGATCCGATTCTATCTGCGGAATGCCTTCATCGTGACGATCGTAGGCGGTCCTGAGGTAGCGCAACGCTTCGGCTTTGTTCCCCATGATCGATTGCGTTTGCGCGAGGAACCACGGCGAAAGCAGGCCGCGATCATAAAGGCTCTTCTGCTGCAGACTAAGCGCCTGGAGCAAGCCTCTTCCGCCTGTGCCGGCGAAGGCTTTTTCGGTTACTTCCACCGTCGCCAGAGCGGAGTCATCGTGCATCAACACGGCTTCTTTTCGCGCCTCCGCCAGGTAATGGGGATAGTCCCCCGTCTGCAGGTAGATGAATTTCAGATAGCGATGGGGCGAAATAAAGTCTGGCTCGTTTTCTTCCATTTGCTTTAGCAAAGTGATGGCCTCCCGCCCACGGCCAGCACCGAAGAGAATCGACCCCTTATCGGCGAGGATGGATTTCGAAGCGGGGTCCAGAGCTTGAGCTCGATCAATTTCCAGCAACGATTCCGGGAAGCGGTGCAGGCAGGAAAGATAAGTCGCATACCAGTGGTGAGCGACCGCATTGTTGGGATTCAATTCTAGCGCCCGGCGAAATTCCCGCTCCGCCTTGACTGCATCCCACATTCCATAAAAGGTCACAAAGGCGAGCGAGGCATGCGCCTCAGAGGACTGAGGATCGAGTTCGACTGCCTTCTTCGCAGCCGCCAGCGCTCGCGAGTAGGCCTCGGGGGCAGGCATCTGAGTGTATTCCCGTAAAAGGTTATAGGAGTTTGCCAACCCGACATAGGCGGGCGCATAGGTTGGATCATGAACGATTGCCTGCGTGAACGAGTCTACCGCCTTGTTCAGGCTGTCGGGCGTCCGCTTCTCCCAGTAATAGCGACCCTTAAGGTAAAACTCCTCCGCTTCGCGATTGGCGGGAGCATGGGGATAAGCCAGCCCAGAGGCCGATGCCGGAACCATGCCCGCACTCGTGGAATGACCCGCTGATCTGTGTCGTGCCCAGAAGATTGATGTCGCGAAAACCAAAGCCACAAAAAACAGTACTAAGAGCAAATACTTCCAGTGCGGCCGAGAGACAGCTACTTTCGGCGGCGTATCAGAAGCCTTCTGCTCTTGTGGTTCGGAGAGTTGGGTGGGAGCGATCCAGCGATAGCCTCGCCGTCCTACGGTTTCAATGAAGACGGGATTTTCCGCATGGTCGCCGAGCGTTTCGCGTAGGCGATTGATCGCGCTGATCACACCGCGATCGAATTCCACAAACACGTCGTCCGGCCACAGAGCGTGACGAAGATCTTCGCGGCTCAGAATCTCGTTCGGGTGGGAAAGGAAGAGCGTCAGAGCCTGAAAAGGCAACTCCTGGATCCTGACCTTCACTCCGCATTTGTAAAGTTCGCCCGAGTGCAGGTCAGCTTCGAATACTCCAAAACGGACTAGGGAACCGGAATCAGTTGCTGGCATAAAACCAGCATTTGGGGAAGGACACTAAGTCTACCACCGCAAGCATGCTGGAAGCACCAGGATTCTGTGCCGCCCAGGGGTCGAATTCATCCCCTGAGACCATGTGACCGTTCGATCCATTTCCTTAGAAATACGTCACTTCCTGCGTGACCGCAGTTTAGCCGGAACGTGACCCGCGGAGAATTGACGGGCGCGAACTTTGGGACGAGAGTGTGCCTGATCGGAGCGACTTGGCGTCCCCGCAGCCCTAGCCGTAGCCGTGTCGCGCAATCCCCGATATTCGTACGAAATACTTCACCACTCCCAGGAGGCGTCTTCATGAATTCAATTTTGCGACAAGTCAAACTTCTTAGCAGGACTGCGATCGTGTTGGCCATGCTCGCACTACTATTCGCCGGAGCAATTCGTCCGGCGCAGGCCCAAACTTACACTCCCCTTTACGAGTTCGGAGTCGGGGACCTCTATGAGACTAATAGTTTCCCTCTCGGCCCCTTGGCGCTCGGCCGCGATGGCAATTTCTATGGCACGGTTCAGAATCCCAACGGCCACTCTGGTATTTACATGATCACACCGGAAGGCGTCGCGACGCCGCTTTGGTGGGACACGAGTACTGATTACACCCAGTGCCTCACCGGCTTGACACTCGGCAGCGACGGACTCTTCTACGGCACATGTCAGCAGTGGGGAGGCAACGGCTACGTGAGCGGCGGCAGCGGCGTCGTCTTCAAGTACGATCCCAGCCAAGGGACGAATGGATTCAGCGTTCTCTATTCCTGGCCGGAATGCAATACCGACGGGTCTCTCTATCCCAATGGGCTGACCCTGGGAACCGATGGGAATTTCTACGGCACGACGATAGGCAACGGCTTCTGTCCGGATAAATACGGTAGCATTTTTCAGGTCACGCCGACCGGAACGTTCACCACGCTGCATAGTTTCCTCGGCAATGGAACCGGGGATGGCAACGCCCCCATGGGTCCGCTAGCGCTGGGCATTGACGGCAATTTCTACGGCACAACCCAAGAGGGTGGCACCAGCGCATTCAACACCGGGACGGTATTCCAGATCACTCCCAAGGGAAAAATTAAATACATCTACAACTTCACGAATGCTGTGGGCTATTACCCCGTGGCGGGCGTGACGGAGGGCGCCGATGGCAAATGGTACGGCACGACACAATCTGGAGGCACCTACTCAGCCGGGACCCTCTTCCAGGTGACGACTGCCGGCAAGATCGACTTCCTGCACAACTTCGACTATGCGGTGGATGACGTATCCGGACCAGTAAATCCTCTGACCTTGGGAACGGACGGCAGCCTTTACGGGCCGGCCAATTGCTATTCCTGGGGCTGCGGGTTGGAAAGCCTTTACAAGATTACAACTAAGGGCGTTTTCTCGGTTCTTTACAGCGGCTTCACCAATCCCGGTGGCGCCTGTCCCGATTGGTCCATAACTGGATGCTATTTAAGTTCACCAATGGCTCTGCATCCGAACGGAACGTTCTACGGCACGACCCTGCAGGGCGGCGTTTTCGAAGGGGACGATATCGGACACGGAGTCTTCTACAGCTTGAGCACTGGGTTGAAGCCCTACATCATCCTGCAATATCCGCGCGGCATGATCAGCACTTCAATCGGAATTTTCGGAGTCGGATTCACCGGCGCCACCGCTGTTTCTTTCCACGGCGTCGCTGCGGACTTCACCGTGGTGTCCGACACCTATCTGACAGCTACGATTCCTGCCGGAGCCACCACCGGATACGTTACCGTCACCGAGCCTTCGCAGACTTTGACCAGCGCGGTGAAGTTCACGGTGCTCGCGGACAAAAATCCTAAGCCAACGGTTACTTCGCTTTCGCCCAGCAGTGTGACCGCAGGCAGCGCTAAATTCACGCTCACCGTCTATGGCACGGGCTTTCTCGGCACGTCGGTTGTGAACTGGGCGGGCTCGCCTTTGGCCACAACTTACGTGAGTGGGACGGAAATTACTGCGCCCGTTACTGCCGCCGACGTTGCCAAAGCCGGAACGGTCAAAGTTACGGTCACAAATCCTACGCCAGGGGGCGGTACCAGCGCATCGCGCACCTTCACCATTGACTGAGAGCAGTCGATTGTCGACAACCCCGGCTGCGCTTCGGACACCGATCATCCGGAGTGCAGCCGGGGGAAGGGGGCACATGGCTCGGAGCAATCTCCCCAAAAACTGATCGGCGCAATCCCCGCGCTCGGGGAAACATGCTCTCAGGAGGTTTGGTATGAATTGCTTTGTTCGAGAAATCAAGCTTTTCAGCTTGGCCATGATCGCACTTGCCGCGCTAGCGCTACTTTTTGCTGGGAGCGTTCTTCCGGCACAGGCGCAAACCCATCCCCCTGCTTTTTTCCCGTATCCCACAACTTTTGAAATCAATGGCATCGACAATTACTCGAATCTCTTAGGCGTTCAGGCCGCCGCAGTCGGTGATTTCAACGGGGACGGCAAACTCGATATCGTCTCCCTCATGGGCGGCGGTTGGGAAATCGACGTTGCGCTAGGCAACGGTGACGGCACATTCCAGATTCCGATCCTCAACACCTTCTCCTTTCCCTCGAATACTTCGCCTTACGCGATGGCGGTGGGCGACTTCAATGGTGACGGCAAGTTGGATGTCGCCGTGTGGTGCGTCTATTCCACCAACTCCTACAACGAAGTTATTATCTTCATGGGCAATGGCGACGGGACTTTCACCTACAGCAATACCTACACCGCCCCCAACGCTTACTGGAATCCGGGCAGCAACAGCCTCTTCGTCGCCGACCTCGATGGTGATGGTCATCTCGACTTGGCCGCGCTCGCACCCTACTGCGGCTCCTCCAACCTGCCGTGCGTTGTAGTCTATCTCGGCAAGGGCGATGGAACGTTCGAACCCGCCGTTAGTTACTCCACCGTCGACCCTGGTCATCCACTCGACTACAACACGTGGGGAATGGCGGTGGGTGATCTCAATGGCGATGGCAAGCCCGATATCGCGGTCACCGAAAACAACGGAATCGCCGTGCTGCTGAACAACGGCGATGGCACATTTAAGACCGCGACCTACTACGACAGCGGCCTCAGTGTCACCGGCGAGATCGGTATTGCGATTGGCGATGTCAACGGCGACAAAAAGAACGACGTTGTCTCCACGACAAACAATGGCGATCTTCTGCTCTTTCAGAATCAGGGCAGTGGCACTTTCCTCAGCAAAGGATCGATCGCCCAAGCGCCGGGCTTTGGTTATTCGTACCTCGTGTCGCTTGCCGATATCAACGGTGACAGTAAATTGGACCTGGTCGTCTGCGACGCCGCGGGCGAAATATGGACGTTCTATGGCAAAGGCAACGGTACTTTCACCGCCGGGCCGATCTACCCTGTGCAGTTGTGGGCGGATGGGGCGGACAACATGATCCTCGCTGACTTCAACGGTGACGGCGCGCTAGACATATTCAAACCTGTGGAGGGCCATAGTTGGGACGGCCAGGTGATCCTGGGCCGCGGCGACGGCACCTTCCAGACGAATGCAGCCTATGGCTGGAATGCCAACGGCTACGGCAACAACCTGGTCCTCGCCGACTTCAACGGCGACGGGTTCCCGGATGTGGCATACTCCGGCTCGCGAAGCAGTAATCTAACCCAGACGGGGTTTGAAGTCATGTTGGGAAGCTCCCATGGAGTCTTGGGCACTCCGACTTTCGTCTCCGCGATCAATTGCGGCTGGGCGACCAATTGGATCGCTGCCGGCGATGTTAATGGTGATGGTAAAGCCGACATCGTTGCGGCCATCAATTACAACTGCGGAGTGAACGAAGTTGCTGTCCTGACCGGCCTCGGCACCGGCAAGTTCAAAGCGCCCGTCTATTATTCCACCGGCTCTACCGCCAATCCCATGGAAGTCTACCTGCAAGATGTGAATGGCGATGGCAAACCCGACATCATCGTTTCCAACTTCGACGGCACCATCAGCATTTTGCTCAATAAGGGCACCACGTTCGGTACGGCGAGTGTGATCAGCAGCGTGGCTGCCCTCAGCCCTCACCTGAATTCTGTGGCCTTCGGCGATTTCGACGGCGACGGCAAGATGGACATCGCGGCCGCGTCCGAGTACCCCGGCTCCTACAGCAACGCCGTCTATGTCTTGCCCGGAAATGGTGACGGCACCTTCGGCGCGCCTATCACCAGTGCAGCCGCCGAGGAGTACGTTTACACCAACATGTTGTCGGCTGGCGACTTAAACAAGGACGGCAAGTTGGATCTAATCGTGACCCTTGAGGGAAGCACGGGCTGCACTGGCTACTATGGCGCTGCCGCCTATGCCGTTCTTCTGGGCAAGGGCGATGGCACCTTTACCGCCGGCCCTCTGGTTTGCACCGGCGGAGACTATCCCATGTATCCGGCGATCGCCGACCTCAACGCCGACGGCAAACTCGACGCCTTCATCCCCATGCTCGAAAATTACAGCATGAACCCTTACGGCCCCGCGCTGCTTGAAGGCAATGGAAACGGCACTTTCACATCGTTGGGTGAATCGGAGTTCCAGTGGTTAAGCGGAAGTAAGGCTGAAGTGTTCAAGGGAGGTCTCTACGTCGGCGCGACTAGCCACGGCGCCGTCGTGGCCGATTTCAACGGCGATGGCATGCCTGACATCGCGGTACTCAATGCTGACAACTTTGGCGTTGGCACTGAAATCTCCTTTGTGACTGTCTTGTTCAATTCCACACAACCCGTCAGTGTTTCCCCGCTCACGATGAGCATCGGTAGCGTTGCGGTGGGCGGTAGCAAGTCAGAGACCGTCCTCCTCACTAACAACCAGAGCACCGCTCTCACCGTCGACAGCATTACGGTAAGCGGAACAGATGCCAGCGAATTCACTGCAACGTCCACTTGCGGTACCAGCCTCAAAGCCGGATGGGAGTGCACGATTACCGTGAAATTCAAACCGACTGTCACCGGAGTACAGACAGCAGCTTTGAATATCGCTGACTCTGAGGGCACGCAGATCGTCGCACTCACTGGAGGAGTTAATCCCAAGCCGACGATTGCATCGCTCGTGCCGAGCACCGCAACGGCGGGTGGCGCACAGTTCACCCTTACTGTTACGGGCACGAACTTCATTTCAACTTCGGTTGTGGATTGGGCGGGCGCGCCATTGGCCACGTCCTACGTGAGCGCGACCGAGATCACGGCGACGGTTCCTGCGGCCGATATCGCAAAGGCTGGAACGTACAAAGTTACGGTCACGAATCCTGCGCCGGGTGGCGGGATCAGTGCATCCTTCAACTTCACGGTCGACAATCCAGTACCGACCCTGATTTCGATCGAACCCAATTCGGCGACGCACGGTGGCGCCGCATTCACTCTCACCGCTACCGGAACCGGCTATGTCTCCGGCTCCATTATCGAGTGGAAGGGAGCAAAGCTCACTACCACTTACGTCAGCTCCACCAAATTAACCGCGACGGTGCCCAGCAGCGACATCAAAACCGCTGGCACAGCGAACGTAACCGTGTTTAATGCGACGCCGGGAGGCGGGACCAGCGCGCCCCAGACGTTCACAATCAACTGAGAACAGCCGATTCCACGACAATCCCCGGTTGCATTCAGGATTTCCAATATATCGAGTGCAACCGGGAATATCGATTCAGCAATATCGAGTCAGCAATAGATGCTCGCTGGGCCTCAAACTCTCTTGACCATCGCCTGCATGGAAGAGATCCCAACGGGCGGTTCGCAGCCTTCGCAGCCTCGAAGCGAAGTGAAACTGCAACCTGCTGTTTCTCACGTTGTCGGCTTCCACAGAGCGGCCCCGAGCAACTTGCCCGGCCCAGGCTCCTGCACGAAAGCCACGATTCTGACATTCTTTGGATCGGTGCCGGCCTTGAACCTCAGATGCACGGTCTCGTCAAAACTCTTGCCCTTTTGCAGCGTCCCTATTTTTGTGAGTTGTTGCACCACCGCAACGTGGGTCAGGCGCCGGCCACCATTCTCGCCACGCAATACTTGGGATTCCACGCGATCGAGGGCGATGGCAATGTAAACCTCCGCGTTCCGCCGGTCGGAATTTCCGTCCGCTTCAATGCGTGCATGCAAAACAGAGGACCCCGCATCGATGCTCACTTCGCCGATACGTACCGGATCTTTCGGCGTCGTCGCAGCGTCCTGGAGAAGACTTGCGATCTGATGCGGATCTCCCACGCGCAATAGGCTGGTTCCGTCCACGATAATTTGCGGAGTATACGGAGTATCCAGTCCAAGGGCATGGACGTAGGCCTCCTGCCGTTCCGTCAACGCTGGCGAGGAATTCGGATCCTTCCAGCCGTCGTGATCCCAGTAATCCACGTGTTCACTGAGGACGATCAACTGAGCACCCGGAACCGGCTGAGAAGCGTCCAGTTTTTCGACAAGAGCGTCGGCGGGTGGGCAACTGGAACATCCTTCCGAGGTGAACAGCTCAAGCAGAATTGGATGAGCTGCGGCGGCCGATGTATCCATGTGCACGGTCTGAGACATCAGAAAACTGGCCAATAAAATCGCAAAAAGTGAAAAAGGCACAAAGGATACCTCCGGCACATTGGAATATCTCGGGCGCGAAAAGTTTCAAGGGTAATAGCCACTTGAGAAGTTCTGGAACTGGCCACCGGAAATCCCCTTGGGTATATACTTTTTCCAGTCTAGTGCGGCGCGTTTTGGGGCTTTTTGACCTGGCTCCCAGCCCAAGAGAAGCATGGAGAATCGAAATCCTCGGTCCGACCCTCCGGACCGATCGAAATCGGCTGGTGTGGGCGTCCCCGCGAAGGGCGACAGCTCAAACCCGCATCCACCGGAAGATCCGGACGCAACTCTGGTCGAGTTTGCCCAGCCCTCGTTTGCCAAGCCACCGATTGCCAAGCCACCGATAGATCCTGACGCAACCTGGGTCGACGTTGGCGCAACCGTTCCCCCCACCCAAAGGCCGGTTCCGCTCGGCCGTACGGGATCGCGGGTGCTATTGGCCTTAGAAGAAGGTGACGTTCTCGCCGGCCGCTACGAGATCATGCAATTGCTCGGCGAAGGCGGAATGGGTTCCGTCTACAAGGCCATGGACCGGGAACTGAACCGTCCCGTGGCGTTGAAGCTGATTCGCCCGGAGCTGGCCGCCAACCCTGCCATCCTGGCGCGCTTTAAGCAGGAGCTTCTGCTCGCACACCAGGTCACACATCGAAATGTAATTCGCATCTACGACCTCGGCGACGCCGATGGTGTGAAGTTCATCACCATGGAATTCGTGGAAGGCGAAGACCTGCGTGCTCTCATCAAGCAGCATAAGAAATTTTCTCCCGAGGAAGCGGTCGAAATCATTCAGCAGGTGTGCCGCGCGCTCGAGGCGGCGCACGCGGTTGGCATAATTCACCGCGATCTGAAGCCGCAAAACATTATGCGCGATAAGAGCGGGCGCATCCTGGTCATGGATTTTGGGCTGGCGCGCACGCTGGGCGGCGACGGCATGACGCAGAGCGGCGCCCTGGTCGGCACCATGGAATATATGTCCCCGGAGCAGGCCCTGGCCAAGGATCTGGATCAGCGCTCCGACCTGTTCAGCATGGGCCTGATTTTGTACGAGCTTTTGACAGGGGTAACTCCCTACAAGGCGGAAAGTGCGGTGGCCAGCCTGCTCAAGCGCAATTCGGAGCGGGCCATTCCGGTCTCTGATCATGATGGAACGATTCCGCGCGCCCTGAGCAACATTGTCAGCAAATGTTTGGAACGCGATCCCGCGGCCCGTTACCAAAATGCCGCGGAAATGTTGCGCGATCTCGAAGCCTGGCAGGGTAAAAGTGCAGCGGCCACATTGGGCTTTCAGCCCGCAGTCGAGCCTTGGGGACGCACTACGAACTGGCCGCTCATGTCGGGCATCGCCGTGATTTTAGTTCTGGGAATCGTAGCTTACATCTTTCGTGGTCCGTTGTTTTCTCCCCGAAAGTCCACCGGCCCGGCTCTATCTCTGGCGATACTGCCCTTTCGCAACGCATCGGGCGACGCAACCATGGATTGGCTGGGCGCAAGCCTCGCAGAAATGTTGAGCACCGATGTGGGGCAATCGGCGCGCCTGCACACGGTTCCGCAGGACCGGCTGCACCAGGTGCTGAATGACATGCGGATCGCGCCGAACTCCTCGATCGAGCCCGCGACATTGCAGCGCTTGGCAGAGTTCAGCAGCGCCGACACCGTGGTGTATGGACAGTACGCCAAATTTGGCGGGCAGATTCGCATCGACGCGACCCTGCAGGACCTGAAGCAAAATCGCACGGTACCCATCAAAATCGAAGGCGTGGAGGAAAAGGACATTCCCGCCGCCGTCGACCGGTTGGCTGCATCGATCCGCAACAACCTTTCTTTTTCTTCCGATGTACTGAAGGAGTTAAAGGCGAGTTCCTTCCAGCCATCCTCAAAATCCGTGGATGCCCTTCGCGACTACAGCGAGGGTACGCAATTGTTGCGCGATGGAAAAAACCTGGAAGCCCTCAAGATGCTCCAAACCGCCACGCAGGAGGACCCGAATTTCGCACTCGCATATTCGCGGCTGGCCGAGGCCAATTCAGCGCTGGGATATGAGGGTCAGGCGGAACAGGATTCGCGTAAGGCTGTGCAACTCAGCCAGCAACTCCCGTGGGCGGAGAAATATCGGATCGAAGCCGACCACGCCTACATCATGAAGTACAACAAGAAGGCCATTGAATCTTTCGAGAACTTGGCCAAAACGTTGCCCGATAACACCGACGTAGAATACAAACTCGGCAGCCTTTACGCCGATACGGGCGTGTACGACAAGGCGCGCGCAGAGTTTGCCGCAATCTTGAAAGCCGATCCCAAAAACATCAAAGCTCTTTGGCAAATGGGAATGTTGGACTACCGGCAAGAGGATTTCCAGGCTGCCCTGGAACCGCTCAACCAGGGGCTGAGCCTGGCGGTGCAAACCGACAACCCCGAACAGAAGGCCTTGATCCTTCAGGCTCTGGGCATTTGCTATCGCCTGATGAATAAGCCGGATGATGCCATCAAGAGCATTCAGGATTCGATGGAAATCACCCGCAAGCTGGACCTGAAGCGCTTGCTGGCCGCCAATCTTACGGAGATGGCTACCAACCAGGAAGCGATCGGCAAACCCGATGATGCCCTGAGCAACTTCAATCAGGCGCTCGAAATCCTGCGTGAGATCGGAATAAAAAAGGATCAGGGCGACGCTCTGCTGAATCGTGGCGTGCTTTACCATACGCGCGGCGATCTCGACAAAGCCCTGCAGGACTATAAGGACGCTTTACAGATCGAGCGCGATACCGGCGATGTTAATTTACAGGCATTGTGTCTGAACAATATTGGCTCGGTGTATTCGCAAAAGAACGAAACCGACAATGCGCTTATTTACTACCAGCAATCACTGCAGCTCCGGCAGCAAGTGAATGAGCCCGTGGACCTGGCCATGACGCTGAGCGCGCTCGGCCAAGTATATGCGGACATGGGCAATTACGATACCGCGCTGGAGAATCTAATGAAGGCGCTCGATATCTCCCGCAAAGCCAACGACACCAAAGGTGCCGCCAGCGAATCCCAATTCATTGGTCAGATTTTGATGTACCAGGGACATCTGGGAGCTGCCGTGAGCGCCATGCAGGATTCCGTAAAAGGCTTCCGCACCGCGAATACCAAGAGCGACGAGTTTGCCGACTCGCTGAACGGTCTCGCAGAAGCCCTGGCCCTGGTTGGCCGCGGGGATGAGTCCGGCAAGCTACTGGAAGAGGGCAGCAAGATTGCGAATGATCTAAAGAATGAAAGCATTCGCAGTGAACTTCTGAACACTCAGGGCGACGCAGCCTTTTATCGCGGAGACTATAAAGCCGCAAGCAGCGCCTACGAACAAGCTGCCCAGACCGCAACTAAGATCAAAGATCGTGAAAAAACCTTAGTCCCGAAGATCAACCTCGCGCGCGTCTCGATCGCAGAAGGGCGAGCCCAGCCGGCCATCGCGCCATTGCGCGACGCGGTCCAACAGGCAGATAGCCTCCACTTGAAATACTATTGGCTGTGCGGTTCTGTTGATCTGGCGGAGGCCTTGATCAAAAACAAAGATTATGCGCACGCGCGACCGGAGTTGGATCAAGCCCTGAGCACCAGCGAAAAGCTAGGTGCGCGCCTGCAAACTGCGATCATCCACTTCCAGTTTGGCAATCTCCTGAAGCAGACGGGGGATGCCTCCGGGGCTGCCGACCAGTACCGGCAATCAGTTACCCTGCTGGATGAGATCAAGAACGAGCCCGGCGCCGAGCACGTTCTCGATCGTGCCGATTTGAAAACCATATACCGCGAATCGACTCACGGCCCGCAATAAAATCGCCCATGCCCTAGTGGTCGATCCTCCTCAGTCGCCCGTTCCGGATAACGATATAGTGAGCGGCGCGTTCGCCGCATTGCTGTTCATGGTTAACGTCCCGGAGTATGCCTTGCCCACCTTGGTCGGCGTGAAAGTCGCGTAAACCACACAACTCGCGCCGGGAGCAACGGTCCCGTCCTTCGTGCAGTTCGTTCCACTGCCCGTTGCTAGTTTGAACCCGGTGCCGCTCTCTGTCAGATTTCCGAAAATTAGTGTCGTCGGCCCCGTGTTGGTCAGAGTCGCTACCTCTTGAGTGATTGGCGTCCCGGTCGTCTGCGATCCGAAGTTATAACTGGTAGCCGAGAGAGACACTGTCGGATTGACGACCAGTGCCGTCAGATACGCCTGGACAAGATACGTCCCCTGCCCGTTCTTGACCGTCAGATAGGCATAGTCACCCGGAGGCGGCAAAGTAAGATCATTTTGGCTCCCGGTGAACTTCACCGTCCCATAGCAAGTCGCACCGACCGCAAGTTTCTGGCCCTGGCAAGTGCTGCTCGTGACCTTGAAATCGTCTGGATACCCCCCTCCGTGTGCGTTCACGGGGATCAGCAGAAAAATCGTTTCGGCTTTGGGCCCGGGATTATAGACCTCAAACTGCTGCGTGACTACCTGGCCTACCGACACTTCAGGGAAGGTATACGACGACGGCGCAATCGTCCATGCAGTCGGTGCGGCGATGATCACGTTCTGCACAGCCGATCCCGCCAGATAGTTTGTGCTTGGCGCCACGCTCGCCTCTACCACGCAGGTCCCAAGTCCACTTGAACTGAACGTGCCTGCAGTGGCGCTAACCAGCGAGCAAGGCCCGCTTACATAGCTGTAGGTTAGCGCGCCGCTCGAGTTCGTCGTCGCACTCACCGTGAAGTTATTGCCCGGATAAGTCGGTGTCGGCGCCGGACCAAACGTAATTGTTGGCGTGCCCTGGCCCACGTTGTAGCTGACCATCGTAATACTCTGGTTGCCGGCATTGTCGACTGCAGTCGCCGTTAAGGTGCCGCTTTCTACGCCCGTAGTAGCAATCGTGCCACCGCATGTGACTGACGCACCGGAGTTCGGAACGCATGCGCCCGCCGTGTAGTTCGCCGGAGTTCCGCCAATCGTGCAACCGCCGCTGGGAATACCCGAGCCTGTATCGGAGCAGGTGAACGTCACCGTGATAACCGATCCGCCCACCGAGGACGACCCAGCGCTCGCCGTTACCGTAGGCGCCTGCTCGTCAATCATGAATGGACCGCCCGCAGTGCCGGTGGCGCAGTTATTGGCCAAATCGCACGCCGATGGGGTGCTCGTATAGGCCGCCGAGTTGAAACTGCCAGCCCCCACATTTGTGGAAACGCTGACTTCCTCGGTTGCGCTGCCTTGTATGCTGTTTGGCAGTAAGGGCAGAAAGCCAGATCCAGATTGCCCGACGGCGTGGTTCTGATCGGTAGCCTCGCATTGTTCTGAGATGTCTGTGTTGTACCAACCACTGGCCGTGGGAATAGCTGGAATTGGCGGCGAACTGCCGCGCACCGTGGGAGTGTTGCATGCCGAAAAGGTCGGCGCCTGGGTGTCAATGCCGACGGTGACATACGGAAACGATGCCCAGTTGGCCGTCGGATCAGTAACCTGCGCCGGCGTCGGGCTATAGACCAACCCTTCCGTAAAGGCGCAATCCGTCGGGAAATAGTGAAGATAGTACAGTCCATCCGCAGGATTGCTGCCGCCGTTTATGTTCTGGATCGAGGCCGTCGGCGAGAAAGTCGCAGGCGTGGTACCACTCACGTTACAAAAAGGCGTATTCGGACTCGTCGCCGTGTTCGTCAACGTATCGTCCGTTGAAATCGGATAGGTCGTGTCGGGAAGAGCTTGGCTGGAAGGCGAGAGCCCGGCCGTCACGCCGTAAATAGGGGCAGCGCCGAAACCATTGGCCGGAGGAATTGTCCCGGAACCCGGATACGTCGCGGCATTCGCGGTGAAGTTCACCGTCGCGGTCGAGGGCGTGCTCGTCCAGCCGCCGCTCCATCCGCTGGCCAGACTCGCCGAACTCGTAGGCAGCGGCATGTTCACCACCGGGACGAATAGCGAATTGGATGCCCCGGTCGAGCCCTTGGGGGCGGTGTCGGCGGCTCCGAGAACCGAACTCATCACGTTAAGCGGACACGGAGCTCCCGCCAAGCCACCGGTCAGCACGCAATCCGATGCCATATACCATGGGTCCCCGGCATTATTTTCTCCCGGGGGAATCGTAGATCCTGTCGTAGCGCCGATCTGAGGCGGTTCTGGAGGTGCGCAAGTCAGCGACGTTCCGGTCGTTACTGCCGTCGATCCCGGGCCGCACAGCCAATTATCCCCTCCCATCAACAGTCCTGGGCCGGTGCCCGGAGCGCAGGCTACGCCCGCCCCGACGTTGAGGCAGGAGTTCACTCCCTCGTTCGTCCACGTAACGCCTCCGTCGCTCGTCGTACCGCCTACAGTTTCGTTGAAGGAGGGAATCGTTCCGCCCGAAGTCCCTGCTGTAGTTACCTGCTGAACGTATCCCCGCGGGTCGACGATTGTCTGTCCGCTGCTGTACGCCAAATTAGCCGCCCAAGGCTGAGTCGTAAGATAGTTATAGCCAGACGGTGCGTCGGGCGAAGTGAACTGTGTAGTGAAAAGCAAGTATCTGGACTGCAGCGCAGTGGAAGAATTGGAGCAGTTATCGCCCGTGGTCGTGCCCGTCGACGAGTTATAGCACTGCAGCAGGAAGCCTTTACACATGGGATTTCCCGATGCATCCAGTTCGCCCGCTACTCTCAAACAAACCGCAGGAGCGGCTGACGTGCCGGACCCCACCAGTTGAGAGAAAAGCTGCTGCGGTATCGGAAAATCCGTAACGATCGGCACGATTCCAGAATTGAGGATCGTCGGATCGTTCTGAATCGCGACACCCGTCCCATAGGTGAAGGAGATGTTCTGGCCGGGAGAATTGTCCAGCGTGGCCGTCTGCGTTTGCGATGCCGGATTACTCGTGCTGATTGGGTTCAGAGTCGCGCTGGCACCGGGTACGATTCCCGGTGCGGTGCAATTGGTGACTAAGAACAGCGTGGAATTGTCATAGACCAGCTCCGGCCCCGATGTCGAAAGAGTGAACAAAGCTTGCTCCGGATAGCTGCCGGTCGGGGAGCCCGCTAAGAAACTATGGATGTCAATCGGCGGAACGCCGCCCGCGTTGGTTCCATGGACAACCGGCGGCAAAACCGAGTTTCCCGGATTTGCAAAACTGTCAGGATCGGAATTTGACGGCGTAAATCCGTCGTCATAAATCTCCGTTACGTAGTAGTCGCTGACGCAATTGTTGTCATCGCTGTTATGGACGTTATCGTAGTCGCTCGATGACCCCGGTCCGCCACAAACGTCCCCCGCAGGATATTCCGAGCTGAACGGTTCATCATTCACCGGCGTGAGCGGCGGTGGTGGCACGGTCGAGGAAACCGGACCAGTGGCCAACGTAATGTAATTGTCCACCAGAACATAGCCCGAACCGTCGGGCGTTCCTGAAATTGTGGCTGTGACCGGGTTCGTTGCACAGGTCAAATTCAGCGTCTTCGTCGCAATTGCGTACAAGTTGCTGAAACTGACGGAGCCCGGCGCCGGCGTGATGTTGGTTTCATCGAATAACTTGATCGACCCATAGGCGCCGCTCAGCGGCACCGTGAGAGTTCCCGGGCTGGCGCTGGACGTGATCGTGAGCAGCGCGCTCTCCAACGTGTTTGCTGGGGCCTTCGAAGCGTTGAAATGCAAAGTCAACTGGCATGTGTTGGGCGAAGTGAACGTCCCAGTACACGAATTTCCATCAATGATGAAGTCGGCAGAATTGATGCCTGTCACCGTCGCTGCGGGTGTAAAAGTGACTGGGTTGGAAGTCGACGCGCCAACCACGGTCACGGTGACAACTTCGGGAGCGCTGCCCGGATACGTAGAAGGCGCCACCGTGTAGGTGGTGCCCGAGGGCACCCCAAAAGACAGGGCTACGGGGGCGAGACTGACGCTCTGTGCATGTGCCGAGGTCGCAACCAAGATCGGAACGCTGAGCAATGAAAGCACGGCTACACGAAGATCTGTTAGGAGCCACGTTCGTCCCATAAACGAATCCCCACTCCAAAGCCGAATCAGCCCGCGAGTTGTAGCTACGCATTCGATGGAGCCTTTTTCAACCCCTACAGCAGCTCCACAATGCGATGGTTCAACTTCAGCCTGGTTTGCAGACATAGAGGGGTCTCCTTGACTACCAGAAATTCAATTTGCCTAAATGCGGACCCAGATTCGGGGATGGGGGAACAATGGGCCTTAAAAGATGGGGCCACACTGCTCGCTAAACGATACACTTGGCGAAGCAAAAGCTCAAGCCAGAGCACCTTCCGATAGTGGTTCAGTTTGAATCTATCCCTTTTGCGGGGCGTCATCCCGAACCCGGCGCAGTTCAGCCGGGTGAGGGATCTCCCGTAGACAAAGGCATGTGCGGTGGGGATATCCCTTCGACTTCGCTCAGGGCAGGCGCTTCGCTCCTCCTGAAAAGCGGCTGCGCTCAGCATGACGCCCGCAAAAAGATTCGAACTGAGCCACTAGTCGCTTTCCGGGATATTGGCGCGGTTTTGGCCTACTCGCCGGCGTGCGACATCCCCCCGAGTTTGCATGCCTTCCCCAATGCTGTTCGGATTTCGTAACAGGAAAAACTTTTTAACGGCGCGCCGCCAAATTATGCAACACTTCTGGCAACCGAGGGGGAAAGTGGATCCGAAGGGCTGCCAGCGCTGCGGCGGTACCGGATACGTTGCTCGGCCTTTGGCTATCAGTGGTAAGTCCGAAGGCGTGGCATTCATCCGTCTGAAGTGCCCGGCATGCAATGGCAGCGGCAGGAAGAACTTAAACCCCCCATCGACCGCGGGCTGACCGCACGGCCTGTGGTGCTTGCGAAAAACGGATGGCCCGGCCCCACTCTCCCGCTGTGAGAGTGATGTTCCGGGCCATACGTTTTTCTGTCCTCGGTAGAGTTTCAAATCGCGCGCGGCGCCAGATCATAGCCCACGCGCTCTGGGTAACACAGGGCGATCAGGGGAAGGGAACGGAGTCCCGAAGGGGGATCACACCAGAGTCCTACGCAATCCCGGCGGCTTTGCCGCGCGCCCGCCGCCTTAACGAAGATGCCGCTTCCACCCGGTTGCGTCCGGCATTCTTCGCGCGATACAGCGCTTTGTCGGCCGCCTGAATAATTTCTTCTGTGGAGGCATGGCTTTCCTTCGCGCTCGCAACGCCGATGCTGATGGTTACGGACAGCACGTCCCGTGGAACTGGCTGGGCGAGTTCACGGATCACTCGGCCACTCGGCCGGCCACTCGACGAGCGGCGCTGGTTCCGGCGATCCGCACCTCGCATCTCCTGGCGCCGGTCGGGACCGCGCAATCGCAACTCGCTCGCTTCAACGTCAGCACGTAATTTTTCCAGGTGTTCCAGTATTTCAACCGTAGTCTTTCCTTGAAATATGATGGCAAACTCTTCGCCTCCGCAGCGATAGGCTTGCCCCCCGCCCGACACACGTCCCAGCCGCGAGGCGACCATGCGCAAGACTTGATCCCCGGTATCGTGGCCGTACGTGTCATTGCATTTCTTGAAGTGGTCGATGTCGGCCATCGCAATGGAATACGGCGCTTCCAGCCGCAGCAGCGCGTCGTTGAAGGCCCGCCGCGAGGGCAGTGTTGTCAACTCATCGTGGTAGGCCAGCAGATACGAAGTCTCGACCACCGCGCTCGCCAGAATAAATGCCGCAGTCGCAAAATAAGCCGTAGGAACTCGACCAATGCCTCCGAAATGCAGGGCCAATAAAGATACCGCCAGCGACCAGAGAAGCCCACTCTCCACCGGCCGGTGAAGCAGTAGAAAGCGCGCCAGCAATATCACTCCCGCGGTTGCGAACGCCAACAGAGTTGCGAAAGGGAAATGCACCGCTGCAACAGAATGGTGGAGCGTGTGATGCGCCGTCGGCTCCGGACGACAGAGAACCGCCACAATCACCGACTGTACGAACAGCAATAATCCCACCGTTGCCAAGCTTGAGACAACGAATCCTTTCTCTTGCCGAAAGGAGAAGAAAACGAAGTTAAGCGGCAAGAGCAGGCCAACTGCGGCCAGCGCCATGCGTCCCGAGCCGCTGCTTGCGAGGTTTCCGGAAGAAAAGTACAGAATGGCCTGTTGCGCCAGGAATAGAACCAAGAGCGCCGAGAAAATGCGGCTGGAATGGAATCGCCATGCCAGCAGCAACCCCGCGATCAGTAATCCGTAGAAAGCCGACGTAACCAGCGCGATATTCGGCGAAACTAATCCCGTATGCAGCAGGACCGCCACTGCCGCCAACACAATGCCCGGTTTGAGCAGAGGCTTCATCGAACTTGCGCTCGCCTATTCCAGGCGGTTTCGTCCCGCCACGGCTGACGTGCCGGAAGGTTACGCGCGATTCTCCTCTTCGGATTATCTCTGCGACCGTGGGTGAAGAGTAATTGACCGCAAGGGTTCAGCGAAATCCGCGCCTGCCACGGTTACTCGCCTACTCTTTCGGCCGCAACCTGGAAGATCAGAGTGCTCGTCCCGCGGCCGCGCCCGAGGCCCATGCCCACTGAAAATTGAAACCGCCCAGATGTCCGGTCACGTCCACCCCTTCGCCAATAAAATAAAGGCCCGGCACTTTGCGGCTCTCCATCGTTTTGGCGGAGAGTTCCTCGGTGTCGATGCCACCGGCAGTGACTTCAGCCTTGTCGTAGCCTTCGGTGCCCGCCGGCGCAATCGTCCAGGCGTGAATGTGTCTTTCGAAATCAGCCATGGCATCATTCGTCCACGAGGTTGGCGTGTGTGTTTCGAGCCAGCGATCTGCCAGCCGATGCGGCAGGATTTTTCGTAATTCGGCACGAAGAGTACTGGCGTTTCTCGGAGTTTTTGGATCGCGAAACGCGGCCACGAGTTCGCTCCCCGGCGCAAGATCGATCACGATTGGATGAGCTTTTTCCGAGTACCCTTTCCAGTAGGAAGAGACCTGAAGAATCGCCGGACCGCTCAAGCCGCGATGGGTGATGAGCATTTTTTCGCGAAACTGCTGGCCTCCGCAGGAGGCGATCACCTCCGTGGAAACGCCCGCAAGGTCACAATACACCGACCGGTCCTCAGCGCTCAGAACGAGCGGCACCAGCGCGGGCCAGGGTTCGCGGATGGCGATTCCAAACTGCCGCGCCAGGTCATAGCCGAGCGCGGTTGCGCCAATCTTCGGAATCGAAAGCCCGCCAGTCGCAACTACCAGGGCCGGAGCGTGAAACTCGTCATTCGTCGTCCGCACAATGAAATTGCTTCCGCGCTCGACTGCCTGAATCTTCGTATTTAAGAATATTTCTACTTTCGCTTGCTTGCATTCCGATTCGAGCATCGTGACGATATCGCGCGCCGAGCGGTCACAGAAGAGCTGGCCCAGCGTCTTCTCGTGGTAGGCGATGCCATGCTTTTCGACCAGCGCAATGAAGTCCGCCGGAGTGTAGCGCGACAATGCCGACTTCACAAAGTGCGGATTCCAGGAAATGAAGTTTTCCGGCTGGCAATGGATATTGGTGAAATTGCAGCGTCCGCCGCCCGAGATCAGAATCTTCTTGCCTGGCCGGTCGGCATGTTCGAGCACCGCCACGCGACGTCCCCGCTTGCCAGCTTCAATCGCGCACATCAGTCCTGCAGCTCCGCCACCAAGAACGAGTGCATCGAAAGTCTGGGTCATGGGAAACACATATCGGCAACTGGCAATTAGCCGTCAACAGTCAGCCGTCAGCCAGTTCAGCCCGGCGCCGGCTGCATGGTGAGTGCGGATTGCAAACTGCTGTTTTACATGTAAAACAAGCTCAACCGCGGCAACCCATATTTTTCCAAGAGCCGCTTGTGGACGTATTGTTTATGCAGTTGCTCAATCTGCGGCGCCGCCATCTTACGGCCATAGGCTGCTAGTTCCCGGTCGGCTTGGGCGCGCACGGACACGATTTCTTCATCGGGAGTGGCCGCCAGCAACACGGCGAAAAGCTTTTCTTCAAGTACGGTGAGATGACGCTCCAAATCCTCCAGCCTCGCCGGCGCGTTGTTTTCGGTTTCCTGAGCTAGTTTGCGCAGCCTGGCGGCGGATTCCTGGGCCACTCGCTGAACTGAAATTGCAGCACTCTGCGGCAGCTTTGCCGCTTCCAGCAAATCGGCGTTGCGGCGCAGGAATCCAGCAATCGCTTCCGGCTCAAAGCCTGCGGTTGATTTGCTCGACGCCGGTTGCGCCGCGGCGACACCCACGGCTGCTTCCTTCATTTCTTCCGCCGCGGCCAGTACCTCCTGCGAGCACCTTCCCAGGCTGTTTATCTTCCTCGTCTTGGACGGGCGTCTTTCGTAGTGCTCGAAAGTAACGTCGATGCCGCGAAGCACTGCCTCCAGCGGGATTCCCGCATCCTTCCAGGTTTCGATGAGTACCCAGTCGAGTGTGGAAAGGCGCAGGATGCCTCCCCAGCGGCGCTGAAAGTGCTCTTCGATTTCGGTGAAGTAGTTGAAGTAATTTTCCACGGCGGGCTCAACGAGTGGAACGCGGAGTGGAATGCGAACGCGCGGGCTCGGTAGCTTTCTTAAGTCCTCCGGGCGCAGAGAAGTTGGTGCTCTTGGGCGCGTTGTTGGCGCGGACGGCCCCATTTCGCTCCCAGATAATACGCAAGCCCTCGAGGGTCAGAAAATCATCGACGGTTTTAATGTACTTCGATCCCGTGCCAATCATCGGACCAAGACCGCCCGTGGCAATGACTTTTGTTTCTTTACCCAATTCCTTCAGCAGAAGTTCCAGAATTCCATCCACCAGCCCGAGATAGCCATAGTAGAGACCGGATTGCAGGCTGCCCACCGTATTGGAACCGATCACGCGCGCCGGCTTGCGAATCTCGACTCGCGGAAGGCGAGCCGTGCGCTGAAAGAGGGCATCGGCCGAGATGCCGATGCCAGGGCAAATTACTCCGCCAAGGTATTCGCCTTGCGCGGAAACACAGTCGAAGGTAGTTGCAGTGCCGAAATCGACGATCACGCACGGGCCGCCATATTTCTCGAATGCGGCTACGCCATTCACAATGCGGTCCGCGCCCACTTCCGCCGGATTGTCGTAATGCACCGGCATACCCGTCTTTACTCCGGGTTCGATCAACAGCGGCTTGGTATTGAAATAGCGCTCACAAACCTGTCGCAGCACAGGATCGAGTGGCGGCACCACGGACGAAATCACAATGCCGTGAATGCCCGACGCCTCAAGGCTAGCCATGGAAAACAGGTTGCGAAACAATACGCCGTATTCGTCCACGGTGCTGGCCTGCCGGGTGGCGACGCGCCAGTTGGCCACCAACCGCTCATAGCGCGGCGCGGTCTCGGCCTCGCCACTGGGTTGTAACTTCGCAACCCGGCCAAAAACTCCCAGCACCGTATTCGTGTTGCCGACATCGAGAACGAGAAGCATCTTTTTGATCAACAATTAGGAATTAGCAATCAACCATTCATCAATTAAGCATTCAACAATTTCAACTCTGTGCTGCCGGAATGCTAAGCGTTATTTCTTCCCTCTCTTACCGTACCGCTCAAAACAGTGCGCACTCCAGTCGCGGAGCGCAAACGAAGAAAGCCGCGCTCGTCAAGGCCTTCGGTGGTTCCGGAATATCCCGCTCCGTTGTCGTCGATGCGAACTTCTTTGCCCTGCGCCCATGACGATTGCTCAGC
Organism: uncultured Acidobacteriaceae bacterium; assembly: GCA_963710965.1. GTDB lineage: Bacteria > Acidobacteriota > Terriglobia > Terriglobales > Acidobacteriaceae > Sulfotelmatobacter. The sequence continues at coordinate 13,924 of CAVQCP010000063.1, read as the reverse complement.
GAATCGTCGCAGAATCGACTGCCGCGCATCCGCTTCCTCGATAAAATCCTGATACTCCCGGTCGAGCGATTTTAACAAAGCCGCAGCCAGTTCCACGCGCGACCACTCGCTCCCCGTGTGCATTCGCAGAGAAATTGCTTCATTCTCCAGTTCTTTGGGAAAGGCATTCTGATTCACATTGATGCCAATTCCCACCACGATGTGGCGTACGCGCGTTGCCTCGGCATTCATCTCAGTGAGAATTCCGCAAACTTTTTTGCCGGCGAGCAGCACGTCGTTCGGCCATTTCAGATCGACGCTCACGCGCGAATTCACTTGTTCGATTGCCGCGCGCACGGCCAGCCCAGCGGCCAATGTCAGCACCAATACTTCGGAGGGCGGCAGCGCCGGCCGCAACACGACTGAGCAATAGATGCCGGTCGAACGCTCAGATTCCCAGGTATGGGCGCCACGCCCGCGGCCCGCGGTCTGCTCTTCCGCTAGAAATACGCTACCCTCAGGCGCACCCCCCGCAGCCGCTGCCATGGCCTCCGTATTGGTGGAACCGATCTTGTAGAAATGGTGAATCTGACTATCGAAGGTCGTGCCGCGAAGCAATGGCGCAAGAATCTCCGGCAGCAGCAGATCGGGCACTGACTTTAACTGATATCCCGTAGCCGGATGGCCCACCACGTCGACTCCCATACCGCGCAACTGCTGAATCAGCCGCCAAACTTCAGTTCGATTTGAAGAAATTTCCTGCGCAATCTTGGTGCCGCTGACCAGCACCGTGGCGTGCTCCATCAGCAGGCGCACGATGCGACCCAGACGAACATCGCTTGCTTGCGGCGCATGGGCGCCGTGCTCAGACTGGGCGGGCGTCAGTGCCCGCTCCGCACGAGTTTTGCCAGTCTTGCTTATGCGGGAATTATGCGGCAGGCGGCGCAAAAGCACAAACCGAATGCTCATTTGACTCTGCTCGTTTCAGGCGTTATCTTCAAGTTTGCGCGAGGGGCGCATCCAGTCCGCGGAAAGGGCCGTGCCCACCCACTTGAGATATCGAAGGCCACGAACCTTCTTTCAGCCTGATCAGTGCGGACCCCAGGCATGCGATGAAAGGAGATTCGTATGTTTCCCAACCCGCAATCCGCCCTCCCTCTGCCGCCTCATCCCAGCATTGAGCAGTACAAGAAACTTGCCAAGGAGTTGTCCAGAGCCTGCAATTCAGGCGATCCGAGCGCAATTAGAGAATGGTCGGCAAAATGGATTCATGCACTCGTCAAGTTGAATGTCAACTCGTCGCCGGCCAAACTCCCCGACCGCGCTGAGGAGTGGATCGATCAAGTCACAGAATTCGCCCACCGGAAACTTTCCCGCGCCAGCGCGAGTCGGGCAACATGCACCCTTGCCGCCGCCCATTTCGTAATCGCACGCTGCCATGGATTCGAAAACTGGTCCAGGTTTGCCAAGCATGTAGTAGATCTGGCGCGCCCCGACTCCAGCGCATCGCAGTTCGAACTGGCTGCGGATGCGATCGTCTCGGGAGACTTGAAAACTCTAGAGCTCCTGTTGAGCGCCAATCCAAATCTGATTCGTGACCGCTCCACACGCGAGCATCGAGCCACTCTGCTCCACTATGTCTCCGCGAACGGCGTCGAAACCTATCGCCAAAAGTCGCCGAAAACTATCGCGCAGATTACCGGGTTTCTCCTCGGTGCAGGCGCCGACGTTCACGCCGCAGCAGAGGTCTACGGAGGCAACTCCACCGCGCTAGCTCTTACGGCTACTAGCAAGCCTCCACTGCTGGCAGGTGTCCAGAACGATCTGCTGGCTTTGCTTCTCGACCATGGCGCAACTGCGGGAGAGACACTGATCGGAACGTGCCTTGCGAATGGCCATGTCGGCGCCGCCCGGTTTTTAGCCAGTCGAGGAGCACCGCTTGATCTCGAAGGTGCCGCGGGCATCGGCGACCTCGACAAAGTAAATACGCACTTCGATGAAGCTGGCATCTTAAAGCCTCCTGCCACGGCGCAAAAGCTGCAACGCGGTTTTTTGTGGGCGTGCGAATTTGGTCACGACGATGTCGCCGAGTTTCTACTGAGAAAGGGCGCGGACCCGCGCGATCAAGCTGGAACCGGACAAGCCGCTCTCCATTGGGCCGCGATCGGCGGACACCTGCCGACGATCGAGCTTTTGCTGAAGCATCAGGCTCCGCTGGAAGAGTTAAACGCGTATGGCGGCACAGTATTGGGCCAGGCGTTATGGTCGTCCATGAATGGCGATTCCGGGATCGATTACGTGGCCATCATCGAAATGCTGCTGGCTGCGGGCGCAAAGATCGAAGACGGTGCCCCGGCCTGGCTTGAGAAACAGAGGGGTCGTGGTGCCGGCGCGAAAGCGCGGATTGCAGAAGTGCTCCGCCGTTACGCTAGTTGATGAAGTTACGCCGGAACCACCCGCATGCTCATGTCCGCGGCTTGGGTGGAATGGGTGAGGAGACCGACGGAAATAAAGTCGACACCGGTTTCCGCGTACTCGCGAACATTCTCCAGCCGGATTCCGCCCGAGCACTCCATCTGTACGCGATGTTCCAGCTTCGCACAGCGCTCCACGGCGCGGCGCACTTCTTCGGGAGTCATGTTATCCAGAAGGATCGCTTCCGCGCCGTGAGTGAGCGCTTCTTCGAGTTCGTTCATGGTGCGCACTTCTACTTCGATGGGCTGCTCACCGCGCCGGTTGCGCACCGCGCGCTCCAGTGCCGGGACTACGCCTCCGGCCAGCGCAATGTGGTTGTTCTTGATGAGCACTCCGTCGGAAAGATCGAGCCGGTGATTCTGGCCGCCGCCGCAGCGCACCGCGTACTTGTCGATCACGCGCAGTCCGGGAGCGGTCTTCCGGGTGTCGAGAATGCGCGCTTTTGTGCCGGAGATGGCATCGACGAACTTGCGGGTGAGGGTCGCGATGCCGCTCATGCGCTGCAGGAAATTCAAAATGACACGCTCGCACGACAGAACTACTCGCGCGTTATGTCGAATCACGGCCACCGACTGTCCTTTGTGCAGACGCACGCCGTCGAAAATTTCGGGATGCGTGGTCACCTCGTAGTGCGAAGTCACGGCTCCGTCGAGCGCGGCATACACGTCAAGGATGCGGCCCACGCAGCCGATGCCGGCGAGAATGCAATCCTGCTTCGAAAGAATCGTTGCAGCCGCGCGCTGGTTGGGATCGATGCAAGCATAGCTGGTGGCATCGCGCGTGGCCCGGTCTTCGACCAGCGCGTTTTCTAAAATTGCGGTGATGCGTCGTGAGTTAAAGTCCATTGCCGTTGCCGGTGGCTGGCTCCCAGTTGCCAGTTCTAGCCATTTGCGCCTGTGCCATTCAACTCGTCGAGCTGGCGCTTTATCTTCTCGCGCAAGCTCACGAGTTCCCGTTCGCGCCGGCGCAATCCCTCCACAATCTTCTCCGGGGCCTTCGCCAGGAATTGTTCATTGCTCAACTGCCGTTGATTGTTTGCGAACTCCTTTTCAAGCTTCTCCAGTTCTTTTGTCAGGCGCTGACGCTCGGCGTCAACGTCGACCTTCCGCTCGTAGACTACGTGCAGATCGAAGCGCGCAGTGCTGCGCGCGCCCGCCTCCCTGGCGAGGGAACCGTCTACAAATGTGATCTTCTCCACGTTCGCCAAGCGCTCGATCGCGCCGCGATTCTGCTCAATCATCGTGCGAATCGCGGGCTCATGCGCAAACACCTCGATCGGAACCTTCACCTTGGCTTCGACCTTCAATTCCGCGCGCACGTTCCGGACATTCACAATCAAATCTTGCAGGATCGCCATTTCAGTCTCGGCGGTGAAATCAAATTGCCCCTCGCTGGCCCGCGGATATGCCGCCAGAGCGATCGACTTCTGTGGAGCCTTTCCCTCATAAATTGCCTGCCAGATTTCTTCCGTAATAAACGGCATCACCGGATGAAGTAGGCGCAACGATGAATCAAACAAATTCACCAGATTCGCGCAGGTGCTTCGCGCCAGCGTCTTATCGGCCCCTTCCGCAAAGTCCAGCCGCGGCTTGATCAGTTCAATGTACCAATCGCAGAACTCTCCCCAAAAGAAGTCGTAGATACGATTGGCAGCTTCGTGGAAACGGTAAGTCGCAAGCGCGTCGTTTACTTCGCTGGTCACGCGGTTGAAGCGCGAAAGAATCCACCGATCCTCGAGAGCAGAAGTGTTAAACCCAGAGATGCCGGCTGCGCCAGCACTCGCGCTCGGCTGCAGTCCCGGCTCGATCCGATCCACATTCATGAACATGAATCTGGCTGCGTTCCAGATCTTATTGGCGAAGGCGCGATAACCTTCAGTTCGGCTTTCATTGAACGCAATATCGGTGCCCGGCGCGGCCATGGCGGCGAGGGTGAACCGAGTCGCGTCCGTGCCAAAGCGTTCGATAATCTCCAGCGGATCAAGCACGTTCCCTTTGGTTTTCGACATCTTCTGCCGCTCGGCATCGCGCACCAGCGCGTGGATGTACACATGGCGGAAAGGTACGCTGTCATCCTTCTTATCGCCGAATCCGCTCGCCCGCTTGATCGCCTTATCCTGCTCGTGTCCTCGCATGAAGTGGCAGCCGAACATGATCATGCGCGCCAGCCAAAAAAACAAAATGTCAAAGCCCGTAATCAGCAACGTGTTCGGATAAAAAACTTGCAAGTCGCGCGTCTTCTCCGGCCACCCCAGCGTCGTAAACGGCAACAGGCCGGACGAGAACCAGGTGTCAAGCACGTCGGAAACCTGTTCCAGATTCGTGCTGCCGCATTTGGTGCAGGTCAGCGGCGCCTCCCGGGCGACAATTACGTGTTGGCAGTGATCGCAAGTCCACGCCGGAATTCGATGTCCCCACCACAACTGGCGCGAGATGCACCAGTCGTAGATGTTATTCATCCAGTTCAAATAAATCTGGCGATAATTTTCCGGGACAATCGTGATCTCGCCGCTCTCCACCGCTGCTTTCGCGCGCTCTGCCAAGGGCTTGATCTTGATAAACCATTGCTCCGAAAGACGCGGTTCCACCACGGTTCCGCAGCGGTCGCATTTGCCGAGCGCGAGAGCGTAATCTTTTTCGCCGGCGAGAAATCCCTGCTCCTCCAGGTCGGCCAGCACACGCTTCCGCGCTTCGTAACGATCCAGACCAATGTACGTCCCGGCGTTCGCATTCATGTGCGCGTGCTCATCCATCACATCGATCTGCGCCAGATTGTGTCGCTTGCCCGCTGCGAAATCATTGGCATCGTGCGCCGGAGTCACCTTCACCGCGCCCGTGCCAAATTCGGGCTGCGCCAGTTCATCGGTGATAATCGGAATTTCGCGATGCATCAGCGGCAACAAAACTTTCTTGCCGTGAAGATGAATGTAACGCTCATCTTTCGCGTTCACGGCAACCGCTGTATCGCCCAGCATGGTCTCGGGCCGTGTCGTCGCCACGGTAATAAACTCGGATGAACCCACTACCGGATACCGGATCTCCCATAACTTTCCCGCGACGTCTTCGTGCTTCACTTCGAGATCGGAGATCGCCGTCTCGCAGCGCGGGCACCAATTCACGATGTATTTCCCGCGATAGATCAGCCCTTCTTCATACAAGCGAACGAACACCTCGCGCACCGCGTGCGAGAGATTTTCATCCATGGTAAAGTATTCGCGATCCCAGTCGACAGACGCACCGAGGCGCTTCATCTGGTCCAGAATCGCGCCGCCGTAAAGCTTCTTCCACTCCCAAACGCGCTCAATAAATTTCTCGCGGCCCAGATCGCGGCGTTTCTTGCCTTCTTTGGCCAGTTGCCGCTCCACCATCATCTGCGTGGCGATACCGGCGTGATCGGTCCCCGGCAGCCATAGCGTGATGAAGCCACGCATGCGATGCCAGCGCACAATGATATCCATCTGCGTCTGGTTCAGCATGTGCCCCATGTGCAGCCGCCCGGTCACATTCGGCGGTGGCAAAAGTAGCGTGAATACCGGTCGTGTTTCGCCTGGCGGCGGCGTTGCGACGGAGAAGAGTTTCTCTTCGACCCAATACTCCGCCCAACGCGTTTCAATCGCGCCCGGCTCATAAGATTTGGGCAGTTCGTGGGGCATGGAAAGCAGTCAGCACTCAGCCGCCAGCAATCAGCCAGTCAGGACCTGCTTAAACTGCGAACTCCCGATTGCATGCTGATTGCAGAATGCTGAGTGCTCCCATTGATCTTACAGGCGCCGCAAAAGAAGGGTCAAACGGGAGCGGGGGTGGAAGGAGAGGACGGCAAAACTGCCACACCCCCACCAGGACCACAGCCATAGGCCGGGGCCCGCCCGCGCGCAGGGTTAGGGCTTTCAGTCGTTCGTGGAGAGCGCAACGCTAAGAGATTTTGGCCAAATTGGAATCGCCAGCGTGGTAGATTGGCTAGGCAGGAGAGCACACATGAAGCGCTTGATCCTCTGTATTGTGTTCACGCTTGCCACGACAGCAGCTAACGCCGCAGACACCCCGAAGTCCTCTGTATTCGTGAAATCAGCATGTGACGGCAAAATCTCCGCTGCGATCGTTGCTTCTCTAAAGGCTCAAATTGAAGCGTCGCCGAAGTTTCATGCTGTTCCAAACTTGACCGATGAAGGCCGCATGGGTGAAGTGCTCACAATCGAGGTCGTATGCTCGGAGAGGCCTGACGTGGTTGCGATTGCTACGACATTTGGGAAAGGCAAATGTTTTCCAGGCGCGTATTGTCATGGAGTGGTCGACGGCAGCTCTTTGAAGGCTGCCTTGTGCGATTCGAACCTGTCCGCCGAGTGTGGGCGAGCGCTCTTCAAAACATTTGACGACTATGTGAGCCACATGAGCAATCCAGGTGCACCACAGCTACAATTGCACTAATTCCATGTCTACTTTGGCTGTTTTGAAGATCAACGGCATTCTTCTTATCCTTGTTTCCTCTACGGTCGCACAAATTCCATCCGCCTCAGCGGATCGCAACGCCTCAAGGGAGGCCGTTGTCATCGAACGCTTAGAGACGAAGATCGTTTTCCAGTCTGATGGTACCTACACACGGGACCAAAACGCCCGAGTGCGAATTCAGTCTGATGCTGGTGTGCAAGAATACGCAATTCTGCGTCCGCCATATCACTCTTCAATCGAGCGGGTTGAGGTACAGGATGTTCGAATAACGAAGCCAAACGGGACGGTGGTCGTGACGCCACTGGATCAGGTTCAGGATGCTCCCTTTACAGTGAATGGTCGAGCGTTTGAGTACAGCGATCTCCGCGAGAAGCATGTCCCTATTAAGGGACTCGAAGTCGGCGACACGCTTACATCTTCGATAAGGTGGCGGGTGGACAAGCCCCTCGCAGTCGGACAGTTCTGGTTTGGACACCAGTTCTTGAAAAACAAGGTTGTACTGGACGAAGAGCTGGAAGTTAGTGTTCCCAAAGAACGGGAGGTAAGACTAAACAGTCAGAGTATTCAGCCAACCGCCCACGAAGAAAGCAATCGCCGAATTTACACGTGGAAGACATCGAATTCAGACAGCCAGACTTTGGAGAGGCAGAGAGAAGCTCAGGGCGACGATGCTATGCGTGGATTATTTCCAACTCCGGACGTGCTGATCAGTAGTTTTCGGAACTGGGACGAAGTCGGGCACTGGTATGAGAGCTTGCAGCAGGAAAAAATCCAGCCGACTCCTGAGATCAAGGCTAAAGCAGCGGAACTCACGAAGGGTCTGACGGATGAGGACGCAAAGTTACGAGCGATATACGACTACGTCAGCCTGCGAGTTCACTACGTGGGAATCGCACTGGAAAGCAGAAATTACCAACCTGATTCAGCGAATGAGATTCTCGCGAACCAATACGGCGACTGCAAAGACAAACACACACTTCTTGCTTCCTTACTGGCTGCCGTGGGAATTCGGGCCTACCCTGCACTGATCAGCACCCAAACGAGGGTGGCACAAGATGTGCCCTCGCCTGGACAGTTCGATCACGTCATCAGCGTCGTGCCGAGGGGAAGTACGTTAATGTGGATGGACACCACCCCCGAGGTAACAGCAATCGGCTATCTACTCTATCCTCTACGGGGTAAACCCGCCCTGGTTATCGCGTCAGATAAGGTGTCCTTCCAGACTACGCCGTCCAGTTCTCCGTTTGCTTCGAAATACCGCAACGTGAGTACGTCCAAACTGGGTACCGACGGAACACTCCAAGCACACGTCGAAGCCACATTTCGGGGTGATAACAACGAACTCAATTACAGGTACCTCTTCCGTAGGCTGCCCGAGTCGCAGTGGAAAGACTTTGCTCAGAAGAATTTTTACGGAGCGCGCCTAGGGGGAACGATTACGAGCGTCAAAACTAGCTCCCCCGACAAGACGAACGAGCCGTTTACCTTAGAATACGACTACGTCCTAAAAGACTTTTCCGGAGGCGAGAATCACCGATTTGCAGTTCCTCTATCGCCCGTAACCATACCCCCCATACAAGAGCGTGATCTGGAGCGAAAGAGTCCGTTCTGGATAGGCTACGTAGGTGAGGAGGAGTACGAGTCACAAATCGAATTGCCGAGCGGATGGAGTGCTGCGCAACCCAACCCTTTAGACCTGAAAGAGAGTTTCGCCGAGTTTCATGGTAGCACTGAGGTAAAAGGAAATATGGTGGTAACGCAGCGACGCCTAGTGATCAAGGCTAGCGAAGTGACTCCTGATCAACTAGCAAGCTATAAGGCATTTCAGAAAGCAATTTCAGATAATCACTCGCTCACCATCTTTCTGCACCCTACTCTAGAACAAACCAGCACCTCTCATTAGATTCCGTTATGGAATTTGCTTGATGATCTTGGCAAGTGTCTTGCGTCGAACGCGCTCGCCTTTCAAGATCTTGTCAATCGTGTGATGGCTTACGCCCGCGTCACGTTCTAACTTCCGAATTCCGACCTTGAGAATGCCTTCTTTTAGGTCTTCCGTCGCAACCTGTTTCGACTGTTGATATTCGACCGACGTGAATTCCACGAGACTGAAATCCTCGCCTTGTTCCCATCGCCGGTCGGTCTCTTTACCCACGTACCGACGTGATACAGCCACCACGGACGACCGTTTCAACAATCCCCTAGTGTCACAGGCGCAAGGCGAGCCATCAGGCGCTAATGACTTGGCTTCGGGATGCTTCGTATAGAGGTAAAGCACTTGCGCATAGGTTCGCGGGATTACCTTGTCCAGCTTGGCGGTTTGCTCCAGGGCAAGTTGGTAGACCTTGCCGTCAAAAATGTTGACGCACTCCGACTGTAGCCATTCGCTCCTTTTAGATGTGTAAGACGTAATGAGCGTAAATCGGCTGTTATCCACATCTGTCGGATGTCCTCCAGCGCTATCGACTTGGGGAAGCAGGAGAAAACTAAAAGGACGGGGATCAAGTCGCTGCAAAATATTTGGCGTACTGATCACGATGGGCATCATCGCGGGAACATCTAGCCACGATGGCGCTGTGCATTTCAGGCCAAGCTCGGAGCGCAAGAGCCAATCCCAAGCTTCGGCAATCCAGTTTCCCTCTTCGCCTTCTTTTTTCTCTTTGGGTGCCGCAAGATAACCGAGTCCGTGAGCCTTCGGCTCGACGACTCTTATGCCATCGTGACCCGTTTTCTCGTAGATGGCGTAGCGCTTGGACGATACCGAATACCCGTAAAGCTGCCGTCTCGGCTTGCTGGAATCGGAGTCGACGTGGTTCGCCTTAACGAGACTCAAAATCGAGCCTTTGATATAACGCCGATCATAGGGATTTAAGCGGTCAAATCTATCTATGATGCTTTGCACTTCGGCCCATGACAACGTTCTTAGACCTTCTGCTCCGTGGATGTGCAAAGGCTCGCCCTCGCGGGAGGAGATGATGCAAAGGCTGTCGGTGTCGCAGAATAGGTAGCGGCCTTTGGCGTCTGCAACGCACCGCTCAAGCATAGCGAGCATCAAGCGGCCACCGGCGGCGATCAGGGAGCCTAAGATCGGGCTGTACCATCGTCCGGCTTCCTCGATATCTTTGGATGATTCTTCGTGCGAGTGTTCTCCCGAGAAGACTCCCACTGCGGTTGATTCGTCCAGCTCTTTTTGATTCACCTCCACAAACAGCCCATAGGAACCGGAACTGGCGAAAATCTTCAGGAAGTACTCCATCGGATCGTCCTTTGGAAACTTTTTGCGCTCCTCCACCACGCGACGAAAGAAGTCTTCCTTCCTGGGATCAATTTCCACCATTCCACGCAAGCTTGTTGGTTTCAGGCCAGCCTGTTTGGCGTCCGGAACAACGCGAATCGCTTTTTCGATGTGCGGGGCTTTGCCGGTTTCGAGTACTGAGGCGATCACGTCAGGGCCCGCAAACCAGATAGGCTCCTCAGATGTCAGATAATTCGAACCGATGTTCTGCGTTCTCCCGTCGTACACGGAGCGAACTGGAAAGATGTCCTTTTCCGGTCGGACTAGCGCAAAGAACTTGAACTGCTTCCACCGGTCAGCTTCAAAGGCTTTGTCGAGCGTCATGCTCTTGACTAGCTCGCGAACCTCGTTCGTCGCATCGTCAAACGATAGTCGCTTGGCAGTGAGAAGATCGGAGTTGCCGAGCAAAGAGCAGACGGTGGCGTTGCGAGACAAAATCCACAGGAACAACCGGAACTTCGGTACAGCGGACGCGACACTCCGCGCGTCCACCGTAATAGGCCTGCATCGCGATGCCCTGAATTTTCTCCGGAATATCGAACTTCTGGAGTGGCGGAACGATGCCCATTGCTTCCAAGTAGCCTTTGGCGATTGTTGCAGGTGAATAGGCCTTCTCGGGAAGCAGGTCGATGGGATGCCGATCAAATTCCCGCTTCATCGCATTCAGCAGAGCCGTCGTACACTTCACGTCCTGGCGGGCATAGTCGATGTCGTCCTTTGTGACTTGGCCGGTGGGCGTATGTTTTTTCTTTTGTTCGGAAGCATTGAACTTCTTGCAAGCTTTCTTGAGCGAATACGACCTATTGTGCAGGGCCCAACCAAGAGTGCGCAGGTCGAGGAAGCGGCCAATAGCCCATTGCCGCTCCTGCGGACGAGGGAAACGTAAACTGATGAAGGCCGTCTTGCTGTTTAGGGACTTGATCACGATTCTTGGGAAATACGTGTTTTCCTCAAGTTCGCCTGTTTTTGGATTCAACCACTGCGAGAGGACCAGGGACCATCCCCCATCGAACGCTCTTCCCCACTCGACCGCGATTCGACTCAGGTCGAAGGGTGCATTAAAAGCTACGATCAAAGCCCCGCGATGGATGGCCTTCCAAAATACTTTCTTCAGGAAAACGGAACGGGAATGAAGTGCGAATTTCAACTTAGGCGGGAACGACTTTACTTCGCTGCCTGCAAGTTCGGAGTGGACATAGCGTTTCAGCACCGTGAGCTGAGCAGGGTCAAGATCGTCGTCATAGAACAGGCCTTCCTCTGAGCAGAGGTAAACGTCGCCCCTGCGCTCACACAGCCGGTAGACGCCGAAAAGCAGGTCTTGCGCTGTGTCCGTGGTGGTCTCCGTATCAAACACGAGTACTTGATCCGGCCACTTCGGTGGTGCGCTCTTTTTGTTCTTGCGCTCCTTATGCGTTCCAGTGACGGTGTGTGCGCGAAGAAAAATGTCTTGAGCGGTCATGTCGTGACACTCCTCCATTTGTCCTTATCTTGTGAAGTAAGTTCCTCTTCTTCCATATCCAGAAACCACAGAAGCATGCAGATAGCTTTTCTTGCTCGACGAAGGCGCGTAAGCCGGTCTGGCGTATACCGCATGTCGATCCCAGCCGCCGCAATGTAGGCTGTCAGTTTTACGTGATGCTTCCGGCACAGCGGAATTGTGAACCAGACCACGTGATTTCTTCCCCCGGCATGGTGCTGCTCCACTTGGTTGGTACTCCCACAGATCGTGCAACGCAGCTTTCCCGAAGCGCGACCGGCATCAAGCCGAATGGGCCTCGTGGGCTTCTCCCAGGAAAGTTGCTGGTTGCACTCGTTGGTCATCAGGAACCTACCAACGAGGAATAGAGTTGATCGAAGGACTCGCCCTGCTCGGCCTGGGCTGTCAGGAGCTTGGGATCGGTGACCAGAGTGTGCCCGCCGATCTTCTTGCCCTGAAAGGGACGGAGCACCGATTCATCTCCCGAACGAAGGAAGGCTGCTCTGGCGCTGACGTAAGCGGCAAGCTCGGTCGCCTCTTTGTTTCCCTTGACGGTGACTTGAATCGGACCGTCCGGACCTGGGATTTGGAGATAACGCGTGAACTTGTCGCGCGGGACCGCTCGGATGCGACCACCGGCGTGATCTTGTCGGAGGGCTGAGCCCACGTATTTTCGAATGGTGCGCTGGCTTACTCCCTCGGCCTTGGCAGCGTCAGCGAGGGATGCCCCGTGACGTATGGCCGTTAGCGCATGCAGCGCTCGGTTCCGTGCTTCGTGGCTCCTTGCGGGGAGTTTCGCTAGTGTAGGTGTCGAGCGATTCCTAGACTTAGGTGAGACTCTTGTCGATTTTGTAGCCTGGAATTTTCGTTTTCTAGCCATTGTCCAGCTCCTTGGCTCGTTGTTCTTGCCCGCACCCTCCAACTACACTCCGCATGCCACGAAAATCCGCTAACTATCATATAAACAATGGGTTAGCTGGATTCTCTGGCGCGCACCCGAAGATGAGGAATAGGTTTTCTGGCAATCGACGGCTGGGAAGCTAGAATTTACTGGTGCTAATAACAGCAATTTCGTCCGCTTGGTCGCGGCTGGTGAACTTTCTCGCAGCTGTGCGCGAGAAATTTTTGCAGCTAATGGGAAAAATTCTCGACTGGCTTATGAATCGAAAGACAAAGAACACATCCGCAGGTCGGCCCACTGTCGACGATCAATCACTCAGTGCCCATAGAGATTCCATCGTCGACATGCTGTCTTGCTGGTGGGGAGAAGTTGGTTGGCAGCTTCCGAGAGCGACAACAAGAGAAGAACTTATGGCAGCGCTTGAGCCTGTCAGGGAACATCCCAATAGGCATCGCATCAGTCGGTTACTCCTTGCGACCCCGGTCTCCGCAAAGGCCGAAGATATTCGGGAGGCAAGAGAAGCAAATAGACGCGCTATTACTCAAATATACGCAGCTCAGGAAAAACAACGCGCATGCATGGACTTAGTTAACCAAGCTCAAATGGCTTTAGGCCAAGCATCGCCTGAACAGAAGAAAGCAGTGAAAACACAACTATCAAAACGGCAGGCAGATTTAGGAGCTGTTAACCTGGAACATGCGGCTGCATGTAAGACACAAGAAGATTTCCAGAAGGATCTCGATCTGATGGAAGCTGGCTTTGCGCAAGATGAACTCTTGATGTTCATCGACAGCAGATTCATTAAAGGAAGATACGCGCGGAATCCTGAGAATTTGGCTAATGCGATTGCGGGCCTGCCATTCACGTATGGCGTTAATTTTATGGGCGTCTGGCAATCATATGCTCGATGTTCCAAGCTAAATTGTTCACCTCATCATCGGTTTCAGGTATTCGAGACGATCCAATCAATTTGGAAGAAATCGCACAAATCTAAACTGCCAACGCTGGAATTCTTTTACCAAGAAATCGCAGCCTTGCCGAAAACAATTAAGCTCGTGGACCCAATTACGAAAAAAGAATCTGAGAATAAAACCGAGAACGGCGTTCGATCCTATCTATTAAATTATTGGCCGATTTGGAGACTGGCGATTGAGAAGAGCTTGGAGTCTCCAGTCGAGCAAGATCGTACGCCATTCCTCATTTGCGCTAACTTTACAAACGTCCAGAAAGACCCGAAAACGTCTGTCTACATGGTTCTCGGCGCTACCGAAAAGACTAAGAGCAAGGAAATGTAGCTACCAGGTATCTTGTTGATATAAAATGAGATAATAACAAGTACGGGCCTGTTGGCT
>CAVQCP010000062.1:0-99306 GCA_963710965.1 uncultured Acidobacteriaceae bacterium | reverse complement strand
ACAAAAATCACCGGTATCCCCGCGGGAACTTACACCATCTCCGTAAGCGCGAATGGCTTCAAGAATTTTGAAGCTGCTGGGATTCCTCTGAAGACCGGGGATGCGGTGCCGCTGGACGTGCTCCTGGAAGCTGGATCGAATCCGGCTGGCTCGACGGAAACTGCTTCGACCGAACCGGGTGCGGCGCCGGCAGAAGGCGCTCAGAATACTGGCGCCCCGTCGACGCCGCCGGCGCAGACCCAGAATGCCTTGGGCAGTTGGTTGTATGTAGAACCGGTGATCCCAGCACCGCCACCGGGCACGCCAGCACTCATGCAGCCGACCGGCCAGAATCAATCGCAGCAAACCGTAGCCGCGTCGACCGTCACCGTGGTGAACAAAGACTCGAAAACCGCAACCGTCACCGGCGTGGTGACCGACCCGACGGGCGCAGTGGTCGCGGGCGCGACGGTAACGATCTCGAACGCTAGCGGAGTGAAGCTGACCGCCATCAGCAGTGCGCAAGGCCAGTATGCCATCAGCGGCGTGCCCCCCGGAACGTACGATCTGTCGGTCACCGCACCGAATTTCAAAGTGTTTCAGACGGCAGGACTGGCGATCACGGCGGGCGCGACGCTGCCCATGGATGCGATGCTGGAAGCGGCCGGCGAGAAGACAGAAGTCAACGTGCAAGCGGGTGGCGCGGCGCAGGTGGAGACGGAGAACGCCGAAGTCGCGGGAATCATCACCGAAAAAGAGGTCACCAGCTACGGACTGAACGGACGCAACTTTACGGCATTGATCACACTGACGCCAGGCGTAAGCAATCAGACCGGTCAGGATGAAGCGAAGGTCGGGGTGCAGGGCAGTGTGAAGTACAGCGTGAACGGCGGTCGCGTGGAATACAACTCGTTCGAGGTGGACGGCAGCGATGTTTTAAATGCCGGCTTGAGCGGAGCGGAAAGTACGCTGGTGGTGTATCCCAGCCTGGATGCAATCCAGGAGGTTAAAGTGTTGACCTCCAACTACGGTGCGCAATACGGCCGAACGGCATCGGGCACGGTGCAGGTGACGACAAAAACGGGGACCAAGAGCTGGCATGGAGATGGGTACGAATTCTTCCGCAATGAATTCTTCAACGCACGCAATTATTTCGATCAAACCACCAAGGCGCCGACCTACCGCCGAAATGATTTTGGCGGCACCATCGGCGGCCCGCTGTGGATCCCTGGTCACTACAATGTGAACAAGGATAAGACGTTTATATTCTTCTCGGAAGAAGCGCGCATCGAAAAGTCGCCCAACGAGCTGCGCTCGGATTTCAATCACGCAGTGCCGACGCTGTCGGAGCGGCAAGGAGACTTCAGTGACGTTTGCCCGAATCCGTATGATCCCTCCGACCTCAAACAACTAATTGCCAACGGGCCCAGTTTCAACTTCAAGATCGCTTCTTTTCCCGATTGTCCCGGCGTGCCTTTTGGTTCGGGAGCACCCATCGGCTATCGCGAGATGTTCTACGGGGTGAATGGAAGCACGGTAACCTTTAACAATCTGGCAGTGCAGAATGTTGGCGGAGGACTTGATCCGAACGCGCTCTCGATTCTGAATCAGAATCTTATTCCGCTGCCTAATTCCTCGATCGGATGCACCTCGAGCCTGGTAGGAGCGGTCGACCACACTACGGGACAATTGATTTCGCCCTGTTACGACGCGGTGATTTCCGAACCAACGCACTGGCGGGAGGAACTGTTCCGCATCGATCACAACTTCACCTCCAAGGTGCACGGCACCTTCCGCTATATTCACGACTCCTGGGATACGATTACGCCGACCCCGAATTGGGGCACCGTCATTAATACCTTTCCGACCGTCCAGAACAAATTTGTGGGCCCCGGAATTGACATGGTCGTGCGGCTCACCCAGACGATCACTCCGTCATTGTTGAATGAGACGGTCTTCAGTTACACCGATTCCCATATCACACTGGCGACGGAGAACGGCCCCGGGGGGGCCAACTACCAGCGGCCGACCGGGCTAGGCAACCCCGCGGACGTCGGCACCTGCACTGGCAGCGGTGCCGTGCCGGTGTGCCCCATGGGCTATCTATTTAACAACGGCTTCGGTGGTAAAGTGCCCGGCCTGGTGGTCGTCGGTAACAATCAGGAGTACGGCGGTTTAGGGTTTACCGCCGATCCTTCGTACACGCCCTGGGAGCATACGAACCCGACCTATAATTTTCGCGACGACGTCAGTAAAGTGTTCGGAAAGCACACTTTTCAATTTGGCCTGCAATATGTGCTGGCGCAGAAGAATGAAACCAACGGTGCCCTGGGCGCGGCGACTGGCGACACCCAGGGTCTGCTGACCGTGAGTAACGTGAATGGCGGCTTCTACAGCACAGGCAATGCATTCGCGAATTTCCTGTACAACGACGGGGCGAGCGCAACGTCAATCGCCGGCGGAGCCAACGCTCTGCAGAGCTTCACTCAAGACAGCACGCAACTCCGGTACTACTACCGTTATCAGACCATCGAACCCTTTGTGCAGGATGACTGGCGGGTCACTCCGCGAGTGACAATAAACCTGGGCGTACGTTTCAGCTTGTTTGAAAACTTTCACGAAAAATATTTGCAGGCCTACAACTGGGAGCCGCAGGCCTTCAGCCAGGCGTTGGCTGCGGAAGTAAGAGTCGATCCCTACACCGGGCAACTGATCAGCCTTCCCGGCAAGAAGCCGATTCCAGTCAATCTGGGCAATCTGGACCCGCGCATCATCAACGGAATTGTGCAGTGCGGCGTGAATGGCGTGTCGCGATACTGCATCGACAACCATCTGTTCAATCCGGCGCCGAGAGTCGGTTTCGCGTGGGATCCCAAAGGAGATGGAAAGACCTCGATTCGCGCCGGCTATGGACTATTCTTCGAACATGGAACCGGCGACGAAGCCAATGCGGGATCGCTGGAAGGCAGCGCTCCCGACATTCTTAGCTTGAGCCAACCTTTTCCTCAGGGTTACGCCTGCATCGGAGATTTTGCGAGTGCTTGCCGGAACCCAGCCGAAGGTGACACCAACCCGACCTCGTACCCAGGCGCTTATCCCATCAATGTCACATCCATCCCTACCAACACTAAATATTCGTACTCGCAGCAATGGAGCTTGAGCGTAGAACGTCAGCTGCCTAAAAATTTTGTGACCTCGCTAGCTTATGTCGGCAGCAAGGGAACTCATCTTTCGGTAGAGCGGCAACTCAACCAACTGCAACCGGTGGCGCCTAGCCTTAACCCGTTCGGGCCACACGAGCCCATTATCGTTAGCGACGCCAACGGCAACGCCGACTGCCAAAATCATGGACTGATCACCAGCCCGGCTTTTGTTTTAGCGAATGGCGTCACCGTGACATCGAATAATCCGGCATCCGTCAACCTGGCGATCGCGTGTCAAGGAGAACCGCCGGCCCCCGGCCTGTTGAGCATCATTCCGCTAACCAATACTTTTCGCCCATATCCCGGGTTGGGAGAAATTTTCTCGCTCCAGGATGGAGCGGATTCCTCTTACCACGGCTTGCAAACCACGATTCGCCGTACCACGGGACCTTTGACGGCTGGCGTCGCCTACTCCTATAGCCACTCGATTGACGATTCCTCCGATCGCACGGATCCCACTTTTGTGAATTCTCTTGATCTGCGATCCAATAAGGCCAGTTCTAATTTCGATCAGCGCCACCTGCTCAACATCAGCTACGTGTACAGCATCCCGAACTTTAGCCAAGCCCTACAGCGAGACTTGCTCGGTCCCATGGAATCTGCCGAGAGCGAAGATAAGGAGCAAACTCCGGCGCCGGATTCTTCCGCGAAGACCGTGGCGCCGTCGTCCGGACAATCCTCGTGGCTGACGCGATTTATTGGCGACGGATGGCAATTGTCCGGAATCACGACCTATCAGTCCGGAACGCCATTCAGCGTGATTAACAACGCCGGCAGCAGCGGAATTGGAGTGTTGGATAATGCTGGCGTCGCGAACGGCGTCGGTGCTGGGTCTTATCCCGACCTGGCCCTAAATCCCGCGCCTGCGGCGCTGAAAACGAACCCAGGCAGCTTCGGTCCCCTGTTGGGAAACCCCAATGAGTTTGTGGCCCCGCGCGGACTGACTTTTGGCGACGCCGGCCGGAACTTTCTTAATAATCCGAGCCGATTGAATTTCGACATGTCCCTTTTGAAACATTTCCTGATTCACGAAGGCAGTGAAGTCGAGTTTCGCGCCGAGGCATTCAACGTCTTCAACCACACTCAATTCCGCGTCTACGATGCCAACTTCGGCAATACGGGCAGCAACACGATCAGTTGTTACGGCGGTCCAAACTATTCTGCCGGCGCATACTTTCCTGGCGGTACGGACTGCCTTACCGGCAACTCCTTTCTTCATCCAGTCGATGCACACCGGCCCCGTACAATTCAGTTCGCCCTGAAGTACAGCTTCTGAGGCACGGCGACCGCGCTG
Source organism: uncultured Acidobacteriaceae bacterium (assembly GCA_963710965.1). Lineage (GTDB taxonomy): Bacteria > Acidobacteriota > Terriglobia > Terriglobales > Acidobacteriaceae > Sulfotelmatobacter. The sequence goes on along the minus strand of CAVQCP010000062.1, from coordinate 94,830 downwards.
CTTCGCTTGCCAGGGGGCGTAGCTCTCTTTGCCGGTAATTCTCCGTGATCAATCGGGGTGGAGTACCTTTGAGATCAGCCTGGCTCGAGTTGAGCCTTTATTGGAAAGTAAGCGCCACTTCGGCAGCGTCAGTCGTCATATTACTGCCATTGACTTGAATCGCCGGACATGGCCCCGAACCTGCCGCCCCCAACTGCAAACCATCCTCACCTGTAGTGAGGGATACCCCCGTGGAAGTTGACGTGACAATTGCCGGCAGAGCCTTACTGCCGATGCTGCCAATCAAATCACCGTTGTAACTGTAGACCGACAAAAGCACATTGCTCCCGCTGATCGTTCCCGTCAGGGAAGCAGTCGCAAAACAAGGGTAATTTTGGGCGGTGATCGTACCGGAGAGGCTGGCACTGTTACTCCCAGCATTCGGAGTCTGCGACAGCGTACCCGTGACCTTCACACTCGAGCTGCCGTTAAACGCACTCATGTACTGAGAGTTGGAAATCGTGCCGCTGAAACTCCCGTTCAAAGCAGGAATCAGAGAAGCGGTCCAAGTGCCTGTGGTGGGATCGTTGAAGCAAGCGCCAGCCTGGCCCTGGTACACGCCGCTCATCGATGTGTTATCGGAAGAAACGGTACCGGTGAAATTAAACGTCGTACCCCCAGGGCTCACTGTGAGACTTACGTTCTGGCCGCTGATCGTCCCCGTGAGAGGACTAACGCCTCCGCAAGTGATGGTTCCTTTCGCGTCCGTTATGGTTGGACCCTGGACACTTCCCGCGAGAGCGTTGTTCGCTTCCGTGAGGAAACCAGAGACGGAAAGTTGGGCCGGAGGAGTGGGATAGTTTTGTACGAGACTCAGTTGCCAGTTTCCGCTCAGCGGGGCGCTCGCAGGAGTTGAAGAAGAACTTCCTCCGCATCCCGTGCATATCAATAGCAGCAGGGCGAGCAACGTTTTGGCGAGAATTTTCACAGATTTCTCCGAACCAGAAAGAAAAATTAGAAGCGAACCGAACAAAAGAAAAACCTATGACTGCAAAGTGAGTATCCTCAATGTCGATCGAAGAGATTAAGACTATACCGTTATGCATGACGCAAATGTTAAGGGTCGGTTAAAAGTGGATGAATTCGATCCACGTGCCGAGCAAAATCTCGAGCGGAAGACAAGGACCAGGCTCAACCTCCGAGAACAGGTCTAGGACTGACAGATTATTCCAGTGATTTAGGCCACCGAAGGACGTGTCGCAGCGCACAGGCGGGAGCGCGCAGAGGCGGAAAATCGCCTTCCCTGTCGCCAAGAGCCCGAATCGGGGACCGTTCGATCGATCTGAGAAATGTAATTCATCTAATTTTTTCCACTATGCGAAGAACGCTTCGCGGTGTAAACTGCAGCCGTTTTTGAAAGAGACTCCAGGAAGCAATCCTATTCAGTTGCCGATATTCACAGGCAGGACGGCCTTCCCGCAGCAAATTTATTCTTAGGTTAATAATCACGTCACAATGGCGAAACACTTTTACACGATACTTAGCGCGCCCAGATTTTTAAGAATAATCAGAGCCCTAATATACCGAATTCGAGAAAATGGCCAGGCAAATCCCCCAAAGTCCGCGCGCTGGACACAGTGATCATTCCCCCAACGAGCAGCCTTTTGGATTATTGGGAAATGAATCAGACGATCTCGCTCGCGACGTAAGACCGCCGACACTCGAGGAGCAGACTCACGGGGAATCCTTGCGTCCCCAGTCCTCTGCCGCTACCGCCGATGCGTTGGCCACACCGAGCGATGTCTTGACCGCATTGAACTATGGGCTGGAGTTGGTTCGCTGCGGCGCCATGCTGGTGGCATTTGAAGGCAAACCCCATTTGGCAAATCGCGCAGCCTTGGCAATTCTGGACAAGAGAGATGGAATTTCTTTGACCAGAACGGGGCTGGTGGCAGAGCGCGCCTCGGATACGCGACTGCTGCAGCAACTGCTGCAGGAGGCAATCTCGGCTCCGGAACTTGGAGAGCCCCAGGGCTCGCCCATAAGCGTACCGCGCCGCTCGGGGCGCACTTCTTTGATCATCCGAGTGGTGCCGGGACCGGAGTTGGGCTGCTGGCAAGGAGTTGAGCATCGTACCGCCCTGATGACGATGTACGACGAAGATAGGGGCCTGGAGATCGACGAAAGCGTGCTATGCAAGCTCTACGGCCTGACTCGCGGTGAAGCTGCCCTGGCGGCAATTCTGATACAAGGGAAGTCGATCGAAGAGGCGGCCGCAGCGCTTTTCATCAGTACCCACACCGCAAGAACTCACCTCAAACGCATCTTCATGAAGACGGATACACACCGGCAAACGGAGTTGGTGGTGCGAATCTTCTCCGCGGTTTTGTAGCGGGTCGTTCGCCCAGGCGGGATGCCAGCAGACTCTTCCATCAGTCGACGACGAAAATCTTCCTAATTCAACCCCTTATCCGCTCGAGTCCCTGAACATTTCAGGGTCGGAGCCCCGAGGTCCTCATGCCAAAGGCACGCCGCCAGGAATATACCTCGTTTGGGGGATTACAAGGATTGCCCGTTCCTTCAAAGTACGCTACTAGGAGGATTGTGCGAATGCTCAGAATTAATCGCGCCCGAACTCTCATTTTTCAACCCGTCCTGCTTGCTGCAGTGTTGGTTTCGTTCTTGCCCGTTGCAGCCCATGCAGGCACAATTACCATTGACAACAGGGACGGAAAGGCAGGCACTGCTCTGGTTGGCAGCACTGGACCATTCACGCTGAATAGCGATTTAGAGTCCATCAACGGGGTGAACCATGTAGGACAGGTGAATTTCACAACGGGCTCTACGTTCACAGGGAGCCTACAAACCGGCGGTTTCTGGAATTTTGCAGGTTCCACATTCACCGTCAAGGAACAGGGGATGGGAACTATATTCACCGGGACCTTCACAACCGATATTTCGTGGATTCTCACGAACGGGAACGGAGCCGGCGGCTGCACTGGTACAGGTGGCGATTGCGTCTATTCACTCACCGGCGGGGTAAGCGGGCTGTACCACGGAAATCAGGCTAACGGCGGGACGATTCAACTTTACTTGACCACCACTGGCGGCTACTACAACGGCGGGAACGGGCATGCCTATCTTACGGATACTGGCGGCGTGACCACTCTCTTAACGACGGTACCGGAACCAGGATCAATGATGCTAATGGGAACGGGACTGCTGAGCCTGGGATTCCGGGTTCGTCAGAAGCTGCTCAGCCGGGGATTGAAAAGTTGAGAGCTCGTAACTAAGAGTTCGATTCGATGTAAAGACCTCGGGGCGGTTTACTTCTGTGCAATCTTAACGCAGCGCCTATGCGACCCCTCGGGTCCGCGCGTAGGCGCTGCGTTTCGCATTAGTATTTCCAGTATTTGTTTTGGTTTCGCGCCGCAAGAAGCCTGCGGGGCGAAGCTTCGAGGCAAGATTTCAGAAAATTTCCGAAGTCGGGAAATTCGGTCTACCTCAGTTCCGCCGCAATCTCTGAGAAGAGTGGCGAATCGAGGAACGTATCGGCCGGCAGATCTTCTTGCCCTCCATCGCAAATTCCACTGCAAGCCTGCCACAAATACCCTATTTGGGGGATTACACGTCTGAGCTAACCGAGGATGATAGCCAAGGAGAGCAAGGGGGAATTATGCAGACTTGGGCTATCCAGGAACACGACTTTAACGGGGACGTGAAATTGAGTTCGCAGGCTCGCCGGAGCTTTTACCGCTATTCCCTCTGGCGCGCGCGTACAAACGAACACCTTTTTGATGGAGCGGCTGGGGATTTAGCCGAAGCGATGGACGCGATGCGTGCACATATTCGCTATTTGTCGGCAGAGGGAGCAGTCAGTAGCTAGAGGAGAGTAAGTGCGCTCATGAATTCAACGCGAATCATACAGGCACCTCAAGAAAACAAGACCGAGACCACGCTCGGCAAATTCGACGTAGTAGATCTGGGGCCCTTCGACCATAACCGGAACAACGTCCTTGCCATCAACGATGCCGCTCAAATCGCGGGCGTTTCTTTGAATCCGGAAACCGGTCGGATCGAAGCTTTCCAACAGGAGGGCGGCACGCGCAATATGCTGGGGACGCTGGGTGGTTCCTTTAGCATTGCGCATGACCTCAACAATAACGGCGAAGTCGTCGGCGGTTCCCTCACCGAAGGCGATGAGAGCTTTCACGCCTTTATCTACCGCAACAACCGACTATACGACTTGAATAAGTTTCTTGAACCCGAAGCGGGATGGGAGGTTCTACAAGCGCTGGCCATCAACAATCACGGAGAAATTATTGCCATTGGCTGCAACACCGGTCAGGACCGAATTGTCCTGCTCCGGCCCAGACAGTAAGCAACCAGGCTGCAGCAATGCGGTCTTCGGCCGAATCAGGGGGCATTTTCATGGAGAAGCATTTCTTATTTCGTTTTAAAGCCATAGGTTTGGGGCTCGTTGTTCTGATCTTTAGTGGAATTCTGCAAGCTACGCCAATTAACAGCCTAACCGGACGACAACCATACAGTTCGCGACAATTGGTTGCGGTTGCATCCAGTCCAATAGCGGCGAAGACGTTGGCTGCAACTTCGCTAAACACGAGTGGTCATGAGGATGGCAAGATTATGCGAACCGCCCTGATGACCTATGGGTTTGGCTCCGATTCTTCTCAAAAAGTTCATATTCCGGAACCGCAGTCTCTGGTAATGGTGGGAACCGGCTTGCTGTCGATGGCTGGCTTAATTCGACGCCGTTTGCTGCGTTAAGCAAATAGTTCACACCTAATAGTTGGGACAGAGAGAGACGAATTTAACAAGAACGGAGACAACCATGAGCCGAATCTACGAGGCAATGAAAAGGGCGGAACAAGAGGCAAAGATGATGCACTGTGTTTCCCAGCCTTATGCAAGTCAGTGCGCGCCACCGATGCCGGACGCCAGCATGGTCAGTCATGCTCTTCAAGTCCCGGCCACCCATAAAGACGTGTGGCCTGTGGATTGGTTTCGATCCACTACCGCGCTTGACAGCGAGATTCTTGAAAATCCGTCCCTTCGATAACTGCGTTATCGTCAGGCACGTATAAGGTCACGGCGAATGTTTGCGTCGTCATCACCCTCTTAAATTTCTGCACTGCGCAATGTTGAAGGCGTCTCCCGCGCCCAGCTTCGATCTAGTTCCTCTCCGGCTGTGCCATCGACTTCGTCCGACTCGCTATGACTATCCAGCGCGGAAGGCAGAAGGAGCCATGTTAAACTGCAATCGGTTTGTAGCATTTCGCGTATGAACAATCCCTGTCCCAAGTTTTATTGCTCCTCTACTTTTGCAGAGTTAGTACCGGCGAGCGTTTTTCATCTTCGTTTGTCGATGCGTGGTTGCCCAGGAGGGTCTGGGGCGTGAACCCGCAATACCCGCGCGTTTCTCTCGCCATTCCCGTCTATAACGAAGAAGCGGTCGTCCCTGAGTTGCTGCGACGAACCAAGGCGGTGCTCGACAGCCTTCCCGGAGGGCCGCACGAAATCGTGATCGCGAATGATGGCAGCTCGGACCGCACGCTGGAATTGCTGGAGAAAGCTGCGGCGGAAGATGACCGGCTGGTGATCGTGTCGCTGTCGCGAAATTTTGGCCATCAGACGGCGCTGACTGCTGCCTTGGATCACGTGACGGGAGACGTGGCCATTTTAATGGACGCGGATCTGCAAGACCCTCCCGAGGCGATCCCCCAACTGCTGGAGGCCTACGCCCAGGGCTACGACGTGGTCTATGTACGGAGAATGAATCGCAAAGAGTCGTGGTGGCTGCGAGCTTGTTATCACTTGTTCTACCGGCTACTGGCGGCGCTCTCCGACACGCAGTTGCCGCTTGACGCTGGAGATTTCGGGCTGATGTCGAGCCGCGTGATCCGTGAAATGCGCAAGATGCCGGAGCACCACCGCTATTTGCGCGGATTGCGCACCTGGGTAGGCTTCCGGCAGATCGGAATACCGATGGAACGTCCCGCACGGCACGCGGGGCGGACTAAATACAATCCGATTAAACTGCTGATGCTGGCCTTCGATGGAATCTTTGCATTCTCCATTGTGCCTTTGCGAGCGGCGGCGATTTTGGGAGTACTCGCGATTGCGCTTTCTGTCCTGTACTCTATTTATGCGCTCTATGTGAAATTCTGGATGGGATCGCCGCAGGGTTTTACCGCAATTATTCTGGTCATGACTTTCCTCTCTGGCATGAACCTGTTTTTTATGGGCGTGATTGGAGAATATGTGGGACGGGTTTACGAGGAAACTAAAGCTCGGCCGCACTACGTGATCGGCAAGATTATCGGACCGAGCGGTGCGCGCCGGGAGGAAGGGACTTTTAGCGGTTCTCTGGTTCCCAATAACTCCACGCGCGACTAACCCGGTACGATCAATTCACTCCACGCACGGGCAAACATGCATTATCGAAATGTTATGGCGGCGGGCAACTTAAACGGGATTGTGTCCGAGCGGAAGATTGAATACCTGTCGCGTCCGGCGGAGGTCAGCATGGGCGATCGCTGGTTTGAGATTGCATCGCTCGATCACTTCTGGATTCGGCGAAGATTTGAGGTATTGAAAAAGCTGGCGGGCAATTTATTTCTCTCGGCCGCGGCAATGGCCGAGGTCGGGTGCGGCAACGGACTCCTACAACGGCAAATCGAAGATGTTTATCAGCGGGATGTGACTGGCTTCGACTTGCACGAGGACGCACTCAAACAGAACGTCAGCCGCAGCAGCAGGGTCTGCTGTTACGATATCTTCCAGACCGACCCGGTCCTTCGCGCGAGCTTCGATTTGATTTTCCTGTTTGACGTGCTGGAGCATATATCAGCCGAAGACACCTTTATTAAAGCGGTTCTCTTCCACCTGAGTGGCAACGGCAAGCTGATTTTGAACGTTCCGGCGGGTCAATGGGCGTACTCGGAATACGATCGAATGGTCGGGCACGTGCGGCGCTATTCGATTGCTACGCTGCTCCGGGCTGCGCAGCGTAACGGTCTGCACGTGCAACAATGGACCTATTGGGGCCTTCCGTTGCTTCCCACGCTCGCGCTGCGCAAAGCCTTGCTTATGGGAAAAAGGGGCAAAGGAGAGATCATTTCCTCTGGCTTTGAACCCAGTTCGATGACGGTTAACAAATTGCTTGGGCTCGCCTCCGGATGCGAACCGATTCCACAAAGGTGGGCAGGCACGTCCTTGATGGCGGTTCTGGAATTGCGTTAGATCGGTTGTTCTCTCGACTCCTGGAATGCAAGCTACAACTTTCGACGCAGCCTACTTGCCTGTCAATTGATCGAACGGAATGTCGATATCGTGAGGAAGGTTTGACATTTTGATGTGCAAAATCCCGTGGGGAGGAACCACGGCGGCTTTGGATTCGTACAGGCTTAGGCTGTGCCCGCGCATGTAGTTCATATTCGTTTCAATCGGTACGTCTGCCAATTCGGTATAGTTGCCGGAGGTGTCGACGATATCGCGTAAGGCTTGCTGGGAAGAAAAAATCAGTGGCCTATTCTTCTCCACAACGATATAACGCACGCTGTCGTTCTTGAGAACCTCTTCGACCTCGGCCCGGTTGTGAGCGAACTCCATCACGCCCCATTCCCGCATCGTACGACTTTCGTAAAGAGCTTTACGGAGAATCACGAAACGGCGAGCGGGATCATAAGCGCGCATGAAAAAGATAAAATTGCCGGGAAGATCCATATCCACAAGCACGCAGCCGCCCGGCGATTTCGTCAGTTGCTGCGCCACCTGCGCGTACCCGGAAACGTAAAGCCGCTGATAGGCCCAGGCGCGCACGGTATACGAGGCGAGCACCGCCGCGACCAGTGCGATTCCCGCGATACGCCGCCATGGCACCAAGGTCTGCCGGGTAAAGGGAGCGACCGCAAAGTAGGCAAATGCCGGAACCCAGTACATGATGTAGCGAGGTTCTTTATGGCGGATGGAGCTGAATATGAAATAACAGGAAAGAATCCAAGCAAGCATGATGAAAGCATTTTGCCGCTTACGCTCTGAAAGACAGATCACGACACCCACAGTGCTCAAAATAACCGCACCCCAGCCGATCAACTCCGGAAGCTTGGTCCAGTAATAGGCCCAATTCATCGTCCCATTCACCGATGTCCCTTTGAGGTCAAGGGCCAACGAGGCGTTCATGAAAATCTGCAATAGATATACAGGCGCAATGAGCAGCGCCGACGTGGCCGCTGCGATCACAAACTTCCAATTCAGAATTCGCTCCCATTTCTTAAGAAGGAGGAATGTCAGTGGACACCAGAGCAGCAGATAGATGGCATGGTGTTTGGTGAGGAAGGCCAGAGTGAAAAATACCGCAAACCCATATAGATCGCGGCTCAAGCCTCGGCGCAAATAAACAATCCAGAAGTAGCTCGCCGCGATACAGAAAGACAGCAGCGGCATGTCGAGCATCACGACTTTCTCATAGTTCAAAACCGAGGGCATGAATGCCAGCAGAACGGTGGAGAGCGCGGCGGTGTATTCATCTTCCAGCTCATTCACCAGCTTGAACCAGAAAAACAGCCCCAGCAGTGCCAACCCAATCACCGTGGCACGAGCGGTTACGACGGAAGGTCCGAACAGGAAGAATACGACTCCTTCGATCGCATAAAATGCTGGCGGATACATCACTATGCCCAAACTCGGGTACTGGGCGTAGTAGCGGTAGGTGTATTGCACGGGATGGCGAAGCGGCAGATCGTGGAGAAAAGATGCGACGTAAAGGCCGGTAGAGGCGTGCACGGTCTCATCCACATTTTCGCTGAATTCGCCTTTTTGAATGCCCCGCAGCAGTACGACCGCAATCAGCGCCAAAGAAAGCAGCAGGAGGAGTAGCGGGCGGCGGGAGGGATTGACAAGAGTCTGCACCACGCTACGAGTCTCCGCAGTTCGAGAATTCCCGCTGATGTCGTCCGCGGCAGGGGCTTCAGGAAGTGAAGAACTGAAGTGCATAGAATCTTCTTTCAGGCTCTATCCAAACCATTTTCGTTCGGAACAAATCAAGAAGTACAGGAGCGCTAGCGGCGTTGTTTCAGTGTAGCACGCAGGTTAGAGGAAACAGATGAGCAAAAAGGCTACTCAATTCGCACTCGGACAGAAAAAATTTACCGAATCTTAATTTGCTTCTATTGATTTTTGGGAGCTCAGTTGGTTTTTGATCGCAGCTGCGAAACGGCTGGTATTAAGGGCCATGTCATAATCGCGAATCACGCGTTCTCGTGCGTGTCCGCCCATGCGCGCACAGAGTTCTGGAGACTGTAACAGGGTGGAGACCTTTCGAGCGATGTCCTGCACATCGGCAACGGTGAAAAGCATGCCGTCGACGCCGTGCTCGATCAATTCCGGAATACCTGTGATATTGGGAGCAACGCAAGGTATTTTCATCGCCATCGCTTCCATTAGAACCATTGGAATACCCTCGGCTAGACTGGGCAACACAAATAAATCTGTTTCGGCATAGAGCGATAGGAGCTGCGGCTGATCGACCCACCCGCAGAATTCGACATTGGAGGCAATGCCGAGTTCGGCGGCGCGGCGCTCCAGAAACGCGCGATCGGGTCCATCGCCAACCAAGCGAAGAATGACCGACTGACCCTGCACCCGCAATGCTGCCAGGGCATCGAGGAGTAACGCCTGTCCTTTTTCCGGCGCCAACCGGCCAACACATAACAGGTGTGGTGTCGACGAAGCGTCGCGCCGAGGTTGCGGTGCAAATTCATTTGCGTCAATGCCCAAGGGAACGTGGATCAGCTTCGACCACGCACTGCGATCGCAGGAAAGCATAAGCTGGCCGACACCGTGGCGGCTGATCGAACGTATGAAAAGACTGCCCTGGATGCGCTCGGAAAGCTGAGTCTCGGAAGGATTGTGCAGTTCTCCATAGCCATAAACCCCGAACGACATGGTCACGGGAAATGTGCGCGCAGCGATTAAAGCTACAGTCGCGGAAAAACTTGCGTGAAGATGGCTAATTCCGAGTCGCCGCATGTGGCGGCCAACCAGAACGGCCTCGGCAAAGTAAGCGAGATGGTAGGCGATGCGCCTGGGTCCGCCGCAACCCAATTGGAGGGCGAAAAGCAACCCGCGCATATAGCGGACAGGATGCCGAAAACATTCCGCCAGGTTTGCGGAGGCGACGGCCATGGCAGGTGCAGATTTAATGTAATAAGTGCGCGCAGCTTCTTCGCGCTCTTCCTGGCTAAGTTTTTCCGGCGGCCGATCGGGCGGGCTTACCGAAGCGAGCGAGACATCGACACCAAGAGTACGCAGGTGCCGGACTTCGGCCAGCAGGTAACTGTGATTGATGGCGGGAAATTGCCCGATCAGGTAAAGCACCTTCGTACGATCAGCCAGTCGATCAGCCATGGGAAGCGCGCTCCGCCGCGACGACGGCGGCAATCCCATCCGCCAAGGAAGTCCGCGGCCGCCAGCCAAGGTCGGCTGCGGCGCGCGAAGTATCGGCGACTACGTCCATGATTTCTCCGGGACGTTGCTCGCCGGAACTCACCACTGGCTTATTCGCTCCAGTCGCCAGATTCACCAACTCGGCTACTTCACCAACGCTCGCCGAGCAGCCGCTGCCCAGATTGAAAACACCTTTTATGCCGGGGCGAAGGGTGGCAACAAGCAGATCCACAGCGTCGGCGACATAAATGTAGTCGCGTTTGGGACGCAAATCTTGCACGCGGATTTCTCTTGCGGAGGGATCGAGCGCCTGCCGCACGATTGCAGGAATCAGGAATGGGCCAGCCTGTCCCGGTCCATAAATATTGAAAGGGCGCACGATGATTAACGCGACGCCGAAGCCCTGTTCATAAAATCGTGCGGTCTCTTCGGCGAGAATCTTGGTATGGGCGTAGGGATTGGCCGCGGCGAGCGGATGGTCCTCGGAAATGGGCAAGCGCCGCGGCTGGCCGTAAACATAAGAACTGATCAGCGTAAGTGCCGCCTGATGCTGGCGGCAATGTTCCAGCACGTTGATCGCGCCCATTACATTGGTTTCATAAAATGCACTTGGATTTCGCCAACTGTCGGGCACGTAGCTCTTCCCTGCCAGATGGAAAACGCGGCCCACGCCTTCCATGGGAAGCGGGCAGTGTGCGATATCGCCAGCGGCGCTCGAGTGCTGCCGCACCGCGAGACCCTGCGATTGCAGCGCGGCGACGAGATGGCGGCCGAGGAAACCGGTCGCTCCGGTTACAAGGATGTCACTTTTCATTCCCAATTTTCATCGGGGGCAAGAGTTGTTGCCGGCGCTCGTCAAACTCTTCCACCGCGCGCATGTAGTCGTCGACGCGGCCAATATCGAGCCAATAACCGGCATAAGGTTCGACGTAAACCTGTTCTTTTTTCGCCAGCATGTCGAGCATAAGGTCATCGAAGCCGTATTTTTGGCCGGCCGGGACGCGGTCCAGCACCGACCGGTTCAGGATGTAGACTCCCATGCTGACCAGATATTGCAGCTTCGGTTTTTCTTCGAAGCCGGTCAGCCGATTTTCGCTGACATGAAGTACTCCGTAATCGACAACGTTGGTGCGCGCGGAAGCGGCGATGGTGAAACTCCTTTTCTGGCTGACGTGCTCGTCATAGAGTTTGCTCATCGGGAGATCAGTGAGTACATCGCCATTCATCAATAAAAAATTCTCCGGCAAATCTTTGATCAAGCACAAAGGGGCGATGGTGCTGAGAGGGACGGTTTCGAGCGAGTAATCAAGATTGATTCCCCACCGCGATCCATCGCCGCAAAAGGCGCGCACAATTTCCGCCTGATAATTTACCGCGAGGGTGACTCGATCGAAGCCATGACCCGCCAACTGGCGAAGGATGACTTCAAGAATGGGATACTCGCCGATGGGCATCAGCGGCTTGGGCAAAACCACCGTGTAAGGACGCAGGCGGCTTCCCTTTCCGCCGGCCAGCACCACGGCACGCTTAGACATTGTAGAGATTGCCCTTGTAGCGGCGCAGGTTCTCGGGTTGCGAAAACCACGCGACGGTGCGCTCCAAACCCTGGCGCAACGGGATCTGCGGCACGAAAGATGCAGCGTTGCGCAGCTTCGAGTTCTCGCACTTCAAGCGCTGCACTTCACTTTTGTCCGGACGCAATCGCTGCTCGTCGCAAATGACATCGATGCTCTTGCCCATGACATCGCCAATCAGTTTAACGAGGTCGGCTACCGCAATCTCGGTGTTCGATCCGATATGAAAAACTTCGCCTTCTCCGCCATCCATTTGGCCGATGGCTAGAAATCCTCGGCAAGTGTCTTCGACGAAAGTAAAGTCGCGAGTAGCCAGGAGATTGCCCAACGAAATCGACGATTTTCCTCCCGCGACCTGAATGATGATGCTGGGAATGACGGCTCGCGCCGACTGCCGCGGGCCATAGGTGTTAAACGGGCGCGCCACCACCACCGGAAGAGAAAAAGAGTAGTGAAAGCTTAAAGCGATACAGTCGGATGCGATTTTCGTGGCGCTATACGGAGACTGAGGCTGCAAGGGATGTTTTTCATCGATCGGAACATACTGCGCCGTTCCGTAAACCTCGCTGGTAGAAGTCTGAATGAATCGCCTGATGCCATTGCGCCGCGCAGCCTGGCAAAGATGCAAAGTGCCCTTCACGTTCGTATCCACAAAGCTGGCAGGCGCGCGATAGGAATAAGGAATTGGAATCAGCGCCGCCAGGTGAAACACAATATCGATTCCGCGAGTCAATTCATCGCAGAAATCCGGGTCGCGAACATCGCCGGTAATCACCTCGATCTGCTGGAGGCAACTAACTTGTTCGAGCCAACCCCAGTCGTTGAACGAGTTGTACAGGCTTAGCGCCCGGACCTTTGCCCCGCCGGCGACTAACTGCTCAACCAGATGCGATCCAATAAAACCATCGGCTCCGGTGACAAGAACGTTGGAATTTGCGATGTTGGCCATTGAGCAGATCAGAATATCATGCAGCCGGCAAGACGCCTTCCATGGCGGATTGGCGGCGATTGCGCAAGCTATTGGGTGGCGCCGAAACTGCGCAGCCTGTGAGCTTCGCGCCGCTTCCGCAGTCAGCCACCTGCCTTGGAAAATCTGATGGGCTCCCGGATTACCAAAGTAACCAGCGAGTCCGGACCAGCGGAAGCCCCCGCTGGGAAAGGAAAGCGGACGATATTCGGATGGTATAATCGAGTGCAGGCTTCTGAACGTCAGCGCTATCATTCAATACGCCGGGTTAGGATGTTTGGAGGAGTGCGCTGCGATTGCTTCGAAATCCCGCCAGGGAACAAAACGAAACCCCACGAATTAACATATGGCAAGCAAGAAAATTGTGATCATCGGCGCAGGACCGACTGGACTGGGTGCGGCTTACCGTCTGCACGAACTGGGTTACGATAATTGGGTTCTCTACGAAAAATCCTCCGGAGTCGGTGGTCACGCAACTTCTCACGTCGACGAGCACGGATTCGTGTGGGATGAAGGCGGCCACGTTATTTTTTCGCACTATCCTTACTTCGATCGGCTTATCGACAAAGTACTAGGCCAGGAGGTTCATGAGCGCATTCGCGAGAGCTGGATCGTAAAAGGCGAGTCTTGGGTTCCCTATCCGTTTCAAAGCAATCTGCGGTATTTGCCCAAAGAAGTTCAGGTCAGCTGCCTGGTCGGAGCGGCCAAAGCGGCCGCCAATGGCGGCGGCAAGGAAGCGAAGAATTTTCGGGATTGGATTCTTAGCACCTTCGGCGAGGGCATCGCGGAAGCTTTTATGTTTCCGTACAACTCGAAGGTTTGGACCACGCCGCTGGAAAAGATGTCCAAAGGTTGGATTGCCGACCGCGTCGCCGTTGTCGATTTCAAACGACTGCTGGAAAACGTACTTTATCAGCGCGATGATGTGGGTTGGGGGCCGAACAGCAAGTTTAAGTTCCCGCTGCATGGCGGGACAGGCGAGATTTACCGCCGCATGGCCGCCTACTTTCCCGAGAAAATTCATACCGGAAAGCAACTTTCGGAAATCGATGGGGAACGGCGCCGCATTTCGTTTGCGGACGGGACCGGAGATAACTACGATCTGCTGATCTCGACCGCTCCGCTGGACTTGTTCACCCAGATGATCAAACCGGTCAATAACCGGTTACGGGACGCAACCGAGGGGCTCGAGCACAACAATCTGATGGTGGTCGGTTTCGGAGTAAAGAAGAAAATTGAAACTGGACGATGCTGGATCTACTTTACAGATGCGGAGACTCCCTGCTACCGCGCCACATATTTTTCGCACTACTCGCCGTTTAACGTGCCCAATGGAGACACCGAGCACTTCAGTTCGCTGATGTGCGAAATATCGTTTCGCGTAGGAGAGTCGCCTGATCCGAATAAAATCTCCGATCAGGTAATGGCCGGGCTCATTCGGGCCAACATGCTGGAAGAATCCGATCGCGAACGCATCGTTTCGCGCTATCAGAGGACGGTTGGCTACTCGTATCCCATTCCAACCTTGGGGCGCGATCAGGCTCTGGATGTGCTGCAACCGGCATTGCTGGCCAAAGGGATTTATTCGCGTGGGCGTTTTGGCGCGTGGCGCTATGAAATTGGAAACATGGATCATTCCGTCTTAATGGGCGTGGAGGCGGTGAATAACATTGTCGCCGGGGAACCGGAGCTGGTTTTTCACAGTTCTTGAGTAGAGTGCGATATCAGGCCGTTTTCGTGGCAGATTTGCCACAACTCGATGCGGCATCTCCGCTGGTAAAATGAAGTGTTTTACAGGCACCGGAAATGAAAAAACATCTGATTGCCGGCTTTCGAAAAGCGTTGGGCTTGCACCGGCCGGGGCGCTCGCTGGTCATCCGGGAGGATGACATCTTTCTGGTTTCGTTTCCGAAGTCGGGCAATACCTGGACCCGTTTTCTGCTGGCCAACCTGTTGCATCCGGAACAGATTGCGACCTTCGCGAATATCCATCTCCTAATTCCCGATCCTACGGGTACATCGAAGAGGGATCTCGATGGCATGGCCTCCCCGCGCATTATTAAGAGCCATGAGTGCTTCGACCCCCGGTATGGGCGGGTGATTTACATCGTTCGTGACCCGCGCGATGTTGCCGTTTCGCAATATCATTATCATCGCAAATTGATGAAGATCGACGACGATTCCCCGATCGAGGCCTTTCTCACCCGTTTCCTTGCGGGCAAGACCTGTCCCCACGGTTCGTGGGGACAAAATATCGTGACCTGGCTGGCTACCAGCGAGGGAAGCCCTAACTTTCTCCTGCTGCGTTACGAAGATATGCTGGCGGATACGGTCCGGGAAGTGGCGAAAATAGCGGCGTTCATTGGAATCTCCGCAACTTCGCAGCAGCTTGCCCAGGCAGTCGAGCGCAGCTCGGCCGCTCGCATGCGGAAGCTCGAGGAAACCCAAACGGATCAATGCGACCTCACCAAGGGTTCACGGAAGGATCTTTCTTTTGTGCGCTCCGCGGGTGCCGGTGGATGGCGCTCGGAGTTGCCCGCATCCATGGTGGAAAGCATTGAAGCAGCATGGGGACCGTTGATGCAGCATCTGGGTTACGAATTGAGTTCACACCTCCCCTCGAAAGCGCGGAATTACGAAGCGCTCGGAATTCTCAGCGAGCGTTGATTTGGCAAACGAGATTCACGGGCAAGGAACGTAAAGGCCGATTGTGCTCGCTCAAATCAAATACGCGGTGAAGTACGCACTCGGACGCGATCACGCCGGAAGAAATTTCACCGTCTATCCGGACGACACCTTCCTGGTTTCCTACCCGAAGTCGGGGAATACGTGGGTACGATTCCTGCTCGCCAACCTGCTGTTTCCCCAGGAGGACGTAGGATTTGCCAATATCAACCGTCTGCTGCCGGCGCCCGGCGTTTCCTCGAAACGCTATCTGAAGAAGCTGCCCCGGCCGCGCATTTTGAAGAGCCACGAACCGTTTGACGTGCGTTTCAAGAAAGTCATTTACCTGGTTCGCGATCCGCGCGATGTTGTAGTTTCCGAGTACCACTTCAATCTCAAGAAGCGCTATATCGATTCCGCGGTTTCCCTGGACCAGTTTGTAAGCAAGTTCATTTCCGGCGAAACCGCGGGATACGGCTCCTGGTGGGAGCATGCCGCAGGCTGGATCGCGGCTCGCAACGGCAATCCCAACTTTCTGCTGGTGCGCTATGAGGATTTAATCGCGGACTCTATCGCTGAAACCGGCAAGATTGCCGAATTCCTGAGCATTCGAGCGGGAACGGAGCAATTGCGGGCCGCGGTTGAGCGCAGCTCGGCAGACCGCATGCGTAAGCTCGAAAAACAGCAGGCCGATAGCTGGACCGGAACCAGGAACACGCGTCAAGACATTCCATTCGTCCGCGCCGCAAAATCCGGCGGATGGAAGGAAGCTCTGCCCCTGCCCTTGGCCGAGGAGATTGAAATCGCCTGGGCTCCGCTGTTGAACTTCCTCGGTTATGAATTGCTCACCCGGCAAGCCGATAACATCGTGATGCCTGCCTGGATCAGAAACAGCTAAAGGAACAGCTAAGCGCTTAGAAATTCGGGAAATCCTCATCCATAATGAACGAGCTTACCTTGGGATGCGCTAAAAAGAATTCGTCAATCGTCGTCTTGAAAGTTGGTTCGCAGCCATGCCCTGCGCCTACTTGTAAGACGTATTGCACCTCCGAGCCATTCGATCCCAATGCGTCATAACCGGTGACGCCCGGCGTCAACAACCCGTTGGTGCACATGGGCGAGCCTGTATTTGGCGGCAGATCGTTCTGCGCCAGCCAGTAGTCCAGGATGTCGTCCACGTTCGCGTCGGGAAGACCTTTCTGTCCCCACGCGTTGAAGGTTCCCGTGCAAGGCGGGACACTCTTATCGAGTGAGCCTTCACACTGCAGCACGCTTACTGGTTCAACGATGTTGGGAACCGGATCGGTCGAAGCCCAAAGCATTCCGCTCGAGGAGGCGATAGCGGCAACTAAGTCGGATGAATCCATGCCCACGCGATGCGCCATAAATCCGCCGGAAGACATGCCATACACATAAACCTGGGCCGGGTTCACGTTGTACTGGACGGTTAGGGTTTGAATGAGATTGCGGATGAAACCGGAATCATCCGGTGGAGTGGCAAATAGATAATCGATATTGTATGCATCCCAGAACCATTTTCCGACAGACTCATTCCATGTGCTTACGGGATAAACCAGTACGTATTGGTACGTATCGGCGCCGGACCTCCAACCGTTGCACCAAGTCAGCGGTGGCTTGGTTCCCATCTTGTCCCCCACGGTGGGATGCAGGCAAAAGACCATTGGCGGATTTGCCGGCAGGTTGTTCGGAACGTACGTTGTGTAAGTTCGCGTAATACCGTTCCACGTTGTGGTCACAACCGTAGTGGTGCCGGATTTCGCATGGGCAAAGGTCGCAAGTAACAGCAAGCACACAAGGCGAGCAAGCTTCGTCATAGGTATCGTCTCTCGATTTTTGGACAGAAATACCCCAAGGGGAAAACCGCGGTTTTACATAGTAAAAAAGCAGGCTTGCTAACCCGCCGATTGATCAGTAGTCGTCGGGATCCCCTTCCGGACGGGTATCATTGATGAAATCCTGCGCTTTCAGAATCGACGGAATGGTGACGAAGGGACGGGGGGCGGTCTTGAGATCGAAAAAAGCTGCGAGGTCATCGCCGTTGGCCCGCTCATCGGCAAAACCCAAAATGCCCGTCTTCACGCCGAAGTTGTTCTCCGCGAAATTGATCATGCTGCCAAAATCGTGCCGTCCATTGTCGATGTAACCTGCGGGGGTGTAAGCGGAAATCACGATTAACGGCACGCGAAATCCATATTGATAATCGCCTTGGGGTAGCGCCAGAATTGTCGGGGGTACGTGGTCGTACCAGCCTCCCCAGTCATCCCAGGTCACCAGAATCGCAGTGCTGTCCCAGAAGCTACTGCCATCAGAATTCTTGCAAGTACTCTGGCCGATAGCATTCACGATAGAGGCGACCCAAGACGGCCCTCCCCCTTCGGTTTTTCCGTTGTGATCGGAATTGTTGGCGCCGGGAATGACCCAGACCATATTGCTCAACCGGCAGTTGCCAATATCGGTCAAGACCTGCTTCGAGCTGAGCACTACGTCATCGAGCCACTCCGCTCCAGTGCACACCCCGCCGGTGGGCTCGCTGGGCTCACAGATGTGGTTAATTGCAGTCGGCGCCTGCCAATCGGGGTTGCCGTTCGGCGTGTAATATTTCCAGGTCACGGTGGAGGGCAACACGTCGGGAAGGGTGTTGTGTTCCAGACACGGGTAGATTGTTTCAGTCTCGGTAGTTCCCGGAAAAATAAGGATTACATCGGACTTAGCAGGCGAGATGCACCCGGTGGACCCGCCGGGTTTGACCTCGTTGCTCTGCACAAAAATACCGCCGGCATCGTCCGACGCGCTCGGGGCAGAGGTCGCGCTAAACAAAAACTGATGCGCGGGCCAGCTCGGCCCCTGATTGGTTTGAAACATGTAATTCGCCCACCCGTACTGCTGGACCATATCGATATAGGGCGCGAGCGTTCCGGTAGAGTTATCGACGTAGCGGAATGAGGGCTGCGAGGGACAACTGCCGCCACAACCTACTGCTGCTGCTCCATCCATTCTGCATGTATTGGTGGCGGTATTGACGTCACATTGTAGGTCGAAACTGTGCTTCGTATGTCCGGGATCGTAGCCACCCGCTAGCTCTTCGGTAAGCGGTTGAGTAACCCCGCTGGATTGCGTGTTGTCCAACCAATTGCTGGTTTGAATGTTGTATTGGGTGCTGGTGGGTGAGGTGCTGCACAACGAGGTGGGCGAGCAGAGCGCGTAGAACAAATTATCGGGACTACGATTTTCCTGCACCACAAAAATTACATGCTGAAAGCTGGAAATCTGCGCCGTCGACGGAGCGCATCGTGCAATTGCCAACACTGCAATGAGAAGAACTTTTTGAACCAGACGATGCATGTCCGACCTTTCCGCGCCGAGAAGATTTGTGCACCAGAAAATTTGTGCACCAGAAAATTTGAGATCCAGAAGACCTTATCGCATGGTCTCGGCGGCTCAAAACCAAACCACACTATTCCTGCGCTTTCACCATCCCCAATCTTTTGGGCTTCGAAATCCGTTCATTAACTGGCGGTCGCCGGAACGAAGACAGGAGCAGCCTCTCTGGCGGCAACCGGGCCGCGTGCTTCCAGCCACAACCTGCCTTTGGGACGTGAAAAGACCAGATCTATGAATCCGGCCCGCAGGAGAGCAATTCGCATCCCACGCTCAGTCTGAAAGGACTCGCAACGATTGGCAACCCGCAGCGTCTTTCCGCTGAGGTGGAACAGCATACCATTGAACAACACAAAAAGGCGATAGAGGGCGGGAAGAAGGGCGCGGCAATGGCGTAATTCCTTCAGCGTAAAGCCGGGCGGGTGGATGCTGAAGCGGATTTCCCCGCCAGGTACCAGAACGCGGCGTACTTCCAACAGAGTCTTGGGAATATCCATATAAGGGACCGCAACACTGGAAACGATGCAGTCGAAGCTGGCGTCGGGAAATGGCAAAGATTCACCGCGCGCGCACTCAAAACGCCGCTCGGGATAGAGCTGCCGCGCGATCGCAATCTTCTTCTCGTCGATGTCAACGCCAACAATCTCGTCGTCGCCGCCTACATGGAGGGTGAGCGGAAGTTTTCCAGTACCGCATCCCAAGTCTAGAATCCGTGCCATAAATCGCCTCCAACACTGGTTCCCGAAAAAGCGGAACACACTTTTGCTTATCCGGAGAATAGGTGGACTTAGAAACCGCCGAAACCCTCAAATGGGGTATTTGCGAATCTTTATTGGCTGGACGAAAGCCATGGCTGGGGCTGGGTTTAGCACCTTCCGGCTGCAACTTAGTCTTGACTTTTGCCGGGGGAGCAGTATGCTTGGGTTAACCGTCTCGCCGTAGTGCCCGGAATCGGGCTTCGGTGTGTTTCTCTCCCTGTGTTTCTGCCGGTAGAAGTTCCCCCAATTTCAGCGTAGTTTCGGTTTTCAATGGAGGTTCGAAATCGATGAAAGTCCCCGGAGTGATCTTCGTTTCCGTGCTTGGAGCGCTGTCTACCCTGAGCGCGGCAAGCACGACCAAGACCACAACTACGGTATCATCTTCCCTTAATCCATCAACTTACGGTCAGACAGTGAAGTTTACCGCGAATGTCAGTCCTACCCCTCCGAACGGTGAGGTCATCACCTTTACCCAAGGATCAAAAACGCTGGGTACGGGGAGCTTGAGTGGGGGCTCAGCTTCGTTTTCTATCTCGACGTTGACCACCGGGGGCACGGACACCGTCAAAGCGACCTACGGAGGAGATTCCACCTTGTCGGGTAGCTCAGGGACGGTCGGACAAGTGGTAAACGCAGCCTCGACGACGACGAGTCTGACCACTTCGGCAAATCCCATCAACAATGGGCAGTCGGTGACTTTTACCGCTACCGTAGCGCCCCAGTTCACCGGACCGGTCACCGGCAACGTGGCCTTTTACAGCGGAAGCTCGAAACTGAAAACCTTGTCGCTGGTCAACGGATCTGTCAGCTATAGCACTTCGACCTTAGCCCTTGGCACCGACTCAATCACTGCGGTTTATAAGGGCGACAGTTCGTTTCTCACCAGCACGTCCAACGCTATAAGCGAGGCGGTTGAAACCGGAACCTTTTTTTATCCCACAATGACTTGGGACGATGTGACACGCTACTACGAGGTTTATGTGCCGGCAGTGCTGCCCGCCAATCCGCCCCTGCTGATGATGTTGCATGGAACCAGGTATGGCGTTCCTCCGGCATACAATCCCAGCACTGTAAATTGGGGCTGGCAGAGCGTGGCGGATGTGAATGAATTTATCCTGGTACAACCGGCCTCTACCTACAACGAAAACTCAGGCCAATGGAACTGGAACTCTTATTTCATGGATGCCTCTTTTACCGCCGCTGAATCCGGGACGTGCACTTCTCCGCCGGCCACATCTTGCCCGGACGATGCCGGTTTCCTGCGCCAACTCACCGTCAACTTGACCAGCCAGTACAATATCAACCCGAATATGGTTTTCGTGACTGGCATGTCATCAGGCGCGCAAATGACGGAGCGGGTCGGAGTGGAAATCTCCGATTTGGTAGCGGCCATTGCTCCTACATCCGGCCAGATGGAAGGTCAGCAAGCCATGCCGCCGCCTGTTCTCGTTCCGGGAAACGAGGTTGCCCCGATTTCCGTTCAAGAGTGGCACGGCACGGAAGATACCGAGTTGCCGCCCTGCAATTACGGTACTACCGGCTACTCAGAGGTCACTTATTACCTGGACACAGTGGATGACACCTTCAATTATTGGGTGGGACAAAATAAGTGTTCGACCCTGCAAACCACCCAAACTTTATGTACGAATGGCCAAGCCACTCCAGGACTGTCGGGGAACCTGGCGACCGGCTGCACCGGAAATAACATCGAAGTTCAATTCATCTGGGAACAAGGGCTCGGACATTCCTGGGTAAACTCGAACGACAGCGCCCGCTGGCTCTTTCTGTCTGCTCATCCCAAGACTTCGGCGCGTGAAAAGTCGCGCACCGTAGGCTTAAGATAAGCTAATGGTTACGGCGCGGCTGACAAGCCGCGCCCTTTTCAAAGCATTTCTAATTATTGGCGCGAAGTTGTGGACACTAAAGTTAGGTGAGGTTCGGAAAGAGCAATCATGGGAGTTGAGCAACTGGAAGGCAGCGAAGTCATGATGAAGGAGTTGACCGCCTATATTTCCGAGAAGGTGATTAAGGGTAAGAGCGAAATCAATGAGGACACTCCGCTGGTTTCTTCTGGCCTCGTCGATTCCTTCGCCATGATTGAGATCTTCCTCGAACTTCAGAGAATTGCGAAACGCAAGGTGCCGGCCAGCAAAGTGCAAGCGAAAGATATGGATACTGTCCGGATGATGTTTGGATTAGCCGAGCGTTTCGGCAAGCCGGTCAAAAGCTGAACTCGCGTCGCCGACTGCGATTCCTCAGTGATTCGCCAGCATCTCAGTGATTTTCCCTCGATCGATTTTGCCGTTCACATTCAACGGGATTTGCGGAAAGTGGTAGATACGGTTAGGGACCATGTAGCGGGGCAGCCGGGCTTCGCAGGCGGCGATGATCTGTTTGTCGTGCGCGGGACTGGATCCCGATAATACGGCCACAATACCGGATGCAGAACCGTCCGAAAGCGGCCACGGGATCGCCACGGCCAACTCGGTCTTGGCGCTTTCGCGCAGGATGAGGTCGATTTCCTGCAACTCCACGCGATAGCCATTCACCTTGACTTGAAAATCGCGGCGGCCGAGGTAAAAAAGGCATCCCCGTTCGTCCTGCCGGACTAAATCCCCCGTGCGGTACCAAACCTGGTCTCCAGTGTGCTTGAGGCGAACGAAACTTTTCGCGGTCTTTTCGGGATCGTTTAAATAGCCGCGCGTCACCTGCGATCCCCCGAGACAAAGTTCCCCGCTTTCGCCGGTCGGTACAGGAGCGAGATCCTCGCTGACCGCGCACACTTGCTGTCCGTCGAAAGGCCAGCCAATGGGCACGAGCCCGCGCACACACTCGGCCGGCGAAGTTGCCGAATTCCATCGATAGTAGGTAATGGCGATGGTCGCCTCGGTGGGCCCGTATAAGTTCTCTACAATGGAATTGTTGGCTGCCTGCTGCCACGCTTCTGCCAGGCTGGAAGAGAGCGCCTCGCCGCAGAACAGGCTCCAACGCAGAGTGGGAAACGCACTGGGCTCCAGCAGTCCGATTTTCGACGCGAACATCGCTACTGAGGGTACCGAGAACCAGCAGGTCAACTGCAATTCGTCAACCAGGGTCGCCGGAGTCAACGTCTGCTCGGCGTAAGGGCAGAGCGTCGCACCTCCATCCCAGCAGGTAAACAGATCATGCACGCTGAGATCGAAGGTCAGATCAAAGTTCTGCGAACAGCGGTCCTCGCCATGCATGCCGAAGCGTTTCGCGGCATACTCCATGTAAGCGACGACATTCGATTGGCTGACAGCCACTCCCTTAGGCACGCCGGTGCTCCCCGAAGTGAACAGCAGATACGCGGTGTCGTTGCCATCGACGACCGGATCATTCGGATCGGCGACCTTGGACAATTCTGGGGCCGAGACGACGCGATGCCTTGCTTCACGATCGTCGCCCTGAATCCGGGGATCCCATCCGGAATCAGGGGTGATCAACGTCAGAGAGTGATTGAGGCGTGGCAGCAAACTCTTCAGTGTGTCTGCGCATTCCCTTCCCACGATCAATGTCTTGCAACCAGAGGCTTGCAGCATCACTTGCGTTCTTTCGATGGGGAACTTGGGATTCAAAGGGACGTACCCGCGTCCGCTGCCCAGAACGCCTAAAATGCCACCGTAGGCCGCAACACTTCGATCGGCGAGTACGGCAACAACTTTCTCCGCGGGATCCAAGGTGTTTTTGAGGCACGCCGTGATGCGGCCGGCATAGTTCCAGAGTTGTTCGTAACTCAGGGAGAGTTCACCGAGTTCGAGTGCCTTGCGCCCGGGGTTATTACACAGAGAGCGAAGAAAGCCGCTGATCAAGCTTCTCGGTTGTGGGAGCGGAGCCATCGGTCACCTTAGGTGTCTTTCGAGTTTGGTTGGTTTCGGTCTCTTCCAGAATAGATTTTTTCGAGAGTGTGCGCGTTCGAGGCTACTTGCCTGCCAGGCGCGCTGACGCGTTGACAGTGGCCGCCGCAAGCGGATTGTTGTGCTGCAATATCTCAAAGAGCCGGTCGGCGACAATACGGTCACCTTCGGGCCTCATGTGCGATATGCCGCGATAAAGCGTGATCTTCTGATCGTCCACGACAGCGCCGAGGTTGTAGAAATTTGTACGGTTGATTTCGTGCGAACGTTCGTAAACCGCTTTATACATTTCCCCCAAATTCGGGAATTTCCGGTATTCCAAGTCCAGTACTTGCTGCTCGTAAGGCGTCAGTTCCTTATGACCCACCGCGAGATTGGGATACCAGGCGAATATTGCGCGGAAGCCATATTGCTTCGCCAGCAAGTTCACAATGTCCATGTTCTGCACGTAGTTTTCAATCACCTCGGCGGAGAGTGTGTCGGTATTGATCGCCTCCTTCGGCGCCGCGTCCGGCTTCCGGTGAAACGGCGTCTTTATGCCAATCCTTTCCAACAAGCGGTAAGTATTGGTCTGGCGCAGGTAAGCGAAGCCGGCTTTCTGCGTATCGCCCCAGCCATCCAAGAATTTCTTAAAAGAATTGTAGTTGCTGTGAACATCCGCCCGTCCGCTCTGATAGGCGGCAAACGCCTCCGTACCACCGTCGTAAAAGAGCACAATATCTGGCCGGCGCGTGGAGTGCTTAAGTTGCTCGATCAATTCCAGCATCTCCTGGGTGTTGGACCAGCCTTTCTCCGCGTAATTCACGATGCAGACAGGTTTGCCTGCTTTCCTGTAGTCGTCTGCAATCAAAGAAGGGATGGTTTCGGCGTCGGGCGTACCAGAGCCCCACATCACGGAGTCGCCGAACATCCAAAGCGTAAAAGTCTTGCCCTCGCAGTTGGTGTTCAAAGTTCGCCGCACACCGTCTTGATCGATGGCAAGCAATTGGCCCTGATAAGGCGCCCGGCGCCAGAGCACATACTGGTGGTAGGCCACTTTGTTGGCCTGATCAAATTCCTTCCAGTATTCACGATCGGCGGGCGTTCCCGTCTCGGCGAGGTCCAATTTGACCGCTGGCTCTAAGGCGTCGCGATCGTTGGGGCGGTAATGCCAGTAGGAATAAAGTTCGACCGCGAGCAATACCATCACTGCCAAAGTGACAGCCACGCAGAGGCGCACCGCGAACTTTGTGAGCAGCGATCGGTATTGCACCACAGAAGCTTGGCGGCTTTCCAACATCTCGTCATCTTTGGTTAACGGCACAAGCGATGTTCCTCACTGAGCGCTCAGTCTGGCTCAATACCAGTATAACGATTGGCTTCTCGAAACTTACGCCGATACGCTAGCGCCCCGGCAATTGCTGTCCTTAGAACAGTGCATACATCACGGGCCCCGTCTCCGCTCGCCCGGGCTGAAAGATCACGCTTAAGTAAAGCGCCAAAACCAGCACGGCTGGCGTGATCCACACCCAGCGCTCGTCCGCCAAGGCGGCAACCCAAGTCGCGAGTCGCACCTCCATTCGGCTGGTGGCACGTCGCACCCAGCCGCGAGCCGAATCCCCCAGACGATCGAGCAATTCCGCCGCGCCGATGACAGCAAAGTATCCCGCCGCCGCCACGAGCGTCATGAAGTAGAGACTGTGATCCAACGTCAGATGACCGTAAGTGGAAGGCGAAGCAATTGCCTTCAGCATGGCGAATGCCTGCCGTATATTGTTCGCCCGGAAGAAAATGTAGCCGACGCACACCGCGGAAAATGTCAGTGCCCAGGAGATCGCCGTCGCTACCACTCCCGACCACTCAAATCCCAAACGCTTGCGAAATGCCTGCCATTGCCGATGGAGCACGAGCAAAAGCCCGTGGTAAACGCCCCACATCATGTAGAGGTAACCTCCACCCTCCTCACCGGCGTTAATGTGCCAGATTCCAAAGGCAAGCATGGCAAACACCAGGGACAGGTTGCGCCACCACACCTCGCGCCGCGTGGTCGCGAGCGGCAGAAAGAGAAAGTCGCGGATCCAGAACGATAGCGACATATGCCATCGCGTCCAGAACTCTGAAGATGTGGTCGAAAGATAAGGACGGTTAAAATTCTCCTGCAACCGGATGCCGAACAGGCGTGCCGCGCCGATCACGACATGGCAGAATCCACAGAAGCTGAAGTAGAGTTGGAATCCGTACCCAATAATCATGCACCATACATCGAGGCCGCCGAAATCTCTTGCCGGGCCATTGAAGGCCGCATCGATGCCGGCTCCCGCGTAGAGACCTCCGCTCATCACGCTGGCCAGAAACAGCATGAGCGCTCCGATAGCCATACGGCGCACGCCAGTTTTGAGATCGTCTTCGTTGACCGACCACTCCTGGCGGAATTGCGGCAACATGCTCGACATGCGGCAAATCGGCCCTTGCAGAACCGTCGGCCAAAATGCCAGGAACAGGCAAAACTCACGCAGCGTCGGATCCAAATCTTCTTCGCGATAAATCTCAAATAGGTAGCTGAGCGCCTGAAACGTCCAGAAAGAAATTCCAATGGGGAAAACCATCCGCTTGAGCGCAGCCAACGGCGAATTCAAAGGTGCGGCCGCGCCCAGCAAAGGCAGATATTTGAAAGTGCTAAGCAGAACGAGATTGAAAAGAATTCCAACCCAGAGGCGTCCGGCGCTGGTGCGCTTTCTCAACCACTCGCCCAGCGCGTAGTTCATTACTGAACTGAAGAGTAAAATGACTATCAGCCACGATCCCCAACTGAAATAAAAAAGCCAACTGGCGATCAGATAAAGCCATTGGCGGGCGGCAACCGAACGGAGGCGCAACGCCACCAACCACACCACCACTCCGCCTATTCCGTATGCAAGAAGATCGGTTGTCATGGATGACTGTCGAAGCCCTGAAAATTACCTTTGAAATTAAACGCGTATTCATCCGCAGGAACGTCTGTAATGTTAATCTTCTCGCGGGGAAAGAAGGTTGTCAATCGGCCTGTCACTACGTGAATTCGGGCACCCATCAAGGCAATCCGCCGCTCTTGCGCGTGGCATTTCTTCCTTTGGTACCATTCCTTTACCTGGGTCCCGCGAGCTGCGTATATCGTAAGATGAAGTTTCTGGGGAGCTCGCAATGGCGCACGCGGCGCTTACGCGCATCGGCCATGGGGATGGTTTCATCTCAGTGCGGCATGGGTAAAGCTGAAGTGCAGCCACTAGTCTCGCTATCATCGCCCCAAAGCCGAGCCGAGCCGAGCCGCGAGGAGAATTCGTTTGGATAGCACGAAACCCGTTGTGACCGCGACCGAACCGGCCCAGCCCGGCGCTTTCAAGACCCCGCCCGGAAAGCACTCATCCCTGGCGTCCAATCTCGGGTTTCGCGCTCTGACCAACTGGTCCAGCCAGATCGTCTCCTGGGCTGCATTGCTGGTTGTGGTCCGCTTGCTCGCCCCAGCCGACTTCGGACTGGCGGGCATGTCGGTGGTGCTTTATTCGTATTTGAAGTTTGTGGGCACGTTCGGCATCCCGGCCACAGTGTTACGCCACCGCGATCTCGACGAGGAAACTCTTGCCCAACTAAACACCATGGGAGCCGCGTTTGGTTTTGCGGCCTTTCTGCTGGCTTGCCTGTTAGCGTGGCCGGTGTCGGTATTTTTCAAGACTCCACGCATGGCTCCGGTCGCCATTGTGACCTGCATCGCTTTGATACCGCTCGGCCTGCGCAGCGTCCCCGAGGGGCTGATGAATAAGCACATGCGGCTAAAGTCCCTGTCGGTTTTCGATGCTTTGCGCGACATCATGGCCGCGGTGGTGACCATCTCGCTGGCCTGGATGGGCTTCCATTATTGGGCGCTGATTCTAGGAAATCTGTTATCGGAAATTGCCCGCTGCGCGGTCATTTTAAGCGTGCAACGTCACCGCTACGCATGGCCGCGACTGTCTACGATCAAAGAACCTCTTCTGTTCGGATGGCGCGTCGTGGTTTGGACATTTTCCTGGTCGACCTACAGCACGCTGGATAACGTGACGGCAGGAAGAGTCTTTGGCCAATCGGGATTAGGGCTGTATGCCATGGCATGGAATCTCGCCAACGTGCCACTGGAAAAAATCGTATCTCTGGTTACGACGTTAGTGCCGGCTTACTTGTCGCGCGTGCAAACCGACTTGCCCGCATTGCGCAGCTACGTTCGGAATCTTTCGGAGATGATCTCCTTGACTATGTTTCCCGCCACCGTCGGAATAGCTTTAGTGGCGCGGGAAGCCGTGCCTCTGATCATGGGACCTAAGTGGAACGGAATGATTGGTCCTTTGCAAGTATTAGCCGCCTACGCAACTTTTCGCGCGCTGGTCGCCCTGCTGCCGAAGGTTTTAACTGCGATGGGTAACGCGCGCTACGTCATGCGGGTCGAACTGACCGGACTTTTCCTGATGCCAATCGCTTTCTGGATCGGCAGCCACTGGGGAATTCGCGGTATCGCGCTGGGCTGGATATTTGCCTATCCCCTGATCGCGATGGCTCACTACTGGAAAACTCTGAACGCGATTGAAATGAGTGTGGGAGAGTACTTGCGAGCCCTGCGTCCCGCGTTGCACGGAACGGTTGCTATGATTCTCGTGGTCCTCGCTCTTGAGTGGAAACTACCCGCAACTCACTTCAAATGGCTGCATTTGATTACCGTGATCGCCGGCGGAGGGCTTGCCTACATGGGAACCGTTCTCCTGCTCCATCGCCAGAGAGTGGTTTACTTCCTGAGTATTGCCAGAAAAATGCGCGGACCAAAACTTCAGGCTCAACCGGCGTAGCCTGATCGGAACATCCGGCAAGCAAACTTTATTGCGCCTATGGCTGATCCACTCTAGTATTCAGTTCCGAGACCAGAAAGTTCGTGGATTTCTTCGCCATGTGTACGGTGTCGAAAAAATTGTCGGGATTGTTTCTAAACTGATCGTAGCGGGGATCGTTGAAATCAAGGATCGGTTCGCCGGGGAGAAACAGTGACTCCATTCGGGCGAGGAAGCGGCTATAGTCCGGCGTGTTCCAGAATTCGGCCTCATGGGGCGGAACAAAGGCCACGACACGAGCTCCGCTGGCGCGAGTTTCCTTCACCAATGCCGCATATTCGGCGAAAGCGGTCTCGTCAATCACGATCTCGGTCGTATGATAATCACGGTAACTGATTCGCCAAGGGTCGGGGTTGCTTTCCAGATTGGAGAGATCAAGAACCCCAAAGCTATTGAAGGAGGGTTTACGATGCCCGTACTTCGTCAGGATCAAGTTTCGATAGCCGCGCAGTAGCTGCTCCGAGCCGAGAGCGGTCCAATAATCTCTGGGCATCATATACGCCGTTTTCCTGCCGTGCGCGTGTACCATGCGCGGGTACAGACAAAAGAGGGCGAGGCGCAGTTTTCCATGCGCCAGAATATTCTCCGCCAGAATCTTTTCTTCCGTGATGGTTGCTTCCTTGACCGACAGATTATAGGTTCTGGCCGAATCAATCTTGCTGGTGTCCCAATTGCCCGTGACCGAGGTGCCCACCAGGACTCCATCGAAGTTCGACGGGATGTAGTTAAAAGAAAAGAGGTACTTGGCTTCCCGATCATCCTCTAAACAAGAGGCATAGGTTTTGCCGCGCACGTCACCAAAAACGCCCAGCGGGTTGAGGCGATAGTTCACGGCCGCGGCAGCGCCCGCGAGAACCAATATCGCCAGCAGCGAGTATGCCATCCAGCGTTTAGAAGTCACGATAGATAAATACCTTGGAGAGGGTGGAATTTAAATAAAGAAGCGATAGCAGTGCCAGCCCGGTTGCTGCCAGCGCGCTGCGCCAGGAGGGCGTGAACTCGGCGGTTAATTGATCGGAATTCTTGCCAAACAGTGCCACCACGAGGCTCAAGCCAATGAGCATCATCTCACGCGGAAGCATTTCAAAATACAGCAACGATCCTCCCTTCAGTTCCCAGCCAAACATGGCCGCGACCGTGGTCAAGGCGCTGGGCACATCGGGCGCGCGGAAAAATGCAAAGCCCACGTTTAGAAAAATAAACGTAGTAACCCAGGCTACGGCATCGGGAGCCCTCAACTTGTACCGTTTCCACACTTGATTGAAGCCGAGCGCGACCCCGTGCAGGGTGCCCCAGATGACGTAGGTCCACGCGCCCCCATGCCAAAGGCCACAGATGAACATAGCGGCAATGGTCGCGGCCACGGAAATCCACAGTGTGACCTTGCGGAATGACCGCACGATCGGAGTGTAGACATAAGTTGTAATAAAGCGCGTGAGAGTGATATGCCAGCGCTGCCAGAACTCGGTCACTGACAGGGCGCGGTACGGTGTGTTGAAGTTGCTGGGAATCTCGATGTTGAGCATCAGGGCAACCGCTTTCGCCATGTCGGAATAGCCGCTGAAGTCAAAATAAATCTGCATCGCGTAGGCGATCACAACCAACCATGTATCGAGAAACAGAACTCTGCCGGGAGTTATGTTCGCACCGACCAGGGCAAGATTATCGGCCAGCACGCATTTTTTGGCCAAGCCGATCAGAAACAACATCATCGCCCGCGCCAGGCGGTCGAAATTCGGAGTTCTAATTTCCGGCAATTGCATTTGCGGAACAACCTGCTGCGAGCGGGTGATCGGCCCAGCGGTAACGTAGGCGAAGAACGAAACAAAAGCCGCATGGTCGACCAACCCGTTGGCGGGAATCAGTTCCTGATAACAGTCGACCAGATACATAATTTGCTGCAAAGTAAAAAAGCTGATGCCGAGGGGCCAAACCATATGCGGTACGGAGAACCGAACGCCGGTGATCGCAGCGATGTTCCAGAAGATGAATCCGAGATATTTGAACCAGCACAAAAATGCCACATTGGCCACGAGTCCCGCGATAAGCCAGCGCTGGCGGAGCACCGCACTCTCTTGCGCGCGCATATGCTTCGCCAGCAGCCAGTTGAATGCGATGGACGCCAATAGCAGGGGAAGAAAATGAAGACCAGCCACCACATACCAGACGACTGACACCACCAGAATGAAGACCTTGGGTTTCAACCGGTCTAGCCGGGCGTAATAAAGCAGCAGTACCAGAGGCAAGAAAATAAACAGGAAAGGAAAGGAATTAAAGGGCATACACCCAAGTCCGTGAGTCGTGGCACATGAGCAGCGCAGTCATGAAAAGGGATTGCCTCATCGCTTCGAATGAATCTTTCGCTCCATCAGGTCTACCATCTCGCCTACGTTTTTCAGCTCCTCGAGCTCTCCCAGGGCGAACTTGATCTTGAACTCATGCTCGATGGCTACGACCAGATTGATGTGAGCCAGCGAATCCCATCCCGGAACCGTCGCAGCGCTGCTGGAGCGGTCGATGCGCAGGTCTGGGTTATCGAAGACGTCCTGGAAAATTGGCTGCAACTTTTCAAGCGTTGACATTGGCAAAGGTAGCTACCTCGATAAACTTGGCTTTGTCCTCATATGCATCGCTCAGATCGAGGCGCCAAACCGACTCGCCATCCGAACTGGACACCTGACTAAATCCCAAACTGCCATAATGGTTGGAAACCATGTTGTTTTTGGCCGTCTTGAAATAATAACCGTACATGGTCGTGATTTTGCGCTTCAGGCACTCGTGCGCTAAAGCATCCATCATGGCAGCTTCCATGCCTCGCTTGAGCACTCTGCAACTCATGAGCCAGAGAAGGATGTGCAGCTCACGTTCCTTGATTTCAGCCGCAATCACCGAGATCACGCCATTATCGCCAAACTTGTCCTTCAATCGCCCATAGAGGGTGATATGCGCCGGGTCGCTCGCCATGGCTTGCAATTGCGCCGCCGTGTATCGCTTCGTGGTCAGGTTAAATTGGTTGGTCTTATTCGTCAGCTGCGCGATGCGGTCAATGTAGTAGGGATTGAAGCAATCGATCTCCGCCTGCATTGCCAGCGACTGGAGATATTCGTCGTAGCTTTTGAATTGTCCGGCTACCGCTTCGCGCTGCCGATCTTTCGCATACAATGCCGTGCGCTCGGCGTCCTCGCGCGATAGGCGTAGCGCTTCGAAGTATCCCTGTCGATCAATAATTTCGATGAAGCGGGCGGGGTCATTGCCCAGGTCCGGAACGGCCACCATGGGAAGCTGCGCCGCCACGATCTCGCGCTCGGCGGGATTATCGTCCACAAACACCAGGCTGTCCAAACCCAGATTGAGAGCCTTCGCGATCCGCTCCAGGCTTTGCGGCTTGGGCTCCCAGTTGGCTTCAAACGCAGCAAAGTCCTCAACCCGCAAGATCGAGTCCGGATGGCTGAATCCCTCTTTCGCAATGTCCAGGTCGTTTTTCGAACACACAGCGAGCAGGATGCCGCGGTTTTTCATTTCTCGGCAGTATTGCTGAAAAGCAATGTAGGCCTCGCCTTCGGGCGTCTCGTTTCCCAGGCGAAGATTCTTGACTCCGTCATCGCCGATCACGCCACCCCAAAGAGTATTGTCCAGATCCAGGACCAGACATTTGCGGCTCTTGCCATAAGCCGCGCGCAGGATTTTAGTCAGGCTCTCGGCCACGAAAATATTGGCCAGGGGGCCGACTGCAAGTTTGTAGCTGAACCAATAACTCTCCTCATACCAATCCTTGAGACCAACCGCCGAGGCGAGGTACGAGAGATCATGAAGGAAAAGACCGGTTTTGCTTGCGGCATACTCCGAGAATCGAAGGTTCAACTGATTGATGAAATTGGTTCGACCGAATTCCGCAACCGCATCAGAGTTGCCGAGAACGCGATAGGGGGGCGGATCAAAATTGTTTTGCACCACAACGCAGCCGATCTCATTCAAGAGCGCGTCCCAGATGGCGGCGAATCGCGTACACTCGAGTGCCAGTTTTTGCTGCACTCCAGTCTTATCTTCTGCGGCCTCCGGGAAATGAAGTAGGTTGCGCGAGGTGGTATGTACGATGGTGATATCGGGCTTGAATTCCTTCAACCTCTGGTTGTCGACAACGGCCTCTTCGTAAAATCGACCGTACTCCGATTCGTAAAAAACCGCTTCGAAGCCCTCCCGCAGTAGAAATAAATCGAGCATCGCTACCAACTCGGAAGTGGTCGAACCGCCAAGTACAGCCACGCGCAGCGGAACCGTAGCGACCCGCGACAGAAGCAGTCGCCTGATCTGCTTCCGTTTGGCGCTGATCTGGGCAACGTCAAACGGCTGGTTCAGAATCTGAAAGCAGTCTCGCTCCATGCATTCTCTGTGGAAATTGCTTGCGGACAGGTGTTGATTTTGTATTTTACCATCGCCAATTTAGCCGACGACCCCGTTTCGAATCCGGTTCGCAAATGCAACCAGCTTGCTGGTTGCGCTCGGAGCTGCCTTCAGGCCCAGCAAAATAACGGTCAATTTAGGATTTTGAAGATGCGCGTTCGCTTCGGAGAATGATGCGACGGCTTCGCTCACGCGGCCTTCCTGCAGGCGAACTTTGCCCTCCTCCAGCAGATAATTCGCCCGGATTTTCGCCACCCTCTGCTCCACCAGAGCTCTTTGGCGATCGTCCAGCGGAAGCGTTTTTAGCGCTTTCTCGAGAATCTTCCAATAAGCTTCGATCATCTTCTGGTTCGACGCGCTCAGGGCCCCCGGCCGGCTTCCGCTGAATCGAGCCTGCACGTTGCAACTGTAGCCCACCTTCGCTCCCCAGAAAGCGGCGCGCAGCCACATGTCATAATCGTCGCAGCGAGGCAGGCTTTCATCGAAAAAGGCCGCCTTCGCTAGTGCAGATTTGCGCACGACAACAGTGGAGACGGGGATCTGGCAACGTTCGACGACCAGCGCTTCGAAGCTCGCCTGGCCTTGAGAAGGACACATGTCCATGAATTTCCGCGACCAGTCGGGCGTGTCCACCATGCCATCGCTGTACACCAAATCCAGCGTAGGATCCTCGCCGAACTGTTTCATCTGCGACTCCAGATGATGCGGCAACCAGGCGTCATCGCTATCCAGAAAAGCCAGGAACTCGCCTTGGGCTTGGCCAATCGCGGTATTGCGCGCTCCCGCCGCGCGTTTGTTTTCCTGTTTGAGGTAGACGATCTTATTGCCGTAGCCGCCCAGAACTTTCTCCAGTTCCAGGGTGTCAGGAGAACCATCATTGACCACGACAATCTCAAACTCGCGAAAGGTCTGCTCCAGCACGGAATCCAAAGCACGCCCGATCAGATGAGCGGTCATATAGGCCGGCATGATTACGCTGACTCGCGGAGTGTTCTTGGCGGATTCCATAGTTGTGCGAATGATTTCAGTTGCAGACATTTCAGTTGCAGACATTGATGAAGCAATACCGATAGCTTTTCTAAAGGTGCTGTGCCACTGGATTGTTTCCCTGAAGCTCGTGGCTGAGGGGATAGCCGAGTAGCTGCATGACCGGGCCCCAGGCTGACTCTATTTCGTTCACGGCGGCGGCCGGCAACGCCTCTCGCCATTGATTTGCCTTTGCCGCCCGCACGAAATTGATATCCTTGCGGCTGGGTTTCGTAGTTGCCCATTGATCGGTTTGCGCAATCTCAAGCTTTCTCATGTTGTCAGCCGAACTCAGCTCTACCGCTTGAGCAATTTTTTCCCGCGAGACCTGGAGACCCAGAAACTCCGAAATCCTGGTCATCTCGCGATTCGTATCCTCCAGCAAGTCTTCATAGCGCACCAATAGAAATTCGCGGTCATGACCGCGGGCGCCCAGCCAGCTCATGACGTTTTCACCCCAGGAACCCATCGTCCCCAGGAAGCCGTTCTTCAGGCGAGCCAGGTGGAATACATTCTTCGAATTCACCAGCCAGCTTCCGGCATGTTCACCCCAAGTGCCGAAATACTCGTCGGTTTTCATGAAGCGGGTGCTGACATACTCGTCGATCGGGAAATCGTCGGCGATGTTTCTGCCCTTTCTGTCATAGTGATAAGCGGAAATGGCGACATCTCTGGGATCGCGAACAATATAGACCACGCGTCGATAACGCGGATCGAAACATTCATGGCTCTTGATCAATCGCGGCCGGGGAGTTTTCTTCAGCGTATTCTTTGACGCGCCGTAAATATCGGGAACCTTCTCTTCCACATTGGAAAAGGTAATGCGGCTATCGCTATGCATGAGATTGCCCAGCAGAAAACGAGTCCAGGTATTGCCTGACTTGGGATAGGAAACCAGAAAAATATCGTCGGGAAAAACCTGAAAGGCGCGGCCGGCTACGTCTTTGTCCAGCAGATAATTGGCAGTGTAAAGAATTTTCCTTAGTATGTCGCCCATGAAGGAGCACCCAATCGACGTTCGGTCGAAAGCCGCCTCCCGTTGCCAACTCTAATCACTGGCAAACGGCCGCCAGAGTGATACAGCGGCAGTTTGATGCGTAGAAGGAAAGCGCGAGCTACGACCGAACCATGAATGTCCATTGTCCCATCCCACATCGAAAGAGGCAAGATATCCAGCACAAGGTCTGTGTTAATTTATCGAAACAATCCGGCGCGCCTCTGGCTCAAGGGGCGCTGAGAAGGCTCGTGCACCGGACGGGAGAGAATGGGCGGTTATTGGGCAAGACACCATGGCAATTAATTTTTCGGTAGCTTCCGCAGAGCGCAGCGGAGAAATTATAGAGTTCCTTTGCAAGAGCTTCGGCATCACCACGCTTCCGCCGAACCTGTCCGCGGAAATGCAGGCGTGGAAATATTTCGCACCGCACCCATGGTGGCCAACCGCCAGAAGCTACATCCTCGAAACGGAAAACGGAATCGCGGCTCACGGCTGCGCGGCCCCGGCCCGCTTTGCCGCTGGAAAAACCGTTCTCCAGAGCATGGTGATTATCGACTGGGCCGCAGGCAACCTTATCCCAGGAGCCGGACTATTGCTCTATCGGCGCTGCATGGAGGCGGGAAAGAGTTCGCTACTCGCGATCGGTGGCAGCGACGACACGCTTCGTTTGTTGCCGAAGGTTGCCTGGTTCGCAGCCCAAGCGGATATGCGATGGTACGCCGGGCCGCTCAAACCATGGCGCCGTTTTCTACGATCGCCACGCGGCTGGCGCGATTTCGCCAAGTTCTGCCGAAACCTGCAATGGAAGCTATCTTCCAAGCTGCCCCCTCCGGAAAGATGGACCTGCCGGCCCAGCCGCAGCGATGACCCTGTCTTCATTCCAGCCGGAGATTTTGTCCCCATCTTCCGCACGCGGGCCTGGATTGACTATCTCAGCGCATGCCCCGCCGCCAAATGTAATTTGTGGATTCTTGAGAACGAAGGCGTACCGAGCGGCCACGCTCTGATCGCAAATCTCGCGGGATCGGCACGGGTGGCAGATTTCGCTCTGGGTGGGCCGTCGACGCTTGCAGCGTCCACGCAAGCTTTTTCCGCTCTGATCCGAACTCTCGCAGCCCAAGACGACATCCTGGAGTTAGTGGCTGCGTCCTCACTCCCGCTCGACATTCTGGCATTTGAGGCATGCGGTTTGCGGCTTCGGAAGCGGTCGCCAGTTTTGCTCGCCGATCCTAAGAAAACTTTCCCGGAAAAAATGGCGCTTGAAATCAAGCCTATGTTGAACGACGCATTTTATCTTTACGATCCTGCCAATCCTTTTCTGTTGTAGCCATTTTAGACGGGCAAAAACGCTTCCGAACCACCGGTAAAAACCTGGCGGCAGAAGGATTGCAACAAGTCGTTGCCATCCCAGAAACGTCCGAATTGCAGCGCCTGTCCGATGGGCACGATTCGATCCAGAGCCCGCCCGTTCAACGTGGTAGCCAGGTTTTTCAACTCTTCCGGAGCGAAACCGAACCAGGTCAGCGTCTGATCGCGCCGGCAAAGCGCGGGAGCGAGGTCGCCCAGTCGATCGAGTTGGCATTCGAGAAACAGATTGCCACCAGGATGGTTGCGGCTGAAGCCGGTAAGACTCTCCAGCGTGAGCACGGATAACGCCGGAAACCTGCGGTAGCTGACCACGGGACGATCGAGGATGGCTAGGCTCGAAGACAGGAAACGGTGCATGGTCTGCGCCGGTTCCACGCTCCCGTGGCTCATGGCATGATCATTGACGCGCGGGAAAAAATCAGCCGAAGCGGCGCGGGCGTCAGCTAAGCTGCCGCACCAAACCAGGAGTCGAGGGGAAGAACACGCCATCTGGTCGAACCAAAAAGAATCGTCGAAGAACCGTTTCGCCAGAGAACCGCGGCGGCCCTCGTCTAACTTCAGGTAAGAGGCCGCTTCCATCGCGGCCAGCGAAAACCTGTCGGCAAAAACCATTTCTCGCGCGTGCGGCGGAAGGGCAATTTTTCGAATTGCCGAAACCGTGTGATCGCCGCCCCAAATGACCCGCAAATCGCATAACGAAGAAAGCATTGCGGTCGGCTCTTCTTCGTGACCGTAGGAAACGATCCAGGTGTTGTCGCGGGCCGCCGGAGCGGCATGCTTCAGGCTCTCACAAAAAAAGCGCAACAGCTCTTCCGTCGATGCGGAACGCTGTTTTGAAAGACGAATGACATTGCTGTTTCCGGTAAGTGCGGAGAGCAGCCAGGAGTACACAAACATGGTGTCGACATTACGCGGCGGCAGATGGAAAACCGTACCGCAGGGCACCAGCAATCTGTCATCCCGCTGCAGCGCATCGAACTGCTGCCGCAGCCGGTGCAATTCTGCCTTGCGCATCCAGAAGGCTAATGCCAGCAGCTCCGGATAGCGGCGCGCGCCCGGATCCCGCAACAGGCTCTGCGACAGTGCTACACACGCGTCGACAACTGCCACATCGAACGGGGCGGTAACCTGAGCCTTTCCAATCGCGGAACGGAGTTCTTCGGAATCGATCGAACCTCGTCGGGGATAGAGCAGTTCCATGCCCATTCAATTCACGCTGGCGGCGATCACATCACTACAGCCGCGGAGTTCGGCACGTGGAATTCGTCCGAGGATAGAGAATGCCTTTCCAAACCGATTCCCTCCAGCGGGATCAATCGCATGGACTACACCCAGATCTTCGGTCAGCAGACAATGCCCCGGATAGCTGCGCGGCAGAACACTCAAAATTTCGACGATCCCTGTCTCACCCGGTGGTAACTCCTCGAAGGTCAGCGGATTGCGAATGATGACGTCGGCGAAACTGGGTGGGTAGAAATACCCATCCTCGCCCTCGAGGAATACGCTGCCCACTTGCTCAACCATGCCATAAAAATTGTAGAGGCGAGTTAGTCCCGTGGCTTTGCGGAATGCGGACCGGAACTGCTCGGCGGTTACTGCCTGATCTTGCAGCTTCTTCCAACCTCCGCTGTGAATCAGAATCCCCTGGGAAAGATCCAAGCCGAGCGGCTCGATCCTTTGCAGAAAAGCCGACCACACCAGAAAAGTAAAGCCGAAAATCAGGAACGGGCGATTGCCGTGGCGCTCCAGGAACTCGCGAACTTCGGGCAGCCGGAGATGGAGACTCGCATCCAGAGCGTAACAATGCTGGCGCCCGAAGTTCATCATCCCCAGAAGCCCGGCGCCGCGCGCGTTGAACTCTTTTCGATCTCGAATCAAATCGGGAGATTCGATCAACAGCATCGGCAGGCGCTCCGGGCCGAGAACGCTGGTCATGATTCGGCTCAAGGCTCGGGTTTGCAGAAGGGCGGTGTCGCGATCCAGGGTGATGCGACTCGGCGTCTGACCAGTCGTTCCGCTCGATTGCAGGATCTTGAACACTTGTTCCGGAGGCACACTCGAAAGCAGCCGTTCTTTAAAGAGTCCCACCGGCAAGTAGGGGAGATCGGCCAATTTTGCCGGAGCGGTGGAATGCGGAAAGAGCAGATCATCCAACCGAGCATACTCGTTACAGTGCTGCCGATGATGCTCCGTAAGCTTCTTCAACTCGCCCAGCAAGATGCGCTCTTTCTCTGCCTGAGGTAGAGCATACGGCGGGGCGTGGAGCAAGTCATCGATCGTGCTGGCTTCTGTCATAAAAGCTTGCGCAGTTGTTCGTAGTCAATTTTGCCGGAGGCGTTGGTGGGCAGCTGGTCAATACGCCGGAGCTGAAAAGCGCTGCCATGGATTCGCAACCGCGCCGCCAGCTCGCCGCGAATGCTTTGCAGGTGCTCCTCATCGCCGAACTCACAGAATATTACGACGCGGTCATCGCCGGAAATCGCCGCGGCCGGGCCAGCTTGCTTGACAAACGCTTCCAGTTCGTCCAGGTTCACGCGCAAACCAAACAGCTTGGCGTCGCGCTTCGAGCGGCCAAGAATCGTGACGAAGCCTTCCTCATCCAGCGACGCCCGGTCACCCGTCTCCAGCCGGCCATGCAACTCGTCGCCGCGCGCTAAATCGTCACGCGTCTGGGCATAGCCCATCATAACGTTCGGGCCTTCGTAGAGCAGTTCACCCGTCGCGTTTGCTCCCGAGATGACCTCGCCATTCTCCGTTTTTATGCTGAGACGCCCCCGCGGAATCGCCTTACCGGCAGAGCCAAGTTTCCGCGGAAGTTCGCTCGCGGGCAGAATTGTCATGCGGGCGGTCGCTTCGGTTTGTCCATACATTACCCAGAATGTGCCGCCCCGGCGGGTCACTCGTTCGTGGAAATGCGCGATGTGTTGGGGGTCCAGCTTGCCACCGGCCTGAGTGAAGGTAAGCAGCGAACTGGCATGGACCTTGTCGAGGTCGAGTCGCCGCAACATCTGATAGGTGTAGGGAACGCCGGAAAAAGAATTCGCCTGGTAAAGGCGAATCGCATCCCAGAAGCCGGAGGTCATCAGTCCCAGATTCGTCAGCAAGATCCGCGCTCCGGCCAGTAGATGGCTGTTCAGCACCGAAAGCCCGTAGGAATAGTGCAGGGGCAAGTGCGCCACGGGAAAATGATCCTCTTCGATACCGAGCGCTTCGCGAATCGAGGAAGCGTTCGCGGTTACGTTCTCCCGGGTCAAGCGCACCAGCTTGGGACTGCCGGTGCTGCCCGAAGTGGAGAGCAAAAGCGCGAGCCCACGATGAATAAACGCATCTGCGCGTTCCGTACACTGCCATACTCCATCGTGCCCTGTAGAAATGTAATTATGCTCCAGCTTCTGATCAGAAATAATCCAATCTGGCTTATAAAGCGAGATCAAATCGGCCCGCAGGGTGGGGTTTAGCTGCCCGCTGAGCAGAGCGAGCGGCGACCCAGCCTCGAGACACGCCAAAAACCAGGCCACTGACGGCAGACCATTGTTGCAGAAATGAAAAACCAATCCGGGCCGGGAAAGCAGAAAATCGCGACGCCACTCCACTTCGTCGCTTAGTTGGCGATAAGTCCAGGAGATATTGGTGGCGGCATCGGTCAGCGCGATCCGGTCCTGGCGTTGCCGTTCATCGATATTGAAAATCATCGCAATCGAGAATCGTCAGACAATCATTCCGCCGTCCACGCCCAGAACCTGCCCGGTGACGTAGGAGGCCATATCGCTGGCCAGAAACGCGATGACTCTGGCCACTTCCTCTGGCGTTCCGATGCGGTTCATGCGGATGCTGGCCAGCCTTTGCTGCCTTTTATCTTGCGGCAACTGTCTCGTCATGTCCGTGTCGATAAAGCCAGGGGCAACCGCATTCACGCGTATGTTTCTGGGTGCCAATTCTTTAGCGGCGGATAAAGTCATGCCAATGACCGCCGCTTTCGACGCACCGTACACGGTTTGCCCCTCGTTCCCAAACCGGCCAATGATCGAAGAGACGTTCACAATGGAACCCGAGTTGGCGCGGCCCATCAGCCGGGCTGCTTCTTGCAAATGAATGATTGCGCCCACCAAATTCGTATCCAGGACCGAGCGAATTGAGGCTTCCGAAATCATGCCGATCAACGCGTCTTGCAGAATTCCCGCGTTGTTGATCAGCACATCGAGCCGTTTAAAGCGTGCGAATATTTCCTTGTAGCAGTTCTTCACGGCAGGAATATCGGTAGCGTCGGCAACCAGTCCAACCGCCGGTTTCGAGAATGCCTCCTGAAGTTCTTGGCAGCGCCGGTCAAGAATCTCCCCGGCATGACGGCCATTCAGGATAACCGTGGCTCCCTGGCGAGCGAATTCCTGCGCGACCGCCCAACCGATGCCACGCGTGGAACCGGTCACCAGGCATATCTTTCCCTCCAGGAGATTTCCTCGCGCGTCCCTTGCTTCACCGATTTCCTTTGCTTCTATCAAGCGAAGACCACTCCGTATTTGCCAAGGATTTCTTTGGCTTTGCTGAAACTACTCATGTCGATGACGTCATCGGTGTCCAGCATAATGTCGAATCCCGATTCGATTTCATTGATCAACGTCATGTGCGCAATCGAGTCCCAGCCAGCCGTCTGGCCGTATGCCAGCCGGTCGAACTCCGCCGTTGCCGGCACGCCGATGGAAGAGACAAAAGCTGCTTTTAGTTTTTCCAGAGAAGACATCAAGTCCCCGAGAGTTTAGTGTTGTGGTAATTCGATTGAAGAAATGCGCCTCAGGCGCTGCTTACGATGCAGTTTGGAGATGAGGCATTG
The DNA here is from genome assembly GCA_963710965.1 of uncultured Acidobacteriaceae bacterium. Taxonomy (GTDB): domain Bacteria; phylum Acidobacteriota; class Terriglobia; order Terriglobales; family Acidobacteriaceae; genus Sulfotelmatobacter. Next base: position 53,659 of record CAVQCP010000062.1, on the reverse strand, counting down.
CCGCGGACACCCCGCCTTTCCGTCAGCGCCCCTCGGCGATATATTATCATCAATCATTGGCCGTTCCGGGCGTTGGGAGTCGAGAGTGCCAGTATCTAAAACCAAGAATTGGGTGAAAAAAGCGCTCCTACGCACTTCGGTCCTCGGCGCCGCTGCCCGCTTCGCGCCACCCGGCGCGGTCGTTCTGATGTACCATTCCATCGTCGAAGATCCTCGCACCACCGATCACATTCTTGGCGTCTCGCGTGACCGGGCCAGTTTTGCAGCCCACATGGAAACGCTGGCCCGGCATTTTTCTCCGGTGAGTCTCGATGAGGTCGCGCAATTCGCCAAGTCTGGGCGCCAACTCCCGCAGCGCGCAGTTGCCGTAACTTTTGACGACGGCTTCGCCGACAACTACGATGTGGCCCTGCCGATTCTCACTCGCTACGGCATTCCGGCGACTTTTTACATTATGGTCGATGCCGTTGCGAACGGCTTGTTGCCGTGGTATTGCCGAGTGCGCTTCGCTTTTAACACGACTCGCAAGCCGCACTGGGAAGGTCAGGGAAAAAAGCGAAATTACCCATTGGATTCGCCGGAGCTTCGCACTACAGCCATGACCGCGGCTTGGGAAACCGCGGCCAGGTTGACCGGCAGTCTACAACTGGATTTTGTTGGCGGCATCGAAAAGTCTCTGGAAGTGGAGCCGGTGGCTGCGCCGCATGGATTCATGATGAGTTGGGAACAGATTCGTTCTCTCAGAAAGGCTGGGCACATCGTCGGCGCACACACGCTTTCCCATCCTAACGTGGCACATGTGAACGAATACGAGGCTCGCTCAGAAATCATAGGTTCCCAGAAGAGACTTGAGATAGAAATGGGCGAACCGGTCGAGCATTTTTCCTATCCTCACCCTGCGCTTAACCCACAATGGTCAAACCAAACGTTGAACATTACGCGCGAAGCAGGATTCAAATCGGCGGTGCTAACCGCTCGAGGACCGGTTCGCGCCGGCGACGATCCGCTCGCCCTCAGGCGAATCGGGACACCCGCCAACTTGGACCAATTTACCTGGAACTTGCAGTGTACTTTTCTGGGCCGATCGAGCTAGCTTGAAACCAATGGCCTCGAATCGAGGCTGAGAGCCAATTCTGCCGAAAGCATCTCCACACGAATCTCCCAAACTCGATCTTGACATTTGCCTCGAGCACGGTATTCTTGAGCTGGTACTCAGCTTTTGGTATTCGGTTCTCCGTCTCGCAAAAAAGCAGTTGGATATTTAGTTTCCCGCGGTTTAGCAGGTCTGCCAGTTTAACAATCCCCATTCTCCGCACGTCGTGGTCTGCCATGGAGCCAGGAAATCGCATGAAGATGCTCGGAGCTATTTTTGTCATGCTGCTCGGAACCGTTGCCAGCCTGAGCGCAACCACCAAAACCACTACCACGATTTCATCGTCCTTGAACCCGTCGGTCTACGGCCAGGCGGTGACGTTCACGGCTGTAGTCAGTCCGAATCCACCGGATGGAGAGACGGTGACATTCAAGCAGGGATCGACGACGCTAGGAACGGCGTCGCTGCAGGGGGGCAAGGCCAAATTTACGATTTCTACTTTGTCCGCTGGCGGAACAGACAACGTCAAGGCGACATACGACGGCGACTCAACCTACGGCAGCAGCACATCCTCGCCTGTAGATCAGGTGGTCAATCCCGCCACCACCACGACCTCTTTGACCACCTCGGCGAATCCGATCAACGAGGGACAATCCGTGACCTTTACGGCGACGGTGACACCGGAGTATATCGGTCCCGTTACCGGCAGTTTGTCGTTTTACAGTGGCAGCACGAAGCTGAAGACCTTGACGCTTTCCAACGGTTCGGTCAGTTACACGACCTCGACGCTGGCAACCGGCACTGATTCGATCACGGCGGTCTACAAAGGCGACAGCTCATTTCTCACCAGTACCTCCAAGGCGGTGAAGGAATCGGTCGACACCGGAAAATTCCACTATCCCACGATGACTTGGGATGGCGTCACTCGTTACTACGAAGTGTATGTGCCCGCAGTTCTGCCTAAGAATCCGCCCATGTTGCTGATGTTGCACGGAACCGATCACATTGACCCGCCGGGGAATCCCAGCACATTGGATTGGGGCTGGCAGAGCGTTGCGGACCTGTACGAATTTATCCTGGTCCAGCCTGCTTCCACCTACAACTCAGATACGGGTGCATGGAACTGGAACGCATATTTCATGAGTGCAGCATTTACGGCCGACGAGTCCGGGACGTGCACTTCTCCGCCGGCAACCTCTTGCCCCGATGATGCTGGCTTCCTGCGACAACTCATCGTCAATTTGACCAGCCAGTACGAGGTGAACGCGGACATGGTGTTCGTCACCGGATTTTCTTCCGGTGCGCAGATGGCGGAGCGCGTGGGTGTAGAAATTTCCGATCTCGTGGCCGCGATCGCTCCCACGTCAGGGCAGATGGAAGGCCAACAGTCGGCTCCGCCGCCGGTGCTGGCGCCGGGAAATGCTCTTGCTCCTATTTCCGTGCAGGAGTGGCAAGGCACAGAAGACACCGAACTGCCCCCGTGCAACTACGGCACCACCGTTTATTCTGGCGTGACTTTCTATCTCGATACGGTGGACGACACCTTCAATTATTGGGTGGGACAAAATCAATGCACAACACTACAAACCACTGAGACTTTGTGCACGAATGGCGAAGCCACGCCCGGCCTATCGGGCAACGTAGCCACGGGTTGCACCGGCAACAACATTGAAGTGCAGTTTATCTGGGAATCGGGCGTCGGTCATTCCTGGATAAATTCGAACGATACCACCCGCTGGCTGTTTTTAGCGGCTCACCCCAAGACGGCTGGAAGTAAAAGGCAGGAAACAGAACGTTAGTTTTTCCCAGGGCAAAACCCGAAAAAACTTCGCACCATTCAGGCGGAGCGAAGAGCCTGCCCTGAGCGAAGTCGAAGGGATCTCCCCCACCGCACAGGCCTTTGTCTGCGGGAGATCCCTCACCCGGCTGAACTGCGCCGGGTTTCGGGATGACGCCCCTCAAACAGGGACAGATTCAAACTGACCCACTACCCACCATCCCAATCGTTTTTCTTGCCCAGTCCTTAGATCGCGGCTGCCGCTGGCAAATGGCGGCTGACTGAGACCGTGTCAATAGATTCTTTGTCGATCATGACGCGTTGCCATAATTCCAAATTCAATAAACGCCAGATGCGGTTTCCATGATCGCGGAATTTTGCGCGGTGCTCGGCGAACAAGCGCTGCACTGCCTCGGGACGAAACAGCCCTCGCTCCGCGGTTCGCGTCTCTAATAGCAACCTCTCGAGATCGTCTAATTGCGGTCCCGCCAGCCAATATTCCCAAGGGGTGGGAAACCCCATCTTTTTCCGGTACACGATGGAGCGGGGCAGAAGGTCCTCCACCGCTCGCTTGAGAATAAATTTCCCCGCCATGCCTTCGATGGAATACTGCGCGGGAATTCGGGCGGTGAATTCCACCAGTTCGTGATCCAGAAACGGCACGCGGCTTTCGATCGACGCCGCCATGCTCATCTGATCCTGCTTCATCAGCAGCTCGATGAGGTAGCTGTTGATATCGGTGTAAAGCAGCCGATGCAGCAGATCACCGCTCGAACTCTCCCAGGCATGCATCGATCCGGAGTAAGCCTCTCCGGCCACTTCCAGAGCTTCGGGCGTGAGTAGTCCCGGCTGTTCAGCGGAGGAAAAGGCGGAAAAGAAGTTGTCGAAGTAGAAAGACGGCCACGAATTTCCCTCTCGCATCAGGAAGGTGTGATCGAGCTTACGATGAAGGCCTGCGCTTAGCGGGCTGGCAGCAATGACCTTCCGCACCAATTGCCGTAGCCGATCTGGCGTGATTCCACGGTAGGCTCGATCCATGCGGGCGTTCAGCAGTGTCCACGCGTAGCGCGTGTATCCGGCCAGGGTTTCGTCACTTCCCTCCCCCGTCAGCACCACGGTGACGCGCTGCCGCGCCAGACGCGCCACCGAATACAGCGAGACGCTGGAGGGCCAGACGATGGGCTCGTCTTCATGCCAGATTAAACGGGGCAAGCTGGCGAAGAACTCTTCCCGGCTGAGCCGAACTTCATGATGATCGGAGCCGATGTGTTTCGCCACTTCGCGGGCGAAACCGAGTTCGCTAAATTGCTCTTCCCCATAGCCCACCGCGAAGGTCTGGAGGCGATCGCCTCGACTCCTGGTGGCCAATGCTGCCACCGCGCTCGAATCGAGCCCGCCGCTCAGGAACATCCCCAGCGGCACGTCACTCATGAGGTGCGATGAAACCGCCTGCTCCAGAAGATCCCGGTATCCCTGGACGTAGTAGGACTGCGGACGCGGCTCTCGATCAACCTCGACCCTGAGATCCCAATAACGCTCGATCCGAGGCTCTCCGCCCTCTTTTAATTCCAGTGTGTGTCCCGGCATCAGCTTACGGATTCCCGCAAACATCGTCGCACTGCCAGTGATGTAGCCAAATGCCAGGTATTCGGCAAGCGTATTCCGGTTGAATGCTGCTTCGGTATCCGGGTAGGCAAGGATGGCTTTGATTTCCGAGCCAAACAGAAATGCGTTGGCGTCCCAGCGATAGTAGAAAGGTTTGATGCCGAGGCGATCGCGGGCGGCAAATAACACACGCTGACGGCGATCCCATATGGCGAAGGCAAACATGCCCCGCAGATGCTTCACGCAATCGCGGCCGCACTCCTCGTAGAGGTGAACGATGGTTTCGGTATCGCTGTGGGTGCGATAACGGTGCCCCTTCGACTCTAAGTCATGGCGCAGGGCCGCATGATTATAGATTTCGCCGTTGAAAACGATCCAGACATCTTCCTTCTCATTGGCCAGCGGCTGATGTCCGGACTTGACGTCGATAATGCTCAGCCGCCGCATGGCCAGGCCGACGTTTTCTTCGATGAAATACCCTTCGTCATCCGGCCCGCGATGGGCGATGCTCCGGTTCATGCCCGCCAGCGCAGCGGACTGAACCCGCCAATCACGCTGGGAGAAAAAAATACCGCAAATTCCGCACATATCAGGCCGGCCCCATCCAAAATCGAGAGAACGCCGAAAAATTCATCGCGACTCCAGCGCTTCCTCGTCGGTTTCGCGGTCGAATTGTTTGCCGCGCTTCAGTTGGTACTCCAGTTCCTGAAAACGCCGGGTGATGGTGTGCAGTATCAAACCGACAACAATCAGGAGCATGCCCGAAAGCACCAGCCCGACCGCCAGCACCGCCGATGGCAATCTGGGAACAAGACCAGTCTTAATAAATTCAACGATGACCACGGTGCCCGGCACAAAACCAATCGCGATGAGCACCAGTCCCATCGCGCCGAAAAAAGTGAGCGGCTTGTAATCGCGAAAAAGGGTGAGGATGGTATTGAGAATCAGAAATCCGTCTTTGGCGATGTTAATTTTCGAAAAGCTGCCCTCCGGCCGGACCGTTAAGCGCACGGGCAATTCCGTAATGCGATAGCCTCGGGCCAGCGCTTTGATGGTCAACTCGACTTCGGTTTCAAATCCACCACCGAAGACCGGGATGTTTTTGGCAAATTCCCTGGTGAAGGCGCGATAGCCGGAAAGCACATCGCTAAGTTTCACTTTGAAGATGAAATTGATGGCGTTGAGAAAAAATCCGTTGCCTACCTTGTTCAGGAGCCGGAATTCGCTCTCCGTTCCCGGCATCAAGCGTGAGCCGACAACCATGTCCGCCTCGCCACGAAGGATCGGTTCCATCAGCTTGCGAACTTCTCCGGCGGGATAGGTGGCGTCCCCATCGACCATCACGTAGACGTCCGCGTCGACCTGGCAAAACATCGATTGCACGACGAATCCCTTGCCTTGCCTCCGTTCGTGCGCGACGCGAGCTCCAGCTTCCAGCGCGCGCTCCACCGTGCGATCGGTGGAATTGTTATCAAAAACGTAGATCTCCGCTTCGGGCACTTCGGCATGAAAGTCGCGCACTACCGCCCCAACTGTAAGCTCTTCGTTGAAGCAAGGGATGAGGATGGCGATTCTGGGATAGGTCATAGCTCACTGGCAGGTTGCGAGTTTCATCGATTTGGTTCAGCGGTAGCTCAGTTCGTAAACCCGGTACACTTGACTGGCGAAGGCACAGTGAAATCCTATCTGTCCAATCTCTTGTATCCCCAAACAGCCGGCAGGAAGGTCAATCCACTGGCGCAGCGTACCTCGCTCAGAATACACCAAGAAACGCGGATGTTCCTGCTCGACGTATTGCTGCACCGTAATATCATTCTGCCTGCTGGCCAGGTAGGCGCGGCGTCCCGGCCCTACCGGCAGGCCGGCGGCTTCCGCAAGAATGTTCGACTCAACGTTGTAATCGTCGAAGACGACCGCATCGTCGGGCCGCATGTGGCTCCGAAGGTAGCGTGCCACAACCGCAATATGCGGTTGATAGCGGAGGCGCGGCGACACCGAAGCAAATTCATCCGCAAATCGATTGTGAGTCATGCTGATGGCTAACAGCGTCACGCTGTTCAGCATCAGTAGCGCAATCACAACTGCTCGCGCGAGACGGGCTCGCATGGGCATGAACTCCTGCTGAAACCACGCAAATCCGTACCCGGATAGGATGCACAACAGCGAACCCAGAGTGATGGTGTAGCGCGCGGTCGCCAGCAGTCCACCGGTGAGAATTTCGTAGGTCTCGATGGCCGCGAACAGTAACGTTGTCGCGGAAAAAATGGCGGCAGTGATCGATGGGATCGGAAGCGCAGAATCAACGCGCGAAGTGAATGCCAGTAAAGTCCCCGCCACCGCAGCGAATAGCGCGACGACCGAAACGCTGGCCACGATTGCGACTGGCATTACGGCTAATTGATGCGCATAGGATACCGTCGTCAGGCTTTGGGTGACGCGCATCCGGTTCAAAGTGACCAGATGCATGGGATCGCCGAAGGTGCGCCACGAATAGCCCATCATGAAAATCGGCCAGGCGCCGGCAGACAGACAGAATGCCGCAATCGACGCCAGACTTAGACTTGGGCGCCGGCGGCGAAAAATCCAAATCGCCGCGGTCGCTGTAAGTAGTGCAAAAAGGAAAATCCACGCCTCAAACCTGATCGACTCAGAGATGCTGAAAAGGAAACCGGAAAGCAAACAACGGCCGAATTGGTTGACGCTTGCGCTTATGCCGGAAAAGAAAAAATAGGTCGCAGCCAGCAAAAAAAACAAGTAAGGAACTTCGGCCGAGGAAGTTGTGCTATAGCCAATCTGCAAACTGTAAAAGGTGAATGCTGCGAGGGAAAAAATACCCGCTGACTCGCCCAATAACAAGCCCGCGATGCGCCACACGAAGTAGAGAGAAGCAATGCCACAGACCAGGCTCAACAGCCGGCCCGCCAGCACTACATCGGGAACCATCAGGGAAAATAATCCGATCAGCCAGAAATGGCCGGGGGGTTGGGTGCCGAAAACAAATTTCAGGCCGGGGTGCTGCAACCACGCCGCCGCCGCTCCCGCGTGTGCGCCCGCATCGCCGCCCGCGTTATCGGAGAAGCAAAAAGAAACTATGCGGCACACAGCGCCGATCGCGATCAGGCCCCAACCTGCTAATTTTTCCGATCTGGCAGGAGCCGCAATTTCTTGAGCGGGATACACGGTCGCGGCAATTCTCGGCGGAGTCATGGAAAATTTTCCTGTTGTTCGGAGATCGAGCGGTACTTTCCCAGTATGTTACGGAGAGCCGCAATTGACAACTCCGCCACGATCGCGGCTTTCGCTCGGTCCGGTGCGGGGTTTGGCACAACGAAATGCTATGATTCGGGGAGAGGTCCAGCCAACTTGCGGGGGTGACAGGAAAGGCGTGCAGAGCCAGAGCAGCGCAGTTCGAAGAACGTGCCCCGTATTTGTAGTCGGTTGTCACCGCTCGGGAACCAACCTGCTGTACGACACCCTCCTTTCCGCCGGCGGCTTCGCGATCTACCGCGGCTATCTTCCGATTTACAAAATGTTGATTCCTCGTTTTGGGCCCATGGACAAACCGCGGAGCCGCAAGAAAATCATAGACACCTGGCTGCGCAGCAAAGGTTTCCGGCGGTCCGGTCTCGAAGCCTCTCCCTTAGCTGCTAAGCTGGACGACGCGCGCAACGGTGGCGACTTCATCCGTATTGTTATGGATGACATCGCTCGCAATCAAAATTCCACTCGCTGGGCGGTTTACGATCCCGATAATGTTCTATACATGCCTCGCATCAAAGCGGACATTCCCCGGGCGCTGTTTGTGCACATCGTCCGCGATGGAAGGGATATTGCACTTTCGTTGAAGAAAATGGGCGGCTTCACGCCTTTCTTTTGGAACCGCAAACCGGCTGGCCTGAGGGAAACGGCCCTCTACTGGGAGTGGATGGTGCGGAAAGGCCGCCATTATGGCAGCGCCATGCCCCAGGATTACATCGAGATTCGCTATGAAGACCTGGTCGGCGATCCGCGCCGCACGCTGGCGACTCTCGGCGATTTTTTGGAGCACGACCTGGACTACGATCGTATCCAGCAGTCTTCCCTGGGAACATTGAGCGAATCGAATTCTTCGTTTCGCCAGGAGAGCGCAAGCCAACCGCCTCCGCTGAACCGGTGGCGACAGAGCTTGTCGGAAGCGGACGTTGCCTCGATTGAAGTCACGGTGGGCGACTGTTTGGCACAGAGCGGCTACACATTGACAACTTCCCAAGAAGAACGAAAAGCTGCGAGCGATAAACTTTATCTGCGGGGAGCTTATTCTCTCTTTTTAGATACAAAGTTGTGGTTCAAAGTGAACACGCCCCTGGGCAGGTTTACCAACACTTCTCCATTGGAGTTGGCAACCTCGGGCTCCGAACTTTCTACACCGATTGAACCGGGTGCAGGCGTTTAATCCCCGATCGTTCTCCGCCGGCAATTCCAAGTCGATTCTCCGCACCCAGGCTGTCTTTCATCGATACCCCCCTTTGTCCTGAATTTTAATGTCCTTTTAACACCGCGTGCCGCGTCTCAACCGTAGAATTGCAGCCCTTGGAGTCACCTATGAATCTCATGCGCACCGCCCTGAATCTGGGTGCAACTGCAGCCTCGATTTTCCTGCTTGCTGCCCTTGCATCTTCGCAAAATGTCATCGCGACAATTCCCATCGCAACCGCTTCGGCCGGGCAGGTTGCCGTGGATCCCGCTCTAAACTTGGTGTACGCCGGGGGTGGCCCGGTGACCGGCGGCAGCAGCCAGCTTACGGTGATCAACGGAGTTACATTCGCGATCACGAAAACGATTACTCCGTCGGCAGGCGTGAGCGTGGACATGTCCAACGATAATATTTGGACGGGCAATGGCTCCAATGGCGACGTGGTCGTATATAACGGCAACACCGATGTAGAGATTTCTTCCACCAAAGTAGGATCCTGCCCAGCGGCGGTGGCCTTCAATTGCAATCGCCACATCTGGGTGGCGTCGCAGTGTGGCACAGGCAACGATCCAGTGTGGTTGTTAAACCCCAAGACGTATGCGGTGGCTGGCGGCCCCATCACTCCGGGCGGTACGATCGCGCCAGCGCCGGTGGTCGACCCGGCCACCGGGAAACTCTACGTGACTTCAGGCGGAGTTTCCCGGGAGATCAACGGCACAACCTTTGCGGTTTCAAACACAGGTTTTGGCACTGTGTTGGCGGTCGATTCCTACTCCAACCTGCTGTTCGCCACCTCCGGCGGGAACTTGCAAATCATCAAGGGAAAAGACGACACCATCAGTAAAACTGTCACGCTGAGCTATACTCCCGCTGCCATGGGAGTGAACAATGCGATGAGCCACGTGTATCTGTCCAATTCCACAGGGAACTCGATCAACGTCTACAACGAGTCCGGGAAGAAGCTGTCGACCTTCCTGCTGGAGGCGGGGCTTCAACCCGGCAGTATGGCAATCGATTCCGTGCGTGGCCGTTTGTACGTCGATGTCTATAACACGTTGAACAGTTCGTGGTCGCTGGAGGTGATCGAAGACTTATCTACGGTGAGAAACTGCGAAGCGGCTGGAAGCTGCGATTACTGAGATCGCAACTCGTTCCCTTTCCCGTAATCAGAAGACTCGCCGTAGTCTGGCTTTTAGCGATTCCGGGACCGTGATCCCGGCCCGGTCCAACCCAGTCTTCACCTGCTTCACCAGACGCCAGATGCCGGAAGAACTCGCCTGCATTCTCCCGAATTGCGCCAGAAGTTGCGCGGGCAGTATTCCGCCGGAGGGCAACCGCCAAGCATTCTTGCGACCTGCGTACTTGCCCGCACGAATCGTGGACAGAATTTCTCGCGCGTCCATGGATCGCCCATCTATGGATCGCCCATCTATGGGTAGGCCATCTATGGTTCGGCCATCCAACTCCACAAAGAGTTGCCGAAATTGCCGCTTCCAGTGCAAGTCTTGTCCATAAAAGGCAAGCATCGAAGGCTTCCGCTGCTTTAACTTCTGCAATAGAGCAAATGTTCCCGGACGCGGCGCATAACGCCCATCATACTTGGAGTTCCAGGTCTCAATTCCTTGGGGCAGAGTTTCAAAGGTCTCAATCCAAGGAAAAAACTCGTTCTTGGGATGGGCGATGACGGAGATTGCTGCCTGCGCGTCGATATGTTCGATGATTTCTTTCGGGTCCGTGGACTGGCTCAGCGCGGTGGCGCCGTATCCGAGTATATGCATCTCGCGTTCACAACGATACTCAAGGCCTGGAACTATGCGGAGTTTTTCATCGGATAAAGCCTCGCATTCGCGGACATAGCGCGCCACCGTATCTGGCTCGAAGTATTCGGCGTGATCGGTCATGCACACAAAGGCGCAGCCTTCCGCGAGAAAGACTTCCCGCAATTCGGCGAGCGTGAATTCGCCATCCGAATACGTGCTGTGGATGTGCATCGCGCCTTTCATGGTTTTCCGATCCCGTCTTCGCTGGTTTTCTTTGCCTTTCCAAGCGCTGCCAGACGGCCGCCGATATTGATCCAATCACCCAATTCCGGCAGCGGATCCCGCCACTGGAACAAGTCATGGTACGTGCCCGGAACCGGCGCCAAAACCTCGAACACGGTGCGCCAGCGGCCGGGATAGGTCTCCGGATAACCCGACGGCGGCCCTTTCCAAACTTCAATCAGATGGCGAAAATCGCCTAGCAGCCAGCGGCAGCGAACCCCCGTTCGGTAACTATCCAGCGCGGGCACATCGCCGTGTTCAGCCAAGTGCGCCAGCATGGCGGGAAAGTCCACGCCAGAGTAACAGGCTAGCGCCAGCGAATTCCAGAAGCGCCCATTGACCTCCATAAAAACGGGACCCCCCGCACTCCGCCGGAATTCAACCATAGCCACGCCATGCCACTTGAGGGCTCGCAGCAATGCGAGCGAGCATTGGCGAATCTCCGGATCAGGAGAAATGCTCTCGCGAAGCGAACTGCCCGAGCCCGTGGGATGCACATCGCGGATTCTCCGGTGGGCAAATTCTGCCCGCAATTCCCCGTGGTTGAGCAAGGCAAAATATCCAGTGCCCTCCCCCGGGATGAATTCCTGCACTAACACCGCCGCGCTGCGCGAGCTGATATCTCGATACGCCGCCTCGAATTGTTCTGCAGAATTGGCATACCGCGGACGGCCGCCGGTGCGCACCGAGCCACTGCTCGACAGCTCTTCGGAAGCCCGCGGCTTAAGCACCACCGGATACGCCGTGGAACGCGCTAAATCGCGCGCCTGTTCGAGACTGGTTAAGACCACTGTCTTCGGCGTTGCGATTCCCAGCGAGGCGGCCAACTGCGTGCTCGCGTCCTTGTTGAATGCGCGGAGAAGATTCTGATGATCGGGCAGCACCAATCGAGCCCCCGCCGCGAGAAGAATGTCGCGATGCTGTGAAATGGGCAAGGTGGTGGCCTCCGTCATAGGCATCACCAACGTGCCCGCAGCCCGCCGAACAAACTCGACCAATTTCGCGATGAACGCCCCCGCGTTCTCCCGCGGAGCGGGATATTGCACCCGGCCGCTGGAATATCGAGACCACGCCGCTTTGGACCAGGTGTCGGATTCGCCAACGAATACCTCGTGGCCAGCGCGAGCCAACGATCGCACGCTGGCGACGGCCTGATTTTGGTGCCCGTCGAGCACGAGGACCTTCATGTTTCCATCGTCCGGACTGACGCTCCGCCGGAAGTTTTGCTCTCGCGCACAGCCATCTCCAGTACTCCGGTGAAGCGTTCCGCAATGCGCGACCAGTCGTGCTGCGATGCGAGTTTGACCGCTGCCTGTTCATATTTGCGGCGCACTTCGCCATTTCGCAGGAGCAACAGAATGGCATCCGCAAAACTCTTAGGATCATCCGCCAGCAGGAGGTCGCGGCCACTCTGCACGTCCAGACCCTCGGCTCCGATGGAAGTTGAAACCAAAGCCTTCCCCATCGCCATGGCTTCAAAGATTTTCAGCCGCGTCCCTCCACCGATGCGCAGCGGCACGATCACAACGGCGGCATCGCGCAAGTAATCGGAGACGGAAGGAACGGTTCCGGTGACCTGAACCGACTCCGAAGCCAGACGTTTCACTTTGCCGTGCGGGTTGCGCCCCACAATCTGAAAAATCGCCGAGGGAAATCCCCCCTGAACTTGCGGGAAAATTTCACGGCAGAAATAAATGACCGCGTCGATATTCGGCTCCCAATCCATCGATCCGGTAAAGACGATTCTCGGAGGGTCCACCGCCGCAGGCCCGGCCACGACGTAACGCTGCGTATCGACACCGGTTGGGACGACGGTGATCTGCGCACCGGGGTTCATCTTCAACATTTGTTCGCGGTCGTGGTCGGAAACGGCAATCACATGCGGAAAGCGTCGCAACGCGGCGGTTTCGTAGCGCGCCATCTTGGCCGCTTCGATCTTGTAAGCCAGCCGGCGCGCCAGGTTCGACTCCGTGCCCGCCAGCCGTTGCCACAGCGCGGTTTCCACATTATGTTGGAACAAGACGCAGGGCAGGCCAGGATTCGGCGGAAAATTGTGCGAGGCGGAAAGAAAGTCGCAGACCACAACATCGAAACCATCTCCTCCCAGCCATGATGCCAGCGTCTCTTTAACTTGGCGGTCGGTAAACTTGCTTACGGCAAAGGGAGCCGATTGGAGCAAACGCCCGAGATAATCAAGCGCTTGCACCGCAATTGAGCCCTCCGGGGCAGCGGTGTAAATCGTGCGAGCGCCGGGAAACTGCGCCGTGACTGCCGTTTCGTAATCGGAATCGCGCTGCCCTCCGTAATAGGAAAGCAGCGTCACAGCCTGCTGTCGGGCAAGATGTTTGAGAATGTTATAGGAACGAATTTTGCCGCCGGTGTCGACCGGCAAGAGCTTTCCCGCTTTGACCCAGAGGATCTTCACGCCGCTACCAGCAGATTCCCGGGTCGACTGCGGTGGGGCGGCATTTTTCGAAGTTCAAGCATTCGATCACGATATCTCCGGGAAAGCCAACCATGGCCATTCTTGCTTTATCAATTATGCCAGAGTGCTTGCCCGCGACGTAGCTGACGACTATTTTTAGGACTTGGCGAGAGTCCCGGTGAACCTTGCAATCATGACTGCGTAATTAGGATAGATTCGGTAAGGTTGATCAGTGCATAAGACGAGAAACATTTCATCCTGGGAGCAGCATGGCGGCTAAGGGCTGGCGTCAAATCGCGGCCCGGCTCTCTGCCATGGATCGCCGCGAAATTATTGAGCGAAGCAGCCAGGAGATATGCAAACGCGCCGACGCGATCCGGTCTCGTCTTGGATTGGACTTCGTGGCGGTCACGGCTGGCGCCGAACGTTCACAGCCCGGCCGCTTTTTCTTCAGCCCGGCCTCAATCGATTCGATTTTAAAGACGCTTCGCCAGAGACTTCCGGAGCAAGTCGCACAAATTAAAGCGCAAGCCGACAAGCTCTGCCATCATCGTTTTGATCTTCTGGGCTATGAAAACCTCGACTTTGGCGACCCGATCGATTGGCACTTGGACCCGATTCACGGGAAGCGGGCCCCGAGAAAACCATTTCACAAGATTCGCTTTCTCGACTTCGAAGAAGTGGGCGACTCCAAAATTACCTGGGAACTCAATCGGCATCAGCACTTCGTGACTTTGGCCAAAGCATATCGGCTGACGGGAGAATCGCGGTACGCCGATGAAATCTTTCGACAGTGGAAGCACTGGCATGCCGAAAATCCTTATCCCATCGGGATCAACTGGGCCAGCAGCCTAGAAGTTGCATTTCGCAGCCTTTCCTGGCTATGGATGTTCCATCTTCTCGATGGCACAGCCGCGTGCCCGGCCGATTTTCGCAAAGCATGGCTGCACGCGCAGGCGCTCAGCGGGCGCCACATCGAACGCTATCTTTCAACCTATTTTTCGCCAAATACGCACTTGCTGGGCGAAGGCGTGGCGTTATTTTTTCTAGGACTTTTCTGCCCAGAGCTTTCTGCCGCGAAACATTGGAAGTCGTTGGGCTGGGAAATAGTATTGCGCGAAGCGCAACGGCAAGTTCATTCCGATGGTTTTCACTTCGAAGGGTCCACCTACTACCACGTGTATGCGATCGATTTTTTCCTACACTCCGCGCTTTTGGCGGAGTTGAATGGAGTGGCGATTCCGCGCGAGTTCGAAGAAACTTTGCAGCGCATGCTGCAAGCTCTATCGTTGCTCAGCCGCGCCGGTCCGCCGCCGCGTTTCGGCGATGACGATGGCGGACGCCTGTTTGACGGGCGGCGCAACCGCAACGAACATTTACTGGATCCCTTGGTCACCGGGGCCGTGCGCTACCATCGCGGCGACTTTAAGGCCCAGGCCGATGGGTTACGCGAAGAGACGGTCTGGCTTCTCGGAGCGGCAGGCGTCGACGCTTTTGATCGATTGCCGCCGCAAGCTCCGGAGTGGAAATCCGCAGCTTTACCCCATGCAGGACTTTATTTGCTCGCCGCTTCCGAGCCTCGCGCCCAGATGGTGATTAGTGCCGGGCGAGAAATGATTCCAAGCAGTGGACACGCCCACGCCGACGCGTTGAGCATTTGTCTGTCACAGAACGGGCAATCTCTCCTGATGGACCCCGGGACATTCGAATATGTCGGCGCAAATAACGCACGCGATTTGTTCCGCAGCACCATCATGCATAACGCGCTGCGCGTGCGAGAGGCCAGCCAATCGGAGCCGTCGGGTCCCTTTTCTTGGCGCCAGGTTGCATGCTCAAAGGTCGAGCGGTGGATTGAAGGAGAAACCTTCACTCTCTTTTGTGGCAGCCACGATGGCTATACCCACCAGGTTCCGGCCGTAGTGCATCGCCGTTGGGTCGTCGCATTGAACTGTGGGCTGTTCCTCATAAGGGACTTAGCGGAGGGCGATGGAGAAACGAAACTGAACATCCCGTGGCATCTGGGAGCGGACCTGAGCTCTGAACACCACTTTTTCCGAAATATTGGATCGTCTGATGGTTTGACGATCATCTCTGCATCAGGCCATGAATGGAACGAAGAAATCTTACGGGATCGCTGGTCGCCAGCCTATGGTGTCGAGGCGCCGGCCACGACTTTGAACTTCAGTGCGCTGGCGAAGTTGCCTGCCGAGTTTGCAACCTTGTTGAGCGTCCATGAGGCTTCACATCGCCCCGGCGCACTGCTGCAAGTTTCGGCCTCAGGAGCACGAGTTTACAGCTGCAAGCTGCTGGGTGAAGAACATCTCTTCTTCTTTGCGCAGCAAAAACCGTGGCGATGCGATGCCGTGGAAAGCGATGCGAGCTTCGCCTATTGCAGAAGGAACTCCGGGGGCGAAAACGACGTGGTCGTTTTTTGCGATGGAAGTTATATCGAAATCGACCAGCGACGCGTTCTCAGCGCAAGCAAAACCGTTGCGCGGGGTGAATTCGTCGTCGGCAAAGCGGGACTGGAAGTGTTCTGCTCGGAACCTGATGCTTTAGAAAAACAACCGTCACGACCGCGGGGATGAGATCAGGGATGAGATCACGACGGCTGCGACAAGAAATTCCTCACTTCGGGTGGATGATCTTCAGCCAGCACGGAGGCGTCGATCTCGGCGCTGGTGAGCGCGGGACGAAGCCGGCGGATCCATTCGTGTCGCTTGAACCACAGCTTCGCTTCAAAGTAGCTGCGGTACAGGAGCCGCGTGGCCTGCAATGCCGCACTGGGCTCGCCCGCTGCAGTTACCGGAGTGTATCCCAATCCTCGCAATGTATTTCCCAGCATCGATTCGAAGCGCGACAACTGGTCGGCCGGGAAAGACTTTTGCCATCGGGTGACCGGGTTGAACGTATGCCCCACCGCTTCGTGGGTGAACGATGTGTTCGGCCGGGCGACCGATCCGTAAGCAACCTGAAGCACGCGGCCGTAGTCCAGCTCCTGGTCGATGAAAGTGCCAATCTGATTCAGAGTCGCTTGCGGCTGCGCGATCAGATCCTCGAATCGGATTTCCACGTAATCGGCGCCGAGCCGATGGCCGTAGTCGCGGCCGCGCTCGACCATCCATTCCCAATAGGCGCCAGCACCCATCAGGCTCTGGCGCTGCTCCCACGGAAACGGGCGCACATAGCGGAGTTTCTCCAGTGACATCGCCACGGCGCGGCCATCCCGAATCATATGGATCACTAGCGCCGATGGAATCAATCTCTTGATCAGCGGAAGATGGAGAAGGCTTTCGGGCGAATTCTCCGCCCAACGCCGCATCCCTTGCCGGTGGGCGATCTCATTCATCACGATGTTCAGGAAATCTGCAGGATTGCGGCAATCGTCCTGCACTTTGCTTTTTACGAATTGGGCATCGAGTCCTGACGCGCGGAACAGCTTGCTGCCCAGCCACGCCTGCAAAAGTTTCTCGCGGTTGCTTGCGCTGCTCAGCTCTCCGAAGCGAAGAGCCAACACGTTAAACACATTCGATTCGGCGAGGTATACAGCGAAACCGCCAGCGGAGAGCAGCATGTCGTAAAGCAGCGTCGTCCCCGAACGCGGACAACCGAGCACGAAAACCGGGGCCGTGCTTCTCATGGTTTTGGTCTTCGCGCTCGACATTTTTTCTGGATGAGATGCTCCACTCGATTCAGGTTGGCATAAGATCGCCGCCGGTGTCCATGCTAAATTGGGGAAAAGCCTCGAACCATATGGCTCTTGCCGGTTAACCCGTGCGTGACCCGGATTCCGCTGAAATTGCCGGAGATACGATCGAGTAGCGACTTTTGAATCTTGACCAACTCTTCATTACAAATCGCATCTCTAAGCGGGGCGATCGAAAATGGGGCAGCCCAGCGATGAGTGAACCAGGCGTGGTCTTTCTCATGTACCACGAGTTGGAATCGCCGGGACGCCCGCTCGCGCAAAGTGAACCGGGCTACGTCCGCTACATTGTGCGCCTGGCGGATTTTCGTGCGCAGATGGAGATGCTGCAGCATTCAGGATGGCAAGGCGCAAGCGTCGGCAAGGCCGTCGAAAATTTCGCGGAGAAAACGGTGGCCCTCACTTTCGACGACGGCTGCGAGAGCGATCTTCTCTATGCCGCTCCGCTCCTGAAGCAACTCAATTTCGGCGCGACTTTCTATATCACAACCGGCTTTCTGGAAAAACCTGGGTATCTGAGCCGTTCGCAACTTCGCGAACTGGTTGGGCTCGGTTTCGAGATCGGCTGCCATTCCATGAATCACCCCTATCTCACGGATATAAACGATGAAGATCTGCATCGGGAGATAGCCGGGGCCAAGATACAGTTAGAGCAAATTCTGGGCAAAAAAGTCGAGCATTTTTCCTGCCCGGGCGGACGATACGATAGCCGTACCCTGAAAAAGGCGCTGACTGCGGGATATCGCACAGTATCGACCAGCCGGATCCAGATGAATTTCAAAAGCTCAGATCCATTCGCGCTGGGCCGCGTAGCCGTTATGCGCTCGACCTCCCCGGCTACATTTCAAAAACTCTGCGAGGGACGCAACCTGGGTCGAATGCAATTCGCCGTTCAACTTCGAGAGGCGGCCAAGAAGTTACTGGGAAATTCCAATTATGATCGTTTGCGCTCCGCCCTGCTTCGCGATCATAGTTCCTGACAAATTCTCCGCAGCCCAGAACCGATTTCACTCTTCGGCTTTGAGTGCCGGGCCATCGCCAACCGTCTCCCGCTCTATCCAGGCATATTTGATCAAACACCACAGGGCGCGGAAGCCATCCTTCCATCCGATCTTCTTGCCCTCGGCATACGTGCGGCCCCAGTATCCGATGCCAACTTCGTACACTCGCAAGTTGCGTTTGGCAATCTTCACCGTAATCTCGGGCTCAAAGCCGAAGCGGTCTTCCTTGAGAGGGATCGACTGGATTACCTCACGCCGAAAAACCTTATAGCACGTCTCCATGTCTGACATGTTGAGGTTGGTGAGCATATTGGAGAGCACGGTCAGGAACCAGTTCCCCACCGAATGCCAGTAGTAAAGAACGCGGTGAGGCCCGGCGCCCAGAAAGCGCGACCCATACACAACGTCAGCCTGCCCGCTGTCCAATGGCTCGAGCAATTTGCGGTAATCGTTGGGATCGTACTCTAAATCGGCGTCCTGAATGATCACATAATCCCCGGTGGCCTCCTGAATACCACGCCGGAGTGCCGCGCCTTTCCCCATATTGTGCGGCTGCACGAAGACTTGAATCTGCTGCCATTGTTTTTGCAAATCCAGCAGAATCTCGCGCGAGCCGTCAGTGGAAGCATCATCTACGCACAGCAACTCGATCTCCAACCCGACCGAAAGAACACGCTGCACGGCTTTCGCAAGAGTGGACCGCTCGTTGTAGACGGGCATGACAACGGACAGTTTCATAGCCGAGGCTTTTACTCTACCAGAGGACTTGATTAGATTGCCTCCCGGCACAAGTAAGCCAGCGCCGCGGCCTCCGTTCGATCTGCAAACTGCGGGCGGCAAGGCTCGAATTCAGGATCCGCTTCGTTACCCGCAGCTCCACCGCCTAGAACAACTGCGTGAATCGAACATGGCTGTTTTTCGGCCAGTTACACGTATCAGTCCAGCACGTTACTAGAGGACTCATTCCTCGGAGATGTACCTCCAGGGTTTAAAGAGCCTAAGCCTTCCGTAATTAGCGCACACGCCGAGGTCACCTTAGAGTGCGAACAAGGCTCGAACGCAAGCCCCCAATACCGTTTCGAGGAAGAGATTTTATGTCCCTGTACGATGGCCGCAAGCCTTTAGCAAGGCTCCTCCAGCTTAGCCGCCAGGTAACAAAGCAGGAACTCGTGGTTACGCTGGTTTTGCTTTCAACCGCTCTCTTCACTAGTTCTTGCTCATCGGTTTCCGGTGCAAGTTCGCCGACAAGCAGCTCGCAAGGAACGCCGTCGGATGTTCGTGTACAGGTTTCTCCCGCTAGCGCGCAGATTTCTCCTGGCGCGAGTCTGCAATTCACTGCGACGATAAGCGGCACGAGCAGCGTGGGCGTGGTCTGGACGACGAGCGGGGGGACGATATCGAGTACCGGATTATTTACCGCTCCGACTTCTGTTGCACCGGTAACCGTTACGGCGGTCAGTATCGCCAACTCCGGAGCTAAGGCATCGGCCACGATTACATTCGGCGCCTCGAGCAAACTTGCGATTGTCTCGACGGCGCTGCCGACCAGCCAGACCGGCGCTCCGTATAACGCTTCGCTGACTGCCAGCGGGGGAACACCGCCCTATCAATGGAGCCTTTTTTCCGGCAGCCTCCCGCAGGGCTTGTCGCTGGTAGGCGACTCCATCACAGGCACACCTGTTCAAGTTGGAAACTCCTCCCTGACATTGAAGGTCACGGACGCCGCCGCCAACAGTGCAACCGCCTCTTTCAGCCTTCAGGTCACCGCCAACACCGGTTTGAATTACACGGGCTACGACGGTCCGGCGCAATTGCCGCTGGTTTACTTGCAAACCAGCATGGCGGATACTCCCGCCCCCGGCGCCATCGTCCCGGTGAATGCTGGCGCAGACCTGCAGACGGCGTTGAATAATGCAAATTGCGGAGACACGCTTCAACTACAAGCCGGCGCAGTTTTTTCGGGCCGCTTCGAATTGCCCGCCAAGAGTTGTGACGATCAACATTGGATCATTATCCGCACCAGTTCCCCGGACAGCGCGCTTCCACCCGAGGGAACTCGCATGAATCCCTGTTATGCGGGCGTAGCCTCGCTGCCCGGCCGACCCGCCTTTACCTGCCCTGTGCTGAAGAATGTGCTGGCGCAGATTCTCTATACCGTGCCCGGCATGCCAGGAGCTCTCTATTTCCTTCCCGGAGCCAATCATTATCGATTCATCGGGCTCGAGATCACGCGCGATTTACCTACCGTACACATGTGGAATTTGGTAGCCGCGAACGAGACCGCCGACAAGATCATTTTTGACCGAGTCTGGATGCACGGCACGGCAACGGATGAGACCAAAGGCGCGGTTCATTTGAGCGGCATCACCAATACGGCAATTGTGGATTCCTACTTTTCAGATTTCCACTGTATCTCAAAGCACGGAAGTTGCATCGACTCTCAGGACGTCAATGGTGGAGACGGAACGCTACCCGGCGGCCCTTACAAGATCGACAACAACTTTCTGGAAGCCGCAGGTGAGTCAATCATGTTCGGCGGCGGACCGGGGACTACCACCCCCGCTGATATAGAAATCCGTTACAACCACTTGTTCAAGCCGGCGCAGTGGCAACCAGGCGTACCAGGCTTTGTGGGCGGTTATACGGGCGATCCGTTCATCGTAAAAAACAATTTCGAGCTGAAGAATGGGCAACGCATACTTCTTGAGGGAAACATTTTCGAGAATGTATGGGGCGGATTCACCCAGCACGGCTTCTCTGTCTTGATCGATCCCGCGACTCAAAATGGCGGGTGCATTCCCTGTCAGGATACCGATATTACGTTTCGCTATAACGTGATAACCAATACTGCCGGTGGCTTTGGTATTGGAAACGGCAAAGGAAAGTCCGGAGGGTATGCCGCCGCCGGCGAGCGCTACAGCATCCACGATAATTTGATCGAGAATGTCAACAAAGTCCAATACGACGGTTACGGGCTCTTTATGCTCATGACCAGCCCGTCCACGACTGAAGTTTTGAGCAATGTATCGATCCGGCATAATACGGCGTTCCCTGACCCCGCCAGTCACGTTCTGTCCATTCTGAATCCGGTCTCGCAAATGCCGGGATTCGTCTTCGAAAATAATCTCATTGCGACTCCACCTAACCCGTTTGTCTCGGCCGGTGGCGGACCGCAAAATTGTGCCGCCTCGGACTCTCCGCTTCTCTCCCTCAATACCTGCTTCAAGGCCTACGTATTTACGGGAAATCTTTTCGCGGGAGATCTCCCAAAATATCCATCCAACGACTGGCCCTCCGGGCAGATATTTGTCAACTCTGTGAATAGCGTCGGCTTTGTGGATTACGCAACCGGCAATTACGCTTTGGCTCCTTCCAGTCCCTATAAGGGCCAGGGAACAGATGGCCTGGATCCCGGCGCTGATATCACCGGCCTCAATAGCGCAACTGCCGGAGTGGAGTAACCGCAACCAGATCTTCTCGACGTAATCCGCGCGGATTACGACAAACCGTGTGGCTAGGCTACGGGCGCTCTCATAGTGCACAAATTGACGTGCTATGATGGAAGCCTCCCGCATGATGTCCCCCAATCCCAAGAATTGTCCTCTCGTTCCTGTTGGAGTTTGTGCCCCGATTGGCTCTTGGCTGCGGGTAGTCCTTAGTTCAGCGGTTCTCGTAAGAATGGTTGCTATCTTGATGGCGACTGGTTTCGTGCCGCTGGCCTCGGGAATTGACCAGCGGCCGCTCCAGCCAGGAAACTTCGATGGCCCCGCAGAACTTCCCCGCAAGTATGTGAAAACCTCGCTTGCCGACACCCCCGCCCCAGGCCGCGTGCATATGGTGAAGGAAGGGGACGACCTACAGGCGGCAATCCAGGACGCCCAATGCGGTGACACTTTGCAGCTTCAGGCTGGAGCGACCTTTCGTGGTCGATACCGTTTTCCGAAAAAATCCTGCGACGATGGTCACTGGATCATCGTGCGCACCAGCGCAGCCGACAGTGCCCTACCCTCCGAAAACACAATCGTGACGCCGTGTTATGCCGGCGTAGCGTCTCTTCCGGGGCGGCCAGATTTCCACTGTGCTTCCGTGCACAATGTGCTGGCGCGGCTGGAACTCGCGTCCGACGCCGAATCCGGTCCCATCCTTCTCGACGACGGCGCCAACCATTACCGGTTTATTGGTTTAGAGATCACCCGTGGACCCGCATTCCGCATGCGTCATCTGGTGGAACCGGACGAGGCGGCAAACCATCTCATTTTCGATCGCCTCTGGCTGCACGGTACAGCTCAGGATGAAACCAAAGGTGGAATTCATTTGAGCGGGACCACCGAGGTAGGAATCATCAATTCATTTTTCACGGATTTTCATTGCATTTCGAAAAGCGGTTCCTGTATTGATTCGCAGGCCATCAACGGTGGGACCGGCGACCAAACTGGAGGCCCCTACAAGATTGTCAATAACTTTCTCGAAGCCTCGGGAGAGTCGATCATGCTTGGCGGAGCGCGTGGGTCCACCACGCCGGCTGACATCGAAATCCGGCACAACCATCTTTTCAAGCCGCTTCTGTGGAAGCCAGGTCAGCCCGGTTTTGTGGGCGCGGCGGACGGCGATGCTTTCATTGTGAAGAATTGCCTGGAGCTGAAGAATGCGCAGCGCGTGCTCTTCGAGGGCAACGTCCTGGAAAACGACTGGGGCGGATTTACCCAGGCTGGATTTGCCATCGTCCTTACCCCAGCCAACCAAGGCGGCCACTGCCCGGAGTGCCGCGTCACGGATATAACTTTGCGCTATAACAAAATCAGTCATGTAGGGGGAGGGCTCGGTATCGGTAACGCGGTGGGCAAAGCGCAGGCCGCCTCCGCAGGTGGTAAACGGTACAGCATCCACGACCTGGTCTTTGACGACATCGATACCGAGCCCTATGGCGGATTCGGATTACTGGCGGTTCTGGGCTCGACTGCGCCTCCGCTGGAGAGCGTTCATTTCGATCACATCACCGCTTTTCCGCCCCACGGATTATTTACCATCAAGAACACCGGCGACAAACTGAAGGACTTTTCTTTCACCAACAGTATTTTCACCGTTGGCGAAAAAGGCATCTGGGGTTCTGGCGGTGGTCGAGAAAATTGCACGCAAGGCGCGCACGATCCCGAAGCAGTCTTACACTCCTGCTTCGCGGACGTGGTCTTTAAAAATAACCTTATCATCGACGGCGCCGGAGGGTGGCCTCCCAACAATTTGAAGGTCAAGAATGGAAGCGACGTTGGCTTTCGAGACTTTCACCAGGGGCACGGCGGTGACTACAGGCTCTGCCGGAAAAAAGGAGATGGGCCTGAATGCCGAGCCACGTCGCCCGCAGTGGGCAAAGCCACAGACGGGAAAGATGCCGGTGCGGACACCGATGCGATCGAAGAGAAGACCACCGGAGTGCTGTAACCGTCGAAGTATTTCTTGAAAGCTTACCCGGCTTCACTACTACCAGCAGATTCCATGGTAGGCGGAAGATCCTTGCGGACGTTCTGCCGGATTCAGATTCACTAGATCAATAACGATTTGCTGCGACGAAAGACAACGCGATAATGGCTCTCCGTCTCGAAGTTTTGTGCCGATCACCACGACCTCACCGGAGCGCACTACCGCCTCAAAGTCGGTGGAGAGAAGCGATCCGATGTGCGGGATCACTTCTTCAATGTACTGGCGGTTGGAACCCGCGAGCCTTCCAATCGAGAACGTCTTCATCCCATATCTTAAGCTGGCAACCTTCGCCCAGAAGCCTTTTGATAAGCTGCACTTGCGGGCTCTCCCGCAAGTCATCGGTGCCGGCTTTAAAGCTCAATCCCAGAACGGCGATTTTCCTTTTTCCCGTTTGCAGCACTTTTTCTACAGCCCGCGTAATGTGCCCAGCATTGCTCGGCATGATCGATTCCAGCAGCGGCAGAGACAAATCAAGTTCCTTGGCACGGTGGGCCATTGCGCGCAAATCTTTGGGAAGGCACGACCCGCCGAAGGCAAAGCCGGGGCGCAAGTACGCGGCCGAGATGTTCAACTTTTTGTCGGAGGTAAAAACCTCGGTGATAATTTGCGTATCGAGGCCGAAACGTTGGCATAACGTGCCGATCTCATTGGCAAATCCAACTTTGACGGCATGGTAGAGGTTCGACACATACTTCACCATCTCGGCTACCGCAATCTGCACTTCAAAAACTCTGCCCGGAAGACTCCGGTAGATGTCCAGCAATGGCGCCAGTTCTGCGGAATCCCGAGAGCCCAGCACGGTGCAAGGCGGATCGAAGAAATCTGCGACCGCGCTGCCTTCCCGCATAAACTCCGGGTTATAGCAAACCGCGAAATCAGCGCCCGTCCGTTTTTCGCTGCAGCGCTCGAGAATTGGAAGCACTACTGAATCCGTGGTTCCGGGCAAGACCGTACTGCGAAGCACGACGGTATGGCGGCTTTTCTTCCGCCGCAGGGCGCGTCCAATCTCCTCCATCACGTGCTCCACGTGGCTCAGATCGAGCTTTCCGCTGTGCTGGCTGGGAGTTCCCACGCACACGAAGGAAATGTCGGACTCAAGCACCGCCTCCGCGGCGTCCGTGGTGGCACGCAGTTGCCCTGTTTGATGCTGCTCCGCGACCATTTCGCTCATGCGGGCTTCCACGATAGGGCTGCGGCCCGAATTCAACATTTCTACCTTCGCCGGGTTGACATCGACCCCAATCACTTTATGCCCCATCGATGCGATACACGCCGCAGACACCGAGCCCACATAGCCCAAGCCGAAAATGCTGACGGAAGAGTTCACGCGTTGCTGCCCCTATTTAGCTGAAATGCAAAAAATTCATTTCGATTGAAGGATGGCTGCCCGAAAGCCGCCACAACTGGAAAGAAGAGAGAATAAGCGTAACCACAACTATATCAAACTGACGAACGCCGGCTCACCTGCAAGCACCGAGTCTTCGCCGGCGTTTTCGAGAGCAACTCATGCCAGCGCGCGCCGGTTTGCCCGCCAGCCCTTGCGTTCCAACAAAACATCATATAGCTCAGAGTAATGACGCCCCATTTTCTCCAGGGTAAAGTTGTCTCGCGCGAAGCCGATGCAAGACCTGCCCATTTGAATTCTCAGCCCATCCTGTTGCAATAGGCGAGCCATCGCAGTCGCCAGGACAACTTCGTCGCCGGGGGGGACTATGATTCCGCGCTCTTCGCCCAACAGTTCAGCATTGCCGCCAACATCGGTTGCAATTGCGGGAACCCCTGCAGCCATGGATTCGATGATGGCGTTCGAAAGGCTCTCAGAGGCGGATGGCAATACCGTCAAATCGAGGGAGGCCAGCACCGCGGGTACATCGCGGCAATCCCCCAGAAAGCGCACGCGATCCCTCAATCCGAGTTCGGCCGCTTCCCGCTCCAAACCCGCGCGCAGAGGCCCATCCCCGGCCAGGACGAATTCCACCTGGGGAACGGTGATCTTCAGCCGCGCCGCCGCACGCAGAAATAACGAGTGGCTCTTGGCCAGGCTATTCATGCGCGCGATCATACCCACCCGCTGCCATCCCGGATCTCGCGGCAAGGCGGGAACCGCATCGGCAAAGGCTTCCGGACCCAGCCCATTCCAGATCACCGCGATTTTTTCTTTCGCCAGGCCATGATCGATCAGGCGCTGTGCTGCCGCATCCGAATTGCACACGACCGCGTCGCACCAGCGGAACATCGTCATTTGCGCGCGAAATTGCCGCGGCGTAAGCAGATCGCCCAGTTGGCGCTGGCTTCCGATGACTACAGGCACGCCGGCAAGTCGCGCCGCGGGCACGAGGGTAAGGTTGGAATAAAAATCAAAAGCGTGCGCAATCGCGATTCCGTGCGTCCGCAAATCGCGCCAAAGATTCAGGCGGGTTCGCCAGGATTGCATCCCATACAGGCTGCCTCCCAGAGGGTAGGTAACCGGATTCAGGCCTTCCAAAAACGCCCCTCGTGCGCGAATACAGCCCAGACGGAGGCGAAATCGGCTGGCCTCGAGTGCCCGCGTCAGCGCCACGAACTGGCGCTCACTGCCTCCCGTTTGAAGGGCTTCGATCATCAGAAACAAATTTGCGGGCTTCGGCGCGGGCAACGTTTCTTCGCCCGTTGCCTGGTGCTGGCTTGAGAGCTGCGCTCCTGGCCGCTCCGGATCACGGGTGGATGAACGTATCAGAGGACTTCTCCGAGTACAGAGCTTTCGCGGGGGGTTCTAAGCAAGAGCGGATCGAGAAAATTGCGGTGCCACAACTCCAGCATCAGCAAGCGCCAGATGCGGGGAGAATGGTCTCGGCGTTCCTGAAAATGCTCGTCCAATAGCCGCCGAACGCCGTTGGGATTGAAGTAACCGCGTTGCATGGTTCGCGGTTCGGTCAGAGCGGTGACGATCAGGTCTTTCAGTTCGTGCCGCATCCAATGCACCAGCGGCAAGGCGAACCCCTGCTTGCGGCGATACAGTACTTCCTTCGGAACCCCAACCCGTTCGGCCAGTTTCCGCAGAATATATTTCTGATTTCGCTCGCGCAGCTTCCAGTTTGAGGTCAATCCCGTCACCCACTCCAGGAAGACATGATCGAGCATGGGGATGCGCCCTTCCAGCGAGTTTGCCATGCTCATGCGATCCACTTTGGTGAGAATATCGCCCGCGAGGTACGTCTTGCTGTCCAGATAAAGCAGCTGATCCAGTGGGTCTTCGGCCGGTGCTGTCCGCAAATAATCGCGCATGATTTGCATCGGATCGTCTGCTGCGTCGCCGAGGGCGGCGAAGTCAGCCGAGATCAGTTCCATCTCACGCTGAAACGGCTTCAACGAAACTCCCTCGATATAGCGCTCCTGCCAGGGTAACGAAACGCTGTAGGCATAATTTCTCCCCGGAACCTTGTAGGGAATCCATCGATGGATGTGTTTGCGATAGAAGTTTCGACCCGACTGGGGTATCCACGAATAAGACCGGTCTCGCAAATGCATGCGATAACGGTCGTATCCGGCAAACGCCTCATCGCCGCCATCTCCCGACAACGCTACGGTGACGTGTTGCCGGGCCAGGCGGCATACGTAATACGTAGGCAGCATGGAAGAGTCCCCGAATGGTTCTTCCATCGAACTGGTCAGAGCCTCGATGGTTTGGACAACATCGGGCTCGAGAATCAGTTCATGGTGCTCCGTGGCAAAGCGCTCAGCCACCTTGCGGGCATAGACAGTTTCATTGAAATCGGAATGCTGAAAGCCGATGGAAAAAGTCTTGACCGGACCGCTGGCGGCTCGTGCCATCAACGCCACCACCAGCGAAGAGTCCACCCCGCCACTCAGAAGAGCACCCAAGGGCACATCCGAAATCAGACGGATTCTTACTGCCTCAGCGAGCAAGTGCTCCAGTTGTTCCAGACACTCCTCTTCGCTGTGAGGAGAGTGCGTGCCATACTGGGGAAAATTCCAATACTGCCGGATCGATATCTTGCCCTGTTCGAATTCGAGCGTGTGCCCAGGAGGCAACTTTCGAATCGAAGAAAATGCGGTCAGCGGATCGGGCACGTATCCAAAGTAGAAGTATTGCAGCAGGGAGTGAGGACGCACCTGCGCCAGTTCGGGCGCCACCGCGAGAATTGCTTTGATCTCCGACCCAAACCAGAGACGGCCATCCACGAATGCATAATGCAGAGGCTTGAGGCCCAGCCGGTCGCGCGCCAGAAGCAATTTCCGCTTGCGCTCGTCGTAGAGCGCGAAGGCAAACATGCCGCGCAGTTTCTCGACGCACTCCGCGCCGTGTTCCTCGTAGAGATGGACAATGACCTCTGTATCGGTATGGGTGTAGAAGCGGTGGCCGCGCTGCTCCAGCCCGCGCCGCAGTTCAGGAAAATTGTAGATTTCCCCGTTAAAAACTATCCAAACGCTGCGGTCTTCGTTAAATACCGGCTGATGCCCGCCCGCGAGGTCGATGATGCTGAGACGGCGCATTCCCAGTCCTACGCCACCTTTTACAAAAATCCCTTCATCGTCAGGGCCGCGATGCACAATGGCCTGGCACATCTGGTGGATCATCTGCGGATCGATTGCGCCGGGAGACGAATCGGCGATGCCTGCGATTCCACACATAGCCTATCTCTTTCCCGTTGCCTGCGAGAGTCCGTCTCCAGCCGCGCATGGGGCAGACTGCTTCCAGCATTTGAAGAAGTAATCGCGATAGTGACCCGGATTTCCATCCTTGCCATCGCATGCCGCGAGAATCACGTTGACCATTTCCCGCGCCGAAACAAAGTGCAGGATTTCGCCTCGTTGTTCCGCGCCTTCGACCAGTTTCTGAAGGAAATCGCGGAAAGAGGCGCCCCGCACACTATCTTCCTGCGTGGGATCAATACCATGGCAATGCAATTTAAGAAACAACCAGTCGGGGCGCCCTTGCACGGAGATCATGGCCCGTTTCCACAATTGCAATCGCCGGAGGGTCGGAGGATTGTTTGCAGTGAAGGAACCATTTTCGATCCCCACTCGGCCCGTACGCCGCGTTTTCGACGACAGCATCAGCGGACCCTGGATCATCAATGGAAACTTCCTGACAGTTCGCCCTGCGGCGAGGTCTGGACCGGAACGGTAAGCGCTCGGGTCGTTTAGCTGGGGGCCGCACTCGTAAAGAGAGTTGATCTTGGCCGGCTGCGAGGGGTGAAAAGGGCTCGACGGCAACGTCAAATCAGCGTAGCAACCTGCCTCGGCGAGCACCTGCATTTCCTCATCCACTCCGCAGTCGAAGCCACCTGCCGAGTTTGCCAGGGCAAAGTTCCCGTGCACAAAGGCAAAGCGCGGACGCTCGTCGCCCTCCGCAACACTGAGACAGCCGTGTTCAAAAGCCAGCGCATCGCGAAAGCCGGCCAATGTGCGTAAGGTATTCGCAGCCGTATCGGGAAGCTCGATCCCATGGTGAAGGTGAACTTCAATTTCTCCCCACCCCGCATGGCAATGAAAGGCCAGCCGGTCGATGATGCCGTGATCGTACTGTTCGGCGGGATAGAAATACGTATGAATCAAAGGCCGCCCATCGCTATCGCGCCACCGGTCGATGACCTTGGGATACTCGTCGCACCAGCGTTCCAGACGGCGCTCCTGCTCGTCGTAAGGCGCACGCGCATGCCCGTCACCGGGAACGATCGCAGGCTCAAAATGATCGGCAACCGCAAGCATGAGATGAACTTTGCCACTCGGCAGCGAGCGCGTTAGCCGTTGCCACAGGTAAGCCGGGACGACGCGCGAGCCGTAAGCCAGCTTGGCGCGGAAACCCCGCCGCTGGGAGGCTCCACTTCGCGGATTTCGCCTGGCCGCACCCGGCGAATTGACCTGTCCCCGATTCTGCAAGTTTCCTGCCGCTCCTTCGAATGAACTTGGTGGTACGGCGAAATTGGGGCACTGCGAAATTGAAGTGCGGCCCCATGAAAGACTCCCAGAGACCTCAGCCGCCTTTACACGGTCGTCCGCGCATCCTGCGAGTCAAGTTCGCGAATCGCTGGCCCGGCCTCTGGAGGACGCACCGGCTTGCGGCCCCGCACCGCGATGGGCACCTCGACCACGTGCAAGTCTTCCAACCCGCAGCTTTCAAACCAGCGAAAGACCTCTTCGTAGGTATGCTTCGACTGATATCGCGGCGAGTACCAGTCGAAGGTATCGAGCACCCTCAGCGCCCGGCGAGGATTTCGATTTACCGGAAAAACATGGTGCACCATACCCGCAAGCGGCTTACCCACAAGAGGAATCCAGCGCAAGCCGGCATCCACTCCATTAAGCACAGGGACGACCACGCGAAGCATTCCATGCAGCAGCCGCGGACTCATGCGATGCGTCGCGCGGCGGTAATAATCGCTAAAGCGATACCACTTGTTGTACCCACTGTAAAGCCAGACCGCGAGGCTGCCACCCGGTTTGAGATATTGGGGCAGCGCCTTCACTGCATTTTCGCAGCTGGGGGTATGATGCAGCACCCCAATGCTGTAGATGAGATCGAAACTTGCCGGGGCAAACGGCAGGTCGAACACATCGGCCTGCAGCGCGACAAACTCGCGATCGGCCAGGTTCCTGGCCGCCACTTGTGCCGCCGCGCTCAAATCGATTCCGATCACCCGGGCGCCCCAGCGCGTGGCAACTTCGGCGAAGCGTCCCATGCCGCAGCCCACATCCAGCACCAGTTTGCCTCGTAAATCCTCGGGCTTAAAACCGGTCCGCTTGGAAAAATCCGACTCTGATTCGCGACATTGCTCGTTGTCCAACTGGGTCCGGCTGTAGAGGTGCCACTGAAAACCGAAGCTATCCGCGTAGGCGCCCGAATCTACGAAACACGAGACGCCTTCTCGCTGAGGATAACTCCTGTGGCAATTCGGGCATACATATCCTCCCGCAGCATCGGCTTGCAGCGTCTGCCGGCAACTGAGACAGCGCAGCAAGGCTGCTACTTCAGCGGGGAACTGTGAGGTGTGGTTGTCGTTTCTCATGCGCTCCATAAATCGAAATCATTCTACGTTGACGCCAATCCAAAGCTGGTTCGGCTACAAGCCCCCCGTCTTTCCGCCGGAACATGGCCACCATCACGGAGGTATAAGCTACGGCAAAATAGGGGAAGAAGTGATACGCCTCAGGCGAGAACAGCGCGCCCACTACGAAGCCCACGAACGAACTATGCATGGCACCGCGAAAGACCTCGTCCTCCACCAGTAAATCTTTTCGTTTTCCCAGTTCTCGCAAATTGCGAAAGCCTCCGCCAAAAATCAGCAAGTAAAGAACCAACGATGGAATGCCGCCTTCTACCGCAATTTGCAGATAGGTCATGTGCACTTCATGCCAATCGCCGGAATAGCTCACAAAATCACCCGGACCCATGCCCAGCAGTGGGTAGTGCTCAATCCCTTGCAACGCCTTAACCATGAGCTCCCTGCGGGCTTCATAGGAGCCATACGCGCTGTCGCCCTTTGTGCCTTCGGAGATTGCCTCAAAGCGCGTCACCAGCTTCTTTCCCGCAGTGGCCAGTAAAAGCGTGCTCACCACCAGCGTGACCGCGATCAGGGAGTATCTTCTCCCGCGAATCCCAAAATGCCACAGGCAGACCGCGCCCGAGATCAACAAGTCAATAAATCCGGCGCGCGACGCCGTCAAAAACAGGGCTGAAAGCATAACCAGCATGCCCGCTAACCACGCGCATTTCACCAACAAGTTCTTCGCGGTGACCAGAAACGCCAGGCAAAATGGAAGGGAGAGCACGATGGCGAACGCCAGGTCATTCGGATTGGAAAAGACGCCACCGATCACGCCTTCCAGCCGCGGACGGGTCGAGCCCTTCAGAATTGAAAGTGTCGTGACCACAACCATGGAGGCAGCCTGCACGAAAATAACCTGGCGCAGTTTTTTCATGTCAGTTACCAGCATGTAGATCAATACATAAACCACAATGATCTTGGAGAACACAATCCATTCCACCACTGCCCCGCCTCGCCAAATTGGGGAAAGCACTGCGGAAAAAAGCAGAACGATGATCATCGCCAGCAGGTAATGGGCTTCGCGCGGAAGGTCTTTCAACCGCAAGCGCGCATTACCCGACCACAGGGCCAGGATCGCTCCCCCGGCGGTAATTTTGGCGACCGGGATTGGTCTGAGGAAAAAAATCCACTCTTCCGGGCGGCTGCAGTAAACCACGAAGAATGCGATTAAGAAAGCGAAACCAATGGACGAAACGCGCGAGTTCCGCAGGGCCGCCGTACTCTGCCTGAAGCGGGCGGCAACACTGGCCGAAGGATCGGTCCGCTTCGGACCGGACGTTGCTTCCGGGGTTTTCGCCGGCCGCAGGTTACGCGACTTTTCTTCGATGCCCTTGCCGTTTAAGCTCATCGCGTCCACACGGCCTTTCTGCCGGTGACAAAGTTCGCGAAGGCAACTACGGCGGCAACATTCAAAATCAAAAACGTCGAAGCCGCATCGGCGACGCGAGCCAGTGGTCCGAGGGCTATGGAACGGATGGCCATCACACTGAGCGCGTAGAGAGACAATTGGATCGCCAGCGCCACCCGGTAAAACGGCTGGGGCAGGAAGCAGGAAGCAAGCAACAGAGCGGCTAGCGCGAACGGCGATAGCAGCCGCATCAATTTATGGCTGATGAACTGAAAGCGCGCAGGATTGGCGCTGCTTAGCAACCAGGGATCGAGTTGCACCAACTGATAGTTGCCGCTCAGGGTTCGCACCTTGCGCGCGAATTCGCGGCCGGCGCCGAGGTGAGGAACATCCCATGCCTTGGCTCGTGAATCGAAAAGAACCCGCTTGCCTCGGCGCAAAATGTGAAGCGGAATGTAGACATCGTCCAGGATCAACTCGGGGGGCAGAGAGGGCAGCAATTCGCGCCGCGCCGCATAAAAGGCCCCAGTCGCTCCCATCACGGAACCAGATGCGGATTCCAACTCGCGAATTCTTTTCTCCACGCGCCAATACAATCCCATCCCTCGGTTTCTCTCGCCCCCGGCGCGGTTGCCCAGCATCAATTCGCCGCTGACGCAGCCGACGCTGGGATCGGCAAAATTCTCCAGCAATAAGACCAGCGCATCGGTCTCAATTTGCTGGCGTGCGTCGGTAAATAAAACGATTTCGCCTTGCACCCATTCGAAGGCGTCGTTCAATCCAGCGGCCTTCCCACCGGGCAAGAGCTTTCCCATCCAGCGCAGTCGCGGCTCGCCGGCAAACTCGCGAAGAATGTTCTCCGTGCCGTCCGTCGAGCCGTCGGACACTACTACGAACTCGAGAAGTTGCGCAGGATACTCCAGTTCCACCAGATTCAAAAGCTTTTCCCGCAACACTTTCTCTTCATTGCGCACTACCATCACAACCGAAACGAAGGGTGTATATTCCGAGCGCAGCGTAGGAGCCGGATGCCACCGGGCCCGCAACCACAACCACGCCGGATACCCGGCGTAGGTGTAAAGTACGACCAGTCCTCCGCCCCAGAAGACCCACTTCATCGCGCTCCCCGCCCCAACAGGACAATCTTGACCGTCTGCAGAACGATCCAAAAGTCTAATCCCACAGACGCATTTTTGATGTAGAACAAGTCGTATTGCAGCTTCTCGCGGGCATCCTGCAGGGTGTTGCCGTATTTGTATTGCACCTGAGCCCAGCCCGTAATTCCAGGCCGGACGACGTGGCGCACGCCGTAATAGGGAATCTCCTGGCTCAGCCATTCCACGAATTCCGGCCGCTCCGGCCGCGGCCCCACAAAATGCATGTCGCCTTTCAGCACACACCACAACTGGGGAATCTCATCCAGCCTGGAGATGCGAAGAAACTTGCCCACCTTGGTGATCCGCGGATCGTCATCTGCGGCCCAGGTCGCCCCCGTGTCCGCTTCCGCGTCTACCCGCATGGTGCGGAATTTGTAGCAATGAAAAACTACTCCTCGTCGTCCCACCCGCTTTTGCCGGTACAGCACCGGGCCCGTCGAACCCAATTTGACGGCCAGCACAATAAAAGGGATCAGCGGCAACGAAACCACAACTCCGACCAGCGCCACGGAGAAGTTCAGCACCCGCCGCACCAGGCGGAACACCACGCTGAAGCGGAATCCATCGGCAAAAATCAGCCAACTGGGATAGAGCTGTTCGACTTCGATCCGGCCCGAAATCTTCTCCAGCCAGGACGTGGCTTCCTCCACTTTGATTCCCACCATGCGCATGTCCAGCAATTCTTCCACGGGAAGCGTGCCGCGCCGGTCCAACATGGCAACGATCACGCGATGCACTCCTTGGCTTCGTACCAATCCAATCAGATGGGAAGCGACCGACTCGCGCGTGAGTTCACCCTCCACATTTCCGCTCCAGCCCACCACGTCGACGCCCAGTTCGGAGCGCTCACGCAGTCCACGAACCAGTCGTTCGGCGCGCTCTCCTGTTCCCAGCACATATACCCTTTCCCGGAGGAAAGGCTGCTTCACCAGCCAGGAATAGGCCGCTCGCCAACTGATCAGGGTAAAGGTGAGAATGATCAGGCCGCTGAGCGTCGATCCTCGTCCCGGCAGAATCGCGGGATATACAAAACCGACCGCCGCTAACGCCAGAGACAAAAAACCGAGCACCAGTAGAAGCCGGAATACCTGCTCCCCCTTCGCTCCGAGCAGCGCAGAATCATAGAGATCGAAGCCGTGAGAGAACACCAGGACGATTCCGGTAAGGGCAAGGATCTTTACGTATCCATATTCAACGTTCAGCAGAATCCAGCTGTCCTGGCTATGCTCGATCATCATTCCCAGCAAGAATGATGTCCATATAAGCAGCGCCTCACCCACCAAAAGTACCAGGGTGCGCACTGGATAATAGACTTTGAACAGCCGGATCACGATCTCACCAACCCCTCTGCTTCTCCATCCCAAGACTCGGTCAGTTACTGCCGGAGGTATCGTAGTAATAACGCGTATACGGAGCCGCCGCCCCATCGGTACCGTTCAGCACCACTCCCACCAGGGCTTCTTCCGGAAATTCATCGCGGGCGCGGCGCGCGACATCGGCGGGCGTAGAATTCGAGCGCACTACCAGCAGCACCCCGTCGCAGGCTTTTGCCAACACCCTGGCGTCCGAGACTGGCACGGCAGGAGGGGAATCTACGATGATCCAGTCGAATAGCGCTTCCAGCCTTTGGAACAGCAACTGCAGCCGGCCATTACTTACCAACTCGGCAGGCTCTGAGATTTCACTGCCACAGGGGATGAAGAACAAATTTTCCATCGAACCCCGCTGCATGATGGAAAACTCGTCGCTGGTCGACTTCAGGTAATCGGAAAGTCCAGGCGACTCCGATGTCCCCAACATGGTGTGCAGTCGTGGACTGCGCAGGTCGCCATCAATCAGCAACACGCGGCGGCCGTGTTGTTTCCCCAGCACCTGCGCCAGATTGGCCGCGGTGAACGACTTTCCCTCTCTCGGCAGGGCGCTGGTGATCAGAATTTTCTTGAGCGTCATGTTGTCGCGCAGAGTATAAAGCCGCGAACGAAGGGTTCGATATTCTTCCGTGCCGCGCGCCGTATCGTTACCGTTGAAAAACAACATGGCCTTCTCGTCCGGCTTCCATTGCAATTGCGGGCAGCGCGCCAGCATGGTATCGAGACTAAAAGGGCTGGCAAACACGGGCATGGCTGAAGTAAGCGGGATGCCGCCGCCGGAACCATGCCCCGTTCCCACCTGTAAATTCTCGTCTGCGCCCAGCGGATAATTGACGAGAGGCTGATACATGTTGGGTGAGTCGATCGCAGGCCGATCAACCTTCGCCGTCTCGTCTGCCGCGACGCTGGGTGGGTCGACCCTCCCCAGGGACGCCGCGCGCTCCTGTTCGGCTTTCTTAAGAGCTTCGTGAATTCTGCTCATAGTTTCTCTGGTCTTTCCCTTCCTTAGGGGAGATCCTTATTTTCTCCGCGCAGGCGGTCGGCCAATGTGGCCAATGACCGCAGGGCTTCCACCACATCGAATTTTTCCTGCGGCGTCTCCGCCAGCGTCGTGCCTGCAGGCATCATGGAAACTCCCGACACCCTGTCATCGAGATCAAATTCCCGGGCTACGCCGTCCACCACCGCCGGCGCGATCACCTTCTGTTGGTCAACAAACGCGCTCACCAGGCAGTGTTCACACAAAAGATTAATCACGCGGGGAATGCCGTTGGCATAGCGATGGATGGAAACCAGCGACTCGGGATCGAAAATTTCCTGACCGCTCGACCCGGCAATGCGCAGCCGCTGCTGGATATATGCTTTGGTTTCTTCCAGCGTCAGGGCATGCGTTTTGGCGCGCAGAGTCAGCCTTTGCCGCAATTGTCGCAGTTGCGGCTGCTTGAGTTTTTGCTCCAGTTCGGGCTGGCCCACCAGGACAATCTGCAGCAACTTCTCGGTGAAGGTTTCCAGATTGGTCAGCATGCGAATCTCTTCCAGCACTTCCTCGGTCAGGTTTTGCGCTTCATCGACGATGAGCACGGCGGTCTCACCCGCCCGATAGCGATCCAGCAGCCAGTTGTAAAGCCGCAGCAGGATTTGGCTCTTCGCCTTCGATTCGCAGGGAATGCCGAAATCCGCCATCATATAATCCAGAAACTGCGTCGTATTCAGGCGCGAGTTGAAGATGAAGGCGGTCGCCACTTGCTGCAGGCGCAACCACTCCAGCAGCTTGTTAATGAGAGTGGTTTTGCCAGTTCCCACTTCTCCGGTCAGCAGGACAAATCCTTTGCGGCTCTGGATGCCGTAAGTCAGGCAGGCCAATGCCTCCTCGGTATGCCGCGTTAGAAACAAGTAACGAGGATCGGGGTTGACGTTAAACGGATTCGCCCGCAGGCCGTAGAACTCTTTGTACATATCTTCGTTCTAATCTCTGTGTTGTAATCTCTAGTTCTAATCTCTCTTGGTTAATTGTTCATGACAGCCCTTAAACCGGCAACCGTCGATGAAACTCGCTGACCACGCCTAGGACTTGACGACCTCTTTTTCGTCTGGATGTTTGTTCCGGTTCCAAAACCTCCGTTTACCATTGCCGTTGCTCGTAGCCGGTTGCGCCACCCAAGGCACCGCCACCAGCATGGGAAGCTCCAGCGCGGCCTCGGCATCGGCTTGCGTACGAATCGACTTGTCGCGGAACTCCAGCCAGAAAGCCAGCACCAGTCCCAGCCCCAGACCACCTCCCAGTCCGCCGCCTGCAAAAAACAGCCGGTTGGGGAAGCTCGGAGCATCCGGCACGCTCGCCGGATTTAGCAGCACCATCTGTTCGCCTTGCTGCTGTTGCTCGGCCTGGAACGCCATTTTTGAGCTGCTTTGCTTGGCCAGATCGTCTTGATAAACCTTTTGCGCGTTGTCGTAGTCGCGGGCCAACTCCTTGTATTGTTCTTCCAAAGCGGGACTCGCCGTCACCCGGCTCTGATAGACTGCGATTTCCTGCTGCAATTTCTTCTGGTCCTTAGTTGTCTGGGCGATCAAATCTCCATACTGGTGAATCTGCAATCGCAGTTGTCGGATTTCCGGGGGTTCGGCGCCGGATTCCTTTTCGCCGGTGGCGTTGCTGCCTTCCTCCGATGCCGTATTCACCTCTTTCATCTTCTTTTTCACCTGGTCGATATCAGCCTTGACCTTAATGACGTTGGGGTGATCGTCGGTATAACGCGCCTGCAGATCGATGAGCTGCGCCTGCAATTGCGACAGCTGCTGCTGAAGCGTTTGCGGATTGGTGCTGGATTGCGAAGCTTTCCACACCGAGATTTGCTGGGCCAGCATCGACTCGGCGTACGCCTTATCCTGCGTGGCCCGGTTTAGGGCCTGGGTTTCCGCGTCCAACTGGGTGTTCAGACCCATCAGGATCTTCAGGTTGTTGTCCTCGTCAGCCGGCAACTGTTGCGGATGCTCGTTCTTGAAGGCTGCCAGCTTCTTATCCATATCGTCGAGATTCTGTTTGGCTTCCTGGACCTGCTTGGTAAGGAAGTCCGTGGTACCCTGGCTGGCGTCTTGCCTGGATTTAAGATCCAATTCGAGCAGGGCAGAAGTGAGGTCGGCGCAGATTTCCTGGGCCTCGCGCGGATTCGTCGAGGTGTACTTTACGTAGAAGCCGGGAGCTGGAGTTTGCCCCTTCCTGCCACCGGTGCCGATGCTTGAGAGATCGGTAAGCACCGGCTCAATCGCCATATTCGGCTGGATGCCACTGATCACATCGTCAACGTTCTGTCCGGGCTTCGCCAAACCGAGCCGTTCCACCATGGGCTTAAGCCGGCTGGGACTCAAAACTTGCTGTTGAATCGTGGCGATGTGTTCGGTCAGGTCCTGATTGAACAATTGTTGCACCACCGCATCCGGAATCTTCGGCGCTTCCACGAGAACTAAAGACTGCGAGGTGTACTTGGAAGAGAACAGATAGGAGACCGCAAAGCCGGCCAGCGGCGCCAGCAGAGCTGGAATCAGAATCACCTTCATTCGGCGGCGCAACATCGCCAGATAATCGTCTAATGTGAGTTCGCGATTTTCCATGCAATACCTTCCTCGGCGCGCTTTGGCCGGCTGAAATTAGTCAATCCGAATGGGCCGGGGAATCCAGTCCAATCCAATGGTTCCGGCCTGCCGCTGCGAAGTCCGGCTACATGGTCCAGCTATGTTTTGACAGTACGAGCTATCGAAAAACAAATCATTGAATTGATAGCTCGCGTAGGCGTGAAAATTCCGTCCAAACATGCGACTTAGCACAAAACCCGCAAAAGCATAACTGTAGACGGCGGCATTCACGCCTTGGCAGTTCTGGGTGGAAGTCGTGCACGTTCCCGAGGCGAGACGGCTATTTCGAGAGTACCCGACGTCGGTGCCTAGATTCCAGATTCGCCCCAATGCCCGGTTGGCGCTCACATGCGCAACATCGCTCTCTGCCCCCGCAAAGAAGCCGGATCCACTGGTGAGGTAGTGCTGGTAGCCCGCATTGACGTTCCACCTCGGAAACTGGTAACGCAGCAAAGCCCTCCCGGCCGTGGCGATGCGAAAATCATTCGTCGGGCATTCCTCCTCAGGGCCGGTAGTCGCTAACAAAAATTGGCAATTTGTATTCTGATAGTCCTGGGGAGTTGCGGGCTCAAATATGTTGTAGATTTGCGTGAACTGAGGTCCAGCGCTAACCAGAAAGTCCATGCGGCCTGAAATGCGATGCCCCCACATCAACTGAATCACATTCGAGTTAAAAGTAACTGGGGTGGAAAATTGAAATCCCTGATACGCATAAACCACCGCCGCCTGATCGTGGGGGCCCAGGACTCGGTCGTACCCTAACTCGCCTGTGATTTCACTGCTGCCGATGAACTGCGTCCCGGTGTCAGGATCGTTGCCCAGGAAATGCACGAATCCGTAAGCCCCCGTCAGGGTGACGGAGGACTTCGGTGTCAGCGTCTCAACCACGTCCATCGCGCTGACATTCAGGATGCGCGGGACCTGGCCAAGCTCTCCCAGAACCGTCCCGGGAAACACCGCGCCCACTCCGCCTAACCCAGCTCCACTAACTCCTTCGGCCCCGTAGGACGCGCCAAAATTACCCTCCGGCTGATAGCTGAAGGCATCGCGAATCCCCAATTCGCCTCGCTTCCAGTTGA
The DNA here is from genome assembly GCA_963710965.1 of uncultured Acidobacteriaceae bacterium. GTDB lineage: Bacteria > Acidobacteriota > Terriglobia > Terriglobales > Acidobacteriaceae > Sulfotelmatobacter. The sequence goes on along the minus strand of CAVQCP010000062.1, from coordinate 14,449 downwards.
TTTTCTGCTGGAAACCAAGCTCCTCCACTTGTTTCAGGCCGATCCCAGATGCGTTGTAGTAACCCACCCCACCCGCGTAGTCGAGTGCAAGAGTGTAATGGCTCCACAATCTTTGCAGCGTCAAACTGCCTTCTGCCCGTGAAATCGAATTGACCTCCGATCCCCCGAGCGTATCCTCAATATTGGAATCCGCTGTCTCGGCAAAGTGAGCACCCAATTGCAGATAGCTCAAAGGGGCGGCATGCGGCTCCAGATTCGGCAAATCCAGGCCAGAGATGGGCGGGTTTTCACCGATGGCAGGCGCAGAATCACCTGGGCCATACGCCGGCACTGGCTGTTGCGGAGTCGAGGGCGCTTGCGCAGCGGACGGTTCCTGCGCAGGAGCGTCCTGCGCCCGCGCGCCGCTCCGTACCAACAAAACCATCAAAATGATCCAGATGCTATGGCGTGTGCTCATCGCAGTTCCTCAGGGGATCACCAGCGTGTCGCCAGGTTTCAGCATTATGTTCTCTTCCGGATGCTTCCCCTTCACCACATCCTTGTAATTGAATGGAATTTTCACCTGATGGCCGTTTTCAGTTCGCAGCAGGTAAATCTTCTTCAGGTTGGCAAATTGGGTAAAGCCCGCGCTGGCAAGCGCCTGAAGCACGGTCATGTTAGGCAGCAAGGGCATCGTCCCAGCATGGAGGATCTCGCCGGTTACAAAGATACGCCGGCTGTTCATCGCCAGCACCACCACTGTGACTCGCGGATCGGCGATATATTTCTTTAGCTTCTCTTTGATCGAATTGGCCAGTTCCATCGGAGTGAGGCCGGCGGCCGTCACATCGTCAAGCAGAGGCAGAGAAATCTTGCCATCGGGCCGTACCGGCAAGGCCACGTTCAGGTCAGGCTCTTTCCAAACCGAAATTCTTATCGTGTCATCCGGGCCAATCACATAATCGGGCGGAACGCCCTGTGCCGGCACCGCCGATTCCGGGGCTGCAGCTTGGGCCGGGACAGGCGCTTTCGCAGGCTCCGGCGCACTGTTGCCAGGTTCGTTCTGCGCCCACGCGCCGCTGGCAACCAACACCAACAGCGCCAGGCCTACAAACCTGCTCGCTCTCTTCATGCATCTCTCCTGATAAGCCCCGTATTCGGAGCGTCCCATTTGCTTTAGATCGGCGCGGTAACGGCTTTCAATTGCTCTGCTGCTGTTCCACGCTTCTTGCGAGTTGCGATTCCGTACACGCAAGATGATGAAGATGATCTCGCTTTGGGCCTCCAAGGCCAACGCTATTTTCTAATTCTCTCATGTTAGCCGGAAATACTCTTCAAAGTGCTATGTGCACCTCACCTGACACCACTGCCGTATCCCACAGTTTCCGGAAAAACCTTATAGTACCGGGTTCCCCAAGCCATGGCCCAAGCCTCTTTAACAAGCAAGAAAGATGCCATTCGATTGGCCACGGCAAAAGACGGATCCGCGAGCATTAATACCTTATTTTCATCATGATCCAAGCCAGGCAAACCCGGGAGGGGACGAACGGCCTTAATTATATCCCACTGTTTCCACACAAGAAAGAAACTATTTGCTCAAATGCCGGCGAACAGAGCTTTCCCGACAGCCGTCTCCCACGGCCGAACTATGCCACCCCGATTGGTCCTTGCAACTGACGGTCCCGTTCTGATGCATTCCTGATTGGGCCCTCCTTGAATAGGCTTTTCATTGCGGCGCGCTCGCAATTCGCATATGCTGATCTATCCCCCGGTGGTATAGTCAATCCCTTTGAGCCGAGACCAAGTGAGTCCGGAACAGATCAGCCCCGATGAAGTAGGCGAAGTGATTTCCTCGCTGCCCATGCGCAGGACAGCAGTCAGCCAAGGCGCCACTCCGCTCGCCGGGTGGCAAGTCGCCTTACTTACTGCACTCTTGCTGTGGCTTTATTTCCCCACCCTTGCGCACCTGATCGGGCAATGGTGGAACGATCCCGACTTCTCGCACGGCTTTTTCGTGCCTCTGTTCTCAGCTTTCGTAGTCTGGCAGGAGCGATCCCAACTCGCCCGCCTGACGCCGCGCCCTTCCTGGTGGGGTGCGCTTTTCTTGGGCGGCGGGCTGGGCACGCTGGTCATCGGCCAATTGGGCGCCGAGCTTTTCCTCTCCCGTCTATCGTTGTTGCTTGTACTCGCCGGATTGATTGTCTTTTTTTTAGGTTGGAGTTTCTTCCGCGCGCTGTTGTTTCCCTGGGCTTTCCTGCTTTTGATGATTCCTATTCCGGCAATCATTTTCAGCCAGCTTACGTTTCCACTGAAAATGTTCGCTTCCAAAGTGGCCAGCACCGTTCTGCCTTGGTTGGGGGTTCCGGTTTTGCGGGAAGGCAACGTGATGACTCTTTCCGCGCTCCAACTGGAAGTTGCCGAAGCCTGCAGCGGCATCCGGTCTTTAATGTCGCTGGCCACGCTGGCCGTCATTTATGGCTATCTCATGGAACGCCGGGTTGCGGTGCGCGTTGTCTTAGCTTTGGCATCCGTGCCCATCGCCGTCGCCGCCAACAGCCTGCGCATTGTGATCACCGGCCTGCTCGTCCAATACTGGGATCCGGAAAAAGCCGAGGGGTTCTATCATGAGTTCTCCGGATGGCTGATTTTCGTGGTCTCCCTGGCTATGCTTTACCTCCTCCATCGCATCATTTGCGCCGTCTGGTCGGACCAAGGCCATCCGGCATGACACTGCGCGGCGGATTTCGTTTCGCGCTCGCCGCCCTGTTGATCGCGGCCACGGCGCTATTGCTGCGCGCGCGCGGTAGCACCGAGATTATTCCTTCCCATGAATCGCTCTCGTCCTTTCCCGCGCAACTGGCTGGCTGGGATAGTACGGAAATCGAGTTGGACCCTGAAACTCTGCAGATACTCGGACCCGGTGAGTTTATGTACCGCGAGTTCGAAGATTCAACCTCGCAGCAGCCTCCCGTCGATCTGTTTATTGCCTACTTTCCCAGCCAGCGTACTGGAGACACCATTCATTCGCCGCAACACTGCCTCCCGGGCTCGGGATGGAATTTCGATGAACATACGCCGGTCACGTTATCGCTGCCCGGTCACGCTCCATTTCCCGCCAACCGCTATGTGATTTCAAGAGGGGGAGCGCGCAGTCTGATGCTCTATTGGTACTGGGCCCACGATCGCGGCGTGGCCAGCGAATACTGGGCCAAATATTATCTGATCAAAGATGCCATCCGCATGAACCGCAGCGACGGCTCGCTGGTGCGCTTCATCACTCCCATGCGGCGTGGCGAAACCCCCTCCGAGGCCCAGCAGCGCATCCAGCCACTCACTTCCGCCGTGGTTCCGATTCTGGATAATTACGTTCCGCGCTGAGCGCTCCCATGTGGCGCGGGGCTGCGCGCGAGAATCTGACCGGGAGAAAAATCCCAAGTAGCAGAAAGGCGTGCATTAAAGGCTCATTTGCAGCCAGAGCGGCGCGCGCTTCGAATCTAAACCGGCGTCGCCGTCTTCCTCGCGGGATTAAAAAATGGCAGTGCCGTCACCTTCACGTTCGTCTTCAGCCGGATGGCCTCAATCGTAATCTCCATTTGCAATGACGTGCCCAGCTTCGCGTACTGAGTTTCCACACTGGCTAGCGCGATCATCTTCTTCAAAATCGGTGACCACGTAGTGGTCGTAGCTTTCCCTATATGTTTTTCTCCGGAATACAGGGGCACAGCCACGCGCGATGCCTGGCTCGGCGCCGCCGGAGTCAGCCCATAGCGTTCGTATAGGGCTTCGACCTCGGTCCAATCGACTTCGACACCAACCAGTTGCCGCGCCACGCCGTTCTTCGCATCCTTTTCCAGAGCGCGCTTGCCGATGAAATTTTCTTTTTCCAGATGCACCATCTTGCCGAAGCCCAGCTCATACGGCGAATACTTCTGCGAGGCAATCAGCGCCTTCTTCGAACTGGTGTAGTCGACTTCGATCAGCAGCAGTCCTGCTTCGACGCGCGCCACATCGAGCGCCAGCATGCCCGCAGCATGCAGATCGAACTGCCTTCCCTTTTCCGCCAGCGCATCCCAAACTTTTACCGCTTCATTGGCTCCTTGCAACGGCACCCAGATCTCATATCCCAAATCGCCGGTGTATCCAGTGCGCGAGATGTCGACGGGCACGCCGGCAATCTTGCCGTGGGTCACGCGAAAATATTTCAGATTCGCAATGTCGGCCTCGGCCACAGATTTCAGCAGCTTCGCCGAAGTCGGCCCTTGCAAAGCCAGCGCCGCAACTTTCTCTGAAATGTCTTCAACCTGCACGTCCATGTTCAGGCCATTCTGCCGGAACCAGCGCAGGCTGGGATCGGCAGCCGTCCAACGATAAACATTTTCCTCCAGCCGCGAAATCGTGCCATCGTCGATGACCTTGCCCTCTTCATCGCACCAGCAGCAGTAAATCACCTGCCCCACTTTCACCTTATTAATGTCGCGCGTGATCACGCGATTCACCAGCCGTGTCGCGTCTTTGCCGGTGATCAAATACTTGTAGAGCGGAGAAATATCGATCAGCGCGGCCGCGTTGCGGATGGCGTTGTACTCGTGCTCGTGATGCACCTCATACACGCTCACCGTGTAGTATCCCGACCACTCGCGGTAATTCAAGCTGTGGCAAAGCGAAAAAGTACGCTCGTGAAATGCGGTTCCTATGGGCAAAGGATTGGCCTCGACAAAAATTAACTCGAAGCGGGATTATACGCCGGAACCCTCATCAAAGGCGTCATCCCGAGCGCAGGCGCTTTTCAGCCGGAGCGAGGGATCTCCCCGAGATCGGCTCCATATGTTCATGCGTCACAGACAGTGTCAACCTTCTCTCGCTAAGAAATAGCGATGCGCCCGCCCAAACAATTTTCCGTTTATATCATGACCAACAATCCAAAATCCGCCGTGCTCTACACCGGAGTAACAGGCAATCTAGTCCGCCGCGTCTGGCAGCACAAGAACAAACTCATACCGGGATTTACCAGCCGCTACAACCTGACTCAGCTCGTCTATTACGAGCGCTTCTTCTATCCCGATGCTGCCATCGATCGCGAAAAAGAGATCAAAGGCTGGCGACGGAGCAGAAAGATAAAACTCATCGAATCGATAAATCCACGCTGGGATGACTTGGCGAAAGACTGGGAGAATGTGTACAAGCCAGAACACGCAGCAGATCAGCAGGAGATCCCTCGCCCCGCTGGAGAAAACGCGGGGCTTCGGGATGACGCAGACGTGATGGAACCGAAGGCCGGTTGAGAAACCAGATGTGCTGCGTCATCCTGAGCGCAGCCGTTCTTCAGGCGAAGCGAAGGATCTCCTGCGCATCAGGGGGACTAATCTTGCAGACAAAATCACCCGTTCCCGCTAGAATGACCGTTCTACTTATGCGCTCACTCATCCCAATCCTGTCGAATGTTCTCCGCAATTGGAGCGTCCTACCCAGCGGCCTCTAATACACGCACCGCAAAACTGCGCTAAGATTCCTCGTTCCCTCTCTCAATCAGCGAGCTAAAGGCTAAGAGCTTATGGCTAATTCATACGATGTAATCGTAATCGGCGGCGGCCACAATGGCCTGGTCAACGCCGCCTACCTGGCCCGCGCCGGAAAGAAAGTTCTGGTGCTCGAGCGCCGCCACATCCTCGGCGGCGCGGCCTGCACCGAAGAAGTCTTTCCCGGCTTCAAGTTTTCCGTCTGCTCTTACGTCGTTTCATTGCTGCGGCCGGAAATCATCCGCGATCTCGATCTGCCCCGCCACGGCCTCGAAATCCTTCCGCTCGACGGCACGTTCACGCCCATGCCCAGCGGCGATTATCTGTGGCGCGTGAACGATCACGGAAAAACGCATCGCGAAATCGCCCGCCACTCCCGCGTGGACGCCGAAGCCTACGACGAATTCGGCAAAGCCATGCAGGCCATGTGCCGCTTCGTGAAGCCTATTCTCAGCATGGTGCCGCCCGACCCCAACACGCTGAACCCGCGCGAACTGATGAAGCTGCTTTTCATCGGACGCCGCTTCCAGGGCATGTCGAGCTACGACAAATACAATCAGGTCCAGCTCATGACCATGAGCGCCATTGATTTTCTCGATCAATGGTTCGAGACCGACGTGCTCAAAGCCACCATGTCGGCCTCGGGAATCATCGGCACATTCCTCGGCGTGCGCTCGCCGGGTACCGCTTATGTTCTGCTCCATCACTACATGGGAGAAATCGACGGAGCGTTCCGCGCCTGGGGATTCGCCCGCGGTGGTACCGGCGCAATCTCCAATGCCATCGCCGACGCCGCCCGCGAAGCCGGAGTCGAGATTCGCACCCAGGCCGCCATCGCCAAGATCATCGTCAACGATGGAAAAGCGAAGGGCATTGTCCTCGCCAATGGCGACGAGATTTATGCCAACACAATTTCCTCCAGCGTTGATCCGCGCCAGACGTTCATTAAATTCATTGAAGCGGAACATCTTCCCGCCGACTTTCTCGAAGATATCAACCGCTTCAAATACCGCGGCTCCTCCGGCAAGGTAAACATGGCCCTCGACGCGCTGCCGAACTTCAAGGCCATACCCGGACCGGGCGCACACCTGCGCGGCGCCATCTCCATTTCGCCTTCCGTCGAATACATGGAGCGCGCTTACGACGACGCCAAGTACGGAAATTTCTCGCGCCATCCTTACATCGACATGGTCATCCCTTCGCTCACCGATCCTTCGGTCGCACCGCCAGGCAAGCATGTGCTCTCCTGCTTCGTGCAGTACGCGCCTTACAAGCTGCGTCCCGGCCTGCACTGGGACACCGAAAAAGAAGCCTTCGGCGACACTGTCGTCAACACCATTGCTGAGTACGCGCCCAACATCAAAGACATCATCCTGCACCGGCAAGTCGTGACCCCGCTCGATCTCGAACGCGAGTGGGGACTGAGTGAAGGCAACATTTTCCAGGGCGAACTCTCACTTGAACAACTTTTCTTCCTGCGTCCCGCGCCCGGTTACGCCCGCTTCCGCACACCCATTAAAAATCTCTACATGTGCGGATCGGCCACCCATCCCGGGGGCGGCATCATGGGCGCGAACGGCCGATTAGCCGCTCTTGAAATTCTCAAAGATGTTAAGGGAGCGGCTTAACATGCCTGAGAGCAAAAGCGGCACCCGCGACATCGTCATCATCGGCGGCGGCCACAACGGCCTCGTCACCGCTTTCTATCTGGCCAAAGCCGGATTCAAGCCTCTCATCCTCGAGCGCCGCGCCGAAGTCGGCGGGGCCGCGATCACCGGCGAATTCCATCCCGGCTTCCGTTGCTCTACGCTGGCGCACAGTGCGGGGCCGATTCGTTCCGACATCGTCCGCGACATGCAGTTAGAAAAGCACGGCCTGCGTTTCATCACGCCGGAAACTTGCGTCACCGCGCTCTCCCCCGACGGCCGCGCCCTTTCCCTTTATCAGGACGAGAACAAGTCCGCGCAGGCCGTCGCCGCCTTCTCAGAAAAAGACGCGAAGAAATATCCCGAGTTCGCAAAATCTTTGGCCAAAATCAGCCAGGTGATCGCCGAAATTCTGGCCACTACTCCTCCGGATATCGACCACCCCAGCCGCGGCGATCTGTGGAGCATGCTCCAGACTGGCCGCGCCCTGCGCAAACTCGGCAAGCGTGATATGTATCGCGTTCTGCGCTGGGGACCGATGGCCGTCGCCGACCTGGTCGCCGAATATTTCGAAACTGAATTGCTGCGCGCGGTGGTCGCGGCCCGCGGAATTTTCGGAACTTTTCTGGGGCCGTGGTCGGCTGGCAGCGCCTTGCAGTTGCTCATTCGCGCCGCGGGCGATTCTCATCCCGCAGGCTCGGCATTTTTCTCTGCGGGCGGAATGGGCGCGCTCACGCAAGCCATGGCCTCCGCGGCGCAAGCCGCTGGCGCCGAGATTCGCACCTCCGCCGAGGTCATCGAGATTCGCGTAAAAGATGGTGCAGCTACCGGAGTGCTTCTTGGCACCGGTGAAGAAATCCAGGCGAGAGCGGTGATCTCGAATGCCGATCCGAAGCGCACGCTGCTCAAGCTCACTGATCCCATTCATCTTTCCCCGGACTTCGTGCAAAAGCTTCAGCACTACCGTGGCAACGGCACGGTTGCCAAAGTGAACCTGGCGCTCTCCGCCTTGCCGAATTTCACTGCCTTGAGAAATGGCGAGGGCCCCGCGATGAAGGGTCGCATCCATATCGGCCACGAAATCGACTACCTAGAGCGCGCCTTCGACGAATCCAAATACGGCAACTTCTCGCGGCAGCCCTATCTTGAAGTTGCGATTCCATCGTTGACCGATCCCACGCTCGCGCCCGATGGCAAGCATGTAATGTCGATCTACATGCAATATGCGCCTTACAAATTAAAAGGAGACTGGGAACAGCAGCGGAAGGCACTCGGCCAAACGGTCGTGCAAACGCTCGCGCAGTACGCGTCCGACCTTCCGGAAAAGATTCTCACGCACCAGATCATCACGCCGCTTGATCTCGAAGAAACTTACGGCCTAACCGGAGGCCAAATCTTCCACGGCGACCTCGCGCTTGATCAGTTCTGTACCATGCGCCCCCTGCTCGACTGGGCGCGCTATAAAACGCCGATCGAGAATTTATTTTTGTGCGGCAGCGGCACGCATCCCGGCGCAGGCTTGACCGGAGGCTCAGGGGCAAACGCCGCGCGGGAGATTGTGAAACAACTCAAGAAGTGACCCCAGACATGGCATTTATCTAAGGACAGCTTCTGATGAACAGCTCACCAGATTTTCACGACGGCTTCGTCGATGGAGTCCTTCTCTTTGACTCTAGCGCACGAATACTTCTTCGAACCGTGAAGGGCGACCAGTTCATTTTGATACTCAATGAACTTGAAGCCCTCAGAGTTAACGATTTAAGAAAAGGGAATATTGTCTTTGAGGTCGTTTTCTTAGAGCCGAAACAACTCGATGCATCCTTTGTCTTTGAACTCTACGGATACAGCGATGAGCATAAAAAGACGTTCGCATTAGACGAATGGGTTAAGGAGGCGACGCGAAAGGGCCTCACTGCAATCGAAATCACTCCCTCGTACGGCTGCACGATTTTAGCAATCTTTAAGAGCCATTCCTTCTCAGCCGGGCACGACAAGTTGCCATGAAAACCTCCGCCATACTCCTCGTTTCCTGCCCCGATGCCAAGGGCGAAGTCGCCACCATCGCCGACTTCGTCTATCGCCACGGTGGCAACATTCTCCACGCCGACGAACACGCCGACGAAGAGTCCGGCCTCTTCCTGATGCGCGTCGAGTTCGATCCCAAAGACTTCGACATCAATCTTTTTGACAAAACCCTCGCCGATTTCACCAAACAGTTCTCTCCCATCGCCGAAAAGTTTCAGATGAACTGGCGCCTGGCGCAATCCTCGCATCGGCAGCGCATGATCATCTTCGTTTCGAAATACGACCACTGCCTGGTCGATCTTCTCTACCGTCATAAAAGCGGAGAGCTCGCTTGCGACATTCCGCTGATTATTTCGAACCACCCCGACAACCAGCCCATTGCCGACTTCTTCAAAATTCCCTACGCTGTCGTATCCATCACCAAAGACAACAAGCGCCTGGCCGAAGAACAAATTCAGAAGCTAATTGAAGACCACAAAGCCGACTTCATGGTGCTCGCCCGCTACATGCAGATTCTCTCCAGCGATTTCGTCAATCGTTATCCGCAGCGCATCATCAACATTCACCATTCGTTTCTGCCCGCCTTTATCGGTGCTCGTCCCTACCATCAGGCCTTCGAGCGCGGCGTAAAGTTGATCGGAGCCACCAGCCACTACGTTACCGAAGTCCTCGACGATGGCCCCATCATCGAGCAGGATGTGGTTCGTGTCTCCCACCGCGACACCGTCGAAGACCTGGTCCGCAAAGGCCGCGACCTCGAAAAAGTTGTGCTGTCGCGCGCCGTGCGCTGGCACGTGGAAAACCGCGTTCTTCTCTACGGCAATAAAACGGTTGTTTTCTAAGAAACTTGTCACCTGCGCGGAAGGACATGCACTTCCGAAACTGACGCGAGCGCGTAATCGCTGCATACTAGTGTCACTCCGCTGGTAACTTGCGACTCCGGTGACTTTCATCTTTACTTGTACGCAGTGTAATAATTCCCTCACGGAAGGGATGAATTCGTCCGCGGGAGTGTTTCTTGGCCGAGGATCTCAGATTTGAACTCGCAATCCTGGCGACCGTCCAGGGGTTTTATCAGAAGCTGATGCGAGAATCGCTGGGCGGCGACGTGCCCGTCCCCAGTGGACTCGATGAAGTTTCGCTGCGCCACTCCGGCGAAGACCTGCCCGAAACTCTTTCGCGTATGTATCGTTGGCTGCACCTGCTCGACATGGCGATTACTCCCGCCATGCTGCGCCAGGCGCTCACTCCCGACACGGATTCGGAGGTCGCCGAGGCCCTGCTGCGCTATTTTGTGCGCCGCCGCGAGGCCAGCGAGATCAACCGCGATAAGACCGACCTGATCGCTACCTTTCTCTACCGCCATCCCCGCGTGCCCGGGCAGTGGCAGCAGCGCGGCTATGGCCTGGACGGCGCGCTTCCGCTTTCGCCCTTCGAAATCGCCTTGATCGAAATCCTTGCCGATACCGATGTACCCTCTCTGCCGGAAGAGCACGTGCAATTGCTGCGCAACTTCGATCCGCTGCGCGAGGAGATTGCCCGTTACCGGGATTTCAACTCCCTCATCGACTCCGGCATCGTGTCGCGCGTCCGCGAATTGAAGCGCTGGCTCGATTCGTCCTTCTATCATCCCGGCGTGCTGGCCACGGTCGCCGCCCACAATGCCGCGTTCGGCGCGCGCTTTGACCAACTCTTCACCAGCGCGTTAGGCGAGATCAAGCAATTCGCCCAGGCCCTTGAAGAGATGGGAGGCAGCATTCTCAGTACGGTCGATGGCGTGGAAGTCACCGTCGAGCACGTGGCCGCGATCGAGCAGACAGAAATGCTGCAAGCGGATTATGGCAGCGCGCTGGAAAAATTCCGCCGCGTGTCGAAGCTGAAGAAGGAACTGGACCGCCGTCCGCCCATCCGCAAATCGCTGCTTGCGCCCTCTGCCGGCAATGGCATTCAATCGCAGGGTGGCGCCGCGGCGGCCGCTGCCAGGCGTGCACCGGTTAAAGCAGCAGCCGCGCCGGCTCCAACTCCCGCCTTTCAGCCTCTGGTCATTACGGCGCAACAAATCTCTGCCGAAGAAACCAAGCTGCGCCGCGTTGAGGAATCAATTCGCGTTTTCGTTCGCGTGGCCGACGCCAAGTATCGCCAAATCGTGCCCATGCGTTTTTTTAACCTGACGCTCACAGCTCCGGAAGCCGAGGCCTACAACGCCGCCTATCTCGAAGAAAAAAGCTTGCGCGCCGATCTTGCCCGTTCCCTGATGCGGCTGGTTTCTTGCGTGGCCCGCGTCAACACTGAGCTTGAAGAGCTCAAACGCAGCCAGAGCATGTCCTCGGTATGGAAGCTCCACGCCGACGCTTTAGTAGTCCTGATCGAGGTCTCCCGCACCACGGCCGAGGAAGCCGGAAGCGTAGCCAAGCTGGCAGAGAGCGGCGATGCCGGCGCATCCGCGAAAGCGATTCGCGAAACCGTGCAGAAACTCCGCGGCCGCTGCGATCTTGCGGTCAAGGCTTTAGCCCATCCTGGAAGCTAGCCGGATTCTCCCCGGCAAATCTCACAGCCATTCCTGCGCTAGCCGGAATGCCGCGCCACGCACGGGGACAGGCGGCGAGCGTGTATAATCCGTGGACGACTTTTCCGGGGATAAAGTCGCGGCCACTTCGCGGATGTAGAAAATGCCAGACCCACACCTGCGATTTTGACCACCACCCGCCTTAGGAGACCATGTGAAACCTTCGATCGAAATGAATTCGGGACTACCGTCTTTTCCTTCAGCTTTCATTACCCGCGTGGCGAGTTTTCTTGTCTTAGTTCTGGCAGCCGCATTCTCGAACCAGACGGCGATGGCCCAGACGGGATACACCGGCATTTTTGGCGGCGGACCTTTTTATAAGAACGCGTCGGCCAACATCACTGAGATCGAGAATTCCGGCTTCTCGGAAGCGATCGTCTGGAGCGTTGAAGTCAGCGCCACCGGCGATTTGAATTTCAATGGCGAATTTCCCTTGACCAGCGGCGGCGTCTATGTCGGCAATGAAACTTGGCCTGATTTTCCGGGAGACATGGCGCAACTGAAGGAGGGCACGGTGAAGCGGGTGACCTTCAGCATCGGCTCCTCGAATTACGGAGACTGGGAAAACATCACCAACCTGGTCAATGCCCAGGGTACCGGCCCCACCAGCATTCTTTATCAGGATTTCCAAGCGCTGAAGACTGCCATCCCTGCGCTTGATGCGATCGATTTCGATGATGAAAACAGCTTCAATTCTCCAACCACAATTTCGTTTGGCGTGATGCTCGGCAACCTGGGCTATCACGTGATGCCCGACGCTTTCGATGACAGCAGCTATTGGACCAACGTGGTGACACAGATCAACGACCAACTTCCGGGAACGGCAGATGGCGTTCATCTTCAAGCTTACGCCGGAGGCAGCGGAAATAATCCCTGCGTGGGCTGGAACTTCGGCACGGTTCCGGTATTTCCCGGCATGTGGGATCAGGACGATACTCCGAGCCAAGTGCAGTCCCAGATGAGCAGTTGGCACAGCCAATGCGGCATCATCGGCGGGTTCATGTGGCTCTACGACGATTTCGTCGGCACCGGGGAGGCAGCGCAATACGCCAGCGCGATCAACACGGCGGTCGGCGCGCCGGGCTTCACTCTCACCGGACCCGCCAGTATTTTTATCAATCAGAATTCCTCGGCCAATGCCGCGATCACCATCGCCGATCAAAATGGATTTAGCGGCACGGTGACGCTGAGCGTATCGGCGCTGCCGAAAGGCGTGACAGCAACGATTAAAGGCGCCGGAAATAAACAAACCGTGGTGTTCAAGGCCAGCGCATCCGCGGCCACCGGATCGACCACCGTTACTATTACCGGAACCTCGGGCAGCATTGTGCAGAGCGTGAGCTTCCCGTTCTCAGTGAGCGCGGGCATTGGCAAGACAGGCGCGGGAACACAAGTCGACTTGGCTTCCGAATATACAACGTATGGAATTTATACCGACGGATCGGTATACACCACTGGCGGCCTCGATGGCGGCGGATATTCGTACTCGTCGAATTTGCTCACCACGTCACGCGTCTATAACGGCATCCTGCTCGATTTCGGCCCGGCGAACGACTTGGATGCGGTCAGCTCCAGCGGCCAGGTCATCACGCTGCCAACGGGAAAATTCTCGACTCTGACCCTGCTGGGAACCGCGGTGGAAGGAAACCAAAAATCTCAGACGTTCACGGTAACCTACACCGACGGGACGTCCACTAAGTTCACTCAGAGCATGAGCGACTGGTACACACCGCAAAAATATACCGGCGAGTCCGAGGGCGTCGCCATGGCCTATCGGAATTTCGACAACGGCACCAAAGATAACCGCACGTTCAATCTGTACGCCTACCAGTTCGCCTTGAACAAGGCGAAGAGCGTAAAGAGCCTGACGTTGCCCAGCAATTCGAAGGTGATGGTGCTGGCGGCTACGGTGAAGTAAGGCGAAATTGACGAGGGAGGGGCTTGCCGGAACGCGAGTCCCTCCACTTCGGTTGGGATCGCAACCGTGGTATGGATTCTTCACGCGCTAAGAATGGCAGGGAAAGTCGGGCAGGAGCACCGCAACAGGGACTGTTGTATCGAAGAACCATTTCACCGGGATTTCTTTCGTAGCGGGCGGCGCGTGGGAGGATGGCCCATAAGGCTCAATTCCCGCTCGCGGCGAATCTGGCGCAGCGTTTCATCGGTAGCTCCGGCGGGAATCGGCTCCCCGAAGCCGAACACCCAGATCCCTTGTTTTCTGGTGCAGCCCAGCCCCTCCCCTGCGGGGGCGGAGCACGATGCTGTCTTCCGAACTTTCCAGTTCCAGCGAATCGCCCGCGCGGAGTTGCATATCGTCGCGAACCGGCTTGGGCAGGACGACTCGGCCAGCTTTATCGAGAGTCAGGGTGGTGGTGGTCATGGATTCCATTGCAAAGTGGCATTTGTCATCAGAAAATGGGTTCTCGATACGACAAGCCCGCCTTTACGCGACCAATCAGAACACGCCCCGCCTAATGTCGAATTGCTCCTGGCAAAGACTATGTGGTGGTCGAATTAACGAGGACGGTCCCGCGCGAGAATCAGCTCCTTTTGCTTGATAGAAATCCTGCGGTCGTCGTGCTTGCTCCCTTCGTAGAAGCTGGTGTTGACGGTGGCTGCGACGTCAAAGCACGAGTCCCCGAGAGACGATATAGTTAGGAATTTATCCAGGTCTTCGGAATGCCATATTTCGCTGCTGCCATGCCCTGCCTCCATCT
>CAVQCP010000061.1:0-48868 GCA_963710965.1 uncultured Acidobacteriaceae bacterium | reverse complement strand
AGCCTCCGGCCTCGTGCTTGGCTCGCTGTGCTGGTGCGGCGTATAGTAAAACGTTCTTCGAAACAGTTCGTCTAAACATACCGAGGATCCTGTAGCCCGCGCCTAATCCTCCCGGAGGAATTTCATGAGACGCTTTCTTTCGAGTTGTCTGGCCCTGTCTTTTTTCTTTACCACCGTCGCCTCTGCCGATGAGGGCATGTGGCTGTACAACGAAGCCCCCAAAGACAAAATCAAGGCGAAATATGGATTTGAACTGACCCAGGCGTGGCTCGACCACGTTCGGCTCTCGTCGGTGCGCTTCAACAACGGCGGCTCAGGATCGTTCGTCTCCGCCGACGGCCTCACTTTCACCAACCATCACGTCGGAGCGGCCTGCGTACAGCAACTCTCTACCGGCGGACATGACTACCTCAAGGAAGGCTACTACGCCAAGACCCAAGCCGAAGAGGCCAAATGCCCCAGCCTGGAACTGAACCAACTGGTCGGCATCGAAGACGTCACCGACAAAGTAAACGCCGGCGTGAAGCCCGGCATGTCGGCCGCCGATACCGGCCAGGCGCAGCGCGCCTCCATGTCGCAGATCGAAAAAGATTGCTCCAGTTCCACCGGCCTGCGCTGCGATGTGGTCACGTTCTACTCCGGCCAGGTTTATAACCTCTACAAATATAAAAAGTACACGGATGTCCGCCTCGTTTTCGCGCCCGAATTCGACGCCGCGTTTTTCGGTGGCGATCCCGACAACTTTACTTATCCGCGCTACGATCTCGATATTACTTTTTTCCGTGTCTACGAAGACGGCCATCCCGCGCACCTCGACAACTATCTGCACTGGTCGCGCACTGGCGTGAAAGATCACGACTTGGTTTTCGTCTCCGGACACCCGGGCAATACCAGCCGTCAGCAGACACTAGCGCAAATGGAATTCACCCGCGACATCGCCTATCCCAAGGCGCTGGCTTTCTTCGCCCGCCGCATCGCCCTGCTGGAAAATTTCAGCAAAGAATCTGAAGAGAATGCGCGCATCGCCAAAGAAGACATCTTCGGCCTGCAAAATTCGCAGAAAGCGATTACCGGATATAACACCGGGCTGCTCGATAAGTCGATTATGGACGCCAAGGCCACTGACGAAGCCAAGCTCCGCTCCGCCTACAAAGCGCAGAATCCCAATGGACCCGATCCGTGGGACGAGATTGCGCAGGCCATGAAGTTGCAGCAGCAGATTTACTTGCCATACATCTACGTGGAACGCCTGCGCGGATTCGGTGGCACCCTGCCGCAGATCGCGCGCGTTCTGGTTCGTGCCGCGGAAGAAAAACGCAAGCCCAACGGAGAGCGGCTGCGCGAGTTCAGGGATTCCAATTTACCTTCACTGGAGCAGCAGTTGTTCTCCTCCGCGCCCGTGTATAAAACCCTCGATACAGTGCTTCTGGCTGACTCGCTCGCCGACATGCAACAGCAACTGGGCGCTGACAATCCCGAGGTGCAAAAAGTTATGAATGGCAAAACCCCGGCCGACGCTGCCAAAGAAATCATCGCCAACAGCAAGCTCGACGACGTAGCCGTCCGCAAACAACTCTATGAGGGCGGTAAGGCCGCCATCGATGCCAGCACAGATCCGCTGATCGTCGCCATGCACGCCATCGATCCCGATGCCCTCGCCCTCCGCAAAACCTACGACGACAAGATCGACTCCGTCGTGCGCCTCGACGGCACCCTCATCGCCAAGGCTCGCTTCGCGCAAAGCGGCTTCAGCCAGCCTCCCGACGCCACCTTTACCCTGCGCCTCAGTTACGGTGAAGTCAAAGGTTTCGAAGAAAACGGCAAGCACATTCCTTACGACACTAATTTTGCCGGCGCCTACGAACATGCCGCTGAGCACAAAAACGAGCCTCCCTACAAACTGCCCGAGAGTTGGATGAACGCCAAATCCAAGCTCGACCTGAAGACGCCTCTGGATTTTGTTTCGACTCCTGACATCATCGGCGGCAACTCCGGCTCGCCCGTGGTGAATAAACAGGGCGAAGTCGTGGGCATCATCTTCGACGGCAACATCGAGTCGTTGCCCTGGAATTTCGCCTACAGCGATCAGCAAGGCCGTGCGGTTTCGGTCGATGCCCGCGGAATCCAGGAAGCGCTGCGCCACATCTACGGCGCCACGGGACTGGCCGATGAGCTCGTGAGTACGAAAGCGGCAGGGGCAAAGGCTGGAAAATAATTCTGCGGGTCGATTCCAGACTCAGGACGCCAGGGGCGCGACGGCTTGCCGTTGCGCCCCTCGCGTTTTAGCGTAGTGTCCCACAATTTCGCGCCATAATTAGAAATGCTTTGAAAGGGCGCGGGTTTCACAGGCTGCCGAAAACCCTGATTTTGAGGTGGCGCAGCGTTTTAACGCTGCGATAAGACCTCTCTTTTCTGTCAGGGCTTCAGCCCCCGAGGTAAACGACGCATCCTCCCCGAAAAAGGCATGGGACTTCTTCTGTTAATTTCCGGGACACCGCACTAGACAGCAATTCGCAATCTGTTCATTTTCCTGAGTCGGCTCCGCATGCTACGATGGTTCGCAATTTTCAGCAAGGAGCGCCATGCCCCAACCCGTAGTGCACTTCGAAATCGGCTGTCAGAACAGCGCCAAGACTTCAACTTTCTTCTCGACCCTCTTCGGCTGGAATATGAATCCGATGGGCCCGGCCACTATGATCGACACCGGCGCGGCAGGCGGCATCACCGGCCACATCACGCAGTTGGGCCACGAACCGCATCACTACACTATCTTCTACGTTCAGGTCGATGACGTGCAGGCATATCTTGATAAAGCCGCCACGTTGGGCGGAAAAACGCTGGTGCCCCCGGTAGAAATCCCTACCGGAACTTTCGCCTGGTTTGCTGACCCCGATGGCAACACCATCGGATTGTGGAAGTCGAAATAGTTCGACCCGCGTGCCCCACTTCTCGCTTTCATTAAGAAGTGGAAACTGGCCAAGGATCCCGCTGCCCAAGCGACCATAGGTTCCCATCAGGGCACGCATTCATGCTATGCGTAAGGGCGTATCATGAGATCGCCTTCGGGCACTGGGTTTTCCTAACTGGCACAGGCGAGGAGAAGAAATGTCAGAGCCGCAACACCCCCCAATGGACGCGATTCTCTTTAGCGCAAATCCGAACATGGTCGAAGTGGATGATGCGCTAAAACACCTGGCGGGACACGAGCAGCTTTATTGGGGTGTCGGATTCAGGATCGACAAGAGTGTCTTTTCGTTTCCGATCTACGGATTCATGCACATCAGCGGACAGCAAGTTGAGTACCGGGCCACCATTCGCGACATCATCCCATTTGAATGGGCACACTATGAGGACGAGGCACTTGCATCGCAGGTCAAGCCCGAAGCTTGGATAAGAGAGTGGAGGGAGGCGCCGAAAGAAGAGCCAAAGAAGGAATGGCGAAACGCGCTTGTAATGACGGAGATTATTCCCTTCTCTTACAACACGTATTTGTTTGACAAATATGAAGGCGGCAGAGTGAAGAATCCGCCGCAGGGCTTTATTCGCGTGTTTCCACCTCGTGGTACGTCGGCGGATCCCCAATCCGCGCCCATCCAGAAAAGCCCACCGGCCGGCCCCTCCCTCGCCGAGAGAAATCTGGAGGATTTCATTCTCCATCAGCTTGAATCGATCGAACCGGGCCTTCGGTTGGTCGAAAGGCAAAAAAGCACTCCAGCGGGTAGGCTCGACTTGCTGTGCAGGGACTCCAGCGATAGCTATGTTGTGGTGGAGCTAAAACGAAAACAGGGGACCGACCAGGTGATGGGTCAGATCCTACGCTACATGGGCTGGCTTAAGGAAGCCCATCCAACGGAAAAGGTCAGGGGCATTGTTGTTGTGGGAGCGAAGGATCAATCCCTCTCGTACGCCGTTATGGCCGCTCCGAACGTGCAGGTCAAAGAATTCAAAATTGTCGTTGAGTAACTGGCCCGTCAAGCCCGAGTGCCGGACTTTTGCTCCGACCGATAGCGAGTCCTTTACGTCGGCCAGATACTCAACGCAGTCTTGCTCAGGATCTGCAGTTGTAGCGATTCCTTCAAGGGCAGCGCCCGGAACTCGTCAAGATTCTTCTTCACGTCGGGCACGCCCGGCCCCGGCCAGTCCGTGCCGAACAGCGTTTTGTGCGCGATCTCTTCCAGGCGTGGAAAATACTGCAGCAAAGTCTTGGGAGGAATGCCGCTGATGTCGAGATAGACGTTGCGATGCCGCCGCAGCAGAAAAAATGCAGTCTGCATCCACAGCGGACGCCCGCCGTGCGCCAGCAAAATCTTCAGCTTAGGGAAATCGACAGCCACATCGTCGATATACATCGGATCGCCATACTTGTTGCGCGCCCCAGGAAAAATCGATGTCCCGGTATGAAACATAATGGGGACGCCGTTAGCCTCGGCCGCGCGGTAAATAATTTCCAGCTCCTTCACGCCGTTTAAATAGTCGTTCGGATATAAAAGCTGGTGCGGCGGATGGATCTTGATCATGCGAATTCCCAGCCGCAGAATGTGCTCCATATCGGCGAGAACGTTGGTGGTGTGCCGCGGATGCAAACTGCCGCACGACAGCAGCCGCTGCGGATTTTCTTTCGTGTAATCGGCGATGAACTGGTTCACGCCATTCGTGAATCCGATCACCTCAGGCGCGACATAGTTAATCAGCACCGCACGATCGATTCCGCAATCGTCGAGATATTTCAGGAACGCTTTGGGCGAGCGGCAGAACTCCGTAATCTGTTCGAAGTTTTCGCGCTTTTTTTTCATCAGCTCCAGCGCGTGCGGCTTGAACATCTCCATCGGCTGGATGTGAATGTGGCAATCGGTGATCATCAATTGCTCGCCGCCGCCAGCACCGCGCGTTTGGTAAAGACCCGAATCATCTCGCGCCGGTATTCCGGCGTAAGCGCCGAAGTGGTTAAAGGCTTCGCGGTGCGCGCCGCCACATCGCCCGCCGCATCCGCCAAAGATTCATCCAGCTGTTTTCCGATCAGCATCTCACCCGCGCGCCCGACCAGTACTGGCGCGGGATTCACCGCCGTCATTGCAATCCGCGCATCTTCTATCTGACCGTTGGATTTCCTCATCACGACCGCAACCCCAGCCAGAGGATAATCGATCGAGCCGCGCACTCGCAGTTTGCGATACACGCCGCGATAGTCCGCCGATTCGGCGGGCAAGAATACGCGAGTAACCAACTCGTTCGGCTGAAGTCTGCGGTAATTCACTCCGTCGCCGGTGTAGAAGTCGCGCAAAGCCATGCGGCGCGCCCCATTCGGACCGACAATCTCAAGCTCAGCCTGCAGGCAGAGCAGCGCGGGAGGAGTGTCCCCCGAAAACGCCGCCCAGCATTTCGCCCCACCGGGAGCGACGTGGCAAATATTGCCATCCTTCTTAATGCAGAAACCGCAGCCCTTGCGCCACGCCAGCGATTGGTTATACCAGAGGCAGCGCGTGTCGAGACAGATGTTGCCGCCAATCGTTCCCATGTTGCGCAACACCGGCGACGCCACAGTCGCCGCCGCTTCGGTCAGCACGGAATAGTGCTGACGCAAGTGAGCAGACCTCTCGATCACGGTCAGTGTGGTCAGCGCTCCGATTTCAACCCCGCCATCAGCCTGCGGACGAATTGCCCGCAACTCGGCGATGCCGCGCAGGTCCAGCACATACTCAGGCTCAAACAGCTTCTGCCGCATGGATGGAATCAGATCCGTTCCACCCGCAAGCACGCGAAGGTTGCCCGAAGTTTTATTTAGGAAAGAAACGGCCTCGTCGACGGCACGCGGCCGTAACAATCTGAATTGCGGCAGGCTCAATCCCCACCTCCCGCCGCCGTTAGCTGTTCACGGCGCGCCGGATCGAGCGCATGCCGATTCGGACCTTTTCCCTTGAAACATAGAGATCCGCCATGCTCGCGGAAACGCGTCGGCGCAGTTGGATCGACGCCTTCCGTCAGATTCAGCGCCTTCTCTTTTCGCTTCGCGCGCAACGCCGCGAGTACGCGCTCCGGAGTAAACGGAGACTCATGCAGACGAACACCGACTGCATCGTAAATCGCATTCGAGATCGCGGGAATCGTCGCGGCTAATGATCCTTCACTGCACTCTTTCGCGCCAAACGGCCCTTCGGGATCGATGCTCTCGACGATGATTGGTTCAATCTCCGGCGATTCGACTGCCGAAGGACTGCGATATTCCAGCATTCCTCCGTTCATCAACATGCCATCTTTCCAAACCATTTCTTCAGTCAGCGCTTGGCCCATGCCCATCCACACCGAGCCGATGATCTGGCCTTCGACGGAAACCGGATTCAGTGCGCGCCCGCAATCGTGCGCCGCCCAGACTTTGTGCACAGTCACTTCGCCTGTGTCTTCATCCACACTCACTTCGGCGACCTGCGCCGAATACGAATACGCCGGCGACGGCCCCACACCGCCGCCTTTATGTTTCCCGCCACGCGCTTCAGGAGGCGGAGCGTACGACCCAGTTCCACTGAGCGCGCCGTGAAAGTCGATGGCGGCCACGACAGCTTCTTCGAAGGTCATCCACTCCTTTGGACCTTCTTCTTTGCGCTTCTGCTGCAACGATCCGCGCAGAATCTGTCCTTCAACGCGGCCGCTCACCGACGCGCCCGCCTGCGTCACTTCCGCTTCTTCCTCTTTATCTCTCTTTACTGCAGGCGCGGGACTTCCCTTCTTGAAGACGACATCATCGCGGAACACCAGCTCTTCGGCAGCGCAGTTCATCTTCTTCGCGGCAGCTGCTGCAATCCTCTTCTTCACGTCCTGCGCCGCGCGCAGCGACGCGTTGCCGTTCATAAAGGTCACGCGGCTGGAATACGATCCAATATCAATCGGAGTCAGATCTGTGTCGGCAGCGATCACGCGCACGCGAGCCAGAGAACATCCTAAAACCTCTGCGGCGATCTGCGCCGTCATGGTGTCCGATCCCTGGCCGATGTCGGATGCGCCGGTGTAAACCACAACCCCGCCATCGCGATCAATTTTGATGTTCACCGTCGAGTGCGGCATGTCCGAACGGATAATCGAATTCGCCGCGCCGCTCACATAATGACTGCAAGCGATACCCAGCCCCCGCCCTTTCGCGAGTTTGCCCTTGCGCTGTTTCCACCCCGAACGCTCGACCGTCGTCTCGATGCACTCCGGAAGGCCATAGCTCTGCACGCGCAGTCCGTTCACCGTAATGCAGGGCGGCTTGAGCAGATTGCGCTGGCGAATCTCCGCGGGATCGATACCCGCCTTGGCGGCGAGCTCGTCGAGTTGCGACTCGAACGCGAAGCGCACGTTCACCGTCCCATGCCCGCGCATAGCGCCGCACGCCGGCTTGTTGGTGAGCACGCGATATCCGTCATACTGAATATTTGGGATGTCATAAAGCGCGCCCAGCAGCGCGCCGGAATAAAGAATCGTGACCACACCGTAGGAACAATATGCGCCGCCATCCTGCACCACGCGAGCTTTCACCGCCGTAATGCGGCCATCACTTTTGATTCCAGTTTTCAGATCGACAATGGTGCGCGGACGTCCGCGATGCGCCCAAAATACTTCTTCTCGCGTATATGTAATCTTGACCGGAGCATTGGCCTTGCGCGCAGCCACCGCCGCGATGATCTCGAGCGGGATCACTTCGCTTTTGCCACCGAAGCCGCCGCCCACCAGCGGCTTGATCACCCGGATCTGCTGCATGGGCATCTCCAGCACCAGCGACAGCTTATGCTGCAAGTAATACGGCACCTGCGTGGAAGACCACACGGTGAGCCGACCTTGTGTGCCAGTGTGGGGATCGATCTCGAACGAAGCCAGCGTGCAATGCGGCTCCATCGCCGCATGTGTCACTTCGTTGGCGAGGAAACGTGCCTCACAAACATGATCGGCCTCGGCAAAACCTTGGTCAGGATCGCCAAAAACATGGTGATAATCTTTCTCCAAATTATGCGGCTTGCGATCGTGAATCAGATCGCTCTCGGCCTTCATCGATTCTTCGGGATCGAAGTAGGCAGGCAGCAACTCATAATCGACATCGATCAACTCCAGCGCCTTCTCGGCAATGGCTTCGGAAACCGCGACCACGCAGGCGACGTTGTCGCCAACATAACGAACTTTATCGAGCGCGAGCGGATACTCATCATGCCCCACGGGGAGAATCCCAAATGGATTGGGAGCATCCGCGCCGACGGCAACGGACACCACGCCTTCGAGTTGCTCGGCGCGGCTGGTATCGATACGCCGAATGCGCGCGTGCGGATAGGGAGAGTGCAGAATTTTACCGATCAGCATGCCCGGCACACTGAGGTCGTCGGCGTACTTACCCACGCCGGTGGTCTTCTCCGCCGCGTCGATCATGGCGGTGGGCTTACCGATAATGGAGAAGTCGTTACTCATTTCGCTGGAACCAGGTTTTCCTTGGCGGATGAAAGTTCTTGCCGCTCGGCAACAACGGCCGACTTGATTGCCGCATACATCTGGCTGTATCCCGTGCAGCGGCAAAGATTGCTGCTCAATGCATTGCGAACATCGTCCTCCGATGGATTGGGATTTTCCGCCAACAACGATTTCACCGTCATCATGAAACCGGGAGTGCAAAATCCGCACTGCGCTCCGCCCCAATCACCATAGGCCTTTTGAATCGCAGCCAGGCCACCGTGTTCGCTCACACCTTCGACGGTCGTGATCTCCTGCTCTTGACAACTCGCCGCGAGCAGAACGCAGGACATCATCGCGACACCGTCGACCAGCACGGTACACGCCCCGCACGACGACTCGTCGCAGCCGCGCTTCGATCCGGTTAGATTCAGCTCTCGGCGCAACACGTCGAGCAGCAAGGCGCTGGGCTCAATGGCCAGTTCGTAGGTCCGTCCGTTGACTGTTAGTTCGACGAGTTCTTTCTTCATAAGGACAGCTTCCATCTGGCAACTACCAGCCAAGAACATTGTGCCAGCAGCTAGGAAGCTAGCAGCTTAGTACGTCGGCACGCTTCGATCGATCTGCCGCGACCAGGAATCGATTCCCCCACGCATTGATTGTGCTTTCTCGAATCCTTGCTGGCGCAGCCATACTGCCACATTCATCGAGCGCACACCGTGGTGACAAACGACCACAATGTGCGCATCCGGATCCAGTTCCTGATGCGCGCGGGAGGGTACATCCCCCATGGGAACCAACTTCGCACTTTCCATGTGCGCGGTTTCGAATTCCCATGGCTCCCGCACATCGAGCAAGGTAAACTCTTCACCGGCGTTGAGCATTCGGTTCACTTCTTCGGGTGCGATCTCGTAATCCATGGGCTGATGCTATTTCCCCGTCCATCTGGGCTCGCGCTTTTGTAGGAACGCTTCAATTCCTTCGTGAGCGTCGGCGGTTTTCATCAATTCTTCGAGATAGATCCTTTCCGCGCGCACCAGGCCTTTGTCGAAATGCATTGCATCCCAGGCATAAGTCGCTTTTTTCGTCAGCGCCAATGAAGTGGGGCTTAACCTCACTAACTCCTCCACCGTACGTTGAACCGTTGTATCGAGATCTTTTTCAGACACCGCACAGTTCGCCAATCCCATCTGCGCCGCTTCGGTGCCCGTGATGGTTCGGCCGCTTAAAATCAATTCCGCCGCCCGCTTCGGCCCTATCAGAGCGGCCAGCATAGTACAGGCGACTGGCGGGTAGCAGCCCAACTTGATTTCAGGAAATCCCCACTGCGCCGATTGTGTTGTAAACGTCATGTCGCAAACCATCGCCAACTCAGCGCCGCCTCCCATGCAATGCCCATGAACTGCCGCGATGGACACTTTTTTGCTGGCCACCAGAGCGCGAACAAGCCCGTGGAATTTGCCGAGCATTTCCTCGACCTTATCGGAGGTATGTGCCGCCACATCGACACCAGCTGAAAACGCCCGTCCCTCGCCGCTGAGCACGATAACGGAAACATCCGTGAGCGCTTCAATCTCGGCTAGAGTTCTCGTCAGCGCCTCCATCATCGGAACGTCGATGACATTCAGCGGCGGATGACACAACACGATACGCGACAGAGGAGAACCGATTTCAGTCCGCAAGCGAGTGATTTTAGCCTCTGTCGCAGTGGTCATCGTGTGTTCCCGAAACTCCGTCCTCGGTCCGAATCGCGATTACAGATTGATTGCCGATTTTCTCACTTCGCCGATTGTCGACAGCGGATCGCGCGCCCCAACCTTTTCTGCAATCCACTTTTTCTCGTCGGCAATGATTTCCAGCAGCAATTTCTTGTCGGCCGCCGTCGGCATGTACTCTTTCACGTGTTCTTCATACGCGCGATCGTCGAGCGCTTCGCCGGTTTGCGCATGGAACTTTTGCCCCTTCCACTTCCCGATCTCGCGATTGAACTGGATGTGCGGCGCATACAACTTCGGCTGCCCCGGCTTCAGATAGCTGTTGAAGCGCTCAATCAAGCCGGCAACTTCCGTTCGATATAAATTGCGATTGTAGTCGTTGAGGTCATCGAGATCGGGAGCCGTTTCGTTCTTGGGCTCGTCATAACGTCCCTTCACGCCCCAAACGTAAGCCCAGTGCGCTGAGGAAGAGTGATCCGTTCCGAAGAGATCGTACGAACTCGAGATCCACTTATTGAGATATTTCTGAATCAGCCAGCCCGGCACTACCCCCGCTTCCACAATGCGCCGAAGGCCGTCATTGCCCGTGCCCATGTGGAACGCCTCTTCCCGCAGCATGTAGGACATTGACCGTCCCAGGGGCGCGAACGCGGAGTACTTCAGCATCTGCAACTGAAATTTTCCGTCACGATCGACGAAGTCCGTGTAGGTGAAGAAATCCATCCAGTTGTCGACATCGACATTGAATGCGCCCAGCAATCGCTTGTTATCGAAGGCGCGGCGTTCGAGCATCTTCTGCGCTTCGACCTTGCCGGAATATCCGAAGTGGTCGACCAGCAACGCGCACATCTGCCAACCGTGGCGCATTTCTTCGATCATCACCCGCGTGATCGCCTTGCGATCCCAATCCGTGGGCGCGTTTTCCAGCAGGTTGCGCTGCTGCTCCACGCTCGCGAACTCAGTGTCGCCCTGATAGACGATCATATTCATCAGCGCATCGCGCATCTGCTGCGTAGGCATTTGCCGTAGGTTCTCCCACTTGCGGCGTCCCTTGTAGGCGCCGAACTCGATCTCTTCTGTGTCGATCCCGCCGTAGAGGGTGTCGAAATGAAAAGCTTCGATGTCTTCGGTGTTGACGCCAATATCTTTGCGCCAGTCGTTGAACATTCCGATCCAGTCACTAAAGGTTCCGATTTTTGCTACTTTTCCCGGCATGATGCCACACTCCTAAGCCATATTCAGCCAAACTGTTTTTGATTCCGTGTAATGCTCGACCGCATGCGCGCCCAGCTCGCGCCCGAAGCCTGAACTCTTGTAGCCGCCGAAGGGGAGCGATGCATCCATCAGTCCATACGTATTGATCCACACCGTTCCGGCCTTTAGGCGCCGCGACACCATGTGAGCTCTTTTCACGTCGCGCGTCCATACTGCCGAAGCCAAGCCGTAGGGATTGTTGTTTGCCTGCTCGATGACTTGATCGACGTCGTCGAAAGTCAGCACCGAAAGCACGGGACCAAAAATTTCTTCCCGCGCGATCGTCATGTCGTTTTTCACCTCGCCGAAGATCGTAGGTTCAATGAAAAATCCCTTGCTGCCGTCGACCGCAACCTGATTGCCGCCAGCGACCAGCTTTGCGCCTTCTTTCTTTCCGGCTTCGATGTAGCCCAGCACCGTCTTCATCTGATCCTGACTGACGATCGCCCCCAGCCGCGTTTTAGGATCGAGCGGATCCCCGGGACGCATCTTGGCCGCCCGCGCCGCGAGCTTTTCAGTAAATTCGTCCTTTATTTTGCCTTCGACAAAAAGCCGCGAGCCGGCGTTGCAAACTTCACCCTTGCCGTAGAAAATGCCGGTAATCGCACCCTTGACCGCGTTGTCGATATCGGAGTCGGCAAAAACGATGTTCGGGGATTTGCCGCCGAGTTCCAGTGTGATGCGCTTCACGGTGTCGGCCGCGTTGCGCATGATCTCCTGGCCAACGGCCGTCGAACCGGTGAACGCGATCTTGTCGATTCCAGGATGCTTCACCATCGCGCGTCCGATGGCGCCCGGACCGGTGACGATATTAATGACGCCCGCAGGCACCCCAGCTTCGATGGCCAGCTTGCCCAGTCGCAACGTCGTCAACGAAGTCTGGCTGGCCGGCTTCCACACCACGGTGTTGCCGCAGGCGAGCGCCGGGCCCAGCTTCCACGAGGCCAGCAGAAGTGGAAAATTCCACGGAACAATCATGCCCACTACGCCCACAGGTTCACGAAGAGTGTAGGTGAAAGCGGTCTCAAGCGTGTTGATAGTCTCGCCGTGAATCTTGGTCGCTAGCCCGGCGTAGTAGCGCAGAACGTCAACCACCATGGGCATATCAACGTAGCGCGACTCGAAAATCGGCTTGCCATTGTCAAGGGTTTCCAGTTCGGCAAATTCGTCGATGTTTTTTTCGAGCAGATCGGCGAGCTTCCAGATCAGGCGTCCGCGCTCACTGGCTGACATTTTTCGCCAGGGACCGTTGCGGTCTTCGAGTGCGCGGCGTGCGGCTTCGACTGCGCGATCGACGTCCTCCGACGAGCCCTCCGCAATCTGCGTCAACACTTCGCCCGTCGCCGGATTGATAGTGTCGAAGGTCTTCGCGCCATCAACCCATTTCCCATCGATCAACAACTGCCCGGCTTCGACTTCTACTTTCGCTGCAAGCATCGATTCGTCCTCGGAAAATCGCCTCGCCTTGCCCAGCCGGGACGGGCGACTGCGCCCGTCCCCACGCAAGTTCTGTTACTTCGCTTTAAAAACCGCGGGCCGTTTGTCCACATACGCGGCCAGGCCTTCCTTCGCATCTTCGCTCTGGAAGAGGATCTGCTGGTTCTCGCGTTCGACGGCGAGCGCCGACTCCATGGGAATTTCCCATCCCGTCTGCACCGCACGTTTGATGCGTCCCACCGCCTTGGCAGCCTTGTTTGGCGGACAGAACTGCTTGGCGTACTCGATCATGTTGTCCATGAATCCATCGCGCTCGTAAATATCGTTGATGATGCCAAGCTCGAGAGCCTCTTCGAACGAAAACGTGTTGCCGGTAACCATCAGCTCAATCGCCTTGCTTTTACCCACCAGGCGCGAAAGCCGCTGCGTGCCGCCGGTGCCGGGAAGCACGCCCAGATTCACTTCCGGCAAGCCAATCTTGCCCGCCTCTTTGCGCGCAATGCGGATGTCAGCCGCCATCGCAATCTCAAGTCCGCCGCCCACGCAGTGACCATTGATCGCGGCGATCACCAGCTTCGGCGTGTGCTCCAGGCGCAGCAGCATTTCGTTGGCGTGCAGGCAGAAATAATATTTAAACGTGGGGTCGACGCTGGAAAGCATCTTGATGTTCGCGCCGGCAGAAAAGAACTTGTCGCCCGCGCCGGTCAGAAGAATTACGTAAACGTCGTTCTCCATGCGCGCCCGCAGAATCGCCTCGTCCAGCTGGCGGTTCATTTCATAGGTGTAGGTATTGGCCGGCGGATCGCACATTTCAATGATCGCTACGCCGCCGTCCGTGCGGTAATTGACGAGCTGTTTGGTGGTTTCGCCGGTGGCCGGCTGCATCGTGGTCGCCATGTTATTACTCCTCTTCTCCTGGTCTGGTTTTCTCGGTCTGGAAATTAATCCTTCTCGAAGCTCGAATCCGAACTACAAACTCGATCGATACTCTTATCGCTTACCCTTGGCGCTGCTCATCACGCCGCGCAGAAAAATGTCGCCCATCTCACGCGCCAGCGGTTCGGCATCGGCATCCACCCGCGGATTGTGCCAGGTGTAGATCCAGTTCATCATTCCGAACAGGCTCAGCACGGCGATACGCGTGGAGAACTGGATTCCGCGCTCCCTCTTGAGCTCATCCAGCAGTCCGACGCAGATGCGGTAGTACTCCCGCTTGATTGCCGCCAGTTCCGTGGCGAAACCATTGTTCAACGCCTCGGCCTCATGCGACAACACTTTCATCGCCGCCTGGTTCGCCAGAAAATACTCGAGATGGTTCAGGATAAAAATGCGGACCCGCAGCTCCGCGTCGGTCACACTCTCCAGCCGAGACTTCAAGCGCTCGACGATCGTAGTAAAGGTGTGCTTCTGAATCAGGAACAGAAGCCGCTCTTTCGACCCGAAATAATAATAAAGACCCGCGAGCGACATGCCACTGGCGCGGGAAAGATCGCGCATAGACGCGCCTTCATATCCCTTCTTGCAAAAAACCTCGGTCGCATGGGTGAGGATCTCGGCCAATCGCCGATCAAAGCGCGTTGCCGGAGGCGCCGAAGCGCGATGCCGCCGAACCGAGACCCGAGCTGCGGTGGAGGGAGTCGCCATAATTCCAGAAGTCCGGAGATCCTAATTCGAACGTTCGTTCGAACGTAGTATACGGCAATTGTGATCTGGATCACAAGGCTTGGTGACTCAGTTCCTTACATCCGCGAGCAGGCGTTCGATTTCCTGCTTCACTTCCCCGGTGAGCGGCAGCAGCGGCAGCCTCGCCGGACCGCCGAAGTAGCCGTTCAAGTCCATGCCATATTTCACGCCAGGAACGCCCAACTCGCCCACCACCCGTTGCGCTGCCACGGAGATCCGCTCTTGCTTCACCCGCGCCAGTTCGGCGTCGCCCTCTTTCCACGCCGCGTAAATCTCGTAGCACGCAGTGGGCGCCGCGCACGCGAATGCGAGGATCGCGCCCACCGCTCCCGCGTCGAGTGAGGGTTGCAGTTTCTGCGCCGCACCTACTAGCACCTGAAATCCAACTTCCTTTTGCCGCGTCTTTAAATTGCCGACAATCGAAACCGCTGCCGCCGAGGGTTTCGGCGAAGAAGAGGAAGCGGCGGTTGTCGCGCCGATCGAAACCAGTTCCCCGCCTCCGTTCGCGCCGCCTGCCGCGGCAGCCAGCATGCGCGGCGTTACCGCCTCAAACGTCTCGGTCACGGTCGCGCCGCGCTTAATGTGACGAGTAGCTTGCACCATCCTGCGGACTTTTTCCACGTCGCCGCTGGATTCCTTGATGCCGATCAGATTCGGATGCTCCGCCAGCTCGATCACCAACTCGGCAGGCATATCGTAACCGGTAGCCTGCGGAAAGTTATAAATCATGACCGGCAGCGGCGAGCGATCGGCGACGGTACGATAAAAGGCCAGAAGATTCACCGGTTGCATCTGCTTTTTGTAGTAGTGCGGCGTGCGCACCATGGCGATGTCGTAGCCAAGTTCGGCAGCGTATTCGCTGAGCCGCAGCGTTTCGATGGCCGATTCGACGCCCGTCCCGGCCACCAGGACTTTGTTCGGCGAGGCCGCGTCGCGCGCCGTCTTCAAAACCTCGCGGCGTTCCTGATCGGAGAGCAGGATCGACTCGCCGGTCGAGCCCAGCACGACCATGCCGGCGCAAGGCGTGCGCGAGTAGCGCTCCACATTGCTCTCCAGCTTTTTATAGTAGACGTTGCCGTCGGGATAAAGCGGCGTGGTAATCGGAGGGAAAATTCCGTGTAGAAGCATGATGAACCTGGCTTTCAGAGCACTCCCTGTGCACTGATCAGGGTATCACTTCTTGGGCGGGCACTCCGGTCACCCCATCGTGGCCTTCTCGATGGGCACGATGTCGGTGCACCACCGAGGTGGGCCTCACGGTTCTTCGCCGCTTCACCACCGAGTTGTTCACCCACGCGGCCGGCAAAGACATCAGCTTCCTGCCATCGCCGACCCTTCGCCTGGCTTCTGAGTCAAACGCACATGCAGCACAATGTTCACCCGCTCCCCCACGATGGCATTGAAATCCGACGCAACTCCGACATCCTCGGCGTTAGCCGCGTGCGGCGGCTCCGGAAGCGAAGGTGCTTGCAGCATCGTTCCCGTGCACGGGATACCGTGATAATCCTCGCCCGGGTTCACCGACTGGCAGGTCATATCCTGAATGACTGCTGGCCAGTAGGTCGCGGTCACGGCCTTCAACAACTGAGGAAAGTCTTCGCGGTACACCTTCATCGACGCCGACTCGCGGATCGCTCCATCTTTTCCGTCTCCGACCGGTGGATCGAAAACCAGCGTAACTTCATGCGTAATACGGTGAATCGTCGGCGGACCATAGACAGGCCCGGCATAGCCTTCACTCGGGTCCGCTTCCAGGCTGCGGTCCACGCGTGTCAGCGCCAGAGTGCCCCTCGTCTGCAGCTTGCCGTCAGGTCTGCGGGTCACCCCTTTGGAATGGAAGCACACCAGCGTGTGGTTCGCCACATTCGCCAACCACAAGCTCCTGAACTTTCCGTCTTCGGTGATCGGAGGCAGCATCGCGGTAGCCGGATAGAAACGCAAATCGACGCTGGACTTCGCCGGATCGCTGTTGTCGAGGGTCAGTCCGCCGTTGACGCGAGCGAACCCCAACGTGACGTTGATTTTTGTCTTCCCGTAATCCTTAGTGGCATCGATGATCAGCTGTGCGTCAGAATGGCGCGTGTCCACCTGCCAGGATCCGGCCAGGGATGGACTTGGATTCGAAACGCCCAGAGTGACAACGCCAAGGACGAGGATCGCTGCGATTGTGAATACCGCCACTGCCTTAGACATTTCTTTTGCCTCCTTGTGCTGGTAGCACACATCTTCTGAACCTCTATGATTAGGCCATAGGTAAAAGGTTGCAAACTATTAGACGAAAGTATGAGTCAATACCAAAGTATGAGTGGGGGCGCCATGGAGGGCGACAACTAACTCGAACTAGACGCTCTGAGCTTGGCTGCGGTCAGCGTCTGCTGGCGCTTCGTTCCGCGTGCAACGTCTGCAGCGCTCGAATATTCACTTCCCCGCGCTGCAGTGCCGCAATTCCCTCCGCAGCTGCGCGTGCAGCCGAAAGCGTGGTGATCGTAGGAATGCGCGCCGTCACTGCCGCCCGCCGGATCGCCTTCTCGTCGAACCACGGAGCCGGTCCGCTCGGCGTATTCACGATCAGTTGAATGCGCTGGCCCTTGATCAAATCGACTACGTTGGGGCGGCCTTCTTTCACTTTGTAAACCCGCTCGACGTTCATGCCGGCGTCTTCGATCACGTCTCCGGTGCCTTGGGTGGCGACCAGCTTGAAACCCATGTCCACAAATTTGCGCGCAACCTCGGCGACGTAGCGCTTGTCGTGGTCGGTCACGCTGAGAAAAATTGTTCCTTGCGTCGGAAGTTTCTGGCCGGCGGCTAACTGCGCTTTGCCGAATGCTTCGCCGAAGCTGTCGCCCACTCCCATCACTTCGCCGGTGGATTTCATCTCCGGCCCCAGCACGGTATCGACGCCGGGAAATTTATTCCACGGAAATACCGGAGACTTCACGTAGTAACAACTGCCGGTATCGAGGTCGGCTCGGCGATCGATATTTTCCGGCAGAAATTCGCGCAGTTTGCGTCCGGTCATCAGCCGCGCCGCGATCTTCGCCATCGGCACGCCCGTGGCCTTCGAAACATAGGGCACGGTTCGCGAAGCCCGCGGATTCACTTCGAGGACGTAAACCTTCCCGCCCTCCGCGCCGTTGCCCGAGCCGCCGTTTCTTCGCGGGATGGCGAACTGAATATTCATCAGTCCCACTACCTTCAACGCGCGCGCCAGTTTGAAGGTATAGTCGCGCATGCGATCCATCAGATGTTGCGGAATATCCACCGCCGGCAGCACGCACGAAGAATCGCCGGAGTGAATTCCCGCCTCTTCAATGTGCTGCATGATGCCGCCAATCACCACGTCTTCCCCATCGGAGAGCGCGTCGACGTCGATCTCGATCGCATCTTCGAGGAAGTGATCGATCAGCACGGGACGATCCTGCGAGTATTCGACCGCTTCCTTCATATACTTCACAACCGATTCTTCGTCATACGCGATCACCATGGCGCGCCCGCCGAGCACGTACGAAGGCCTCACCACCACCGGATAGCCAACCTGCTTCGCACCTTCGAGAGCCTCATCCAGCGAGGTCGCCATCATGCCCGCGGCCTGCGGAATCCGCAGCTCTTCCAGCAGCTTATTGAAGTGCTTGCGATCTTCCGCGAGATCGATCGACTCCGGAGACGTGCCAATAATATTCACACCCGCCTGCTTCAGCGGCAGGGCGAGGTTGAGTGGAGTCTGTCCGCCGAACTGCACAATCACCCCCACCGGAGCGCCTTTCGACGTTTCGTGCTGGTAGATTGCCCACACATCTTCAAACGTGAGCGGCTCGAAATAAAGGCGGTCGCTGGTGTCGTAATCGGTCGATACGGTTTCCGGATTGCAGTTGACCATGATGGTCTCGTATCCATCTTCGTGCAGCGCGAACGACGCATGGCAGCAGCAGTAATCGAACTCAATTCCCTGCCCGATGCGGTTGGGCCCGCTGCCCAGAATGATCACTTTCTTCTTGTCAGTCGGAGCGGCCTCGTCTTCGTCTTCGTAGGTTGAATAAAGATACGGCGTGTAACTCTCGAATTCCCCGGCGCAGGTATCGACGCGCTTGTAGACCGGCATCACTCCGTGCTTCTTGCGCAGGTGGCGAACTTTCTCTTGTCCCTCCAGCCGCCATATGTTCGCCAACCGGCCATCGGAGAAACCCATACGCTTGGCTTCGCGCAGGATGGCGGGCGGCAGCGACTCCATCGGATGCTTCTCCAGCTCCAGTTGCATGTCGTTAATTTCTTTGAGCTGGTACAGAAACCACGGGTCCATCGAAGTCATTTTCGCGAGCTGCTTCACCGTGTGCCCTTGCCGCAGCGCGTACCGCACGTAGGCAAGGCGCTCAGGATGCGGCGTCACCAGCCTCTGCGTCAAAATCTTCGGCTCGATCTTATCGGCGCCGACGCGCTTGCCGGTATCGAGCGAGCGGACGCCCTTCATCAGCGCTTCTTTGAAGGTACGGCCAATCGCCATCACTTCGCCGACAGATTTCATCTGCGGGCCTAGGTTTTCATCCGCGCCGGGAAACTTTTCAAACTGCCACTTCGGAATCTTCACCACCACATAATCGAGCGTCGGCTCGAAGCACGCCGGAGTCTTGCGCGTAATGTCGTTGGGAATTTCGTCCAGCGTATAGCCCACGGCGAGCTTCGCGGCAATTTTCGCAATCGGAAATCCGGTGGCTTTCGACGCGAGCGCGGAAGATCGCGAGACGCGCGGGTTCATCTCGATCACCACCATGCGCCCGGTTTCCGGATTCACTCCGAACTGAATATTTGATCCGCCAGTATCGACTCCAATTTCGCGAATCACCGCGATCGAGGCATCGCGCATGGCTTGATACTCGCGATCGGTGAGCGTTTGCGCGGGCGCAACCGTGATCGAATCCCCGGTGTGAACGCCCATGGGATCGAAGTTCTCGATCGAACAGACAATGATGACGTTGTCTTTGGTATCGCGCATCACCTCAAGTTCGAATTCCTTCCATCCCAGCACCGACTCTTCAATCAGCGCCTCGTGCACCGGCGAGAAATCGAGACCTCGGCCGAGCACTTCCACCAGCTCTTCGCGGTTGTAAGCGATGCCGCCGCCGGATCCACCGAGCGTAAACGATGGGCGAACGATCACCGGGAATCCGATCTTGCCGGAGAACTCGAGCCCGTCTTTCGTGTTGTTCACCAAAGCCGACTTGGGCACGTCGAGGCCGATCTTCTGCATCGCATCTTTAAAGACGAGACGGTCTTCCGCCTTCTTGATGGCGTTGACGTTCGCGCCGATCAGCGTAACGTCATATTTTTCCAGCACGCCGCCATCGGAAAGTTCAATGGCCAAATTCAGCGCGGTCTGTCCGCCAACGGTCGGCAACACGGCAAAACCCGCCCCCGGCGCCATTTCTCGCTCGATGCGAATAATCTCTTCCAGATATTCAAGGGTGAGCGGTTCGATATAAGTGCGGTCGGCAATCTCCGGGTCGGTCATAATGGTCGCCGGATTCGAATTGGCCAGCACCACTTCATAGCCCTCAGACTTAAGCGCCTTGCAAGCCTGCGTGCCAGAGTAATCAAACTCCGCCGACTGCCCGATGACGATGGGCCCGGAGCCGAGGATCAGGATTTTCGAGATGTCAGTGCGTTTGGGCATTTACGATGCGATCTTTCTGGATCTGTTTTGTGCGGGCGCTTTTTCAACCGTGTTAGGAGGTTTGCCTTGAAAGGGCGCGGCTTCAGACGCGCCGTTCGAGTCCACCCGGAGAACGGGCTTCAGCCCCTGAGGTACCGGGTCTAGTTCGAAACCAGCGGCTGCCGACGAGTACGGATATCCTTCCACACGGCCGCAAAGGTTCTTACGGACCGGATTTTGTCGAATGTAATCGACGTGCCGCAAACAATCCGCTACATCACGGATCCGATGATCCGAAAATCCCTTCTGCCAGACCTCCATATTCGAGCCAAGCTCTTTCTTAGCTCGACAAGAGAATCCACCTTTGATGAATTGGACGGCCTTCTCCAAGCTCGTCTTAGTCGTGAGCAGAACGTGGATATGATCGGGCATGATCACGAACTCGTGCAAAAGATAAGCCGACCCGCGGTAGTGGTAGAGCGTGTCGATGAGCAGCCGCGCCCAGCGCTCATTGCGAAAGAGAGATCGACGCTCCCAAGTTCCTGAAGTCACCATGTAGGTTTGACCGGTGTTCGTGGCGTGCTCTCTCGTTGGTCTCACGACGGTACCTCAGCGGCTAAAGCCGCAATCCTTCCCTTGCCCCTTACGGCGCGCCTTGAAGGCGCGCCCTTTCAAAGCAAGAGCCGACGACCTTGACAAATCACTCGACCTCTTCGATTTTCACTCTATCGTCGCAGTACGCAGGACATGTATCGGTCGCCGCCACTGGAACCGTCATTCTGATCCCTTGCCAGCCTTTGTCCGACACCCTAACGGCAACCAGTGCTCGGCAGAGTCCCTGCGGGGGCTCAAACTTGAGGCGATACCAACCGTGCCCGACGCGTCCGAAATCAAATCTTCCAAGTCGGTCAGTTTCAATGAACCTGAGATCTCGGAAATCCTTACCACCTGACTTCTGCAGGGTAATGCGCGCCGCTGGAATGACCGCCAAATTCGGGTCAACTAACAGGCCTCTTACATGTCGGACGTCAACGGAGGCTCTAACGCTGCTTGGTGAGCAGGTGCCCACAATCTGAGCATTGGCAACGACGGAGACCAGGGACAAAAGCGCAAGTATGGTCAGAGGCCTCACCCTTTCCACTCCTCCATCATCTTCACGAAATTTTTGAACAGATAATGCGAATCGTGCGGGCCCGGCGCGGCTTCGGGGTGGTACTGCACGCTGAACAGCGGCAAATTCCGGTGCCTCAATCCCTCCAAAGTCGAATCATTCAGATCGATGTGCGTAAACTCGACTTCGCTCTGCGCCAGGGAATCCGGATCGACCGCGAAGTTATGGTTGTGCGCCGTAATCTCGATCTTCCCTGTCGCCAACTGCTTTACCGGATGGTTTCCGCCATGGTGGCCAAACTTGAGCTTGAAAGTTTTTCCGCCGAGCGCGATGCCGACGAGTTGATGTCCCAGGCAGATGCCAAAGATTGGCTGGCGCCCCATGAGACGCCGAATTGAATCGACTGCATAGGTACACGGCTCAGGATCGCCCGGCCCGTTCGACAGAAATACTCCATCCGGTTTCAGGGCTAGAACGTCCTCCGCCAAGGTTTGCGCCGGAATCACAGTGACCCGGCAGCCTTCGCCGCGCAACTTACGCAGAATATTTTGCTTGATGCCAAAGTCATAAGCCACCACATGAAAGCGGGCAGGCTCGTCTTTTACTCCAACCTGCGCGACCGGCTCGTGCGAGCGTTCGCCTACTTCCCACACATAAGGGTTCTTCGTGCTCACCACTTTCGCCAGATCGGTGCCATCCATCTTCGGAATCGAATTCGCCTTCGCTACAAGTTTTTCGGCGTCGTCCTCCATGGTCGAGACTACGCCGCGCATCACGCCATGGTCGCGCAGATGCCGCACCAGCGCGCGCGTGTCGATATCCGACAGAACCGGCACTTTGAATTGTTCCAGATATTCGTCGGTCACCTGCTGCGATCGCCAGTTCGAACTGATCTTCGAAAACTCGCGCACGATCAGCCCTTCGATCCATGGTCGCGTGGCCTCGTTGTCTTCCTGATTGGTGCCGTAATTGCCGATTTGAGGATTGGTCAGGACAACGATTTGTCCCGAGTAGGAAGGGTCGGTGAAAATTTCCTGGTAGCCGGTGATGGAAGTATTAAAAACGACTTCGCCGTAACATTCGCCTTGGGCGCCGTAGCCTTTGCCTCGAAAGACTCGACCGTCTTCGAGCGCAAGCGTAGCCTGCATTCTCACTCCAGTGTGTGGATTTTAAGGATTTTATCAGGGAACGCGCGTGGCGCAAAGCGCGGAACGCGGCCGAGGTGTGGAAATCTCATCCCACCGTAAATCGAACCCAGTCGAAATTTACGGCTGCACCGCAGGCAGAATATAGTCGGTCAGCAGCTTTTCGGTTTGTTCATGCATGCCGTGAGTGTTGTAGTTTGTGCTGGTAATTACGACCGTCAAATCAAGAGCCGGAAAGGCGAGCACTTTATTTCCGCCATTACCACTCATGAAGAAGGCCGGATAACTCTTGCTGCCGGATTTGAAAGCTTTGAGCCACCAGAGATAGCCATATTCCGTTTCCTCATCGATGCGGACATGCGGCTGAGTCGACGCCTTTACCCAGGAGCTCTCCACGATCGGCCGGCCTTGCCAGCTTCCTCCGTCGAGATAAAGCTGAGCGACCTTCAGCAGATCGCGACTGCTTAGACGCAGGCCGCCGCCGGTTTGCGGAATGTTCAGCGGCGAGTAAACCCATTCTTCATCGGTGATGCCCAGCGGGGCAAACAATTTTTTCTGGGCATACCGGTCTGTCCGCTTGCCGGTAGCTCTTTGCAATACCTCGCTCAGAGTGAATACGCCACCGGTGCAGTAGCTGAAATATCGTCCGTAAGGCGGCGGCTCGATTTGCTCGCTCAGATGCATGCGGCCGCGAATGGGCAGGTCGAGAATGAATTGCGCCCAGTCTTCGAGCACATACATCCGCTCCTCGTTGCCGCGCGAAGCATCATTCCAATCGTCGCATTCGAGCGGCGAACTCATGGTGAGAAAATCTTCAACGGTGATTTTCTCTTTGCGCGGATCGGGATTTTGCAGCTTCTGCGCATGCTCAGGCAGTAACGCCAGGACGCGAGCGTCGACTCCGCTCAACTTCTTTTCCGCAATGGCAATGCCCACCAGAGCGTCGGTGATGCTCTTCGTGGCCGAACGGGTGTCGCGCAACGAATTCGCGTCGCCATCGAAATACGCTTCGTAGACCAGCTTTCCGTGCCGGGCAATTAGCACGCTGCCAATTTTCTTGAACTCTCCGGCGCGCACCACACGTTCCAGTTCCTGCAACGGTTTCGAAGAGATGCCCGCTGCGTCCAGGTTCGCCGTTGGCCAACCATCCTCCCTCGATTGCGGCGGAGACGACGCATTCTGGGCCCAGAGTGCGAAATTCCACCCCACAACTATGATCGCCGCAAATACTGCAAAAGCGGTTCGGAGTCGAGTGCTCATGCGCAGTTCCCTCAGGAGTCAGTTAGACGTTTGATGCGAAAGAAGGTTTGCAGCGCGAGCAGATGGAATGAGTGCGGGGGAGTTCCGGGCTAACGCACCCTGCCCACTTTATCCATTGGCCAATAGCCAAACACGGCTTTGCCGTAGATGAAGCTCTGGTTCACCGGGCCGAAATCGCGGCTGTCGTTGGACATCGACCGATGATCGCCCAGCACGTAATAACAGTGCGGAGGCACAATCATCTCCGGATACGACCTGCGATCTTCATACGCGGGCGGAACGTAGTCTTCATCCAGCGCCTCGCCGTTCACGAATACCTGTCCGCTGTCGATGTGGATGCGGTCGCCGGCTTGGCCGATCACGCGTTTGATATAGCTCTTCGAGGGGTCGCGCGGATAGCGGAACACCACAATGTCCCCGCGCGAAATCGGCTCCAACCGGTAGACGAACTTGTTGACGAAGATGCGCTCCTGGTCGGCGAGGGAGGGCATCATGCTGGTGCCTTCGACTTTTACCGGCTGGTAAATAAAGATAATGATGAAGGCCGAAATCCCGAGCGAAAGCATCAGGTCGCGCAGCCACACTCCAATCGAGGGACGCAGACGCACTTGGGCGGCGGCCATTTCCATAGGGCTGGGCGCGGATGGAATCGTTTTGGTTTCTGGGTTAGGCGCGTCGGACATTTGGCTTTTCTATTGTATACAGATCGGGGCCGCTGGGCAGTAATTGATCGCTGCACCTCGAACTGCAATAAAAAGTTAGTTTTGCGAACTATCGCAGCCAACACCAAAGCACAATCAATTCATTAGCCGCGAAAATCGCGCCAAAGATCGCTTTATTGTGTCGCGCGAGCCAGTTGGGAAGATAAATGTCGAAGTTGTCCGCTCGCTCGCCGGTGAAGCGGCGGGCCACGTCGGTCAGCGGACACCGACCCCTATTCAGGGCGAGCACGCCACACTCAACCAGGACAATTACGGTCAGTATCGCGGCCCAGTCGAAGCGGTGCAATAGAGCCGTTACGGGCAACGCCAGTATGCACCCGGCCAACCAAGCCCAAACTGCCGTGTGCAAGAGCTTGACCGCCACCAGCGGATTGATGTGCCGAGAAACACGCACGACGAAATCCGCCATCCCGAGCCCGCCTGACATTAAACGATTAACACTTTACACCCCTAGGTTCTCAGCCTTTTGTCCGCGGCTACTCAGGACGCGGGACCCAAGCCGGGCCGTACGAGGGAAAGCCCTTTATGAATCTTGCACGAGTCAGATCACCCAACACGTCCACCCGAAAGCGCGATAAAATAGCCACTCCAGGAGATGTCATGATTTTGAGCCGTCTGCTAGAACGCAAGCCCGTCCATCGCGCATTGACGCTGATTTTTCTCTTTATGGTTACGCTGACGCTGTCTGCCCGGTTCACCGCGCAGGAAGAAGAGGAGGGCGGCATTCCAGCTTACAACGCCGGACCGCCGCCCGCCGGCAAGAAATTGCCCGCCATCTTGACCAAGGCCGACCTCTGGGGAGCGGACGCGCAGTATCCTTATCAGACTCATGCCTACGAGTTGGCGGCCAAGATTCCGATAGTTCTGCATCAGCAACCTTGTTATTGCTATTGCGACCGCATGGGCCACAACAGCCTGCACAGTTGCTTTGAGGGCACGCACGGCGCCCGCTGCTCCACCTGTTTGAAGGAACTTTATTACTCTTACCAGCAGCATCAGAAGGGCAAAACTGCGGCGCAGATCCGCGCCGGGATTATTCGGGGTGACTGGAAGACCATCGATCTGCAAACCGCGGCCAGCATCAACTAGTCACCAGCTTCGAGTTGCGAGTCTGGAGCCGAAACACCGGGCTGTGATTCGATGACCCGCATGGCTCCGGGCGCACAACTCATTACCACCGGCAATTGCCCTGAACCCGCCCTTTGAGTAATACTTGTGTACCGGCTCAAAAAAGTTGCAAGAGCCCAGGAGTCCCCCATTACGACGAGCACAGGAAAAATTCTTCACATGGCGCAGAAGGCTACTCCAAACAAATCACCGGTTACGGACGATCCGCGTGCGGCTCAGGCCATGCAAAACTACGAAGCCGGACTGCGCGCCCTGCAGGAGCACAAGTTCGACAAGGCGAAGCCTTTGTTCGAAAAGGTTCTCGCCGCTCCCACCCGCGAACTCATTGACCGGGCGACGATCCACCTGAGCATCTGCAACCAGCACATCGATCGCACGACAGCCCAACAATTCAAGAGCGTGGAAGAGCACTATGACTATGCCGTCTCGCTCATGAATGTCGGAGATTATGTGGGGGCGCGCGAGCATATCGAGAAACTGGTCAAGCAGGCGCCCAAAACGGATTTCGTCATCTATGGCCTCGCCGCACTCGACTGTCTCACCAGCCACGTCGAGGATTCTCTCAAGCACCTGGACGAAGCACTGCGGCTGAATCCAGCGCTGCGCTTCCAGGCGCGCAACGACTCCGACTTCCACAACCTGGCCGAAGACCCACGCTTCACCGAGTTGCTCTACCCGGATCCTGCTGCCGAGCTAGCCCCGGAAAGTTCTTTCCGGGAAGACGAGTCCTACTAATTCGGCGATGCCGGATTGCGGGATGGCGGCTGGGATGGAACCAGGGTGGGATGGACCAGGGATGGAAACAGAAAGCAAGCCCGCTCCACCGAAACGCGCCGAACTCTCATCGTTGGAGAGAGCCCCGCGCAATGGTGTCGGCTTGCGGGTGGTCGCGATCGGCGGCGGCACCGGCCTCTCCACTCTGCTCAAAGGACTGAAGCGCTTCGCGCTCACACCGGCGGAAATGGCGAAGGCGACACCCGGTTCGCCCTCGATTCGCGATCTCTGCGCCGTGGTCACGGTGAGCGACGATGGGGGCTCGAGCGGACGCCTGCGCAAAGAGCTCAACATGCTTCCGCCCGGTGACATTCGCAATTGCATCGTCGCCCTCAGCGAAGACGAAGCCCTGCTCTCGCGACTTTTTCGCCACCGCTTCGCCAAGGGCTCCGGCCTCGAAGGCCATAGCTTCGGCAATTTGTTTCTGGCGGCGCTGACCGATATTACGAATGATTTCTCGGAGGCGGTCCGGCTGTCTTCGGAAATTCTAGTCACCCGCGGCCACATCCATCCCGCAACCACTTCCAACATCGAACTCGAAGCTCTGATGGAAGACGGAAGCCGCGTCCGCGGTGAAACAAAAATCACCGCCAGCAAAGTACGCATCGAGGAGCTTTTTCTGGTTCCTCCCAACGTCGATCCGCAGCCCCAGACGCTCGATGCCATCGCACGCGCCGACATCATCAGCATCGGTCCGGGTTCGCTATTCACCAGCCTGATCCCTAACCTGCTGGTGCACGGCATCGCCGAAGCTATCGTCGAATCGCCCGCAACCAAGGTTTACATCTGCAATCTGATGACCCAGGCCAACGAGAGCCTCGGGCTGACTGCAGCCGACCACATCCGCGCCTTGAATCGCCACGCCCACCGGCAGATATTCGATTACGCGCTGCTCAATCGCACGCCAGTTTCGAACGCGCTCAAGGCCAAGTATGCGCTCGAAGGCGCCTGCCAAATCGTCAACGATCTGGACGCCATCGAAGCTCTGGGAGTGATTCCGGTTTTAGGGGATTACCTGGAGGAAGGCGACGTAGCCCGCCACAACACGGCGAAAGTCGCCAGCGATCTGGTCCAACTGGCGTCTGGGGTCACCGTAGAGCACAAGACGAAATCGGCGAAGCCGTAGATCGACCTTCGACTCGCTGCCCTCATGCGAAAATTCATCCCGGCCGCAGCATCCCCCTCCCAAAGGAAAGGGATGCTAATGGACGGATCTGTTGATCTTGCAGATTACTTTGTGACCGTGAACACCACGTTGCTATCGAGCGTGCCGCTCGGCGTTTTCACGGCGACTGTGCCCGTGGTGGCGCCGGTGGGTACAGTGGTGGTGATCTCGGTGGCGGAGACAACCGTGAACGTGGCCGCGGTTCCGTTGAATGTGACGCTCGTCGCGCCGGTCAAATCGGTTCCCAGGATCGTCACCTTCGCCTTGACCTTACCGGAGGCCGGCTCGGTTTCCACGAACGCTCCCAGCCCGGTAGATAGGCTGAAGATGGTTCCGCAGCCATTGACATCATAGGTGCTGCTGGTGCAGCTTCCGTCCGTCCCGCCGCCGATGCTGATTCCGTAGAACGTGCCGTTGGTGCCTTGCGTCAGCCAAACCGGGCCGGCTCCATCGGTGCCGTCGAAGCTGTGCAGCACGGTCAGCGTTGTCTTAGTTGTTACGACCAGTTTGAAGGCAGCGCCACAGCCTTCGCCATAGGTTGTACAGTCGGTGGTCTTGGCGCCGCCTGCAAAGCCTGAGCCGTAGAAGTTTCCGTCCGTGGCCTGCATCAGCCCACCTTCCGGGGCACCGCTATCCGTGCAGTTTGCTTTCGAACAGAAGCTGTAAAGCGTAGTCAGCACGCCCGCTGAAGTAATCTCGAATGCCGTACCGCAGCCCCCGCTGCATAGTGTGCTGGTGCCACCATTAACCGTCGTCCCGTAGAAGTTTCCGTTAGTGGCTTGCACCAGCACGCCAACTGGGTAAGAACCATCAGTGCAATTGGTTTTGGAGCAGAAGTTATACAGCGTGGTCAGCACTCCTTTGGTGGTGATTTTGAACACGGTGCCATAGCCGTAGCCCTCTCCCTCGCTGTGCGGCGGGACCTTCGTGGTTCCGTAGAGGTTTCCATCCGTCCCCTGGATCAGCGCCGAGAGCGGACCGGAACCGTCAGTGGCGTCGAAGCTGAACAGAGAGGTTAGCGTGCCTCCCGCGGTGATTTGGAAGACCGTCCCACACCCATAGGTGCCGCAAGCGGCGCTGGATCCGCCCTCCCGTGTGCTCCCGTAGAAATCACCGTTCGTCGCCAGCATCAGCCCGTTGGGAGAAGAGCCGTCGGTGAAATTGAAATTGTGCAGCGTGGTGAGCTTGTAGGGCGTAGTAGTGGTGATTTTGAAAACCGTTCCGTAGCCGTCGGTTCCACCCTCGGAGGTCGTGCCGTAGAAATCGCCGTTCGTGTATTGCACCATCAGGCCATACGGAGCTTCGCCATCGGTGCAGTTGGTTTTGGCGCAGAAGTTATACAGCGTGGTCAGCGTGCCGGTGGGCGTGACTTTGAAAATGGTGCCGCCACCATAGGTCCCGCCGGTGATGGTTGTCCCGTAGAAGTTCCCGTCCGTGCCTTGAACCAGAGGGGCCAAGGGGTTCGCGCCATTGGTCGAGTCAAAACTTACCAGC
The DNA here is from genome assembly GCA_963710965.1 of uncultured Acidobacteriaceae bacterium. Taxonomy (GTDB): domain Bacteria; phylum Acidobacteriota; class Terriglobia; order Terriglobales; family Acidobacteriaceae; genus Sulfotelmatobacter. The sequence continues at coordinate 19,930 of CAVQCP010000061.1, read as the reverse complement.
GAGGTGAAGGTGGTCTTCGCCGGCGACGCAATCGCTGTCGCAATGCAGAATGCAAGAATGATAAAAACCGTTGTCAATGATCTGGATTTCTCCACGGTGCCTCCTTTGTCAGCTTTGCCGAATCACGGAAGGCGCCGGGGCGGTCGCTAAAGTGTCATCGGAAGAGTTTTTACTATGAGAACCGCGAGTCTTGTTAGGCTTGGGTTCGCCTCTTGGAATGGCGCCCTGGTCGACTGCGTAAACGCCTCGGTGCCGAGGCGCAACTGAACGCCCCAATTATCCGGCGCGGTGTGAGGGCTGTCAACCTGGGGCTGTCAACCGGCAAGTTTGCACGGCATAGGAAGCCCATAAAGAGTCGGTGCTCGTCTACTTCACGCTTCCCCGTGGCTGACTTCCTCGCTAGAATGTTCAAATATGAAACTGGCGAAGCGATACGCATGGCCGCTGGCGGGCCTGTTTTTCATTCTTGCATTGTCTGGCATGGCATCGGCGCAGAAGGACAAAGACAACGGTCCAGTTGCCATCCTCAACTTTCTGGTTCTGAAAGACGACAACGGCAAGCCGATACGCAGCGCCGCGGTCATCATGCACCCGGTGAGCGGCGGCAAGCAGGAACGCGGAGGGCTTGAACTCAAGACCGACGCCGACGGCAAGGCCAGCTTTGAAGAAATTCCTTACGGGATGTTGCGCGTGCAGGTGCTGGCGCAGGGATTCCAAACTTTCGGCGAAGACTACGATATCAATCAAGCCAAGATGGATTTCACCATCAAACTAAAACGCCCGCAGGGGCAGTACTCCATCTATGGGGGCGATGCGGCGAAGAAGGATGATAAGAAAGATGATAAATAGCAGTGGTCGGTGGTCAGTGATCAGTGGCCCAGCAGAACCGAAACATCCTGTTTGCTTTACTGATCGCCAATTACGATGACTGGCCACTGACCACTGATTTGGAGCTAACGATGCCATATCTACTAAAGACCGAGCCCACGGTTTATTCATATGCCGATTTGCAGCGCGAAGGTACAACTATTTGGGATGGTGTGACCAATCCGGCGGCGGTTAAGAATCTGCGCGGCATGAAGGCGGGCGAGCCCCTTGTCATCTACCACACCGGGGACGAGAAAAGCGCGGTGGGAACGGCGTCGGTGGTATCGGTGGAGGCGGACGATCCTAAGACTCCGCGGGTAAGAATCAAGGTTGGCAAACCGCTGCCCCAGCCGGTGACGCTGGCCGAGATGAAGGCAAACAAACTTTTTTCCGATTCTCCGCTGGTACGGCAGGGACGGTTGAGCGTCGTGCCTTTGACCGACGCTCAGCTGAAGTTTCTCACCGCCAGCTAACCGCGCGACCGTCTCGTTTTACGTACAATGTTCCGGCCGGAACATAGCGTCATGACCCAATTGTACGTACAATGTTCCGGTGGGAACATAGCGTCATGGCGTAATTGTACGTACAATGTTCGGGTAGGAACATAGCGTGCTGACAGGTTTGTATGTACACGCTACGTACGCGTTGTTTGTCATCCCGAGCGGCGCGAGGGATCCTGGTTCAGCTTACCTGCAAAGAAAAACCGGGGTCCCTCGCTGCGCTCGGGATGACAACGCAGAAACCTATTGCAATGACAACGCGCAAACGGTGACCTACGCAACTCACTGCGATGGCATACACTTAGCTGCAATGGCATTCGCGATTTACTGCGATCTGTACCTAACTTATTGCGCCTTGGCATCGCGCCGGATCAGGGCATGATCGACGAAGAATCCTAAACCCACGGCCAGGGGAATCACGCCGAAGGTCGCCGCCATCATGGCATCGGGCTCGACGCGGCCGATCAGGACAAAGGTCGCGATATAGCCCAACGCGCCGCTGACCAGCAAAATCCCCGAGCGCCGCGAGCGAGCTGCTTCGGAAAGTTCCGGCTGCATCGGAACATCGACTCCGCGGGCAATCGCGGCCAGCCGCTCCTCGCTGCGAAGTTTGCGCACGCGGAAAAAGGTGTACATCGCCGCCATCGGGATGCCGAAGATCATAACCACCGCTGCCAGTCCTACAATGTTCCCGTCCATCACGTGCCTCCTCGTGCCGGCGCCGGTTCGTCGCAGCGCCTCGTCACCAGAGGGTACGGAGGAACACGAGAAAAGTTCCGCGATCCGACCTTCGGCAGTCCAGAGTCGATGGCGCCTCTGCCATTACAAAACTTTGCAAAACTATCCCGGCTGACTAGCAACCACGCGCTTACACTTAAGATTCTTAAGCTGTATCGAGGAAGATCCCCCAACTATGCCAACTCCAGCAAGAATGAAGCTGCGGCTTTTTTCCCGCCCGGCCCTGTCGCGAGCGCTCCTGTTCAAGACTGCCGTGAACTCCATCGCAGCCTGTTTTCTGGCCATGTTCTTCCTAGTCTCCATGGGCGCGCAGGAGACTCAGGAAAAAATCGATATCGACGAAGTCTCCCGCACTTACGTGGTGCATCTTCCGCAGGGTTACGACCAGAAACAGCATTATCCAGTTGTGATTCTGCTGCACAGTCAGAATCAGGACGCTGACGATTTGGGCCGACTCACGCACTTTAGCCAGTTTGCGGAGAAGAATGGCGTGATCGTGGTGTATCCGAATGCCGCGCGCGGCCGCTGGAACATTGGAGTGCGACCCGAGCAAGCCGACTTCGCGCCGCGCCGCGGCATGGGCCGGCGCGGCGGCTATCCGGGCGGCTATCCCGGTGGTGGAGGGTATCCAGGAGGTGGTGGAGGATATCCCGGCGGAGGACAAAGTCCTGGGCAACAGAATCCTGATCAGGGCCGGAATCGGCCTGCGCCTGCGGATGACGTTGCATTCTTGAATCAGATGATCGACCAACTCGCGCTCAAGTATGCCATCGACTCGCATCGGATTTACGCAGTGGGACTGGGGGATGGCGGGTTCATGGCGGAACGCGCGGGCTGCAGCCTGGCGGACCGCATTGCCGCCATCGGCGTGGTGAGCGCATCGTTTCCCAAGGCGATGATCTGCCTTCCGGCGCGTCCCGTAGCGGCGCTGTTCATCGATGGCACGGATGATCCCATCGTTCCTTATGCGGGCGGCATGTACAAGCCGGGCAGGTTCCACGTGCTCTCGGCGGAGGAAAGCGCGAAGACGTGGGCGAAATTCGATCGCTGCGAGGAAAAGCCGGCACAGGGGAAAATTCCTCCAGCGGATAACGACAAGGGCAGCAAGGAAACCAAGACCTTCACCTTCAACGGGTGCCACGATAACGCGCAGGTCGTGCTCGATGCGGTGAAAAACGGCGGACACACCTGGCCTGGCGGCGAGCAGTACACATCCGAAAAAGAAGTGGGCAAGACCAGCCACGCCCTGAATGCGAACGAAACCATCTGGAGCTTTCTTTCGACGAAGGCAATTGCGGACGACAGTTCTGGTCAGTCCGGCGCGAAGAGCAGCCCGGAAAAATAGTTAGCCACGCGGCCAGTCTCTATGCCAGGTTCGAGTGCGCGTCGGGATAGTACTTGGCGATCATGCGGCCGGTCATCAGGCCGCCTTCGTATTCTGGAATGATTACTTCATCCGCCCCCGAGTTGCGCATGGCTTGCGCGTAGCGCGACTGGCCGGCGCGCGTGATGATACGAGCCTTCGGGTTCAGCGCCTTGGCGGTGACGGTGATATAGAGATTGTCGGCGTCATTGTCGATGACAATGCATAATCCGCGGGCGCGATCGATTCCCGCGGATTGCAGCACATCGTGGCGTTTGGCGTCGCCCTGGATGACCAGCATCCTTTCTTTGAGGAGTTCGCGGCACAGGCCTTCGTTGGTCTCAATGAGCACGAAAGGAATCTTCAGGCGGTTGAGCTGGTCGACCACGGTGCGGCCGACCTGGCCGTAGCCACAGATGATGAAGTGATCTTTGAGTTTCTCGATGCCAATGTCGTTGACCATGGTTCTCCAGGCCTCCACTCCTTGGCGCTTGAAAATGGTGACGGCGACGCGCTCCGCTACCCAGATCTGAAATCCAAACACGCCCATGTAGACAAAGAGCGAGAAAAGCTTGGTGGCATTGCGGACGTGTTTGGCATCGATGGCGTGCGGCTGGATCATCCAGAAAAGCGCGTCCTGCCAAGCCAGTCCTTCGAGCCGCCGGTAGACGATGACACACATCACGCTGAACCCTGCGAAGACTACCAGCGGCAGCCACAAGCGGCGCATGAACACCAGCAGGATTCGGAGCATGGGGTTACGATGCTACCACAGGCTGAGTTGGCGGAGCGATGACTGCCGGGCCGGATTGGACTACGCGTCCGAGTTGTCCTGTTGTCTCGTCTACAAGAAATCAAGCCCATCTTCCGCTAGAACCCAAGCGGGAGATGGGCTTGACTGCATGGCAACCGGAGGCGTCGCGAAGTTGCGACCCGCGACGGAATTAATTTTATTGCTGCCAGAGATTCAAAGTATTCGTGGCGTCGTCGACATAGTAGAGCCCTTGTCCCGGGACGTGCACCAAGCCAAACAGAGCGCCATTGCCGGGAGGAGTGCCGTTGTCATCGAGCAGCGCCTGCTCTTGTTGCGTGCCCCAGGGCGAAATTCCAAAGAGGAAGCCGTCATTGCCGTCAACGGTCAGGATGCTGCCGTCCGCGATTACTGTAACGCCGAGAGGATCATTGAGAGCGCCACCCTCGATTAAAGTTGTACCGGTTCCGGCGGAGGTGGTACGCGTGACCGGATTCGAAATTTCAGCGATGCGATTGTTCAGGCTGTCGGCGACGTAGAGCGTACTGGAATCCGGACTGAGCGCTACGCCCGTGGGACCGATAACCAGCGCCGCTGCATTGGTCTCTTCGGCAAAGCCGGAGCCAATCACGGTGATGGATTCAAGCGTGGGCAGGCTGCCATAAAGGCCGGTCAGGGACAAACGAATCACGGTTCCGCCCCAGACCTGGTTGCCGCCGCCGGCCACAGTTCCGTTGAGCACGTTGGTGACGAAAAGATTGGCGGTGTTACCGGCGTCGAGGGCGGTCATATCCCAGGGACCGTTGATCAGCGAACCGTAAAAAGTTTCGACTACGTCGCCCCAGCTATCGAGCACCAGGAGACAGCCGGCCTGCGCGGTAGCTGAAGTTCCGTCTGTGGTGGGCAGGCTGCCCACGATCACCCATCCGCTGCGCAAGACGGAAAGAGCGGTGGTCAAGCCGATGCCACCGGGGCAGGGGCTGGTGAGCGTGCTCGCGTTGATCTGCGCGAAGAGAGTGACCGCGCCTTGCGGGGAAATTTGCACGATGGTCGTTCCCGTGCCTTGAAGGTTGGCGCTGCTGTTGAAGTTGCTGACCAGAATGTTGCCCGCGGTCAAACCGCCGACAGTTTTGGATACGTGCGCAATGCCATAAGGATTTACATCTCCGTTGGTGGGGACGGTGGAGGCGATGGTGACGATATTGGCGGCGAGGGAAGAGTGCGTATGTTCTGCCTGGGCTGACACGCCGAAAGCTACCAGCATCGACATTGTCAGAACGCACGGTTTTACTTTGTCAAACAGTTTCATGAGAGAAGCCTCCTTGTGATTGCAAGTGTTCATGTGCTGAAGACCGGGGGATGACGCGCCTGCGAGGATCATTGTGGTGTGCAGCAGGTGCGTGGTTGTCACGAAATTGTCAATTTCCTGTCAACTGTGGAAAGAGTGGGAGGGTCAGATTCGTGGAGTAGGCAAAATATTTGCTACCGGCAAGCGGGCAAGAGTGCCCGCTCCACACAACCACTCCACACAACCGCTCCACACAATCACATCTAAGATCAGGCAGATCTCGATCAGCGGATCAGTTGGCGGAGTTCGCGGCGGAGGATTTTTCCGGAGGCGGTTTTCGGGACTACTTCTACGAAGTGAACTTCTCGGGGCTGCTTGTAGTGAGTGAGGCGGTCGGCTACGAAGTGGCACAGTTCTTCTTCCATCTTCTTGCCGGTTACGAATCCATCGCGCAGGGCGATGAAGGCTACGGGAATTTCTCCGGCGGACTCATCGGGGCGGCCTACGACTCCACACTCGCGAACGGCGGGATGTTCGAGCAGGACTGCCTCGACTTCCGCGGGCGCCACCGCGAAGCCTTTGTACTTGATCATTTCTTTACGGCGATCGACGACGCGATAGAAGCCTTCGGCATCGCGGGTGACGATGTCGCCGGACCAATACCAGCCATCGCGCAGCGCGGCGGCGGTGGCGGCAGGTTCGTTCCAGTAGCCAAGCATGAATTGCGGTCCGCGCATGACCAGCTCTCCAGGCTCGCCGGTGGCGGCCTCTTCGGTGTTGTCCACGACAACATTCAGTTCGGCTGAGGCGATTACGCGGCAATCGGTCTGCGCCACGGGATGTCCAATGGAATCCGGGCGGTAGAGTTCGGGCTGGAGAAAGCCGACGTGGGTTACCGGCGATGCTTCGGTCATGCCGTATCCCTGGCAAACCAGAATGCCGGTCAAGGCGGTGAACCGGCGGGCGAGATCTGGAGCCAGGGGCGCGGCGCCGGATTTGACCCAATGCACTTGATGATCCTGGGGAAATTGTCCAGCTTCGGCGGCGAGGCAGAGGGCATTCATCGCTGGAGGGACCATGGCCATCATGGTAATCGATTCCTGGGTGAGGAGAGCAAGGAGATGCTCTACGTTGAAACGTGGCATCAGCACCAGCGTTGCGCCCAGGATCAGAGCGGGATTGAGCATTACATTCAAGCCGTAAATGTGATACAGCGGGAGAAAACACAAAATAGTGTCGGCCGAATTCAGGGCAGAAGTGCAGGGGGCGAGGAATTGATAAACGTTCGCGATCAGATTGCGATGCGAGAGCATCACTCCTTTGGGCAAACCGGTGGTGCCGCTGGAATAAGGGAGCACAGCCAACGCTATTTCCGACGAGTGCTCGGGAGTGGGAAAGGCGGCGGTTGCCGGCTTGAACAAGTTGCTGAAGGGCTCGGAAGCGCTTCCCTGCTGGCGCGTGCAGAAGACTCGGCGAAGATTTGGCAATCCGCCAAGATCGATGCCGTCGAGGCTGGCGCCATCGGTGACGAGCATGACCGCGCCGGAGTTCGCCAATTGATAGCGGACTTCGCGTTCGCGGTAAGTTGGATTGAGAAGGGTTGGGATGGCTCCGGCCAGAGTTGCGGCGTGATAGGCGACGCAGAACTCCCAGGAGTTGGGCAGGAAGATCGCGATGACTTCTCCCGGCTGCAACCCCGCGGCGATCAGGCCGTGCGCGAGAGCTTCGACAGTTTCTCCGTACTGCGCGTAGGTGAGACGGCGGCCACAGGAGGGATCGACCAATGCCGTCTTCTGCGGATTGCGCCGGCAGGATTGCAATATCGCGTCATGCACAAAAACGCGGCTGGGGTCGGCGTAGAGTTTCGTACGCAGCATGTTTCGTAAATTTTAGTAAAGGAGCGGAACGATTGTACCCGGAAAGCGCCGCCAGTGGCTGGTTGTAGAGACTAAAGTCCGCATGCACGGGCGTAAATTCTCTAGTGATGGCGCGGCGCTTCGCGCTACAATGCTCCGGGTTCTGAAAGTCTCCTGTGGGTTGCCATTTCCTCCGTGGCAAGAAAATAAACTGTGTTCACGTGTATCGGCCGAGGCCAAATTCTGCAAACTTCCCGAAAATCGGGCGCAGACGAAAAGAGGTACCCGCGATGAAACTGACCGTCAAGCTTAGCCTTCTGCTGACGTTTTTCTGCCCAGCTTTTGTGCACGCGCAAATTTCCAATTTCTCGCATATTATTGTAATTATCCAAGAGAACCGCAGCCCGGATAATCTCTTCTATTACTTATGCAGTGCCCCCTATGGCACCAGTAAATCGTGCAGCACCAGCCCGACCAATACGCAGTATGACATTCTGACCAGCAACTGGCTGGATAAGACCTCTTCGACGGGCGTCACGCAGCCCATCAGCGTCGAACTGGACAATAACTACGACGTCAGCCATTCGCACGATGGATTCACCACCACATGCGACCTCAACACCACTACAGGCATTTGCCGAATGGATGGAGCGGCGGAAGCGTCTTGTACGGACTGCAGCGGCGTGGCTCAACCGCACTACCGCTATGTGGACAACTCCACGGGAATTCTGAACCCCTATCTCACGATGGCGACGTCCTATGGCTGGGCGAACTATATGTTCGAAACCCAGCAGGGCCCGACGTTCCCGGCGCACCAGTTTCTGTTTGGCGGAACTTCGGCGCCGAGCGCGGCGGACGATGCCATTGCGACGTTTGCCGACAGCAACATGTACCCCGCGGCGAATAATCCGATTGCGGGATGCATCGCGCCCTCAGATATTCACGTCGATCTGATCGAAGCCGGACAGAAAACCGGGCAGACCTACCCGTGCTTCGACCACACGACCATCGCGGATTTGATGGAAAACGTCAATGTCAGCTGGCATTACTACAATCCAGGATTCGACTCGATCGTGACCGCGCCCAACGCGATCGATCATATCTGCGTCCCCAGTGAACCGAGCGGCGGAACTTGTACCGGCACGGAATTCACGGATAACGTGATCACGCCACCGAAGAAAGTATTAACCGATATCAGTGGCTGCAAGCTGGCGGGCATGGTCTGGGTGACTCCGTCTGGCGCGAACTCCGATCACGCCAACAGCAACGACGGCGGCGGCCCGGCGTGGGTGGCGTCGATCGTCAACGCCATTGGCAACAATCCCAAATGCAAGAGTGGTGAAAATTACTGGGATGACACTGCAATCATTATCACTTGGGACGATTGGGGAGGTTGGTACGATCATGAGCCGCCAACCATCCTGGCGGGCAATGAAGGCGACTTTCAGTACGGCTTCCGCGTTCCCTTCATGGTGGTCTCGGCGTACACTCCGGTGGGCTATGTCGACAACACACGCATGGATTGGGGCACGGTGCTGCGATTCATCGAACAGAATTGGGGCATCGAGATGGGCACGCTGGGATTTGCCGATGCCCGGTCTACGACTGATATGACCGAGTTCTTCAATCTGAAGCAGGCGCCGCGCTCCTTTGTAACCATACCGGCGGACCGCGATGCCAGCTTTTTCATCAACGACGACCGCCCCATGACCGAACCGGACGACTACTGAGCGTCGTGAGCATGTAGCCGCCTCGGGGATGAAGTTCACCCTGAAAGGAAGGTGGTGGGCCGGTTCGACAATTGGCATCCCTCAGCGGCTAAAGCCGCAATGAAGACAGGACGCTTACGGCACGGCCGAAGCCGTGCCCTTTCAAAGCCGATTCAGACCAGATCACTACCTGGGAGAGAATTTATTTGCTCGGGATGACGGGATATATAATAATGTCGATCGACATGCTTGTATTTCCCGTGCGAGCAAGAAACCCATGAGAGCAGCATCCCGATACACGCTTCTGCTGGCCGTGTTCAGCGCCAGCCTGATGTACGCGCAGATCTCGAACTTTCAGCATGTGATTGTGGTGGTGCAGGAAAACCGCACGCCCGACAACCTCTTTCAGGGTTTGTGCAGCGCTCCTTTCGGCACGAGCAGTTCATGCAGCACCAGCCCAACCGGCTCGCAATACGACATTCAAACCAGCAACTGGCTGGATAAAACCTCCTCGACCGGAACTACGAATCCGGGCACGGTCGCCCTCGCAGGTGATTACGATCCCGAGCATAACCACAGGGCATTTAACGACATGTGCGACTACAAAGCGGGGGCGTGCAAGATGGATGGCGCGGCGGTCGACGGCTGCACAGGCAATTGTCCGACCCGCGCGCAGTTGAATTATGTAAGCAACACCAATTCGATCCTGAACCCTTACCTGACCCTGGCGACATCGTATGGCTGGGCCAACTACATGTTTCAGACCAACCAGGGGCCGAGCTTTCCGGCGCATCAATTCATCTTTGGAGGAACCTCGGCGCCCAGTGCCGCGGACGATGCTATCGCCACCTTCGCGGCGGAGAACGTGGCTCCGGAGGTGGGGAGCACGGTCGCAGGCTGCATCGCAAAATCGACCACCACCGTCGAATTGATCGCCACGACGGGCGAGAGTCAAACCATCTATCCCTGCTTTGATCACGAGACGATGGCGGACTTGTTCGACAGCAACAATATCAGTTGGAAATATTACACGTACGACGCGGGCTCGATTTGGACGGCGCCCGATGCGATTGAGCATATCTGCGTGCCCAGCAAGCCTACGGGAGGAAAGTGTACGGGAACGGACTGGGTCGACGATGTCGTCCTCACATCGTCGCAGGTGCTCACTGACATCTCGGATTGCAAGCTGGCGCAGGTGAACTGGGTGATCCCCGGCGGCAAGAACTCCGATCACTCAGGATCGAATAATGGCGGCGGGCCGGCGTGGGTGGCTTCGATCGTCAACGCCATCGGCAACAATCCCAAATGCAAGAGCGGCGAGAATTATTGGGATGACACTGCCATTCTTATTACATGGGACGATTGGGGCGGATGGTACGATCACGAGCCGCCAACCTTTCTGGAGGGCGCGCAAGGGGATTATCAATATGGGTTCCGCGTACCCTTCATCGCGGTTTCCGCATATACTTCCGCAGGCTATGTGGACAACACGCGGATGGATTTCGGCACGATGCTGCGCTTTCTGGAGAAAAATTTCGGGATCGCCGAGGGCGCGCTGAACTTTGCCGATGCGCGAGCGACGGGCGACCTGAGCGAGTTTTTCAAGCTGGCGGAAGTGCCACGACCGTTCGTGACGATTCCGAGTGTTCTGGATGCCAACTACTTTATCAATGATAAATCGCCGCAGGGCGATCCGGACGACGAGTAGCGCCCGCGAAGCCCTGAGATTGGGTCTACGAAATGAAACTGACGGGCAAGGTTGGATTACTTCTGCTGGTTTTCTACGGGAGCGTCATCGCACAAGCGCAGATCACGAGCTTTAAACACATTCTGGTGGTGATCCAGGAGAACCGGTCGCCGGATAACATGTTCCAGGGATTGTGCACTCCGCCGTTCGGCACCAGCAAATCTTGCAGCACAAAACCGACCGGCTCGCAGTACGACATTCAGACCACCAACTGGCTGGACAAGACGTCTTCCACGGGCGTCACCAAGCCACAACCGGTTACCCTTCAAGGCACATACGATATGCAGCACGCGCACGTGGACTTTACGACCCAGTGCGACCTCAATAGCAGCGGAGCGTGCAAGATGGATGATGCCGCCGGCGTGGTGTGCGTCGGTACCTGTCCAGCCAGCCGCGGAGCCTTCGGCTACGTTCAAAATTTGAAGGCGATCATGAATCCCTACCTGACGATGGCCACGTCGTATGGGTGGGCCAATTACATGTTCCAGACCAATCAGGGGCCAAGCTTTCCGGCGCATCTGTATCTTTTTAGCGGAACCTCGGCGCCGAGCGCGGCCGACGACGCGATCGCGACCTTTGCCGCCGAGAATCTGCTTCCGAACTATATGACCTCGGGATGTATCTCGGGCGTGGGGGTCACGGTCCAATTGATCACGCCGCAGGGAGAGAACTCAACCATCTTTCCCTGCTTCGAGTACACAACGCTGTCGGACCTGCTGGATGGCATCGACGTCAGTTGGAAGTACTACACGCCGAACGAGGGTACGACGATCTGGACGGCGCCCAACGCGATTAATCATATCTGCGTGCCGAGCAAACCGAACGGAGGAGGGGAGTGCACCGGTACGGAGTGGAACGAGAATGTAATATACCCGCCCTCGAGGCTACTGACCGACATCAGCAATTGCAAGCTGGCTCAGGTCAACTGGGTGGTTCCGACCGGGCAGAATTCCGATCACTCCGACAGTAATACCGGAGGAGGGCCGGCCTGGGTCGCCTCCATCGTCAATCAGATCGGCACCAACCCGAAGTGCAAGGATGGCGAAACGTACTGGGACAACACCGCGATTCTGATCCTGTGGGACGATTGGGGAGGCTGGTACGATCACGAGCCGCCGACTTTTCTTGCCGGCGCGCAGGGTGATTATCAGTATGGATTTCGCGTGCCCTTTATAGCGGTCTCGGCGTATACGCCGGCGGCGTATGTGGATAATACCCGGATGGATTTCGGCACGATCTTGCGATTTATCGAGAAGAATTATGGGATCACAGAAGGGGCGCTGGGTTTTGCCGATGCGCGATCTTCCTCGGATTTGACGGAATTTTTCAATCTCAACCAGGTGCCACGCGTTTTTCAGACCGTTCCCGCGCCGCTGGATGCAAATTACTTTATCAACGACAAGACTCCGCCGACCGATCCGGACGACGATTAGATGGTAGTGGTGCAGCCTACGGCACGGCTGAAGCCGTGCCCTTTCAAAGCCGAGTCAAACTAGACCACTACCGACTAGGTTAGACAGTTGAGAGGAGACCGCGAACTCCGCGGTAATGCATTGAAATTGAGGCCGCCACGATGAGACTTGCACGCGCCTGCTTCTTTTTTGTTTTTTTGGCCGTGGTTTTGGCGCCGGGTCAGATCACCAGTTTCAAACACGTCATTCTGGTGGTGCAGGAAAACCGTACGCCCGACAATCTGTTTCAGGGTTTGTGCAGCGCGCCTTTCGGCACGAGCAGCTCGTGCAGCAGTAGTCCGACGGGCTCACAGTATGACATTCTGACCAGCAATTGGCTGGACAAGACTTCTTCGACGGGCGTGACGCAGCCGACCTCCATCGAACTGGTGAATGATTACGATCCCAGCCATACGCACACCGCGTTCACGACTACCTGCGATAAGAAGGCGGGTGTGTGCAAAATGGATGGCGCAGCCAATGACTCGTGCACCGGAACTTGCCCCACGCGGATGGCCTATGCCTACGTGAGCAACACGGATTCGACACTCACTCCGTACCTGACGCTGGCGACTTCCTACGGGTGGGCGAACTACATGTTTCAGACCAACCAGGGACCGAGTTTTCCGGCGCATCAATTTCTTTTTGGGGGGACGTCCTCGCCCAACGCGGCCGACGATGCGATTGGAACCTTCGCTTCAGAAAATATGACTCCATGGACTACGCCGGATGCGGGCTGCGTCGCGCTCTCGGGCGTGGTGGTGGAATTAATCACTACACTCGGTGAGCACTCATCGATCTATCCGTGTTTAGACCACGAAACCATGGCGGACCTGTTCGACGACATCGGCGTGAGCTGGAAATATTACACGGAGAGCAATGGCTCGATCTGGACGGCGCCGAATGCGATTGAACATATCTGCGTTCCGAACGAGCCGACGGGCGGCGAGTGTACGGGTTCGGATTACATCAACAACGTATCGATCAAACCGGCGCAAATTTTGACCGAGATCAGCGAATGCAACTTACCCCAGGTGACCTGGGTGATTCCGACGGGAGCGAATTCCGATCATCCCAAGGGCAATGAGGGTGGCGGGCCGTCGTGGGTTGCATCGGTAGTGAATGCCATCGGCAACAATCCCAGGTGCAAAAACGGCGAAAACTATTGGGACGACACCGCGATCCTGATCACATGGGACGATTGGGGAGGGTGGTACGATCACGAGCCTCCAACATTTTTGGCCGGAGCTGAAGGCGATTATCAGTATGGGTTCCGCGTGCCGTTTATTGTGGTATCGGCGTATACGGCGGCGGGTTACGTGGATAACACGCGAATGGACTTTGGCACTATCTTGCGATTCCTGGAGAAAAATTATGGGATCGCAGAGGGTGCACTGGGCTTTGCGGATGCGCGCTCGACGACTGATCTGTCTGAATTTTTCAACCTCGATCAGGTGCCGCGGGTTTTTCAAACCATTCCCGCGCGGCTCGACGCGAACTTCTTTATCAACGATACGAGCGAGCCGACCGATCCGGATGACTATTAACGGACGTTATTAGTGGACGTTATTAGTGGACAAGGAAGAGCGTCGGCTGGGCTGCTGAATGACCAGAAGACCAACTTTCGTGGTATGATTCACGCTGTTCACGGGCTCCCCCACATTTTGCAGCTGGCACTCGCAGTCGTGGAGGAACGTCATGAGCCGGACTGTCAAAGTTCTCCTTCTGCTTTCAGGTCTTGGTGGGATCCCCTTTTCACAGGCGCAGATCAGTAGTTTTCAGCACGTGATCGTCGTCGTGCAGGAAAACCGCACTCCAGACAACCTTTTTCAGGGTTTGTGCCGCCCCCCTTACGGGACGAGCTCATCTTGCAGCACAAATCCAACCGGTTCGAAGTACGACATTCAAACCAGCAAATGGCTGGACAATACCTCTTCCACTGGCACCACGAACCCAACCTCGGTCCTGCTCGCCAACAACTACGATCTCGCACATACGCACAAGGCATTCACTGCCATGTGCGACGTGAACTCAACGGGGGCCTGCAAGATGGACGGAGCCGCTGGCGATACCTGCACCGGAACTTGCCCGAGCAAACCGCAATTCCGGTACGTGAGCAACGGCGGGATACTGGATCCCTACCTCAGCCTGGCGACCTCGTACGGGTGGGCGAATTACATGTTTCAAACCAATCAGGGGCCGAGTTTTCCCGCGCATCAATTTATTTTTGGAGGAACTTCGGCGCCCAGCGCGGCCGACGATGCCATCGGCACGTTCGATCGAGAGAATGTGAACGAGTCGCCAATCTATAACCCTGCAATTAGCGGATGCATCGCCCCCGCGGGAGCGACGGTGGAGTTGATTGAATCGAACGGCAAGACAGAAACCATCTATCCCTGCTTCGACCATGAAACCATGGCCGACCTGTTCGACGAAATCGACGTGAGCTGGAAGTATTACACGCCAACGGCGGGTTCGCTGTGGACGGCGCCGAATGCGATCGATCATATCTGCGTGCCGAATGCGCCGACGGGCGGGGAATGTACGGGTTCGGATTGGAACAACGACGTGATTCTCAATCCCGCGCAAGTGCTCAAGGATATCGGCGACTGCAATCTGCCACAGGTGAGTTGGGTGATTCCGACGGGACAGAATTCTGACCATGCAGGCACAAGTACGGGAGGCGGGCCGGCCTGGGTCGCTTCGATTGTGAATGCGGTGGGCAACAATCCCAAGTGCAAGGATGACGAGGTTTATTGGGATAATACCGCGATCCTGATTTTCTGGGATGACTGGGGAGGGTGGTACGATCACGAACCGCCGACGTTTCTGACTGGAGTGCAAGGCGATTATCAGTATGGATTTCGGGTGCCGTTCATCGTGGTTTCCGCGTACACTTCCGCGGCGTATGTGGACAATACGCGGATGGACTTCGGCACGATTCTGCGCTTCCTCGAGAAGAATTTCGGGATCGCCGAGGGTGCACTGGATTTTGCGGATGCGCGATCGTCCACCGATCTGACGGAATTTTTTAACCTGAAGCAGGTTCCGCGGGTTTTCGAGACTATCCCGTCGACGCACGATGCGAGCTATTTCATCCATGACAAGACGCCGCCGAGCGATCCGGACGATGACTGACGAGTGGGGTAGGGCCTAGCTGGCCAGTTTGCGCAGAAATTCGCGCTCGTCCATGTGGTACTTGAAGGCTTTGCGGCCGTCGATGAAGACGACCGGAACTTCGTCGTTGAACTGGCGGCGCAGGTCGCCATCGCTATCGACATCGACTTCCTGCCAGGTGAAGCCGCCGCGGCGGGAGAGTTTGGCGAGACTTTCTTTGACCACCTCGCAGAGATGGCAGCCTTTACGGGAGTAAACAATGACCTCGCGGGGACTTGGCACGGGTGGATTGTATCGCCAGCGTGGGACCGTGGTACAAGGAAAAAAGATCCATAGAACACCACGCGAAAGTCCCTGATCCGTTTCCGGAAAAAAGTGGCCTCGCGGTTTGGCTTACGCGCTAAGCTAGGTTGAGTGGGAGATCCTTCACTTCGCCTGAAAAACGGCTACGTTCAGGATGACGCCGCGAGTAAAATCCTCGAATGGCTTTGGAGTACCAACCTCTGCAGGGCAAGACCTGTCTCATTACCGGCGGGGCGAAGCGACTGGGGCGCGCTTCCGCTCTGGCGCTGGCCCAGGCGGGCGCCGATGTCGCGATCACCTATCACAAGTCAGCGCGCGAGGCGCAGCGCACCGTGGTTGATCTTTCTGGCTTCGGCGTGCGGGCGTTCGCCTTTCACTGCGACATCACGGACGAAGCCAGCGTGAAAGCGATGATGAAAGAAGCGGGGCGGGAGCTTGGCCGCGTCGACATCCTGGTCAATAATGCCGCCAATTATGAGGACGTGGACTTCGAGCGCCTGAGCGTGAAACAGTGGGACGCGATGTTCGCATCGAATACACGCGGGCCGTTCCTGGTTTCGCGGGAGGCGTTGAAGTGGATGCGGCGGAAGCGGCCGGGAGCGAAGGCGGCAGACAGAATCGAAGGCAAGATCATCCATATGGGATCGCTGGGCGGCGAGCGTCCCTGGGTGACGCACGCGCATTATTGCGCTTCGAAGGCGGCGCTGCACATGCTCACCCGGGTCATGGCGAAGGCGTTGGCGCCTGCCATCGCGGTGAATGCAGTCGCGCCGGGGGTGATCGATCTGGGGGACGAGAAGTATCCGGCGGGCTTCATGAGGCGAAGTGCCAAACAGACTCCCATGCTCCGGAATGGAACGGGCGACGAGATCGCGGCGGCGGTGCTGTTCTTCGCCACCGCGCCTCAGTTCATCACCGGGCAGATTCTCGTGGTCGATGGTGGCCTGGGCCTGTGACCCGGCATTGGCTTAGGCTTCCGCCGAAGTCGGATCGATCATTCTTTTTACTTCGGAGATGCGGTTGGCGGGAAATCCGCCTTGCTTGGCGTGTTCCCGCACCATCTCTTCGTTGGGTGCGATGTAGACGCAGTAGATTTTGTCTTGCGTGACGTAGCTCTCGACCCACTGAATTTGCGGCCCCAGATTCTTCAAGACGCTGCACGACTTTTGCGAGATCCCTAAAAATTGTTCCGGGGTTAGACCGCCAACCCCTGGAATCTCGCGCTCGATGACGTATTTTGGCATGGAACTGTTTCCTCTGGATTTTTTTCGCGCCCGCATGTGCTGGACGCGTCCGAAGATTTTATGCTGTGAACTGGGAAAAAGCCACTGCGCGGCGGGCACTTTCTGTGCAGTCCCGGCTCAGGGTATAGTGGGGCGAATGAAGAAATCCAGAAAACGCACGCCGCAGGGTGAGGCTTCCAACCAAGATTTCTCGGGCGCACCGGGTCGATCTCCCCAGGTGGCTGTGGCGATTATGGCCGCTGGCAAGGGGACGCGGCTGAAATCGCAGCTGCCCAAAGTTCTGCATGAAGTGGGCGGCAAGCCGCTGCTGGCGCATGTGATCGCGGCGGCCACGCAGGTTGTGCCGGCGGACGATGTCTTCGCCATCATCGGTCATGAGGCGGAGCGAGTGCGGGCGGCTGTGGCCGATAGCGGGGTAAATTTCGTGGTGCAATCGGAGCAGCGCGGGACTGGGCATGCGCTGATGGTGGCGCGTGAGGCGCTTTCCGCCTACGACCACGTCATCGTGCTTTCCGGCGATGCGCCGCAGATTACGCCGCAGACCATCGCGCAGTTGCTGAATTTTCATTTGGACGAGCGAGCGGCGATGACGCTGCTGACTGCGGAGCTGGAGAATCCGACGGGATACGGGCGAGTGATCCGAAAGAGCGGAAGCGCGGACGTGCAGGCGATTGTCGAAGAAAAATCGGCGACTCCGGCGCAGAAAAAGATGCGCGAGATCAATGCCGGGTTCTACGTGTTCGCTGTGCCGCAATTATTTCTGAACATCGATGAGCTCTCGACCGCCAATCCGCATGGCGAGTATTACCTGACGGACATGGCGGCGGTGCTGCGGCGGGCGCGGGAGCGCGTGGTGGCGTGGAAGACGGAGAATGCCATCGAAATTCTGGGCGCGAATACGCGGGGCGAGCTTGCCTTTATCGATCTTCGGATGCGGCTGCGCAAATGCCAAAAGTTGCTGGCTGAGGGTGTCACCCTGCCTTTGCCGTTCTCCAGCTGCGTTATCGATAGCGACGTAGAAATCGCACCGGACACCGTGCTGGAGCCCTTCGTTCAGATCCTGGGCAAGACGAGAATCGGCACGGGTTGCCGGATCCGGTCGTATTCGGTGATTCGTGATTCTGCGATTGGAGATGGAGTACTCATTCGCAACGGCTGCATTCTTGAGGGAGCCCGCGTGGAACGAAACGCGATTCTTGGCCCTTACTCTCACCTGCGTCCCGGCAGTGAGATTGGCGAGGGTGCGCACGTGGGCAATTTTGTCGAGACCAAGAAGATCAAGCTGGGCAAAGGATCGAAGGCGAATCACCTGACGTATCTGGGAGACGCGGAGATTGGCGCGGGAGTGAACATTGGCGCGGGGACCATCACCTGCAATTACGATGGAGTGCATAAACACACGACCGTGATCGACGATGGAGTTTTTATTGGCAGCGACAGCACACTGGTGGCGCCGGTGCGGGTGGGCAAAGGGGCGTATGTGGGGGCGGCGTCTTGCATTACGGACGACGTTCCCGCGGATGCTCTGGCGGTCGGACGGGCTCGGCAGATTGTGAAGGAGGGATGGGTGAGCCGGAAGCGGACGGGTAATTTGCCACCGAGACGGGGCGACACGGAGAAACTAAATCCCAGGTAAAGGGGAATTCCTCACCCCACGAGGCTTCGGGATGACGCAAAACGGCGGCGGTAGAACTCCATTATGGGTGCACGATAAAAAAGGGATCCTTCGACTACGAAGCCCGATTCGCTTTCGCGAATCGGGCTTCTCCGCTCAGGATGACAGAGTTAAGGCGCGGGTTCTTTTCGTCTAGTGGGATAACGATGCGAACAGGGGCGAGTGCATCAGGGACTGGAATTGCGCGTCGGTGTCCTTGAAGTGCACGTTAAATTTTTCGCCGTCGGAATCGACCGTGGCCATGTCCATTGCCGCTTTTTCGACCGCCGAGGCGCTGGACTTCTTATACATAATGACCAGCTTCATACCCGTGGCGAGCGTGGCCGCGGTGATGGAATCGGAAGTCACGACCGTTAACTCGAAATTCACGCCACCGGCAAAATCCATGGTGTAGCGCGAGCCGAGTATCCGCTTTTTGACGGTATCGAAGTCGGCGACCTTGGAGGCATCGCCGAGAGCCGAGCGCATCATGTTCTGGGTTCCCTGCTGGTCGAGGATGCTCCAGAACGAGGAGGAATCGACGCTGGTCATTCGATATGGCATTTGTGGCTTCGGGGCCTGAAGCGGGACATTGGGTCTTTAACAAACATGGCTATTCCGATACGTCAAAAAGCGTCGTTCGGAATTTTAAAGCTTTAAAAAACGCGATTGAGTCGGCCGGGATGCATGCTCTGCCCGCCATAGGCGACCTTTCCCATCAAGGGCAATGGATCAACGGCGTCGCCATTCCCCAAAATGGGAAAACCGACATGTTATGGAAGCGAAACGACGCTGTGTCGGAATTTAATTCCAAAACGGCATTCATTGAATTCGCCCATGCCATTGGGCTTCCGGGTGAAAATAACGCTGATCAATGCAATGAGGACTTTAACACCGTTTACTGCGCAGACGATTCGAACAAAACGGCAAGCGATATTTTCGTTGAGCAACTCAGGATCATTCAAAGCAACTGGGGGCATTCGTCGCTTGGCGGCCTGTATCCGCAATACGTCAATATCGGCCATGATGAAATCGGTCACGCGCCGCGAGGAAAGTTCATTTGCCTTGTCGGTGAAGGCAAAACAAAAGATTTATGCAAGCGTCATGGCGGCGGCGGGGTCGGCAAGTCCTGGGTAATAGCCCATCAAATACAAACAAAATACGGGCAAGTAAGCACGTTCTGCGACCCGGGGGCAAAAATAACGCCCTTTGGGGTGATTGCTTCGTTACTTTAGGCAACGGGGAATCGGCTGGCTTGACGGGAGACGATCAGGGAAACGGGGGCGTGCTCCAATTCCTGCGTGATACCATGCGATTGACGAACGATTCGTGGTTCAGGGGC
>CAVQCP010000060.1:0-9083 GCA_963710965.1 uncultured Acidobacteriaceae bacterium | reverse complement strand
GGTCGTCAGATGCGTCGTCACGCTCAACAGCAGGCTCGACGGGATCATGCAAGCACGACCCACCGGCCGCGATTCAACCAACAAGGGGCAACCTGCATTTCAGTAATAGGGATTGCAATGTTTTGTGTGGTCGGGACTCGCAATGGAACACAAAACGCGATGAGCGCGGCAACGGCCAAGAATCCAAAACGCCAAATCTCGTTCTGCTGGAAGAGCGTGAACGTGGGCTCCAACGCAAATGGAAAAAGCCCCAGCGCCACCAAACTTCCGAGATTGCTGGCTGCGTAGAGAAAATACGGATCCGCGCGGACACTTGTTGCTTGCAGGCGTACCAGCGCCTGCAGCAGCGGCGCACCTGCCGCCAGGAGCACAAAACAGGGGCCGACGCCCACTGTCAAGGATGCCAGAAGCCAAAGAACCGGGTGCCAGCCCTCGGCGATTTCGTCGGGCAACCGAATCGGCAAAGTGAAATAAACCGCGATAAGCAGAATCACATGCAGCATTGCATGTCGGCTGATGCCCAGCCAGCGCGGCAGCCAATGTGCGTAGGCATAGCCGAGCAAAAGGCCGGTTTGAAAAAACACCATGCAGGTGTTCCACACCGCCGGCGTTCCCCCCAAAAGGGGCAAAAGCATTTTGGCGCAAAGCGGTTGCACAAGGAAAAGGAGCAAGGAGCCGAGGAAGGTGATGCGGTCCCAATCGCGCTCCAGGGGAACCTGGGGCAGGAGCAGGCCTCGGCGGCCATGCCAGGTGATGAGCAGGCCGTGGCGGCCGACTTGAATTTCTTCCGGGCGAATCGGTTGGGGCGGGGACAGAATGCTGAGCTCGATTAAGACATGGCGAGCCTCTTGCTCATCGACCGGACGGAAGCGATTATCTTCGAAGGCGGCGGCGCGCGCGGTCTCCGCTACGGCACGATAGACAGAACAAGTGGGCAGCACATAGCCGACGCATCCGCGCAGATCCTTTTGTCCCCGGCCGCTGGGCAAATAGAGCGAGGTGAAGGCGCCGCGGAGTTCGGAGAGATGAGGAGTGGGAGGCTCGAGCGGAAGTGGGCGACGCTCGAGCACGGAGGTGATGGAATCGTGCGCCAGGCAAATGAGAAGGGTGCGCTCTTCGGGGGAGAATTCTGCGATGGAGTTTTCTTTAAGTTCTCTGGGAGAAGAGTCGGGGCTGGAGGTGGTGGTCATCGTGATTTCATGTTGTAATCAGCGCCATGGGAGGAACTGGCGGAGAAGGATGTGTTGCGGGGAGATCCTTCGCTGCGCTCAGGATGACAAAGGGCGGCGGGTAGAGATCCTTCGCTGCGCACAGGATGACAAACGCTGCGCTCAGGATGACAAGAGTAAAGTGAGGCAGGCCTTCCGGGCAGGGGCTGGGATGATAATCCGACGAGTGATGACAGCGGGGCGAATTAGGCTGTGGGAGCGACATCGGCATCTGCCGAACGGGGCGCAGGGCGGGCCTTGCGGCGGCTGAGAACGAAGGCGCGGCGACGGCGCTTGGAAACCCGGTGATCGATCTTGGACCAGAAAGCGGCAAAATAATCGATCGCCGAAATCAGAGAGACGCAAACCACGAACCAGATGGAGGCATAGGCGATCCAGTGCACGGGGAAGACGAAGTTGCCGTAGACCGGCCACTCCTTCCAGCGATGATCGAGAATGACGGCGACGACGGAAACGATCTGCACCACCATCTTGAATTTGCCGAGTTCGCTGGCTTCGATGGTGAAGCCGCCAGAGGCCGCGATGGAGCGCAGGCCGCTGACCAGGAATTCACGGCCGATGATGATGACGGCGATCCACGCGGGAACCAGGCTGGGGTTGAATTGGACGAGCGTGACAAAGGCCGCAGCGATGAGAAGTTTGTCGGCCATGGGATCGAGCAGAATGCCCATGGTGGTGATCTGTCCGCGCTTGCGGGCGAGGTAACCGTCAATGCCGTCGGTGATGGAGGCAGCGATGAAAATAGCGGAGGCGAGAAGTTCTTTGGCACCGTGCTCGCTGGTGAAGTGGTGGGAAGACAGAATCCAGATCAGCAACGGAATGCTGCAGATGCGTGCCAGCGTGATGGAATTCGGCAGGTTCACTGCAAGCCATTTCGTGCAAGATCAGGGATGTCTCCGAGAGCGGACGGAGATAGCTTGATTATGCTCCAGGGTTGGGCGGAACGCAATCGAGGAGAGTGCAGTCTTTTGGGCCAAGAAGAGAGAGCCGGAAATGCGTAATCGAGGAGGGAAGATAGGCAACGCGGGAGAGAACTTGGGAACACTAGGTATATGCTGGAACTGATGGTCACACGAAACCGCGCACGGGGAGCCGGGATGGAAGATAGAACGCCGGGGCGGGAAAGCAAAAGAGAACTCCCAGCCAAGAAGCCCTACATAAAACCGGCCTTTCGTTGCGAGCAAGTGTTTGAGACGAGCGCCCTGAGCTGCGGAAAGATAAGTCCGACCGAGGCGCATTGCCGGTTTAACCGGAAGGTTTCGTAGGGTTCTGACTCGCTCTCGAGTGTGAGAGGCGGCGCGCAGAAACTTTGCAATCCAAACTTTGCAATCCCAGACCGGCGAACTCCGCGGTGAGGCGGTCGCTTAAATCTTACGTTGGGCATTTCGCAGGCCATAAGGGTTTGCGTTTTCGTGACCAAGGTCATGCGACGGCGAAAGAATTCATTGTTCCCGCGGATTCGCTCTCTTTAATCTGAAATCTAATCTTTAATGTGGGAGCAACACCTACAATCTCGCCTTTTTTCTTTGTGAGTGAAGTGATGAATTGGTTGCGTCGTTGCGTAATTTGTTGGGTTCTCGCGGTTCTTCCTCTGGTAGCGCAGACGGCGGAGCAGATCAGGCAGACCCATATCGGCCGAGTGACGGATTGGAGTTCGAGGCACGTGGTGGTTGGCGGTGGTCTCTCGGCGGATAATCTGGAGGCAGCGAAGCACGAGCCGCGAATTCTCTTCCACCTGGCCGAACGCAATCTGGTCAAAGCTCAGAATAGTATTGTTTTCCCTTCCGAATCGGAGCCGGACGATTCCGGGGTAACGACATCCGAGAAGGAAGGCAATTTCATCGGCCGCGACCGGAGGGGTGAGACGCGGAGTCTGAAGAGGGATTGGAGCCTTTCGCTGGGCGCGGGCGCGGTGGCGCAAGCGAAATTTCCCGCCAAGTTTGGGTTTAGCGTGACGGCTACACCGAGTTGTACGAGCGATTACGTGGTGTATGGCTTGAATGTGGCGGGGGTGACCGGCGGCCAGGCGAATTTGATAGGTGTGATCAACCTCTACAGCGGCGTGGGGGGATTTTGCACGACTGGCCCCACGGTAAACTGGGCTTATAACGGCAGCATAGCTGGCGGGAAAGTTTTGACATCGCCGACGATTTCGCTGGATGGTACAAAGATCGCCTATGTAGAAAGTGCCAGCGGATCTTCTGTCTTTCACGTGCTGACAGTATTCGCGGGACAAGGAACATCGGCGACTGCTTCGGCGGCGCCGACGGTCCCGCCAAATTGCACGGCGAGCGCGACGATGGCGCCTACTTCTTCCTGCCTGAAATCGGTTACGTATTCCTCGACGGCGACCACGACGCTAGCCGATGCATGGGTGGATTACGAAACGGATAAAGGTTTTGTGGCCAGCGATGACGGCAAAATTTCTCGCATCAGCTGCGTGTTCAAATGCGGGCTGAACACGCAACCGATGATCGACTGGACTTATACGCTTCCGGTCGCAGGAACGGGCGGGGCACAGCCTGTGCCCAACGGACCAGTTTATAACTATGCCACCGGCCAGTTGTTCGTGGGCGATCAACTCGGCGAACTTTGGGCAATCAACGCGAGCGGAAACTCACCGACTCTGGGCGCGGGACCAATTATGATCGGCGGCGGCGGATGCTCGACCGCGCATCCGCCGGGCCGAACGGGGACAGGGACAAACTGTACGGCGCGCGGAATTGGCTACGGCATTCCGGATTCGGTGATCGTGGATTCCGGCGCGGGGAGGATCTATGCGTTTTCCGGCAACAACGGGACAAACGCGGTGGTGGCACAACTCACGATGAGCCTGACTGGCGAGGTAACTGTCCCGATTGGGGCAGGAGGCGTCAATACCTATAGTGGCGCATTTGACAACGAATACTGGGGTGCGGCGCCGTCGACGGGTGAGTTATTTGTTTGCGGAACCGCGCCGACGACGACCTATCCCTATCTCTACTGGATCGGCTTCACAGCGTATCCGACGATGAACTCCGCGGCTACTAACAGCGTTTATCAGTTGGATCAGCCGAACGTTCCTTGTATTCCGTTGACGGAGTTCTACAATCCGAACTTAAAGCTCGGCGGCGTCGCGGCAGATCACGACTTACTAATGACCGGATTGGTCAGCAATACCTGGGGTTATCTCGCGACGTTCGACATCAGCTCGGGAAGCCCTACTCTGCTGGATGATGTGAGCTATCCAGGAGGGATCAGCGGCATCATTGTGGACAATGACAGCCTGGACGGACAGGCCTCAAGCATGTATTTTGGCACGCTGACCGCGAACACCGCTATCAAGCTAACCCAGCTTAACTTGCAATAGAGAGGGCTCATTCCGCTGGCAGGCACCATTTGGTGCGGGTGTAGGCGATGCGGAAGCCCTGGCGTTCGGCATTGTGCTGGGAGCCGCTGCCGGCTTCGGCGACCATCATGGCGAGGTCGTAGCCGTGCTCGAAGGCGTAGCGCATGCGGGCGGCCATGAGTGCGGCTTGCAGGCCGCGGCGGCGGAGCTCGGGCACGGTGGCCGCACCGCCGAATAAGGCGACTCCTTCGTGCATGCAAAGAACTCCGGCGGCGCCGGGCTGGCCGTCGATCTCTGCGAGAAAGGAGACGTTGTTCTCGCGGGCGCAGGTGAGGGCGCCGAATTGCAACATGAAATCTTTAAGCTCGGGATGCTCGTGCGACCATCCTCTCGCGCTGATGCTGGCCCAGAGTTGCGCTTCTTCAGGAGGGATCGCGTGCACGGAGATGTTGGAGGGTTCCGCAGGCTGAGGATTTTCGACAGGGCGGTAAAGGACGCTGCTGATCTCGACGGGCCGGTAGCCGCGGGCGCAGAGGAAACTCAGCGTAGCGGTGCCGGCAAAGGGGCTGACTTCGTGAAAAACGGATGCTCCGCGCTTCAGGAAAAAATGTTCGATCTCTTCGAGGGCGGAAGCGGTGAGTTCTGCGAAGAGGCCGAGGCCGAAAGTTTGGGTTACGGGAGAGTCGATGCCATCGAAGACGACGAAGGTTCCGGCGCACTCCATCCAGTCGGCGCCACTCTCGGGAAAGGCGCGGCGGCGGGCTTGGGCGAACTGAAGGCAGGCGGTGCCTTCGGCGCGCTCGAGGCGTTTTGAGAGTGCGAGATCGGAGAAGAGCGTTGGAGTTTTGTCCATGCCTTAAGGAAAGCACAGGGGCCAAGGCCCAGATTCTAATTGAAGTCTATTCGGGCGCGGCTGAAGCCGCGCCCTTTCAAAGCTGCTGTCCATGTCCCCAAAACAACCTCCATGTCCCTTCAATCCGCTGTCAATGGCTCCTTAGCATCGCTATCTACTGGATACGGATTATCCGAGGAACTATTTGGGGGGTGGAGCCATGGTGTTGGACTTGGGTTGCTTGGCGATAACCAGGTCTTTGATTTTGTCGTAGGTGGCTTGGGGGATGATCTTTTTGTGGACCAGATCGAGCTTGGTGCGATAGGGACGTCCGTCGATGATTTTCTGCGAGTAGGCGTCGCCGATACCGGGCAGCGCTTTGAGTTGGTCCTTGGTGGCGGTGTTGAGATCGAGCTTGTCGGTGGCAGAGGCTTGCGGGGTGGGGGCAGCGGCGAACGAGGTTTTCGCAATTCCTGCGCTGAGGGACAAGGTCAGGAGAAGCAGCACTAAAACGCTGGTGATTGAGTTCGTGCGACGGAATTTCATGGAGCCTCCGAGAAAGCGATTCAATGCTAGGACTAGGTTCGGCTGACTGCGCCGAGGGCGAAACGCCCTCGGGACAGCCGGCGAGACGCTGGCGCTACGCGTAGATGCCGCGTTGGCGGATGGTGTAGGCTACGCGGTCGATCGCTAGCATATAGGCGGCGATGCGATTGTTGACGTGGTGGGTTTCGGCGTAGCGAACTACGTCATCAAAGGACGAGATCATGATCTCCTGCAGCTGCTCGTTGACTACGTCCTCTTTCCAGAAATAGCCCTGGCGATCCTGCACCCATTCGAAGTAAGAAGTGGTCACGCCACCGGCATTGGCGAGGATGTCGGGAATCACGAAGACTCCTTTGTCGCTGAGGACGTCATCGGCGGCGGCGGTGGTGGGACCGTTTGCGCCCTCGGCGAGGATGCGGCATTTCACGCGGTCGACATTGCGCGTGGTGATGACATTTTCGGTGGCTGCGGGGATGAGGATTTCGCAATCGGTGGTGAGCAGGTCGGAGGCGTCGTAAGCTTCGGCGCCGGGGAAGCCGTGGACGGTGCCATTCTTCTGGCGGAATTCGACGAGGCCGTTCAAGTCGATGCCATTTTTGTTGTACAGGCCGCCGCCAACTTCGGCAATGCCGACGACTTTGTATCCCGCCCTGTACATCAGTTGCGCGGCGTTGGAGCCGACGTTGCCGAAGCCCTGTACGATGACGCGGGCGCTCTCGCGGGCGATGCCAAGCTTCTTGATGGCCTGGTCGCAGACCACCATCACGCCCCGGCCGGTGGCTTCGCGGCGTCCGCGCGAGCCGCCGATGTTGATGGGCTTTCCGGTGACGACGGCGGTGACGGTCTGGCGCATGTGCATGGAGTAGGTATCCATCATCCAGGCCATGATTTGTTCGTTGGTGTTGACATCAGGGGCGGGAACATCTTTTTCGGGACCGATGAATTCGATCAGCTCGGAGGTGTAACGGCGGGTCATGCGCTCGATTTCGCCCATGGACATTTTATGGGGATCGCAGATGATGCCGCCTTTGGCTCCGCCGAAGGGGATGTTGACGACGGCGCATTTCCAGGTCATCCAACTGGCGAGGGCGCGAACTTCGTCCAGGGTGACGTCGGGTGCGTAGCGGATACCGCCTTTGGCGGGGCCGCGGGCGATGGAGTGCTGGACGCGATATCCGGTGAAGACTTCGAGATGGCCGTCATCCATCTGGACCGGGATGTAGACGGTGAGTTCGCGGTTGGGATAGCGGAGAACGCGCCACAGGCCGTCGTCGAGATTGAGTTTCTGGGCCGCGAGGTCAAAGCGCGCGCGCTGCGAGTCCCAGGGATTGCTTTCTTTATCGACGTGCGGCGGGGTAGTCATCGTGGTCATAGAGTTGTTCTCCGGAATGATTGCAATTCTGATGGTAACCCGGCGGCGGGAGGACTTCCCGGGGCGAACGGGCAAACGTTCAGAGTATATGGGGGGAGACGGTACAGAAGCAAGGCGAGGGTGGCACGGCAGTAGTTCTGGCTCACACTTTCCGCTGTGCAAGCGGGAGATCCCTTCGGCTGCGCTCAGGGCAGGCTCCTCTCACCGCCTGAGAAACGACTACGCTCGGGATGACGCCGCTGATTTCGAAATCAAACTGCACCACCATCTGTAGTAGGGGCGAAGGCGAGGGGTTATTTATCGTTACAACTGGGCGCGGGCGGATGCGGGGCGTCGTTTTTGTTTCCTGCGTAGCAGAAGTTGTCGACGAAGTCGTCACCGTAGCGATCGCGCACGATCTTCGGAACGCTGTCTTTGCCGAGCTTTTCGAATTCGAAAGTGATCTCGCCGTTCGGCTTGACTGTGCCCAGAAGATAGCCCCAGACGCGGGTCTCCGCCTTGGTTTTCTCAATCTGTTCGGGAGTCAAATCGGGTAGGGCGTAGCGTTGCGCGCCGGCGGTGCCGATGATCCAGCCGGGAAGGACTTCGCCGCCGTGTTCGGGATTGTTCCAGTATGGCGTGTCGTAGAGATCCTGCATGTAGAAGTGGGAGTGGCTGGCGAGGATATAGACAAATTTGTGGGTCTCTTTTTTCCAGTTGAGCAGGTCAGTGTAGGCGCGGCGGCCGCTCTGGGTTCCTTCTGCGCTCGGACTGTCCTGGTCGCCGTTCATGCTGTGGCCGCAGGCGAGGCTGTTGGATAAGGCGCGGTGCATGCCGACGACCACGGACTTTACGCCGTTGTCGGTTTTGTCGCTGGCCAGAACCTTTTCAAACCACTGCATTTGGAGATCGTCGAAACCGTTGTCGCCGGAGTTATCCAAGTAAATGAAATCGACGTTGCCTTCTTTCCAGTCGTAATAGGTTTTTAAGGCGGGATCCTGAGGGCTTTCTTCCAGCCTGCGAGCGCGCAGTTCTGGCGTGTCGAGCCAGTAGCCGAATTGGGCGGTGAAGTCGGCAATGGTTTTGCCTCCGGCGAGTTCGTGATTGCCGATGCCGAGATGAACCGGGAGATTACCGAAGGGCGCGACCTGATTCGCCAGAAAATCCTGCCAGGCGATGCGCAGGTATTCGTCCATGGGAAGCTTGCCGGCGTAACGCTTCTGGATGTCTTCATCGACGCCGTACATGGCGCGGAAATCTCCCATGTGCCAGTAGAACCTGGCATGGTGATCGAGAACGCTGTGCGCGATGGCGGGCATGACTACATCGCCGCAGTTGCGGGAATCGCCGGAGACGGCGAAGCGCCAAGTATCGGGGGCTTGCTGGGAAAAAGCGGGAAATGCGAAACAGAGGAAGAGGAGCAGTGCAGTAGGTTTAAGCATGGTTCGATCACCTTCGGGTGCAGGAATTCTACACCTGCGGCAGAAGTCAGATGGTTCAGCGCGACGACAGAGTAATTTCCATGCCTTCCGCGGCGGCGCGAACCTTGGGATAGTAGTTGCGCGCTTCGTGAATGACTTTGTCGATCACCGCGTCAGTGTGCTCGGGGTCGTGGTGGAACAAGATCAGATCTTTGGCGCCGCTCTGCATGACGACGTTGACGGCTTCGCGCCAGTGGCTGTGGCCCCAGCCGCGGCGGCGGGCCTGGTATTCCTCGGGGAGATACTGGGCGTCATAAATCAGGATATCCGCGCCTTCGGCTAGCTTGCGAACGGCCTTATCAAAGTCGGGGTCGCC
>CAVQCP010000059.1:0-228912 GCA_963710965.1 uncultured Acidobacteriaceae bacterium | reverse complement strand
AGCGGTGGGGACAAGAAGGTGATTTAATCAAGCAGGTATTCGTCGGGCCAGAACTTACAAAGCTGACTGAGACGGAACATGAACTTGGACTTGATCAGGGTCCGTTTATGCACGATGCTCAGACGCGAGCACGCAAAGCAGGCAATGATAAAAGCACACGTCAACGCGATGGGAATCGTCATGCGATTTGATTCCATGGCGGACAAACTTTCGAGCGCTGGGCAAGCGTGAGTTCGGTGTTGAAGAGCGAACGTTGGTTTGAACCTCTGCCTTGGTCCCCAAGCACGTGCTTATCGAGCAGCGAGCACGTTTGCAGTAACGACTGACTGTCGGTCAGTCGTCTATGCCACCGGCACTAGTTTACTAATTCTCGTGTGTGCTTGCTGTGTGCTGACTTCCCATCCGTAACAGCCATTCGTAGGCTCAAACGGAAGGCTACGCCGTCTTTTTCCACACTTCGGCCTCTTCCGGGTGGACGCCGCTTGGCCGCGGCTCGGACGGGCGTTTCGGACTGCGCCGGTTTCGCGCCAAACTAACCCCAACCCCGTTTGGCACTCACCGCGCTTTCACTCACGCCCTGCCACCCTCCTTCGGCCTCCGTTCTGTCCCTTTCACCGTTCCGCCTTGTTTCTTCCCGCTGCCGCTCAAGTGAAGAAAGAAACAAGCCGGAAACGGCAGAAAGGGAAAAAACATGAAATTAGAAGAAGTCAACACACGAACCAAAGAGGCCGTGGATTTCCTCGTTGCAGCATTGGAGTCCGGTCACAGTGAAGTCCTCACCGCATACCTCGGAGCAATGGCGAAGTTTCACACCTACAGCTTCGGCAACATCATGCTCATCGCACGTCAGAAGCCCGATGCTACCAACGTTGCCGGACTTCGGACATGGAACTCGCTTGGCCGCTTCGTTAAACGGGGAGAAAAAGGCATTTTCATTCTCGCCCCGATGGTCGGAAGACGAAGCACGAAGGATGTAGCGACCGACGAGCCGAGTGAAGACGCAACCACGGAGGGTCAGCGGACGCTGTACGGATTCCGGGCCGTCTACGTTTTCGATGTCAGCCAGACCGAAGGCAAAGAACTCCCAACACTGACCGAAGTCAATGGCGACGTGAGCGGATACCGCGAACGCCTGTTCAAGTTCGTGGAATCGCAAAGCGTCGAGATTAGCTTCTCCGAGCGAATTGCTCCCGCGAAGGGTCTCTCGTATGGCGGGAAGATCACGCTGCTATCAGGGATGCAGCCAGCCGAGGAGTTTTCCACGCTCGTGCATGAGATTGCTCACGAAATGTTGCATCGTGGCGACCGCCGCACCCTGACCACCAAACAAGTCCGCGAGACCGAGGCCGAAGCCGTGGCCTTTGTGGTTTGCCAATCGGTCGGACTTCAGAACGGAACCGCATCCCAGGACTACATCCAGCTTTGGCACGGAGACGCCAGTCTCCTGCGCGAGAGCTTGGAAGCCGTTCAACAAACCGCTGCCGTGATCCTCGGGGGCATTGCCCCCGAGCCAGCGGCACTCGCGGCAGCCGCATAACACGCCAACACCTGCACCGTTTGGTTTTCAGGCCCGACGTGTGCGCTGAGTCCACCAACACCTGACCAAAGACACATGAGAGGAGAAAAGATCATGCCGAGTACGCAAAATGCAGTCAACAACCATGAATATCGCAGCGTTTCCATCACCGCGCTTGCGGAGTCCGCTACCAATCCCCGCAAACGCTTTGATCCGAAGAGCCTTGAAGAACTGGCCGCCAGCTTCAAGACGCAAGGGATTCTGGCCCCTCTTCTGGTACGCGAAGTGGAGGAAAGCAAATATGAGGTTGTCGCCGGGGCACGTCGCCTAAGAGCGGCGAAACTGGCAGAACTCGAAAAACTTCCCGTCCGTGTGGTCAAGCTCACGGATGCCGAAGCCATCGAGGCGCAGTGCGTCGAGAACCTGCAACGCGAGGACATCCACCCGCTTGAGGAAGCTCTGGGCTTCAAGTCGCTCTTGGAACTCGGAGAGCCTGCCTACACCATCGCCATCATTGCCTCACGTGCTGGCAAGAGCGAGGCTTACGTCTACGGTCGTATTCGACTCGCCGACCTCATCCCGCCCGTGGCCGAAGCATTCCTGAAAGACCAGGTCACCATCGGCCACGCTTTGCTGATTGCCAAGCTCCCGGCTTCGCAACAGCAGGAAGCATTCTCGGCTGCTTTTCGGGGCTTGTGGACAAGCGAGGGTAACAGCCAAGTCCTAATTCCCGTGCGGGAGTTGGCAGCGTGGATTGAATCGAACATCTTGCTGCAACTAGCTTGCGCGCCGTTTGACAAGCAGGATGAAACCCTCGTTCCCGAAGCAGGTTCGTGCGCCAACTGTCCGAAGCGAACTGGCTTTAACAAACTACTCTTCCCGGATGTGCGTAAGGATTCCTGCACATCGCCCGACTGTTTCCGAGCCAAGATTGACGCTTGCGTGAAAAAGACTCTGGAAACCAAGCCGCAGCTAATCCAGATTTCGGCGGCGTGGAATTCCCGTGAGGGCGCTCCTCTTGGACGGAATCGGTATGTGGAGTTGGAGATCAAGAAGCCGAAGGCAAACGGCGCAAGCACCAAACTACCAGCTAACCAGAAGCCCTGCGAGAAGATGGCTGAGGCCATCGTCATGGACGGCGGGAAGCGCGGACAGGTCGTCAAGGTTTGTGCCGATCCAGCTTGCCGTGTCCACCACCCCGACGCGCCTTCTCCGCAGCAAGTCGAGCGGGAGCGGGCGGAGGAACGGAAGCGCATCGAAAAGGAGAAACTGGCCATTACGACTCGCCATCGTGTCTTGGCCACGATCCTCCAACGCGTCTCGGCCCCGTTTAAGAAGGCCGACTTGCTAGCGGTCGCCCACTACCTGATTGCCCACCTCTCCTACAGCCAAGTCCCGGCTCTGGCGAAGCGGCACAAGGTAGAGGCGAAAAAAGACTCTGCGTCCGCGCAGGAGCTTCTGGCCAAGCAGGTACGCACGTATGACGATCCCGAACTCTGCAAGCTGCTTCTGGAAATCAGTCTGCTGGATTCGGCGTATCAGCGATCCACCGCAAGCAGCGACGACGTTCTCATGGACGCCGCCAAACGCTACCGCGTAGATACTGAGAAACTCCAAAAGGCCGTGGCAGCGGAGCTTTCCGCAAAACGAGATAAAAAGACGAAGGCTAAGGCAAAGCCGAAGGGCCGAAAAACGGCGGCATAAGCCAAGCATCCTAAGTTTCTGGCGGAGTGCTAGTTTGCACTCCGCCAGTTTCTTGAAATTGGAGGCCGGGCGCAGCGGTGTCAACGGTCCACAACTCTGACCGTTGAAGCTTTCTTTTCTTGGACCGCACAATGGTGAACGTGCGTTACCTCTTCCGTCAGAACACGATTAAATCATTAACCATTGTGAGTGCGCCTGCCATTCCTTCCGCGCCAGCCGATCTGGAACTCATCGCACAACTGAAGAGCCAGTTGCAGTGTGCGGAGCTGAGGATCAGATGTTCGCTCCTTCCGGGGTCATCCTCGATAGCCATCGTCAATTTCTTTATGCCGCCTACAGCTGTGCCGCCTCAACATTAGCAAAGAGCCACTGTGTGGGCACAGACCGAAAAACCAAGTCGTCTTTTGGCACGGTAAACTCAATTCCACAGCGGGAGCAAGTGAACTCCCACTGGGCGGTGTCGTCATACTGCAGGTCGTCTGCTGATCTGTAAGCAATCGTCAACGCACCGCAGTTGGGCATCGGACAGCTTGTTCCTGCTGCCACTACATCCTCGCGTCCCTTCCAGTCATGAGGCATGATGTGCTTCTTTCGGTCGGTCTGCGATCCGATCCTCGTTCGGTTCGCGCGAACGACAGCGAACATTACGCAGTAACAATCCCTCTTGACGGACCAACATCGGTTCAACATCAGGGCAGCAGCCCTGAATCCCCGCCGGAAGTGGCGCTGTCACCACTGTTCTCTGTGCGTTGATATGCAGTGTCATAGCTGTCGAGCAGGTAGGGCACAACCAGTAATACTCCAGAGTTTGGGGAGTGGACGATCTCAGAGCCGGGTCAGGCTCCAGTCGAAAGAGCATCCCCTCTCCCAGATAGCGAAAGGACGCCGCACACGAAGGGTTGGCGCACTTGCCGAGCATCTTAAGAGCCCACCACGCTCGGATATTGACCAAACGAATCTGATCCTCTGCCGATCCCGACGCTGTGATCCCCGTCACGCCTCGATGTGATCGGATGCTCTGAGGCCCTGAGTGTCTTGAGCCGGGGCTGCATCTCGTCACTTGTTGCCTGAATCTGTGGCTGTACAACATAGCTCACGCCGCCTGGTGAGCCGTCTCCGAAGCAAGCTCGCGATGGAACCAGCACTATCGTTGGAAGAGCTGATGCCGGTCCAGGAGCACCTGCAGGAACCGGTTTCTGATTGCGAGAAGGATCGAGAATGCTGCCTACTAAAGCAGGAAGCGCAGGCGGGCCTGTGCGCGGCCATGGATAAGCTGCCGCCAGAGTATCACTCGGGGGTAACGCATCAGCTCCCCATAAGCTCCGTGCAATGAAGTCCTCGCCCGCCTGCATCATGTGCTTCCACATCTCGTACGCGCGTCCGCGTTGATTTAGAAATGCGAGAGCTTGCTCCCGGCTCACAGAGCAGCCATGTTCGTCGGCCAGTCGCAATAGATGAGTAAGTGTAATTTCCGCCATCACTCGGTCTCGATCCTTCTTTTGGGTCATGGGTCTCTGCCCCCATTTCTCTGAAGATCGTTAAAAAATACTTTGGTTTTACTGTTACTCGTGCATGACTGCATCCAGAGCCGTTTGGCTAGTTCTGATACTGTGCTTTCAGGATGCCTAGGCGGCGAATTTTGTTCTGGAGGGTCGTACGTTTCAATCCGAGCCGTTCGGCGGCGCCACCTTTGCCCGCGATCCGCCCCGCCGCAGCTCGCAATGCATCGATGATCACGTTGGATTCCGCTTGTTTGAAACTAGAGGGTGAGCTAATAGCTACAACGACGTCGGAAGAGGTGGAAAGGGCGGCCATCGGGACCTCCAGTTCCTCACCGCGCGTAACGATAACAGCCCGCTCGATGAAATTCGCCAATTCACGAATGTTGCCTTTCCACGGGCAGTTCGTCAGCACGTCCAGGGCTTGCCTTGATATCGATGAAATCTGCTTCCGCATACGTGCTGCGAATTTCGACACAAAGAAACTTACCAGCAGCGGAATATCCTCGCGCCGCTCACGCAGAGGAGGAATCTCAATCGGGAAAACGTTGAAACGGTAAAAAAGATCCTCACGGAACTTCTCCTCCTGAATCATGGCCCGAAGATCACGGTGGGTTGCGGCGATGATGCGCACATTCACCTGGATCGTTGCGGCACTTCCCAACCGCTCGAACTCCTGCTCCTGAACTGCGCGCAACAGTTTCGGCTGCAGCTCCAGGCTGATGTCGCCGATCTCATCCAGAAAGAGCGTGCCTCTGTCTGCCAGCTCGAATCGCCCTTTTCGTTGCATCAGTGCACCGGTGAAAGCGCCCCGCTCGTGCCCGAACAGCTCGCTCTCGAGCAGTCCCGAAGGGATGGCAGCGCAGTTCATACGCACATAAGGACGATCACGGCGGGAGCTCAAATTGTGAATGGCGCGTGCGACCAGCTCTTTCCCCGTCCCCGTCTCACCATGAAGCAGGACGGTGGAATCCGTCGGCGCAACAATGGCAACATGCTCCAGGACTTTTCGAAGCGCTGGGCTCTTTCCAACAATGCCTTCGAAGCAGTCCTCAGAGCTGATTTCTGGGTCGAAATAAAACCGATCGGCTTCGAGCCTGCTCACGTTGGGAAAACTGGTTGCTCTGAAGTCTCCGAGGTCTGCGAAAGCAACGGCCGCGCCCATAGTCTCCTCCTGATGTTTGCAGTTTGTTTTCTGGTTCCCCGATGTCAGGCAGTTCGCTTTTGCGCCACTGGAAATTCGAGCACCCGGCCGCGCTGCTGCTGAGGCACCCACTTCACGGCCTTTCGGAAGCGAACTGGAACGTAGAACTTAATCACGTTTGTCATGTTGGTGCTCCTTGTTCAACCTTCTTGGCTTGAACTCGTGAGCCATTGTGCAACCGGTTGGATTTCTTCGAAAGCCTATATCGGGGAAGCTGCAAACTCTTTCGGAGGCAAAGCAGATCCTACTTTTGAGCTAGAGAAACCTAGTTCTTTGGACTGTTCTTGAGGGCAGAATTCTTTTTGCGGGCCGTGGGTTCGAAGCGCTTCCAGCCATAAAGGCGAGCATCGACGGACCAAAGCCCCGGTCCTAGCATTGCCAGGGCGGCGCCCACGGTTCCCAACATCAGCCAAAGCGGCTTGTCTCCGGTTAGCATGAGCATCTTCCAGACTTCAATGAGGGCTACCGAGGCTCCGGCGATGGGTGTCCATAAGCCTGCGATTAACAGGATTCCCGCTCCCAGCAAGAGGATGGCGGGAATCGTCACATTCATCGGTGGTGGGTCGCTCCGCAAGGTCAAGCCTGCGCGTACGACCAGCGCGGAGCCCGCAACCGCACGCATCAGGAGCAGCCCCGTGCCGGGCCAGCCGCCAGCGAATGTTGAATATAGGCGCCGCAAGGACGCACCTTTCCGCACTACATTGCTATTCTCGGCTGTTCTGAAAGCGCGTCGGAAGCCCAAAAAGGGGCAGATCATTACTCTTTAGAGCTTTGGGATTGGGACTGCGAGGTTAATTGGTGGGTCAACTACAGCTCGATGATTCCTCGCTTCAACCCGATCATCGCCGCATGGGTTCGGTCGCTGGCACCCAATTTGGAAAGGATGTTCTTGACGCGCCCCTTGACGGTCTCCTCGGTGATCGAAAGTTGATCGGCGATCTGCTTGTTGGCATTTCCGGCTGCGATCAACCGCAGCACACTGATTTCGGCGGGTGTTAGGGCATCATCGGTCGCATGCTCGGCGATTTCGAACGAGGCTTCGGGAGAAAGAGCCTTTTTCCCCGCGTGAACCGCTCTGATCGTGTCTACCAGTTCCTTGTGAATCGTATTCTTCAGCAGATAACCTTGCGCTCCTGCTTTGAGTGCCCGAAGAATCTGTACATCGCCTTTGTAGGTCGTCAGCACAATGATCTTCGCGTCCCGAAATTCTCCCCGAATGGCGGTGATGGCATCGAGGCCGTTCATCTCCGGCATTTGCAGGTCCATAATCGTGATATCCGGTCGATGCGTGCGAAATTGCTGGATTGCCTCGCGCCCATTCGAGGCTTCCGCGACCAGAGTCATATCTGGTTCGTCGCCCAGCAGGACAGCGATGCCTTCCCTAATGAGAACATGATCGTCAACTGCAAGAACCCGGATTCGAGCTGAGCCATCACTCACGTTCTATGGTCTCCTTCTCATCCGTTTCTGCCGAGGAACGCTTCCCAAAGTACCAGAAAGGCCGCGCCGATTTCACATACGCTTTCGCTCCTGGAATATTGAGCTCGATTTCCGTGCCGCTATCCAGTTCCGTCCAGATAGTCAGTTTGCCGCCTACAAGTTTGGCTCGCTCCCTCATTCCCGGCAAGCCGTAGTGCCCTTCGCGGCCATCTCGGTTGAGCACGTCGGAGGGAATCCCTTTTCCGTCGTCGCGAACGCGCAGCCGGAAATACTTTTCGTCATAACGAATTTCAACTTCCACGTTCTTCGCGTCCGCGTGCCGAAAGGAATTGCGCAGCGCCTCCATCGCAAGCCGGTAGATTTCATCCCGCAAGATAGGATGCAGCTCTCGCGGCGTGCCTTCCACCAGCAGCTGAAATGAAATGGAATTTTGCCCGTTTTCACCTGCTGCGAATTCTTCGCCAATAGTCCGAATGGCCATCGCAAGGTCATTTTTCTCGATGGTGGACATGCGCAGCCCTTTTATTGCGTCCCGCCCCTCGCCGATCGCTTCGGATGCACGATCGAGCGCTAATTGCAGTGTCTTGCGAGAGTCGACCGCACTCTCCGGCAACTTCTTAATCCCAACTTGAAAAAGTGGCAAGAGTGCCTGGAAACTCTGCAGCAAAGTGTCGTGCAGTTCGCGGGCAATGCGTGTGCGTTCGGCTACTCTCTGTTCCAGACCCATATTGAACTCGTGCGCCAATTGTCGTACCCGCAGTTCATGGATTCCCCAAATTATCGCTAGAAACAGGGCGACGCACGCCGCACGGAACCAGTTCGTCTGGTACCACATCGGCGGGATTACGAAGTCCAGCGACGCGCCTTCTTCATTCCACACGCCGCTGTTGTTGCAGGCTAGTACGCGAAAACGATAATGCTTCGGCGGCAGGTTCGTGTACTCCACGTGCCGAACGTTGACCAGTTCTCTCCAGTCATTGTCCTCGCCTTCAAGTTTGACGCGGAAACGCACCTTCTCGGGCACAACCAAGCTGAGCGCCGTGTAGTCGATGTCTAAGTGGCGGACGCCAGTTGGCAGGTGCATGCCGTTTGATACTTCAAGGGGCTTGTCATCGGCAGCGATGTTCTCGATGTGCACCGGAGGCGGAATTTTGTTAAAGGGTAAATGGTGCGGATCGATCACGCTCACGCCATCCCAAGGGAGAAACCAAATCCTTCCATCCGCCGACTTTGTCATTAGCGGTTGGAAGCCACCGCCTTCCGCGTGGCTCCGAACACCATCAGAGGCATCGAACACCGTGCTCTTAAGAACTCTGCTTGGATCGGCGACCCAAGCGTCTAACTCGGATTGAGTGATCCGCACTAAGCCACAGGCAAGATAAATCCACATGGAGCGGTCATTGTCTTGCATTGTGGCCACGACTTTTTCGCACGGCAATCCGTTCTTACTTGTGAGCGTGGTTACGTGGCCGTCTTTGATCCGACTGAGTCCAGTATCGGTCGCGACCCAGAGAGTTCCGCGGGGCCCAAAACGAAGATCGGTAATTGTCCCTTTGCCAAGTCCGTCCTCCGCAGAATCGAACTTGCGTATCGCGCCATCATTGAAATACGCGACCCCACCATGATGAAAACCCAGCCACAGGCCACGCTGCGAAGGATCGGCTGCAATGACCGGCGCGAAATCATTGTGGCCAAGAGAAGACCATGAAATTTGTTGAATCAGATGTTGCTGGTAAAGGTGCAAAAGCCCTGCTGACTCTGTACTAACCCAGAGGTGACCGAGCGGGACTTCAGTTATCGCCCGAGGAGTTGCATTCATGGGAATACCGGCAATAGGTACATACCTTCGGTTTTGCAGGTAACCCAACCTCTTGCGGGTCGAGACGAAGATTCTCCCCTCGCTATCCTCAAATAACGGCCCTTCGGGGATGTCTCCGTCCAGCTTGGTACCGACTAGATCGACCTTTCCGTCCCTCCAGTGGTTCAGCCCACCGAAGGTTGAAACCCAAAGGCTACCGTCTCGCGTCGGAAGCGCCGAACCTACATTCGCGCTCGACAAACCCTGCTTTGCGGAAATGGTGGGAACGGCGTACTCCCGAAAACGATCGATTCCGTCGTAAGTCCCAACCCAGATGCTACCCTCCCGGTCTTCGAGAAGGTGTAAAACACTGTCTCCGGAGAGTCCGTCTGTGGAGGAAAAATGATCCGTTCGACCTTGCTTGTCTATATGTACAA
The DNA here is from genome assembly GCA_963710965.1 of uncultured Acidobacteriaceae bacterium. Classification (GTDB taxonomy): domain Bacteria; phylum Acidobacteriota; class Terriglobia; order Terriglobales; family Acidobacteriaceae; genus Sulfotelmatobacter. Next base: position 219,314 of record CAVQCP010000059.1, on the reverse strand, counting down.
GGCCGCGCTCGCTGGTGCCAACCCAAAGGCCACCATCATGGTCTCGGAGCATCCGTCGCACCTGCCAGCCGTACGCCGATCCAGATGAGGGATAAGGCTCAATTCGGCTGTCAACAAGTCGGCGTATTCCGGCATAAGTACCGCACAAAAGGTGCCCCTGCTCATCCTCTGCAAAACTTGTGACCAAACTGTCTTCCGGAATTGAGAAGCGTTGAGGGTTGCCAGGTTTCCATCGCCATAAACCTTTAAACGTTCCGAGCCAGAGTGATCCTTTGTGGTCCTCATACAGCGCCATAACTCCGGTACCGAACATGTCGCTGTCACGCTGGCAATGCACAGCTCCATGTCTGATGTCGCAGACTTCGCCGCCAGATTCTGCATAAACACCAATCCAGACCGTGCCATCCTGATCTTGAATAATGCTCGTGACGCTCTTACTCTCCAGTTCTGCAACTGTGTTGAGCTTGCCGTCTTTCCAACTGGCCAGTCCGATGAATGTACCGATCCAAAGAGTTCCGTCGTGCGTCGCTAACAGGGACGTAATGATGGTTCCGGGTAGTTGCTGACCCAACGGAGGCTGCCAAGGGACAGGATGAATTCCATCGAAACGCAGCAGTCCCGACTCGGTGCCCACCCACAAATAGCCATCAGGAGTTTGCGCGAGTGAATTTATTGTGCCCTTGGCGAACCCATCTCGAACTTTCCAGACAGTGTGCGCGTACTGGCTCACATCAAGCGAGGGATCTAGGGCGAACGCGCAAGCGCAGGATGCCAACAGGAACGCGAGCGAGGTCACGGCTAGCGTGCGCGATTTGCCCATACGGACATACATCTTAGTCCAAACGTTGCAAGTGGTGCTTGTCCCCAATTGCAAAGGCGTGATCTGCATCACATTCCGATCGCTGCAAAGGTGTATCATTTTTTCCAAAAGAGTTCGGGGGAACCATGACTCGGAGACTCAGCTCCAGCCTAGCGGCGGTTTCACTCGTTTTCGTCCTACTGTTAGCCCTCAGTTCGTCCGCGCACGCGCAAACTGAAACAGGCACAATTTACGGGTCCGTGACCGATCCGACAGGCGCTGTGATTGCGGGCGCCACTATTCGTCTGATGGACATCGATCGCGGGATAAAAACGGAAGTCGCAACCGGAGATAGCGGCTTCTACACCCTCGCCGATATTCGTCCCGGCCATTACCAAATGGAAGTAGAAAAGACCGGGTTCAAACTCTTCCGCCTAACCGAAATCACCGTGAATGTGCAGCACAACCTGGAGCAGAATTTTAAGCTCGCTGTCGGCTCGGCTTCTGAGGCGATCACCGTCACAGCCAATGCCGTGAGTACAAACACGACGGATGCCACCGTGAGCACGCTCATCGACAACCGTTTCGTTGAGAACATGCCGCTTAACGGGCGCAGCTTCAGTGGACTCATCGACCTGACGCCCGGCGTGGTTCTCGTTCCAAACAACTTCTTTGAGCAGGGTCAGTTTAGTGTGAATGGCCAGCGTCCCGATGCAAATTACTTTGCGGTCGATGGAGTGAGTGCCAACCTCGGAACGCCCGCTGGCGCCAACTTCAGCCAGGGCGGGACTGGACAGCTTCCGGCTACGAGTGCCTTCGGCGGAATGAGCAATCTGGTATCGCTCGATGCTCTGCAAGAGTTCCGAATCCAAACATCAACCTTCGCGCCGGAGTTCGGTCGCACTCCTGGCGCTCAAGTTTCGGTCGTCACCAAATCCGGCACCAACGTCTTTCACGGTACTGCATTCGAATATTTCCGGAATGACGTGCTCGATGCGAACGACTGGTTTTTCAGCAACAAAGGGGTCAAAAAAGCCGCGTTGCGCCAGAACGATTTTGGTGGCGTGCTTGGCGGCCCGATTGTTAAGGACAAGCTGTTTTTCTTCGGTTCCTATGAAGGACTGAGGGTGCGGCAGCCCCAACTGGCAAACACTTACGTTCCAACTTTGGCAACTCGGGCAACTGCTCCCGCAGCGGTTCAGCCCTTGCTGAACGCCTTTCCACTACCAACGCCGGGGGGGCAGGACTTTGGGGACGGCACTGCTGCTTTCACTGAGGGATATTCCGATCCGTCGTCGCTGAACTCCTATAGCGGACGCGTCGACTATGTGCCATCCCAGCGGCTGACTTTGTTTGGCAGATACAGCGAGGCCCCATCTAACCTTGTTCAACGAGCAGGCGGCAATAAATACAGCTACGGCACTCTTCTGCATAGCCAAGATCGCACCAGAACGTTAACGATCGGCATGAACGCAATGATCACCTCGCACCTAATGAATGAGTTCCGCTTCAACTACGGTCTTAGCCGAGCAAAAACTTTCTTCAGCCTGGATAACTTCGGCGGAGCCGTGCCTCCATCTAGCTCGGAGTTGTTCTCGGCGGGGCAGTCGTTGAGCAACTCTTCGTTTGCGTTCTTCGGCGACTTCAATCCCTACGGTCTCAGCTTCGATGATGGCCGGCTCGCAGACAATACACAACATCAGATCAATCTCAGCGACAACTTTTCTTTGATCAGAGGGGCCCATCAGCTGAAACTAGGGATTGACTATCGGCGGCTCAGACCCGAGCAACGCGCTGCGGCATATCAGCAACTTTTCATCTTTGGCTCTTTGCCAAGTGTCCTCGCGAATTCGGCTCCCTTCGCAGCTGTAATTTCTCGCACGACCGATGTACAAATGGTTACGTCCAACTGGAGTCTCTTCGCTCAGGACACATGGAAAATATTTCGAAATCTGAGTCTCGCTTATGGTCTTCGGTGGGAGTACAACACGGTGCCATCCTCTCCGAATGGGACTCCACTCTTCACAGTAACCCAGGTAACCGACATCTCGACTGCGACGATTGCACCCCCAGGGACACGACTATGGCATGCGCAAAAAGACGACTTCGCACCACGACTCGGTTTGGCTTGGCAACCGCGACCGAATTTAGTGATAAGGGCTGGAGGAGGTATTTTCTATGATCTCGGATATGGCAACATAGCTGAGGCAATGAGTGCGTTTCCGTATACTCAGGAAAGCCAAATTTTCGGCACCTCCTTCCCGCTTACCGGCAGTGCCGCTAATCCTCCACCGTTCACCACAAACCCGCCTGCATCCACCGTGGCTGTAATCAATCCGAGCCACGTTCTGCCAAGGACGTATGAATGGAACGCCGCGATTGAACAGAGTCTCTCTGCCGCTGATGTATTTACGATGTCCTATGTAGGCGCGGGTGGCCGCAAGCTGATGCGCAGAGACATTTACTATGCTCCCAATTCAAACCTCACGGGCGAGTTTGACGTGCTAAGCAATGGCGCGTCATCCAGTTACAATGCGCTCCAAACGGAATATCGGCACCGGGCGACCCATGGGCTGCAAACACTGCTGTCCTACACGTGGTCTCACTCAATTGATAATGTCTCTTCCGACGGAAATTACGCGAACGTGCCGCCTGGTGCGGAGCCTGCTTCCCTCGACCGAGGTCCTTCCGATTACGACATCCGGCATACGTTTTCGGGGGCGGTGTCCTACGATATTCCTGGGCCTGGCAGCGGGATGGTGAAACAGATTTTCGGAAGCTGGTCTACAGATTCGATCATCTATGTCCGCAGCGCTCCCCCGGTGAATATCGTCACGGGTCAAAATCCATATCCCTCCACCATCTTGTCCGGGGCAAACAGCGTGCAGCGCCCCGATCTGGTTCCCGGAATACCTCTTTATCTCTACGGCTCGCAATATCCCGGTGGCAAAGCCATCAACGGCACTCCTGGAGCGGTACCCGGCGGATGCCCCCCAAATGGTTCTCCAAGTACGGGGCCATTTTGCAATCCGCCTACGGATGCGCATGGAAATCCGCTCAGACAAGGAGATCTTGGACGCAACGCCGTGCGCGGATTCGGTGCGACGCAGTGGAACATCACGCTACGCCGCCAGTTCCGACTCACGGAACGGGTTTCACTTCAATTTCGGGGAGATTTCTTCAATATCCTGAATCATCCCAACTTCGGGAGTCCGGTGAACTATCTTAGTGCTCCGAGCACAACTCCGTTCGGCTATGCGACGCAAATGCTCAATAATTACCTCGGGAGCGGTGGTCTGAACGGTGGCCTCAACCCGCTCTATCAGGTCGGCGGCCCGCGCTCGATCCAACTGGCGCTCAAGCTGCAGTTCTAAGTTGTAGCGTTGTAGCAACACATTTCTCTGACTTTCTTCGACTCGTCTCCTATTCCTTGGGCGGGTAGCTGCGGAAGATCTTCTGAACAACTTCGTGGATCTTCTTGTCGTGTTTTTCAGGGCTGGCGTTCGCGTCGACCTTGCCGCTCGCCATGCCGCGCCACACCATCGCACGGGTACCCGAGTCTACGAGATTAACCACAAGCATGCCCATCAGAACATCATGGGAACCGCTCCTCCAACGCAGGTTCCGCAAACCTTCCCTGAAACCCATGCCGCGAATGTCGCGGTCGAAGACAACGCCATAGGAGACCAGAACATCTGGATTCTCTCCGGAGCTGACCTTCGTCAGTCCTTTGGCCGACAGTTGCCCGTCGATGGAGCTGACGATGCTCTGGTTCAGGAGTTCGTCCGCCACACTATGGCCGCTCGCCCAGGCATATGTTTTGAAGTGCGCGAAGTCTGCCTTGCTGTAATCATTGCTGATTTCCTGCGCCGCCGCGGCACCCGTGCCCAGCAGGATGAGAGCTGTTACTGCGATGAATGCGATTCGCATTGCGGTTCTACTCTCCTTAGTGCGGACAAGCGCTCCTCTCCGACTTCTTCTAGGCATTTCACCTTCCAAACAGAATCGTTGCTCCTTCGTTCACCTGATTGTTGAGTTGTTGATTTTGCGGACTTGGGCGGTAAGATTCCCCATTTTCGTTTGCCTTTTTGTCGCGTCGGTAGCGCCCCATCTCGGCGGGTGACCTTATCAGGGCGGGCGGCTGCAACTTCTGAGTTCCTGATGCGCCAGACTGCGCCCGAATTTGGGCACGCATGCCCGTTCCCTGCCCATGTGTACACCCGATAGAAATCTGGCTTGCTCGCAACCAGCTTCGTTAGCGGCTTTTGTTGGCGATTGACGGTGGCATCGAGATTGCTTGCCCCAATGCTGAGCGAGGGGGCAGCACGAGACGCATGAACGGACTCCGCAGCCAACCAGTTCGGAGCGTCACAAAGCGCACAAAACCCGCGCAGCATACCTCCGTCATTCTGCCCCCGGTTTCTGCCCCTCGCCGAATCTCGGGGAGACTTCGAACATGATCACCATTGACGCACCACCGGGCGAATTGAACGTACGCATCCTCTCGTCAATTCTCAACCTGGTCTGTCCACAATGCGGCGGAAGAATGTCGGAATACCGATGTGAAGGAAGATGCGGCAGAAACTGGCTTCCAGAATGGGAGTGGGCAAATCGGCGGCGAAAAGCTCCAGGTGCCGGCAAGCGTCACCCCATTAGGTAGCGAGACTTGACGGGTTGGCACCCGATCCGATCCGCAAGGAAGCGGGCACGTCGGCATTCCATCTATCGTAGTGAAAGCGGCAAACCCACTGCGGATTAAATCTGTCAATGGTGTGTTTGCCCTGACGTTTACGGTACTTCTGAGTGGCGCCGACCTACCTGGACTCGGAAGACCCCCAATGCCGAATGGAAGGAGGAAGGCGCATCCGCAGGTCCAAGGACCGCTCTCGTCGTAAGGATTGCCCGAGAACCCAGGTCTAGAGCGGATTTCAAATGCAAGTTATCAAAACTTTTTCTAGCCTTTCAAGAAACTTTACAGAGTCGGCCGGGTTCCAAGCTCATAACCACTCGTCGCTTTACACAAATGGCAGGGCGAAATTCCTGGTGTTACCGAACTCTTGGGCGGGGGTTGGAGCAGTGTTTCCCAACGTCGAAGTACGCCACTTGCACGCAGTCATTGCCTTGGGCGAAGAGTTGCACTTTACCAAGGCTGCCCTCAGATTGAACCTTACCCAATCTGCGCTCAGCAGACAAATCACTGAGATTGAAAAGCAGCTCAGATTTCGTTTGTTCACTCGTGACAATCGACGGGTTGTCCGTGTTGAGCTCACCGATGCTGGGCAAGTCTTTGTCGCAGAGGCACGATCTTCGCTCTTACATATAGAGCGGGCTTTTCATCTCGCTCGTACCGCCCATGATGGAGCAGACAGCGTTCTGACGATTGGGCACTCGCACGAGGCAGACCAAGCCTGGGTTTCGGACCTTCTTGCGGTTCGTCTCCCCCTGTATCCCAACCTTGCCATTCGACTGATCAGTCAGTTCTCAATCGAGTTGGTCCGGAGTGTTCTAGCAGGTGAACTAAACCTGGCCCTTGTGACGGCGCCGCCAAAGGACTCTCAGATCGAGGCTTCACCATTCGTTCTGACGCCGCTCTATGCGGTCCTTCCGGAAGGCCACGCGGCCGCTGAAAAGGAACAACTCGTGCTCCAAGACTTGGCAAAAGATGAATGGATCCTGTTCACGCGCCGAGTTCACCCCATCGTTCACGACGCAATCATGGACGCGGCTCGACGTGAGGGAATCACTCCGAAACGCGGGCACGATATCATTACGCCGCAAGAAGCGGTTCACCTAGTATCTGAGCACGTCGGGGTGGCCATTCTCACGAAACCTACGGCCCTTGGTTTTCGCGCCGAAGGTGTAGTTGTAAGGCCGCTTTCTGATGCCTCATTGTGTTTCCAAACGTGTGTGATTATGAGAAAAGACGACGATTCTCGATTGACGAACGAATTCGTTAGGTCCTTCCTCCGCAGATATGCAGATCAGCGGCGTCCACCAAAGCCAATCGGATCGCCCGCGTCCGCCCGAGTAGTCGCCATGAAAAAGGCAAATCCGCCGACTCGCGGGTGACCACGACAATCCGAGTTCAGCCCGCCGCGACGACCTCGATTAGACATCCAGCGATTGTTGTGATTTCAGTTAGGGATTACTCGCGACATGGAGGGAAGAAGTCTGCATTGGTGGTCTCAATCGCGACCCGAAGGGCCCCCACAAAGCGGCTCTGCGAGTGGTTGTTTTCAGCCATCTATTCCCGTTGAGAATGGATGTCGGCTGAGAATTCATTGGACAATCAAAGCGGTCGGAATCAAGTTGGTAAACAACGCAGCAATGGTTGGAGTCATGCCATGTCTGAATTTGCTCGAAAACCAGCCGAGTCCTCCCACGCCCTCCACACGGTTTCCGGCCCTTCGGCTGGGCCGGCGATTGAACTAGCTCGCGAGAAGCACTACTCGATCATCGAGATCGCCGAACTTTGGGCACTCAGCGAGAAGACCGTTCGCAAAATATTTGAAAGGGAACCAGGGGTGATTCACTGGAGCACAGAAGAAAAGTTGCACAAGCGTGGATACCGGACGCTCCGAGTGCCGGAGACGGTCCTTCACCGCGTTCATCGAAAGCTACGCAGAGCAAGCTAGAGATCAACTACTCAGCAGAAGACGGGAGCAGTCCCCGTCAGGCACTTTTCGCGCGCTTCGGCGATTTGCGTTTTCCCGTTTGGTTGCCCGCATCAAGTACAGTCCAAGACTTTCGGACGTTGACCGCAAGCTGCTCCTGCCGCGCCTTGACCCATGGCGCGTAGTGCTTCTCTGTGATCTTCACGCTCTTATGACCAAGCAACATTGCGACCTGTTCCAGCGGAACTCCGGCAAGCAGCATCTCGACCGCGAATGTGTCCCGAAACATATGCGGATGGCAACGCTTGGGTGATCCGTCGTCGCTGCGCAAGTCTGCGATTTTGAAGAGGCGTCGGAAACTCCGCTGCCAATTGCCGACCACCGACTTCGGTGAGCCGTTGCCAGACCAGAAGAAATATCGCGGATTGGGACTGGGGCCTGGCGGAATATTTCTCAATTCCTCTGCCACATCCGGAGGCAGTGGAACGTAAACAGGGCTGCCGGTTTTTGCGCGATATAGGAACAACTCGCCATTTTCGTTCAGACGGCGCCTCTCCAAAGTCACGGCATCCCTAATTGCAAGTCCACTCCAGCGCATGAGCAACGTCAGAATCCGCAGCCGTGTTGCTTGGTTCCGGCATTCCACCCAACCTTTGGGCTGATAGATGTAAGTTGCGTCCATGATCTTGGCGAACTCGGGCGCAGGGAAGTAATCCGTCGGAGGACCGTCTGCTCTGATTCGACCCAGCAGAACAGCAGGATTGGCCTTAATCCAGCCGAGTCGCAGGCCGTAATAAAAGAAGCCGATCAACCGCTCCTGTTTCTTTTTCTTCGCGAGGGGGCCATCGGTCCAAGTGTCACGAAAGCCTTCCAGGTCGGCAGTCGTGATCTCAGTGATGTGTACGAATCCGTAGGACGTGGCCCACGCGAGGAACTGCTTCTCGAAGATCGTGGTCAGCTTATCGAGAGTCGAGTCAGCCAGATTCTCGTTGCGCTTGCTGTTCAGAAAACGTGACACGGCCTCTTTGACCGTTACGAGAGCAGGCTTCGGACGGGAGGCCTCTTCAAGTCCTTGCTGCTTCGCCTCATATTCCTCTTCGAGCTTGCGTTTGAAATCCTCAGCCTTTTCCCAACTGCGGGTCTTGGCGCTACGACGGATGAAGGGACCATCCGATCCGAGAATGCCGTTGATCCACTTGGGGCAACGGCAGCGCTTGTAGTTAATGTCGTCGGAAGGGCAGGGCGAATAGTGGCGGGAGTAAACCGAGAGCATGGAATCAGCACCTTTGCCGAATCCATTGTACGTTTATTGTACGTTTTCTTCTATCATTTTTTAAATTGTTTATTATCAGTAGTTTATAGTGGTGGAGGCGGCGGGAGTCGAACCCGCGTCCGAAAATGTTACTGGTCAAGAGACTACATGCTTATTCCAGTTCATGCCCCAGGCGTTAGGCGCCTTGCGGCGCTTCCCCCGAGACGTTCGCGGCCCACGCTCAGAACGGACAAGAAACGCGTGCCACTAGCCTGTGATCTTAGCCTCCGTGCCCAGACGTAACGCAAAGGAGCAGCCCTCTGTGTGACGCTCGCTCACCGCCCAAGGGCGAAGCGGTGGAGAGCGGCTGCCTAATTAATTAGGCTGCGTATGCCATTGGTTGATTGGCAATTATCATTTTGCACGCGATCACGGGTGTGTGCACCCCGGCATGCCTCTTGGCCGCAAGCATCTCCGTCGAAGCCGTGACGCCCCCACTGGTGGGATTGGCCATTAGTTCGAGAACTGAGTCTGGGGTGGTCGGACGCCCGATCGAACTGGATTTAGTGAAAAAATATCACAAAATCCATAGAATCAATCACTTACCATTCCTGCGCACTCCCAAAATATTGAAACAGAACAACTTATCCGTAAAATATTCCAGGGAAAAGGACTTAGCTGAGTCTTCCCGGGCTAAGCCCTAGGATCAGCGTGCGTCTCGCAAAATACTGCATTTACTGGACTTAGCTCTCTTACTTGAATGTCAAAGAACGATTAGGTCTCTAAAACATTAGATGCCCAGCTGAGATCGAAGTCAAGAAATTTTGGTTTGGGGTGACGTCAAGCTGCTTGTGTAAATAGGTGGAGGGTGCGGGTTTTCCATTCCAGGTTGAATCTCTGGAAGATGGAGTAGATGATTCGGTCGACGCTTTCGACATTCACAAAGCACACCATGGGGCGGGTTCTGCGCCGCACTTCGATGATGCAGCGTTCGATTACATTGGTGGTGCGCAGTTTCTGCCAGAGATGCCGGGGAAAAGCGAAGACCGACAGCAACTCGGGAAGATCGCGTCCCAGGCGGCGCACCGTAGGCCCATATTGGCGCAGCCAGCTTGCGCGGCAGCGGCGAAATGCAGTCTCGGCGTGGGCGCGCGGCTTTCCATCAGATAAATCGCCTGCGTCCCCGCCTTCAGTCCAGCATAGTCGCGCTTCCGTACTTTCTCCAGGATTTTCCGCATCTTGTGCGCTCCAGCAGCGCTGATGCCGGGCTTGCGGATACGCCGTCGGAATCGCCGCGGCCAGGCCAGGACAGCCGTCGGTGACGATTAAGTCGATCTGCCGGCTTTCGAGCCCGCCGCGCCGGTAGAGATCCTGCAACAAGGCCTCCCAGTCGGCCTGACTTTCGCCCTGGCTGCGTAAAAACGCCAGCAGTTGACGCGTGCCGTCGCGGCGCACCCCGTACGCCGCCAACATATGCACCCGCTTGCACCCCGCCGGACGCCGCACCCGCAGGCTCACTCCGTCCAAAAACAGATAAGCGTAATCGTCGCTCAGGCGCGACTGATGAGGCTGGCGCACCGCCTCGTCCAGATCGCGGGTCAGCATCGACACCGTTTGCGGGCTTACCACTTCGCCGGTCAGTCTGAATGGCCGGGGACACCCCTGACAGTTTTTCTTCTCCCTCGGTGAGGGAAAGGGGTGCAGGGCAGGGGAAGCGTCCCCTGCCCCTGCATCAGCGATATCGAAATTTTCCTCCTTGGGCAGGGGCACGACCCGAAGTTTGTAACTGTCGAAGCGGGCGAGGGCGAACTGCGCGAAGTAAATCGTAAACCAGCGTTCATCCAGCGGCAGCAGGCCGACGCGTTCGAACAGTCTATAGGTCGGATTCAAAGCCAAAAAAACCGGACTCAGTCTGGTCCTCCCGAAAATTAGGAGCTGTTGTTACTGCCCTGCATTCGCCACTACAGGCGTCATGGCGAGAGGGCGATTCAATTCCAGGGTAAGCTGGGTGCCGGCGGGCAATACCGCCGAGCGATGCTTGCTGAGCCAGTGAGCGCCGGTCGATCCGGCGCCGATGACGCCGCCAATCAGAATTCCGGGAGGGCCACCAATCAGGCCGCCAATTAGCATTCCGCCAGCGGTGCCGCCGCCAGTTTCCAATTGATCGCGCCGGTCGTGGCCGTAACCTTTAAATTCTCCCTCTTGATTGACATCCGTACCCCGGCCCAAGTTGGTATCGACCAGCGTGGCGTCGAGGAAAAAGCGCTCCCCGGTGGGCAGGATGATCGCTTCCGGCAAAATGCCAATGGTGGGCTTGCCGGCAATGCGGCGCGGCTCATCAATTTTCGTGACCCGGCCCTCCACGCGGGTTCCGACCGGAAGCACGGTCTTGCCATTGATCACCACGGCTTGCAGCAAGCTTCCGGTGAACGGGTCTCCGGCTTTGTTGCTAAAAGTCGCCAGCGTTGTGTCCAGCTTGACCATTAAAGGCGTACCTGCCGGCACGGCAGCGGTCACCTGTGCCCCTGCCATGGCGGCCATCAACAGGATGCAGGGCAGAATTCTCAATGTCCTCATAACTCCTCCATCATTAACCGTTCTAACCCTGACTCTAGTCCACGGCGACGCTGGGGACAATAAGTAGCGGACGGCTTGAACCATCCAAGGCAACCGGCAATCGTTCCTCAGTTTGAATTTTGCCATATGCACAAATCCATTGCGCAGGAGATCTCTCGTCCCGCTGAAAGGCGCGGGACTTCGAGATGACGCCGGAGTATGCGAGACTCCAAACTGAGACGTTACCCAGCAGGCGATAAGCTGGGCAATTCGCCGTTGCTATTAGGGAAACGGGGCCCTCTGTGATTGCTGTCACACGGCTCTCATCTTGCATCCGCTATAATCAAAGGTCTCCTACGAACCACACACTAAATTCTCATATCAGGAAGGGAAGCATGACGACGATTACGGCAATCATCGCGCGCGAGGTGCTGGATTCGCGCGGCAATCCTACAGTCGAAGCGGAGATCCAACTGGAGAGTGGAGCGATTGGACGCGCCATCGTTCCCAGCGGAGCGTCAACCGGCGAGCACGAGGCGGTCGAGTTGCGCGACGGAGATAAAAAGCGCTTCCTGGGCAAGGGAGTTCTGCAGGCAGTCGAGAACGTGAATGGCGAAATTGCCGACGCGCTCGAGGGTTGGGATGCGGATGACCAGCGCGGGCTGGATCGGGCGATGATTGAACTCGACGGCACTGCGACCAAGGGCCGGCTGGGAGCGAATGCGATTCTTGCCGTGTCCATGGCTGCAGCCCGGGCATCGGCCGAGCATTACGGGTTGCCGCTCTACCGTTATCTGGGGGGCGCGGGCGCAAATATTTTGCCGACGCCGATGATGAACATTCTCAACGGTGGAGCGCACGCCGACAACAATGTCGACTTCCAGGAATTTATGGTGATGCCGGTGGGCGCGCCCTCGTTTTCCGAGGCGCTGCGCTGGGGAGTGGAAGTTTTTCATACGCTGAAGGGTGTGCTGAAAAAGCGCGGCTACAACACGGCGGTTGGCGATGAAGGCGGATTTGCGCCTTCGGTGAAGTCGAACGTGGAAGCGATTGAAGTGGTGCTTGAAGCCATTCAGCAGGCTGGCTACAAACCCGGAGAGCAAATTGCGATTGCACTCGACCCGGCGTCCAGCGAGTTCTATCAGGATGGCAAATACGTTTTCAAAAAATCGGACAAGTCGGCGAAAAGTTCGGATGAGATGGTGGCGTTCTACGCGAAGTGGGTGAAGGATTATCCCATCGTTTCTCTGGAGGACGGACTGGCCGAAGGCGACTGGGAGGGTTGGCAGACGCTCACCAAAGAACTGGGCGGCAAGATTCAGCTTGTGGGCGACGATATTTTTGTCACCAATATTGAATTTCTACAGCAAGGCATCGATAAGGGCGTGGCCAACTCGATTTTGGTGAAGCTCAATCAGATTGGCACGGTCAGCGAGACTTTCGACGCCATCGACCTAGCTCGGCGCAATGGCTACACCTCAGTGATTTCGCATCGCTCGGGTGAGACCGAAGACACTTTCATTGCGGACTTCGCGGTGGCGACGGGAGTGGGGCAGATCAAGACAGGTTCGGCATCGCGCACCGACCGCATCTCGAAGTACAACCAACTGCTGAGGATCGAGCAGGAGTTGGGAGAGTCAGCGAGGTTCCTGGGGTTGAAGGCACTGAATTGTCGGGGATAAATTTGACCCACAAGGGCATCCTCCACGGGTAGAATCGGTGCAAGAGTCGCCGGAAGGCGGCTACGAGGCCCGCGCTCTTGGCTATTCGATCTTCACGCAGGCAGACACCCTGGATGAACTGAAACGAAACGTTCGCGAGGCTGTTCAGTGTCATTTTGATGCGGGAGCGGCACCTCCCGACGAACGGAGAGAAAAATGATCAACGAACTGCTGCTTTCTGAATTTGATGCGGAAGCCCAAAAGACGCGCGCCATGCTGGAACGCGTTCCCATGAAGGCGGATTACAAGCCACACGCCAAGTCGATGGCGCTGGGCAAGCTGGCGCCGCATGTCGCCGAGCTCCCGGGCTTCGGCCTAACGATTCTGACCACCCCTGAACTTGATTTCGGCAGCGGGCCGCCGCGTCAGCGTCCGGGGTTCGAATCGCCTGAGCAACTGGTGAAGGCCTTCGATGAGGGTGCTGCGAAGCTGAGGGCTGTGCTCATGAATACACCCGATTCGGCGTGGACCGAAAGCTGGAAACTGAGCTTCGGCGGCAAGCCGATTTTCAGCGGATCGCGCTTTCTCGCCTACCGGCAGATGTTCTTGAATCACCTCGTCCATCACCGTGCGCAGTTAGGCGTGTATCTGCGGCTGAACGACACGCCTCTGCCGGCGACGTATGGTCCATCGGCGGACGACACGATGGGATTCTAGGGTTTATCGGGTCGACTCAGCTAAGGACCTAGCCTAGAATCGTGAGTGCTATGGAAGTGAACATCCACCAAGCTAAGACCCACCTCTCCCGCTTGCTGGAGCGCGTCGCAATGGGGGAAGAAGTGGTAATTGCCAAGGCCGGAACACCGGTCGCTAAACTCGTTCCCCTGAAGAAAACGCCCAAGAAGCGGGTTTTCGGCAGCGCCAAAGGCGACTTCACCCTTCCGGACGAGTCCAACGATCCCGATCCTGAAATTGAAGATCTGTTCTATAACGGACCAATCCTACCGAAATGAAAGCCATCCTCGACACCCGTGCTTTCCTGTGGGCGATTGCTGGGGATGCCAGGATGTCGCATCACGCCCGCGACATTTTTTCCGGGGCCGCCGATCTTTCGCTGAGCATGGCAAGCATCTGGGAGATTCTTACCAAGGTGCGATCGGGCAAGCTGAATTTCCCTCGGCCTGCCGGTCCATACCTGCTCAGCAAATTGGCGGAGAACAGCATCAAGCCGCTCTCCATCAGGATTCACCATGTGCTCGCCCTCGAGGCCCTTCCCATGCATCATCGCGATCCCTTCGATCGGATGCTGATCGCCCAGAGCCTGGAAGAGAAGCTGCCGGTGATAACGGCGGACCGTGTTTTTGAACGCTACCAGGTTGACGTGATCTGGTAGCTAAAAGCTTTTTAGTAATTCATCACAAATCGCAGGAGCGAATCTTGACTCGTCCAAAACCGCTCGTCCTTATTATTCTTGATGGCTGGGGATACCGCGCCGAAACTAAAGCCAACGCCATCGCGCTGGCGCGCAAGCCAACCTATGACCGCCTGTTGCGCGAGTATCCCAATACGCTGATTCATACCAGCGGTCCGTTTGTGGGCCTGCCTGAAGGGCAGATGGGCAACAGCGAGGTCGGTCATCTCAACATTGGCGCCGGGCGCATCGTTCACATGGACATCACGCGCATCGACCTGATGATCCAGAACGGAGAATTCTTTTCTGACCCTGTCCTGTTGGCCGCAATGAAACATGCTCGCGTGGGCGAGCGCCGGCTGCATCTTTTCGGCCTGCTCTCCGATGGTGGCGTGCACTCGCAGCAGGCGCATCTTTACGCGCTGCTGAAGATGGCGAAGCAGAACGGCGTGGACCGCGTATTCGTCCATGCTTTCATGGATGGCCGCGACACGCTGCCGACCAATGGAGCGGGATACATCGAGCAGCTCCAGCAAAAGATGCGCGAGTACAACTCCGGCAAGATTGCCACGGTGAACGGACGCTATTACGCCATGGATCGCGACCGGCGCTGGGAGCGCATTGCCAAGGCCTACAACGCGATGGTCTTCGCCGATGCCGAAGGCGGCAAAAACAGCGATCCTGTGCAGGGGATGAGAGAGTCCTACAACCGCGGAGTGACCGACGAATTTGTGGTGCCTTTTGTCTGCACCGACAAAAATGGTCAGCCGTTGGCAACGATTCGGGATGACGATGCCTGCCTCTGTTACAACTTCCGCGCCGATCGCGTGCGCGAGATTACTCGCGCTCTGGCCCGCAACAGCGGATTGAATGCGCAAGGCGGCAGCGATCTTCCGGGTGCGGCCGATCTCGACGCAACCATCCCGCGCGACCGGGTTCCGAAAAATCTGCACTACGTTTGCATGACGCAGTATGACAAGAATTTCAGCCTGCCGATTGTGATTCCTCCGGAGTCGATGGCGAACATTCTGGCCAACGTCATGGGCAACCAGAACATGCGCAACCTGCGCGTGGCCGAGACTGAAAAATATGCGCACGTCACGTATTTTTTTAACGGTGGGGTCGAGCAGCCGTTCCCCGGAGAAGAACGGATTGTCGTGCCCTCGCAAAAGGTCGCGACCTACGATTTGAAGCCGGAGATGAGCGCCGCGGGCATCGCAGACGTTGTGGTCAAGGCGATTGAGGATGGCACGTTCGACGTGATGATCGTGAACTTTGCCAACGCGGACATGGTCGGGCACTCCGGCAAAATCGAGCCTACGGTAAAGGCGGTCGAAACTGTCGACGCCTGCCTGGGCCGCATTGAAACGGCCATCCGCGCCAAAGGTGGAGCGATGCTCATCACCGCCGATCACGGCAATGCAGAAATGATGATCGATCCTGCAACCGGCGGGCCGCACACGGCGCATACGACGAATCCTGTGCCGTTCATTGTGGTGGCGGAGGACGCGAAACAGTACACGCTCAAACCGAACGGTTCACTGCGCGATATTTCGCCGACCATGCTGGGAATGCTTGGCGTCGATGAACCGAAAGAGATGACCGGCCACGATCTCCGGGTCTGGTTGAAAAGCAAGTAAAGACCGCATCACGACTTTCAGACACGCAGAAAAGCCGGTGCTATTCCGTGACTGATTCAGCTGCATCGGGAACGCTAACTTCGAGCTTGTCGATTACCTGTCCCTGGCTCAAACAGGCTGTGCCTTTTCCATGTGGGTCGAAGCGCAGGGTTCCAGATTCATCAGCGCAAAAAGCTTTCATCCCCGAATCGGATTCTAGGGGTACGGCGGTGATTTGGAATGTGGATGCGGGAGTCCCGGCACAGCCGGAGACGGCGAAGTGGTATCCTGCCGACTCGTTTCCGGCAGGGCTGGAAGTCTCGGGAGTGGTTGCGGACGAATTCGCCGGATCGGGATTCGGCGCTTGCTCGGGATTCGGCATTAGATCCGCGAAATTACACGAATATCCGCGCTCGGGATGCTGCGAAGCGAAATGCAGCTCCGCAGTAGCGAGATTCTGCACGCGCATGGAGGCCATGTTTTCATTGGCCTCGTCTTGCTTTTTGCGCACTCCCTTGAGGTAGTCGGGATCAGTGAGGGGAATATGCGCGGCCACTGTAGCTTCGGCCAGCCGCCAGGTTCCTTCTTCCTCGGTCATGGAAAAAACTAGGCGCGGAATCACCGGAAGGAATTCTGGTTGGCCGTCGCGGTAGACACGAATCGATACTTCAATCTCGTCGTTCTCGCCGGTCAAACTATCGTGCTCGACCATCACTTCGTTCCTGACTTTCTGCTGGCCTTCTTCCTGTTCGGAGATCAACAAGGTCGGTCCCTGGTCAAAGGTTTCGACGTGCGCCTGCGCAGTCATCTGGTGGCCGATCATGGATATGCGCTGCACCATGGAAGTGGCAGGATCGTCGCCCCTGTGGATCAGAGCCTTGCTCGCCGCCTGGGGCAGATGTTTGGTGAAGGCGTCGGAAGCTTTGCCCAGGAACATCTCGAGCAAAGCCTGGCGAGCGGTTTGAGGTTCCGTGGCGGGAGCCTGGATTTGCGCCTGCGCAAGATTCGCCGCAAGCATGAGTAAGAGAAGTAGAGCGAAGCGTCGCATGTTGACCTCCGCCAAGCTTTACCTGGCGATGAACGGTCTTGCCACTGCCTGAGACTCAATTGGTAAGACTCCGAAAAGCCTTGCGAAGTTCCTTTTAATTTCTCCGGCAGAACGCTGCAGGAATGAGTTCTTGCACTTCTCCAAAAGCAGGTCAGGCGGACTCGGACGGTGAGAATGCAGGTTCACTTCGTGCTACAGTTTTCTTTCCATGGAACCGCGGCTGATTTGGATTAATTTGCTGGTGAAGCTGGGCGTGGCTGCGGCTGTGTCCAGCAGTTTGGTGCGTTCCAAAGAATTCAAATCGCTTCTTTTTCGCGAGGAGCGCGATTTCCGGCAAAAAGTTTATCTGGTGTTGTGGATGGCGGTTCCCATTACGATTGGGGTGTGGATTCGTTTTTCAGCCACCAGCTTTTTCGCCGGAGACTTGAGTTTCGAAACCGCGCTTTTGCTGGGCGCAATCGGGGGCCGGTGGGCCGGCGTGTTAGGCGGCGCTGGGATGGCCGTTCCGGCGCTGTTACACGGCGAGTGGGCGACGTTGCCGTTTGGCGTGCTCTGCGGTTTCATCGCCGGACAACTGCGCACCATGGCGCTCGATAAAGATGACATCTGGTCATTCTCGCCCTTTATCGATCTCAGCATTTACCGGCTGATCCGCCGCAATCTGCCAACCCCGCGGCTGTTCGACTGGCAGATCATGTTTTTCACCACCATCATCGGATTGCGCTTTGTGCAGACCGAGATGGCGCGGTACTTTCCGCATTCGATTTTCAGTTTGGACAGCAGCAACCTCTGGATTGAGGCGGCGATTTATGCGGCCTCGGCGATGGTGGTGGGGATCGAACTGAAGATATTCAACAGCGTTCGCATCCAGATCAAACTGGAAGAGCAGGAGCGGTTGCTGCTGCACGCGCGCATGGAAGCGTTGCAGAACCAGATCAATCCTCACTTCCTATTTAATACGTTAAATTCGATTTCTTCGCTGGTGCGCTTTGACCCGGAGAAAGCGCGCGAGGTGATTTCGAAGCTGGCGACCATTTTGCGGCGTTTGCTCAACAGCGCCGATTCTTTTGTGCCGCTGCGCGAAGAAGTGGAGTTCATCGACAACTATCTCGATATCGAAGTGGTGCGCTTCGGGCCGGATAAGCTGCGCGTCGTCAAGGAGCTCGATCCCGCGTCCCTCGATGTGATGGTGCCCAGCATGCTGCTTCAGCCGCTGGTGGAGAATTCGATCAAGCATGGACTTTCCTCGCTGGTGGAGGGGGGGAGCATTTATCTGCGCAGCCGCGTGACTGATTCCGGACTGGTGATTGAAGTGGAGGATGACGGGGTGGGCATGGCGGCGGCGCGGCTGGCGGAATCTACCGGGGCGCGCGGCACCGGCATCGGGATGGCGAACGTTTCGGAGCGCCTGGCAGTGCTATACGGAGATGTGGCGCGGATGACGATTGACAGCCAGGAAGGGAAGGGAACGCTGGTGCGCATCCGGTTGCCGCTGTTGCAGGCAACGGATGGGATCCCGGAAGCGTTCTACGAAGAGCGCTCCAATATGCGGCGGTAGAAATCTTCGTATTGCGGAACGATGCGGCTGGAGCAGAAACGAGCCTGGGCCACAGCGCGCGCCGCCAGGCCCATTGCGCGCAAAGCGGTTTCGTCATTTAAAAGATCGATGGCGTAACGCGCCATGGTGTCAACGTCGCCGACGTTGGCGAGATATCCGCTGCTGCCGTGTTCGATCACTTCGGGCACGCCGCCGGTGCGAGTTGCGATAGGAACGACTTCGCAAGCCATTCCTTCCAGTGCGGCCAAGCCGAAAGACTCGAGCTCGCTCGGCATGAGCAGGATGTCGCAGACTCCAAGCTTTTCCTGCACTTGGTCCTGCTTGCCTAGAAAAACGATGTCTTCATGAATTCCTTTTTGAACGGCCAGCCATTCGGCGACAGAACGGTCGGGGCCGTCCCCGATCAGTAGCAGCTTCGATGGAACTTGCTTGCGGACACGATCGAAAATCTCGATTACATCGGTGAGTCGCTTGACGGGACGGAAATTGGAAAGGTGAACCAGCAGGCGTTCGCCATTGGGCGCGAATTCTTTGCGCAGGTCCTGCCAATTCTCGGGTCGGCAATACACGTCGCAGTTGACGGAGTTGTAGATCACGGCGATCTCCGTCTTGACATCGAAAACGCGGAGAGTGCGGTCGCGCAGGTAATTTGAAATGGCGGTGACGCCATCGCTTTGATTGATGGAATAGCGCGTAATGGGCAGATAGGAGCGGTCCAGACCGACCAGGGTTATGTCAGTTCCGTGAAGAGTTGTGACGAAGGGCAGAAGGCGCCCGCGGGGACCATCCTCCAGCATCTGGCGGGCCAGCAGCGCGCTGACCGAGTGCGGAATCGCGTAGTGCACGTGCAGCAGGTCGAGATCGTAGAGCTGTGCCACCTCGGCCATGCGTGTGGCCAGTGCCAGGTCGTAAGGCGGAAAGTCGAACAAGGGATAACGCGAGACTTCCACTTCATGATAGTGAATGTTGGGTTGCGATCCGCCGCGCAGACGAATGGGTTGCGCGTAGGAGATGAAATGGATCTCATGGCCGCGCTGCGCCAGTTCCAGGCCGAGTTCGGTGGCCACAACGCCGCTGCCACCATAGGTTGGATAACAGGTAATCCCAATCTTCATTTTACGAGGACCTTTTCAAAACCGTAATTAGTGCTTAGCGCTTAGTGTCGCACGCCACGCTGCTGGGCTGCCTGGAACCGACAACCACTGCGGAATTCGATGGCTGGAAGCAGGAGAGGATGCAGATTCTATGCCGGGCTAGGGAGCGAAGGAATTGTGCTACCGACCGTAGTCTTGGCGAGATACCCGGCGCTACTGTTAGTCGAACGCGGGTCCCTTTGGCTTGGAAAGGCCGGGGTCTAACTTGTCGAGGTGGGCTTGCACTCGCTTCTTCTTTTCTTCCGGGAGGCCTGTGAATTCAATGCCCATGCCAACGCCAGGGTCGCGGGTTCGAACCGATGCGGTTGTGGTGATGCGCTCCTGGTCGAGCCAGAAGTCCACCTGAATTATGGTGGCGACTGGCAATGGCGTGCCAACCTCAACATAACATCCGTTGCCACTCATGTCGCTGGCGTTGACTCGCATGGGAGTCTTCACCCGTTCCTCGCGAAATTCCAGAGGGAAGGAAATTTTGTGGCGCTGAAATCTTCGTCGATTGTCGGCGGAGGGCACCGGTGCGTTCGAGCGCATCTCGATCGGTAGTTGAGAGATCCACGGACATTCCTGGTTCTCCACCAACTGAACTCCAACCTGGAGTTTCTTCGCGCCTTCGGCCTCCATTACCCAAACGACTTTGCAACGAGCTTTCCTGGTCTCGAATTGCACACCGATAACGTCACCGACCTTTAATTCCTGTTCCAGGCCGCTGATACAAGCCCCGGAGATGCTCACATTTTGCGCGGTAGCGTTCTGATGAAAGGGCTGGTTGTTCGAGCCCATGCCCCACACACGAATGCGCAGGTCCAAGGTGGCTCGCGGCGCTGCCCCACTGGCCGACATAAATAAAGACCCTCCAGCTTGCGATTCTGAGCGGAATCTCACTCATGGTAACCCCGTTGCGGTCTTCTTTCGAGGTTACGAAAGTGACTTCGACGATGGCACGCTCGAATGTTAATCCGCGACGTTATGGGGTTCGTTGTTGCGCGAAACTAAATCGCGGTAGGAGATGAGCTGAATCCCCTGCTGCGACAAAAGTTGCCGAGCTGCGGGCATGGTCAAGACTCGGAGCTCGGTCTCCCGCGATTCGCGCAGACGAGTATTGGCCAACTTCAAATCGTGGTCATTGTATCCCGGATGACAAACAAATTCCCATGTGCCTTGGGGAATGATGGCGGCGATGGCGCGAAACAGCTTTTCGTCCAGAGTGCCGGTCACCTCGATTCCCAGCGTACCGTCGGGAGTGACCAAGCCTGCGCGGCGCGCAGCATCGCGGAATTTAGAGGCGAGAGTGTGAAGAATTCGCATCTCGGCGTAGCGTGTCCAAAGGCCGGGACGTGCCAACAGTTCATGGGAGCGCAGCGGCCGGCGCGGGCCGAAGGGATTGCGCACGGCGCCAACTCCACAGGCTTGGGCCGCTCGCAGCAGGGGCTGGAGCACTGCGGGAAATAAATGGGTGTGCTTATGCGTGTCGAGGTGAGAAACGGGGATGGCGGCCGATTGCAGCTTGCGAATCTGCGCCGATGTCTCGGCTTCGATCTGCTCTGGATCGAGGCGGCCGGCCAGCGCCCGAACGATGAAAGATTTCAGGCCATCGCGAAAACGGGCGTCACCGGGATTTGTGTGGATGAGATTTGTGTCAGTCAGAGACGATAGTTCTTTCGCATCGAGAACTGGTTCTCCATCGATGAGCACGACATGACAACCGATGCTTAGATCGGGAATAGTATGGGCCAAACGCACGGCGTCATCGAAAGCGCGGCCGTTGGCCATCAATGTGGAGGAAGTGACGATGCCGCGAGTATGAGCCTCAACGATGGCGCGGTTGACTCCCGCGGTGAAACCAAAATCATCGGCATTGACGATCAGACGGCGCACGGGGTCAGTCTAGCAGGGTGCGGAGAGTTCGCATTGGAGAGTGATCGAGCTGGGCTCGATGGAAAGCCGAAGGCGGCTGTCCTCACATGAGCATCAACAAGCACGCCCTCGACGTTTGACCGAGTTTTCTTTACTCGCGTATACTCGCTGGAGCGCGGTTCGCGCGGATGCCCCTCAATCGAGTTCCGACCAGCGCAGCGCCTGACCGGAGAAAGTCGAATGAAACCTGGTCGCGCCGGGCAAGGTACGAGGGGCGGTTAGCTCAGTTGGTTAGAGCGCCTGCCTTACAAGCAGGAGGTCGCAGGTTCGAGTCCTGCACTGCCCACCAATCCTGCATTCCTTACAGAAACGCGGGGACGTAGTTCCGTTGGTTGGAACGCTGCCTAGTATTCCCCTAAGTAATACCTTCATTTATTTCAGTCGGTTACGCGGATAGTGTTACGTCGCACTGTCACCCAGTCGATATTGCAAGACCACCTTGACATCGCGGGTGCGGCCCCAAACTACGGCAGGCAGAAACCGCTAATTCGTTGCGGTTACGAACCACACCGTTAGACGACTTGAATCATATGTCGCTTTGCTAGGGCCTCGATCTCCGGCTCGGTCACCGCCGAGAGGTCGGCGCTTTCGGTAGCGATGACCCGTCGAGAAATGTCGGGATGATGGGTCTTCAAGTATTCTTTCAAGAAGTCGGCGGCGTTGCTTTTTCCAGTGGCGTGACCGATGAGGACGATCTCATTTGCCGCAGTGATATCTTTCGCGATCTCCTCGTAAAACGAATCCTCTTCGGGTACGCGCTCGCCCCGGTAGTGCGCTTCCTTTCGATGAATCAGATGATGATGGAAATTGTAAGGATCGTAAGGTTGCACCTTGTGTTCGTCTGCTGGACGGCTTCCACCGAAATCCTGGTAAACATGGGCGGCGTGGTGGTCGATGACGACAATCATCCGGTTGGGCTGGGCCGGTTCTTCTGCCTGTGAACCTGATTTATGCATATCCGGCCCGGCTTCCTTCAAGAATTTACGCAGCCGAGAAACTTCCTCCACGCCCAGATCATGTGTCTGCGGCTTCTTGAAAAAGACGCGTTGGCCGCCGACGCGAAACACAAATTCATCGCCTCCATGCGGTTGGACCTCGCCCAGGTGCTCGACCAGTTCGACAGTCTCGCTCCAACTTAGGTTGTGGGGTAGCTTGCCGTTGAGAAGATTCTGGTGCAGCGATTCGAGGTGCTTGCTCATAGTGTTTCTCCCTCGCAAAAAGAGTTTTCTTAGCTCGACCAACGCGCATCTCGAACGATTGCGATTAAGCCAGACGGGATGCCTCCACCTATCCTGCATTGCGGAAAGCACGCCAATGGATCCTAAGAGTTGTGGTTTCTTGGATCGTCGTTCGCACTGACGTATTCAAGCCCAAGCGGCCCAATCGCGGTCACTTGCGTTATGTACTCACTGGATTTCGCCCAGTGGAAATGGGACGTATTGCCGGGGAGAACGATGACGCTTCCGGGCGGATATGCCTCCAGCTTTTCCGGATTGAACTGCTCGCCCAGGCCGATGTAGAAGATGCCCGAAATAACTGTGTAGACACGATCCTCCGGGTGTCGGTGCGGCATCAGCTTAACGCCATGGGGCACTCGGACCCTGATCGTGTAGGGTCCGACTTCCGCGGGCTGACCGACGATGACAGCCAGGCGAACCGAGGGTGGGAACGCCGCGAAGGGCTTCCAGTTGATGTCTTCGGACAGGACCGATTTGAAAACGTCTTGGCCGGGCTGGTGCGCTGCAACCGTCCTTTGTTGTATTCCCGTCATCACTGCTGTTGTCCCATTTGGCATATAACGTTCCTCCTAATTTAGGTTTGGTACACATCTCGATTAGACGAAAACGGCGGGGCTGCGTGCTTGGTGGTCACTCGGCAGCGCCGCGCCGGGTACTAGATTTCGAAGCACCCAGAGCATCAACGCTTTTGGTAAGGGTGGAAGATGTAGTCCTTCGCCTTCACCGGCGTGTGGCACGCATATCCGCAGTCTGAGGGGCTTTTGGCATCGGGGGTGAACTTGTCCGATGCGGCATCATAGTTGAACACCGCGTAGCCCCACCCGCCGCTCTTGGCAAATCTCTTGCTGTCCTTTTCCATGACGAAAGCTTCCTTAAAGACGTCTGGTACATCCACGACGAACGGAGCTTCCGTACTCTTCTTCGGGGTCCACTGTAGCTTCACGATCATGGAGCCATCCGGGAAAGGCTGGCCGTTAAGCGGAGTGCCGGTCTTGAACGCTTTGATCATGGTCGGATTGCCAACGATCACCTTCAGCCTTTCGTCGGTGTGGGCAGAAGAGACGACGGCCCAGTCCTCGTATCCCCGGAAATCGGAGAACGCGATTCCGCCGGGCGATATCAGCGAGTACTTGCCGTTGTCTTGGCTTTGCGCGTAAATGACCACGGCGCCGAGGACGGCGAGTACCGCCGCGGCCGTCGCAGCGAGGGTAAGGCGGCCGATGCGTTTCACGGCGGTGCGTGTTCCTATCCTTTGTTCTTGTTGTTCTGGCGGCACAGATTGCGTCACAAGGTCAGACACGGTGAGTTCTCCTCAGAAACAAAGTTTACTAAGCACGATCAACCTGCATCCTTAACGGGTGCAATTAAGCCAGAGGTGAGGGGAGTAAAACAATTGGACGAAGGTATCGGCGATACCTTCGTATGAGCGTGCTGGAGGAGGTTTCCTTCGCTTCGATCGATTTTCAGGCTAGCTGGATGGGGAAAGTTATATGCATCGGGCATGAACCCGCGGCGGTCGATACGAAAGTATGGGCAATACCATCGTCCAATTGCGCGTTCCGTTTTGTTCTGGCCGAATAGTCGCGGAGGAAAATTCCATGGCGACTATGAGCGCACCTGCCAATTTCACACAGATGGACACACCAGCGAAACCCGCGCACGTTCGCATGAGCCGGCGGTCGCCCGCCTATTGGCGTATCACGATCGACAACCCGCCGCTCAACGTCATGGGCCCGGAAATGGTCAAGCAATTCCAGGAAGTCATGGCTACTCTGGAGGCCGACGGGCAGGTCAGGGTCGTGGTCTTCGACAGCGCGGTGGACGACTACTTCCTGAATCACTCGGATTTCACAGCCAAGCTTGAGGACCTGACCGGCATGCCGGAAGGCACCACGGGCTTGCCGCCTTGGCCGGACTTTCTTGTGCGTCTGACCCGCTTGCCGGTTGCGTCTATCGCCCTCATTCGCGGCCGCGCGACCGGCAACGGCAGCGAGATCACGCTGGCCTGCGACATGAGCTTTGCCAGTCGCGAGAAGGCCGTCATCTCGCAATGGGAGGTGGGTGTGGGAATGGTCGCCGGAGGCGGCCCCATGGCTCGCCTTCCTCGACTCATCGGCCGAAACCGCGCCCTGGAGGTGCTCTTGAGCTCGGAAGACATCAGAGCGGATCAGGCCGAGGCTTACGGTTACATTAATCGCGCCCTGCCCGACGCCGAGCTAGATGCGTTCGTAGAGGAGCTCGCGACGCGGATTGCCAAGTTCGATAAATGGGCGATCGCCCAGACCAAACGCCTCGTCAACACCACGCTGCCGCCGGATGTCGAGCTCGGCGCCGGGTGGGACGCGTGCATCGCTTCGCTGGGTCGGCCTGCCGCACAAAATGGAATCAAAGCGCTGATGGAGCGCGGCTTCCACAAGCCCGGGGATGTCGAAAATCGACTGGGATACTACCTGGGGCAAATCGGGCGGTAGGCCGGCGCTCGACGTGGTTCCGAAGTCCGGACATTCCGGATGGGACGCACCCGAAGCCAAGCTTGGCTGCCAGGACACGGAAGGAAAATTGGCAATGAAAAAAGACCAGCGCGGAATCGACCTCGCTTCGAAGCCGAGTGGCGATGGATGTGTGGAATGCCTGGCGTCACCGAAAGGTTGGTGGTTTCATCTCCGTCGATGTGCGGAGTGTGGCCACATCGGATGCTGTGATAGTTCTCCGAGCCAGCATGCGTCCAAGCATGCGGCAGCAACAGGGCATCCCATCATTGCCAGCTTCGAACCGGGTGAGGATTGGTTCTACGATTACGAGAAGCAGGACATGATCACGATCAAGGGCGTGGAGTTGCTTCCGCCACATTCGCATCCAGGAAACCAGACCGCTCCTGGACCCGCGGGAAGAGTTCCAGCTAATTGGGAATCGCTGCTGCACTAGCTGGCGTCGAATCGATTGTAAGAATTAGAGCGGGACTCGAGACATCGCATTGGTAATGAGGACTGTATCGAAAGGAGCCATCAATGAACGGCGTACAAAAGGAGCCATCAATGAACGCGGTACAAATCGAACAGAAGAGCTATGAGATGCCCCCGCGCGAGGGGATCAGTGTCGCGCATTTTCTCACCGTGGCCGACGTCGAGCGATCGGCCCACTACTACGAAAAGGTCTTCGGCGCTCGCATTCTGACCATGGGTGACGGCAATGCGCCTCCGTACCTTCAGCTTGCGAATATCTGGATGATTCTGAACGTTGGCGGCGGGCCGACTCCGGATAAGCCCACGGTCACGCTCAGCGTTCCCGACCCGAATCACATCAACAGCTTTATGAATTTCCGCGTCGCGGATATTCACGAGTGCTATGAACTGTGGAAGAGTCGAGGTGCCGAATTCATCACACCCCCGATCCCCAAGTACGGCGAGATACGCTGCTACATCCGCGATCCTGATGGCTACATTATCGAGGTCGGACAGAGCACTACCCTCACCTACGGTTAAGGCTTGGGGCGGGACGGGATGCGGATTTAAACTAGCGGGAGTGCGCCTACTCTTAACGTCTACCGCGCCTCGGGAAAACGCGAATCGTGACCTGCGACACATTGCCAGCGTCCGCCACGATAAACAAAGATGTCGGTAAAACGCGTTTTTCCCGTAGGCCGGCCATTCTCACTGTTCATACCGATGCCGCGGACATAGGCCACATTGCCATATAGGTGAACGTGCAAATCCGCAAGCTCGCTGTGGCCATTGCTAGGCTTCGCGGAGTTGGCCAGCATGGTGGACCTGCTGATCAGTGAGCCATCAAAGTCGGCTTCTTCGAATTCATCGGCTAAGAGGCACCCGAGCGCCGCGGAATCGTGCTGCTCCGAAGCTAGTACCCACGTGTGTTCGATTTGAACCAATGCGGCTTCGTCCTTCGCCTGGCCAGTCGGGCAAGTTGCGCCGTGCGCCGATGAGCACAACAGCAACAGGGAGAAAACGATTTTCATGGGACTCTTCCTCCATAGGTGGGCAGAATAGACGGGCACACAACTTTACCAGTCACTTTTTGACGACAAGAACGGCCAACGGTTAGCGGAGTCATACCCGGAGCGGAAATTCGAGCGATGCTTTGGTATTGATCGATACGTTGGTCCAATAGACTCGTCGTCGCACCTCCGCTAATGTGACATCGAACAGTCACTCCTCAGACATCGGAAGGAGTAACAAATGGACGGCACAAACGCGCTAAAAGAAATTATGCGTGCTACCGCGTCCGTCGCGTCGGACACACCTGAGTCGAACACGCCTGAGTCGAACACACTAAGCGTGAACGTTTTTACCGCCCCGGGAAAAGCTATGGTCGGTGAGCGGCCGAGGCCGTTCGGCGAAGCACTTGGCTTTGACCCCATCACCTCGACCTTAATCTTCGGCGAGTACGACGCGGTGCTGGTGGACGCAATGGGGACAGTGGCCGAAGCCGAGGCTCTCGCGGCTTGGGTCGCCCTGCACAACCGCAACCTGGAGACCATCTATATAACGCACGCCCACTTCGACCACTTCTACGGCCTTAGCATTCTGCTCGACTGGTTCCCGGGCGCTCGGGCCATAGCAACGCCCGAGGCGGTGAACGCCATGCAGATGTCTTTCACTCCCACAGTCGAGCGGCTGGCCCGCCGGATGTTTCCCGGTCAAGTGCCCACTAAGTTGGTTCCACCTCAGCCCTACGAGCACGGCACGTTCACTCTGGAGGGGCAGGAATTGCGCATCATCAAGCAGGGTCGTACCGATAGTCCCGATTCAACGTCTCTATACGTTCCATCGATCGGCCTGATCGTGGCCGGCGACGTTGTGTACAACCAATGCCGCATGTATGTCGGCGACACCACCCCCGAGAGCCGAAAGAATTGGATCGCGGACCTGGACCGGTTAGCGGCGCTGAACCCGACGATGGTTGTCGCCGGTCACAAGAAGCCGGGTGCGCCCGACTCTCCCTCGACCATTCAGGACACCAAGCGTTACCTCGAGGATTTCGATCGGCTGCAGAAAACTGCGACGTCCGAACAGGCGCTGTTCGATCAGATGACGGAGCTGTATCCGCATTGGGTAGCCAATCAGTCGTGGCTGATGTTCGGATTCCCCGGGGCATAAGCCACATCGACCCCTGATGCGAATGTTTCCTCGCGCATGAGGGAGGGTTGCCCTTGGTCCAATGGTTTAACTGATTCTACTTTATGGAGGTCTCAACCGCCGTATAGACTGCGGGGGGCGTGCTGTGCAGTTTCATCAATATTCTTTCCTTCTTCGACCCGCACGATTGGTCCATAGGATCGCAAATCGAATCTTTCTTCAAAACATCGAACCCATATATCCCTCTGACGAGCCGCGCACAGTTCGTATTGTCCTTTTGCTGCACGCAGGACATCATCCAAACTTTGCCTTCCATCTGCGCCCAAGCTTGGCACCGCACTGTGTTCCCATTCCATGACGTAGGGTCGCATCGCCCGTCTCGCTCCACGTAAATCTTTGATTGTCCGCTCGCGCCTAGCGAAGCCAGCAAAACTACTAGCAGCCCAAAGGCAAGTCTGGTCATGGGCGTTCCTTTGCGGCTAGGATTGTAGTGGACGAGTCGGCAGAAAAGCTAGGGATGCGATATGCACACGCCAGATACCACCGCAAATCAACACTTCCTGTCTCGGGCAGAACAGGAGCTTAACGCGCTCAATCCCAACGCGCAACCGAGGAATCAACGCATATATTCCTTCTCCCTCGTTGATCGCGAGAAACATCAAATCCGGCTCGACGATGCTGGTGGAAGAAGCATTTCACGGAATCTTTCGCTCCCGGATCTATTCAGCTTCTCCGTCATCAGCAAGAGAAAACGCCTCAACTTCGAACATCTCTTTGGAGAGTACGAGGCTTCGCTGAAGGTCAACACGATCGAACTCGTGAGAAAGCTAAGGATTGGCGACTCCGTCATCAAGAAAGAGATTCTGGAAATCTTCGCGGCAAAGCTGATGAATTTCCTTCGGAATCCGTACTCCGTCAAGAAAGTTCTGAACAGCATCGGGGGGATGCTTCAGTTTCATCCCACCAACCCCGCTCTGCTGGATGATTATCACGCTGTCCTTGCGGGAAAGAAGCCGCAGCAAGAGCATTTGTGCCGTCAGCTCGGAATTGATGCTGATGAATATCAGAAGTGGCTTGCAGCCCTCTTCATGGCGCTCTTCCGCCCACTTCCCGGCGAAATAAATTTGATGGAGGGAACGGTCAAGGGACTCTTTGAGAATCCATCACATCAGACAAGCGTGATGATCTACCAATACATTGATGAGCATGCAGACAAGCGATGTCTGCTCTCGGATCGAGGGTGTTCCAACCCGAGCCGAGGGTCGGAAATGCTCGCTTATAGTTTCAATCTCTGCTCGAATGCATTCATCCTGTACACCTTTACCGATGTTGCGCAGTTTGCGGGAGGCACTGTCTCTCCGCAGGTCATCGACGACTTCAAGAAGCAGCCGAAGAGAGTGCAGGTGACATTGCTAACGAATGAGCTCCCCTCTCTATCTTCTTACAATCGGAATGTTGTTTACCAGTGCGCTCATTCTGTCTACTGCTCGAGCCAATCGGTATATGGGCTACCATAAGGCCGGCCCCCGATACCTTCGTCCAATTGTTTTTCTTTTCCTCGTCTGGCTTAATGGTCACGAGAACAAGCTCGATTTCAAAAAGGAGAACAAAATGACAACTAAAGGAAAAGTCTTAGTACTGGTATCGAGCGGTCGCGGCTTGCCCTTGAAAGATGGCAAGGTCTATACCGGCGCCGGCTACTATCTCAACGAGCTGACGGTTCCGGTTCGCGCCCTGATGAACGAGGGCTACGAAATCACTTTCGCCAACCCCAAAGGCAACGCGCCCCAAGTGGATGTGCATTCAGAGGTCGCCGATTTCTTCGGCGGGGACGCGGCCAAGCTTCAGGACTATATGTTATTCCGCGACGGCCTGGCCGGGCTCAGAGATCCAAAGCGCATCGCGGATGTCATCGCATCGGGCCTGGATCAATATGACGCTGTCTTCGTCCCCGGCGGCCATGGCCCGATGGAGGATCTGCTCGACGATCCCGACGCCGGCATAGTGATGAGACACTTTCACGAAACGTCCAAGCCTACGGCTGTGCTCTGCCATGGCCCGATTTCACTGCTCTCGGCGCTTCCGAATTCGAAGGAGGTGGTCGCCGCGCTGGCGGCGGGTGATGCCGCCGGAGCGCACGCAAAGGCAAAAGGCTGGATCTACGCTGGCTATAAAATGACTATCTTTTCGACAGCGGAAGAGCAGCAGCGGGAGCCGATGGAGATTGGCGGCAAGGTTCTGTTCTATCCGGACTTCGCCTTGCGTACAGCGGGCGGTGATGTGAGTGTGCTCGCTCCATGGTCGAGCTATGTCGTTCAAGATCGTGAGCTGATCTCAGGCCAGAACCCATTCTCTGATGAAGCGCTTCTGAAACTTCTTCTACCGGCGCTCAGCGAGAAGAAGAAGGTGGCTTCGGCGGCATGAGAATCGGGAACGTCCAGAAACAGCTGATTGGAAGGGGAAGACAGTGTTGGAGGGCGTTGAATATCGATGAAAAACTACCTTGGGTTGCCGGGGCAATTCGGTTGACGTGGGGTATCGGCACAGCGTTTGCCTTGGATGGAGGAACGAGAAATGGAGTGGAAAAGGTTGGTCCAGTTTGCGCTGCAGGGTAGCAGTGATTTGGAACAATATGCCATCCTGCTGGTACGCGTTTCGATCGGGCTGTTCTTCGCCATCTCCGGGGCAAACAAATTGTTTGTCGCCGGCGGCACGAAACCGGTTTACGACACGCTGGTTAAGGCCAAAGTCCCGTTTCCCCGCCAGACGGCTTATTTCGTGGCGGGTGTCGAGTTCGTTGGCGGATCTTTGGTAGCCGTGGGGTTTCTTTCGAGCCCGGCCAGCGTGGCTTTAATGATCGATATGATTGTCGCCACCCTGACCGAAGCGCTTTCCACCTTGCCTAAAGGACTTTCGCCTCTTAGCTGGCTCGACGATTTCCTCTACCTGCCGGAAGTCCTGTACGTGCTCTTTTTTATCTGGCTGATCTGCTCTGGGCCGGGAAAGTTCAGTGTCGATTACTGGATCGCCGGCAAGTTGCTGGGGTGATCGATCGACGAAACGTGGCCGGGCGGCTGAATGCGCACCCTGATGCAACGGCCAATACCATCGTCCAATTGTTTTACCTCTGCGAGTCTGGTGTGATGCGCTTGTCGCATCCCATGCAGTCGGATTGCATGACAGAGGCGGAGAAGAGGAGAATCCCATGAACTCGGATGAATCGTTTGACAATTCGGCTTATGCGGACCAGATCCACATGGCCGAACATGAGTTAGCTTCATTTATTGCCGCGGTCGCTGAGTTATTCGGTCCGGAACAAGCTCGGCTCTCCGCCGATGACTGGCTCGACGAGTCCGAGCTGATGGATAGCCCGCCTCGATCCACCAGTCGAGATTGGCGGGCGGTCACAATCGCGGCCTCGGCACGATTGGCAAGTCGGCTGACGGTCGCACGAGATCGTCGAGCGGTCGCCGCGTCGACTGATGTGAAGGTATCGCCAATACCATCGTCCCATTGTTTTGCCTCTGCGCTTTTGCTGTGACGCGTTCATGGCGGCCGATGCAATCGGAAAAGCATGGCGAAGAACATGGAATCCACCATGACGCTCGAGACGGTGAAGCACAGCGGGGGAATGTTTCGTGTCGGTGATGCCGAAGCATATTTGGCCAGGCTCAATCTTTCGTTCCCGGCTTATCCGCTCGGGCAAGCGGCTGGGGCTTATGCGCGGGATGAGCGGCAACGCACAGTTCCACGTTGTTCTAACGATGTGAGATTGACCGAAAAACGAGCAGCACACGAAAATTTAGAACAGGGGAGAAGATAATTTATGTCGCATCATTACTCCGGTCCGGACTTTGGCTTTCCTCACGGGGACGCCCGCCTCGATCTTACTGACTTGTATGCCTTCCCTAAGCCCGGGGACGCCAGCAAGTCAATTCTGATTATGAATGTGCATCCATCGGCCGGGGTGAATCCGCAAGGGCCCACGACAGACGTACCGTTTGCGACCGAAGCGGTGTATGAGCTCAAAATCGATAAGAACGGCGACGCCATCGCTGATATCGCGTACCGAGTGCGCTTCGCCTCAGACAAGAGCGGAGCCCAGACTGCAACATTGCGCCGCGTTCAAGGCGCGCAGGCTGCCGGCACTGGCGACGAGGGGCAGACGATCATAGAAGGAGCACCGGTCTCGACCGCAGACGAGGCACACGTAACCAGGGCCGGAGACTATTGCTTCTTCGCCGGCTGGCGCAGCGATCCTTTTTTCTTCGATACGCTGGGCGCCCTGAACAACCTGCAATTCACAGGTGACGATTACTTTGCCGACAAGGACGTGTGCAGTATCGTGCTGGAAGTACCCAACTCCGCCCTCGGTCCTAAAAAGATGGGCCTATGGGCTCGCATGCTCGACGGCGCAAGCGGGAAATGGGTGCAAGCAGACCGCGGTGCGCGGCCCAATCAAACTCCGTTCCTTGCCGGCGAAGCGAACGCCGCCTATCTCGGTGCGGAGCCGGCGGGCGATGCCCGCTTCGTCCCCGTGTTCGCGCATGCGCTGGAGCACACAGGAGGATATACGTCGGCAGAGGCCACGAGGGTCGCCGCGATCCTGCTGCCGGACATTCTCCACTATGATCCCACGCGGCCGGCGTCCTATCCGGACAATGGACGGGCGCTCACCGACGACGTCGTAGATTTCTTTCTTCCTCTCCTGACAAATGGAAGGGTGACGCAAGACAAGGTTGGGGCTCACAAGGATCTGCTCGCCGTGTTTCCGTACGTCGGCGCGCCGCACAAGTCTCGGTTGGCGGAACGGGTGGCTGCCTGAACCACGGAAAGGAACTTTCCATGAAGTACCCGACTCTTTATCGCACCATACCGATTGACGGCCTCTCGATCTTCTATCGAGAGGCTGGTCCGAAAGACGCGCCGACGATTCTCCTGCTGCACGGTTTGCCGTCTTCTTCGCGAATGTTCGACCCTCTCTTCACCCGTCTTTCCGATCGCTATCACCTTGTCGCTCCCGACTACCCGGGCTTCGGTCACAGCGACTGGCCGGACTCGACAAAATTCGCGTACACCTTCGATCACATCGCGGAAATCATGAATCACTTCACCGAAGCGCTCGGTCTCTCCCACTTCACCCTCTACATGCAGGATTACGGTGGCCCCGTCGGCTTTCGCATGATCTTGGCTCACCCGGACCGAGTCGAAGCTCTCATCGTCCAGGACGCGGTAGCCCACAACACCGGCCTCGGCGAGAACTGGAGAACACGGCGCGCCTTTTGGGCCGATCGTGCAGCCAACGAAAGCGTGCTGCGCACAAATCTCCTGTCGCTTGCAACCACGACGTCCCGCCACGCGGGGGGCGATCCCAACGTGGAACGCCATAACCCCGATCTCTGGACCGACGAATTTTATTTTCTAAATCAGCCCGGACAGCCTGACATTCAAAGCGACCTCTTCTACGACTACCGCACCAACGTCGATTCCTACCCGAAATGGCAAGCATGGATGCGCGAGAAGCAGCCGCGCCTGCTGGTGATCTGGGGTAAGTATGAGTCTTCGTTCGACCCCTCCGAGCCAGAGTCCTATCGCCGCGATGTCCCCAAAGCCGAAGTCCACATCGTCGATGGCGGCCACTTCGCCTTGGACACCGCCGCAGACGAAATCGCCGCACTGGTCCAAGGATTCGTCGGTTCTTCACGCGAGGGCTCTGCGGAGCGGCGAGCCGGGTGAAGACGCGCTTGAGAGGGACGGTGCTCAGCGGGGTTGGGTTCGAACCCTTAAAACGAAGGGCCGTTTATGTCGGGCAAGAAAACAGCAATCAAGAGCGCGAGGGTGGCATACTAAAGTCGTGCAAAAAGAGCGTAGTAAATGACAGAAGATCGAACGTGGCAATGGGTCGTGTTCGCCATTTTCTTCGTTCTTTTCCCCATCATTTTCCATCCTTGGTGGCTCGCGGTTCTTTCCATAGCCTTGTTCGGCCTGCTGGCTCATTTACTTTTTCCGAAACAAAATTCAAAGTAGCCCACTACCCTCTAAGAGAAACGGGAGGAATCGAATCATGCGCTCTGATATTGTCCCGGGCGGCATTTTCCCCGACTACGAACTGCCCGATCACACGGGCCAATTGCGTAAGCTCAGCGAGCTACAGGGCGACGATCCGCTGATCCTGACGCTCGCGCGCGGCCACTATTGCCCAAAAGAGCACCAGCAGCATTTAGAACTCGCCGCGTTCTACCCGAAGGTCGCGGTGGCGTACACTCAGATCGCCACGATTGCCACCGACGATCACCATACTCTGCAGGAATTCCGTGCGTCAGTCGGAGCCCAGTGGCCTTTCCTTTCGGACCCCGAGCGAACCATTCAGAAGGATCTCGACATCCAGGAGTACACCGACCCCGAGCATAATCCGATGATCCCGCATACACTCGTGCTCAAGCCCGGCCTCGTGATCTACAGCATCTACAACGGCTACTGGTTCTGGGGCCGTCCGTCGATCATCGATCTTTGGCACGACCTGCGCACCGTGACCAGTGAAATCCGCCCAGACTGGGACCTGAGCACTCCTGGACTCCGTGAAGCGTGGAATGCGGGTGACCTCTCGCGTTTCCATGGGTGGAACAAGCGGGCCAGCGGAGTGGAATGAAGCCGACTTCTTCCCCAAATCTGTTGCGACTGCTTCGAGTAACGGTTTTTCGCGATCTGCTAATCGCGCATTTCAGACGCCGGCGCTTTCATGTAGAACGGCGCGCTGCATGGTTAATGGTCTCACTCGGCGGCGGGCGCCGGGCCGATTTATGTTTGCGCTGACATTTATGTTGCGCTGACTCAGTTCAGTCCAAAGCGAGGAAAATGAAGGCGGTCTTTCGTGTTCTGCGAGAAGCTGTTAGGATATTTCTGTCACAAAGATTTGCTAAAGTTTAGCTGCAGAACTCCGGATCGCCAGGAGCTCTCGGTGCTGATTTAGCGAGTGGGGACGTAGTTCAGTTGGTTAGAACGCTGCCCTGTCACGGCAGAGGTCGCGAGTTCGAGTCTCGTCGTCCCCGCCAATTCTTTCAAGCACTTGCAAGGAATTGGCAATTTGCTATTTGGTCCAGTTAGGCCAGTGCTTCTCCCTTGTTGAGCACCATCCGAACAAGTTTGCTTTGTGCCAGTCGCTTGTTCGGCATTCCCGCCTGAGCGTAAAGATCCAGCGTAATGCGACTGTTCGCATGACGTAGGAGCTCCTGCGCCACCTTCACTTCCTCGTTGTTCTGAGTCAGCAGAGTTGTTTACGTGTGGCGGAAGGTGTGAAACCCAACCCGCTTTTGGATCTTCGCCGCCTTCACTGCCGGTTGTCCGTATCGTCGCCACAGAGTTTCTGGCCAGAGCGGTTGCTTGCCTTCCATTGTCGACGACGCAAACACCCAGTCTGTTTCGCGATTGTACGGAGCGGTCAGCCTCAGCTTGAGCAGAGACTCGGCCAAAGCAGCGTCGAGCGGCACATCCTTTGCGGGAGCTTCCGTCTTGGGAGCGCCCTGGACCATCATCACGACCGAACGGCGAACATGGATTACGAGGTTCTCGAAGTCCATATCCACGGACATCCACCGCTCTCGGAAAGACGGTATGACCGCGAACGTGGAAGAACCCATTTTTTCAAGTAAATGTAGTAGGCAGCGTCACAGGATCGAGAACGCGGGTCTCGGCAGAACATAGTGGCAACGCTGAGGCTCAGGATCAACACTCTTGAGGAGAAAAACCGCGAACTGACCGGTTTACTGGAGCTTGCGTATGGGGAGTTTGCCTTGGCGAATTTGTCTGGGAAAGGCCCGTTCAAGAGCCGATGAAATGCGCCAGACCTTAGGTAACACATAAGGCAAATCATAAGTGGATTTCGACGATGCGTTTACCTCGGATGGAAATGTACGTGCACCCATCGGAACAGAAGATTAGAAAGATTAAGTGGTCGGCAACTTTCCCGCGTCCGATTTTGTTCTCTGACGAACCCGCCTCTGCTCTTGCGGCCGGTGACGATGGGGCGACGGAGCGAATAAACGATAAGAACAAACGATAAGAACCATGGAATAGGAGATTTTTCGATGAGCTCACTGCAATGGCTTGGTCTCCCTCTGAGTGCGGCATTGCTTCTTCTTTCTTGCGGATGTGGCGGGGTTGGTAGCACTCCGGCGCCGCCAACCCCCGCTCCGCTGAGCGCCGCCAACGTCAACCTGATCTTCGTGGTCAGCGAGGACTCAGCTAACACCACCGGGGACGTCAACCCAGACACGGCCAACCTCACCAATCGGGGTTTACAGCGGTCGCTCCTCATGGCCCCTTTTCTGACCCAGAACGTGCTGGGAGGGAAAAATGTAACCGCGATCTACGCCCTCGAACCGATGACCCATATGCAAGCCGCAGCCAAAGGCACTTACCCCGATATGGTGCCGTTGGAGATCATTGAGCAGTTCGCCATGCTCAATCAGGTCACTTTGTCAGATGGCAGTCAGAGCCTTACCGCCAACAGTTATCCGATCCTGGCCTCCTATTCGGGCGGGCTCTATTCCGCTGGGAGTCGCGCCGGAGCCGCTCGCCTGCGCGGCTTGCCAGGGTCTCGATTTCAAAGACCAGCAAGGCGACAACGAAGCTCTGGTCAGCGGTATCGTCAACGCAGATGTGCCGGGATTCTATGTCTTCTCGGCGCCATGGGAGACGGTTAGCGCCCTAATGGCAAACCTGAACCAACTCGAAGGCTACGGCTTGACGCTCCCTGCGGGCTATGCCGGCCCGAACTATGTGTATGCGATCTCGATCACGCCGTCGGGAAGCGCCAGCCTGCGTACCTTCAACAGCAATCTCAATCCGCCGATCACTTACCCGGTGCTGCCGCCGCCTGCCGTTCCCAGTGCAGCTTGCCCCTCGGTCAATTCGGTGCCAGCAATTTTCAACCTCCAAGTGACCGGCGCCAATGGCACCATTCCCTCGAATATTAATAGAAACGAGACGGTTTATATGATCCGTCACGTGGAAGCGCATCCGTTGTCCTGGTTTGAAGACGGCAACTATCTTGCTTTGGGGCAATGGCGCGCCCTGGATCTTCCGAACGCACTACGCGGCAAAATCCATCCCACCCAGGTCTACTCCATTGATCCTGCTATCAGCATTCCGGCGGGGGCGGGCAGGGCGAATTCATCGTATGTCAGGGCTTCGTTAACCGTGGAACCCTATGCCATCGACAACAGCCTGCCCTACAACCTGGCCGCTGGCGTTGCCGTTTTTTCTGAGAATGGAGCGTTGTCCCCCCTGGCCAGCGATTTTTTCTTTACCAACGGTACGTTCTCTAACCAGACCTTATTGGTTGCGTGGGAGCACGGGCACACCCCGACAACCATCAATGCGCTTCTGGCAGCCTATAACAACAGCCAAACGGCGCCGGCTTGGCCGGACGACGACTACGACACCATCTGGACGGTGACGCTTGACGGTACGGGCAACTTGACGGTAAACAACGCGCTCTGCGAGGGCATCGACTCCACCACGCTGCCAGTAACAGCTCCTGAGTTTTAGTATGCCCGAAAGTAACCGTATTTCGACGGTTCTCTCTGCAGCAGGGAAATGCGCGTGCAACCATCCTAAGTCTTCTCAAACTCGATTTGTTTCTTCCTAATGGTTTGTTAACCCCGATGCAATGGTAGTTCGACAATCAAATCGCAATCAGGAGTCCATCTGTGAATATGCGTGGCCGCAACCTTACACTTTCTGGCTGGCTGGGTTTTTTTCTAATCGCTTTTGTCACACTTCTCGGGTACGGATGTGGCAGCAGCAACACAAAAGGCGTTCCCGCGCCCGCGCCCTCCGTGCTTAGCTATGCCGCCGCTATTGCAACTTACACCGTTGGGATGCCGATCACGGCCAACGACCCGAACAGCACCGGCGGAGCCGTCGCTTCGTATAGTGTGACTCCGGCGCTGCCGGCCGGATTGAGCCTGAGCGGCAGCACGGGCGTGATCAGCGGAACTCCCACGATCGTGACCCCTGCGGCCAACTACAAAGTCGCGGCAGCCAATGCGGGCGGCAGCGCGACGGCGACTCTATCGATTACCGTGGAGTCCTCAGCTGCAGCAGGCATCGCAGCCCCTGCGGGCCTAGCCTATACTCCCGGCACGGCGACCTATACCGTAGGCGTGGCGATCCCGGAGAATGTCCCCACCAGTACTGGCGGGGCGCCGACTTTGTACAGCGTGAGCCCAGCCCTTCCCGCTGGGTTGCACCTCAACGCGCTCAATATCGCACCCATCATCGCCGGCACAGGCGTCATCAGTGGAACCCCCGCCGCCGCGAGTCCCCAGACCGTCTACACGGTTACGGCCTCCAACCCGACGGGCAGCACCACAGCCACCCTGACCATCACGGTAAATACCCCTGACACTTCTCCCGCGGGCCTAACCTATAGCACGCCAGCGGCAGTCTACGCGGCGGGAGTGGCAATCACTCCGAACGTCCCGTCGACGAGCAGTGGCGGCGGAAAGCCGACCGCGTACAGTGTGATCCCGATCTATTCCGGGGGTCCGGCATTTCCGGCGGGCCTAACCCTGGATCCGGTCACCGGCATCATCACGGGAACCCCCCCGGCTGCGTCTTCCGCGACCGCGTCTCCCGCCGTCGCCAATTACACCGTAACGGCGTCCAACTCAGCGGGCAGCACTACGGCGATCTTGACGATAACGCTGTATAACACGCCCCAGTGGGTTCCTAATATGGGCCAATCAATTACCCCTTTGGCACCCTCGGGTTCCAGTTTCGAATTTCTGGATACGGGCATGGTGGTCACCGACGTCTTCGATCCGGAAGTGCCGCCAGTGGAATGGATGGCCGGGCAGGCGGTCAGCACCGCGGTGAGTCCGGATGGCAACACGCTATTGGTTCTAACCAGCGGTTTCAACCGTATCTACCAGGG
Organism: uncultured Acidobacteriaceae bacterium; assembly: GCA_963710965.1. GTDB lineage: Bacteria > Acidobacteriota > Terriglobia > Terriglobales > Acidobacteriaceae > Sulfotelmatobacter. The sequence goes on along the minus strand of CAVQCP010000059.1, from coordinate 180,458 downwards.
TCCTTTTCCATTGTTTGATCCGCTGATCTCGACCGAGTATGTATTCATCTACGACATTTCGCAACACACCCCGATCTTTCAGCAAGTCGTGCCCATCGCCAATTCCTATCACGGCATCGTTTGGGATCCGGTCGTGGCCAACCACGCTTTTTACGTGTCCGGTGGCATGGGAGACGCTCCCTTCGGCACCGACCCAGTTCCCTATGCTCGCCCCAACAACGGTGACAATGTTCACATCATCACGCAGAACCCAAGCACCGGGGTTTGGTCGCAGGTCGCCGAACTTGACTTGGGGCAGAGTCCGAATCTGCCGGTTTTGGGCCACCCGTCGGGCAATGGGCTTCCGGTGCCGAACAGCGGGTTCGCCTCGATCAACGCCGCAGTTTTCGTGGCGCCGTGTGCTGCCGGCGTGGCCATCTCGCAGGATGGCCAAGTGCTGGTGGTGGCCAATTACTATAACGACTCGATTACGCTGTTCACCGGAGGCTTGAGCAGCTGGTTGCAGCAGTGGGTGGCGGACGCGGGATCGGCGCAAGGGGGACAGGGAACGCTGCAAGGAACGGAACTCGATTTGCGTCCTGGCAAGGCCGCATCCTCACCAGCGCCAGGAACTCCGGGCGGCGAATATCCCTTTTGGGTAGTGATCGCGGGTAATGGATCGTTGGCGACACCGTACACCGCATATGTATCCAGTCTTCGCGACCGCGAGATCGACGTCGTGAACCTGGTCAACGGCAGCGGGAAACCGGTGGTGACCGCCCGCATCCCCGTGAAGGGCCAGCCCAACAAGATGACACTGAACCATCTGAACCAGAACCAGCCTCCGACGCTTTTGTACGTTGCCGAAGACGAGTCGGATACGGTGGACGTAATCGACATCAACCCGGCGGATACCGGAGGCCAAAGCCAAAACCAGCCCGCGACGGTGAACACGGTGATCGAAAGCATTCCTGTCATCGCTCCCGCCTCCACGCTGTCCTCTTTCTCGCTGGGGCAATACACCGGCGCGAACACCAACAGCGTGACGCTCTCGCCGGATGAAACCCACCTCTACGTGACCAATGGCAATCTGAATAACGTCGCAGTGGTGGCGCTGACCGGAACCAATCGCAGCGACCAGACCGTCGGCCTGATTCCCACGGGTTGGTATCCCAACTCGGTGAGCCTCAGCAACGATGGCACCTGGGCCTATGTGGTCAATGCGAAATCGCCGACAGGCGCGAATCCCAACGGGTGCTATGAATACGGGCCTACGGGCTATCCCGGTTGCATGCCCGCCAATGAGTACAATCCCCAGTTGACCAAAGCCGGCTTGCAGAGTTTTCCGCTGGCCGGCGTCCTGGCGCAGATGCCGGCGCTGACCGCGCAGGTAACCACGAACAACCGGTTCGCCAACACCTCCGTACCCGACGCGGTCATGACCGCCGTGCAACAGGGCGTCAAACACGTGATCTACATCCTGAAAGAAAACCGGACCTACGACCAGATTCTGGGCGACCTGGGACGGGGCAATGGGGATCCCAACCTGACCCTGTTTGGACAGGCGATCACCCCCAATCAGCACAACCTGGCGCAGCAGTTCGTCACCCTCGACAACTTCCGCGCCACCGCCGAAGTCAGCTACGACGGCTGGGCGTGGAGCACTTCGGCTCGCGCACCCGACGTGGTCGAACATCAATACCCCCTTTTCTACTCGCAACGCGGCCTCAGCCTGGATGGCGGCCTGAATCGCAGCGTGAACGTGGCCCTGCCCACCCTGGCCCAGCGCCAGGCCTCCGATCCGCTGACGCCGGGCGGGGCGCTTTCGCCTAACGTGGAGGGCGGAGAGGATCTGTTGCCGGGCCAGACTGACGTGGCGGCGCCGGATGGGCCGAATAACGAACTGAACACTGGTTATTTGTGGAACAACGCACTGCGCGCGGGTCTCACGGTTCGCGCCTACGGTTTCTTCGTCGATGTGACCTGCTACAGCGAGCCCACCTGCCAAACACCTTTGGCGGAGAACCCGTTCTCCACCAACACCATCGTGGCTCCGCCCGCCAATGTCGCACTTGCACTCTACACCGACCCGTACTTCCGCGGTTTCGACCCCTCGTTTCCCGACTACTACCGCTATACCGAGTGGGAGCGGGACTTCGATACCAATTACGCTACGGGTGGACTCCCCAATTTGAGCCTGGTGCGATTCATGCACGATCACACCGGGAACTTTGCCACGGCGATCGACGGGGTGAATACCCCGGATCGGGACGTGGCCGATAACGATTATGCAGTGGGCTTGCTGGTGCAGAAGATCGCCAACAGCCCCGTATACAAGAACAACACACTCATCTTTGTGGTCGAAGACGATGCCCAGGATGGCGGCGACCACGTCGATTCGCACCGCACCACCGCATACGTAGCCGGCGCCTACGTGAAGAATGCGCTGGTCTCCACGGCCTACAACACGATCGACCTCGTGCGCACCATGGAAGAAGTGTTGGGCCTCCAGCCGATGAACCTGAACGACGTGCTGGCCAACCCCATGACCGATATCTTCAATACGACGCCGAGCCTGTGGAGCTTCACCGCCACGCCGGCGGCGATTCTCTATTGCACGAATCTGCCGCTCCCCCAACCCGGCCAGCCTTGCCTGAACCCGACGCCGGATGCGAAATACTGGGCGCGAGTTACCCAGGGAATGGATTTCACCGACGCAGATCGTGTGGATGGCGGGGTCTTCAATCGCGTTCTCTGGAAGGGAATGATGGGCGACCAATCTTATCCTGCGGCTCCAACCGGGAAGGACCTCCGGCAGAACCGCGAGAAACTACTCGCCGATTACCGACGGCCGGTGACGCGAAAAACGGCGCAGAAACCGCAGGCGGTCAAGAACTAAGCGCAACCAGGAGATCGCGAACGCTCGGTGCTCCGGCAGTTTCCGCTCGGCACGTCGTTTACATGTAAACGACGTGCCGACGCGCATATGAACAAATAAAACTGTTGCCACTGTTACTTGATCTGCAGCCACTCGAGAAGACGCGGCCTCCACCCGAGAAGCCGCTTCGCCTTCGCATTCGAAGCCCCATTCAGCTGCGTCGCGTAGTACACCATATCGTCGCCGCCCGTTGCCTTGGCTTCCGCCTCGCTTACATGCGGCGGAGTGGGAGCGCCCACAAAATTGGCGAACGCCGGGAGCCACACTTTTTGTGGCGAAGGGTCATCGTCCACCAGGTTATACACACCCGCTTGGGCTGTCAGTGCGGCGACCGTGGCAATCGCGGCATCGTCGATATGAACGAACGACGACACGCCTTGTCCTTCACCCACTACCGGATACAGCCGCCGCGCCACCATATCCGCCGCTGATCCTCCACGGTGATACCACGTTTTCGGGCCATAAAAGAATCCGTATCGCAGTGCCACGCCCTCAAAAGCGTTCGAGCTGAACAGCCGCGCTTCCAGTTCAGTATACGTTCGCGCACTCGCGGCCACGCCTGGGCTCGCATTCACATCCAGCGGAGACGACTCGTCTGCCAAGGTGCCTTGCGCCGACTTCAAGAAGAAGCCGCTCGACTGCTGTAAATAGCGGCGCACGCCGGTCGCAATGGCCGCGCGAAACAGATTCCCCCCGCCTTCAAGCCTCAGCTTCCTGTCCCCGGCCGCATATTTCGGCATCTCGCTTTGCTGCTTCGGCAGCGACGTCAGCTCATCGATCACGACTTCTGCTGCCGACCGCCGCAGCGCCGTTTCGACTGCTGTAGCATCCAAGGCATCCACGATTGCCGCTGACGCTCCTTGGCCCTCCAGGCTCTTGGCCCCTGTCTCGCTCGTTGTCATTCCTACGACGGAGTGCCCCTGCTTTAACAGCTCCGCAATCAAAGGTTCACCGATCGCTCCACTCGCCCCTGCCACAAATACACGCATTTTTGATCCTCGCAAGTACATGCTTTAGAGCCAAACCCTATGAATAAGATTCTGCTGAAATATTGTAAGGCGGCAGGAAGCGGAGCTGTTCGATGGCCGCATCGAGGCTGCAAAATGCGTAAGAGAAAGCCTTGAGCCATACTGGGCAATATGCTTGACAATAAAAGTTGTCAATAGTACTCTCTGGTGGTGCTGGACATCCAAGTCATCGACGATGCGGCGGCAGCGACGGTGGCTTTGGAGCCGATGCGGAGTCGACTTCTCTCCGAGCTAGCCGTACCCGCATCGGCGGCGACGTTGGCCACGCGGGTTGGTCTGGCTCGACAGAAAGTCAACTACCACTTGCACGCGCTGGAGGCGCACGGGCTGGTGCGGCTGGCCGAGGAGCGCAAGTGGGGCGGGCTGACGGAACGGCTGCTGGTGGCGACGGCCGCTTCCTACGTGGTTTCGCCGAGCGCCCTGGGTCCGGCCGCCGCGGATCCGAATCGCGAAATCGATCGGCTGTCCGCGAGCTATCTCATCGCGCTGGGCGCACGGGTTGTGCGCGAGGTGAGCGATCTGGTTCGGCGCGCGAAAGATACGGGCAAACGCCTGGCGACCCTGGGGGTGGATACCGAGGTTCGTTTCCGGTCGGCGACGGACCGGGCGGCTTTCAGCAACGAACTTGCCGCGGCCATCACGAAACTGGTTGCGAAGTACCACGATGAATCCGCGCCCGGTGGCCGCGCGCATCGCCTGGTGGTCGTGGCGCATCCTCTGCCGCAGAAATCCGATCTCAAGTCCGATCATCCCAGGTCCGATCATTCCAGGTCCGATCATTTCAAGTCCGATCATTCCAAGTCCGATCCCAAGGAGACAGCATGAGCGTGAAGAAAGAAGCATCTGGACGCCGTTCGGTCCAAGTCGAAGTCGAAGTCCCCGGCACGCCGGAGGAAGTCTGGCAGGCTATCGCCACCGGGCCGGGCATTTCGTCGTGGTTCGTGCCCGCCGAGTTCGAGGAGCGCGACGGGAAGCCGGTTGCGGTGAAGTTGAACTTCGGGCCGGGAATGGAGTCCAGCTCCGTGGTGACGGCGTGGGAACCGCCGCGAAGGTTTGCCGCCGAGGCTCCGGGTTGGGTGCCAGGCTCACCGGTCATCGCCGACGAGTGGAGCGTCGAGGCGCGCGGGGGAGGCACTTGCGTGGTCCGCATCGTGCATAGCCTGTTCGCCGACACGGACGACTGGGACAACCAACTGGAAGGCACCGAATCCGGCTGGCCTGCCTTCTTCCGCATCCTGAAAATCTATCTCACGCATTTCAGCGGCCAAGGCTCCGCGATGATGCAGTGGATGGCCCCGGCCGCGGGAACCGAAGCGGAGGCCTGGGAAACGCTGACCGCAGCATTGGGGCTGAAAGGCGTGAGCGTGGGGCAGAGTTGGAAGGCTCCGGCGGGCGTCCCAGCGGACGTATCAGAGTACAGCGGCGTGGCGGAGCATGTCAGCCAGAGTCCGTACAACGCGCTGCTGCGGCTCGACAAGCCGGGGCCGGGCGCGGCCGCCCTGGGCGCCGTCAACTTTGGTGGCCAGAGCATGGTCACGCTCAGCTTCTACCTCTATGGCGAGCAGGCGGCTGAGACCGTCGCCCGCGAGACACCGCTGTGGCAAGCGTGGATTGAAGAACGCTTCCCGACACCTTCGGAGACGAGCAAGAGTGAGAGTGCGAGTAAATAATCGCGTGGTCAGGGGAGTGCACTCTCGCGGCTGCGCTCGCTGTCTGGGACCTCCCCTGTACTCGGGGAGGGTCGGGGTGAGTGGTTATCTGGAACGTCAGTCTTTCGTCCCAGCTACGGCTGCGAGCGCACGCCGTTCTGATGCACGTAGCGGATAACTTCCACCTCGGACATCGCGATCAGTCCTTCATCCACCATTTCATCCAACGCAGGAATGAGGCTCCTGATTTTTTCTTCGGTGTCGATGACCGAAACCATGATGGGGGCGTCAGAGGAGTAGAGCAGGTGCTGCTTGTGAATCAGGCTGCTGGCACCGTAGCCCTCGATGCCGCGAAATACTGTGGCGCCAGCGATGTCGAGTTCCCGGCATTTCATGACGATGGCTTCATAGAGCGGGCGATCGTGCCACTTATCGTCTTCTCCGAAATGGATGCGCAGCATCTTGGCCTTGCCTTCCAATTTCATCTCTGCATCTCCTGGCGACGCTCAGCTTTTTCGTAGTTGTGGGAGTACTTGATGACATCGACATTGGAAAGCACGACCAGGCCCTGCTGCACCATTTCGTCGAGCAGTGGCATGAACTTCTGGAGTTTTTCTTCAGTGTCGATCACCGACAAGAGAATCGGGCGGTCGTGCGAGAGGCTGAGCTTCGCATCCTTGTGGATGCGGCGATTGGCACCATACCCGAGAATTCCCCGGTAAACGGTAACGCCCGCAATATCGTGCGCCCGCAATGCGTTCACGATGGCTTCGTGGAGCGGCTTACCATTCCATTTGTCGTTCTCGCCGATATAGACGCGCATCATCTTGGCCTTGCCCTCGCGTTTCAGAGGCATAGCTTCGACGCTGGCACGTTTCTGTTTTTTTTCGGCAGGTTTGACGATGATAGTGTCCTGCATTTCGATCAGGCCTGTTCCGACCATTTCCTGCAGCTTCGGCAACAGTTGCTCAACCTTGGCCGCGGTCTCGATAAACTCGACCTTTACGGGCAACTGGACGGCAAGATCGACGAGTCGTGTGGTGTGAAGGTGATGATCGGCACCGAATCCCGCAATGCCGCGGGTGACGGTCGCGCCGGAAACACCGTGGAAGAACAGGAAATCCAGAATCGCAGCATAGGCGGAAGTGCCGTGGTACTGCTGGTCTTCCGCGACATAAATTCCCACTTTCTTACCCGGTCCTGGTGTAAGCACATTTCCTCCCGGTACTAAAGTCCTGTTTGACCAACCAAAAACTCAGCGGCACGATCCAACAGCCCGACCGCGCTCACGGATTCCGTTCCGCTGTTCGCGGAAAGTTTCAAGCTCCCGAGGCAGTTCTATGTGATTGCGTTCTACGGCGTCTCCCTCGATAATATTCGCCTTCATGGGATCGCCCTTCCGGTCATAACTCCCCCCCAGACGGCAACAAATCCGAGGACGACGCTCAAGCCCACGTAAACAAGCCCAAGACCGATTTGGCCGTCCTGGATGGTTCGCAACGTCTCATATTCAAAGCTAGAAAAGGTGGTGTAGCCTCCGATGAATCCGATGGGGATCAAATATCGCCAGTTGGGGCTCCAATGTGTCTTTGTCGTTAGTAGAGCAAAAACGAAGCCGACTAAGAAGGAACCGGTAACGTTGATCACGAACGTGCCATAGGGAAAGCGAGCTCCCATCCTGGTGCCGATGTAACTGCCCAGCCAGAAGCGCAAGACCGAACCGAGACAGCCTCCTACCCCGACCATCACGTATTTCACCAAGTCGCTCTATTCCTTTCTTATTCCCAGTGCTCTCTGAACGCAAGCAACAGCGAATTTCGCTCAAGAGGCCATGGTCGATTTCCGAGCTCGCCTTCTGCAAGAGTTCCAGATCGCGGCCAATGTGACCCAGCTGCGGCTGAAGGTTCTCCGCGATCGAATTTGCGTTCAATCATGGGGAAGCCTGCAACCCAAAAAGATCTTATATGTTAGGCGGAATCGTTGCCGGGGATTGCCCCTGAGACAAGGAATCGCCTCTCAGGAGTCATCAGCTGTGCCCGGCTAAAAGGTGGGACAGCGGTTACGGTGAACTCCTTCACCGTCCATCGCAATTTAGTACAGCAAAACGGAGGGCGGAAAGTCAACTAACTTTGGAAACGGGTCGTGGCTCAATTCAAACTGAGCCATTTCATCGCTCCGGCAGTGCTTATTGCTTTCCGGTTACGAGACAGTACTCTCCAAGCTTTTTGTTCGCTTCCTTCCCCGGGTCGACAACGGATTCAGGATAGATTTCCACATCGCTGCAATCGTACATTCCGTAATTGGGGGGAAGTTCAACCATCAAGTACTTGCCCGCTTTCAGATTCGTGCATGCGGGCGCTCCCTCATTGCACTGCAGGCGGTAAGGCTTGGTTTCTTTGAGAACGTCGACGATGACTACTCCGTTGTTGACTTCACTGCCTCTAACCGAGATGTAAGAATTCGTCTGAGCCAGTACCCTTACTACACCCAAGGAGAAGAAAAGGCCCAGCAGAAGAAAAAGACCGATTTCTTTTTTCATACGCCTCCCTTTGCCCACCCTTTCCATATCCTCCCGCTTCCGGGAGTTCCTGTCTGTGATGCGAAGCACAAAGATCCAAAACCTACCGCGACCAAGGGCGCTGGTTGTGGCTCCTAAAAATAGGCTGCCTGGATGAGATTTGTGCTGGTCAGCTGCACTTGGAGATCTTCCAGACAGTATCGAGCACGGTGCCATCGACCCACTTCACGATCGCTACTGGATGCCGGGTTCGTTTAGGACGCGCTGGTTTTCCACCACAAATGCGCTCGACTTCGTTCTTGATATCTTGAATCGGCCGAACCGGCAATCCCGAGCCTTTTATCGCATCGATTAAATCCTGCCTTCGAGGATTGATCGCGATGCCGCGCTCGGTGACGACGACGTCGATCAACTCGCCGGGGCCGGTCAGGGTGGTGACTTCGTCTACGATCACGGGAATGCGATCGCGGAACGAGGGCACCGCGAGAATCGTGCAACCCGAGGACAGGCAGTTCTGCCAACCTCCGATGCCGTGCAGCAATCTTCCATCGGAATGAGTAACCACATTTCCGTTAAAGTTGATATCCACCTCGGTTGCCCCGAGGATGGCCGCATCCACCATCGAGGCGAAATTGCCCTTGCCGTGATAGTTGTAGGAAGTGAAGGGAGAAGTCGCGAGGTGGCGGGGATCGCCGGCGATCGATCGCACTGCATCCAGATCAAAGGTTTGGCCATCGAGAATGTAATCCGTCAGCCCCTCCTGCAAAAGCTCGACCAGATATTTTGTCGAGCCGCCGCGGACGAATCTGGCTTTGACGCCGGCTTGCTTCATCATGCCTTTCAAATAATCGACGAAGGCCAGCGCAATTCCACCCGAGCCCGCCTGAAAAGAAAATCCTTCGCGCATGATGCCGGCAGCGCGGACGAACTTTGCCACATACTCGGCAATCAGCAAGCGGTCCGGTGAGCGGGTGATCTGGGTGGTGCCGGAAACAATTTTGGAGGGATCGCCAATCGAGTCGACCGCGACGACGTAATCGACGTTGTTGCCCTGAATCTGCCACGGCACGCAAGGAAATGGAACGAGATTGTCAGTTACCACAATCACATGGTCGGCATAGATGGAATCTGCCAGCGCAAATCCGAGCGAGCCGCAAGCCGACCTTCCGTGCGAACCGTCGGCGTTGCCAAAGGCATCGGCGGTGGGAGCGGCGATGACGGCGATATCGATGTGCACCTCGCCATCCTGAATCGCCTGCCAGCGGCCGCCGTGCGAGCGCAACACGCCCATGCCGCGCATCTTGCCTTGGGTACAGTAATCGCCCAGCGGACCGTTCATGCTGCCTTCGATACGATGAATCGTTCCGTTCTCCATCAGTTCGATGGTGCCCGCTTGTGAGGGAAACGAAGCGCTGGGAAACCACATGAGATCTTTGACGCCCAGGCGCGCGGCGGCGCGCAATGCCATCAGTGCGACACCGTCTCCATCGCGCAAATGGTGATGATTGGAGATGACCATCCCATCGCGCAGGCCGCAAAAACGAAGAGCGGTCTCCAGATCGGGCGCGCGCTTATCGCCATTCTCGGGATAGTCGGCGCTGGTACGAATTGGCGGCGCAGCTTTATGGCCGGAAGGCTTGTATTTCGCGACGCCCAGGTAAGGAGTCTGCGCGCGCCCGTTTACTTCCGAGGGGACAAGACGCCCCGCGGCGTTTTGCTCTAGTTGGAGTTTGTATTCCACTTCCTGCATTGGCATCGCTCAATTCACCTCGCCGTGGTTTGGTGAAAGCCCCATGGCCTTGGCGCGGGTGACCAGCTTCAACGCTCGTTGCACCACCGGTGGATCGATCATCTTCGACCCCAGGCTCACGACTGCGAGACCTTTTCGTTGTGCCTCGTCGAAGGCGTCAACAATCTTGAGTGCTTTTTCGATTTCCGCTTCGGTTGGCGCGAAGGACTCGTGAACCACGGGAACTTGCAGCGGGTGAACGCAGCCCATGCCTTCGAATCCCATGGCGCGAGCGTTCCTGCCCCACTGCCGCAGGCCCTCGAGATCGCCGACATCGCCGTAAACCGAATCGATGGCCTGAATTCCCGCGGCGTGAGCAGCGTTCACCAATCGTCGACGCGCGAAAAGCGACTCAGCCCCGGTTGTCGTCTTGGCGACGCCGAGGTCGGCCGTGTAATCCTCCAGCCCAATGGTGATCGCGACGATGTCCGGATGCGCAGTTGCGATGACGAATGCGTTCTCTATTCCCAGGGCAGATTCAAGAATCGGCATGAGCCAAACCGGATGATCAATCGCCGCTCTACTCTTAATGAGCGCAATTCGATCGGCGACTTGCAGCACCTGCTCGGGCCGTTCTGTTTTCGGTAAGAGGACGAGGTCCGGCAATTCGTGGATGATCGCTTCCAAATCGTCGAGCCCGAGCGGTAATTGATTGATGCGCACCATGCGTTCGCAGGAGCCGAAGTCGACGGCGCGCAGGGCATTGCGGACCAGCAGGCGCGCCGTATCTTTCTCGTTGGGATGAACCGAGTCTTCGAGATCAAGGATGATGGCATCCGGCTTGCGCAAGGCAGCATTGATGAAATACTTGGGCTCGTTTCCCGGAAGATACAGACGGGAGCGGCGTAAGCGGTCGCGCGCAGAGGCGACCGGGACGGAGAATCTTTCGGGTAGGGATCGGTAACCACCGCCGAGTCCGGCCCGCTTTACGGCGGCTTCGATACGGGCAGAGATCACGAAGGGCAAGGCGCCCTCATCGTGGATCGCGACATAGGCGTCTTCGACGTGCAACTGTTGCAGCACTTCCCGGGTCTGCTGGAGAATCGAGTCGCCGTAGTAGGCTTCTACGCGCGACTCGATGGCGATCTGCACGCCACCTCTCTCGCGCGGTTCGATTCGCACGTGGGTGTCGGAGCGCGTGTCCGGAGCCCAATTGCCCGCCTCGGCCGGCCGCAAGGTTGGTGCGATGGATGCGCTGCTCATGATGAGTTACCTCGACGCGCCGACCAACTCAGGTCTAGCTATCTTGGCTATGCTGGCGAGAACGGCATCGGTCATTTCCGTGGTGCTCGCCGCGCCTCTAGCGATAGCATCGCTTCCGCCGGGAATGCGCATCATGTCATAGGTGCGGACTTCGCCTTCCAGAACAACTTGGGCGATGGCATCCCGCAAAAACTTTGCTTTTTCGATCTCCCCCACATGCTCGAGGAGCATCACGGCGGCAAGGAACATCGCAATCGGGTTGACGATGGGCGGATTCAAGTCGGCATACTTCGGCGCCGAACCGTGTGTCGGCTCGAAGACGGCGACTTCGTCCCCGATGTTGCCCGAGGCCGCGAAACCAAGCCCGCCCACGAGTCCGGCGAAGGCATCGGAGATGACATCTCCGAAGAGGTTCGAAGCCACGATTACGCCATAGTTCTCCGGGTTTTTCGTGAGCCACATGGTCTGCGCGTCGATGTTGGTCGACCACAATGCGATTTCCGGATATTCTTTCGCGACCGCTTTGGCTTCTTCTTCCATCATTCCGGAAGTTTCGCGCAGTACGTTTGGTTTCTCGCAGATGGTGACCGACTTGTAGCCGAACTTCTTCGCCCATTCAAATGCGGCTTTGGCGATTTTGTGAGCAGCTTTGCGGGTAATGATGCGAACGGAAACGGCAAGATCCGCGCCGGGTGTGCCGGCGAAGGGCTTGAATTTTGGATGAATTGCCAGCGCGCTACGTACCTGCGCGGGAGGGTTCGTCCACTCGACTCCGGCGTAGAGCCCCTCGGTGTTCTGACGGAAGATCACTACGTTGACGAACGGTTCTTCAAATTCCTGCTCCTCGAATATGCCGGCCACTCGCTTGCGAGTGAAATTCAGGGGGTTGCCTGGAAACGAGATGCACGGCCGGATGCAGGTGTCGAGATTGAATCGCTGGCGCATGGTAACAATCGGACTGAAATACGAATAGCCCTGACCACGCAGCGCCGGAGCTAACTCGGCTTCGGCCTCTTTCTTGGGCTTCGAAGTAATCGCGCCGAATAAGCCGAGTTTGTATTTCTCCAACAGTTCTACGGTGGACTCGGGCAAAGCATTGCCTTTGTTGCGCCAGCATTCCCAGCCGATATCGGCGTGAATGTATTGGGCATCGAAGCCCACCGCTTTCAGCAGGCGTAGCGCCTCTGGCATGACTAGCTTTCCGATGCCATCTCCCGGCATGGTCACGACTGTGTATTTCGCCATACGTTTCCTCCTGTCAAACGCGGCCGGCCAGTGTCTGAGGCAATTCTGAATCTGCATTTAGACCCAGCCGCTTGGCCACGACATTTTCAATCCCGCCGGCGGCGACCAGCGATTGCGGTACGCTGCCGAGCGCGGGAAAAACGAACGATTTCCCGCGCCATTGAATCGTGCTTGAAGCAAAATCGACGTCGATCTCATCCCCCGGAACGATGGTTTTCTCCCGGACGAGAATTTGTGCGCCGAACTGTTGCCGCAGGCGCGCCACGAACTCGGGCACTTCGATGCACAAAAATCCGTTGTTGTAGGCGTTACGCAGGTAGGTTTGCGAAAAGCTGGCCGCAATTACGAGCGGAATGCCTTTGGCCTGCAAACAGGTCACTGCTTGCTCGCGGCTGGAACCGGTACCGAAATTGAAGCCGCCCACGATTACGTCTCCGGCGTTGCACCGCGATGCGAAGTTGGGATCGTAGTTGTGCATGACGGCCTGCGCCATCATGTCTGCGGTCATGTCGTCGCGGTAGGTGTAATCTTTGCCATAAATCGCGTCGGTGTTCAGATGATCTTGCGGGATGAAGATCAGGCGGCCATTCACACGCTCAGGGAATCCGGGCAGAATATTAACCTTCTCTGGATCCGGCAAAGCCGTTGCGAATTCCTGATACTCCCGCGCAGGCAATGTGTCGGAGGCGCCATTTGGTCCACAGATGTAGCCGGCCACGGCCGATGCGGCCACTACCGCGGGGCTCGCCAAATAGCATTGTGCATCGCGTGATCCCATGCGGCCTTTGAAGTTGCGATTAGTGGCGGAGATACCTACCTCGCCCTTTTCGAGCAGGCCGGTGCCGAGCCCAATGCAAGGGCCACAGCTCGGAGGCAGAGCGATGGCGCCTGCCTGTAGCAGAATCTGCCAGATGTTTTGCCGTTCGGCCTCTTCCTGCACCCAACGGCTCGCCGCTCCTATATAAAGAGTGACCGTCGCTGCGACCCGCTTGCCGGCGAGAACGGTGGCTGCCGCAGCCAGATCTTCAAGGCGCGAATTCACGCAAGAAACGAGATACGCCTTTTGGATCGCAATGTGCTTCTGCTGCAATTCGGTCAGTGGATGCATCACCTGCACCGTGTCGGGACCAGAGAGATGCGGCGAGACCTGGCTGAGGTCGAGTTCGATACGCGCGGAGTAGACAGCGTCTGGATCGGGTTGCGGGGGATTCTGAGACCAGCGGTCGATGTCGGCTGGCCAGAGCCGATTGATCCCTAATCGCCGAAGACGCTGGGAAACCCCTCGAAGGTATCCGAGTGTGACCGCATCTACGGGAAACCAGGCCACCAAGGGTCCCCATTCGGTGCTCATATTAGAGATGGTGAAGCGGGCATCCATGGAAAGACTGGCGACACCCGGGCCGCTGAACTCGATTGCCGAATTCAACACTTCATCGTGGTTGTAAAGGCCGCAGAGGGTGATAATCACGTCTTTGCCGCTCACACCGTCTGGCAGTTTTCCCTTCAGCGCGACCTGCACCGACCGTGGAATCTGCCACCAGAACTCACCTGTGGCCCAGACCGCAGCCGCGTCGGTGCGAACGATCGGCGTTCCCACCGCTCCCAGCGCGCCATACATGTTGGAATGCGAATCGGAGGCGACGACAAACGATTCCGGCACTACATACCCGCGCTCCACCATGATCTGGTGGCCAATTCCGGTTCCGGCTGGATAAAAACTGATGCCATGTTCCACCGCGAAGGCTTCAATGGCGCGATATTTTTTCAGGTTGGCTTCTTCCAGATTCTGAATGTCATGATCGAGGGCAAAGACGAGTTGTTGGGGCGCGTGAATCTTTTTGGCTCCAATTGCCTTGAATTTGCCCATCACCGCCGAGGTGTTGTCGTGGGTCATTACATAATCGGGATGGATGGAGACAAAATCTCCCGCGCGCAACGGCCGGTTTGGACCGTCGGCGAGATGAGCTTGTGCGATTTTCTCAACCATGGTTTGCGGCATACTTAACTCACCAGTGCGGCTTCCTGCGGCAAGGCATCTTCCGTGACCGCCTTGTTCCCCACGCCGGACGCCTTTTTGCGCCGGACATTCGATTTCAGTAGTGCCATCAATCCGCTGACCGACTCAAGCGCTTCCAGGTTCCAGACCGCATCCTTAACTTTTTTCTGCGCAGCTTTGGACAAAACTCCGTCGGCGAGCGCGGAGAATTTTTCCTCCACTTCGGGATCGGTTAGCGGATTACGCGGATCACCTTTGGGAAAGTCGAGTTGGGTGCTGAAGGAACGCCCGTCGACGGTCGTAATGTTTACGATCGCCCTTTGCAGAGCGGGGAAAACTTTTTCGATCTCGGGATCGGCGATAACCTCGACCTTTCCCAGTTGCGTGCGCAAATCAGAAGCCATGATCCGCTCAATCGTGAACTGTTTCGGCGTGACTTGGCGATCAACCAGGGCTGCCGCAATCACGTAGGGAAGCGAGTGGTCAGCCGTTTCCTTGCTGCGCGGGTCGTATTTGCTGGGGTCGGAAAGAATATCCGCTGCCCGGGCGAGCGAGCGAATCTGAATTTTCTTTACCTCGTCAGGCTTGAGGTCATGCGTCTTCACGAGTTCAAGGACGGCCGATATCGGCGTGTGGGTCAGCGCTTCGGTAGGAAACCCCTTCATACCGCATTGGGTAATGCGCCAGGAACTGCCCAACCCATCGGTGACAGTGTTAAATTTCCACTCCGGGCCAAAGCAGTGAGCCAAACCTTCTTTGCCATCGATCACGTGTTCGGGACCGGTATAACCTTTCTCGGCCAGCAGAGCGGCCATGACTCCGCTCTGTGTAGCCAGCGGATCGACGGTGTTTTTCATCATGGTGAGTTTGCCTGCGGTCACGGCGCCCAGAGTGCAGTGGCGGCTGGCCGAGATGCCGATCGCATGTTGAATCTGTTCCCAATTGAGGTGCAGCGCGCGTCCGGCCACGATGGGCGAGACGAAGGCAGTCAGGGTTGCGTGATGCCAGCCACGCTCGCGAATGCCGGGAAACGCGGCTTCGCAGAATCGCATTTCGAACTCGTGCCCCAATACCAAGCCGACGATCAGCTCTCTGCCATCGCTTTTGGATCGTTCACAGCAAGCCAGCGCCGCCGGAAAAATGTCGGAGGGATGCGATGGGTCCTGCTTCCAATAAATGTCGTTGTAGTCCATGCAGCGAATCATCAAGGCATTGGCCAGCGCCGCTGAAACCGGGTCGAAATTCTTTCCGCTGCCGATGACCGTCGCCGGACCGCGGCCTGCGATCTCGTCCAGTACTTCGAGCGCAATCTTCACGTCGTGCTGCCGATAGCCACCGAGAGCGCAACCCAGAGAATCGAGCAGAAAACGTTTGGCCTGGTAAATGGCATCTTGGGGAAGATCTTCGAAGCGCAAACCGGCAGCCCAGTGGGACATCGCGGCACTAATTGTTTCTTTGCCTGGTGACACGCAATTTGCGGAAGCCATTTTTGTTCTCCTGGCTATTTGATCCTGATGTTTTTTGGATTCCTGAAGGGCAAGAACGCCATGAAATCGGCGTGATGCACAATGAAAGCCTCGGTCGTGCGCTTGACCAGATCGCCCTCCGCAGCATGTGCCGCGATGATGTGACAGACGGAATCTGGCACGCCGCATTCCAGGGCCAGAGCGACTCCGGTGAAGGGGTGGCGCAAAGCTTCCCCGCGCTCGCTTTGCCGCGTTTTGCCGTCAGGGCCGATTTCGTATTCCAATAACTTGCCAACATCCGCCAGAATCGCGCCGGCAATGACCACGTCGAGATCGATGGGAAGCGAGCGTTCCATGAACTCTTGCATGGCCAGCGCGCTTGCCCTGGCGATGTGCACCACGCAGCGCTTGTGCTCGATGAAGGTGATGGGGCAGTTCGGCACCAGCAGGGTAAAGGGGATGCGGTTGAGGTCTTCCGGTTTTAATGCGCCCCTCGTAAGTGCCAAGAACCAAGTGTGGGTTACCTGTTCGCGCAGTTGTAGATTCCCGATCCAGTCAATTTCGGGCCACAGTTGTCGCACCGCATCTCGCAGGCTCGTGCCTTCAGCCATAAGCGCTACCACCATAGATCGGTAAACTCCTGCTCCGCGGTTTGCTCAACTTCGAGTTTCTCGATGATGGATTCGAGCAGCGTTTCTTTGTCCGTTAACACGGTCTTGGGCGCTTCGCGTTTTGTATGAGAAATCTTCTTCTGCAAAACCCGGTCTTGGTCTTCGAGAATTTCCAACAGCACACTGCCTTCTTCGGAAGTAAGTCTCACGTCCATAGAACTCTCCCCGGCGGCAGGTTGATCCGAGTCTTTCGCGGTGCATCGGTTACCCTGTCGCACAGACCGCGCCGACTTCTGCTTTTTATTCTCCAGTTTTCATTCTCCACCTTCGGAGAAGAATCGAAAGGACGCAGGGCACAACTGAGTGTGACCATTCACAGCATTCGGTCCAACTCACCTTTATTGCGTAGCAAAATAAATTCAATTTCCCAGAAGTGGAACGTCGAGTAAGCCAACGGTGCCAAAACTCACCCCTGGCTGTGATTGCCGGTACTGCAAACCTTCGCGCCCAGGGCGAAGATAAGCCGTAATTATCTTTGCGCGGAGGACTTTCCATGAAGAGGGTCTTAATTCTTGGTGCTGCGGGCCGGGATTTTCATAACTTTAATGTGTTGTTTCGCGACAATTCCAACTACCACGTAGTCGCATTCACGGCAACTCAGATTCCCGATATTGCCGGCCGCTGTTATCCGCCAGAGCTTGCAGGATGTTTGTATCCGGAAGGCATTCCGATTCTGGAAGAAAAGGATTTGGAAAAGGTGGTGGGCGAATACGAGATCGATACGGTGGTATTTTCCTACAGCGATATTTCTCACCAGAACCTGATGCATTTGGCCTCGCGCGCGGTGGCGGCGGATTGTGATTTCTGGCTCCTGGGAACGAAGCGCACACAACTCAAATCGGCGATCCCGGTCATTTCTGTGTGCGCGGTCCGCACGGGATGCGGCAAGAGTCCGGTCTCACGACTGGTAGCGGGGGAGTTGCGGCGGCTGGGGCGAAAGCCGGTGGTGATCCGGCATCCCATGCCGTATGGAGACTTGGCCACGCAAGCCGTGCAACGGTTCGCGACCATGCAAGACCTCGAGCTTCAGCAGTGCACGATCGAAGAGCGCGAGGAGTATGAACCACATATCCAGCAGGGAACCGTCGTCTATGCGGGAGTCGATTACGAAAAGATTCTTGACCGAGCGGAGAAGGAAGCAGATGTAATTCTGTGGGACGGGGGAAATAATGACACCCCGTTTTATGTCTCCGATCTGGAAATCGTGGTCGTCGATCCGCATCGTGCCGGCCATGAGCTAGCTTATTTTCCCGGCGAAGTGAATTTCCGGCGCGCGGATGTAATCGTGGTTAATAAGGTGGACACGGCCTACCAGCGTGATGTTGAGACGGTTCGCCACAACATCAAGCTGAACAATCCGGGAGCCACTGTTCTGGAGATGGCTTGCCGCGTCACCGTTCCCTCGCCTTCGCTGGTGAAGGGGAAGAGCGTGTTGGTGGTGGAGGACGGCCCCACCCTGACGCACGGGGAAATGCCCTATGGCGCCGGGGTAGTGGCTGCACGGCAGTGTGGAGCGATTGAGTTGGTGGATCCGCGGCCGTATGCCGTGGGCTCGATTCACGGAACGTACAAGCGGTATCCGCACCTGACGAATCTTTTGCCCGCGATGGGATACAGCGCGATGCAGCGGCATGAGCTGGAAGAAACCATCCGCAACACGCGTTGCGATCTGGTGCTTATTGCCACGCCGATCGATCTAGCGCGGGTAATCAACATCGACAAACCGAATCTGCGTGTGAGCTATGAAGTGGAAGAAGTCACCAAGCCAGGCCTGGCCGAACTGCTTGCGCAATTTGCGCAAGAGCATCAATCCGAGCACGAGCCAGCCCTGGCCGGAGCCAGATTATGAAGGGCAAAGATTTTCTTTCGATCCGAGATTTCTCGCCATCGGAGATCCAATACCTGCTCGTTCTTGGCCGTCAAGTGAAAGCCGATCCCACCGCTTTCAGCTCGGCGCTGAAGCGCGAGACTCTGGCGCTGATCTTCGAAAAACCTTCTCTGCGCACGCGGGTCACGTTCGACGTCGGCATTCAACAGTTAGGCGGGTTCTCACTTTATCTCTCTCCGGCAGAGATCAACCTGGGCAAACGCGAATCGCTGTACGACGTTGCGAAGAACCTGGAACGCATGGTGCAAGGCATCGTAATCCGTACGTTCGACCATGATGTAGTGGTGCAGATGGCGCGCTACGCCAGCATTCCAATCATCAACGGACTTACCGATTACGCTCATCCCTGCCAGGCGATGGCGGATTACCTGACCATCTGGGAAGCCAAAGGCAATCTGGAGGGATTGAAGATTGCGTTTGTCGGCGATGGTTACAACGTGGCACGTTCGCTCATGTTTGCCGGGGCTCAGCTGGGCGCGCAAGTTTGGGTGGCTACACCTCCGAGTTACGAGCTCGATGCGGAATCGATGCAGTGGGCTCGCGAGCGTTGCGGCGAAACCGGCGGCAAATGCGTTTCGACGAACGACCCTGAGGAAGCGGTTGCGCACGCGGATGTGGTTTATACCGACATCTGGGCGAGCATGGGGAAGGAAGAGGAAGTTGAGAAACGAAGGCATATCTTCCGCCCGTACCAGGTGGATCGGACTTTGTTCGGGCGCGCGAAAAGAGATGCCATTTTTCTGCATTGCCTGCCAGCGCACCGCGGGGAAGAAGTCACCGATGATGTAATCGATTCACCACGCTCGCTGGTATTTCAGCAAGCGGAGAATCGTCTGCACGCGCAGAAAGCCATCATGCTGGAACTGATGAAAGGTGAGTTCGTCAAGCTGCCGGAATTTGCCGAATTGCACGGGTTCGCGCACGCGTTGTAAAAGTCGCAACTGAGTAGAGCAGTGCTTCGTATTCTTCGCAACACTGAGGGCTGGGTTTTCTTATGAAGACCATGCTTCTTGCGGTGGGCGGGAATTCGCTGATTCGCGCGGGAGAAAAGGGCACCATCGCCGAGCAGCGGACGAACGCGCGGCGCACGGCGGTACAAATTGTCCGACTGATCCGCGCGGGCTATAACATCGTGCTCACGCATGGTAACGGGCCGCAGGTGGGAGCAGCTCTTCTGCGCTCCGAAAGAGGGGCCAGTCAGGTTCCAGGGCATCCGCTGGACGTTTGTGGAGCTTCGACGCAGGGCGAGATCGGATATCTTCTGGAGCAAGCGTTGCAAACCGAGTTGCATCAGGCTGGGCTGCACGCCGCGATTGCCACGGTCCTTACCCAGAGCCTGGTGTCGGCGGACGATCCCTCCATGCATCATCCCACGAAACCGATCGGACCATTCTATTCCCGCGAGGATGCGGAAGAGCGGCAACATTCGCTGGGGTGGCAAATCGTGGAGGATGCGGCTCGCGGGTACCGGCGAGTGGTTCCGTCGCCGGAGCCGATTGAGATTATTGAACTCGACGTGATTCGTGACCTGGTCGAGCGCGGGGTGATCGTCATCGCGTGCGGTGGCGGAGGCATTCCTGTGGTTTTGAACAACGGAAGGCTCGAGGGCGTGGAGGCGGTAATCGACAAGGATCTCGCTTCCGCATTGTTAGCTTCGCACCTGCAAGCGGAGTTATTTGTGATCTCCACCGATACCGACTACGTATACCTCGACCACAAAAAACCTGGCCAGCGCCCGCTGAGGAAGGTAAGCGCGCGGGAGTTGGAGGCTTATGCGCGCGCCGGCCACTTTCCGGCAGGCAATATGGGGCCGAAGATTGAATCGGTGCTGCGCTTTCTGCGTCACGGCGGCAAGGAAGCGATCATCACTTCGTGCGACAATCTGTGCAGCGCCGTTCTGGAATCCGCCTTTACGCACATGTTCCCCGATCGCGAAAGTGGGGAAACTGAATTGAGTGCGCATCTCCAACTGCATACGGGAGGACGCTGATGCCAACTACGAGTCCCTCGATTTCGCACCCAGTGCGGGAATTGGAGAAATCTCGAGCGCCATTGAAACATGTGGTCGAGTCCCAGCAATTCACGGTACCGCTGCTGATGGAATTATTCGACCGCGCGCAGGCTATGGAGCGGGTGGTGGCGCGCGGGGGAACGCTGGATTACCACAATCGCATCATGGCCACTCTTTTTTATGAGCCTTCCACGCGCACGCGGCTGTGCTTCGAGGCGGCCATGCATCGATTGGGTGGCAGGGTGTTGTCGACAGAAAACGCGGGTGCGTTCTCCTCCGAAGTCGAAGGTGAGCAAGTGGAAGACTCCATCCGGATTGTCGGCGGCTACTGCGATGTGATTGTCATCCGGCATCCGGAGGATCGTGGCGCCCGGCGCGCGGCGGAAGTGTCGGCGGTACCGGTAATCAATGCGGGCGACGGCAATGGCGGACAACATCCCACGCAGGCCCTCCTGGATTTGTACACGATTTACCGGCAGCGCCCGCTGGACGGCCTGAGCGTTGCGATGGTGGGGGAGCTGGATCGAGGGCGCACGGCGCGGTCGCTGGCGTACCTGCTGGCCAAGTTTGAGCGGGTCAAGATATTTTTTGTCAGCCCCCCGCAGCTGCAGATGAAAGCGGACATTCTTGAGTATCTCGATCAGCACGGTGTCTGCTACGAACTGGAGTCCGACATCGATCGCGTGATCGGCGAAGTCGACGTTGTATACCAGACTCGTATCCGCAGAGAAAGAGTCGCCGAAGCGAGTGGGCTTAGACGTTATGCCATCGATTCGATGGTTCTGGAACATATGAAGGCGGACGCGCTGATTCTTCATCCCTTGCCGCGCACGGTTGAGCTCGATAAATCAGTCGATGCCGATCCCAGAGCCATGTATTTCCGCCAGGCCAGGAACGGCCTTTATGTGCGCATGGCTCTTTTGACTATGCTGCTGGAGTAGAAGCAGCAGCGATTTATTCAATATCTTTATTTCAAATATCTAGGAACGGGGAAACCATGATCACCCAAATCGAAGAACGCGCTTTACGCACGCAGGACTATATAGAACTTGAAAACCGGTACGGAGCGCATACCTATCATCCGCTCGATGTGGTGATCGAGCGCGCGGAAGGAGTATGGGTGTATGACGTTGAGGGCCGGCGTTATCTTGATTGCCTGGCCGCGTATTCCGCGGTCAATCAGGGGCATTGTCACCCCAAGATTTTGCAGACTCTGGAAGAGCAGGCTCGAAAAGTCACACTCACTTCCCGCGCATTTCGCAACCAACAACTTCCGCTGCTTTGTAAGGAGCTTCACGATCAGACCGGCTTCGATATGGTGCTTCCGATGAACACGGGCGCGGAGGCCGTTGAGACGGCGGTCAAGACGGCACGCAAGTGGGGATATAAGGTGAAGGGCATTCCCCCGGAAAAAGCCGAAATCATAGTATGCGCCAATAATTTTCATGGCCGTACGGTTACGGTTGTGAGCTTTTCAAGCGATCAGCAATATCGCGATGGATTTGGCCCATTCACTCCCGGATTCAAAGTAATTCCGTTCGGTGATGCGGGCGCGCTGCGAGAAGCAATTACGCCCAACACCTGCGCTTTTCTGGTGGAACCGATTCAGGGCGAAGCAGGAATTGTCATTCCTCCCGACGGATTTTTACGCGAGGCCGCTCATATCTGCCGGCAGAATGACGTGCTGCTGATGGCGGATGAAATTCAATCAGGCCTGGGTCGAACTGGCCGGCTCTTCGCCTACATGCACGAGGGGATCACGCCCGATATTGTGATTGTGGGCAAGGCACTGGCAGGAGGGTTCTACCCAGTTTCAGCTGTCTTATCGTCGCGGAAGATTCTTGGCGTGTTCAGTCCTGGCGATCACGGCAGCACCTTCGGCGGAAATCCCATGGGGTGCGCCGTCGCGCGAACCGCACTGCGAGTGCTCATCGAAGAAAACATGGTGGAGCGTTCAGCGGAGTTAGGCGCATACTTTTTGACTCTGCTGCAAACGCTGCGCGGCTCCCAAGTGAAAGAGGTTCGAGGCAAAGGCTTGTGGATCGGCATCGAATTGAAGACGTTGGCGCGTCCTTACTGCGAAAAACTCAAGGAAGAAGGAGTGCTGTGCAAGGAAACGCACGATCACGTGATCCGCATTGCGCCGCCGCTGGTGATCAGCCGCCAGGAGATTGACTGGGCCTTCGAGCGTTTCGCGAGGGTCATCCAAAACTGATCAGGGTGACCAAAAAATCGATTCTCACTCTCATCAGTGCCGCGGGTCGGTGGTCGAGTCTTGCTGGCTGCGGCGATTGAAAGATTCCCGCAATTCTGTTTTCACAACCTTGCCATAAGCCGTGCGCGGCAGGGCGTCAACGAATATGAACTCGCGCGGAAGTTTGTACTTCGCCAATTTTGGTGCAAGAAAGGCTATTAGTTCTTCGGAGGTCACGGGGCTGGCAGGGACGACGAAAGCGATCCCAACCTCGCCCCATTTAGGATGAGGTACGCCGATGACAGCTGCGTCGCGGACTAGGGGACACCGAAGCAACTCCGCCTCGATCTCGGCAGGGTAAACGTTAACCCCGCCACTAATAAACATATCTTTGGAGCGGCCAGCGATATAGAAAAATCCTTCGTTATCGCAGCGCGCCATATCGCCGGTGTGAAACCATCCATCGATGTCGAATGCAGCGGCGGTTGCGGATGGATTGTTCCAGTAGCCCTGGCATACGTGAGGGCCGCGCAAGCACAACTCGCCGACCTCGCTGGGAGAGACTTCTTTGCCATGGGAATTCAGGAGCCAGGCTTGGGTAAACATCATCGGCTTTCCGATCGAACCGGGCTTGCGAAGGGCTTCTGCAGCGGTCATTGAAAAACAATTCACGCCCACTTCGGTCAATCCGTAACCCTGTTTCAGAACAACACCGCGCGCACGATACAACTCAATCAATTCGACTGGCAGCGGCGCTCCGCCACTGACGAACCAGCGAACGTGGCTGAGATCAGTCTTGGCGAATTCGGGAGATTCGAGCAGCATTTTATAGATCGTGGGAACGCCAAGGACCACGGTGCATTTGTGCGTTTCGATCGACGAACAGACTTCCTGCACCTGGAAGTCGCGATGAAGAACGATGGTGCCCCCGGCAATAAAGATGGGGACAAGAAAAGCGGCTAGACCTCCAGCGTGATAAAGCGGAGTGAATACGGGACTGACATCGTCTTCGCGCAATTGCCAACAGATGGCGGTGTTGTACCCATTCCATGTCACCATGCGGTGAGGGATGATCACACCTTTGGGTGTACCGGTGGTGCCGCTGGTGTAGAGGAGGCAAAAAATATCTTCGGGATCGCAGGTCGCTGCTAACCAATTCGCAGTATCAAGATCGGCCACGCACTTTGCGTATGGTAGATCCGAAGGGCGCAGAGGCTGGTCGAGCGCGATCCAGTATTCGACTGCAGCCTGCGCTTTCAACTGTTCGACCGTTTCACGCAGCTCGCCATCGTACAGAAGCGCTTTCATTCCGCTGTCTTGAATGATGATGGACAATTCGGCCGGCGTGAGGTGGGTGTTAAGCGGAACAAGAATGATTCCGGTCTTTCCCGCGGCGAAGAAAGCGTCCAGAAATTCCACGCGGTTCCTGGCGAGAATGCCGACGCGATCGCCTTTAACGAGGTGACATCGCTCAAGCCACAAGCGCGCGCATCGGGTCGCCCGCTCATTGAGTTCGTGATAGGTGAAGCGTTGCTGCGTGGGAAGGTAAATAAGCGACGTACGATCAGGGCTCAGTCGCGCACGTTCACCGAGGATGTCACCATGGATCATAGCTTGGGGTGAAGCTAGGGCATGCGGAAGGCGACCCCAGCCTGGTTATATCCCACGCCGGAGCCCACCAGCAAAGCAAGTCCGCCGGAGGTTAGCTTTCCTTTTTCGATGGCGTCGTGCAGAGCCATGCCGACGCAGGCGGAACCGGTATAGCCGCATTCTTCCATGATGGTATGCGCGCGCTTGAAGGAAACGCCAAGATCGGCCATGACCTTCTCGATGGTCGATTTGCGCACCTGCGTAAAAATAAAAAGATCGACATCGTTTAGAGAAAATCCGCCATTGGTCGCAAGGCTTCGAGCCAGTCTGGGCCAGCCTTCCTCGTTGATTTCCGGAGGATATCGTTCGATGAACTGCACGCGGGTTCGGCCTTCGCGAACGGCGGCTTCGGTGGCGGGCTCGGCAGTGCCTCCCGCGTAAATTCCCCAATTGCGATTGTAGGAGCCATCCGCCTGCATGGCGGAAGAGATGAAGCCCGGATGGTCGGACGGCTCGAGAATGGCAGCGCCAGCGCCATCGCCATAAAAGAAGATGGAAGGATCGTTGGGATCGGCAAGCCGATGCATGAGGTACGCACCGACGACGAGAACGGTTCGCAGGGACGCATTGGTTGCGATCAGGCCTGCGGCTGCGGCCAGTCCGGTAGGAAATGAAGCACAGGCACAGGCTACGTCGAAGGTGCCGGCATTTTTCGCGCCAAGCTTGTGTTGCAGAACAACCGAAGTGGCAGGAGTGATGAAATCGGGGGAGTCTGTGCCGAGGATGATCAAGTCCACATCCTCAGGCCTGCGGCCAGCGCGTTCCAATGCGCGACGAGACGCGGCGAGCGCCAGATCGGAGGTTGCCCATGAATCGGGTGCGTACCAGCGTTTCAGGATGCCGGTCGCGGCCTCCAGTTTATTTACGTTCTCGGCTTCGCGGGAAAATCGCGCGCGCAGAGCGTCGTTGCTGATTTCGATCTCTGGCAGGTAGCTGCCGGTGGCGATGATCGTGGCATATCGTGGCATGGAATTCTCTTAAATGCGGATGCAGTTACAGCGTCAGTCCACCATCAACGCTGAGCACCGCTCCGTTAATAAAATCGGCTTCGTCCGAGGCCAGAAATAAATAGGCATTGGCAACATCGCGAGGTTGGCCCATGCGCCTCAAAGGGTTTTTGTCGCGCATTTGTTGCAACACTTTTTCCGGCATTTTTTTGACCATCTCAGTTTCGATAAAGCCGGGAGCGACGGCGTTTACTGTAATGCCTTTGGGGCCAAGTTCGCGGGCCCAGGTTTTGGTCATTCCGATCAAGCCGGCTTTGGTGGCGGCATAGTTGGTCTGGCCAAAATTCCCCGAGATGCCGACGATCGACGAAGTATTGATGATTTTTCCCTTGCCGCGCTCGACCATGTGCGGCGCTACCGTCCTGGCGCAGTGGAAGACGCCGGTGAGATTCACTGAAATTACTTGGTTCCATTGCTCCGAAGTCATTTTCAGTAGAGTCGCGTCTCGGGTGATTCCGGCATTGTTCACCAGAATGTCAATCGCGCTAAATCTTTGAAACACGGCGCTGACCATGGCTTCGACTTGGGGCAGTTGGGAGACATCGGCGGCGGCGTAAAAGCTTTCGCCGCCTTGCGCCTGGATTGCCGCCACCAGTTCGCCGCCTTCTGCGGGCAGATCGCAAACCGCAACGCGAGCGCCCTCGCGAGCAAAGACCAATGCGGCTTCGCGGCCAAGGCCGTTCAATCCTCCCGTGATGAGTGCAACTTTTCCTTGCAGTCGCATAAGTTCAATTCTCCAGCCCCTTAGAAGTTATACTTCAACGCGAATTGAACAATTCGCGGGCCTGCGCTGGTTGCGGTGATCGCACCGAACGTGCCCGGCACGAATGCGTTGTTGTTGGGCTGTGCGAAATTAACCAGGTTGAAGATGTTGAAAAACTCGGCGCGAAATTCGACTCTGGATTTTTCGCTGATAGGGAAAAACTTCACCAGGCTGAAGTCGACATTCTTCTGGCCGGGTCCGCGCAAGAAGTTACGAGAAGACGTTCCGAAGGGCAAGACATTCAACAGGCCGAGTGCGACGTTTAATTCATTGCACGGCGTCACGCCCGTCGAAGGGTTTACGCCGAAGGCGGCGGGATTGAAGTAATCGTTGAGACGCGACACAGTGGAACCGGAGGAAGTCGTGAAGGGAACTCCCGGGACAAAGTTCGCGCGATCATTGAGCGAAGAGCCGTCCGTACAGATTACCGAATACGGCAGCCCGGTTTGCAAAGTGACGATGCCGGCGGTTTCCCAGTTATCGGCGATGGCTTTGGCGAAGGCGGAATGTCCGTCATAAAACTTCGGCAGGTCATAGACTCCGCTGAAGACGAAGCGATGGGTGCGGTCAAAATCCGATGGACCAACCTGTGTATTCAGGTCCTGCTGGTTGCCGGGAAGAGGCGCGATCTCGCTCTCTTGCCCGACATTGTTGTTCGCGGAAGCATTGTCGATGGAGTGCGAGTACGTATACGAAGCGAGGAACTGCAGTCCGTGGTTGAAATGCTTGGTCAAGCTGGCCTGCAGCGCATTGTATTCCGAAGTGGCCTCGGTCTGGACTTGATCCATGCCAAAGAGTTCCTTGTTAGTAGAGAAGCCATCGATGGTATAGGGCGCGGTCGCAGGCTGCGTGCCCTGATTCAAGTTGTAAAGATTGATCAAGTGATCGCCGCGATTGCCAATGTAGCCGATATCGACCAGCCATGTGTTCCACGGCGACCATTGGAAATCCAAGTTGTAGGCCAGGGTGTATGGCATGGACATGTGGTGCGCGGGGAAGAATCCGTTGATCGGATTCTGCTCGAGCGGAAGGAATCCGTCGATAAGAAGAGGAATCGGCGAAGGCGCTTGCGGCGGCAGGGGGAAATTGTAGCCTGCCAGATTGGGAAATGGATTGGATAAGAAACCGGCAGTGAACAAGCCTGTGCCGACCGTGTCGTAGGGATAAGTGAATACCTGGAGGTTGGCGAAGCGATCGGAGAAGCGATCGTAATACAGGCCGAAGCCGCCGCGCATGACCAGATTGTTTTTCGGGCTGAACGAGAAGCCGACGCGAGGCGCGACATCGAACTTGCTGGGATTCAGTTGCTGGCCGGGCGAACCTAAGGTGAATACATTCGGACATGGAGCGGCGACGGTGCACGATGGGTTGGGTGGAAATGCAGCGGGATTGAATTCGGAGAAGCGTCCATGGATCTCGCTATATCCGCCGAAGTGCTCGAAGCGTATTCCCGCATTTAGCGTGAGATGGGGCGTCGCTTTGAAGTCATCCTGAATAAAGCCGTTGCCATCGCTGGCCCGGAAGCCACGATCCGGAATGCCAGCGCCGAGCAGCGAGACATCCACGCTGGCCGGGGAACCGCCCGCCAGGAAATCCTGGAAGTCGTTGAATACGATCTCGCCACGGGAGAAGGCGTGGAAATAAAAGTCAATGTCGTAGCGGAGAAATTGTCCGCCGACCCGCAGCGAATTGCGACCTCTGCTATAGGAGAGCGTGTCTTGCGCCTGCCAGTTCTGAGTGACTGATTTTTCGTCAGCCAAGGGTGAAGAGCCGATGGTAAACAGGCCCGTCACTTCCATGGTTGCCATTCCGGGATACTGAGCAGCAAACGGATTGGCAATGCCAAACTGCGCATTGGTGAAGGGTTCATCGGGGAAGGAAATGGCGCGAATGCGGCTGAAGCCGAAGCGGGCTTCGTTGATCAGATGGGAGTTGATGATGTGCGTATCGGCCAGGCTGATCACCCGATTGTGAAAGCTGACATTGCCGCCATATCCGGGAACCTCAAAGGGATTGGCTCCCAGGAAGCTGAAGATGGCCTGCGTTTCCGGATCGTTCGAAAAAAAGAATTTTCCCGAGAGCTTATTGTTCGAGGTTACTTGCTGATCGACATTGAAGTTGAACTGGTCCTCGGTAAAGCGCGAGACACCGCTCACCGGTGTGGCATTCACCTGTGTGACCGGCGCCGACGTGGAACCGCCCGCTGCGCTGGGAATGGCGTACTGTCCATTGGGCAACGTCGCCTGCAGAATGGCCTGGCTCACCGGATTCAAAGCGACGCCATAGGCAGTGGCTAGATTGTCCAGCGTCGCAGTGCTGCGATCGTTGGTGAGGTCGGCGGGAATATTCAGGAAACCCAGGCTGGACGTGGGCGAGGTTCCGTTGCGTTCGCGGGTTCCCTGGTAGGAAAGGAAGAAGAAAGTCTTGTTGGGTATGATCGGGCCACCCAGCGTGCCGCCAAACTGGTTGCGTTTCAGTTCCGGGCGCGCCACGCCTGCGCGGTTCAAAAAGAAATCGTTGGCGTTCAGCGCGTCATTGCGAAAGTACTCGTACACATTCCCATGAAAGTTGTTCGTCCCGGACTTGGTGACGACGGCGACGTTGCCACCGCTGTTGCGGCCCTGCGTGGCGTCATACAACGAGGTTTGCACGATGAATTCCTGGATCGCATCCGGCGCGGGCACGGAAAGACTCGGGGTTGAGTTCGTTCCGGGGCTGTTGATTTCCGTGCCATCCAGAATTACGTTGTTGCTGGTGCTCCGCTGCCCGCTGACGTTGATGTCGGCGTCGCCACGACCGAGCTCGGCATTGTTCGGGAGATTGCTGATTGCACCGGGGGAGAGCGCCAGCAATTGCGTGTAGTTTCGCGTGGGCAGCGGGATTTGGTTGACCTGGATTTCTCCGATGACGCGCCCCTCAGTGGCATCCTCCTGCGCGACTGCCCCTTCGGCGGCGACATTGACCACTTCGGTGGAACCGGCGACGGTCAGGTGTAGGTCGACGGTGGTAGTCTCGGTGATGCGAACCTGAATGCCGGTCACTTCGGAAGCCTTAAAGCCGGAGCCTTCGACTCGCAATTGGTACGTTCCAGGATCGATCAGGGGAAAGCGGTAGCGTCCATTGGAGTCGGTGGTCGCGTTGCGAATCGCTTGAGAAGAGCTGGTCAGGGAAAGCTTCGCTCCGCTCACGGCCGCGCCTTGCGGGTCGAGTACTGTTCCCGCGACTTCACCCGTGGTTGGGGATTGCGCAAACGCGATGGCGGTGATTGCCACGAGACAGAAGAGTACAGACAGCTGTAAAACCAATCTCGATTTCATTGCGACTTCCTCCTTACTGAATCTCGCTTCGTCTTTCCACCCCGTTGCCAGAACCCCTCGGTCGCGATCTTGATCAACTGCTCGACCGCACGATCGTCCGACATCCCCAGATGTTGTTTTCCGCCGAAGAGTTTTTCCACAAGAAAGTAGGTGAACAACTGGAGGTAGATGGCAGTGAAGGCCAGAGCCGGATCGACGCCCCGATTCCATGCGCCGGTGCGCGTGGAAGCCGCCAGTTGCGGTCCCAGGCGCGCTTGCATGTTCTTGGCCAGGGAGCGAAATGTCCCGGCAAAATGCTGGTTGCCAAATTCGGTAATGTCGATGTACATCAATCGCCAGTAATCGGGATTGTCGTAGACAATCTCCTTGATTACATGCGCCATTCGCTGTAATTCGGCGGGCTCGAAGACTCCTTGAATGGGCCCCAGCGCCTTGCGGCGGAGCTTTTCCATATGGGTTTCGTAACGTTCGATGATGCTGGTGAAAATCTCTTCTTTGGTGGGGTAATAGTTGTAGAGATTTCCGATGGAGACGCCAGCTTCTTTCGCGATGTCGCGCACGGAAGTTCCGTGAAACCCCAGGCGGGTAAAAACACGTAGAGCGGCATCTTCGATCTTCTTCTGGTTGCGTTCGAGATCCTGGAGTCGAAGCTTCGGCATCGCAAATTTAAACAAAAATGAACGATCGTTTTTTTATAACGCTGACTCGCCGCTTGTCAATGATTTTCTTGATGGCCGGAATAAAAAGCTTTTATGAGGGATCCCGCGGCCTCTCCAAAGCCGTTACCCCTCTTTGACTTACGAGCCTTATGGTTCCAGCGGGGAAAGGAAGGACTGCAGTATGCGCAAGAATTCCGCCGGGCACTGCAACTGCGGCGCATGCCCACAGTTAGGAATGGTCTTCAATTCGCCATTGCGGAGCCGGCTCAATGCCAGCTCGGCTTGGGCCACAGGCAGAACCTGATCATCTTCGCCCCAGAGCAGAAGCGTCGGACATTGCAGTTCGGGAAGGCGGTCCACGAGATAAGATTGCAGGGAGAGTGCAATGCTTTTCGAAATGGCGTAGGCATACGCTGGATAATCGGCTCGTTGCAGCTTGGCGTTTTGTTTCTCCAGGTAACGGGCGCTGTTATCGGATGGCTGAGTAAATACATTGCCGAAAAGCAGAGCGTTGATCTGGGGCGTGAGAGCGGCGAGAATCGGCTCGCTGAAGCGGGACTGGAGCAAAGTCTTTTCTTCGGATGTATGTTGTCGAAAGCCACCGCTGTTCACTAAGACCAGTTTCGAAACTGACTCCGGATGCTGAAGCGCATAGAGGATGGCAACCTGCCCGCCAAAAGAATTGCCTGCCAGAACAAATTGCCGCAGATCGAGTTGCGCAAAGAACTGGTGAAGGCTCGACACAAAGAATTCCGCGGAATACTCCCGGTGAGGTTTACTGGAGCTTCCGAAGCCAGGAAGATCGGGAGCGATCACGCGATACGATGCGGCGAGCGGTTCCAAGACCGGCTCCCAGTCCAGAAAATCTCCGAACATCCCATGGATAAGAACTATCGCAGGGCCCTGGCCACGGTCGTAATAGAAGAT
Organism: uncultured Acidobacteriaceae bacterium; assembly: GCA_963710965.1. Lineage (GTDB taxonomy): Bacteria > Acidobacteriota > Terriglobia > Terriglobales > Acidobacteriaceae > Sulfotelmatobacter. The sequence continues at coordinate 149,560 of CAVQCP010000059.1, read as the reverse complement.
TTCTTCCGATCCGATTCTCATTTTGGATTGGCAGCCGGTCACTTCAGGAAGCACGGGAACGTCCTCCGAACAGAGCGGGATTATACAACCTCGTCGCGCAGTATTGAGATTGCAGGTCAATATTCGGATTGCAGGATCGATCGCCTTTGCCAGCGCGCCGCAACGCCCGACGGCATGGCCAACTGCGAACGGATGCGAGACACCCCGTCTTGCGATAGGATTGACTGCCGAAATTGTCCGAGGGGAAATCGCCTCTTGGCACAAGCTTGTAATCTGCAGGCGCAACCGTCGAGGTCACACATTGCCGGGGGGACCATCCCAACAGTTCCGCCTTCGAAAGCTCCTGAAGAAGGGAGTGAAGCATCATCGGGAAGGCCGCGGCGAGCTGGCAGAGGCGTGCTACCGCAAGATAATGAAGCTCGACCCGATGTCGGCCGAGGCGAGGCAGATGCAAAGCCTGTTGCAAGGCAAGACGGGCCAGATGCAGCCGGAAATTCATGGCTTGCAGCAAGCAGAGAAAGTCCATCCTGAAAAGCCGGGATCGGAATCTGCCGAAGCCCATCTGCGTTTGGGACAGGAGAAGGAACGGCTCGGGGACCTGCAGGCTGCCGCGAATTCTTATCGGAGCGCTCTCGTTCTCAAACCTGATTCCCCGGAGTTGCACTGCCACCTGGCAAGAGTGTTGGGTCGAGGCGGTGCCTTGGAGCCGGCCGCTGAATTGTACCGGCGCGCGCTCGCCCTCGCCCCGCAGAGGCATGACATTTACAGCGATTTGGGTTGCGTGTTGACGGACCTGGGTAGGTTTGAGGCGGCGCTCGAAGCTTTCCGAAGAGCCCTTACGCTGAACCGCCACTCGGCGAGGACGATTGCTTGCCTGGGGCGCCTTTTCGAACGCAAAAGCGATCTGCTCTCCGCGGCGGACGCCTTTCGGGACGCCGTCAAGCTGGACCCGGCGCTGCTTCCTGCCTATGTGGATTTGGGATTTGTTTTATACGGACTGGGTGAGTTCGCTGAAGCGTCCGATTGTTTTCATCATGTGCTCCAACTAAAACCGGACTCTGCGGAAGCAACCGCGAATCTCGCGCTGATTCATCTGGCGCAGGGCCATTTCTCTAGGGGATGGCCGGAATATGAGTGGCGATGGAAAGTCGGAGCCGGCGACGACAGACGGTTCGTCGAGCGGCAATGGAGGGGCGAGCCGCTGCAAGGCGAGAGCATCCTTCTTTATGCCGAGCAAGGGTTGGGCGACACCATGCAGTTTGTTCGCTATGCTCCCCTGGTTACGGCTCGAGGCGGAAAGGTTATTCTCGAAGTTCAGCCGGCGCTCCACGGGCTGCTCGGTGGCATGGAGGGTGTATCCCAAGTGGTGAGCCGAGGCGACCGCTTGCCGCATTTTACCTGGCAATGTCCGCTGCTGAGTCTTCCGTTAGCTTTTGGTACGGAGACGGGGACGATTCCGGCAAAGGTGCCTTATCTATTTCCCGATCCGATGAAGATGGAGGAGTGGCAAGGACGCCTCGCGGGGAATACGCGGCGCATTGGGCTGGCCTGGGCCGGCAATCCGAAACATCCTCGCGATCGCATCCGGTCCATTGCGCTCGATCAACTCACTGCTCTCATGAAGGTGCCGGGGACGACCTTTTACTCATTACAGTTTGGTCCGGGCGCAGAGCAGATGAAGCAGCTCTCTGCGGACGTGCGCTTGATCGATCTGGCGGAGGAACTAAAAGACTTTGCCAATGTGGCGGCAATTGTCGCCAATTTCGACCTGGTGATCTGCATCGATTCCGCCATGGCGCACTTGGCGGGCGCCATGGGAAAACCTGTATGGATTTTGCTGAACAAAGGATGCGATTGGCGCTGGCTTCAGGAACGCGAAGACAGTCCCTGGTATCCAACGGCACGTTTATTCCGCCAGACGATTGCCGGAGCGTGGGCGGAAGTGGTGAGTCGAATCGAAGGCGAGCTGCGATCGCCGGGAGCCAACCTTCTTATTGCGTCAACTCCTCCGTAAAGGCTGAGCCGCCAATCGACGGTAAGATGGATAACTTTGGTTCGGTTATAAACTGCCGCCGTCGCGGAATCGAAGTGCTGAGGGTAAAATTAGCGGGACATTGATCGGGGGGACTTCCGTGTACTTCGAGCAATTTTATCTGGGCTGTCTGGCGCATGCTTCGTACATGCTGGCCTCGGAAGGCGAGGCTGTAGTTGTCGATCCACAGCGCGATGTGGAGATCTATCTCAAGGCCGCCGAGGCGAATCACATTGCCATTCGTCACATCTTCGAAACTCACCTGCACGCGGATTTCGTTTCCGGGCATCAGGAATTGGCGGCGAGGACTGGGGCGCAAATTTATATCGGGGCAGAAGCGGGCGCGATATTTCCTCATGTAGGCGTGCGCGATGGGTTTCGGTTGCAGGTGGGGAAAATGCGCATTGCCGTGCTGGAAACGCCGGGGCACACACCGGAGAGCATTTGCCTTGTCGTCACTGATGAAGAAAAGGCTGAAACGCCTTGGGCGGTTTTGACTGGAGATACGCTTTTTCTGGGAGACGTTGGGCGTCCTGATCTTTCCAAGCGTTACACGCCGGTGCAGTTGGCGGGAATGCTCTACGACAATCTGCACACTAAAATTCTCCAGCTCGCGGATGACGTGCTGGTTTATCCGGCGCACGGCGCGGGTTCACTCTGCGGACGCAGCATGCGGGCTGAGCGCGTTTCTACCATCGGCACGGAACGGCTGACGAATTACGCGCTGCAAATAAAGAGCAGGGAAGAATTCATTCAGCAATTGACCAGCAACTTGCCGGCGCGTCCGGAATATTTCTTGCAGGATGCGGAGATCAATCGCACGGGAGCTGCGGCGTTGTCTGACTTGCCGGTGTTGTCTCCGATCGAACCAGCCGAATTACAAATATTGTTGACGGAAGGCGGGATTGCCCTGGATGTTCGTTCCGGCGAAAAATTCGCGGCGGGGCATGTGCCAGGTTCCATCAATATTGCATTGTCCGGGCAGTTCGCTTCCTGGGCGGGAGCGTTGCTGGGTTTGACGGCGCATCCGGTGTTGATTGCGGAATCGCCGGAGGCGCTGTCGGAGGCGCGAACCAGGCTGGCGCGCGTCGGTCTTGAGGGCGTGCGCGGATTTCTGAATGGAGGCGTGGAATCGTGGCGCGCGGATGGATTTCCTCTGGCGACGCTTTCGCAGGTTAGCGTTCAAGCTCTCAGCGATCAGTTGCAGGTCTGCGATATGCAGGTGTTGGATGTGCGGCGCGAGCCCGAGTGGGAAGCTGGGCACATCGAAGGCGCTGTCTGGTGGCCGCTGGATACCTTCAAGGTTGCGCCTCCGGAGATCGATCGTAATGCTCTGATCGCCGTGCATTGCAAAGGCGGTTATCGCAGCATGATCGCGTGCAGCCTTTTACAGCGTGCGGGTTTTCAGAACGTAGTTGATATTGCTGGCGGCTTCGATGCGTGGCAGCAGGCCAAGCTGCCGGTGACGAAGCAAGAACCGGCTGGAGTTTAGGTCAATCGGATTTAAAAGAGTTTAACGGTAGCGGGGCCGTTTGGCTGATCCGCTACCGTTTTTGCGTTGCTATTGAATTTTGCAAAGGCTGATCAGGTCGTTGGCGATTTGTTCAGCGCCAGCGAGCGTATTGGCGATGGAATGTTCGCCACCCTGGAGACAGACTTGCGACTTGGTGGTGGTGATGTTGTTGAACCAATCCTGACCCACGGGGATGCCTGCGCTGTTATCGAGTGAGCCGAAGACAAGGTTGATGTTAGTGCTCGGGAAGTCATACACAGCGCCCGGCGCTTCGGCGCTGTCTCCCAGGAAGAAGTTGAGGCCCCCGGGCGGGAGAGTGCCAGCCACTGCATCGGTGCAAATTCCCTCGTCGGTTGGACTGTTGGGATTGTAGGCGGGATCCCAGATCGAGCCGTCGGTTTTTCCAAAACAGGTGCCCAGCGTTGTGGCGGATCCACACTGCACGGCCAGTTTGCCTTCGGTGCAGCCGCAGCCCCAGTCGAGGCGTGCGGTGGGCGGACCGCTGGTGATTTCAAGCATGGAGAAAATGTCCGCATTGTTGTATTGGGAGATCGAGTAGGCGAGAGCGCCAGCGCCGCCGCTGTTTCCAGTCGCGCAATACGGAAGGCTCGTGTTGTTTTGAATGCTGCTGTAGATCCACTGGTTGAGAGTGGCTATGCGGCAGGCAGATTCCAGCACGCCGCCAGGGCCGTCGACCCAGCCATTGACTTGAGTGGTGTTGAACGGACTTCCCCACGAAATCTGCACTGTGGTGTAACCGGCATTCAAGACATTTTGTACGGCAGTGCTGCCGTAGGTGAAAACGCTGTCGTACAAGCTGACGCCGTTGGTGCCGGTGCTGTAGGTGACGGTCCCGAGAGAGGCGCCGGTAGGCGTATTCGTCTTCACATAGGCGTAAATGTCAGGCAGGCCGGGGCAAGAGACCGTGACTTGCTGGCAGACGCCATTCTTGAGCGTGCCCTGACAAGAAATGCTGGTCGCATCGCTAACGGTACCTAACGCACGCGTGGCTCCCGTTGCACAGGTGGCCATGATGGTGGTGTTGGAGTTAATCGTCGCCGTGGAGTATGTCGGAATGCAGGCCTGATCGGCGGGCTGGCTGGTCACGCTCACGGTGTAAGTCGCACCGTTCGCGTAGGTGTTCGAGAAGGTCTGCGTGTTGTTACTGGTAAAGGTTAAGGTCTGACCCTGATCGTCTTGCATGACCACAGTACCGGATAGCCCGCTCACAGATATGCTCAACGAGTAAGTGGCAGCGGCGCAAGTAGCCGTCACGGTAATGTTCGACGTGATGGTGCCGCTGGAATTGCTGCCAAGGGTGCAGGTTTGTCCGGCAGGCTGCGTCTGAACGGTGACCGAGTAGGTTGCACCACTGGTGTAGGTATTGGAAAAAGTCTGCGTGTTGTTGGTGGTGAATGTGAGCGCGGCGCCGGTGTTGTCTTGCACCACCAGAGTTCCGGTGAGGCCGGTGGCGGCTACGCTAATGGTGTAGGCCGCGTTGGTGACGCAAGTAGCCGCGACGGTGATGTTGGAGGTGATGGTGCCGCCGGAGTTGCTGCCGAGGGTGCAGGTTTGTCCGGCAGGCTGAGTCTGAACCGTAACCGAATATGTCGAGCCGCTGGTGTAGGACTTGGCAAAGGTCTGGGTGCTGTTGGTGGTGAAAGTCAATTGGTCGCTCTGACTATCCTGCACAACCAGTGTTCCCGTAAGTCCGGTGACCGCCACGCTGATGCTGTAATCCACGACGTTCGTGGTACAGGTGGCCGTCACGGTGATGTTTGACTCGATGGTGCCGCTCGAGTTGCTGCTCAGCGTGCAGGTCTGTCCGGCGGGCTGAGTTTCGACCGAGACGGTATAAGTGTTGCCGGCGGGATAGGTCTTAGCGAAGGTTTGCGTATTGTTAGTAGTAAAGGTCAGCGTGTCGCCCTTGCTGTCTTGCACAACCAACGTTCCCGTAAAACCGGTGACCGCAACACTGATTTTGTAATATACGGTCTTGGCGCAGGTGGCCGTCACGGTGATATCCGAGGTGATGGTGCCGCTCGAATTGCTGCTTAACGTGCAAGTCTGGCCCGCAGGCTGAGTCTTGATTGTGACGGTATAGGTGGATCCGCTGGTGTAGGTGGTGGGGAAGGTTTGTGTGTCATTGGTGGTAAAGTCCAGCGTGTCATTCTTGTTGTCATGCATGACCAGCGTGCCTGATGTAAGCCCAGTAACCGCTACGCTGATGGTGTAATTGGAAGAGGTCGTGGTACACGTCGCCGTAACCGTGATGTTCGATGTGATCGTTCCACTGGCATTGCTGCTCAGGGTGCATGTCTGACCGGCTGGCTGTGTTTCGACTGTCACCGAGTAGGTTGAGCCGCTGGTGTAAGTGTTCGAGAACGTCTGCGTGTTGTTGCTGGTGAAGGTGAGCGCCGCGCCGGTATCGTCCTGGACCACCAATGTTCCGGTAAGGCCGGACACCGCCACGCTGATCGTGTAATTAGAGGAGGTTGTGGTACATGTCGCGGTCACGGTGATGTTTGAGGTAATGGTTCCGCTCGAGTTGCTGCTAAGCGTGCACGTCTGGCCGGAAGGCTGCGTCTTGACCTTGACGGTATAGCTCGAACCGCTGGTGAAGGTCTCGGAGAACGTCTGGGTAGAATTCGCGGTAAAGGTCAGAGTTTGGCCTTTGCTGTCTTGCACGACCAGCGTTCCTGTAAGCCCGGTCACCGCAACGCTGATCGAGTAACTTGTGGCCGCGTAAGCGTGGATTAACGATGCGGTGAAAAAAAAAGCGGCCAGTGCGGCAAGTAGCAGGGAGCGGGACTTCATCGGGGATCCTCCAACGGATTTCAGCGTTTTCTTCGCTAACGATTTGCGAGCTTTCTTAGCAACCCAAAAGCACATTGTGAAACAGGCAGGTACCAGGGAGGGGAATCGAAGTGTAGTACAGCAATTTGGGCAAGTCAAGATTTGAATCGCAATTTTTCGTAGGGTCAGCTGTGCAGGAATTTGCAAACTCGTCTGCCAGTTGCCGAAAAGCCCTGCACCTCAACGAATTCGCGACAGCAAAGCGGATGAGACGTTTTCTGAATTCATACTCTTGACTGGGAGAAGAGCTTCTCTGCGATTTCCGGCAGTTGAGGCCGAAGTTCTCTAAACACGATAGACTTTCTGATAGGGAAACGAATCCATGAAAACTGCAAAAATAGCGAAAGCTTACCGGGTCGACAACGGAAAACATTTCCGGTTGAAGGAAGTCGATCCCGCGGATACAGCACACGTAAAATCCGAGGACGACGCCCAGGAGCACCTCCAAAAAGATATTGTGCGCATGGAGGAATTGCAGGATAAGCTCTACGCCCAGGATACATGGTCGGTTTTACTCATCTTTCAGGCGCTGGATGCGGCCGGCAAAGACGGCACGATAAAGCATGTGATGTCGGGGGTGAATCCGGAGGGCTGCCAGGTCACCTCCTTCAAAGTGCCATCAAGCACGGAATTGCAGCATGACTTTTTGTGGCGCACTACCCGGTGCTTGCCGGAGCGCGGCCACATCGGCATTTTTAACCGGTCGTACTACGAGGAAGTGTTAGTGGTAAGGGTGCATCAAGCGGCGTTAGCGAACGAGAAACTCCCGCCGTCTGTAGTCACCAAAAACATCTGGGACGAGCGCTTTGAGGACATCATTCACTTTGAGCAGCATATGGCGCGGAGTGGGACGGTGATCCGAAAATTTTTCCTGCATCTCTCAAAGGAAGAGCAGAGAAAGCGTTTCCTGGCGCGTCTTGACGAACCGGAGAAGCATTGGAAATTTTCGGAGGCCGATCTGCACGAGCGCGAATATTGGGATGAGTATCAGAACGCTTACGAAGAGATGATTCGGAACACGGCGTCGAAGCACGCGCCGTGGTACGTCGTCCCCGCGGATAATAAGTGGTTCACGCATCTGGTAGTCTCTGCGGCGATCGTCGAAACGTTGGAACAGCTTGACCTTTCCTACCCGAAGGTGGATGCGGCGAAGCTCAAGGAGATCAAGGCGGCGAAGAAAGTGCTAGAAAAGGAATGAAGTTGTTTTTAAAGGCGGCAATCCTTTCGGTAAATTGCCAGCCATTGCGACCGCCGCGCTTTTGGCACCACACCTGTACGGCATTATCATTACAATGTCTTTCAAACGATTGATTTCCCAGGAGACAATCCGAACATGGCTGGTCTAGAAACCTTGGGTACGCGCAAGTCTACAAAGAGTCCGATGCTGTGGTGGATGCCGTTGTTGGTGGCGCTATTCGCGGTGTCTGTGCCTGGATCCAGCCAGACCAAGCCCGAGCGTCAGTCCAAAGCCGCCAAACCTGCGCGCGGCGGGGTTACATCTGCTCAAACGGCTGCCGAGCAGAAGCCGGTGGATGAGTCTGCCAAACCGGAAGACAAACTTTTCAAGGGAATGAAATATCGCCTGATCGGACCGTTTCGCGGTGGACGTTCCCTGACCGCGGCGGGAATTCCTGGCGATCCGACAACCTACTATTTCGGCGCGACGGGTGGCGGCGTGTGGAAGTCGACCGACGGCGCTATGACCTGGTCACCCATTTTCGATAAAGAAGGAAGCGGAGATATTGGCAGCCTGGCGGTGGCTAATTCCGATCACAACATTATTTATGTAGGCACGGGTGAGGCCTGCATACGCGGCAATATCGCGCAAGGCGATGGAGTTTATAAATCGATGGACGCGGGCAAGACGTGGAAGAATGTTGGCCTGCGAGACACGCGAGCGATCGGCAAGGTCATTATCAATCCGAACAACCCGGATATCGCTTTTGTGGCTGCGCTTGGCCATCCTTACGGGCCGAATGCGGAGCGCGGCATTTTCCGCACGACGGATGGTGGCAAGACTTGGGAAAAAGTTCTCTACAAAGATGAGAACACCGGAGGAATCGACGTTGCCTTTGATCCCCACAATCCGAATATTCTGTTTGCCGCGCTATGGCAAGCGCGCCGCACCTCATGGAACATGACGGACGGCGGGCCGGGGAGCGGACTCTATCGCTCCGGTGACGGCGGCACGACCTGGAAGCGACTCCAAGAACACGGACTCCCGAAGGGGCCGTATGGGCGCATCGGAATTGCCGTTGCGGCCAACTCGGATCGCGTCTACGCTCTGATCGAGGCGCGCAATCCTGAGGGCGGGCTCTACCGGTCGGAGGATGGCGGCGAGACTTGGGATTTCATCAATCCGAGCCACAGCCTGTGGCAGCGACCGTGGTATTACATGCACATCTTTGCCGATCCCAAAGATGAGAACGTCGTCTATGTCATGGATGTGGAGAGTTTCAAGTCGACCGACGGCGGCCATCTTTTTAATAAAATCAAAGTTCCCCACGGCGACAACCATGGATTGTGGATCGATCCACGCGATACGCGGCGCATGATTGCGTCGAACGACGGTGGTGTGACGGTGACGCTGGATGGCGGCAAGAATTGGACGCGGGAAGATAACCAACCGACGGCCCAGTTTTATCACGTCATCACGGACTCAGAGATCCCCTATCGGGTCTACGGAGCCCAGCAGGATAGTGGAACCGTGGCGATCGCCAGCCGCAGTGACGATGGCATGATCGACCGCTCGGACTGGTATGACGTGGGCGGAGGCGAAGCCGGCTATATCGCACCGTACCCTCCGGACCCGAATATTGTGTATGCCGCCGATTACCAAGGCAACATCACACGTTTCGACAAGCACATCGGGCAAGTGAAATCGATTACCGAATTTCCGGAACTTTCCGATGCCTACGGTGCGGCGAATCTGGAACACCGGTTTCAGTGGACCGCGCCGGTACTGATTTCTCCCAACGATCCCAACACGCTTTACCACGGCGGCGAGCGGCTATTTAAAACCACCGACGGTGGAGCGCACTGGCAGGCGATCAGTCCCGACCTCACGCGCAACGATAAGAGCAAGCAGCAGCCTTCCGGCGGAGATATCACGCGCGACGACACCGGCACTGAGTACTACGACACGATCTTTGCCGTCGCCGAATCGCCGCTGGCGAAGGGATTGATCTGGGTTGGCACCGATGACGGGCTCATTCAAATTACTCGCGACGAGGGCAAAACCTGGAGCAATGTTACGCCGAAAGATATGCCGGAGTGGAGCCGCGTCAGCCAGATTGATGCCTCGCCGCATGATGCCGGGACCGCCTACGTTGCGGTCGATCGCCATCAGAACGACGATCTTCAACCCTACATTTACAAGACCAGCGACTACGGCCAGACGTGGACGAAGCTTACCAACGGCATTCCCGAGGGCAGTTTTGTGCGCGCGGTTCGCGAAGATCCGAAAAAGCGAGGACTGCTTTACGCCGGCACCGAGAATGGGATCTATGTTTCATTTAACGATGGCGCGGATTGGCGCTCGCTCAAATTGAATCTGCCCACGACTCCGGTTCACGACCTCGTCGTAAAAGACAATGATCTGGTCGTAGCCACGCATGGTCGCGGGTTCTGGATTCTCGACGATGTGAGTCCCCTGCGGCAGTTCAACGACGAGGTGGCGAAGAAGGATGTCCATCTTTATACTCCGGCGCCAGCGTATCGGATTCAGGCGGGTGCGGGAGGTGAACACCATCCTTCCTTGCGGACAGGACAGAATTCGCCCGCAGGTGCGGTGATTTATTTCTATCTGAAGGATGAGCCGAAAGCGGGAACGGAGACGAAGCTGGAAATTCTCGACGCTGCGGGAAAGACAATTCGAAAGTATTCCAGCGCGGAAGTTGAACCGCTCGATGAGCCCGCCGACCCCGACGACAAGAAACCCGAGAAGGAGATCAAGCCCGAAGCCGGCTTGAATCGTTTCGTATGGGATTTACGCTATGAAGAAGCGCATCGTGTCCCCGGCTATTACTTGTGGGAATATGGCGGCGGGGCACGTGGTCCGGTGGCCGCGCCGGGGCAGTATCAGGTGCGCCTGACGGTAGGCAGCGAGAATCAGGTGGTGCCGTTGGAGGTGAAATTAGATCCGCGGGTGAAGGTCAGCCAGACGGATCTCGCGCAGCAGTTCGACATGCTGATGCAGCTTCAGGCAGAGCTCAACAGCGTTTATGACGCCGTGAACCAGATTCAAGATGTGCGCTCGCAGGTGGCCGGGTTGAAACGGCGTTTGCCGGAGAATGCCAGCACCAAACCAATCCAGGTATCAGCGCAGGATCTGGAGAAGAAATTGACCGGACTGCGCGATCAATTCATCGATTTGACTATAAGCGCCAACGAAGACTCGTTAGCGTACCCTCCACAAATCGATGCCAAGCTGGCTTTTCTCGCGATGGATGTGAGCAGCGCGGATTCGGCTCCCACGGCGGCGGAGCAGTTCGAATTCGAGAAGTTGAAGAAGCAGAGCGGGGAACTGCTCAGGCGTTGGGACGAACTCCAGCGGCAGGATCTCGCAGATTTCCGCAAGCTGACGGCGGAACATAATCTTTCGACGGTGGTGGTTCCCCCGCCGGGACACACAACCGAATCGGAAAATACGGACGCGCATTAAAATCCGCGTCTTGGGTCTTGGTCTTGGGTCATAGGTTGGAGCCAAACCCCGGACCCAAGACTCAAGACCTGGTACCTCTTCACTATTACTTCCGTGCTACCCAAATGGCACTGTTGGGCCTTGTTCACGCTCGATTCCACTGCTATTTTGCCGATAGTGATGCTGATCCTCCCCTGTTGTGGCAGTTGAATCGAAAGTTGGGAGATGGTATGAGGTTCATGCATCTGTGTTACGCAGCTATGGGCTTTGCGGTGGCCCGTTGGGTGTTTAAGCGGAGGCCGGTGGCCGATCCGGTTTCACGTTTGCGAACTTCGGGTCTGCTCTAAGGTTCAGCTCTAAAAAGCTCGGATAAGTTTGGGCGCGCGCCCCGTTGCGCCTCCATTTCGTCAGCGCGCGCCCGCTGTCTTCTTGCTCCGAAGCTCTTAGCCCTTACGGGTTACTACCGTTATCTCCGCTTTGTTACCTCCCGCCGCTAGAATCGTGGTTAGCAGTTGGCAACCGGCAATTCGCAAGTGCGATTGCTGGTTGCGGAATACTGATGACTGCGGAATCCCCCGTGCGCGCACCTCTATCAATCCGACTGACATTGGCCCTGCTGCTCCTGGCGTCTTTCTTGTTCATTCTGCCTCGTCTTCATGCCCAGGAAGATGAAACTCCGCTGGGAGATGTGGCGCGCCAATTTCGCAAGAAATCTGCTGCCGCTGAACCTGTCATTGACAACGACAACTTATCGAAGGTAATGGATGAAGCCGAAGCTCATCATGGGTCTGGGGTCTCACCGGTGTTTTCGCTCGACCCCGGTGGGAAGGGCTTCCAGGTCTCTTCGCCGGATGTGGTCTGCAGCCTGTCGTTTAGCGCGAAGGCCACGTCGCTATTGGCCGATCCGATCATGCTGGATGAGTTGCCGCGCAGCGAACTGGCCAAACTTGACGGGCCTGCCACGCTCGATGGGGATTCTCTGCAGGTTGCAATGCATAACGGAACTGCCTGGAACTTGCGCGAGGTGGTCATCGGACTGACCATCGTGCGCCAGACCGATCCGGATGAAAAAACATCTTCCCTGGGACGGGCTCGGATTTTTCCCGCAGTGGCGGGCAGCGCTCCACAACCCGTACAGGATCAGAAACACCCTGACGTGACGATCCTTCTTCACATGAAGGGAGCGGCCGCTCCCGACGCCACCGCAACTTTTCGAACGCCTTTGAACTTTGCTCTTTTTCCCGACCAGGAATGGCACTGGGCGATCGTGAGGGCAAAGGGAGTTCCGCCGCAAGCGCCTGCTGCGCCCATACCGACACCTCCGATACTGGCGCAACCCTAGCTTCCGAAGGTTACGTCACATCGTGCGCGCGCCTGTGGCGCGATGGCGGCGCGACGATCGAACATGCGCGCATGCTAAACTGGCCTCAAATCCCAAAAAGTAAGGACATGCGATGAAATTCGGAGTTATTATTTTTCCCGGTTCGAACTGCGACCATGATGCTTACTGGACGATTCAGCAGATCGCCAAGCAGCCGGTAAGTTTTCTTTGGCATGAATCGCATGATCTGGAGAACTGTGATGCCATCATCGTTCCCGGCGGGTTTGCCTATGGCGACTATCTACGCACAGGAGCGATTGCCAAGTTTTCTCCGGTGATGGAATCGGTGCGCCATTTCGCCGATGGCGGAGGATTGGTGCTGGGGATTTGCAATGGGTTTCAAATTCTCTGCGAGTCTGGCCTTTTGCCGGGAGCGCTCATGCGCAACACCGGCCTCAAATATGTTTGCAAGCCGGTGCAGGTGCGGGTGGAGAATGCGGCCACTCCTTTTACGAATGCGTGCTCTCCAGGAGAAGTGTTGACCATTCCCATCGGCCACATGGAAGGAAATTATTTCTGCGATCAGGCCACGCTGGATCAGTTGCATCGAGAGAACCGGGTTGTCTTTCGCTATGCGACTCCGGCCGGCGAGATTTCCGCATCGGCCAATCCCAACGGTTCGCTGGATAACATTGCCGGTATTTGCAGCGAAGGGGGCAATGTTGTGGGAATGATGCCTCATCCGGAGCGTTCTTCAGAGGCTGAACTGGGTGGCATCGATGGAATGAAGATTTTCCATTCCATGGTAGGCGCCATGGCGAACGGATAAGGCTCGCCTGCTAGAAATATCCGAGGGCGCGATGATGACTACGATAGGATTCGTCATCGCTAAAGCAATGTCCAATGCAAAAGATGCCCCAAACGAACCGGCAAGGTGGGAGCCGCAGGGCCCTAAGCCATAATTTCCGAAATTTCGGTAATAATATACTTGACTGAAGTACATTATTTTGCTATCTTGGGTGCATGAAAGGCCCACAGACTCTCCAACAAGCAATTCAGTTCTTCTCGGACTACGAGAACTGCCGCCAGTTTATGATTGCGGTGCGCTGGGAAGACGGCAAAGTCCGCTGCCCGAACTGCAATTCCGAGAAAGTCACCTATCTTGAAAAGGCGCGGCTGTATTTCTGTGGCGCGAAGCACCCCAAGCAAAAGTTCTCGCTCAAAATTGGCACCGTGTACGAGGATTCTCCCATCCCGCTAGAGAAGTGGCTCCCTGCTACTTGGTTGCTGGCAAACTCCCGCAACGGCATCTCTAGCTATGAGATTGGCCGCGCTCTGGGCGTCACTCAAAAATCAGCTTGGTTTATGATGCACCGGATTCGGACTGCCATGCAGAGCGGTAGCTTCGCTAAGATGGGTGGGCCGGGACGCGAGATTGAATCGGATGAGACTTTTGTCGGCGGAAAAGCGAAGAACATGCACGCATCGCGCCGCGCTCAATTTAAGGTTGCCCGTGATTCTTCCATGACTGGCGATGCAAACCTACTCAACAAAACCGCAGTATGGGGCGTGCTAGATCGTGAATCCCGCACCGTTCGCGCTACCGTGGTTCCCAAGGTCAATCGCGCATCGTTGCAGACTGCTGTACTCGATCAAGTTGCGCCGGGTTCCAAGATTTTCACCGATGAAGCTCGGGTCTATCGCTCACTGCCGAATGATTACGTCCATGAGTTTGTGAACCACATGGAAAGCTATGTACGCGGGAACGTGCATACTAACGGCCTTGAGAACTTTTGGAGCTTGCTCAAGCGCGGCCTGAATGGAACCTACGTAGCAGTAGAGCCGTTCCATCTTCACCGCTACTTGGACGAACAAATGTTCCGCTACAATAACCGCAAGGATGAGAACGGGCACAAGCTGACCGATGCAGAACGATTCGGCCTAGCCTTATCACAGATCGTGGGGAAGCGGTTGACCTTCGCAGAGGTGACTGGTAAGGTGGGAGAAACGCCGTTCTAATCTTTGGCGTGGGAAGCGCGGGAGCCGGAAGAAAGTTTCTTCCGCCGTTGCTTCGATTGTTTCTCGGCGTCTAGTTTCGCCTTAATTTCCGAATGGGGAACGGCAACTAGACGCCTCATAAAATCCGTGAACTTGCCAAAATCGCCCGTAACATTCTTGGCGGATTGCGTCGGGCGGATTGACTTTTGCGGCACGTATAGTCCTTCAGAAATGAGGGTATCTATACGTGCCGCAAAAGTCAATCCGCCCGATCTTCAGGAAAACTTGATAGGTCCAGACCATCGCTCGGCGTAGAGCTTAAGAGTTTCCTCAGTCAAACACTTGGGTGGCGGCCATCGCACCAAGTCAACGGCTCTCCCGAAATTTGGCCAGAATGTTATGGAACAATCATCCCAGAAAGGTTTCTGCGGAAGACTGCGCGGCAAATCTCTGCCACGATCAACGAAGTTAGCCCATCGGAAGGCGCGAAGCTGAAGAACCAAGTATCCAACGGCAAAGGTATAAACATAAATTTCCAGATCATCCCAGACTCGGTATTCATCTCCTGTTTGCAATCCGAGAACGTATCCGAAGTTAAGCCCTGTAAGGGTGGGAGCAACGAGAGCGGAAAACCAAGCGCCAACACTCGGAGGAATCTGGCGAGATTTTCTGAATCGCTCACGCGCAGCTCTGGTGAAAAATGGCTCACGCGCCGGATTAAGGTAGTTGGCAATAACCGCATTCTTAAAGGTAAAAGCGGCTAGTTTAGCCCTATCCCGTTTTGAGAAACCCATGCTCTCTCCGTCTCGAATGACACCCGAGAGCAGTGGTTGAATTTCCGTTTCTAGCATGCTCATCCAACCATGATTACAGTCGCCACATACGGCTTCTATTTTCAGATCGAATGATTCCATCTGCCCTCTTGTGACACCGAAGTTTTCAGGGTCAACTATCGTCCAAGTTAATCTTTGTTGAGGAAACAGCCGCCCTATCCACGCGCTCCATAAATGTTCCTGAGCTAATGGAGTAGCCGGATTAGGGCAAAAAGCGCATAACCTTTTGGCGGATTCCATAGCGCGGAGCAGTATAATTCATGGCGCTATGGAAATGATCGGCGACTTCGGTGTTGGCGGCGAGCAACTGCCAAACTATGTAACGGCATGTCCCAACTGCAAGCGACGCATATTATTCTGGCGAGAGTTACCGATTCTGCCGGAAGAAAGCGGAGTAATAACTCACATCGCCGTAGTCTGCCAGAATCCTAACTGTGGCTGGCATGGGCAAGTGCGCGGCCCAGATGTTTTCCCTTACACACCCGAGGTGTGAGGCTACCCAAGAATTGATTTTCCACTCCGCAATGACGGCAGATTGCACACGTTGTCATTCCTGAAACATTCACGGACACCCGATCCATTTCCTCGCCGCAAGAGGCACAAGAAATGCCAACCGTCTCTAACCTCTGCCCTGTCACGGTGTCTTTATCTTCCATTGTCGTCTCCGTTCAGTCAAGTATATTATTACCGAAATTTCGTTTGATAATCTTTCTCCGTAGTGTTAAGGTTTTTCGCGAAAGCTGCTTCCCCTTCGCACACTAACTTAACCTTTCGCAAGCAAGCATACGAAGGAGTGTGTCCGATGATGGCGAAGCAATTTCTCGATGCATTTTCTGAAAGCTTAATGCAGGATGACCGAATTCTCAGCCCGCGTGAGCGAGAGCTGTTGATGAGTATCCTGCAAAACTCCAGGCTGGCCAGCAACGATCTCCAAACGCAATCGGCGGTGACTGCGGTGATCGCTCGGTCAGTCGGTGAAACCGTAGCCCAGCGCGCCTTTTCATTGTTGGGTGGCAGCATCGTCGATCAGATTCTGGCGCGCTCAGGAATTTCTACCGGGATCGAAGAATCCACATCTGCCACCACGGTGCGAGCGGGTACCGCGCCCAACGTGAAACCTCCCGCACCGCAACCTCCGAACGCTCCCATGGAGACTCCCGTTGTCCCACCCCCTGCACCGCAGCCTCCAAACATCAGCCTGCACAATGCCCCGAAAGCCCCCAGCGGCCCGCGTCCGATGGAAGAGCCGCCAGCGCCGCAGCCGCCGAATGCTCCTCAGCCTCCGAATATCAGCCACGGTGTTCGGTCGGCAACGGCGCGCCAGTCTAGTGAAAATAGTTCGCACGGTGGTGTCGAGCTTTTGGAAGCGCCTGAGAAAAAACCAGCGCAGTGCGTCGTCCTGGATGAATTTCTGGCCCCGCAGGAGCTCGACGAACTGGTTCGCTTCACGCTAGCCCATGAGGCGGAGTTCCAAAACAGCGAGGTCATATCGCCGACTGGGGATGCGGGGATGATCAATTACAGCCATCGGCGTTCGCGCGTGCTCCTGGACTTGGGAAAACATCAGGATTTGATTTTGGAGCGGGTGCGGCACGTACTTCCCAGGGTGCTCGAGCAGTTTGGGCTAGAGGAGTTTCCCATTACGCGCGTAGAGGCGCAGATCACGGCCAGCAATGACGGCGATTTCTTCCGCGTTCACAGCGACGATGCGCAGGAAACCGTTGCCTCGCGCTATATCACCTTTGTCTATTTTTTCCACCGCGATCCGCGGCAGTTCGATGGTGGAGAGTTGCTCCTGCACGATTCACGAGACCACTCGAATACCGGAAGTTATCAGACGATCGTGCCGCAGCAGAACCAGATCGTGTTTTTCCCGTGCTCGGTGTTGCACGAGATCAACCCGGTGAAATGTGCATCGCGGACTTTCGGGGACAGCCGATTTACCTTAAACGGATGGCTACACAAATAAAGGACGCAACCTGGCTGGAATGGATTGCCGGACTAATGGGGGTAGGATCGCGGCAGACGGTTACCGCGACTCTGCCTCCCGACCGGTTTCATTGCCTGCTGGACGAGTTGCCGCTGCATTTGATCGCGCAGAGCCAACTCGAAGCGCAATTTTCGCGGCTCGATATTTCTCGCCAGCCCCTGTTCGTGAATCCACAATGCTCGGTTCTGCACGCCGGACGAGTGCCGGAAGAACTGAAAGAGCAGGCGCACCTGCTGGAGGGTCTCCATTTGCAGGGTACGGTAGCGTGGGTGCGTAACCCAGCTACGGGCGCGCTGCTGCCGTTCTGGCTGGGACCCCGGTTGGAAGCGATCGTTTCGCGGCTTCGCTCCGGGGATGCGGCGCCTGATTCCATTCCCGCGGATGTGCGTTTGCTGTTGGCTCGCGCTGGCATTTTGACGACAGAAGATTACGCGGCGTTACGCGGCGCCGAGTGGATCGAGGTTACGAACAAAAGTAATCCGCAGTTTCAGCAGAATGGTTACGTCCCGCTGCGCAATTTGATACACCCTTTTCACGTGGCTGCGTTGCGCCGCTACTACCGCCAAGCGATCCGGCGGGGAGCAATTCGGCTGGGAGATCATCAGAGCTCTCGGCGCTACATCGCTCACAATGAAAGTGTGGCGCGATTTTTTCACCATCAGTTGGCAAAGGCGGTGAGCGCCATCGTAGGCGAAGCCGTCAAACCTTCCTATGTTTATCTGGCCTCTTATCTCAGTGGCGCAGAGTTGAAGAAACACACCGATCGCGAGCAGTGCGAGTTCAGCGTCACTTTGTCTTTGGATTTCTCTCCCGAGCCGGAATCGGTTACGCCCTGGCCGATCCGCATTGCCACGTCCCATGGGTCGGTTGCGGTTTATCAGGCCTTGGGTGACGGATTGGTTTATCGAGGGACCAAGGTGCCGCACTACCGCCATGTCCTGGGCGAGGGACAGACGTTGACCTCAATTTTCTTCCACTATGTTTCTGCGGATTTTAGTGGCCCATTGGATTAGGCTGATTCGCTCGACGGAGCGTCAGTGTATGCCGGAGATCAGATAAAGCACGGAGAGTACCTGATAGTAGCTGTAGGCGAAGCGCGAGCCATCACGAGTCACAACCACGGGACCGATGTTCACCACTCCCGAATTCTCGGGTCGCAATTCCAGGAGCAGAGTTTTTTTGCCACTATCTACGTTGACGTTGTACACCAGCGTGTGGTCGTGGCCGCGAAGATACCCAATGATTGAAGAATTGTCCTCTGACCACCGAATGGGAACGAAGTCCGGTTCAAGGTTGGGGATGAGGTGGGGCGATGCGCTTCCGGCGGTGGCGTAGACCGCGGGTGCTTTGCCTTCATTTTGAAAAAAAATGTATCGACCGTCAGGCGAGATCAGCCCACCGGTTATTCCTTCCGGTGTGATCGGCATTCCTTTTCCGCCGTCCAGATCCACCAGATACATGCGCACAGAGTGGCCGGATTCCCCGGCGTTGACGGTGATGTGTTTTCCGT
Organism: uncultured Acidobacteriaceae bacterium; assembly: GCA_963710965.1. Classification (GTDB taxonomy): domain Bacteria; phylum Acidobacteriota; class Terriglobia; order Terriglobales; family Acidobacteriaceae; genus Sulfotelmatobacter. The sequence continues at coordinate 130,865 of CAVQCP010000059.1, read as the reverse complement.
CTCCCAGAAAGTGAGCCGAGCCATTCTTGACGTCGAGCCCCGGTAGGCTAATCGTACGAGGCTGACCGGGACCGATGGGAATGAGTTTGACCGTTCCGGGGTTTCCCGGATAAACGGAAATCGCCCACTTGCCGTCCGGGGAAAGCGTGCCTGCGCTACCTTCCCCCAATTGCATCGGAGGTGAACCATCGATCTTGCGAATGGCAAGTACATAGTGGGCGCCCGCGGTTTCGCTGGCATCTTCGAATAGGACCGATTGCCCGTCTGCCGAAATATCCTTGGCAACGTTCCAATCATGCCAGGAGATGTCCACGCTCTTGCCGTCCAGTTTGGTGGTGGCTAAAGCTACGCGTTCGGCCTCCAGGCTCACCAGGGCGCGGCCATCTGGCGCTATGTCCTCCAAGGTAATTGCGGCCGGCAGCTCCAAAACTTTACGCAGGCGTCCGGACATATCCACAGCGCGCAGGACGCGGCTGTAACCAGCTTCCGCTGCGGTAAACCAGATTTCTTTTCCATCGGCACTCCAAGCCAGGCCATCCTCCGAGGGCCATTCGTTGGAGAGCAGTCTGAAATGTCCGCTAAGATCCACCAAGGCAACCGAACCGCGGTCATCCCACAGCGACGGGTGATCCATAAAACCGATTTTGTCGCCGCTGGGAGCTAAACGAATGTGGCTTATCCATCCCTGACTCTGATAAAGCACGTGCCCGATGGGATACTCGATTTGATCCCGGCCTTCAACGCGGTGGACGACCGCGAGTTCACCTTTCGCATCCCAGTCTGCGGAAGGCACATCTTGGAGGAGTTCTCGGGGCGAGCCTCCGGCAACAGGCACCCGAGCCAGCATCCCTCCTTCAATTTGCATGTGGGCCCCATGAACCCCGTGCATGGTCACCGCCAGCTCGCCGGTGCGAGAGACGGCAAGCAATTTCGCGTCGCTGACGTTGAGGCGTTGGCTTAAAAACGAATCCGCGACGGTCGAGAACAATTGCAGCGGTCGGTTGTTCCAGGCAGCGCCGTACACAACCTCTCGAAAGCCGGGCGCAAAGCGCGCCGAGTAGACCGTGCCCTGTTCATAAGTCAAACGGTGGTACAAGGGAGACTCGACCTCCGGGCGGAACTGCTTTACCAGGAACAGTACCGTTGCCAGCAGAAACAAAGCTGCCAGGGCCCACGGAATCATTCTCGACCGCGTTCCCAGTTTCCGCGGACGGGTCGACCGTCCCGATGTATCCGCCAGCGTGGTGAGCGCAAAAGCCAAATCACGCGCCGATTGAAAGCGATTCTCCGGCTCCTTCTCCAAGCAGTGCTGAACGATCTGCTGGCAGGACGTGGGAACTTTCGCCTGCTCGAGGTTGGCTTCAGGAGGGTCTTCTTTAAGCACCGCGGTGATGGTGTCGACTTCGGTTTCTCCCCGAAAGGCCCGGCGTCCGGTAAATAGTTCGTAGAGAATTGCGCCCATGCTGAAGATGTCGCTGCGATGATCCACAGCCTTGGCGCGCAGTTGCTCGGGGGACATATAGGCGACCGTACCGACCAGGGCGCCGCTACGGGTGACAGTGGTAAGTTCTTCCACCGAGCGTCCGGCTTCCGCCGGTTCCGCCTGTAACTTCGCGACCCCGAAGTCGAGAATTTTCACACGGCCGTCTGTGGTTACGAACAGGTTCTCCGGTTTCAGGTCGCGATGAACAATCCGGCGATCATGCGCCGCAATCAGACCCTGGACAATTTGCATCGCGTAATCGATGCCTACGCGAACCGGTAGAGGGCCTTCCTCCAGCCGCTTGCGCAGGGTCTTGCCTTCAAGCAGCTCGCAAACGATGTAAGGAGAGCCTTCGCTGAAACCGACGTTGTAAACGGCAACGATATTGGGATGACTGAGCGCTGCTGCAGCCCGCGCTTCCAGTTCGAAACGCCGGAGATGGTCAGGGTTGGCGCTGGAAGCTGGGCGGATCAGTTTCAAAGCAACATCGCGTCCCAGCCTTTCGTCCCGAGCGCGAAAAACCTCGCCCATGGCTCCAGAGCCGATTTTTTCGATGATCCGATAATGACTGATGACTTGGCCAGGCATCTACACGATAACGCCTAGCTGGCATGTTAGGGCGCAAGCGGGCTCCAGTCAAACGAAAGTTATTGTGGTTTTCTTGTGGTCAAAGATCAGGCCAGGGCACTTGGCCGTGAACCGGCGTTCCGCGCTTCCGTTGGAATCGAATCGTGCTATAATTTTTGTTCGCCTGCATACGTTCGAGGCTGCCTGTGCACTTTCTACGGGCGAATCCCGCGTGAAAAGAAATTAATCGATAGAGGTCTATCCATGTCCGGCCATTCAAAATGGGCCACAATTAAGCACAAGAAGGGCGCGCTGGATGCCAAGCGCGGCAAGATTTTTACCCGACTCATTAAGGAAATCAGCATCGCGTCCAAGAACGGCGGCGGCGATCCCGATGCCAACCCACGCCTGCGCACCGCCATCCTTGCCGCGAAGGCAGAGAACATGCCTGCCGACAATATCAAGCGGGCCATCCAGCGCGGCACGGGTGAATTGCCGGGCGCTAACTACGAAGAGTTTTCTCTTGAGGGCTACGGCCCCGGCGGCGTCGCGGTTTTGCTCGACATCAACACCGATAACCGTAACCGCACGGTCAGCGAAATTCGTCACTGCTTTGGCAAGAACGGCGGCAACATGGCCGAGGCGGGCGCGGTTTCGTGGATGTTCCACAAGAAGGGCGACATCGTCATTCCCAAGAGCGCCGCGAAGGAGGACGATCTGATGAACATCGTTCTCGAAGCTGGAGGCGACGATCTGCACGATGACGGCGAGAATTGGGAGATCCTTACCGAACCTTCGGCGTTCGAAACGGTGCTCGAAGCCGTGAAGAAAGCGGGGATCGCCCCCGCATCGTCGAGCGTGTCCATGATTCCTCAGACCTACATCAAACTGGAAGGTCAGGCTGCAAATACGATGATCCGGCTGATGGAGGCGCTCGAAGATCAGGACGATGTGCAGAATGTTCACTCCAATTTCGATATCGACCAGAAGCTTCTGGAAGAGGTCGCCGGATAGTATCCTTCAGTTTGGTCGGATTGAAAGCCGCCTCTGTGGCGGCTTTGCTTTTGCGGCGAGCTCCGCAAGTCCTGGTCGGCTGCGAAGTTTTCAACACAACCGTGGAAAATTCTGTGGAAAACAAAGACCGTATCCCCGTAAGTGCTTCTGCCGGAAATGCTTCAACATTTTGCACCGAGGCGGGTGCTGGCACTTTCGTGGCATGATTACGATAAACTCAGCTTGCCCCATGTGGATTCAGCGGCCGGCGAACTTTGAAATTGAGACTTGATAAATTGCTGGTCGACCGCCGACTGGCGGCCTCACGCGAACGAGCCCAAGCCCTCATCCTGGCAGGAAAGGTTCTGGTCAATGAACAGAAAGTTGAAAAGGCGGGCGCTCAGGTTGATGCCGAAGCGGTAGTTCGACTTCTCGGCGAAGATCTGAAGTATGTGAGCCGCGGTGGAATCAAACTGGAGCGCGCTCTGGAACACTGGCAAATCGACGTCTCGGGCAAAGTCTGCCTCGACGTTGGCGCGTCCACCGGCGGCTTCACGGATTGCCTTTTGCAGCATGGAGCAGGTCGTGTCATCGCCATCGATACGGGTTACGGCCAGATGGATTTCAAGTTGCGCCAGGATCCGCGGGTGCGCCTGCTTGAAAAGACCAACGCCCGCTACGTAACAAAAGATGCGATCGGCGAGAACGTGGATTTCATGGTGATCGACGTGGCCTTCATTTCCGCAACGCTTGTTCTTGTTCCGGCAGTGGCTGCGGCTTTTCCGGTTGCTCTTGAGGAGCGGCATGGGCGGCAGTTGATCGTGCTGGTTAAACCTCAATTCGAAGCGGGGAAGGGATTCGTCGGTAAGGGTGGGATTGTGCGCGACGAATCGGTGCAATGGGCTGCAGTTGAAAAAGTAAAGAAAACGGTGATTGAGCTGGGATGCACTCGCACCGATGTGATCGACTCGCCGATCCTCGGCGCGGAGGGCAACCGCGAATTCCTGCTGTGGGCAGTCTTCTAATTTTCTGTGCGCTTCTGAGTTTGAACTCTTTGTTTTCTGAATTCTGTACAATCTTAGTTTCGTCTTCCAACATGGCAAATCCGGCCCCGTTGTCGCAATCGAAAATCGCTGCCATCATCTCCCGTCCGGCACGGCCCGAGGTCGCCCGCACCGTTCCTGAATTGCTGAAGTGGCTGCACGCTCACGGTTATCGGGTGATCGTCGATCCGGAGACTGCGAAATACTGCGACGGCCTGGAAGAGGTGATGCGCTCGCAAATGTCCGCGCGGACTCTGGATCTGGTCATCGTGCTCGGCGGCGACGGCACCCTGCTCTCGGCGGTACGTGAAACTGCCGAATCGGACGCTCCCCTGCTGGGCGTGAATCTTGGATCGCTCGGTTTTCTGACTGACGTTCCCCTCCCGTCGCTGTTCTCGATGTTGGATTCGATCGCCCAAGGCCGAACTGCGATCGAGCAACGTTCTCTCATGCACTGTGATCTGCTGCGCGGCGAACAGGTTCTATCGAACTACCGGGCGTTTAACGACGTGGTGGTGAACAAGACCGCGTTGGCCCGGCTCAATCACTATGAGCTTTACGTCGATCGGGCATTCGTAGCCAGCTATCGTGCCGATGGCATGATCGTGGCGACGCCGACCGGTTCGACCGCGTACTCGCTGTCTGCGGGCGGTCCGGTAGTAATGCCGACAGTGAAGGCATTCGTGGTCACTCCCGTGGCGCCCCATTCGCTGACGCATCGTCCGCTCATCGTTCCCGATTCCGCCGTCATTGAGATTCTGCTACGCAGCGAGGAAGTCGCATATTTAAGCCTGGATGGTCAGCCCGGCCTCGACCTGCGCGATGGAGACCGCGTACGATGCCGCCTCTCCGAGCACAAAGTCAAGTTGTTTCGTACGGACAAGGATTTCTTCCACGTGCTGCGCACGAAGTTGAAGTGGGGAGAAAAATAGAATCGGCGGGACGCGCAGTCTGCCTTAAGGCTGCGGAATGAACTGCACCCTCATCGTCTGTCTACGAACCCGACCTTAGCCTTTTGTTCCGTTCCCGCTTACAGCTCTGCCGCATATAGGTCGCGGATTTTTTCGCGGCGCCGAATCACCTTGACCGATTTGCCACTCACCAGCAGTTCCGGTGGCCGCGGACGTGTATTGTAGTTCGACGACAATGCCATTCCGTAAGCGCCGGCATCAAGAATGGCGAGCAATTCGCCCTCTTCGACCAGTGGCAATTCGCGATCCTTGGCAAAAAAGTCGCCCGACTCGCACACCGGCCCGACCACGTCGACAGTCTCTTTCTTGTTTGGCGAAGCTTTTTTCTGCACCACCGGAATAATCTCGTGATACGCGCCGTAGAGTGCAGGCCGGAGAAGATCATTCATCGCCGCGTCGACCACTAAGAATTTCTTGCCGTCGTTCTGCTTTCTGTAGATCACCGACGTAAGTAGAACTCCGGCTGGCCCAATGATTGACCGTCCCGGCTCAAGCAATAAATGCAGGCTCAAACCGCGCAGAGGATCCATCACTCCTTGGGCGTATGCAGCAACCGATTCAGCGAAGTCTGGTGCCGGCTTTTGATAGGAGATGCCAAGCCCGCCGCCGATGTCGACGTAGTCGATTCGGTGACCGTCGGAGCGCAGCTCGCGCACAAAGGCGGAGACCCGATCCACTGCCTCGGCAAACGGCGCCACATCGGTGATTTGCGAACCGATGTGAACACTAACCCCTGCCACCTTCAGATACCGCACTCCCGACGCCTTGGCGTAAAGGGCACGCGCACTGCCGATCGGTACTCCGAACTTGTGTTTGTGCAAGCCAGTCGAAATGTAAGGATGGGTATCGGCGGCGACATCGGGATTGACGCGAAAAGCCATGCGCGCGACCTTGCGCAATCGTGTGGAGCATTCCGCCAGGGCCCAAAGTTCCGATTCACTCTCGACGTTGAAGAGTAGAATTCCGGCTTTGAGCGCCGCCGTCATCTCTTCGCGCGATTTTCCGACGCCGGAAAAGACGACCTTCTTCGCTGCCCGTTTATCAGCGGCCAAGACCCGTTCCAGTTCTCCACCGGAAACTACATCGAAGCCGCATCCCTCGCGCGCCAGCAGGCGCAGGATGCTCAGATTGGAATTGGCTTTGACGGAATAACAGATGGTGTGGGGGACGTGCCGAAAAGCCTGGTCAAAGGCGGTATAGCGCCCTCGGATCGTGGTTGCCGAATAAACATACAGCGGGGTTCCGTAAGTCTCGGCCAATTTGGGCAAGGACACACCGTCGCAATGCAAAATCAGGCTCTCGGTGCGGCGCAATATCCCAGCGCGTTGTTCGCGCATAACGAATCCCGGCTGCCGCTCGGAATAGGCGGACACAGAGCTCGTAGCTTCGGTACGCGGCGTCATCTCTTTTTTGAAGAAACGGGCCCCGCGCTATCTTTTACTTTGATCGCAACCACAGTTTGGTCGTCGAAAGTTTCGACTCCGGCCGAATGCTCCGCCGCTGCCTTGAATAGAGAGGTCACCACGCAATCTGCAGACTTACTCCCGCACTGGGCGATGATTTTTTCGACTCGTCCGCGGCCAAAAAGTTCACCGCGCCGGTTACGCGCATCAAGAATGCCGTCGCTGAAGAAAACGAACATGTCGCCGGGCTCCATCTTAAAGCTGAACTCGTCGTAGCTGGCATCGTCGAACAAGCCCAGAGGCAGACCGGTCGCCTCGATGGCGGCTATTTTTCCATCGTGAACATAGAGGGGACGCGGCAAGCCGGAGTTCGCCACCTGAAGCGTGCTGTTTTCATCATCCCAGACCGCATAAATAATGGATACGAACTGCGCCTCGATGCGGCGCTCGGCCAGAGACAAATTCACCGCCGATAGCATTTCTGCGGGTCCGGGTTCGATGGGCGCATGAGAGCGCAGGATGCCGCTCACCAAGGCGGCATAAATGGCGGCGGGCGCGCCTTTCCCGCTGACGTTGCCAATTGCGATTCCGAGACGCGAAAGTGAGTACGGAATGAAATCGTAAAGATCGCCGCCGATGGCGCGCGCTGGCGTGAACTTTGCGGCTAATTCCAAGTGTGCCAGCTTGGGCAGCGTCTGCGGCAGCAAACGCATCTGCAATTCGCGAGCCAGCGCCAGGTCGCGCTCCAAACGGCGCTCCTGGCGCGCAATCTCTTCGTAGAGGCGCGCGTTCTCAATGGCAATGGCAACCTGCGCAGCCAGCGTCATCATGGTGCGGCGGTGTTCGTCGGTAAAAAATCCGCGGCGGGTGTGCTCCAGGTCCAGCACTCCGATGACTTTATCTTTATAAATCAGCGGGACTGCCAATTCCGATCGCGTCTCGGGGTTCAGCGTAATGTACCGCGGATCTTTGCTGACGTCGGGTACAAGAATCGCCTGCCTGGTCTCCGCCGCGGCTCCCACCAGCCCGCGACCCAGAGGAATCTCCTGCTTCACGTGAACATTTTCGTGGAATCGCAAAGAGAAACGATGCTGCAATTTTTCGCCCGAATCATCCAGCAGGAGAATGCTGAACATTTGAAAATCGATCAAGCGGCGCAGCAGTTCGGCGATCCGGCCCAGCAGTTCATCGAGATTCAGGATCGAGCTCAGCTCGCGCGCGATCTCATTCAAAAGCAGCAGAATCCGTGCTTGTTTTGTAGTACGGGTATAAAGCTGCGCGTTTTCAATACCCGCCGCCATGCGCGACGCGATTAACGTCAGAAGACGCTTGTGCTCGTCGGTAAAGTAATTGGTTTTGCGCGCTTCGATATCAATCACCCCGATGACCCGGTTCTTGCTAATCAGCGGCACAGCAAGTTCGGAGCAGACGTTGGGCACGGCGGCCACGTAGCGGGAGTCCTTGGTTACGTCGTTGATGAGAATGGTCTCGCGCAACTGGGCGGCCTGGCCGGTGACTCCTTCGCCCAGCTTGATGCGGGCGCGTTCCGCGATTTCGGGAGGATATCCAACTTGAAAGCGAAAGCGCAGATCCTGGGTCTTTTCGTGGAGCAAAAGGATGGCGAAAATTTCATAGTCGATGACTTGACGGACCACCTCCGCAACCCGGCGTAGAGTGGCGTCCAAGTCGAGCGAGGTCGACATAACATCGGCGACCTCTAGCAAAAGCGGATCGATGGAAACGCGTTTTTCGTCTTTACTTAGAATGGAACCCATTGATTTTCTATGATAGCAGCCGGGAGGTCGGGGCTCGGAAGCTAGAATTCGATATTCGGGATTGCCACCGTCACTCGCGCGGAACCACGCAGACATCGGCAAGATTGCGATAGCGTTCCGCGTAGTCCAGGCCGTAGCCCACGACAAATTCATCGGGAATGGTGAATCCGACGTAATCGCCTTGCAGCGGTAACTTGCGGCGCGAGGGCTTATCGAGCAGCGCGGCGATTTTCAGTGAGCGCGGCTGATGAGCCAATAAAAGCTTCTTCAACACGGTTAGGGTTAAGCCGGTATCGAGGATATCTTCCACGACGATCACATTCTTGTCTTTCATCGACTGGTCAACGTCCTTGGTCAACTTCACTTCGCCGGTTGAATCCCACCCGCTCTTGAGTTCCTGGGTGGGGCTGGGGCGATTGCCGTAACTGGAGACGCCGATGAAATCGAAGGTGGCATCGAGCTTGATCTGGCGCGCCAGATCGGCAAGAAAAATTGCCGAGCCTTTTAACACTCCAACCAGGATGACCGGCTGACCGTCGAAGTCGCGGGAAATTTCAGCCCCCAGCTCTGCAACTCGTTTCGCGATATCCTGCCGGGTAATCAACACCTTGAGTTCTGTCATGGCGTTTCATATTAAACTAAGCAGCGAGCAACTGGTGGAGGGAATCTGAACACCAAATTTGTGAGCAAATCGTTACTCTTCGGGCGCCTTCGGTTGCGTAACCGAGTGGTATCGCAATCGCGCGGTGGCGGGACGAAGAGTGGGAGGAGTTTCTATGGAGCTTAAAGGCATTCAACTTACATGGCTGGGCCATGCAACGTTTCGCATGGTGACACCCGGCGGGCGCACCGTGATCGTCGATCCCTGGATTATGAATAATCCCTCGTGTCCGCCGGCTGAGAAGAAAGTGAAACATGTGGATGTGCTTCTGTGCACGCACGGCCACGGCGATCACATCGGTGACGCGGTGGAGATCATTCAGCAGCACAATCCGCAGGTCGTCGGCATTCCGGAGTTGTGTGGATGGCTGGAGAAAAAAGGCGCGAAACAAACCGCCATGATGAACAAGGGCGGTACGCAGAAGATCGGCGATATTAAGGTCACGATGGTGCACGCCGACCATTCCTGTGGTATTCAGGATGGCGATCAGCTTATCTACGGCGGCGAAGCCTGCGGGTACGTCATCGAATTCGAAAACGGGGTCAAAATTTATCATGCTGGCGACACGAATGTTTTCGGGGACATGGCGATCATCCGCGATCTGTATGCGCCGGAAATCGCGATGCTGCCGATCGGCGATCATTTCACCATGGGGCCGCGAGAGGCGGCTTACGCCTGCAATCTGCTCAAACCGAAAACCGTGATCCCCATGCATTTCGGAACGTTCCCGATGCTGACCGGGAGTCCGGGTGATCTGGCGAAGCGGATTCCGGGCGTGGAGGTCTTCACCATGAAGCCTGGAGTGACCGTAAGCGCTCAGGAAGTGGCGGCTGACTGATTTACGATGCGCGTTCGCGATTCGATGCGAAGGAAAAACATGCCTCAATCCAAGCCGAAAAAAGAGAGCAGACCCAGGTGGCGGCACTACAACTTCACCACGCTGGGTGCGGTTGACGACTACCTTTACTCGATGCTTCCCAAGCGCGATGACGTTTTGGTGGAGATGGAAGACTACGCTTCCAGTCACGATGTGCCGATCGTGGGCCCGGCTGTAGCCCGCGTCCTGCAGCAACTTGCTCTGATGATCAATGCGAAGACCGTCTTTGAGTTGGGATCAGCCATTGGATATTCGACGATCTGGTGGGCGCAAGCTGTCGGTGAGAAGGGAAAAGTCGTCTATACGGATGGCGACCCCAGGAACGCGGAACGCGCACGCAAATATTTCGATCGGGCTGGAGTCGCCAAACAAATCGAGGTGCACACCGGCGATGCGCTGGAATATCTCTCGGAGCAGAAACAGCAGTACGACGTGATCTTCAACGATGTCGATAAAGAAGATTATCCGCGCGTCCTGCGGTTGGTTTCGCCACGGCTCCGCGAGGGCGGGTTGTTCATTACCGACAACGTATTGTGGAGCGGACGCGTGGTGGAGAAGAATCCCAAAGACGCGAGGACCAAAGCTATTCTTGAGTTCAACCGGTTACTCTACAGCTCGCCGGATTTCTACACCACAATTCTGCCAATTCGCGATGGGCTGACCGTAGGGATGAAAAAGTGAAGTCAAATTGATTTCACAGGGATCGCGACTAGGTCATCGACTAGTCCGACTTCCTTTTGCAGGAATGGCTCGGCATAAGTGACTCCGCCCAGAGCGCCGTAATACCTAGCCATGGAATCCACCCGGGCGCGGATTTCTTCGTGGGCTGGGAAAAGATCTTTGCCCGCTTCCTGATCGCTGAACTGCGATTTGTAGGCCAGGATGGAGGCGAACTTCTGCTCGAACTGATCTGTGATGTCGACTACAAATGTGGGGCGCACGTCGTAGTAAAGCGTAGCGTAAATAATTTTGAAGGGGCGATGCGGGGCTAACTTCGTCGCAGCCCCCGTCTCCAGCTTCGACAGTCCCGCCAGAAAACAGGCTTCGTAGCCTAGAATCGAAGCCGTGTAGTGGTCGGGGTGACGTCCCTTCCAGTAGGGCAGGATTACTACGCGGGGCTTGGTTTCGCGGATTACGACCGCCACTTTCAGGCGATTCTCCCAGGTGTTTTCTACGCGGCCGTCGGGGATGTCGAGGGCGCGGCGCCAGCTTGCACCCAGAATCTTTGCCGCATCTGCGGCTTCGCGGGCGCGATCTTCGTCGGTACCGCGGGTGCCCATTTCACCTTGGGTCAGGTCGAGGATGCCGGTGCGCTGGCCGCGCTGGGCGGCCTTGAGCAAGGTCCCGCCGCAGGTTTGTTCAACGTCGTCACGGTGGGCGGCGATGGCGAGGATGTCGAGGTTCGGGGAAGACATGCAGTTTGGCGCGGGTGATCTGCAGGAAAAAAACAGATCAGTCGCTTAAAATTACAGTTTTCAAAATCGAAGTCAAGAGGATTCGGACGGGGGGTGTGGGTCTCTATGATGACCGATCGAACTGATCGGTTAAGGGAACTGCGAGCGGGCCTCCCATTCTTTGCGGAGGATTGCGTAGCAGGCGACATCGACGTATTCTCCCCATTTGTTTTGAGCTTCGCGGAGGCGGCCTTCGTGAATCATGCCGAGTTTCAAAAGAATTCTGGCGGATGCGAGGTTGCGGGTCATGCACATGGCGGCGATGCGATGCAGTTTGAGATCTTCGAATCCGTAGCGAACCATAGCGCGGGCAGCTTCGCTGGCATAGCCGTGTCCCCAGTAGGGAACGCCGATCCAGTAGCCGAGTTCGGCTTGTTGATGTTCGGGTTTGAGCATCAAACCAATGCCGCCGCAGAGTTGGCCGTCGTGGCGTAGAGTGATGGCGAGCCAGAGTTTGTCAGGGTTACGGGCGTGGATTAGGAATTCGCGGGCGTGTTGTTCGGTGTAGGGGTGAGCGATGCGCAAAGTTGTGGCGGCAATCTCCCGCGCGCTGAGCAGTGCGACCAGCGCCGGAATGTCAGAGTCGGTGTAGGGTCTTAATTTCAGTCGCGATGTTTCGATCTCAGGCACGCAAGAGGACCCGAAGGCGAAGCCTTCTCATTTTTTTCTTTCCACCAGATAGCGGGCTAATTCCTTCAATGTGTCGGCACGTTCGCCGAAGCTAGCCAATTCTTGCAACGCGGCGGTGACCAGGGCATCTGCTTTGCGTTCGGACTCTTCGATTCCGAATAATGCCGGATACGTGGCTTTTTGTGCGGCGGTGTCTTTGCCGGCAGTTTTTCCGAGTTGCTCGGAGGTTTGGGTTACGTCGAGGACGTTGTCGACGATCTGAAAGGCCAGACCGATGGATTGGCCGAAGGCGCGGAGCTTGGCTACTTCGCTGTCCTGGGCTCCGGCATAGAGGCCGCCGCTGACCAGGCTGGCGGTGATGAGAGCTGCGGTTTTGGCGTGATGGATGTATTCGACCATCCCAGCGCTGGGTTGGGTGTGCTCGGCTTCGAGGTCGACGACCTGGCCGCCGATCATGCCATCAATGGTGCCGGTGCCGCGGGCGATCTCTTCGATGATGCGCACACGCTGCTCCGGCGCACAGGCGAGCCGGGCCAAGACTTCGTAGGCTCGGGTTTGCAGCGCGTCTCCCGCCAGGATGGCGAGCGCCTCGCCGAAGGCTTTGTGGCAGGTGGGACGTCCGCGGCGAAGGTCGTCATTATCGAGCGCAGGCAGGTCGTCATGGATGAGGGAATAGGTGTGCAGCATTTCGAGCGCTGCGCCAAGTTCTTCGATTCTTGGGGGAAGCGATCCGGCGACCATGCGGGCGGCTTCCATGCACAATACTGGGCGCAGGCGCTTGCCTCCGGCGAATACGCTGTGGCGCATCGCCTTGTGAATGGAGGCGGGATACTGAGTTTCTAGCGGGATCAGGCGGTCCAGGGCATCGTCGGTCAGAGCGCGGCCTTGCTCGAGAGTGAATTGCAGCATTGCGCAGAAAGTATAGCAAGACAGTGGTTCGTGATCAGTGATTAGAAAAGCCGCTCTCGGGAGAGATACTCACACCTCGTGCTTCCGACCAGCGCGTACACGCCAGCCACCAACCACGAACCACCGCTTTTATGCTGCTGCTGCTTGGGCGGCCATGCGCCTTACGATGGAATGCAAAGCATGATTCACGTCGGCTGTGGGACATACGTCAATGGCGCCGGCATCGAGAGCGGCGACCCACAATTCCTCATCGGGTATGCGGTGAGTGCACAAGATAGGCAACGAGGGAAAATCGTGGTGCAGATCGCGGACGTCGGTCAGGCGAGAATATTCCATATCGAGGACCACGGCTTGCGGCTGGTTGCTGGCCACGCGCTGGCGAAGCTCATCGCCGGAGCAGGTCAAATAGGTGAAATGAAAGTCAGAGGAGAGACCTCTGACCATCGATCGAGCGAGTTTAGGATCGCTCTCGACAACAACTACACTTAAGCCCATAGATCCTCCTGACAGGCGACCGTCAACAACGGCGGACTAGGGCTGCGGGGAAGGGTTCTGACACCACTACACCACAGACATTACAACTGTGAGTCCCTGCGGCGGGATCGCGCAGCCTTAGCAGCTATCTGCGGGCAGGCGCTTTTTCCGCCAGAGGCTCAAACGGCTCGGCCTGGAGCTTTCCGTTCTTTTTCAGCAGGATCTCCACCTTGCCTTCGGCTTGTTCGAGCTCCTTGCGGCAGGTAGTGGAGAGCAGCATGCCTTCTTCAAAAAGGCTGAGAGAGGTTTCTAAAGGGACATCTCCCTGTTCCAGGTCCTGGACGATTTTTTCCAGTCGCTGGAGGCACTCTTCAAATTTAGCCAACGGGGTTACGCTCCTCCTCTATTGTAATGCTACTTAATTCGTGGCGTGTCCAGTCTTTTCTTGTAAATAGTTGGTGAATAGTATTCTCTATAAATTCAAAATAGGAACCTATACGTTGGTCGGGGTTCCAGTTCCCAAAGCTTCGAGCACATCGACGGCTGAGCTGTAGCGACCCTGGGGGGCGCTGATTTGCGCGCCTTGTACCATGGTGCGAACGGCGATCAGCATTTCGCGCGCGATGGCGATGCCTTCCTGGCGGGCGGCTTGCGGCGAGGCGGCGCGCTGCATGCGTTCGAAGATGGAGTCTGGGACCGAGACGCGGAGTTCATTCTTCATGAACTCGGCGTTGCGCACGCTGACTAGCGGCCAGATTCCAGCGACCACGGGAATGCGGAAGGGCTCGATCCGGCGCAAGAAGTTTTCCAGCAGGCGGAGATCGAAGACGGGCTGCGTGACCGCGTATTCGGCTCCGGCTTTTACTTTGTGCTCGAAGCGGCGAATTTCTTCGTCCAGGTCGGTGAGGCCGGGATTCGCTCCCACGCCGATCACGAAACTCGTGCCGGTGCCGATGGGGTTGGTGCCGAGGTCGAGCCCGCGGTTCAAGTTGCGGACGATATTGACGAGGCCAATCGCATCGACATCGAAAACCGCCGTGGCATCGGGATAATTGCCCATCTTGGGAGGATCGCCGGTGATGCAGATGAGGTTTTTGATACCGACCGCGGCTGCTCCCAGCAGATCGCTCTGAATGCAGAGCACGTTGCGGTCGCGGCAGGTGTAGTGCAGGATGGTCTCGATTCCGGCTTCGCGCTGCACCAGCAATGAAAGCGCTTGATTGCTCATGCGGGCGGAGGCGCGCGGGCTGTCGGGAATGTTGACGGCGTCGACGCCCACGGATTTCAGGAAGCGCGAGCCCTCGAGCTCCTTCTGGATGTCGGTGCCTTTGGGAGGAACTACCTCGACCATGGTTACGAACTCGCCGCGGGCCAGCTTGGCTCCGAGGAGCGAGCGATCCTGCATGGGCTGCGCGGGCATTGCGGTGAGGCTGGATGCCGTTCCGGCGACTTGGACGGAGGCCGTCTTATTTCTCGCTTCGCCGACGCGCAGGGCTGACTTCATCACCCGAATGTGGTCGGGCGTGGTGCCGCAACATCCGCCCACGATACGTGCGCCGGCGGCGATAAATTTTCGTGCGTAGCTGGCCATGTACTCGGGTGAGCAAAGATAGATATTTCTGCCTTCGACGGAACGCGGAATGCCGGCATTCGGCTGCGCGGCCAGAGGGAGCGTGGTGAGGGCATGGATGCGCTCGATCGCTTCCAGCATGGCCACGGGACCTACGCTGCAGTTGCAGCCGATGACGTCCGCGCCCCACTCTTCGAGGCGGGGAGTGAAAGTCTCTGGATCGGAGCCGTCCAGGCAGTTACCGTCTTCGTCGATGGTGACCTGCACGACGAGGGGCAAATTTGCTCCCACGTCTTTGGCGGCGAGTAACGCCTGATGGAGTTCTTCGAGGTATCCAAAGGTCTCGAACATCAGGAGATCGACGCCCCCCTCGGCGAGCGCTTCGATCTGTTCGCGGAATGCCTGGCGTGCCTCTTCATAGGAAGTTTTGCCGAGCGGTTCGATTCTGGCGCCCAGCGGGCCAACCGATCCTGCGACCCAGACATCGAAGCTCTTGGCGGCTTCTCGAGCCAGCCTCGCTCCCGCCCGATTAATTTCGCCTAATTTGTCGGCGATACTGTGCCGGGCAAGGCGGAAGCTATTGGCTCCAAAGGTATTGGTTTCGATAATTTCGGCGCCGGCCTGCAGATATTCGTGATGGATGCCGCGAATCAGATCGGGCTGGGAGAGATTCAGTTCGTCGTAGCAACGGTTGATGAAGACGCCCTTGGAATAGAGAAGGGTTCCCATCGCGCCGTCGCATAAGACGGGGGATTGCTTAATGCGGGTAAGAAGGTCCGCTGCCATATACTTGCTCAGAATACAGGATCAGCGTTGATTGGTGCTGAGCAGATCGTAGTGGGTTGGGATGTGGGAGGCTGAATCGATCGAATGTGGGAACGGCGCAGAACCTGTGGCGCAGTTTGGAGCGCAGGGAAACCCGGCCACTCCGCGAAAAGCCCGGCCGGTCAGCTTTTTCCCGCTCTGTTATAATTTGCTACTTCGCGCACTTAAATCTCAATTTTTCATGTTGTTAGGAGCCTTTCGTTTGAAGAGAGTTGCGCTCTTGTCGGTAATACTGAGTGCTGTCGTCAGCTTGGTTTGCTGTGGCGGGGGCGGCGGTACGTCCACAACTGCCACCCACACCAGCGGGTTGACGGAACGCGTGTTTACGTCCCAAAGTGTATCGGCCACGCCGGCGTTCCCAGAAGTTGTCATCATCAACGGGGAATACGACACGGTCGCGAAGGCGCGGCCGATTGCGGCGGGAAATTCTCCCGGCCTTATGGCCACTTCTCCGGATCGTTCGGTCGTGCTCTCTTTCGACTCTGGGAGCAACAGCGCGTACATCATCAGCGCTGCAACGGAGAGTAACACCGGCTCGGTGGCGCTGGGTGGGCCAACCACCAGCATGGTTGCCGTGTCGGACAGCATTGCTTACGCGGCGGTACCTACCGTTACGGTGAAGGGGTCTCCTCCGGGAGCAGTGGTGGAGTTCAATATTGCCTCGGGCGGCGTGACCTACAACATGAACGTTCCGAATGTGCAGACTGTGGTCGCGAATCCCAGTGGAACTGAATTGCTGGCTTTCAGCGGCGATTCAGATTCGGGCGATCCAGATTCGGTGACTGTGCTTTCGCCATCTGAAGTGAATATCGGCAACCCGGTTACGGCAGTGATTCCCACATGCGCAGGGTGCCGTCCGGTGAATGCGGTTTTTAGCCCGGATGGAACCACCGCCTACATTTTGAATTGCGGCGCCGAGTGCTCGGGCGCGGGAGTGTCGGCCAGCGTTCAAGCGCTGGACATGGCCAGTCTGACCCTGGGGACGGCAGTGCCGGTGGACGGAGCCACCATCGCATATCTGAACGGCTCCACGCTTTACGTAGCGGGCAATTCCGTCACCAACAACGCCTGCACTGGAGAAACCACAGCGGCGATTACCTGTGGGCGTTTGGACATGGTGGATATCAATGCGATGGCGGTGACGGGCAGCATCGTCATCACCGATGGAACCCATGATCGTATTGATTTGAGCGTAAACGGCCAGCTCTTCGTTGGCTCTTACAACTGCACTACGATCGGGGACGTCAACGATCCTCAGGGCGAAGTACGCGGCTGCCTCACGATCTTCAACACGAACAATAATGCGGTGATTATTCCTCCAGATAACGGCGATGTTACGGGGTTGCAGGGTTTCAGTAGCCGCGATGTGGAGTATGTGGCCGAAGGCGGGAATTTGCGCGTCTACGATACGCTGACCGATAGCCTGCTCATTAACGATTATGTCGAAACCGGAACCATCGTGATTCCTGGTCAGGTGGTCGATGTGAAGGCGGTGGATTTCTTCTAGGCGGATGGCGGACGGAAAAGTGAGGCGCCTATCGCAGCGTTGAAACGCCACCCACCACCGCCAACGTCACTCCTGGGTCGATTCCTGTTCCCGACGCATAGCCCGCATATCAATTCCTAATTGCTCGGCCTTTTTGTACAGATGACTGCGTTCCAGCCCCAGCGATTTCGCCGCCAGGCTCACGTTGGAATGGCTGCGTTTTAACTCCGCCAGAATTACCTCGCGCTCGAAGGCATCGACGCGCTCGGCCAGCGGTCCTGAGGAGAATGTAGATGACGCTACAGGAGCGGTTTTCGGCATGGCCATCTGCACGGTGGCGAGATCAACCTCACCATTGGTCGACAGCAGCATCAATCGCTCGACCATGTTGCGCAACTCGCGCACATTGCCGGGCCAGCTATGCGATTGCAAAGCCTCCAGCGTCGCAGCAGAAAAGGGAACCGGCTTCCATCCATTTTGCGCGCAAAGTTGCGCGGCGAAGTGGCCAACCAACCGGGGAATGTCTTCGCGGCGCTCGCGCAACGGGGGCAACACTACGGGAAAAACATAGATCCGATGAAATAAATCCTGGCGGAATTTCTCTTCGCGCACGCGGGCTTCCAGATCGCGATGCGTCGCCACGACCACGCGCACATTTACGCTCACCGGCTTGTCGCCGCCGATGCGCTCTACTTCGCCTTCTTCGAGCACGCGCAGCAGCTTGGCCTGCATGGCCAGGGGCATATCCCCGATCTCATCGAGAAAAATCGTACCGTGATCGGCCTGTTCAAACTTGCCCACATGACGTCCCGCGGCTCCGGTGAAAGATCCTTTCTCGTGGCCGAAGAGTTCGGACTCGATCAACTCCGCCGGAACGGCGGCGCAATTTAGAGTCACAAACGCGCCCGAAGAGCGCGGGCTGCGTTCATGAATGGTTCGCGCTACCAGTTCTTTTCCGGTGCCGGTTTCGCCCAGGATGCAGACTCGGGTTTCACTCGCCGCAACCCGCTCGACTTGCGCCATCACGCGCTGCATGGCCGCGCCCTCCCACACGATTTCGTGCTTGCCCAGACGCTGCTTGAGCTGCCGGTTCTCACTTTCCAGACGCTGGAGCTTCAGGGCATTTTCCACTGTCAGCAAAAGTTTTTCTGTCGAGATGGGTTTCTCCAGAAAATCCAACGCGCCGGCGCGGGTTGCCCGTACTGCCATTTCGATGTCTGCCTGTCCTGACATCATCACGACTGGAGCCGTCACTCCCTGCGCTTTCAATTCTTCGAGCAACGCCAGCCCGCCTTTTCCCGGCATCACGACATCGGAAAGGATCAAATCAAACTTTTGCGTTTTGGCCAACTCGGTCGCCTTGGCTGCGTTGTCGCACACCGTGGCTTCATGCCCTGCCAGGCGAAAGGCGCGCGACAAAGACGCCAGAGTGTTGACCTCATCATCCACAATCAGCAAATGTGCTTTAGTTGACAATCAACCTCCCGCCCAGGGGCAATTCAATCAGAAATGTAGTACCGTGTCCCGGCTGACTCTGGACCTGAATTCTTCCGCCATGATCGCTGACCACCGACTGCACGATGGCCAGACCGAGGCCGGTGCCGTGCTTCTTGCTCGTATAGTAAGGAGTGAAGATTTTCGCGCACTCATCCGGCGTCAATCCTGACCCGGTATCGGCGACTTCGATTATCACTTTGCCATCGTCGCCACGCGTGCGCAGGGTCAGCGTTCCGCCCTCGGGCATTGCATCCATTGCGTTGAGGACGAGATTTGAAATCGCGCGGTGCAGCAGCTCTGGGTCAGCCGCTACGGTTTGCAGATGCGAATCGAGTAGCAGCAGCAAACTGATCTTGGCGCGCCCGGGAGCCTCCAGTTGCGCCTGAAAAAGCTCCGCGACGCCGCCGATCACGTCATTCACCTGCACCGGCTGCAGTTGCGGCTGCGGCATTTTGGAAAATTCGCTGAACTTTCCGATGATCCCTTTCAAATTCGAAATCTCGGCCAAAAGCGTTCTCGAACCCTCGCGGAAGACTTCGTCGAATTGCTCCGGCATCTGTTGCCGCGCCCGAATTAGATTCTCCACCGTGAGCTGTAAGGGAAACAGAGGATTCTTCAACTCATGCGCGAGTCGGCGCGCCAACTCCCGCCAGGCTGCCACGCGCTCGGCTTGCACCAGACGTTCTTGTTGCGCGAGTAATTCTGTGGTCATGCGATTAAAGGAGTCCGCCAGTTGCGCAAGTTCATCGGTGCCGCTTACCTCCACCCGCGCGCTCCAATTTCCTGCCGCGACTTGCTGCGCGGCATGTGCCAACTGCTCGACCGGACGAGTCACCCGCGCCGCGGCCCAGCTACTGAGAAGAATGGCCAGCAGAATTCCGCTGCCGCCTGCCATCAACGCCGCCGAGCGAATATGCCGCATCAACTCTACATAAGGACGGCGCGAGTTGCCGATCAAGAGGATGGCAAGCAGCGGACGATCTGGCCCTGAGCCCGCCCCCAGCAGCGGAATTGCATGAAACAGTTCGTCCTCGGCCGGATCGCCTGACCAGTGCACCAGCGCGTGCATCTCCTGTTGGGAGTGGCGCACCGCGTCAATCAGAGGTTCCAATTTTTCTGCCGGTCGTACAGCCGGGATCGAGGTGGCAGAAGGATCCACCAGCAGGTCGGCGGCGAAGCGGTCGCCTCGATTCCGATACAAGAGAGCGCGCATTCCGGCGGGCATATCCAGGGCGGACAGAAACGGCTTATCGAGACGCCGTCCACCGATGATGTAAATCGGATGCTCGCCGCCCCGCGTCTCGCGCACTGCGAACAAGCCGAGTACGGTTCCGTCTTGCAAATCTTCTTGCTTCAAAAATGCGGGCTGATCGACCGATGCAGCAAGACTACCCACTGCCGCCTCGGGGTATCCAAATTTTGCCGGCCACTGCGCGGAAGAGACGATCGTCCCATCGCTTTCGACAAACTCGAGAAAGTCGAGCTGGCTATTTTCCGCGACTGCTTTTGCCGATTCGAAATACGGACCTGAATCGGCTGGCTTCCGGTTCAGTGCCAAGGCCATGCGGTCGGTTACGTCCGAGAACGCAATGGCTTCGACGCGATGCGTTACAGATTCGCCTTGCTGTATGAATTCGCGCCGAAACTGCGTTACCAGCGCGGAGGTTCGTTCGTCCTCGCTGCGGTCGAAGGCGCGCCGCGTGACCGCCGATACCAGAAATGCTACTGCCGCCACTGACAGAAATACCGTCAGCGCGAACACGGCCAGCAATTTGCGGCGAAACATCATGGAATGCCGTTGCCTTGTTCCAGCGAACCACCAAACCGTTCGCATCATATCTCACCATGAAGTTTCGCCGCTGTGATTCGTGCGGAGCGCCGGAACTACCTTGTCTGCTGCCTTTCGCCCTTCTCGTTTTGCTCGACCAAATTCATTCCTTTTAATACGTCGTTGGCGAAGAAGAATTTTCCGTCCGCCGGGACCATCATGATCTGCAATTTATCGCTGAGCCGTTCCGCCACGATCTTGTTGATCAAAAGCGGATTGCCCTTTAACACGGCCGCCTCGCTCTGCATCTTTTCGGCATCGGCTGCGGCGGTCAGACGGATGCGATTCGCTTCGGCAGTGGCCAGCATATCCCGGCGCTCTTCTTCCGCTTTGCTGTCGACCACTTTGGCCTGGGCCTCCGCGTCGGCCAGGGTCTTTCGCCGCTTACCTTCGGCTTCGCTGTCGATAACCTTGGCTTGGGCTTCGGCTTCGGCATTCTGAATAGTCGCCTCCTTGCGCGCCTGGGCCTCCAGCCGGCTCTGCTCGATTTGTTTCTGCTTGAGCGGAAGGGTGTATTGCATTGCGTCCGATTCCGCCTTGGCCTGCAAGACATGCACCTGGGCATCGCCCTCGGCCTGCTTGACTTGTTGGACCTTCGCGGCCTCGGCCTCGAGTTCGGCGATCCGCACTTCTTTGGTCTTTAATTCTGTCTCAACCCCCATGCGATCATTCTCTTGTTCTTTCAATAGCAGCGTCTCGAGCCCTTTGGCATATTCCGGAGGCAATTGGATGTCGCGCAGCATCACCTCTTTCACCACGATCCCATCTGCTGCCAATTTTTGCGTGATCAACCCGGCGGCACGTTGGCGAACCTCTTCGCGTTTCGCGGAAAAGACATCGCGTACCGTGTAGTTGGGAACGATCTCCCGCCATACGCTGGCAACCGTGGGGGGCACAATTTCTTTTTCTACCGGGCGGGGCAAATTCCCCTGGATGTAATCCAGCTTCTTTGGATCGAGCCGGTAACGGACCGTGATTGCCAGCCCGAGGGTTAATCCTTCTTTGGCTTGCACGTCCAAGAGCTGGGGCTTGGCAGGAAAATTGGTCGGCGAGGGCTTGGCTGAAAGTTCCGTGTCACCGGTGGTGAAGATCTGATCCCGGGTATCGAAGAGTGCGACGTCCTCAACCAGCGGTATCACCATATGCGCGCCGGGATAAAGCGTGCCCGGGACGGTGCCGCTTATTTCGCTCACGCGTATACCCGCCGTTCCGCTGGGCACGACAACGATGCTGCAGGCCAGGAGCAGCGGTCCCCAAGCCAGCATTCCGAGTGCCAGCGAAGTTCGCCAGCGCACCACGACCGGCGCGGCGCTGACCTCTCCTCCGGGCGTCGCCAACAAACGCCGGTACAACAGTTCGCGATACAAATCGTAGGTGAGAATGCACACGGCCGCGATGATCATCGCCACGCCGCCCGTAATCAGCAAATACTTCAAGGCCAGCATCGTCGTTCTCCTTTTGCGCCTTAGCGC
This sequence comes from uncultured Acidobacteriaceae bacterium, assembly GCA_963710965.1. GTDB lineage: Bacteria > Acidobacteriota > Terriglobia > Terriglobales > Acidobacteriaceae > Sulfotelmatobacter. The sequence continues at coordinate 108,947 of CAVQCP010000059.1, read as the reverse complement.
TTCCGCTCATCTTTCACGGGCACAGTCTGCGGGACGGAGTTCCTTACAAAAAACAGCCGGAACACTTGCCCGAAAATCAACTCTTCCGCCAGTAACGCCACCGCCAGTGAAAAAATCAGGCCCGCCACGACTGCCATCAATGTGATCACCATCTGCATAAAGCCTCCTGGTTGTTAAGTTCTGTCTCGATCTTCGACCCAACACCTAAGTCCTACTGGCCGCCCATGTGTTCCGAGGCGGTCACGCCAGCCACTTCGATAGTTCCGCCAAAGACTCGCGCAACCTCTTCATCCCGCTGCCCACGAATCTCGACTACATCGCCGACGCGCAGCATGGAGTAGAGCTTCTCCACGTCACGATTCCGCAGGCGGATGCATCCATGCGAGGCGGCATGTCCGATCGACTTCGGTGCGTTCGTGCCATGGATCCCGTAGCCTTTTACGTTGAGCCCGATCCAGCGCGTTCCTACGGGATTGCTTTCGCCTGCCGCCATGGCCGTGCCGTCGTGGTAGTAAGCCGGGTTGGCGACGCGATTGATGATCTCGAATTCGCCGGTTGGACTCGGGCTCACTGAAGCGCCCACCGAAACGGGGAAGTAGGCTAAGACTTTGCCGTCTTCGATTACGGCCAAGCGGCGGTCCGCAATGCTCACCAGCACCAGGCGGCGAGCGCGCTGATGTTCAGCGGAGGTGGCAACCTCCTGTGCGAAGCCAGGAACAACGGCTGCCAGAACCACAAGCGCGAAGATCCAACCTAAGGCCAACTTTCTTGCCGGTGCGATTTTGTCAGCGTGTTTCATCTTCGTTCTCCTTGTGCCTGGCTGCGGAAACTTATATTGCAGGACGAAGACCAAGGAGGAAATAGCTGAAAGGCAAGGAGTTGTGGGTTTATGGGAGTAGGGAGCTGTGGCTGTGAAAGGTCACTGTGTCAGGGCAAACACAGGCAAAGCGGCGGAACAAGAGGGTGCCGAAAGGTGCCTAATCGAGTGAGCTAATGGATGGAAGGTTTTAAGCGCCCGGCCCCTGCCGTCTGGGGTAACGGCTCTGTGGGGTTCTGTGGGTTGGAGCCGGGCGATCTCAACTAGTAAGGACTAGTTCAATGAAGGCATTCTGGCATAAGGAAATTGTCATTTCCGTGATGGCCGTCACGGTTCTGCGTGAGGTTAATACCTCGTCCTCACATGGCATCGTGACCAAGATCACCGACTTCTCCGGTCGCCGCTCCTACACTGACATCGAGCAATAATAAATAACTTCCTCTGGAGAGATTCTTCATGGCTTACGTAATCACCGATGCTTGTATCAAAGATGCCCTTTGCGTCGATGTGTGCCCCACCGACTGCATTCATCCCAAACAGGATGAGCCCGGCTTTGAAGAGGCAACTCAGCTGTATGTCGATCCTGCGGAGTGCATCGACTGCGGAGCCTGTGTTCCGGCCTGTACGTCGGATTCGATCCTGGCGGTCGACGATGTGCCCGAGGAGAAGAAAGAATTCGTCGAGCGCAACGCCGCCTATTACAAGAAGTAAGCTTGCGCCACCTCTGGGCGCACCATGACCGGCGCAAGGGTAGACCGAAGATTCAGCACCTTGCGCCGGTCGCTCTTTTCCACCGCAAATCATTCACCACAGCGTTTGACTTGACCGGTCTCCTGTAGCTATTGTTGCCCGCATGAACGTCGTCAAGGCCACGCGCCAGTTCGAAGACTGGCTCGCTCACCACACTCAGGTCGACAAAAAAGATCTTCAGCTCAAACATAAAAACATGAAGGCCGATGTCTTCATGTTTCTACGCGCGACCTACTATCGCTGGGCACAAATCTGGCCCAAGGTGTGTCCGGAGCTCGCCGGAGCTCCGCAGGTTCTCGCGGTGGGCGATCTGCACGTGGAAAATTTCGGGACATGGCGCGACCTCGAAGGCAGGCTCATCTGGGGAGTCAATGACTTCGACGAAGCGTGGCCCATGGCCTACACGGTGGATCTGGTGCGCCTTGCGGTCAGCGCCCATCTGGCCGTAGAAGCGGGGCATCTTCCTCTGAAGCGGGAAGACATCTGCGATACATTACTTAGCGGTTACCAGGAGTCGATGGAGAAAAAGGGGCTCCCCTTCGTGCTCGGCGAGAATCACCAATGGCTGCGCCTGATCGCTGAAGGCGAACTGCGCGACCCCGTCCGCTTTTGGCAGAAGATGGACTCGCTACCCACGGTCAAAGGCGAAGTTCCTGTCAGCGCGGTTGACGCCCTGGAACATCTCATGCCGGCTCTGGGAATTGAGTTTCGACTGGCGCACCGCACGGCAGGACTCGGTAGTTTGGGCCATGCCCGCTACGTCGCCATTGCCGACTGGCGAGGCGCACGCATCGCTCGAGAGGCTAAGGCTCTCGTCGCCTCTTCGGCATATTGGGCAGAGGTGCTCGAAGATCCGAAGCAAGAAGGGTCGCCCGAAATTCTCTACCAGACCATTATCAGCCGGGCAGTTCGTTGTCCTGATCCCTTCGTTCAACTTCGGGGACGATGGATCGTGCGCCGCCTCGGTCCGCTCTGCTCGCGCATTGAGCTCGCCTCTTTGCGCGGCCCCGACACGGAACTGCGCCTGCTTCATGCCATGGGATGGGAAACCGCCAACATTCACCTGGGCACCGAATCGGCCCGCAAACTGGTGCTCCGTCACCTCGGGAAACAAAAAGGAAGGTGGTTGCATGAAGCTGCCGAGGCGATGCTCGCTGCCGTCCGCGATGATTGGGAGGTCTGGAAAAAGAAAGGGTATGTTTGAAGCGAATATCTGCAGGAGAGCTTGCGGGTAGCTCTGATCGCGTTCCCACACAACTCGTCTCGATGAGGCTGGAAAGCTCTTTCCGGCCGGGCAGGGAACCTTCCCCGCCATCACTAAGCACCGAAAGCGTTCGACAGCGAACATACCGGATGCCGCCAATACTGTAATACTTCCGTCCTGTAACGCCTAAGCAAGCCCACATGAACCAAGCTGATAGTGACCGCATCCACCAGCTCTGCTCGCTTATCGCGGTTGAGCAAGATCGGGAAAAGTTCCTAGCCCTGGTCGAAGAGCTCAACCGTCTCCTCGCCGCTAAAGACCGCAGGCTTCAAGAGAAGAACACAGAGAACGAGAAGAATGGGTAGACCTCGCACGCTTGCCAATGACCTATGTGGGTTGATGATTGGATAACCGGGTTCTTTCAGATCCCGGCGTGGGGAAAACTCGAGAAGGATTCGCCTTATCTTCTCCGGCAACATCCTTACGAATATGCGTGAGATAAGAATCCAGACTGCAGGATTCACGGAACAGGCTTTCCAAACCATACGCATCCAAAGGGTATGGATATTTTGACGAGGGAAGACGTTATCGTTAAAAAAAACATCGGTAAAAAAATCTCAAAGCCACCGAAGCCGGATCCCCTGCATGCCGGTTCTCGTTCTGATTCTGGCGGCAGGGCGATACAAAATTTGATTTTGTTGTCGCTTCCTGACAAAGAGTACAACCTGCTTCGGCCCCACCTTGAAACCGCACCCTTGCCGCAACACAAGATTCTCGAAGAGCCGGGCGAAAAGATCGAATTCACTTATTTTCTGAACGACGGTATGTCGTCGTTAGTGGCTCTCAGCCGCGACGGCAGAAGTGTCGAAGTCGGGATTGTTGGCAAGGAGGGCATGGTCGGAATGTCTGTGGTGGCGGGTCTGCTGCGAGGAACTTTCCGTTCCATCATGCAAATGTCGGGAAGCGGCACCCGCATCCGCGCCGAGGTTTTTCAGGACATTCTTCCTTCCGCTCCTACCCTGCGGGCGGAACTGAGCCGCTTCACACTCATGCACGGCATGCAAGTGGCGCAGATCGCAGCCTGCAACCGGCTGCATGAGGTGGAACAACGCCTCGCCCGTTGGCTCCTGATGTGCCAGGATCGCTTCGATTGCCAGTCGCTTCCATTGACGCACGAGTTTTTGGCGCAGATGCTGGGCACTGGACGGCCCAGCGTAAGCCTTGCCGCTGGAGCCCTGCAGAGTGCCGGATTGATTGAAAATCTGCGCGGCACAGTGAGAATTCTGAATCGCAAAAGCCTGGAAGAAGCCGCCTGCGAATGTTACGGAGTCATTCAGCACTTCAACGGAGGACTGCGACTGAAATGAAACCGGGGCTTTCTTTGACCTTCGTCACGGCGGGCAGGCGGTAGGTGAGTTACACTGGGGCGGCCAATGCCGCCCATTTCTCGAGATGCGGGCCAACTTCTTGCCGAACTGGAAGCCGCCAAGAATGACTTCAATATCGACCACGCTTCCCGCGTCGCCAAGTTATTGGGCCAACTCACCAAGCTTTCCCTGACCGATCCTCAGCATCTGATCCGCTTTCATGAGTGCCTGCTCTTTCTTCGCGCCTTTCCGCACGATGAGGATCAGGTGCGATCTGTCGAAAATGTGCTCGATACTTTTTCCCAGCGCATGGAAAAGCTGGAAGATGCCGGCCTGTCGATCTTCGACGACTTTGATACTTCCGGCATCGCGGGTACGGTGATGCAAGACACTCTTTCCTTCGATGTCGCTCAATGGCTGGCGTCGCGCATTCCGCGAAATATAGAAATCGCGTGGGACGATTACTGGGACGACTATCAAGCGGAGCGCGCCCGCGGGAACACGTGGCCGCGGTTCGTTCCGTTGTTGCAGGGAGACGCCGATGTGGAAGCGAACATTCCGTGGTTGAAGTGGATCGATGCGGCCCGCGGCCGCGCCAACCCGCTCTCGTGGTTGCTCAACCGCTTCGCGCAACTCCCTCTGCCCGAGCGCCAACGTGCCGAACTTTACGATTCGCTTCGCCTCCCAGTGCGTTGGCGTCTGGAAAATTTAAAGCTCTCGCGCACCCGGAACTGGATTCGTCCTCGCCGCTTTTATTTTCATGACGCGCCGTTAATCCAGCGCAGTGATGTCTCTCTCAAGCGTGAACTGGCTCAGCCCTCGCCAAAATTCGAAAGGCTTTCCCTCGAGGCAGGAGAGAAAGTCATGCAGCACATCCGAGAGATCATGGTGGTGCGTTACCGCGAACTCTACGGCACTACGCTCGGCGATCCGCGCTGGGTAGTTCGCGCCGATCTTGGCCGCGGCGTGGTTATGCATTTCTGGGGACTTCCGCCCAACCGCCGGCTTCCGCTGCGCGCCTATCTCGCCGGCTACACCATGAAAAATGGAGTACCGATCAACTACGTGGAAGCCATTGGCCTCTGCGAGTGGATCGAGGTCGGCTTCAACACTTTCTATACTTATCGCCAAGGCGAAACTGCCTGGATCTACGCGCAAGCTTTGCGCTGCCTTCGCTCTCTGAGTCATGCGAGTTGCATTTCGATTTATCCCTATCAGATCGGAGAGAACAATGACGAAGCCATTGACTCCGGGGCATTCTGGTTTTACCGGAAACTTGGGTTTCGCTCGGGACGTGCGGATCTGCAGGCTTTATGCGAAAGGGAAGAGAAGCGCATTGCTGCCAACCGCGAATACCGCACTCCGCCGCGCACGCTGAAACGGCTCGCGGAGGCGCACATGTTCTACGAAGTCGATGGGCACGAGGTAAGGGCAGAAACGACAGTTTCCTCCGCTGCGGGAGATTGGGATACTTTTTCGACGCGCAACGTTGGACTCCTGGTGAATCGGCGGATGGCTCGTGAGTTCAACGGCGACAGCAGCCGCCTGCGCCAAGCTTCCACCGCGGCGGTAATGCGCACTCTAGGAATCAACCCCAGCGGCTGGACCCCAGAGCAAAAAAAATCTCTGGAGAATTGGTCGCTCGTGCTCGCCGTAATTCGCGACTTATCTCGCTGGACCGCCGAGGAAAAATCTCAATTGAAAAAAATCATTGAGGCGAAGTCTGCTCCCAGCGAAATGTCCTACCTGCGTGGATCGCAGCGCCATCCGCGATTGCGCGCCGAACTTCTGCGGCTGGGTTCACGGTGAAAATGGCTGATCGCTGATCGTTTGTGAGAGCAACGGCAGCGGACAAGGTTCGCAGAGGAATCTGATATCATTTGCCGCCGTAGGAGTCGCACATGAATTACACTCGCTTTGCTCTCGCTTCTCTGGCCGCGTTCGTGGCGTACTTCATGCTTGGCGGCTTGATGTTTGCCCTCTTGCCGCTGCGTTATGAGGTTCAGAAATATCCCGCCGTATACCGCTCACACGATGGGCAGATCAACCACATGCCTGCGGGCATGCTCGCCATCCTGTTGTCGATGGCGGTGCTGACCGTGATTTATTCCATGCTCGCGGGGAACGTAACCGGCTGGGCGCAAGGCGCTCGCCTGGGCGCCACATTCGGAGCTCTGATCGGACTCTTCGCCGTTTTCGCCTTCGTGATCCACAACTGGGTCAACCTCAATATAGGATTCAAACTCGCCGCTCAACAAGCCGCGGCCTATTTTGTGGAATGGACTGTCTCCGGACTCGTGATCGGATTAATTTACCGTCCCCTACCTCCGCGCTGATTTCAGGTGTGAATATCGCTCGCTGTCATCCTGAACGCAGCCGTCTTTCAGATGGGATGAGACGGCTGGTCTCGCGGAACGAGCATAAGATGCTGTCCGCAGCGCACTCGAAGTGCAAAAGGAGACCAGCCATGAAGAACAATAGCAAAGACAACCTACAAAAGCCGCGACCGGAACAAACCGTGGGGGTGGACTTGGGAGACCGTTTCAGCCACTACTGCGTGTTGAACCGCGACGGAGAAGTGATGGAAGAAGGCCGGATACGGACCAGCGAGGAAGGGTTTCGGCAACACTGGGAAGGAGAAACGCGGCAGCGTGTGGTCATGGAGACCGGGACTCATTCCCCCTGGATCAGCCGTCTGCTGGAGAGTTTGGGTCACGAGGTGATCGTGGCCAACGCCCGCAAGCTGCGGGCCATCAGCCAAAACGAATCCAAAAACGATCGTCAGGATGCGGAGATGCTGGCGCGGCTGGGGTATAGTGACCCGAAATTATTGCGGCCCATCCGGCATCGCAGCGTGGAGCGGCAACGCGATTTGAATCTGCTGCGCGTACGGGACACCTTGGTGCGGGCGCGCACCATGCTGATCAACGCGGCGCGCGGATTAGTCAAGAGCGCGGGCGGACGTTTGCCGAAAGCCTCCTCGGAAAGCTTTGCCGCCAAGGGGAGGGCGGCGGTGCCGGCCGAGTTAGCCCCGGCCACGCAACCGTTGTTCGAGCAGATCACCGCCTTGACGGCACAGATCCGGGGACTGGACCGGACGATCGAAAAACTCTCGGAGCGTTATCCGGAGATCCCTATTTTACGCACCGTGCCCGGAGTAGGGCCGGTGATCGCAGCCGCCTATGTCCTGACCTTGGACGGCGTAGAGGCCGTGCAACACAGCCGGTCGGTAGGCGCGTTTCTGGGCTTGCGTCCTCGGCAGGGCCAGTCGGGCGACTGCGATCCGGAACTCAACATCAGCAAGACGGGGAACATCTACCTGCGCCGTCTGCTGGTGCAAGCGGCGCACTATGTGCTGGGACGATTCGGGCCGGACTCGGCGCTGCGTCGTTGGGGACTGAAGCTGGCCGCGGGAGGACAACGCGCCAAGAAACGCGCCGTGGTGGCGGTGGCCCGTAAACTCGCGGTGCTACTGCATCACCTGTGGCGGACGGGACAGAACTATCGACCCTTTCCCCAGGCCATCTCGACCCCGGAAAGCGCGCCCGCATCGTAAGAACAGAGTTTTTGCAGGCAGCAGAGTTTTTGCACGTAATTAGGTCACGGGGAGTCAGCCACGGTTTTGCTAAGTTCATTGCCAATCCGAGTTCCGGCGACTGCGAGCTCCGCCTCGGCCCTCCAAGGCCGGTTTTCAGAGAGCAGCGCCAATTCATCAGTTTCGGACACCAACATGCACCGCGCCCCACAACGGCGCACTCGAGTGCGGATAGAAGCCCCGTGATGAATGAACCCGCGAACCAGGCAAAACCAAAAAACAAACCGCCGCCAAAGGGAAAATCAAACCCCAAATCTTTTCTCTTGACCCACACCAGCCGTCTCATAGAAGGCGGAGTGAAGGATCTCGTGCGCCGCCAGCCCGCCGAGTCAGCCAAAGAATACCGCGAATAGCTTGTTTGCAGGTAGCGAATAAAAAACGAAACTGCTAGACTGTACGTATCATGGCGCGCCGCCCCAACCCGGAAAAGCGCGAAGAAGTCCTGACCCGCGAACACCTCGACGAACTGGCACAAAACCTCTCCCATCTCAGCATGAATGCCATCCTCGATTTCTACCAGCGCGCCTACCGCGACTGCCGCATCATCAACAGCAGCACCTTCCCGCCGGCCCGGGCGATTCAAGAGCTGGTGCAAGCCTGGAAACAATTGCGGAAGTGGCGGGGAAGATAAGCCGAAACGTCTGTCATGCTGAGTGCAGCCCGTGAGGATGCGAGTCCTCACGGCGAAGTCGAAGCATCCCAACCGCCCCGCCGCCTGGGTTAGAATGTGGCAGCCCATTTTCTGGCAGGTCACAGCATGCGACGATTGCATAAGTTAGCGAGCGTATTCCTTCTTTCGTTTTTGCTCGGCGCGGTTGAAGTTCAGGCAGGTCGCGAGCAGCGCCGTCAAGGGAACTCGCAGCCGGGCGTATTCGACTATTACGTTTTTGCCCTTTCCTGGTCGCCGGAGTTTTGCTACAGCCATCGCGACAAGCCGGAATGTCAGAGCGGGCATCATGGCTTTGTGGTGCACGGTCTGTGGCCGCAATTTGTGAATGGCTACCCGGAAAATTGTTCGAATGAATCCGGCCTCGCCGATCCTTCGTCGGTGAGCGATATCATGCCGGATGCGGGGCTGGTGGCGCATGAATGGAGCACGCACGGAACCTGCAGCGGACTGGACGCCGAACATTACTTCAAGCTGATTCGGCAGGCGTTCACTTCGATTAAGATTCCGGCGCGATTTGCGGCTCCGGCTCAATCATTTTCGATAACACCCGCCGAAATCAAAGAAGATTTTCTGCAGGCGAACCCGAACTTAAGAGCGGAAGACCTCACCGTGAGTTGCGGCAATAACTATCTGACCGCGGTCTCGGTGTGCATGACCAAGACGCTGGAGCCGACCGCATGCCAGTCTCTGCGTGATTGCGGCGCGAACACGGTTCGAGTTCCGCCGGTGCGCTAGGGCGCGGTTGAGCGGGAGATCCCGGGGAGGGAGTTGGCTTCGCGGCTTAGGCGGGCCACCCGCCATCCCCTTTTGGCGGGCTGGCCGACCCTTCCGCGTCTCGGTCTAGCCTTTGCGATAGAATAATCACCAGACGTTTCTATGTCCCAAATGACCCCGGAAGTTTCGAAGATTCTCGAACAGGCGCTGGCCCTTTCTGTTGAAGAACAGGAAGCCCTCACGGTTTCCCTGATTTGTAACCTCGGCGGTAAAGTCGACGGAGGCGTTCAGGCTGCCTGGGAGGCGGAGATAGCCCGTCGCATTTCCGATCTCGATTCCGGGAAAGCCCATACAATCCCATGGCAGGAAGTACGCCGGCGCAATCTGGCGAAACTGCCTCATGCGCACTGACCTCGTCGAGATTCACGAGGAGGCCGCCGCCGAGTACGACGCGGCTTTTGATTGGTATCTGCAACGCAGCGAAGAGGCTGCCTTAGCATTCGACAGGGAAGTAAATCAGGCACTCGTCGATATCGCGAACGCCCCTCATCGCTGGCCAATCGGCTCGTACTCCACACGCCGATTTCTTCTCAGAAAGTTCCCTTACATCGTCGTCTACAGGGAACGCACCGCAGGGAGCATTCAGATTCTCGCTTTCGCGCACACCAGCCGAAAGCCGGAATATTGGAAGCAGAGGCTCTAAGCCTGAATGGCCGGGGGCATCCCTGACAGTTTAGACCGGGGACACCCCTGACAGTTTTTCTTCTCCCTCGGTGAGGGGAAGGGGTGCAGGGGAAGGGGAAGCGTCCCCTTCCCCTGCATCAGCGATATCGAAATTTTCCTCCTTGGGCAACGGCACGACCCGAAGTTTGTAACTGTCGAAGCGGGCGAGGGCGAACTGCGCGAAGTAAATCGTAAACCAGCGCTCATCCAGCGGCAGCAGGCCGACGCGTTCGCCCCACAGCACCGAGCTCAGACCTACCTCGTGCTTCTTCCAGCGGATCTGGCCCTGAGGATGCACACTGCGCACCAGCATCGTCGCCGGATACTCCGGCTCCGGCACCCGCGCCGGATAGGCCCGCGGCGACGGCTCATACAGCAGCGCCGGAGTCTGCATGCCCAGCGCTTGGTGGGGTCGCTGTTCGTTATACTCCCCGCGGAAGCGGTCGAACACGCGCTGCTGCGCCCGCCGGTTGGCCGCCGCGGGCTGCGCCGTCTCCTGCTTCAGGGTGCGATGCATGCGCTCGTGCCGCCCGTTCTGCTCCGGATGTCCCGCCTCGATCCGTTCCGGCACGATGCCCAGCTTCATCCACCACACCGATAACCGCGACAGCCCGCCCACCGCCGACGAAGCGAACGGTGCTCCATTGTCGGTGCGGATCGCCTGCGGCATCCCATATTCGCGAAATGCCGCTTCGAAGATGGCCCGCGTTCGTGGCGTGTCCGTCTTCTCCACCGCCTGGCAGCGCAGCAGATACCGGCTGTAGGCATCGCTGATGGTCAGCGGATCGATGCGCTCCCCATCGCCGGTGCGGAACCAGCCTTTGAAATCCGCACACCACACCCGGTTGGGAGCGTCGGCATGCGCCAGCGGCTCCGTGTACGGCGCGGTTCGCCGCCGTGGCTTGCGCCCCACCACCAGCCCCTCGCGCTTCAGCAGCTCCCCGATGGTGCTCGCCGCCGGCCAGCGCTGATGCGCCTGATCCCGCTCCAGCACCCGCTTCAGCTTGCGCGGACCCCAGCGCATGTGCGCCTGCCGCAACTCCACCACCGCCCGCTCCGTCTCCGCTGGCGTCTGGTTCCCATGCCGCAACGCGGCCCGGTTTAATTCCACCAACCCCGCCAGCCCCCGCTCCCGGTACCGCCGCAACCACACATAGCCGGTTTCCCGTGCGATGCCGTAGGCTTCACACAACTCACTCATCGTGGCGTTATCCTGCTCATACTCCAGGACAAACCGTACCTTCTCTTCCATCACACTGCTCGCTTTCCAAGGCATGCCGTTTTTGTACACGCCTTTTAAAATCGATCACAGTGTCAGGAATGTGCCCGGTCTGTTTTGTCAGGGATGCGCCCGGTCTGTACCATTTTGAGTGCTACCCCCCTACCCCCCCTGTCTGCCAAATCTTTAAACTCAATAACTTACAGCTAAAATCCGTGATTTAAAGGACTTAGATGTTGAGTTGCCAAGTTATTCTAGCTCAATGACTTAGCGGTATTTTGCCGAGAATCGGCGCTAAAATCCGTGAAACAAAGGACTTAGACTAAAAGTCGCCAAGCTGTTCTAATTCAATGACTTAGAGATAAACTGCAGTCTCTTGCCGGGAATCGGCGCTAAAATCCGTGAAACAAAGGACTTCGGAGCTTTGCTAGGGCTTCGTCGGCAAGACTGGCAACCTCCCAGTTCATGATTGCTGAGGTCGTGGGCTGAGCGCAAGGGCGGATGTCACAGGGTGGGTGTGGAAAAGCTAGTTTTGGTTTTGCTGCCCGGGCAAACGAGGCCGGTCAGAATGGCCCAGGTTACGCGGGAGACGCGTAGAGAGATGGAAAGGTCAAAAGCGAAATCCGGTGATGCGCGCATTCGGGAATCCCGCCCTTGCACAAAACGCAAGGACGGGCCACCCACGATTGTGGTAGCTTCGGGAATTCAGGTTGGCGACTCGCGCAAAAGTCCCGCCCAAGCAAAGCTTGGACGGGGTTTTTCTGCCAGAGACCGCACTTTCAGCGTAAGAAAAATCCCGGCCGGTTCGCGCTGGTGCGCGGTCCATTGCGATTCGATCTCGACCACGCCCGTCGCACTGGCAGCGTAGTGGCGAAAGCCGCTCCACCGATCAATCCTCGGGGCGCGACACCAATCCCCGCTTCGCTAATTTTGTTCGTGGGAGCGAGTCTGTGCGAGTAAACATCACGAGTGATCAAAAGACCCGCCCAAGCAAAGCTTGGACTGATTGGATAAGAACGAAGGCTCGATTCAAAACCCGGTAGTCTTGATTTGAGGACCAAAGACGCTGGGAAGAAAGGAGCCTTCGCAATGATGATTATAGGATGTGATTTCCATCCCAGCTGGCAACAAGTGAATTGGTTAGATACGGAGAGCGGCGATTGTGGGGAGGGGAAGCTGGTGCATGCCAGCGGCGATGCCCAGCAGTTTTATCGGCAACTGGCGGCGCCGGTGCTGATTGGCATGGAGGCCACGGGCAACAGTCAGTGGTTTATCGAAATGGTCGAAGATCTGGGGCATGAGATCTGGATCGGAGATGCGGCGCAGATCCGGGCCAGTTACGTGCGCAAGCAGAAGACCGACAAGCGGGACGCGGAGCACCTGCGCAAGCTGGTGATGGAAGGCCGCTTCCCGCGCCTGTGGGCGCCGGACCGGGAGCAGCGCGATTTGCGGCAACTGGTGTTGCACCGGCACAAGCTGGTGGAGATTCGCAGCCGGGTAAAAAACGAACTGCAACACCTTTCCCTGAATCAGGGAGTGCAGCGCAAGCACAAGCTGTGGAGCCAGGCGGGACAGAAAATGCTGCGCGAGCTTCCCTTAAAACCCTGGGCGGCGTGCCGGCGGGAAAACTTGTTGGCCTTGCTGGCCATGTTGAACCAGCAGGTCGGCGTGCTCGATAGGGCGGTGCAGAAGGCGGCGGAAGAAAATCCGCAGGCCCGGCTGCTGATGACGCAGCCGGGCGTGGGGCCGAACACGGCGCTGGCCTATGTGCTGACCATCGGCGATGTGAGCCGGTTTCGCCGGGGCAAGCAGGTGGCCAGTTATCTGGGACTGATTCCGCGCGAGGAAAGTTCGGGCGGTCGTCAGAAACTGGGATCGATCACCAAGCAAGGCAACCGCATGCTGCGCGCGCTGCTGGTGGAAGCGGCGCAGGTGGCGGTGCGCTTCGACCCGGAGATGAGGAAGCAGTATTTGCATCGTTGTCACCAGAAGCCGAAGGGAGTGGCCAAGGTGGCGACGGCAAGAAAGTTAGCCGTACGACTCTACTGGATGCTGCGCACGCAAGTGGCGTATCCAGAGATCGTTCGCATCGAGAGCAGCCCGCGGGTGCCCCTGGTCGGCGCAAGCTAGACCGCTGGATTGATTGGGCGCTCTCGCATCCCGCATGGGTGGTGCAAAAGTGGAAAACGAAAGGATGTTTTCCACTTTCCCACCACCCCGGCTACGGCTGCGGCGGGATGTTCGCATAGAAGAATCATGGTCGATGTTTTAGGCCGAATCGATGGTTGGTGGAACGGTCTTCTCCGGACGACCTTCTCAGGACTCTTCGGAAGAGGACGACCACCGCAGGTGATGAGCGTGAGATTTTCATTTCCAGAGTCTTGGTCCTCAACCTCTCTGGTCTGGCAAAAAAAACGGTGCCCGGCACCGCTCAGGATATCTTTGTCCTTGACACCGCCTTCGTTCTTATCGAGGGGCACCCTCAGTGAGAATGGTGCAAACAAATATCGTCAAGAGTGGGCCACCCGCCACGGCCCCGCTGGAGGGACCAGGCCCGTTCTGGGGTAAAGCTATGTACTACACGCTTCCGTTTGTAGGAATTCCCACATACCACGAGTTCCTGTGTGTCTGGGACGGACAAAAGATGGTGTGCGGTGGCCAGACCCCATCGGGCAGTGCGTTTGGAAGCCCTGGCCAACCATCGGACGATGCTGCAGGCGAGAGAGGCGGTGGCTGCTCTGATGCTAACGATCAGCACTGTGTTGATCAATGCGTTATCGACGCAATTAACGATTCGAACCGTCCCTACTATGACGTGGCGGACGGCTTACCTTGGCGCAACAAGGGGCAAAACTGCCAGAAGTGGGCTGACAACACCTTTCAAAGGTGCGTGCAGCAATGTGCTGGGAAAGAATGATTGCACAAGGGAAAAGACGTGGCCTCGTGGGAAGGGTATGCAGAATCATCTGGGTGCTTGCCTGCGTCGTAATTCTAGCGGAATCGATCGCCCGGCCTACCGGAAAGTTGGGAGACATGCAGCAGGCGGAATTTTATGGAATGATGGCGCTCTCCTTTCCCTCATGCTGGGTTGGCGCAGCAATTTTCCTAGTAGGCTTGAAAATTCTAGGGCCTCCGTCCGACCAACTGAAGTGGGCACTTGCCATATGGGTTCCTCTCTTTGTGGTGGGTTACTTTCAGTGGTTTGTTCTCGTCCCGGCCGCACTCCGATGGTGGTGGAATCGGCGTAACAGCGCCCCCGACAATGTGTCCGTGGTCCCTAAGAACTGAGCGATCTAAACGGATGGATCCCGTACGAAACAGTGCGACGGCAAGTGGAAACTCAATCTAACCCTCTCGATAAGCTTCGACCTGAACTACAGCTCGAACTCAAATCAAAAACATGAGCTGGGCCATGTCGGTGTCGCCGAGTCGTTCTTCAACAGGAACAAGTCAAACTATGAAGCTTTCGAGAAAACCTTCGGCTCCGAAGCAGACTGCAAACGGTACTTGGGACACGGACTGAACGACGACGTGCTCAACCAACTGCAAACAGATCAGCCGAAACTCGACAAGGAGCAAAGTGGCTACGATGGATTCTGGGGCTGGTTCTTTGACTAAACCGCGAAAGTGGCGCTTCATACTGCCGATTGGTAACCTGCTGCTCGCCGCGTGCCTGCTCGCCGTCGGGCATTACCAGCAACGAAATGCCTCTGCAGAGTTGCACGAGACGACCACAGGAGGCGAGTGGACACCGGCTTCCAGGGCCGTTCTAGCACCAGGAACTCAAGTTGCGTATGCGATCAATTTTCCGGCCCTGATAGCTGCTAGTCCGCTGAAAACTGCGGGACGGCCTGCAGTCATTGGTGGGTTCTTTTTCGTCCTGTTGGTTCTCTGGTATATCGTCGGGCGCATCCTCGATTCAGGCCCATCGCGACCCAGTCATAAATCGATAACGCTTGCTGCAGTTTCTCTGATCGGATTACTAGCCGCCGTGCTCGGAATCTGGTTTGCATGGCAAGCGATCGGTACGCACTACCTGATTCCTCCTCTCGGTGGTTTGCTTTGGTCACTTGCGCTCGGAGCATACTGCATTACGCTTCTGAGGAATACGCTGTCGGCCAGGCGACTGACTGCCTCATAGTGAAGGGCGGGTGGCCCAGGCTTTTAATCTTGCGGGCACTAGCAACAGAGGGGGTGCCCCGTTCCTTCGCGTTTTTCGCGAAGGGGCGGGAGTCGGAAATGCCGGCGCCCAGTGGGTTTGATCACCTGTCCACAACAAAATCAAATAGCACACGCAGCATCGCCTCCCACCCCTTCGACAAGCTCAGGGCAGGCTCTTGCAACATGCGCAACGATGGGGCACCCTCAGTGGGAATGGTGCATGCAAAGATTATAGTGGGCCACCCGCCCCTGGATTTTCGCCTTGGCCTTTGCTTTCTTGCCCTTAGCTGTCATGACACAATTGTCCATACCATGCTGTCATGACGTTATGTTCCAACCGGAACATTTTGGCGATGCGGGAACGCGGGATCCAAGTCTAGCGCCGGACGACTACGGGCCGGGCTCGTTCGTCGAGAAGAAGTCTTCGCATGGTGCGCAGATCGTTCAGCAGCCGGCGGCTGATTTTTATATGCTGCTCCAGCTTTTCCAGGTTGTAAGACACCAACCGCAGCGCATCCAGATGGCGACGAGACTTGCCCTTCACCGCCGCCTCGATGTCGGTAACCGCATTCAGCCTGGCTTCGTCAATGGCCTCGGCTAACAGTCCAAGGTATTCGTGGGCGCCTTCAATACTGTCGAACGGGCTTTCGATCGGGTTACTAACGGCTGTTGCCATAGGTACTCCAGTTCTGGTGTTCAACGAGGTGCATGTCTTCAGCCATGCGGGGTAGCGTAATCTTTACATTCTAAAGGCCTTTTGTTCTGGAGCACAAGGCCTGGGCTGGCCGGTTGCACAATCCTGCATAAAAAGGAACACTTCCTCATCCGCCGAGGCGCGGACACTGGTCTCGCCGGCACCCATTGGCATTCCGCGGCGTAACCCTTTACCATGTCACCCGATGCCCCGTGAAACCGTGGTCGAGCCCCGGCAGGAAATTTTGCGCACCGCCGCGCGCCTGTTTCAGCAGCGCGGCTATGACGCTACTTCCATGAACGACGTCGCCGCCGCGCTCAAGCTCAGCAAAGGCGGCCTCTATCACCACTTCCAGAGCAAGGACGAAATTCTCTTCGAGATCATGAACCATGCCATGGAGATTACCCAGGAGCGCGTCATCAATCCCGTGCGTGGCATCGCCGATCCTGAAGAACGACTGCGGGCCTTGATCCGCCTGCACATCGAGGTCGTGCTCAGCCCGCGCGACCGCGAGATTACCGTGATGCTGCACGAGAATCATCCTCTGCCGCCCGCGCTGCGCAAGCGCATCAATGCTCGCAAGAAAGATTACATTCACTTTCTCGAGAACCTCATGATCGAAGTGCAGGCGAATGCCCAGAAACAGAAGCTAGCGCGAATTGCAGCCCAGCCTTTTGCCCCGAGCAAATCCAAAGTGAGCCCGCGCGCGGCGGCTTTCGCCCTGCTAGGGATGATCAACTGGATCTATCAGTGGTATAAACCGGAGGGCGACCTGCAGGCGCAAAATCTCATCCCGCAGTTTACCGACCTTATTTTCGGGGGCATCTTCGCATGAGTACGATCCTGGTCAAGCTTTCCGACATCGAGCGGCAGCGCGCGCAGAGTGGCAAATCGTATCGCGAGTTCCTGCGCGTGCCGGCCATGAGCGCCGGTCTTTACGTGCTGCCCGCGCGCGGTCTCGATCTTCAGCGCCCCCATCATCAGGACGAAGTGTATTACGTGGTGCGCGGCCGCGCGCGCTTCGAGGCCGGTGGCGAAGATCGCGAAGTTTCCGCAGGTAGCGTCATCTTCGTCGCGGCCGAAGTCGAACATCGCTTTCACGACATCACCGAGGAGTTGACCGTGCTGGTCATGTTCGCCCCCGCCGAAATGTAGGCTCGCCGCTTCGCTATGGATTACCCGATCATCCCCATGCCTCCGAACCTCTGGCCTGCGGTTCGCGAAATTTACCGCGAAGGCATGGCGACCGGGAATGCGACCTTTGAAACCCAGCTTCCGGAGTGGGAACAGTGGGATGTCAGCCATCGCAGGACATGCAGACTAGTTGCCCTGGAACCATTGGATGACCATGTTGCGGACCTGCTCATCTCCGGTCAAAAAATCAGCGTGCTCGGTTGGGCGGCGCTCAGCCCAATCTCGGCCCGCCGCGTCTACGCGGGAGTTGCGGAAGTGTCCGTGTACGTGGCGGCCACCTCGCGCGGACGTGGCGTGGGCAAATCGCTCCTACAGGCGCTGGTGCAGGAGTCAGAGGTGAATGGAATCTGGACCCTGCAAGCCGGAATCTTTCCAGAGAACGCGGCCAGCATCGCGCTGCACAAATCCTGCGGATTCCGCCAAGTGGGCGTCCGTCGACGCATCGGCCAGTTGGGCGAAACTTGGAAAGACGTTCTTCTGCTGGAGCGCAGAAGTTCGATCGTGGGTGTTTGACGGCCCTGGGCTCAACTCTGAACTTGCAGTGCGCACTACTTTGCCGGGATCCAATAGATCTCTTCTTTTATTCCGGTCTTATCCACGAAGCCGCGCCGTTTCAAAATCGCCTTGCTGTTCGCGATCATATCGGGATGGCCGCAAAGATAAGCGTGCGTGTTGCTGGCATCGAGTCCCCACTGGTCGGCGTATTTGCGCAAGATATCGTCGGCGCGTCCGATCTCACCCGGCCAATCGGCATGATCCCACGGACGGCTTACGGTCGGAACATATTTCAACCAGGGTAACTCTTCGGCGAAGCGGGACAACTCTTCTTTGTAACCAAACTCCCATGGACGGCTGGCGCCATTCAGAAGATAAAGCTTGTGCCCACCATCAAAGCGGCCCTCGTGCCAATCTTTCGCAAGCGTGCGAATGAAACTGACAAAGGGCGCGACCCCGGTCACGGTCGAAATTAGCAAATGATGGTTGCGGCCATTTCCGGTTTCCAGCGTGAAACGTCCTTTCGGCATTTTGCGCATGAGAAGCTTGTCGCCGGGTTGCAGCTTGTGCAGGCGCGGGGTAAGCGCTCCCTCGGGAACCAGTTCGAAGAAAAACTCAACTTCATCTTCCGCCGGCGAGGACGCAATCGAGTAGGGCCTCTCGACCCGCTTGCCATTCTCTTCTACGCCCAGCGTGGCGTATTGCCCGGGAAGAAACTGAAAATGTTCTTCCGATTGAACGCGAAACATCCACAGATCGGGCGCGAAGTCCACGCGTCGCGTGATTTCGGCATGGTAAAACTTGTCGTCCGTAGTCGTCATTGCCTAGACTCCCGTGCCCGGAAACTGGGTCGAAGTCCTGAGATATTAAATGGGAAAACGGAATTTTACAACCGAACGGTCGTTCGCTTTAGCGATTTCCAGAGTTGCTGGGATTGGCCGACCACACCCGAGAAGTCCCGCTGTTTGCCGCCGGAGCAGAATTCGGCATAGCTCGAAGCTGGTCTAGCTCTTCCTGAGTTTTTTTCACCTCGGCAGGTTTCAGTCCCTTGGCAAACGGCTGGCCTGGCTCGGCGTAAAAATTCAAGAGATTGGCTTTCAGCTCTGGCGTGATCTGATCAAAATTGTTTTTCGCCAACTGATCCAGCAGCCGGGCGTAGCTCTTGTCGGTCAGCGCGTATTCGCCGGCCCGTGTATCGCGGCCCGTGTCAAAGTCAGTGTTGGGGAGACGCAGTTTTCCGGCGCCGACTTCCTGTAGAAGCTTTTTGTATTCTTCGACCGTTCGGTCCACGCTGGCCACGTAAAGATCTTCCGTTTGATGGTTGGGAATCTTAAAGTCGAGCGCCTTGAACGGCCCCACTTTAGGCACGATTTTAAGAAAGAAGGCGAGCAGACGAGTTCCGAAGCCCGGCTTGCGATAACCTTTGCCCCACTCTTTCTGGTAGCTGGTTCGCGATAAATAGTAGCGGAACTTGCGCTCGCTGAAGTTGGGTGTGTCGGCCACAATTTCTTTACGCCGTGAAATCAGCGCCACGCGCGTCATCTCGGGGATCACCGTGCTGATGGCGCGACGAAAGGTTCCGAAGGCGAGGTCCTGGTTTGCAATCACGCCGCTCAAAGGAATGCCGTATGTGTCCTGAAACGCGCGCTCCAGCACCGGCTTCGAAATCTCAAAGCCGATGAAATCGTGATAACTGTCGGAGGTAAAGTGGTTCTTCGCAACCTGGGTTACGTCGAAGCCAAACTCCGTGCGGATGTGATCTTTGGGATTATCTTCATACGTCACCTCATTTCCATACTTCTTGCGCAACTTCGGAAACTCAATGGCCACGGCCCGATTCACGGTTGGATGTCCGCAATTATCCGCCGCATAATGCGCCAGTGCGCCCAGCGCAAACGCATATTCATCCAGGTCCGATGCTTCTTTGACCAGGTTGACGACGAAGTCTCCGCTGCGCACATAATGGGTGAGATCGCTGAAAAATTTGCTGCCGAACGGATAGTAGCCCATGTCTTGCACCAGCGATCCACCGTAAGCAAAGGCATGCGCCTGCTTCAAATCGTCGTCCGTCGCAGAAGGGAAGCGCTGCCTGAGCAAGGGAACGAGGTTGTCTTTCCACCTTAGATCGACAACCTCTTCGTGAGTCAGCACCGAGTAGGCCTCGCTCGGCGGCGTCATGCAACTCTGGACGGCGAGAATCGCCAGTCCCACACAAATCATTTTTCGACGGGACTGGGAAACTCGCGTCATCAATCGACCTTATTTGCCTACTACCAAAACCACAAAGCTGTCGGGAAGAATACTGCGCCGGGGATGCGGCGTCTCTTGTGTTGGAGCGGGCGGTGGACCGAACTGCGCTGTCACCACATAAACATTATGAGTCTTCGAATCGAGCGCCAAGGTGCGCGCACCCTTCTGCGTCGGAACGGTTTGCGCGACGCTGAATTTTTCGGAAGATTCTTCCTGCACTACGGTCAGGACGCCATCTCCTCCACAGGAAGCAAAAGCCAGTCCGGTCTCGTCATCGAAGGTGGTCGCGTCCACGCCCTCGCCGATTGCGGGAGTGGCCAAAACTTTTCCCGTATCCGCATTCACCACGGCCATCATTTTGTTGTCGCAGCCCACGAAGAGCCGCCGATGCTTGCGATCCATCGACAAGCCTGAGGGAGATTCACACGGCGTCAGCGGCCACGATGTCTTTACTGTCAATTGCTTCGCATCAATCGCCGTCAGCTCGCTCTTATCCTCAATGTTGACGAATATGCCTCCCTTGCCATCGCTGGCGGCAAACTCAGGTTTGCCATCCAGTTTGATCGTGGCTAGCACCTTGCCATTGGTGGCATCGATCGCAGTGGAATCCTGGCTGCGGCCGTTGAAGGTAAAAACCCGTTGGGTCGCCGGATCGTAGAGAATCGCGTCCGGATTATCGCCGACCTTCACTTTGCTGCTGGTGGCCAGCGTCTTGAGATCGAAGATGCTGACCGTTCCTTCGCGTCCATTGCTGGTGAAGCCGCGGCCCAACTCCTGTGCCAGCGCGATGCCGTGCACTCCGGGTGTGTCCGCGATATCGCCCACGGTTTTACCCGAATCGAGATCAAGCACCATCACGTGCGTTGCACGCGAGATATAAAGACGGCGCGCGCCCGCATCGGCGACCAAATAATCCCAAGCCCCGTCGCCACCAACCTTGTAAGTGTGAGTGACCTTGTACCCCGGAGCACTCGCAGCCACTGCCGCAGCTACAGCGAGCACGATGACCGATCCTGCCAATCCCCACTTCTGAAATCCCTTTTTTGTGGACATGTTTTTCTCCGCAAACCTTTCGGGCCCGCGGCGTTGTATTCCGATGCAACTTCCTGGCTACAGGTAGCCGGAGATTTTGCATCTAAGTCCGACCGGGCGGGTCCCGGAAGTAACTTTACCCCATTACGGGCTCGTCTCTAAAATCGCTTATGGATGTTCTTCGACCCAATTCTCCGCCGGAAGGCCAAGACCCGCCATTGCCCGCTGTCAAACGGCATTTGTTGCACGTCACAGTGATGGTGTTGGGGGTCGTGCTCGCGCTGCTGGTTTCTGCCGCGGGCGGTCCGGCGAAGCTGTGGGCAAAAACGGCTGGCATCTTCTCGCTACCAAAAACCTCGCACTCGTCGTTGATCTCTGGCGATGCTGATTGGAATCGTGAGTTCGATCGCGAACTGGATCGCCAGCAGCCGCAGCAACAAGCCGAGTTGCTGCTCGAGCGCGCGGTCAGCCGCTCCGACGGGTCCAGTTCCGACCGAGCCAGCGACAACGCATCTCCGAACCAGAGCGTCGCCATCATCGAATCTCGCCTCGACCACTGGCGCGGCCAGCTGAAATGGGATTCGCAACTCGGAGACATCACCAGCGTGGCGCTGAATTCCAGCGACCCGAGCGTGCGCGTTTCGGCAATCGAAATACAGATCGCCGCCTACGGCCTCACCAAGAGCGACGCGACCGTCGAGTCTTTGGCGCGTCAGGCCGGCTCCAATGATCGCGCGCAGGAAATCTGGGCGCTGTGGAGTTTAGGATTGCTGGGCAATCGCGGAGTGCAGCCCGATCGCGTTGTCCATATCTTGACGGCTCACCTGCAAAATTCCGGCGCCCATCCTGGGCAAAACGATGAAGAGACGCGTCGTTGGTCGGTCGAAGGCCTGGCGCTGGTGGGGACGACTTCGACCATTGCTCCGCTTCTGAACGCCATGCACAGCGACCCCTCTGCGATGGTGCGGGAGCGCGCCGCTTGCAGCCTGGCGAAATCAGGCATGCTGAGCCGGCAACAGCGGCTGATCGCCGTCCCGCAATTGATTAACTTCTCTGAAGATTCGGCGCTCGATGTCCAGACCCGCGGTTGGGCCTTTCAAGCCCTGGCCGACATTACCCAGCAACGCTTGCCTAATGACTCCTCAGCGTGGCGCAGCTGGTATCAGGAAACAGTGGCCAGTGGTCAGTGATCAGTGTTCAGTAAGAACCAAACCAGGCCTTGTCTAAATTGCAATGGTTATTGCTGATGAGTCGCCATGGGACAGACTGGCCACTGACCACTGACCACTTCTACTCAGCCATTTTCGCCACGTGCACGTCGAATCCGGTTTTTGGCAACAAAGACGTCAGCGCGAATGCCTTGAATCCATCTCCGTTAACTTCTTTCTGGCGGTAAACTCCGGGCTCGCTTTCGATGGTTTCGTGGCTTCCTTCCATGTCCGCCAAAAACGCGTCGGCCTGCGCCGAAGTGACCTCGCCGCCCTTGGCCCGCGTCACCACGGCTTCCGACGCATAGGAGCGCACCAGCTTCGGCCAGTATTTCTCCAGCAACTCTGTGCTGGCGAAAAGATCGGCCCAGATGATGCGCCCATTGACCGCAACTACCACCCCCACTGCTTTGCGATCGCGCAACTGCTTGATCAAGCTTTCATAGTTTTGCTGGATCGGCGCCGCGATCTCATCCACCTGCGCCTTCACATCTTTGTTTTCCATCACGCGCGCGTACGAACTGGTGGATCGCACTTCACTCGCGCTCGCCGGGGGCGCCGCGGCCGATACTTCCATCGATGACGCAATCGAGGCCTGCTGTTTTCTGACTTCGGCCCAGACTTGTGCCTGATCTTTGTCTCCCATAGCCTTGGCACGCACCGAAGGCTGCGCCATGAGCGTGCCACCCACCACGGCTTTTCCGCCGCCTGACCCTCCTCCATAGGTTGATCCCGAAGTGCCGAAGTGTTCGCTGGTCGCGACCCAGCGTCCCGGCTCCACGCAGAAAACGCTGAGGTCTACCGGATCGCTCTCCGCCGGCACGATGCGATCTTTGCCGATCACGCGGTCCTGCTTGCCTCCAGTAACAATTTCGCCCGCCAACAACAGCAACGGACGCTTCGAATTATTGATCAGCACCAGCCGGTTCACCTCGGCTGTGTCGCGCCGCACCGCGGGTACAACATGTCCCCGAACCAGGCCGCGCACATTGCCATACTCGGTCACAATTACTTCGCCCGACCGCAGCCCTTCATCGAGCGTGAGAAATTCTCCGGTAGGATAAGACTTGGGAGCGACCACAGGAAACACGGTTAAACTTCCGTGCCGGATCGGCTCCAGCACTTTGTAGTTGGAAGAGGAAAGCTGTTTGGCCTCGTCAATTCCAGCTTGTACTGCCTGCGGATTCGAAAGCAAAAGATTCAGGCAGATCGTCACGATCACCACTCCGAACGCGCACACGAATACCCCGAAACCCGGACGCATCGCTCTCTTCATAGGTCCTCCGCTTTTTTCCTGTGTTTTCTCCCCCGCGCGGGCGGCGCGCTTGTTTCCCAGGGGGCTGAGGAGCAGCTCCGCAAGCGCACCGCCCATCGACTCACCGGATGAACGAAAAGAAACTTTTCCCTTGCATTCAAAATTTACATTGCAAGCGTCTAATGAATTGGTAGCATCGGAGCTTGAGTTCTGTTTTGCAGGGCGTGGTTTCAACCGCGCCCTGAATGAGCCAAGCCGTGAATGATTCAAATTGAAGCCGGGCTTTAGCCGCTGGAGTAACCGAGAATCATCCGAGCGAATTCGCCATAACTTTGTTTAGAATGCGCGCCACGAAACCGATCCCGGCTGAAGTCCAATCGGCAGTCGCCGAAGTGCTGGCGGAGCTGCACGCCAAGAGCGCCTGTGAAAAGATCGGTGTGAGCCGCGAATCTTTCGCCGAAATTCTTTGTGATGTTGCGGCGAAATATCTGCCGGCCCATAGTCCGGAAAAAGAAGCGCGCACTTTTCTTCTGACCCTGCGCGTCGAAGAGCTCGCCTTAGCCCGCGGGTGTGCAGCCGGAAACAATTCCGCCTGGGAAATCTTTCTGACGCGCTATCGCGAAAAACTTTATCAATCCGCATTGCGCATCGCTCGTGAGGAGTCCGCCGCGCGTGATCTCGCCGACAGCCTCTATGCTGAGCTCTATGGCACCAACATGCGCGACGGCGAACGCGTTTCTAAGCTCTCTTCGTTTACTGGACGCGGATCGCTCGAAGGCTGGCTGCGTACGGTTCTCGCGCAGGAATTTGTAAATCGCTACCGCCGCACCAAACGCCTGGTCAGCCTGAATGAAGAAAATGAAGAGGGAGCCCAGTTCGCCGCTTCCGAGCCTGAGCCGGTTATGGCCTCGGACTCTCGTCTGGAATTCGCCACTGACGAAGCGTTGGGCTCGCTTTCCGCCGAAGACCGCATGGTGCTCGCGGCGTATTATCTCGATGGACGGACGCTCGCCGAAATCGCCCGCCTGTTGGGCGTGCACGAATCGACCATCAGCCGCAAGGTGGATAAGCTTGGCAAGTCGTTGCGCAAGAAGATCGTGGCAGCCATGGTCCAGCAGGGCATGACCCGCCGCCAGGCCGAAGAGGCTTTGGAAGTCGACGTGCGCGACCTGCGCGTGGATATTCGCCGCGCACTCACGCAAGAATCGCCGGAAGCCCCGTTCTTAGAGAAGAAAGAGAAGAAAGAAAAGAAAGCGGCCGGCAACCAGGACGCCTTACCTCTATCGTCAGAGGTAGCGCCGAGAAGTAAAGGTTCGAGCTAAAGGCTGAAAGCCAAGAGCAAGCATGCAGAACGTTCCCAAATCGGTGGTCAATCGCTTGCAATCGCAGGCGCCAGAATCGCATCCCGATGCCGATCTGTTGACGGCCTTCGCCGAGCAATCCCTGGCCGGAAGCGAGCGCGATCACGTGATGGAGCACCTCGCCCGTTGCGGCGATTGCAGGGAAGCGGTTGTGCTGGCAATGCCCGCATTCGAAGAAGCCGCGGTTGTAAATCCGACCCGAGTTACACGCTCAGCCTGGTTGACGTGGCCGGTCTTAACTTGGCCGGTCTTCCGTTGGAGCTTTGTAGCTGCCGGAATTCTGGCTGTCGCCTCCATTGGAGTTGTGCAATTCAGACACAGCCATGAAAGGGCCGTGGTCGCTACCAGCCTCCAGTCGACTGAATCGTTATCTTTATCTGTGCCTGAGGCTCAGATAGCGCAACCCTCCGCAAGCGCTGCTCCGCAAGCCGCTGCTCCAGAATCCGGCAGTCGCACGGTAGTGGAACCGAAGAAGAAAGCATCTGCGTATGGCGGAGTGTCCGCCGATAAATCAGTTACCAAGTCAGTCACCACCGCGAATGCAGTTTTTGCGCAGCCCCCGCCGATGCCGCGCTCCAACCGCGCAATCATAGGCGGAGCGGTTCATGGAGCTATGAGTTCCGGTTCTGGCGGCGGTCGTTTTATGGCGGCGCCCGTTGGTGCGCAAAATAACGGTTCGCAAAATAACTTCAGTTCGGCGCAGCCATTGGCCGACGATTCTGTAACTGTGGGTAAGGCGAAGCCGGCATCGCCGCAGGCTTCCCCGGTCATGCCGTCACCGTTGCTGCACACCGATCCCAGCCTGATGAAGAGCCAGCCGCGCTGGACCATCAGCGATAGCGGCGCATTGCAGCGTTCTCTTGACGGAGGGAAAACGTGGCAGGATGTGACCATCGCCGCCGATCCTACTGCGGCGGATCAAGCGACGGGCGCCAATCAGCTTCGGTCTTCTCAGTTTCGATCCTCTCAGCCGGCAGCCAATCGTGCGATGCAGACTACGGTCGAAGTGAGCGGCGCCGCCCCAGCCGTACCAACTGAAGCGGATGCACAGAGAGGCGCCGATGCTAGCGAGGCCAAGTCCGCGCTCAGGCCCGCCGCCAAGTCGAAAGATGCCCCAGCCAGCAACCCAATCTTTCGCGCGCTCTCGGTGTCATCCAATGCCGCTGAAGTTTGGGCCGGAGGTTCCGGCGCTACCCTGTATCACACCGTGGACGCGGGCAATCGCTGGGTCCGCGTGCTCCCTGCCGATTCCGGCGCGATTCTCACCGGTGATGTCCTGAGCATTCAGTTCGTCGATGCAGTGCACGGAACCGTCCGCACCTCAAGTGGCGAATCCTGGATTACCATCGACGACGGCCAAACCTGGCACAAGCAGCAATGAAATTTTCACAATCAGCAGCGCGGCGGTCAGCAGGTTGAACTCCCTATCATTCTTATCTCGGGGGCCCGGGCTGAAGGTCGTGCCCTGCCCGCTCGCCGATACTAACCTCTGCTACTTGTTCCCCACCGCCCAATACCGGCTCCGCGCCAGAACCTCCCGATCTTTCGGATCCCTGAGCCGCACTTGCAGCCGATGCAACCCCTCATGCGGATTCTTTGGCTCAATGCTCAAGACATAACGGCTGCGCAGATGATTGCTGAAATCGATCATGCGGTTTTCGAATCCGTTTCTGGTAGTGAACAGCTCATACTCGCCGCCTGACATGGAAGCGATTGTTTTCGGAGTGTTCTTCCTCATCGCCTGCACCGCCTGATAGCCAAGCTCAAGAAAATCTACGCCTTCGTGCATTTCGCCGATGTTGGTTCCCTCCATGGTATCGAGCATGTTCGAGCGCGTCGGAGAAAAGGCCAGCGCATACACCGCAGTGTTGCTTTGGCCGATGGCAGACACGATGTTTTCGATCTTCACGCCTGCGCTGCCATGGTCGCGGGTCTCGCTGATGAGCAACAACACTCGCTGCTGTTGCTTCGGAGCATCTTCCAGAAGCTTCACCGAGTAGCCTACGGCGGCCAGGATCGACGCACCTCCATCGCCCGGTGGCAACGCTTTCAGGTTGCCGGAAGTCTTCTCGGAATTACCGCTGAAATCCTGAACCAGACGAACGTGGCTATCGAATTCCACAATGGCAACTCGACAAAGTCCCGCGTCAATCATCGGAGCGAGCATGGCGCCGAGTCCAAGAATGCGGTGAAACTCGTAGTTCGCTCGCCGCCCTGTCTGAATCGCAATCACCAGCGAGATTTGCGATCCCTCGGCCGCCTCATCCAGACGCACGGCCTGCTCTACACCGTCGTCTTTGACGATAAAATCCTTCGCCGTCAGTCCATACACGGCTTCGCCATTCGCGTTTCTCACCAGCGCGGGAATGACCACCACATTCGATTGGCTATGGAGTGTTGCGTCTTGTGAGGCCGCGTCACCGGCTGGCGACGCAAGAAATGAAATCACTAGAAGAAGATGAACCCGCAGCGAAAGAAGATGAGAAGCCCCTTCCAGGCTATCCCGCCTTGCGACTGTCGCCCAGCACTTCATCCAGCGCATCTGCTAATAGATGCGCGCGCTTCTGGTAATCGGTTGCCCCACTCTCCTGCTTTCGCTGCAACAGGTGATATTCGTCGGCAATATTCAACGCCGCCAGCACGGCTAGCCGCACGGTATCGATCGTATTCGTAGCTTCGGCGACGGCTCGCATCTTAGCGTCTACATACTCGGCGAGCTTCAAAATGTATTCTGGATTCGAACCGCGCAGGTTATATGCCTGGTCGAAGATTTCTACCCGCACGCTGCTGTTCTGCGGGTCCTTCAAAGTCGATTCTTTCGCAGCCGTACCCATTCCACCCATACCTCTTTTACAAATTCCTGAAGCTTGCCGGAAGCTGGAAGACAGTATTAGCTCGCCCGCTCTTCTGCGATCGACTCAATTTGCTCGAGCATCTTCTCCACGCGTCCGCGAATCTCTTCCCGTTCTTTTCGCAACTGCACGGTCTCGCGCCGCAACGTCACCAGTTGCTGGTCGCGCTCTTCCAGTTGCTCCCGCAGGCGCTGCGCATCTCGTTCCGCCGCAGTCTGCCCCTGGCGGGCTGCTTTGTACATCTCAATGGTGCGATAAATTTTCTCTTCCAGCGCCTGAAAATCGTCTGCCGGAACCGACTCCGTCACCTGCTCCACCGCATTGCTTGCCATGAGTGCCACATCCCCCAAAGAATTTTGAAACTTTCCCGAAGTATACTCCACCTTCCTGTGAATTCAGCAGGGCTCATTGGTGCCTGTTTAGGGGTCCGTCCCTCGCGCACAAGCTTCTGTTAGTATCTTTCGTCCACAATTAAGGAGTGACCTCATGCAACGAGTTGCACTCGTACTGCTGATGACGCTGATGATGGCCGCGCCCTCGTTTGCCAAGACGCACAAAAACATGTATTCGGTCCCGTGCGGTAAACTCTGGCTCGCGGTGAAAGATACGGTTCGCAATTCAGGCGACTACCAGATCATCTGGCTCGACAACAATGAGATGATCGCCTCCTACGCCATCGGCGTGGGAAATAATATGCGTATCAACTCCACTGTGCTAACTGCCAATGGAGACTCCTGCGAAATGCAGGTCCAAACCGCTTTCAGCGGTCCCTTCAACAACGACGCCGGCGATTTCAAAAGCCGCGTGGACGCGTCGCTGGCCAAGCAGCCAAAATAGGGCCTGGATTTCCACCCATCCCAAAGATCTTGGATGGTCTTACGGTTCCATCCATGAGAACCTTCCGATCCGTGGTCAAGCGGGGCGCGGTAGCGAGGCACCAAGAGTGGGTCTATAATTGCCCGCATGAAAAATCTCGGACTCCCCCTCGCCCTTACTATTGCGCTCGGGGCAATCGCGCTTCCGGGCTTCGCTAAAACTAAAGTCGAGCTCAAGGACGCTCAAGGAAAGAGCGTCGGAATCGCAATACTCTACCAAAAGGGATCGGGCGTTGCTCTCAAGCTAAATCTGCACGGCCTGCCGCCCGGCGAACACGGGATCCATATCCATCAGAATCCGAAATGCGACGGCCCAGATTTCAAGTCCGCCGGCCCGCACTTCAATCCCGAAAGTAAGAAACACGGATTCGACAACCCCGAAGGCCATCATGCGGGCGACATGCTGAACTTGACGGTCGACGCGCAAGGAAAAGCCAGTG
Source organism: uncultured Acidobacteriaceae bacterium (assembly GCA_963710965.1). Taxonomy (GTDB): domain Bacteria; phylum Acidobacteriota; class Terriglobia; order Terriglobales; family Acidobacteriaceae; genus Sulfotelmatobacter. The sequence goes on along the minus strand of CAVQCP010000059.1, from coordinate 80,071 downwards.
TGACGATGGAAGACAAAGACGTCACTTTCGGCGAGGGAGCGCACTCACTCTTCAGCAACGGAGGTACCGCGATCATCATCCACGCCAAAGCGGATGACATGAAGACCGATCCTTCCGGCAGCTCCGGCGACCGCATCGCCTGCGGCGTTATCACGAAGTAGGCATCGCTGCCGATTTGAGCCAAGACAAAGGGCGAGAACTCTAAATGAATTGCGGTTCTTGCGGATCAGGTTCCCGCACCGGGGCGTCCGGGTTTTCCAGCGGTGCAGGCGGATCGTTAATCGGCGCCGGCATGGGTTCGGCGGGCGGTATGGGCAAGGGCGGCTCCGTCTTCAGGCTTAGGATCATGACACTCTGATGCAAAAAGGTTCGGAAGGGAAGCCGCAGCAAGGCGGGGGTGAGAATGCAAAATGCAGAAACAAGAACCAACCACTTCTGCATTTCGCTTCCAACTTATTTTTCCTTACCGCCCACCACTTGCGCGTGCCCCAAAGCCGCAACCAGAGAAACTCCTCCGATCACATTCCCCAAAATTGTCGGAATAAAGAATTGCGTTAAATAGCTTCCCCACGAAATGGATTTGGCGATCACCAAAAAGAACATCGTAGTCGATCCCGCAATGATGTGATTAAAGCCGCCAACCCCAATCAGGTAAGTAATGATAATGACAATGCTCACGCGCGCCGACTCTGCGCCCGGAAGCAGCCACACCATCAACGCAATCAGCCATCCGGCGAAAATCGCGCGCCCCAGCACCGTGCCGAAGCCCGCGCCCAGGTGAGCCGTGCCAATTTCCATCAAACACTGCCGCGTGGGCGCATCGAAAATGCTGGTCTTCGCGATGCCCAGGGCAAAGAAAAACGTACCCAGCAGATTGGCGCTCAACACCACCACCCACAAGCGAAGCATCCGCATGAGCGTCGAAACATTTTTGTGCGCTAGCAGCGGCAGCACGACCGTCAAGGTATTCTCGGTGAAAAGCTGTTGCCGCCCGAGTACGACGATGAGAAATCCCACGCTATATCCCAAACCCGTGATTAAGTGCCGCCACGGCGTGTCGGGCAAGTGCGCCATTAGCACGCCCTCCGCGATGAACGAGAAGCCCATGGAGAGCCCCGCCGCCAGTGCCGACCATGCCAATGCCGAAGGCGGGCGGTGCAATTCCTCTTCGCCCTCGCGGCGGATGGTTTCGTAAACCACATTCGCGCCAATCGCTAGCCGTTCTTCGACTTGCTTCTTCTCGGCGCGCGTAACGATAGCTCCTTCCGCCGGCATTTCCACCAGGGTTGGCTTCTTTTTCATCGTCTCCTTTTGCAGCAGTAGGAGAGTTGGTTGAAGATTGCGCGATTTTGGATGGCCCCCTTTTTCGGCAAATTGCATCTAACCGGCAGAACTGAAAGCCTCAAGTGCATCCGGGGCTCAGGCTTGGACAATCGAAGATGAACAGTGTCAGAGAATCGACGGAGGGATCGAGCGGCGCTGAACTTCAGATTTTTACTGTTTCTCTGAAGCGAGCCAAAGTCTTACGCCGGTTCAAAGTCCGCGCCTGAAGTGCATCCATAAGAGGCATCACCAAGGTTCAACGTCATGAGCGAAAACGGTCGAGTGCAGGAAAATCTGCAAGCAGAAAGAAAGTCGCGCGAGGATGCCCGCGAAAATGCTGCGCCAACCGCCGCCACGGCCTTCGACTGGGTGACGGCACGTCTATCTTGCTCGCTTCCCAGAGTATTTAATTCTCTGGTTGCTCAGCTTGAGCAAGATGTCGCCACCCGCAACTCGCTTCGTCCGCCCAACTCTCCCTACGAATTTTCCCTCACCGAGGACAACGGCGAGCTGACCGTCCACCTCAATACCGTGAAGCTGCGCCGCTCGGTGAGCTTTAAACTCAGTCTTCCCGACCATGCCATCCTGGTTCAAGACGAGACTGGCAACCGCATGTTCGACGTAACGTCGCGTCGACGACGGTGGGAAGTGCGTGCTCATCGTTAACGGCGAAGAGCGCGACCCGTGGCAGGTTCGCCGCATGGCCCTGGAAGAGTTAATGTTCAGCGGGCTGTGATTTTTTTCGCACCTACAGCAAAGTCTTTATTGCATTCGCGCGTTCGCTGATGTACATTTTGCGACGCATCCTTTTCCCCGAAGGATTTTCAGTTGGTTTTCTGGGCCCTTGGTTCCTCCCTCAAGAAGCGGTGATGCAGCTCGCGGTAACGCTCGTGTTTTTGAACGGTTACCCGCAATCGTCAGTGAGAATGCCAAAAAACTAAGCCGCTGAAGCGGCGAGGAGACGAAGTGACTAAACGCAAAGAATGTTGCAAGCTGCTGTGCTTCCTATTCTTGTTCGGCACCGGCCCTGTTTTCGCACAAACCTTCAGCGTCCTCACCAATTTTGTAAGCCCCCAGGAAGGCGGCAATAACCTGGTTCAAGCGCAAGACGGCAATCTGTACGGCACGACCATTTATGGAGGCTCGGCCGACAGCGGCACCGTCTATAGGCTCAGTCCCTCTGGAACGATGACGACAATTTACAGCTTCTGTGCGCTGGCTTCCTGCGCCGATGGCGCCGAGCCTTTTTTCGGCCTCACGCTGGGGGCTGATGGAAATCTGTACGGCACGACAAACGAGGGAGGGGCAGACAACGACGGAACCATTTTCAAAATCACCTTGAGCGGTACGCTGACCAGGCTGCACAGCTTCGACGGCAACGATGGCTGCACGCCTCAGGGCGGCCTCATGCTGGCGAACAACGGCTTCTTTTACGGCACCACGTTATTCTGCGGCACAGGAGCCGGCACGCTTTTTGCCATCAAGCCCGATGGATCGTTTCGCACCCTCTATCAATTCCTCAGCAACTCTCTCCATGGCGGCAATCCCTACACCGTGCCGATCCAGGCGAGCGATGGCAATCTCTATGGAGTTACCTACGCGGGCGGAAGCAACGGAGGCGGCGTGGTTTACAAAGTGACTCCGTCCAATGCCGTGACGAACATCTACAATTTCTGCTCCGAGTCCGGCTGTAGTGATGGACTGTACCCGCTCGGAGGACTCGCGGAGGGCGCGGATGGAAACCTTTTCGGCACAGTAACAAGCGCGGCCAACTGCTGCGGCGCGGTGTTTCGTTTAACCACCGGCGGAACGGAGACGATTTTACACTTGTTCAACGGGGCAGACGGATCCGATCCGATTGCTACCCTCACCGTCGGAAATGACGGTGTAATGTACTCCACCACCTCGCAGGGCGGAGCAAACTTGAACTGCTCGGGAGGATGCGGCACCATCTACAGCATAACTACGGGGGGCACCTTCACCAGCCTTTACGACTTTTGCGCGTTGAGCGGCTGCCTCGATGGTTATTATTCCGGAGACGGTCCGCTCTTTCAGGAAACCAACGGTACCTTTTACGACACCAACGCGTATGGCGGGACCGAGAACGTCGGAACCGTGTTTACCTGGTCGGAGAGTCTGCCTGCGTTTGTAACTCCCAGTCCGGCTGCGGGAGCGGTGGGATCGCGAGTGACGATCCTCGGAAACTCTTTGGCCGGCGCGACCGCGGTTTCGTTCAACGGTACGTCGGCGACCTTCAGCGCGACGCGAAACGCGATCATCACTTCGGTTCCAGCGGGCGCAACCACCGGCCCGATCACGGTGACGCTGCCGAGTTCGACCTTGACCAGCAAAATCAACTTCACGGTCATGCCGTAGTGGGGTGATCGCTCGGAATGTGGTTCCCACGTCTCGCAAGAGAAGCGAGCCGTGGGAACCACAACCAACCTGATTTCCAGGGAACATCCATCACTGCGGACCGAAGGCCGATGCGGGCGGATGCAATTCAAACTCGTGCGGAGGCTCCGCGCCCAGCAGATAGCGCACGAAATAATCCCATCGGCGGCGCGTCATGTAGAGACTCTCCATGCCGTAGCCGTGATGCTGGTTTGGCAGCAGCAACAGATCGAAGTCCTTGTTGGCTTTGATCAGCGCATCCACCAGCAGCAGCGTGTTGTAGGGCGGCACGTTGTCGTCCATCGTGCCATGCGCCAGCAGCAGGTGACCCTTTAGATTCTTGGCCAAGTTCTGATTGGCCTGATTGTCGTAATTCGAGCTGCCGTCGGTATTCTTGACCAGCAAGCCCTGGTAGCGCTCGCCCCAGTCATCTTCATATTCGCGGTTGTCGTGATTGCCCGATTCCGAAATGCCTACCTTGAAAAAGTCAGGATAGCGAAGCATGGCCGCCGCTGCCGCGTACCCCCCGCCCGAGTGTCCCCAAATCCCGGCGCGGTCGAGGTCAATCCAGGGATATTTCGCGGCCAGTTCTTTCATGCCCGCGACCTGATCCGGCAGCGTGTTGTCTTCCATCTTTCCGTAATCGGAGTCGTGAAATTTCTTGGACCGCAGCGGGTTGCCCATGCCCTCGATTTGCACGACCACAAAACCAAGCTCCGCCAGCGCCTGGCAATCGCAAATTCCAGCTGTAAACGACCAGCTAAATACGCTGCCGCCCTGCGGCCCGGGATAAATTTCGTTGACGATCGGATACTTCTTACCGCGATCCAGATCCGCCGGCTCGTACATCAATCCATACAAATCAGTCACCCCATCGCGTGCCTTTACCGTGATCGGCACCGGCGGCTTCCATCCCGTAGCGAGCAATTTCGAAATGTCTTCTTTTTCCACCGTCGAAAGCAATTTTCCGCTCTCGTCGCGGATCACGGTGACCGCCGGAACGTCCGGACTCGAATAGTTATCGACGAAGTAGTGCCCGGAAGGCGAGATCTCAACTTCGTGATTGCCTTCTTCCGGAGTCAGCAGTGCGAGCTTCTTTCCGTCGAACCCGATGCGATAGAAATGGCTGAAATATGGATTGTCTTTTTCCCTCCCATCGGCCCGGAAGTAGATCATGCGATTCTTCTCGTCGACCTTCAAAACTTGTGTCACGGCGAATTCGCCCGACGTAATCTGATTTTTCAACTTGCCCGTGGCCAGATCGTAGAGATAAAGATGAGCCCATCCGTCGCGCTCCGAAAACCAGATCAGCTCGTTCGACGCGGGCAGGTAGTGCCAGTTCACCCGCCCCCAGCCGGACTCAAACTGCGTGGCTGCGGTTTCTTCCAGTACGTCGCGAACCGCGCCGGTCGCGGCATCGGCCACGCGCAATTGCTCGTGCTTGTGATCGCGCGAGGTCGAGACGAATGCCAGATGCGTCGAGTCCGAGCTCCATTCCACGTCGGCCCACTCGCCGCCGTGGCACTCCAGGTCGTCGCACAAGGTCGAGCGGTGCTGATCCGGCGGAAGCTGCAACCGAATTACCTTGGGACCATCCACATCGATGATCACACGCTGAATGGTGGTCACCACTTCGTCGCCCGGAAGCGGATACTTCCAGGCCTCCAGCTTGGGATGCCCTACCTTTGTTTCCACCAGATACATTTCTCCCACGCCGCGCTGGTCCTGCTGAAACGTCGCGATCTTCTTCGAGTCTGGCGACCACAACACGATGGCCTTGTCGCTATGAATCCAGCCTGCGTTGTCGGTTGCATATCCAAAATCGGTTACACCATCGGTGGTGAGTTGCTTCTCTTTGCCGCTGGCGATATCGCGCACCCACAGATTCCAATCGCGAATGAACGCCTCACTCTTGCCATCAGGAGACTTCACGCCGGGAGCCTGCTTCTGCCCGGCTTCGCCCGCCTTTTCTTCGGCCGCGCAACTGTACGCTTGCAGATCGCACTTCCATTTCTTTCCGGCTGCCGGGAACGAGATTGCTTTATCGTCGTTGGAGAATTCGAAGCTCGTAAAAGGGAGATGGCCCGCATCATATTTTTTCCCTGCGGCGGCAGACAGCGCGGCGGCCACCTTCCCGTGATCGAATGCAGGCTGGCGCGTGCCTTGCGCCGCGTCATAAATGACGAACTGCGTTCCATCGGGACCGGTATCGCGATACCAGAAACGCTCTCCAGTCAGCCACGTAGCTCGCACCTCGTGGAATACCAGCGGTCGCGTGTTATAGGGCAGAAATTTTTCCGCCCGCTGGTAATCACCCACAGTAACGGCGCTGGCACTTGCATTCGTCTGCTGTGCAGCCGAAATCGAAGCGCCTCCGAGAACCGCCGCCAACTCAGCCAGCAAGAATAAGAAAGTTGTTAGCCCACGAAATCGCATCCAGGTCCTCCCAACGTGCAAATCAAATCCAATGATGTGTCGAACGATTGTACCGATGAGGGCGGCTTAAGGGGTAGGGAGGCCCGATAGCTCTATAACCGGTGTGGCCGGGCTACCTTCAGCTTTCCACCTGAAGCCGGTTTCCCGCATGTTATAATCCCTTATTCCAGTCGCTTAGAGCGCGGAGGACCGTATCGATAAACGTTTTATCCGAACCAATGATCGTATTCGAGCGCGCGAAATTCGCGTGATTGACGATGAGGGTGGGCAGATCGGAATCCTGCCCCCTTTCGAAGCGCTCAAATTGGCCCGCAGCAAGAATCTGGATCTGGTCGAGATTTCGCCCACCGCGCAGCCTCCTGTCTGCCGCATTATGGATTACGGGAAGTATCTTTACCAGCAGGAGAAGAAGGAGCGCGAAGCCAAGAAGCACCAGAAGACGATCACCGTGAAAGAGGTCAAGTTCCGCATCAACGTGGATGACCACGATTACGAGACCAAAAAAAATCATGTGCTGCGCTTCCTGGATGAAGGAGATAAAGTAAAGGCGACCATCTTCTTCCGCGGCCGCGAGATGACGCGGACCAATCTAGGACGGGGCATTCTCGAGCGCCTCATCAAAGATGTGGAACCGCAGAGTATCGTAGAGTTCCGGCCGAGGCAGGAAGGCAACACGCTGCACGCGATTCTGGCGCCGAAAAAATCGGCGGTCGAACGCGAGAAAGAACGCGAAAAAGAAGCGAAGCAGAAAGCCAAGGCGGAGCGGAAAGCAGCTCAGGAAAAAGAAAAGGCGGCGGCCGGATCAGATGGAGCCGCAGGGGCGGGGCCAGAGTTCGGACCGGAGGCTAGACCGGAGCCAAGGCCAGAAAAAGAGAAGCAGCCTGAAGCGGGCGCTGCAGCGGCGGCTCCGAACGCGGCTTCGCAAGCTCCGTAGTTCGGAGCAAGGGTTCGCCAAGGACCGGCGCGACTCGCGCCGATGATTTCCAGAGCAGATGAATCTGAAGTAAGTGCAAGCTGAAAGCTCATTTGCTGACAGCTTTAAGAGGAACTATGCCAAAATTGAAATCGCACAAAGGCGCTTCCAAGCGCTTCAAGAAGACTGCCACCGGCAAGGTGAAGCGGGGCCACTCCGGACTGCGTCACATGCTTTCGTCCAAGCCCCATAAGCGCAAACAAAAATTGGGCAAGGCAGCGCTGGTGAGTGACGGCGATCTCCACAAAGTAAAGCGGATGATCCCGTACCAGTAAAGCTGTGGTCCGTGATCGGTGTCGGAAAATCGAGGGTTCTCTGACTACTAGCTTCTGACCACTGATCACTGATTTAGGCGCGTGAAGAGGCCAGTGACCGCCAAGGCGAGTCATCCTTACCTCCAGCCGCCAGTAACATGAAATAAAAAAGGAGAAGACCATGCCACGTGTAAAACGCGGAACCAAACGCCGCGCCAAACGCAAAAAAATATTAGACCGCGCCAGCGGATACTTTCTTACTAAATCAAAACTGTACCGCTCCGCGAAAGAAGCCGTCGACCGCGGCCTGAAATTCGCTTTTGCTGGACGCAAGCAGCGCAAACGCCAATACCGCTCGCTGTGGATCGTGCGCATCGGAGCCGCCGCCAAGCTGAACGGAATGAGCTACAACCAATTCATCCACGGCTTGAAGGTGGCCGGCGTCGAACTGGATCGCAAGATTTTGGCGGACCTAGCCGTGAAAGACGCGGTAGCATTTGCCGAACTGGCGAAGCAGGCCAAGGGCGCGCTGGCGTAGCCCTGCAAGCTCGCGAACAGCCGTCATTCATGACAATCGGGAAGGGCACGGCCTTCAGCCCTGCCGTCCAGCGTTCTTAATTCATACATTGTCATTCTGAGCGAAGCGAAGAACCTGTGCATTCCGTCGGGAGTTGCATAGGTCCTTCGCGCAAAGAACGCGCTCAGGATGACAAATTTCATTAGTAATCGGCATCAGTGCTCGTGGCATATACCGTCCCCAAACTCACGGACTATTCGGCGGAGGCGCTGGTACGTGCCTCTACGGAACTGATTTCTGCGCTGGACCATGAAGCGACTGCGGTGAAGAATGAAGCCGAGTGGAAGCTGTTTCGCGACCGATGGATGGCACGCAAGGACGGCCTACTGACGCAGGTCAACGACCTCTGGCTGAAGGGGGCTCCAAAGGAAGCGAAGCCTGAGGTTGGGCGGATGGTAAATGCCATCAAGCTCCGAGTGATGGCGCGAACCCACAGAGAGCTTGTCTTGGGCGGATTCAACGCCGCTGACGCCGTGAATGCTAGCAGAGTCGACATCAGCCTTCCTGGCATCCGCCGCCCCATCGGCGCCGAACATCCGGTAGTAAAAACCACGCTCGAGTTGGTTTCCGTCTTCCAGAAACTCGGCTATTCAGTCGCCGAAGGCCCGGTAGTGGAGACCGACTATTACAATTTCGAGGCTCTGAACTTTCCTCCGAACCATCCTGCGCGCGATACCCAGGACACTTTATTTATCGCGGGGCAGCAGGGCAAGCCGCAGCGCGATCGGCTGCTTCTGCGTACGCACACATCTCCCGTGCAGATTCGTACCATGGAGCAGATGCGCCCGCCGCTTCGCATCGTGATTCCCGGCACCGTGCATCGCAATGATCCTCCCGATGCCAGCCACTCGCCGATGTTTCATCAGATCGAAGGACTCGCGGTCGACACCAACATCACCTTCGGCGATCTGAAGGGCACGCTCGATCATGCCATGAAAGAATTTTTCGGCTCGAGCGTGAAAACCAGTTTTCGTCCGTCATTTTTCCCGTTCACCGAACCCAGCGCCGAGATGTATGTCTCGTGCTTCATTTGTGGCGGCAGCGGAAAACGAGGAAACGATCCCTGCCGTCCGTGCAAGCAGACGGGATGGATCGAGATTCTCGGCTGCGGCATGGTCGACCCCAACGTCTTCGAGTTTGTGAAGCACAATGGCTACGATTCGAAGAAGGTATCCGGCTTTGCTTTCGGCATGGGCGCCGACCGGATCGCTCTGTTGAAATATGGGGTCGATGATATTCAGTTGTTCTTTAATGGGGATGTACGGTTCTTGGAGCAGTTTGCATAAGAGCTGATTCTTGAAACTTTCCGCACATTGGATTCGCGATTTTGTCGACGCTCCCGTCGATGACCGGCAGTTGGCCGAGGACCTGACTGCGGTCGGAATTGCTGTCGAAGGCATCAGCGGCGCAGGCGCAGACACCGTCTTTGAAATGGAAATCGGTACCAACCGTCCTGACGCGATGAATCATTATGGCGTCGCTCGCGAAGCGACGGCGATTTATGATCTCCCCCTCAAGCCGATCGAGCCCAAGCTGCCGGAGGTAACTGAATCCGCGTCTTTCCCGATCACCGTCGAAGAGCCCGTGCTCTGCCCGCGCTTCTCTGCACGCGCCATTCGCGGCACGCACATCAAACCATCTCCTGAAAAAATTGCGCACCATCTCCGATTGTTGGATCAGAGGCCCATCAGCAATGCTGTCGATGCAACTAATTACGTCTTGTGGGAGATCGGCAAGCCCACTCACGTCTTCGATATGGATTTGCTCGAAGGCGGGCAGTTGATTATTCGCCGCGCAAGAGACGGCGAGAAATTGAAGACGCTCGATGGCGTGGAGCGCACGCTCAGTTCGGAAGACCTTGTCGTTGCCGATGCAAAAAAAGCTGTTGGACTGGCCGGAGTGATGGGTGGTTTCGACACCATGATCACCGAAAAAACCCGGAATATTTTGATCGAATCGGCCTGGTGGGATCCCGGCATCGTGCGCAAAATGTCGCGTCGCCATGGCATTCACACCGACGCGTCGCATCGCTTCGAGCGCGGCGCAGATTTTGAATCGACGGTTTTGTCGTGCGATATGGTCGCGGCCATGATTCTGGATTCCGGCGGCGGAGAATTGGCTGGAGACATCGTCGATGTCATCTCAAGAAATATGGACCAGGCTCCGGTGCTGCTGCGGCTTTCCGAAGTCCGGCGCATTCTGGGCGCAAGTATTGAAGTACCCGAGATTTTTCGCATCCTGAAAAAACTCGGATTCGCCTTAATACCCGAAGGGCAGGGCGATGCGGAATTCAGCGTACGAATTCCCAGCTGGCGCCTCGACGTGGAGCGCGAGATCGACTTGATCGAAGAAATCGCGCGGCTGCATGGGTACGACAAATTTGCCAATACTCTACCGGCTTACAGCGGCGCGGTTGTGGAACTGCCGCGAGCCGTCGCGGACAAGACTTTCCGCGCTCGCGCGTTGGCGCTCGGATATAACGAAGCGCTGTCGCTCACCTTCATTTCGCACGCCGATGCGGAGATGTTTTCCTCGGCGAAAGTATTGGAGTTGGAGAACCCGCTGAGCGAAGAAGCGTCCGTAATGCGGACTTCCATGGTACCGGGCATGCTGGAGATGTTGGCCTGGAACCTGAATCGCGATGTCGAAGACATACGCCTGTTCGAGATGGGTCGCATTTACGAACTGCGCGATGGAGAACGGACTGAACCGACTCGTGCGTGTCTGGGAGCGACGCTCGCGGCGATGACACGGTGGCTGCCGGCCGGTGGCGTGCTCGATGTTAGCCAGCGCGGCAACTCATCCAAGCCAAAAGAGGGCTTGAGTGGGGCACCCGCGGAAAGCGTAGAGGCGTTTCGATCGTTCAAAGGCGATGTGGAAAACCTGCTGGCTGCCTTCGCGTGCGGTGAGCTCAGTTTCGATCGCGACACGGCGGAGTATTTTCATCGCGGACGTTCGGCGCGAGCGCTCGTCAATGGCGCCCCGGTGGTCCAGTTCGGGCAGCTTGCAGATGAGGCAAAAGTCCAGCGGAAGTTGCGGCAAGATGTATTTCTGGCGGAGTTCGATCTGGAACGGCTCCACAGTCTCGGCTTGCGCACCGTCAAATTTGAGCCGCTGGCAAAGTATCCAGCCGTGGAGCGCGATTTCTCGTTTGTGTTCGCCGATGAGGTGGAATTCGAAACCATACGGCGTGCCGTGATGAGGCTCGGAATTTCAGCGCTGCGTGAATTCAAGCCGGTGGAGATTTTCCGCGGCGACTCGATTGGCGACGCGAAGTATTCAGTTCTCCTGCGAGTGAAGTTGCAGTCCAATGAGGCGACGCTGCGGGATGATCAGATCGCCGCGTGGGCGGCCGAGATCGTCAAAGCGTTGCAGGCGTTGGGCGGTGTACAACGGGCTTAGCCGTGGTTGATTTTCGATTGCCGATGGCTGATTTAGAATCGTGCTAATCTGCGAATTATGTCGGATAGGATTTCTTCTCTCTCCCAAAAACACTTTCTTAGCGATAAGGTCGCGCAATTTACCGAATCGGTGATTCGGGAGATGACACGCCAGGCCATGCTCCATGGGGCGGTCAACTTGGCGCAAGGGTTCCCCGATTTCCCGGCTCCGGCGGAGATCAAAGAAGCGGCGCGCCAGGCGATTGACGGCGACGTAAATCAGTATGCGATTACCTGGGGCGCGAAAAAATTGCGCAATGCAATTGCCCGGCAAATGGGCGTCTGGCAGGGAATTGCGGTCGATCCGGAGAAAGAGATTACAGTGTGCTGCGGTTCAACCGAAGCCATGATCTCTACCTTAATCGCGGTCTGCAATGCGGGCGACGAGGTCGTGATCTTCGAACCGTTTTATGAAAACTACGGTCCGGATTCTGTGTTGAGCGGCGCGCGCCCACGATTTGTGAAACTGCGGCCTCCGAAGAAGGGTGCGGACGAGTGGACCTTCGACGAGAAAGAACTGCGCGCGGCATTCCACAAGAACACCAAGGCTATCATTCTGAATACCCCCAACAATCCCACCGGGAAAGTTTTTACGCGTGCCGAGCTGGAACTGATTCGCGATCTATGTGTGGAGTTCGATGTGCTCGCCATCACCGATGAAATTTACGAACACATATTGTACGACGGAAGCGAGCATATTTCGATGGCGTCGCTGGCAGGAATGCGCGAGCGGACGGTGACCATCAACGGCATGTCGAAAACTTACAGTGTGACCGGATGGCGCGTGGGATGGGCGGTCGCGCCCGAAAAGATCACGAACGCAATCCGCAAGGTGCACGATTTTCTTACCGTGGGAGCGCCCGCACCACTGCAAGAAGCGGGGGCAGCGGCTCTGAGTTTGCCGGCAGAATATTACACGCGGCTGGCGGAAGGCTATCGTGCGCGGCGGGATCGCTTGATTCCGGCCTTAGAGGCTGCGGGGTTCGAATGTTTTCGTCCCCACGGTGCGTATTACGTGATGACCGATATTTCGGCCTTTGGATTTGAAGATGACGTTCTCGTTCGTCCAATACCTTGTAAAGGACATTGGCGTCGCCGCAGTGCCGAGCTCGAGTTTCTATCGCAATGCCCGCGATGGGGCGCGGCAGGTGCGGTTTGCGTTTTGCAAAAAAATGGAAACACTCGATGCGGCCGCCGAGAAGTTGGCCCGGTTGCATGGAGCCAGATAACGGCGAGACGGGAAGGCATCCAGCGGCGAGTTTAGGCGGAATTAATGCTGGTGCCGGGAGGGGGAATCGAACCCCCAAGGGCCGAAGCCCGGCGGCTTTTGAGACCGCTGCGTCTGCCAGTTCCGCCATCCCGGCTGAAGAGACATTTATCTTAGCTGATGTGCATAGCTGAAATCTACCGCGGCGATTTTGGCGGGCAGCGGAAGCAGGTGAGCACGTGATCGTTCACCAATCCCACCGCTTGCATGAAGGCGTAGCAGATGGTCGAGCCGACGAAGTTGAAGCCGCGTTGCTTCAGGGCCTTGCTTAAAGCATCCGACTCGGGAGTTCGCGGCGGAACTTCAACTGCTGACTTCCAGCGATTGATCCGCGGACGGCCGTCCACGAATCGCCAAATATAGTTGTCGAAGCTGCCGAATTCTTTTTGCACTCGCAGCACGGCCTGCGCATTCTGGATGGCCGAAGAAATCTTCAGGCGGTTGCGCACAATGCCCGGATTCTTCAACAACTGCGCGATCTTGCGCGCATCATAGCGCGCCACTTTCTTTATATCGAAATCGTCGAACGCATCACGATAGTTTTCACGCTTGTTTAAGATGGTCTCCCAGCTCAAACCTGCCTGGGCCCCTTCGAGGATTAGAAACTCGAAGAGCTTTTGGTCGTCATGGACGGGCTCTCCCCATTCCTGGTCGTGATAGCGGATCATGAGCTCGGTGCGGGCCCAGGGACAGCGCTCGAGAGCGTAGTTGATTTTTTTCGTCATTTACTCCAGCGACTTCCGATCCGACTTGTTTTTCGGAGATTTCGAATTCAGCAGTGCATCCAGATCTTTAGCGCAAGGAGGTACGGCGACATTGTGATCCACGAGGATATCTTTGGCATCCAATTTCTTGCCGTAAAGTTTTTCGTTGGCGCTATTGTCGGAGCGCAGGGTCGAGCCTTCGAGCGAGACTCCGGCGAACAGGCCTTTGTTGCGCGAGTAGGAGAGGATTTCCGCCTGCATCACGATGTCAGTTGCGCCCTCGGCGGTGCGTCCCTTGGGGCCGGCGGCGGCCGAGGCGTCGGCGCCTAACTTCACTTTGCTGGAGAGCAACGAGCGTGCTCCCTTGGGATTCATGACCAGCAAAACGAAGTCGGTGGCCTGGCCGCCCAACTGAAAGCCGATGCTGACGCCTTCCAGCGCGTACATGGCTGGCGGTCCCCACGGTCCGGTATAGTGTGGGCCGCCGCGGCAGACCATAACACCTCGGCCGTAGCTGGCGCCCACGCCAAATGCGCCTTTTTTTACCGAGGGCAAAATCACGACGCACTCCGCCTTATCCAGCAGATCCTGCGGAATATCGTCGGGAATGTTCAGGATTTCCTTGATCACCTCGCCGGCATCTTTGCAGCGATCTTCTTCCCGCTCGTCTTCCGCGAAAACGGTCGATGCACTCAGACAAAGCCCAAGAAAACAGGCGGCTATTTTCTTCAGATTCATTTTGTCGATCTTCCTTCTGGCCATCTTTCCTCCCTGAGTCTTCTGTGGGTCGGCGTTACGAAGCGTGTCTCCGGCATTGCCTCTGATTTCTATCCTATAAGCCTTCTCGGAAATTGGGGTCGCGCCTGTGTTTAGTTGCGTGGTGCCCTGTTCTGCGCTCCGGAGCAACCCTCCCCCGGAGCAACCCACTTACAGACAACGACTGAATGCAAGCGGAAAGACTCCCACGGGCCGCGAAAGGGCCACCCAGCTATGACCAAATGGGTGCTCCTTTTGTAACTTGGCATTCCTGTTGGCTGGCTTCTAGAGTCAGGTGAGACCTCTAGCTGCTTCGGCCTCTGAAGTGCATCTAATCTGTTAGAAGTACTGTCGGAAGCCGTTTTGGTGAATTTTTTGGATAGTCTGGGAATGAACTACACACCTTCCATTTGCCGGGTTTGGGCTGTGCTGGCGGTCGTCGCGCTGGCTTGCCATTTTTTGCCACCGGCTTCTGCGCAGGCGCAAGCTTACACCAACGCCGCCGACCTTGACGCTTATGCGGGAACCTCCGAACCTGCCGGCGATGACCAGAGTGGGTCACTCCTTACGATTCACAAACGTGTCGATGAAGTGAATGTGCTGTTCATCGCCACCGACAAACATGGCAAGTTTGTGCGTGATCTGAATCAAGGCGATTTTGCGATACTTGACGATCACAAGCCGCCGCAAAGCATCCTGAATTTTCGGCGCGAGACCGATCTTCCACTGCATCTTGGCTTTCTCATCGACGTGAGTGGTTCGATCCACAGCCGTTTTGAGTTCGAACAGGATGCAGCCGTTAGTTTTCTCAGGCACTCCATCCGGCCAGGGTTCGATCAAGCTTTCATCGTGGGTTTCAACACCCAGAGCCAGATGTCCCAGGATTTCACCGACAACGTGCAATTGCTCTCCGCCGGAGTGCACGAGTTGAAGGATGGTGGGGGCACAGCGCTCTACGATGCCATCTACCACGCCTGCAAGGAAAAATTCCTGAAAGACCGGCCCGACCACCCGGTGCGCAAAGCGATCGTGATCGTCAGCGATGGCGAGGACAATCAGAGTGAGGTCACGCGGGCGCAAGCCATTGAGATGGCCCAGCGCGCCGAAGTGATTATCTACGCGATCTCCACCGACGATAGCGGCTTAATCCTGCGGGGCGACAAAGTGCTGGAACAAATTGCCTCGGCCACTGGCGGCCGCGCCTTTTTCCCATTCAAAACGAAGGATATGACGCGCTCCTACGCTGCCATCGAAGACGAATTGCGCAGCCAGTACATAGTGTCCTACAAGCCCGCCGATTTCGATGCCGACGGACGGTACCGCTCGATTGAAATTTCCGCGTTGAAAAAAGATCTGCAGGTGCGCGCTCGCAAAGGCTACTTCGCACCCCAGCAATAAGGATTTCCCAAGATCTTCAACTCCAACGGTGAAGGCACCGTGCCCATCATTCGGCAGGAGGACGCGGACAAGTACCCCCCGGTCGACACCGTGAAGACCCTGCCGCGAGCGAAGACGATGGCCCTTGATCCCAAAGTGCACCGGCTTTTCTCTCGACGGCAGAGAATGGCCAGTTTGCGGTGCTGGTTGTGGGAAGATAAGCCTTGGCATTGAGTTCGGAGGCGACCTCTTTCATGAATTCGCAATTCACTTTACTGGCTCGAACGGCCTTAATTATCGTCGCATTGTTGTCCATGCCCGGTTGCACGAAAAAGTCGAACGCGCAAGCCTCCAGCGTTGATCTTCAGTTCGACGTGAAAACTCCCTTCCGCTTCGTGGCCTATGGTGACACGCGTTTCCACGATCCGAAAGACACCGAGACAGCCAATCCTTCGATCCGCGTGGCGCTGGTGCAGGCGATTGCAAATGCTAATCCCGCCTTCGTGTGCTTTACCGGCGACATCGTTTACAACGGCTACGATACCGACGACTGGAAGGTGTGGGACACGGAAACCAGCATCTGGCGCGAGAAGAAGCTTCCCATTTACCCAGCCCTTGGTAACCACGACCTGCACGGAAAGGAAAAAGTTGCTCTCGGCAATTATTTTCAGCGCTTCCCAGACTTAAAGAACAGCCGCTACTATTCGCTAAGGGCTGCGAACACCCTTGTTCTCGTGCTGGACAGTTCGCTGGAGGAAACTTCCGGGCCACAGGGAGAGTGGCTGGCCGAGAAACTCGATCACGTCCCGGCTGACGTGGATTTTGTCTTTATTATGGACCACCACCCTCCGTACACGAGTTCGTCCGGCGCAAAGATGTTTGGCGGCGGCCATTCTGCTCGTAAGACGGAGCAGGCGCTGGCCAGGATGCTGGAAGAGCGCCAGGCCCATGCTCCTTTTCGCATCATCGTTTTCTCGGGACACGTTCACAACTACGAGCGCCACGAGCACGGCGGGATTACGTACTTCGTTTCCGGTGGAGGAGCAGCCCACGCTTATCCCATCGAGCGCGCCCCGGACGATCCGTTCCAGAGCAAGGAAATTAACTACCATTACCTGCTCGTCGAAGTGGATCGCCAACAATTGAAGATCACAATGAACCGCTTGGACCTTACGAGCGGCAAAGCCGTTTGGACACAACCCGACGCGGTCACAATCTCAGTGCCCGCAGCGAAGGTGGCGGCACAAGGCAAGTAATTCGTTACAATGCCCGGCTTATGATCGTATTTCATTCGCCAGATGTCCTCCCCGAAACCGGACTCTGCGTGTGCGGTCCAGAGAAAGGCCGGCATAGTGAACCCGGTCTCAGCCGTCCTTTCTCTGCGGTCCGGTTTGCTGAGGAACTCTCGCGAAAAAATGGGCATCTTTCGCATATTTCGGGGGAAATGGCGACTACCTTTGGAGTAGAGGAAACGAGCGGCCCGCCTCAGAATAGCTCGACGTTGCTGCCTAGCTCGTCTTCGGGCTGTGGGAGTCCCGCGCCTTCTGGCGTGGCGACGCCTCCACCGAAAGTGCGCTCGTGGACGTGGCGTTCTGACTCCATCGAGTAGAGCATGGACAAGCTGGCAGTTGTCCCGCTGTGAGAGGAGGCCGCGTCGAGTGAGCACTCCATATGCCCAATGCCGTGCTCCAGTTTCTCCACTAAACTGTCAAAGGCTTGGATGAGCACACCTCCTCGTTCCGCAATTCCGGCAGCAGTTTCCAGATCGATTCGAAGCTGGGATGCGCTTTCGGACAGTTGCGCCAGGATTTTCGGCAATCCATTGCTAGCTGTGAGGGCAGAATCGATCAGTGAATCAGCCTCTTTCTTCATGCCCTCGCGGTCGCGGTGCAAAACGATCGAGGACGAAGATTGCCCCTGCTGGGCCTTAATCTCCTCCAATAGCGACTGCACGTCGTGAAGGCTCTGGAGGAAACCTCGCGAGTCGTCATCACTCCGCCCTGTCACTCTGTGTAGTTCGCCGGCGAGGACGCCGAGCCCTGCTCCATGCTGTCCCAATTGGGCTGTCTTGATTTCTGCATTCAGAGCCACCAAGCGGATCGACGACTGGATCTCTTCCACCAGGCTCGCGGCAGTTGAAATCTTTTCCATGGCTGGCAGGACGGACTCGATCATTGCGTCGGCCTGGCATGCAGAATCACAGTATTGGCCAAAAAACGAACACAGAGTGTCCAGCTTGCTCTTAATCGTGGTTGAGAATGAATGGCCGTCGTCGTCAGCCTGCGAAGCTAGTGAAGAAGTTTCAGCCGTAAGAGCCGCCAGAGTTGGCGTAAGAGACTGCAGATCATTGTGGATGGAAGTAAGTGCCCCAGAGAGGAAATCTCGTGTGCTCAACAGTTGCGAACGCTGCAGCACAAGAACACTGGCTTGATTTGTATCCAAGGTCCCGGAAGATGTTTCTCCAGCGATCCGGCCGAGCGCTTCCTGGATGTGTTCGATACGCTGGCGGGCAATGTCTTCGGACTGAAGTGACATCACGATCTTGTCCGCCGCCTGGCGGACGTCCCCATATTGATGATCGGCGTTCTGTACAGCCAGTTTCGTCGACTCCTGCCGCGTGCGGAATGAGCCGAGTACCTCGCCGGTCTTACGGATGAGGTCCAGAGCTTGGATCCTCGTACGCTCTTCAACCTCATCCATGCGTGCCGTTCTTTCCTTGATCAACTGCGAAAGCCTGGCATATTGCTCCGCTATGGTTGCAACATGCTTTCCGATTTCCCCGGTAGTGTCGCTAATGTCGGCCGCGAGACTTGAAACGGTCTCGGTTGTAAAACGACTCGATTCGATCCGTGATAACACCGCGATCCGGTCGAGAGCGGTCGGCAGTTTCATCAGCTGTTTCACAGGCCCCCGGCATTGCTCAAGGCACTCCAGTACCTGGTGCAACTTTACAGAGCTAACGTGTTCCATGGCCTGCGTGTGGGCCGCCCCTTTGAGGACCTCTTGCAACGCCTGAATGGACTGGTCCGACGCGGCTGCCGTTCCAAGTCCAGCAGCATCTTTCGAGAGTGCGGCAACCTCGCGGGCCTCGCTGACAATGGACTGAAGGGCGCCGCCGAGCGCTAGGAACACTTCGGCCGCACCAGCGTTTATCTGCCGCAATTCCGATTGCAAAGAAGCGATGAGGGCTGGATCGAAATCGGTGTCCAGTTCAGAACACGCTGCGACGGAGTCTACCGCCTGTGCCGGTCCAGGCAGAGGAGTGTCGATTCGTAAGTCAGCAGACGCTTCGATCTCGGAAGTGTTCGGGGTTTCGCCGATCGTGGAAGACCTAAGTCGAGCAAAGAATCGGCGAACACGGGCTAGATCAATTTTCATCATCTGAGCTCATGACAGCACTTTACCGATAACGGCCAGTAATTTGGTTGGATCAAACGGCTTGATGATCCATCCCGTTGCTCCCGCGGCCTTGCCTTCCGACTTCTTTTCAGCCTGGTTCTCCGTGGTCAGCATCAGGATAGGCGTGTACTTGGTGCCTGGCAGTCCGCGTGCGTTACGGATAAATGTAATGCCATCCATGATCGGCATGTTCAGATCCGTCAGGATTAAGTCAAATTTCTCTTTCTCAACCTTTTTCAAGGCATCTTGACCGTCCTCAGCTTCGAGCACATCGAACTTGGCCTCGCGTAATGTGAAAGAGACCATTTGTCGCATCGTCGGAGAATCATCAACGATCAAGATTTTTTTAGCCATCCATTACCTCACTGGAAGACACGATCCGGCTCCGGAAGCAATCATAGGAATTACAGCTTTGCTCGCGTCCGTCTTGCCTCTTGCTGAAGGCAGATACTTAACGGCAATAGAACATATCCGTGCGAACTTATATCGGCAGTTATATAAGCGCGCATGAATGCAGCAGCTTTTCAGTTACAGATTGCAAGGCGTTGCAGAAGACAGTACTAAAGTTACGTGTAAGTGATGCACGTCACTAATTAATAACTCCGCTGCTGCTACGCTGCAACTGCGTCAGTTTCTACATTGCTTCAGTCTGACTCTCGCAGAGCAGTTGTTTCCTTTCAAAAATCATCTCTGGAGCAGCGCGTCGCGCATGCGGGTGCAGAGGTGTCGAGAGATGGTCGGAAGCTAAGTGCTGGTTCGGGTAAATGGCGGATGCGGATACCGCCGGAGAAATCGATAAGTGCCGATAAAGCTTGAGCGACGATCGGAGTTGAGCGTGATCCGGCTGGAAGGCGAGATCGGCATCCACTGTGCCGCGGAATTGAAGCAATCGCTACTTGACGCTTTGGCAACCGGCGTTGAGCTGCAGGTAGATCTGGCTAGCGCTACTGAGGTGGACATCACTGCTATCCAGTTGTTATGGGCGGCTCAACGGGAAGCGCAAAAACAAGGTCTCGCCGTTGTAGCCGCAGGACCACTGCCCGAGAGTTGGTGTTCTGCCTTACAAGAGGCAGGTTTCGAGAAATTTCCGGTGCCAGCGGCTGCTGGCGTCGGAGCCAGCGGGAAAAATCCAGAAGTGGAAGTGAAGTGATCGATAACTATAAGCAGGCCTTTCAAGAAGAGGCGAGAGAGAGCCTGGTTCAATTGGAATCCGTGCTGCTGGAACTCGGCAACACACCCACCGACACGGACCTTGTGGGAAAGGCATTTCGGGCTCTGCATACCATCAAGGGTTCCGGAATGATGTTCGGGTTCGATGAGGTAGCCGCGTTTACCCATCACATAGAGACTGCCTTCGACGCAGTACGAAGCGGCCGTCTTAGCGCCACTCCGGATCTTATTAATCTTACTCTGGGAGCTCTTGATCAGATCAAGGCCATGCTGGACCAAGCGGCAGGGCACGGGACGGCGGATGCGAGCGTTGCGGCTCAGATTCTGACAAAGGTACGCGAACTCACCGGCGCACCGGCACCGGCGTCCCAAGAAAAAGTGAAGGGTCCTCAAGAGACGATTTCAAGCGGGATCCAGAAGCTGCCCAGCGCCTGGCTCATCCGTTTCCATCCGGGAGCCGATCTGCTGCGCAACGGCGCAAACCCGCTTTTGCTCTTCCGGGAGTTGCGACAGCTGGGAAGCCTTCAGATTACTGCAAACACCGATGCAATTCCGCCGATCGCGGAACTTGAGCCAGACCGATGCTATGTCAGTTGGGACATGGTCTTAACGACGGCAGCAACCGCCGATGAGATCCGCGACATTTTCATTTTCGTGGAAGACAGCTGCGAACTGGCGATCGAAGCGGCACCAGGCCCGGCTTCCACAGCACCGGCAGTTGAGAGCCTCGCAGCAGTCGAGACTCCCAAGACCAAGAATCCGCCATGGGGACGTCGCGCCTCGGACACCCCGGACAACGCATCGAGTATCCGCGTGCCAGCCGCCAAACTGGATCAGTTTGTGGATTTGGTGGGCGAACTGGTCACGGTCCAGGCCAGATTGGGCGAGATCGCGACGCGTTGCGAAGATTCCGAGATCGCAGCGGTGTCGGAAGAAGTGGAGCGCCTGACGGCGGCACTGCGCGAGAGTTCGATGAACATCCGGATGCTACCGATCCGCGCGACGTTCGAGCGCTTCCGCAGATTGGTCCACGACCTGGCGAGAGACTTGCACAAAGAAGTCGAACTCACTACCGAGGGAGTGGAGACTGAGCTGGATAAAACGGTGATCGAGCGACTGTACGATCCGTTGATGCACCTGATCCGCAACAGCATGGATCACGGAATTGAGTCAGTCGAAGCCCGTGGCAAAGCGGGTAAGCGCCCGCAGGCACGCATCCATCTTTCCGCCCGTCATTCCGGCGCTCAGGTTCTGATATGCGTCACCGATGATGGAAAGGGTATTGATCGGGAAGCAGTGCGCGTCCGGGCTATCGAAAGAGGCTTGATTGCCGCGGACGCCAAGCTCACGGAATCCGAAATCTTCTCGCTCATCCTCGCTCCTGGCTTTTCCACTGCCAAAGAGGTCACTGATGTATCTGGACGCGGCGTGGGCATGGATGTTGTTCACCGAAATGTGGAAGCGCTTCGGGGAACGGTCGAGATTGCCAGCACGCCGGGCCAGGGCACCGTCGTTACGCTGCGCCTGCCGCTTACGCTGGCCATTATCGACGGATTGTTGGTACGGGTCGGGCAGACCCGCTTCGTTCTGCCAGTAGCCAATACGGTGGAATGCGTCGAACTCACTCGGCAGGATGTGCAAAATGCACACGGCAAGCATTTGGCTAACATCCGGGGCGAGGTCATTCCCTACGTCCGGCTTAAGGAATATCTGGGAATCCAAGCGGAACAGCAAGATCGCGAGCAGGTAATGATTTCCGAGACTGAGCACGGACGTTTCGGGTTTGTCGTCGACGAAGTCCTCGGGGATCACCAGACCGTCATCAAGAATCTGGGCCGGCTCTACCGTGACGTATCCGCAGTATCAGGTGCAACGATTCTCGGAGACGGAACGGTGGCGCTGATCCTTGATGTGCACCGCCTCGCACAAGATGTGATCCGGACGTTGACCGTAGGTGAGCGTTCCGTCGCGAAACCTTCACGCCCCAAAGTCGTCGCGTGATGAGAAGAGTTCAATATTTTTGTTCTTAAATCTAAGGAGATGAAGTCATGGCAACTGGAACCGCAATTGGAAAGCCGAAGTTAAATCGGGCCGCTGGAAATGGGGCGCGACAGACGGAGGACACACAAGCGTTGTTGGTCTCGCAGGAGATCCAGCGCCTAGTAGAAGCGTCGCAGGAAGGGCGTCTGAATGAGCGAGGCCGGCCAGAGCAGTTCAAAGGCGTATATCAAGAGATGGTCCAGGGCATGAATGCCATGCTGGATGCGATTCTGCTGCCCATCGGCGAAGGCAACCGCATCCTGGCACAGATTTCTAATGGCAAGATCGACGAACTGATCACCCAGACCTATAAAGGCGACCACGAGAAGATGAAGCTGGCCATTAACAATGTCGCGGTGGTCGTGCAGAGTCTGCAGAAAGAACTGGTACGCCTGACCGACGCTTCGAAAGAAGGCCAGCTGTCGGATCGCGGGAAACCGGAACAGTTTCAGGGCGCATACGCCGAGATTGTCCGCGGCGTAAACGCCATGCTGGATGCGATTCTGCTACCCATCGGCGAAGGCAACCGCATCCTGGCACAGATTTCTAATGGCAAGATCGACGAACTGATCGCGCAAACCTACAAAGGCGACCACGAGAAGATGAAGCAGGCGGTGAACAGCGTCGCGGTGGTTGTGCAGAGCCTGCAGAAGGAACTGGTACGCCTGACCGACGCTTCGAAAGAAGGCCAGCTGTCGGATCGCGGAAAACCGGAACAATTCCAGGGCGCATACGCCGAGATTGTCCGCGGCGTAAATGCCATGCTAGATGCGATTCTGCTACCCATCGGCGAAGGCAACCGCATCCTGGCACAGATTTCCAATGGCAAAATCGACGAACTGATCGTGCAAACCTACAAGGGCGATCACGAGAAGATGAAGCAGGCCATCAACAGCGTCGCGGTGGTCGTGACGAGCCTGCAGAAAGAACTGGTACGCCTGACCGACGCTTCGAAAGAAGGCCAGTTGTCGGATCGCGGGAAACCGGAACAATTCCAGGGTGCATACGCCGAGATTGTCCGCGGCGTAAATGCCATGCTGGATGCGATCCTTCTGCCTATCGGCGAAGGCAACCGCATCCTGGCACAGATTTCCAATGGCAAAATCGACGAACTGATCGCGCAAACCTACAAGGGCGATCACGAGAAGATGAAGCAGGCCATTAACAGCGTCGCGGTGGTCGTGCAGAGCCTGCAGAAGGAACTGGTACGCCTGACCGACGCTTCGAAAGAAGGCCAGTTGTCGGATCGCGGGAAACCGGAACAATTCCAGGGCGCATACGCCGAGATTGTCCGCGGCGTAAATGCCATGCTAGATGCGATTCTGCTACCCATCGGCGAAGGCAACCGCATCCTGGCACAGATTTCTGATGGCAAGATCGACGAACTGATTGCCCAAACTTACAAGGGCGACCACGAGAAGATGAAGCAGGCGATCAACAATGTCGCCAAAGTATTGCAGAGTCTGCAAAAAGAACTGGTGCGGTTGACTGAAGCGTCAAAGCAAGGGCAGTTGACCGAGCGCGGGAAACACGAGCAGTTCGAAGGGGCATACGCGGAGATTGTCCGGGGCGTGAACGCCGTGCTCGATGCCATCATCGCCCCGCTCAATGTTTCGGCCAACTATGTAGACCGCATCAGCAAAGGGGACATCCCCTTGCAAATCACCGATACGTATCATGGCGATTTCAATCTGATCAAGAACAACCTGAATACCCTGATCAACGCCATGAACGAAATCACACATGCCGCCGACGAGATCGCCAAAGGCAATCTTACTGTGGCTATTCAGGAACGCTCCCCCCAGGACAAGCTGATGCAAGCTCTCAGCGCGATGGTGACGGATCTGACCAAAACGGTGAACGAGATTCGCTCGATTGCCGGGGAGGTGACCGCAGCCAGCCAATCGATCAGCACGGCGTCGATTCAAATCTCGAATGGCGCTACAACTCAGGCTGCGTCGGCGGAGGAAGCTTCGTCCTCGATGGAGGAGATGGTTTCCAACATCAAGCAGAATGCAGACAATGCTTCACAGACCGACAAGATTGCGAATAAGTCGGCAAAGGACGCACAGGAGAGCGGCAAGGCAGTCGTGGAAGCGGTAACCGCGATGAAGGAGATTGCCGGCAAGATTTCCATCATTGAGGAGATCGCCCGCCAGACCAATCTCTTGGCGCTGAACGCAGCCATCGAAGCCGCCCGAGCCGGGGAACACGGCAAGGGATTTGCCGTGGTAGCCGCCGAAGTCCGCAAACTCGCCGAGCGCAGCCAGAAAGCAGCCGGAGAAATTAACCAGCTTTCGGGCACGACCGTCAAAGTATCCGAGAAGGCCGGCGAAATGCTCGATAAACTTGTTCCTGACATCCAGAAAACCGCGGAGTTGGTGCAGGAAATCAGTGCCGCAAGCAAGGAACAGGATACCGGCGCAGAACAGATCAACAAGGCGCTCCAGCAACTGGAAAAGGTCATTCAGCAGAACGCATCCGCCTCCGAGGAAATGGCTTCGACGACGGAGGAGTTGACGTCACAGTCTGACCAGTTGATGAGCGCGCTCGGGTTCTTCCGAACCGGAGAGGACGGGCACGCTCACGCAGCCAAGCCGGCAAAGCCTGTCCACCATGCCGACGCCACCGCTCCAGCCAGGACGCAGAAGGCAGTTGGTCATAGTGCCGCGGCCGCTGCGGCCAAGTCTGGAGTCACTCTGAAACTCAAGGATAAGGGTGACAACCTCGACAAGGAATTTGAACGATACTAACCGCGTTTCCGGCGCGGGCCAATACATTGCCCGCGCCGTGGATTTTCAGAGTGAGAGGAGATAGATGATTATGAGTGTTACTGAAATTACCGAGACACGGCAGTATCTCACCTTCAAATTAGGCAACGAGATCTTCGGAACCGACGTAGCCAAAGTGCGCGAGGTGCTCGACTTTACGACCATCACCGCGATTCCCAGGACGCCCGAGTTCATGAGCGGAGTCATCAACCTTCGAGGCAGCGTGGTGCCCGTAGTCGATTTGCGGCTCTGTTTCCAGATGTCAAAGACCGAGCGTACTCGAAACACGTGCATCGTGGTAGTGGAGGTTCTGCTGGAGGGTGAAGCGACTGTAATTGGTGCCCTGGCCGACTCCGTCGAGGAGGTCATTGACCTCGAACCTGATCAGATTCAACCCGCGCCCAGGATCGGCACGCAGATTCGGACCGACTTCATCAAGGGCATGGGAAAGCGAGACTCGCAGTTTATCGTGATTCTCGACATTGACCGCGTGTTCTCTGCCGAGGAGTTGTCGGTCGTTCGTCAGGCCGAAGGGAGCGGAACCGCTGCTGTGGGAGCGAGCGCCTGAAGAGGAAGCGGGCATAGCACCATGGCAACCGGTACCCCGACCCTATGAGCCCTCGAAGCGATAGCCTCACCAATGCGGATCTTGGCCGGCTTTGCGACCTGATCTACACCGAATCAGGGATCAAGTTGAGCCCGGATAAGAAGGTCATGCTTGAAATGCGTCTGAACAGGCGGCTACGTGACCTAAATGTAGGCTCCTATGCCGAGTATTGCGACTACCTGTTCGGCGGTCATCATCAGGAACAGGAAATTATTCACCTGATCGATGTGGTGACCACTAACAAGACCGACTTTTTCCGGGAGGGGACGCATTTTGAGATTCTCGTGAACACAGTGCTGCCTGAATTTGAGGCCAATAGCCCGTCTGGCAGGGATTTTCGCGTGTGGAGTGCCGGCTGCTCTACCGGTGAAGAACCGTATACCCTGGCCATGGTACTGGATAACTATGCAACAGCTCATGCGGGATTCACTTACAAAGTCCTGGCAACCGATATTTCAAACACGGTTCTGGAGAAGGCCAGTGCGGGAGTATTCGCTTCCGAAGTGGTCCGTCCCGTTCCGTCGGACCTGCGCCGAAAGTACTTCATGCGCAGCCGGGATCCAAACTCCAATCAGCTGCGGGTGGTCCCGGAATTGCGGAAGTCGGTTGAATTCCGACGCTTGAACTTGATGGAAGATTTCAGGCTGCCGGAACCGATGGACGCGATCTTTTGTCGAAATGTGATCATCTACTTTGATCGGCCGACGCAAGAGCGACTCCTCACCAAGCTGAGCGGGCAACTGGTGCGCGGAGGATACATGTTCATGGGACACTCCGAAGCTTTGCACAACATGGACATTCCCCTCGTACTGGTCGCTCCGGCGCTTTACAGGAGATCCAATGATCGAACTCGGGGTTGAGCTTCCGCAGGTCTACCTTCAACCGGGCGAGATCCACGTCGCGCGCAGTCCAGCGGTCCTCAAGACCATCCTGGGATCCTGTGTAGGCGTGACATTCTGGAGCCCAAGACTGGGCATCGGTGCGCTTTGCCATGCAGTGTTGCCCCGAAGGCCACGCGAGATCTCCTCAGAGTCGAAAATTATGGAGGGCTACCGATACGTCGATTTCTGCATCGCCCATTTGGCTCGACAACTTGAGCAGCTTGGCGCATCGCGGGCCGAGCTGCAGGTGAAGGTGTTCGGGGGAGCCGACGTATTACCGCTACGATCCGAACCAACGTCAAGAGAAACCGTGGGGAGACAAAACTGGCGGACGGCTATCGAAATCCTCGAAGAAGAAGGTCTCGATGTGTTTGCCTCGGACGTGGGTGGCACGCGGGGCCGCACTATCCAATTTCATACGGGAACTGGAGAAGTACTTCGACGGCGGCTCTTGGGACCGCAAATCGAGGAAGAACTCGAGTAAAACGCCACGATCTCGCAATAAAGAGGTCTGACCTATGGCCACAAAGAAGATTCGAGTCCTGATCGTAGATGATTCCGCTCTCGTGCGTCAGACGCTCAGTGAAGTTCTCTCCTCCGACCCAGAGATAGAGGTGATCGCAACCGCGGCGGATCCTTTTGTGGCAGCTGATCGGATCAGCGAAGAAATTCCCGATGTCATCACCCTCGACATCGAGATGCCACGCATGGATGGTCTCACATTTCTGCAGAAGATCATGACGCAGCACCCCATCCCGGTGGTAATTTGCTCCAGCCTCGTCGAACAGGGCGCTCAAAGCGCGCTCAAAGCTCTTGAGTACGGAGCCATCGACATCATCGCTAAACCTCGCATGGGCAGCAAGCAATTCCTGGAAGAATCCCGGTTGACCCTGTGCCAGGTGGTTAAGGCCGCCGCCCGTGCACGGCTACACGTCCCACGGTCTACTCACAAGGTTGAGCCCAAACTCACCGCTGATGTGGTTTTGGCTAAGTCTACGAACGCGATGGTGGAGACAACGGAAAAGGTGGTAGTGGTTGGTGCCTCGACGGGCGGCACTGAGGCGCTCAGGGAATTGCTGGAGGCACTTCCCCTGGATGCTCCTGGCATAGTGATTGTGCAGCACATGCCTGAGATGTTTACTCGCGCCTTCGCCAGTCGGCTGAACAGTCTGTGTGGAATTACGGTTAAGGAAGCGGAGACAAACGATTCCGTCCTGCGCGGGCATGCATTGATCGCGCCGGGCAACCACCATATGCTGTTGAAGCGAAGCGGCGCCCGCTACTATGTCGAGATTAAGGACGGGCCGCTGGTGTGCCGGCACCGTCCGTCGGTTGACGTTCTGTTTCGTTCGGCCGCTCGCTATGCAGGGCAGAATGCAGTTGGAGTGATCATGACGGGAATGGGCGACGATGGCGCAAACGGAATGCTCGAGATGAAACAGTCGGGCAGCACGACCATCGCCCAGGATGAAGCGACTTGCGTAGTGTTTGGTATGCCCAATGAAGCAATCAAGCGGAACGCCGTGGACCGGGTTCTGCCTCTGGGCGCAATCGCCGGGGCCATCGTCTCCCATGGTCGCTGAGAAGACCTCCAAGCCCTCAGCATCCTCGCTGAGCTACTTGGGTTCGCTGCGGCTGCCGCTTCGCAAGCAGTAAAGGCGACTCCGATGGCGGTAAGCGCTAAGAAGGCTACACTCGCGACTTCCGTCGGTCTTCCTTCCTAAGCCAACGTCACGGGTTCCTGCCAAGGCTTCTGGTCGGTTGTTGGCGTTCCGATTCAATCGGGCGGCGTGAAGGGCATGACACCAGAATTGTAAAGACGCGAACAATTGGACGTTGGTATGTCGATACGTGTATCGGTCAAAGGAAGGCCGGATGATGGTTGTCCGAGTGGAATTCATACTCGTCCGGTATTGAAATTTGGAGCGCGGCTCAGGAAACCCGTTGTCGCAGCGTGATCAGGCGGTACCTCTATTGCCAGAGTCGGGAGGACGTTCAGAGCGAAGTTTGGCTGCCATTTTCACAAGTGATGCGAGAGAGTCGGCTTTCATCTTCTGCATGACTTGCCCGCGATGCGCTTTCACTGTGATCTCGCTGATGCCAAGCTCGCCACCAACCTGTTTGTTTAACAGGCCGGAAACGACCAACGCCATGACCTGCCGCTCGCGAGGGGTGAGTGATACGTAACGGTTCCGGAGTTCTCGTATCTCCGCTTCGTAACTGAGCGCCAGGCGACTACGTTCGAGCGCTTGCCCAATCGCCTTCAGGAGTGCCTCATCATTGAAAGGCTTCGTTAAGAATTCAATTGCACCGGCCTTCATGGCACGGACTGTCATCGGGATATCACCGTGGCCGGTGATGAAGATGATCGGCATGTCGGTTCGCTCGGTGGCTATGCGCTGCTGCAGTTCTAGACCGTTGAGGCCCGGGAGAGACACGTCAAGGACGAGACAGCTGGGAAGAGCAACTCGTGGGTGATTGAGAAAGTCTTGAGCGGATTCGAAGGTCTCCGCATGCCAGCCTTCATCCTGAATCAATAATTCCAGGGATTCGCGCACCGAGACGTTGTCGTCAACAATGAACACAATGGGCCTGACTGTCGACATTGGTGATGACCCCACTACATCGCCAAGAGCGCGCGTTAAGATCATTTTATATGCCTCGCTCGCGGGAAGCGACTGCGATCTTCACTGCCCTTGAATGGTTAGCTCCCTCGGAGTACGGCATTAAGCGCCTCAAGCAGTGCCGTGTCGCTAAACGGCTTGAACAGGCACTCCACCGCACCCTGCTCGAGTAGCCGCGGTCGAACCGTCTTATCTCGATTCGCGGTGATGAATATTGTCGGTATTGCTTGTCCGCGACGAACTAATTCCTGTCGAAGTTCAGGCCCGGTCATTCCCGGCATAGCGATGTCGAGGATCAAACACCTGGCTTGGCCCACGCAATCGGAGGCGAGAAACTCTTCCGCAGACGAGAAAGTGCGAGTTGAAAATCCGAATTCCCCAAGCAAATCCGGTAGCGACTCTCGAACTGACTCATCGTCGTCAACTACGGATACAAGCGGACGCTCGGGAGCACTCCCTTCTGGTTGAAACTTCATAAAGCAACATTGCTCCAGGGCATGAGAGGCGTCTATTGTACTTAGGTATTGGGCTGAACGGTGACACCTGGACGCGACTGGCATTATGCTGTGCCGGTAAATGCATCCGTCCACTTGACTCGGGTTTCGGCACCGGTCAGGCTCTCGTGGGTGCAGGGAATGGCGAATGCGAACGTGGCTCCCGGGCCATCGTTCGGTGTTGCCCAACGAAAAGTTGCCGATGCGACTCACGGCTTTGTTCACGAGCTTGGTAAGTAAGGAGGAGCACGATGAAACCGATAGCTTCCTTGTTGTTTGCAGTAATAGCGGTGGCCGGGGTTGTCGCCAGTTTGGCCCCTGCCTCGGGACATGCCAAGGAGGAGGCAGCTCCGGTCTTCGGAATCAAAATCCCCCCTGGATACCGCGACTGGAGGCTAGTCTCTGTGGCCCACGAAGAAGGCGAGCTCAACGATATTCGCGCCATATTGGGCAACAATGCAGCGATCAGGGCGTATCGGGAGGAGAAGCTTCCGTTCCCGGACGGTACGATCATTGCCCGAATAGCCTGGAGCTACGTGCCATCGGAGGAAAACAACAAGGTGTTCGGCCGTAGCCAATCCTTCGTTCCCGGGCCAGCCCCGGATTGGTACCTTCAGCTCATGGTCAAGGACTCAAAACGGTACGCCGCGACGGGCGGATGGGGTTTCGCTCAGTTCGATAAGGAAGGCAAACCTAGCGCTGACGAAGCGAAGCTCAAAGCCTGCTTTCCCTGCCACGAGCCTGCCAAAGGTCGCGACTTTGTCTTCACCCGCTACGCACAATAAGCCAGAACCGAGGGCCTGGGATGGATGTGACAGAGACGGAAGAAGCGAAACCACACACCTTCAGTCCGGTAGTGGCGACTGGACCCATTATCGCGGCCGGCACAGGGTCCGAAGCTTGTGCCGGGATGATGCGAGGAAAAGCACAGTTCTGAATGGTATTGAGATGTAACTAGACGGTCGGACCAAGCACAGCATGGCGGGTCGAAGAAGAAGCAGGCTTAACTGAAGCATGAATAAGAAAATGAAAAATCCGTCGAGCACAACACCTCATCCAATTCTTGTCACAGGTGCGGGCCGCTTAGGCGGAGTTGGTCGGACGGTTGTGCAAATACTGCTTCAACGAGGTCTGACCGTCCGCGCGCTGGTCCGGCATCAAGACGATCGTGCTGATGTTCTGCAAGCCATCGGCGCAGAAATCATAGTTGGTGATCTCACCCGTAATCCTTAAGTGCTCCCCTATGATCCCCCCTGTACCTGCTGCAAGAGCTGTTCATCTCGCCTGCACGCTCTTCGGAATCTCTTGCATATGAACATCCGTCGCTGTTGCAGCTTTCGGAAAGTTCGCAGCGATTCAGTTCTTGTCCACCCGGTCGAAGACAGCCTTGACTTTGTCCAGCGGGCTGGGATGCGGTCGCCTAAAAGCGAGGCTCCCGCGAACCACAATGTTGATGTCGGTGCCGTGATTTGCGGAACTCTCAATTGTCAGTCGGCCGCCTATGCGAGCCGCGCGCTCACGCATGCTTGGCAACCCGAAATGTCCGTCTTTCCCTGCCTCGGCAATCACAGAATCTATACCAATTCCGTTGTCGCGGACGCTCAAGGACAGGTCGTCCGCATAGATCAACGTAACATCGATACGGCTTCCAGCTGAGTGGGCGTGGGCATTGCGGATCGCTTCATAGCCGATCAGATAAATTTCATCGCGAACTATCGGATGCATTTCGCGGGAATTCCCATTCACGTTAAATGCCGTTTCCATCGAGGGTTCTCGTCGACAGTCTTCCAACGCCCTCCGGAGGCCCGCTGCGAGGTCGTTCGTTTCGATCGTCGATGTCCGCAAGGAATGAAGCGCGGCTCGTCCCTCGTCTGTGGCGCGCACCAGCCATTCAGATAATTGCTCCAAGGCGCGGCGCGTTCGAACTGGGTCGTCCGCATTCTTGAGGGCATTCGAGGCGACGAGTTTGCTGCCCTGGATGGTTTGCAGAAGAGTATCGTGCAGCTCGCGGGCGATGCGAGTACGCTCCGCCAGACGCTCCGCATATCGGAGTTGCACTTGAGCGGTCATTTGGCGCAGGCGCAGCCGATACAGGAGCCAAATGAGTGTGACACCAGCCAAAACGTAGAACAGCCGGAACCAGACGGTTTGATAAAAGGCGGGCTGGATGGTGAAGTTCAAGGAAGCTCCAGCCTCATTCCAGACTCCATCGTTGTTACGCGCCTGCACTAGGAATGTGTATTGCCCGGGCCCCAGGTTCTTGTAGACTTTATCTACGCGACCTCCTCCATCCTGCCATTCCGTGTCGGATCCCTGCAGGCGAAAGCGGGACCGCACTCTCTCCGGAATCGGAAAACTCAAGACCGAATACCCGATACGGAGATTCGTGGTGTGTGCGGGTAGCAGCACCGGAGCATAAACGGAATAGGATTTTCCGTTCGCAATCACGTTTCGCATCGCCACCTGCGGAGGAGTCAGATTTCGGTGGAGATGTGCCGGATCGACCCGGATTACGCCTCTCGCCGTTGCAAACCATAGAATCCCGTCAGTTCCCATGACAGCCGGGGTATCGGATGTGTCGGACGGCTTTTCGGCCAGATCACTGATCGGATCGAACGTCTCGTATTGCACTCTGTGGCGCCAATCTTGAACGACAAGGGCGACCTCGTTCTGAGGAATATGCACAATTTCGGCTGGGGTACTTAGCCATAGCCCAGACTCGGGTGCCCCCGCAATTCCGGCGACCATGCCGAAGTCTTCTCCTCTTTCCGTTTCGACGGCGTGAAATCTGTCCCCGCTGTAGACTGCCAAACCCGATTCACCCCCTGCCCACACCTGCCCATCGGCGTAGGCGATCTGGGTGACTGCACCGACGTTCAATCCGGTCTCGGCAGAGAATATCCGGACCACACCATGATCCCAACGACCGATTTCCCTCCGTTCCGGATAGGCCAGCCATACCCGCCCCTGACCGTCGCAGATCGCGCCATATGCCGTCAGGTACGGCTCACCCTTCAGAATCTCGATGTGGCTCCAAGCGCCGTCATGCTGACGGAAAACACCACCGCCTCTGATTGAGACCCATAAGTCTCCTGAGCCGTCCCTGGTTAGAGCCCGCACTGGACCCTTGATCGATACCCACAAATCGGCCGCGGCATTTCTCCAAAGCGGTAAGGAAGGTGACAGTGCTTTCCGGAACTTTCCACCGGACCAGCGCCAAAGATCACCACCGCCGCTTTCTTCTGACCAAAACCAGATCGCCCCATCCGTATCCCGGAATGAGAACTGGATTTCGGCCGGGCTGCCGCTGACTGGCTGCCCGTCTCGAGCATTCCACAAACCTTGAGGAGAGCTCGCCCAAACGTCTCCCCTATCTCCAGCCACTAACTGCATACGCTGAGTCGCGACGGGCTGCAATTCAGTCCACGCGGCATTTCGGGGACGGAAGCGATCCAACCCGCCAAACGGTCGAAGAACTCGAGGACGCGCTCGAAGCTCCGCACAACAATCTCGTATTTGTCGAATCGGTATTGGATAAATACGACTCGCCCACCACACTCATTCTCGGCGGACACGCCTTCGCCGACACCGACTACGGACCGCGCGGTCCGCAAACCGTATCCGGAAGCCAGATCGAACTTCCCGCGCGGCGATAAAGCGCGGGTGGTAAGGGCGCTTGGGAGAGAGTCCGAGAACTCCCAAGCGCCGCAATACGCCAACTTTAGCGGGCGGGCCTGCGAAAACGTGAACTGCCGGCTAACCAAACTTTAAACGAGGATTAAAGCGGTGAAAACGAATCGACGAGTTACGAACTCCATCTCAGCGGGTCTCTTGTTTCTGGCTCTTTCGTTGCTCTCGCCGAGAGCGCATGCACAAGCGCTGAACATGGACGGACAATCCGGAATCTTCTTTCAGCCCTGGGCCGAAGTGGTTCCCTCAGACCATAACAAATTCAACGCACCGACGGCCGCTTTCCACGTCGTGGATGCAGGGCCGGTGGCCGGAGACTATCTCAACGTTGGGTTGGAGGAAGGATTCGGAAATTGGCTCGAGTTCGGATACACGCGCAGCAACCACACCGACGGAGGAGATCCGGCGATCAGTCCTCTGTTCAATTTTTCGGGCATGAACATCTTCAACTTCAAAGTGAAACTCTTGTCGTCAAACCCTCACGGGCGAAAACATTTTCCCACGTTGTCAGTTGGCGGCGTCCTCCGGACAAACGATCCCTTCGTCGTCCAGGCGGTTCAGCACCAAAACGCCACGAACGGCGATGTCTATCTTGTCGGCACGAAACTTTTCGTGATTGGGAATAAGTTTGCGTTCCTGATGAACGGTGGAGTTCGCGGAACCAATGCTCAAAAGTACGGCTATGGCGGGAATACTGTTGACTGGGAGGCGCGAGCATTCGGTGGGCTTGCTTTCCCGATTCCCATCAAGAAGATCGTAATCATCGCTCCCACTGTCGAGATTGATCAGGAACCTCGATACATAAAGAACGTTCCCGGCGCGACGGTGCCGACCGACCTGATCTACGCAGTGAGGATCTCTCGTCAGCCCGATTCTAGATGGAGTTTTGACGTAGGAACCGGTCATGTCGGCGCCACGCTGGAAACCGGCGTCAATGTGAAAGCCAACAATGCTCTGGCATTTGCAGCCAGCTTTCGATTCTGAGTTAGGAGGCTCTGATGACGGCCGTCCCAGCAACAACGATTGATGGTTTGGAGATCACCATGAATCTCGACGAGCAAGGAACACTCATGCAGCTGGTCGGGCGGCTCAGCATCGATTCAGCTCCCGCCTTTCGTGATCGGCTCCTGGCAAGGTTGCGAACTCAACGACCTGGAGCTCTAACGGTCGATTTGTCACAAGTTTCCTATCTCGACTGCGCCGGCATCGCAACCCTGATCGAAGGACTGAAGATCGCTCGCAATCGTCAGACGACGTTGCGACTACAGGGACTGCATGGTGGATTTCACCATCTTTTCGAAGTGACAGGCTTGTTGGCTCTATTCGAAACGTACGGCGCGGATGCTTCGGCTACCGGAAAGGTGATGTGATGGGAAGTCTTCTCGAAGATGTCGGGACAAACACTCTCAGTCATCTTGACTACGTTGGAAGCCTGAACATCCAGTGGTGGGCTACGCTGCGCGCCATGGGATCCGCGCTTCCTGTTGTTGGGAATCGGTATCGCTGGAACGAATCCGTCCGCCAGATGTTGCAGATTGGGGTCGACGCGTTGCCGATGGTTGCTTTAATGGCGATCTGCAGCGGCTTCATCCTTGCTCTGCAGGGAGCGTCTGAATTGCGGCGCTTCGGAGCCTTGCATTTTGTCATCGATCTAGTCGCTGTGGGGTTCACTCGCGAGCTTGGCGCCTTGCTCACCGCCATTGCAGTCAGCGGACGCTCAGGTTCGGCCTTCGCTGCCGAGATCGGAACTATGAAGGTGACCGAGGAACTTGATGCGCTCAAAGTTATGGCTCTTGAGCCGGTGGAATTTGTGCTCGCGCCCAAGTACCTCGCAGCCCTGATTAGTGTTCCTTGCCTCAGCATTATCTCGAATGTTTTCGGCATTCTGGCCGGCGGTTTATTCATGTTCTTCAGCACACATCTTATGCCGGGGCTTTACTTGCATTACGTGCTGACGTTCCATCCAGTTGCGGGATGTACTCACCGGTCTGATCAAGAGCGTTGTTTTTGCGACTATTATCGCCCACGTGGGCTGCTTGGAAGGGCTTCGCGTCCGCGGGGGGCCCGATTCGGTTGGCCGCTCCACTACCAGCGCGGTGGTCAAGTCTACGTTTCTCGTAATTGTTGCCGATGCTGTTTTCACCGCCATCTTCTATTTCACGGTGAAATCCTGATGGCCATCATTTCTATTCGCGACTTGGTGGTTGAGTACGATGGCCGCCGCATACTCGATGGTCTGAATCTCGACATCGAGCAGGGCGAAACCATGGTCTTGCTGGGCGGTAGTGGCTCCGGAAAGAGTACGCTGTTGCGCCACATCATCGGCCTGGAGCGTCCGAAGTCCGGCAGTGTCACCGTGAACGGGATCGACATCGCGCGCTGCTCCGCTATCGAATTGAAAAGGTTTCGACGCTCGATAGGCGTAGCCTTTCAAAGTGCCGCCTTGTTTAATTCGCTTTCCGTCAAGGACAACGTCGCTTTAACTTTGCGAGAACACACCGCGCTCGCGCCTTCGATCATTGATCTCATGGTTTGGATGAAGCTGGCCGTCGTTGGTCTTGCCGACTTCGGCAAATTGCGCCCGCAGGAACTATCCGGAGGTATGAAGAAACGAGCCGCGGTTGCCCGCGCGATAGCACTCGATCCCGAAATCCTCGTGTTCGACGAACCTTCCGCCGGACTGGATCCTATAGTCGCTGCGGAACTGGACGAACTCATCGTGCTGCTCAAAGAGGCCTTCCACATGACCGTCATCGTGGTCACTCACGAACTGCCGAGCGCGTTCCGCATCGCCGACCGCATTGCCATGCTGTACAAGGGCACCTTTAGTTCAATCGGCACCAAGGATCAAATCAGGGCAAGCGAAAATCCGCGGGTCCGGCAGTTCCTCGATCGCGTGCCCGACAACGCAGCGAAAGCGCCAGCCGTCGCGGCCTACTTCGAAAAATATCTGCATGTTCCGGAGGCACATTCATGACAACTGAAGCAAAGGTCGGCGCCTTCGTTCTGGGATGCTTCGCGATCCTGGCCTTTACAGTCATCTACCTCATCGATGCCCAAGTCCGAGGCGATACCGTTCCTTACCGAACGTACCTCCGTTATGCCGGCGGACTTGAGCCCGGCAGCTCGGTGCTATTTGGTGGGATCAATGTGGGCAAAGTAACAGCAGTGCGCCCTTGGGCGACCGACCCTACCCGCATCGAAATTCTCGTCGACGTGAAACAGGGTACGCCTTTGAACGAGAAGTCCGTGGCCAAGTTAGGGCTCGTCAGCATCGTAAACAGCGCCGCATTGTCAATTACGACTGGCAGCAATGACGCTAAACGGCTTCCGCCTGGGGCGGCCATTCCTTCCCAGGAGGCCGCGAGCCTGGATGAGATTGCCGACAAGCTGGCCACTGTGGCGGACAATGCAAACGGTTTGATCGTGCAGGTAAAAGGGGAAGTCGAGGGCATCAGCAGTAACGCGCGAACTCTCTTGGGCAATCTGAATACAGTAACCGGTCCCTCCAATCAGCGAAGGATTCAAGCCATTCTGGATCATGCTAATGAACTGGTAGCGACCGAGAGTCCCAAGATCGACCGAATCTCGGACCAGGTCATCGCGCTCACCCAGCACGCCGATGACACCGTGCAAAACGTGAATGGAACCGTCGCCGAAGTGCGCGAGCCCGCACGCAAGGATCTCGCGGAATTACAGAATGCGTTGCAACAGGCGAAGCAGCTGCTGGGCGATCTGCAGGCCGAGGTAAGAGCCAACAACTACAAGATCGATGACACTGTAGAGAACCTTCGAACAGCCACCGACAATCTGGATCAACTGACCGACTCGTTGAAGCAACGTCCGTGGAGTTTGCTTCGTATCAAGCAGCCGCCAGACCGCAAGCCACCGCAGCAATGAGTCCCGCAGTAAAGGAAGATGAATATGAAGAGATATAAAGTGAACGTCGTTGCCATGTTTCTGGTTGTTAGCACTCTGATGGGTTGTGCAGGAAAAGTCCGCTATCCGAGTTACTACACGCTCAATCTGCCCTCGCCTCCTGACCCGCCGCGGCAGGAAAGCGCTCGCTCCGTTCTCGCCGTACGCGAGTTTCGTTCGCCGGCATATCTACGGCAAGGGAGTCTCGTTTACCGCCGCTCGCCGGAGGAAGTTGGTTTCTACAACTTCCATCGGTGGGCCGTGGACCCACGTGAGTTTGTAACCAATGCCATCAAAGAACATCTGCAGGCAAGCGGAAATTTCGCGCAGGTGCGAAATTACGACGGTCATTCCGATTTCGATTATGTGATGACCGGACGCCTTGAAAGACTCGAGGAAGTCGATTATGACGGCGGGATCAAAGTCGCAGTGGCGATTTCTGCTCAGATGACGAGCCTTGCTTCCGGCGCGACAGTTTGGACAAACGAAGTCTCCGAAACTGGAACCGTTGAAGGTCGGGACATTCCGGCGGTCGTGTCCGAGATGGACCGAACTCTGGATCGGGCGATCGCGAAACTGTTACATACGCCCCTGCACCCATTGCCCACGTCGGCGACTAGAACATCCGAATCAACCTCAAATTAACTGAAAAAGGATAACTTTATGCGTCAACAACCGAACTCAATCGTGCTGATCCATGGTCTTTGGATGACCGCTCTTAGCTGGGAAAAATGGGTCAAGCGCTACACAGATCAAGGATTCCGTGTGATTGCCCGGAGTTGGCCCGGCATGGACACCGACATTGACGAACTGCGCCGCGACCCGGCGCGGATTGCAGCCTTGGGAATTTCCGAGGTTGTCGATCATTACGAGAGGATCATCCGGGAATTGGATTCGCCTCCAATCATCATTGGCCATTCCTTTGGCGGTCTGATGACACAGATTCTGCTCGACCGAGGAGTGGGCGCGGCAGGAATTGCAATCGCACCCGCGCCAGTGAAAGGGGTCCTGTTCCTGCCATTCTCGACGCTGAAAGTCACTTTCCCGGCCTTGAGTAATCCCGCGAACAATCATCGTGCGGTCCCGTTGACTCCAGAACAGTTTCACTATGCCTTCGCGAACAACTTGAGCGAAGAAGACTCTCTCGGCGCATACAACCGCTATGCGGTCCCTGGTCCTGACCACCTGCTGTTCCAAACCGCTCTCGCCAATTTCAATGCTCATGCTCCGACCACCGTTAACTTCGAAAATGAGGGTCGCGCCCCCCTGTTGCTGATTTCAGGAGGACAGGACCACGTCTCGCCTCCGTCGGTCGTGGAAGCTACTTTCAGGCTGTACCGGAATTCCAAAGCCGTTACGGAATACAAAGAATTCCCCGAGCGAACTCATTTCACTCTGGGACAACTCGGTTGGGAAGCCGTAGCCGACTATGTGCTCGACTGGGCGCTTCAACATGCTTCCCGACAAGCGCGCAAGGAACTAAGCGCCTAAACCTGTCGGGGCGAACCGCGGCGAAGAAGATCGCGAAGATGACGGGATTCGCATACACAATGGCGTGAATCGCACGGTCGACAAGCAGAAAATTATTGCCGTTCGATCATTCGCGGCAACCAGATGAATCTTGGTATTCTATCCCCCGATCCCGAGTGTCTCACGAGTGTGTAAACACACCTAACAAAGCCAACCTGGAAAGCGGAATTATTGAAGAGGATCGGAAAGGGATCGCTAGCGCGCCAAACGACCGCTTCCCTGCAACGGAAGCGGTCACAGCGTTTTGAAGCCAACTTGACACCGGCGAGAGAGTGAGGTGCCTGCAAGGAATTGAAAAGATGGTGGACCTGGTCGGGATCGAACCGACGACCTCTTCCATGCCATGGAACTGTAGAAAGTGTAAGTTATTGACGGCAAAGGGTCAAAAAATCGGCTATGCCGGAAAAAACCGGAAAAATAGCCGGTTTTGACACCAAATTTGACACCAACTTTGGGCCAAGGGCTGATAGTGGCGGATCAGCCCACTTCCGCAGACCTGTAGCGAACGGAAACGGACTGCAACCCTGAGAACAGCATGGATTATTGCAATGGTCACTGCTGCATTCCTCCATCGTAGGTAAGATCTTTGCGCTGACTTCGGCCCCAGACGTTCCTCGTGAGAACAGCGCCGAACTTCGAACGATACAAGAAATAGACCAGCGTGGGGAACCATCAGTCTGGTATCAGTTGCGCCTGGCACGCAGCCGATAGGCTCTTACGAGCAGCGAAATTGCCAACCACCCACCCAATACTGCTATCGGAACCGCAACCACTCGAGGCCAGAGAATCGCGACCACCGTCAGTGGCAATAGCAAACAGGCCACGATAAACATGATTCTGGCTTCAGCCGGGCCCAAAACCCGATGACTGGTGATAGCCGCTCCCACTGCGTTGCCGATCCGAAGAACTCCGGCGGCAGCACGCCCGGCGCTTCCGGATGCGGTTTTCTGTGGAGGCCCGTTCCCCGTTCGCTCAACTGCTGGGCGTACGCGGTTCTTGTCTCGCAGAACAATCTCGATCGAATGGGCCAAGTCCTGCAAATACATCTTCTCCATCTTCTGTGAAAACGGTTCGTCCTCTGCGATCACGTCCAGTTCCCAGTTTCCCATCCAGCTGGCCAGGTTGAGATTAGTCGAACCCACCCGCGCCCAGCGGCCATCTGCGACTGCCGTCTTGGCATGCACCATGGAACCAGTCCATTCAAATATCCGTACCCCTCCTTCCAAGAGTCCGCGGAACCCAGCTCGCGACACCGCACGCATCATCGGAATATCGCTAGCCCGTGGCACCAGGAGCCTTACATCCACGCCATCCTTCGCCGCAGCCTTCAGGGCTTCCACGTAAGACGTTGTTCCTACGAAGTAGGGATCTGTCAGCCATATCGAACGCCGGGCAATCGCGGCAATCAGTTGATCCAACCGGTAAACACCGGCGATCGTGGGCATGCTGGCCATGACGCGTAGCGCCACGTCCCCGGCCGCCGGAATGGCTCCTCTCTCGTGAGGGAGTTCTTCTTCGGGGATCGGCGAGCCGAGGGTTGCCCACATGGTTTCAAACGCCTGCTCGATATCGACGACGGCAGGTCCCTCGATCACAACGCCTGTGTCACGCCAGGGTTCGATGCCATGGATTGGATCGCCCAGCCACGGGCGACCCACACAGAGGCCGCTGATGAAAGCGATCCGGCTGTCGACCGAAAGCATCTTGCGGTGATCACGACTCAGCCAGCCCAGAGGGCTGTCGAGATGCGGTGGGTTGCAGCACCTAACCTGCACTCCTGCCTGACGCAGTGGGTTCCAAAACCGGCTGGATGTTGCGCCCAGTGCTCCTAACCAGTCGTAGATCAGTCTTACCCGGACGCCTCGACGAGCTTGGGTAGCCAGCGCTTCGGCAAACTGTTCGCCGACGTCGTCAGAATGAATGATGTAGTTCTCGAAGTGAACTCTGCTCTCGGCTGAACGGATCGCTTCCAGCCAGGCAGGATAATTTTCGGTCGCGTCCCGAAGGACACTCATCCTATTTCCAGGAACTAAGGGGGCACCCGCAGCTCGGGAAAAAGCCTGTTCCGCCAGAGCGCGAAGTGGCGTGACCGTTTTATCGGGCTGATGCTTAGAAGCTGGCTGGCTTGTAGTAGTAATCATGGCCAGTTTGTCGGATGGTGTGAACGGCCGGCTATATCCGCGGTACGCCGACCGTACGACATCTTCCGTACCTGACAACAAAACCCTATTCTCGCATCTCGTTGCCCTCCTGATGTTTCTCCCAAAATGCGACCAAAGCGTTGGAGAAAAGCAAGAAGAGTAGGACGAAGAAATGCGGCCAGCGCTTCACCGTACGCCGCAAGTCGATCCTCAATGACAATCACGCGGAACTAGGCGGATTTCTTCTCCTCAACGTCTGTGTACTCAGCGTCAATCACGCCCTCGTCTTGACTGGGCGGGCCACCGGCTGCGGAATTGACACCGCCACTCGGACCAGCGCCAGACGCGCTTTGCGGTTGTGCTTTGCTGTACATCTGCTCCGCAAGCTTGTGCGATACCTGCGTCAGACGCTCGCGAGCTTCGTCCATTTGATGCTTGTCCGCGGACTCCATGACCCTCTTGGCATCGGCGAGCGAGTTTTCAACCTCGCCGCGTTCCGAGCCCGAAATCTTGTCGCCGTGATCGTGCAGCATCTTCTCCACGTTGTAAACCGTGGAGTCCAGTTGATTCTTCGCTTCGATCTGTTCGCGTCTGATTTTGTCATCCGTTGCGTGCGACTCGGCTTCTTTTGTCATACGCTCGATGTCCTGTTTGCTTAAACCCGACGACGAAGTGATGGTGATCTTCTGGTCCTTGCCCGTCGCCATGTCTTTCGCGGCTACGTTAAGGATGCCGTTTGCATCGACGTCGAATGTGACCTCGATCTGAGGCACTCCACGTGGAGCGGGCGGAATCCCATTCAGCTGGAACTTCCCAAGTGTCCGGTTTTGGTCTGCCATGGTGCGCTCGCCCTGCAGAACGTGAACTTCGACCGAGGACTGATTGTCCGCGGCAGTCGAAAACTTTTCCGTCTTGCGCGTCGGAATCGTCGTATTGCGTGGAATCATAGGCGTCGATACGGAGCCTTGGGTCTCGATCGACAGTGTAAGTGGGGTCACATCGAGAAGTAGAAGATCCTTCACTTCGCCTTTAAGCACACCTCCCTGAAGCGCGGCTCCTACAGCAACCACCTCATCGGGGTTCACGCTCTTGTCGCCTTCTTTGCCGAACAGTTCCTTCACCAGCCGCTGAATGCGTGGCATGCGGGTCTGTCCCCCAACGAGTACGACTTCGTTGATCTTGCCGATATCTACACTCCCATCCTTCATGCACTGATTGCAGGGCGGTACGGAGCGCTGCACAAGATCCTCAACCATCGACTCCAGTTTTGCGCGCGTCAGTTTCTTGACGAGATGTTTGGGGCCGTTGGCATCGGCCGTGATGAACGGCAGGTTGATTTCGGTCTCCATGGTGGAAGACAGTTCGATCTTGGCACGCTCGGCGGCATCCCGCAGTCTCTGCAGCGCCATCTCGTTGCCCTTGGCTCGCAGATCGAGACCTTCATCCTTTCTGAACTCATCAATCAACCAATCGACCAACCGCTGGTCGATATTGTCGCCGCCAAGATGCGTATCCCCGTTCGTGGCCGCAACCTCGATAAGACCTTCTCCGACGTGCAGAATGGAAATGTCAAATGTCCCGCCACCAAAGTCGTAAACAGCGATCGTCTCGTCCTTCTTCTTATCCAGGCCGTAGGCAAGGGCAGCCGCCGTAGGCTCGTTGATAATGCGCTTCACGTCGAGTCCGGCAATCTTGCCGGCATCTTTGGTCGCCTGTCGTTGCGCGTCATTGAAATATGCGGGGACAGTGATAACTGCCTCGGTCACTTTTTCGCCCAGGTAATCTTCCGCTGCTTTTTTGAGCTTCTGAAGAATCATGGCTGAGATCTGCGGCGGAGTGTATTTCTTGCCTTGGGCAACAATCACCACATGGTCGCCGTCGGCCTCAACTTTGTAGGGCACCATTTTCAACTCTTCGCCAATTTCGTTGTGGCGGCGTCCCATGAAGCGCTTGATCGAATAAATTGTATTTTCGGGATTGGTAGTGGCCTGGCGCCTTGCGACTTGTCCGACGAGAATCTCGCCAGTCTTCGTAAAAGCGACGACCGATGGTGTGGTGCGGCTGCCTTCTTCGTTGGGGATGACCTTGGCTTCGCCGCCATCCATAACCGCTACAACCGAATTCGTAGTACCGAGATCAATTCCGATAGTTTTAGCCATGATTGCGATCTCCTGAACTTGCAACGACTCTAAAGAATAGTGAACTGCCGAACGCTTCAAATGATTGTGGATGTTTGTGGTGCCGTCTCAGTACCCATCGCCCATGCCACCACGTCCGCCGGCCGGGGCTCCCGTTGTTTCTTCCTTAATGTCGGCGACTAGAGCTTCGGTGGTCAGCATGAGCGCCGCAATGGATCCGGCATTGGTGAGAGCTGTGCGCACGACTTTCGTCGGGTCGAGGACCCCGGCTTTAACCAAGTCTTCGTACTCTGCCGTCAACGCGTTGTAGCCGAAGTTCTGGTCCTTCGATTCGAGCACCTTGCCGAGCACGATGGCGCCCTCTTCGCCGGCGTTCTCGGCAATCTGGCGGAGCGGTTCCTGCAGAGCGCGCTTCACAATGTTGATGCCGATCTGCTCGTCACCCTCCAGTTTCAACTTGTTGAGAGCCGTCGCACACCTCGCCAGAGCGACTCCTCCGCCGGGGACAATGCCTTCCTCCACCGCAGCGCGAGTCGCGTGCATGGCGTCTTCGACGCGAGCTTTCGTCTCTTTCATTTCGGTCTCGGTGGCCGCACCCACTTTAATCACAGCTACGCCACCCACGAGTTTCGCTAACCGCTCCTGCAGTTTCTCGCGGTCGTAGTCACTCGTCGTCTTTTCAATCTGGCCGCGAATTTCCTTCACGCGGCCCTCGACGTCACCTTTCTTGCCTTTGCCTTCGATGATGGTGGTGGTGTCTTTGACGATGGTGATCTTTTTTGCCTGTCCAAGATCTTCAATCTTCACGTTTTCCAGCATGATACCGAGATCTTCGGTGATGGCTTTTCCGCCGGTGAGGGTCGCGATGTCCTGCAACATGGCCTTGCGCCGGTCGCCGAAGCCGGGAGCCTTCACAGCCGCAACTTGCAGTGTTCCACGCAGTTTATTGACCACCAGAGTAGCAAGGGCTTCTCCCTCGACGTCTTCGGCGATGATGACGAGCGGCTTGGCGCTCTTTGCGATCTGTTCGAGCAGCGGCAGCAAGTCCTTCATCGAACTGATCTTTTTTTCGTAGATGAGGACGTAGCCGTTCTCGAATTCAACTTCCATGCGCTCGGGATCAGTGACGAAATAAGGGGAGAGATAGCCGCGGTCGAACTGCATGCCTTCTACAACTTCGAGCTGAGTTTCGAGGGTCTTCGACTCTTCCACGGTAATAACGCCGTCCTTGCCCACCTTCTTCATGGCGTCCGCGATGATATGGCCAATGGTCTCGTCGTTATTGGCGGAGATACTGCCGACCTGGGCGATCATGTCGCCGGTGACTGGCTTGGAGAACTTGTCGAGTTCGCCGTTCTTGCGCTCGCCGGTCTTCGGATCAATGTTGCCGCAAATCGCGTCGATAGCTTTCTCGATCCCGCGCTTCATGGCCATCGGATTGGCGCCGGCCGCGACGGTCCGGACGCCTTCACGGTAGATGGCCTGGGCCAAGACGG
Source organism: uncultured Acidobacteriaceae bacterium (assembly GCA_963710965.1). GTDB lineage: Bacteria > Acidobacteriota > Terriglobia > Terriglobales > Acidobacteriaceae > Sulfotelmatobacter. The sequence goes on along the minus strand of CAVQCP010000059.1, from coordinate 35,671 downwards.
TGGCAGTTGTCGTTCCGTCACCGGCAACGTCGGAAGTTTTGCTGGCGACCTCGCGGACCATCTGGGCGCCTATGTTCTCAAGGCCGTCCTGCAGTTCGATCTCTTTTGCAACGGTGACGCCGTCCTTGGTGATAGTGGGAGATCCGAACTTCTTCTCGATGACTACGTTCCGACCCCTGGGGCCGAGAGTAACCTTCACAGCGTCCGCCAACAAGTTCACACCGCGCAAGATGGCCTGCCGCGACTCTTCTCCGTGTACGATTTGCTTTGCCATGATTCTTTCTCCTTGCAAGTAATGTCGTCAGATTTCGCTGAGGCCGCGAGTTTATTTCTGGTGGAGCTGGCTTCTCTTGTGGCCGCGCGCGCAAACTAAACCCTGCGGTCGCGGCAAGAACAGGAGACTGCGATCCTTACTTACGAGCACCGACGGTTTCGCGAGCGATGACGCTTTCTTTCTTAGCCGTACCCGTCACGATCCCCAGTACCTCTTCTTCCTTCATGATGAGGAAGCCTTCGCCATCGAGTTTGATCTCGGTGCCGGAGTATTTGCCGAAAAGAATGGTGTCGCCTTCTTTGACAGTGAGTGGGAACAATCTGCCTTCCTCGTTGGTCTTGCCCTTTCCCACAGAGATAATCGTGCCCTCCTGTGGTTTATCCTTCGCAGAGTCAGGGATGATGAGGCCCCCGCGAGTTGTTCCCAGTTCTTCTTCGCGGCGCACCAGGATGCGGTCATGCAGTGGAGTAAATTTCGTTGCCATAATTGCCAAACTCCTTTTAATTTGTGATCGAGGCACAGACGAAGTAGTCCGATCCGACAATGTTCTTCACCGAGTATGTTCCGGATAGTGATACGAAACTGATCAAGATTGACCACCGCGCATTCCCACTGCGTTGGATTCCGTGAGATATCGCACCTTCGGTGGGCAAGTCTCACGCACGTGCTCCAAATAGCGACCCTACTCCCGCGGTCACCGCCATCGCGAGAGCTCCCCAGAATGTGACGCGCAAGGCACCAACAAGCACGCCCGCTCCACCTGCGTGTGCTGCCAAGCCACCTAGGAGCGCCAGGAACATCAACGAACTACCGGCGACAAGCGGTATAACCATGGTTCGCGAGGCCATGCTGGCGACCAATAGAGGCATGACTGCCCCAACCGCGAAGCTGCAAGCCGATGCCAACGCTGCCTGAATCGGACGCGCGCGGGAAGCGTCGGAGATGCCGAGTTCGTCGCGGGCATGTGCGCCGATCGCGTCGTGGGCCATCAACTGTTGGGCGACCTGTTTCGCGAGCACAGGGTCGAGGCCGCGAGCGACATAGATTGCCGCCAGTTCAATATGTTCGCCCTTGTCGTCGGTTTTGAGCTCCGCACGCTCCAGTTGGAGGTCGGCGTTTTCGGTGTCTGCCTGTGAGTGGACAGATACGTACTCACCCGCAGCCATCGACATGGCCCCGGCCACAAGGCCGGCGACGCCTGCGACCACCACGCTGCTGTGAGTCGCGTGTGCAGCTGCGACACCCAAGACCAGACTGGATGTTGAGAGAATCCCGTCGTTCGCGCCTAACACTGCCGCGCGCAACCAACCGATGCGCGATGTGCGGTGTCGTTCGATATTGTTTACTAGCATGCTCAAGGACTTGGCCGATCATGCCGCCGCTGTCCTGTTTCCCGCAAAGGTGCGAGAGGCTATGGACTGCTTTGTCTGGTTTTCGTCAATCCGGACGGATCGTACCCCAGTTCGCGAACGCGGGTAACGATTTGTCCATAGACTGATTCGGTGAGTTGAGAAGAACGGCTGAGTATCCAGAGGTATTTCCGATTAGGCTCGCCGATGATCGCGTAGCTGTAATCGGGCGGCAAGTCGATGATCCAGTAATTGCCGGAGAACGGCCAGAAGAATGTGACCTTGAGCTTGGCATTCGTCTTCTTGTCCACGACACTAGCCGTGCCCTTTGACCTCTTCACCTGGCCGTCCGCTCTTCGACATTCGTTCAGAACCTCGATCATGCCGCTGGAAAGAGCAGTGTAGGTTGCGGTCACATCGGATGCGCAGTCCTTTTCGAATCGCGTGGGATACCGCGCAATCTCATACCAGCGGCGGACGTAACGAGTCAGATCGACGTGAGAGACCGTTTGCAGCGATCCCTTCGATCCCGCGAAGGCCATCTTGCCGACGACCACAGCAACTCCGAGAAGGAAGAATGCACTCGTTCGCATAGATAACCGACTCAAGCCACCAGTATGACCTTCCCGATCCCGCCCTTTTCCGCCATCGGGCTCGCATGCCGGATATCTGACAGTTTGAATTCTCGCCGGATGGGAATCGAGAATTTGCCTGCCGCAACGTCGTATGCGAGTTGTTCAAGTCTTAAAGAATCGGGCTGCGCAAAAATTTCCTCAACGCGGAGATCGCGCCCATTGGCCGCATCAGGCTTGCCTAGAACGGTTGCCAGTACCCCATTCTTTTTGATGTGTGGGATGAGTGAAACGATGACCTCGTGTCCAACTGTATCGGCAACGGCATCGAGTTCCTTTAGGCTGGCGATTTCTGATTTGCTATCCAATGCCAGTATTCTGTCGGCGCCGAGCCCTTCCGCCTCTTTCGTTTGCGTGGAGCGCACTCCTGCAATTACATGTGCTCCATGTTGTCGAGCGACATGCACAGCAGCGCGCCCGACTCCCCCCACGGCTCCAGTGATCAATATTGTTTCTCCGGATCTCGGCCTGATCCCTTTCTCGATGAGTTGCGCTCCAGTAAGGACCACCAGTGGAAGTGCTGCCGCCTGCTCAAAGCTAAGGCCCGAAGGAATGAGAGCCAGATCGTCTGCCTTGCACAGAACGTATTCTGCATACGAATGATTTACGAGGCCAAGGACACGCTCGCCAATCTTTCTGGTTTTGACTCCATCTCCCAGGCCAACCACTTCACCGGCCAAGTCACGCCCTAGAATGGCCGGGAACTGCAAAGGCATGAACGCCTTCAGATCGCCACGGCGGAGCTTCCAGTCGATGGGGTTGATGCTGGTCGCCGCCATCCTGACCAACACTTCTCCCGGTCGTGGCTTAAGGTTAGGTGTATCACCGTAGGACAACTGGTTCACGTCACCGTAGCCGCGCACTAGGACTGCTTTCATGGGTAAGATTCCTCTTCTTGGAGTTGCCGATGCCCTGATTGATATTTGGTTTTGATGTCGGTAAATCAAGTCTCAAGCCTCATGCCTTAGATAGGCTGATCAATTCTGATCAGTATTGCCAGGGTGGTTCGGCGACTCTATGAAGGGCGCGAAGGGTTAACTTGGAAAGGAATGCAAACATGCCTCCGATCACGAACAACCGGGATAACAACGAAATTGCTCTTGATCGAGAGGTCTTGTTCCATGCGGGCAGCCTCCGCACGTCGGGCTCGCGTGTTTCATCAGGCAGGAGAACGCCTTCGGTTGAGCAGCGGAGACGGCGCTGACAAGCAAATCGGTTGGAAATGAAAAACGCAGGCAGCGGGAACAGAGAGGCCTAAGATGAAGGTTACGCAGATATTTCGATCGTCAAAGGATGAGCGAGTGATCAGTGAACTTACAATTGGCGAAGCTGATCAGGCCCCGATTCCCGTCGCGGGAGACAACGTTCGCTGGATCGTCAAAGATAAAGTGTATTCCGGTCGCGTCGAATCCAGGCTCGTTTCCTACAGCGCTCCCGACAAAATTGGCCTCGAAAGATCGGACGAAGTCGATATCACTGCCGTGCTAACGGTGGAGTTGTCCTGATCACAGAATGGGACTTCAGGTCGCACACGAGGCCCGTGGTGGTGGTGAAGCCTGGCGTGGCCTCGGTTCTCGCGACCTGTACGCTTAGAGGCGAAAAACGGCAGGGGGCTCGGCCAATCTAAGGAAAAAGGTCAACAATCATGAAGAACGTCCAAAGGTCCGTAACCATCTCAGAGTCCGGATTGAGCAAGCAGATGGCCGCAAACGACGATTCCGCGGCCGATGAGGAAGAGGTTGACGAGCAAATTGAGGGCGATAACGTGGAGAAGGAAGCACGCGAAAATGGAACCATCGCCCCCGCCGCAATCATGCGAAGTAACGAAGAAATCAAAACTGCCGATGATGCTGTGGCCGCCAGGGAAGAAGTTGAAGAGCAAGCGGAGGAAGCCATTTATTCGACGCCAAAGCTTTAAGAGTTGCGACCAAATCAATGGGCGAAAGCAGGCATCTCATGAACGACAGAGTTTCTAACGATAATGCAGCGATTTATCTGGTTGGAGCCGGCATTGCCTCGCTCGCAGCCGCAGCCTTTCTGATTCGTGATGGAGACATTCCCGGCCATCACATCACAATCCTGGAAGAGTCGGCCAAAGTCGGCGGCAGCCTCGATGCTGCCGGCACTTCCGAAGGCGGATATACCATGCGCGGCGGGCGCATGATCGAGAGCAAGTATCTATGCACCTTCGATCTGTTTTCGTCCATCCCAACCCTCGACACCACCAAGACGGTTACGAAGGAGATATTGGATTGGAATGAGACGATGAAAACCTCATCGAAATCGAGGCTGTTTCGCAATGGACATCGCATCGACGCTCCTGCGTTCGGCCTCAGCGAAAAAGATATTCTTACCATCGAACGTTTGGAACTTGAGCCGGAAGGACTGCTGGGACGGACCAGTATTGCGGACCAGTTCGGCCCGTCTTTCTTTAAAACAGACTTCTGGTTCATGTGGTGTACGACTTTTGCTTTTCAACCTTGGCACAGCGCAGTCGAATTCAAGCGCTATCTGGTCCGCTTCACTCATATGGTGTCGGGATTTAACACCCTTACCGGCATTATGCGAACGGTTTATAACCAGTACGATTCCATGGTGCGTCCTCTCCAGAAATGGCTGCAAGAACGCGGCGTTAAGTTTCAACTCAACACCCGTGTCACCAATCTTGCCATCCGCGACGATTCTGCGGGCTACGCAGTGGAGCGCATTATTTGTGATCGAGAGGGCCGGGCGGAGGAAATTAAGATAGGCGCAACAGACAAGGTAATCGTTACGCTCGGTTCGATGACCGAAGCTTCAAGTCTCGGGTCTATGGATTCTGCGCCCGCCCTTCCTGAGGGCAAACCTGAGGGTGCTTCCTGGGATCTGTGGGAAAAGATCGCCGCCGACCGGCCGCAGTTCGGCCATCCGACCAACTTCAGCGACTTTCTCGAAGAATCCAAGTGGGTGTCGTTCACCACGACTCTTCGCGACCCGGCTTTCTTTCGGCTCATTGGCGATCTTACCGGCAACGTTCCGGGCGAAGGCGGACTCATTACCTTCCCCGAGTCGAGTTGGTTGGCGTCGATCGTATTGCCTCACCAGCCGCATTTCATTGGGCAACCCGCAGACGTTGATGTGTTCTGGGGGTACGGTCTCTCCGTCGATAAGTTGGGCGACTTCGTGAAGCAGCCAATGTCGGGGTGTTCCGGGCGGGAGATTATGATGGAGATCATGGGCCACCTGCGCATCGACGCAGAGTCTAAGAAAATACTTGAAACCAGCACCTGCATCCCATGCATGATGCCCTTCATCACCAGCCAGTTTCTGCGCCGATCCAAGGGCGATCGCCCGCAGGTTGTACCGGAAGGCTCGAAGAATCTCGCCTTCGTTGGACAATTCTGCGAAATCCCGGACGACGTTGTATTCACCGTGGAGTATTCGATCCGCTCTGCCGCCATCGCTGTCTACGCTTTGCTGGGGCTGGATCGGAAACCACCCGCAATCTATAAAGGGAGCCACGATCCGCGAGTATTGCTGAAAGCTTTTCAGACTTTACACAACATGCAAGCTGCATAGCGCTGTACTGGACGGGCCGGGCGTTGAAGCCGATCCAAAGCGAACCTCGATTAAGGGACAATCACCGCTGATCCCTGCTCCGTTTCTTTCTTGACCGCTTCAAGCGCCTTATTCGCATCGTCGAGGGCGAATACCGTAACGTTGGGACGGATGCGGAGGTCATGCGCGATCTGGAGAAAGTCGCGGGCATCCTGGCGTGTCATATTCGCCACGCTGCGGATCTGCCGCTCGCCCCAGAGCAGTTTGTCGTAGTCGAAGGCGGGCATCTGATCGAGGTGAATGGCATTGATCGCCACTACACCGCCCTTGCGCAAACTAGCGAGGGCGCTCACGACTACCTTTCCGCTGGGCGCGAAGGTGATTGCCCGGTCGAGCGCCACGGGCGGCTTCTCATCTTCTTTACCGACCCAGGTCGCCCCAAGGGAAGCGGCTGTTTTTCGGTGAGATTCGCCTCTGGTTACGACGTAAACTTCGCATTTCCACGAGCGCAGAATGGCGATTGCTAAACTTGCGGAGCTGCCAAAACCAAAGAGTCCGACTCGCTCACCTTTCTCTACCCCCGCCACTCTTAAGCTGCGAAAGCCGATAATGCCCGCGCACAGCAAGGGCGCGACGTGCTCATCATCCAGACCTTTGGGCAGCGGGAACGTGAAATCTGAACGTGCCGCTACGTATTCAGCGTAGCCGCCATCCACCGTATATCCGGTGAAAACAGGGTTGTCGCAGAGATTCTCCATGCCGTGATGGCAGTACCAGCAATCGCCGTCGACGCCACCCATCCACGAAACGCCAACACGCGTTCCCAGCGGCAGGTCCTGGGTTTCGCCTTCGATCACTTCTCCGACGATTTGATGGCCGGGAATAAGGCGCGGCCGAATTGGCGGAAGGTCTCCTTCGACTATATGAAGGTCAGTGCGACATACTCCGCAGGCGACGACCCGCAGTAGAACGTGTCCCGGCTCGAGTTGCGGACGCGGAACATCTTCGACATGAAGGAACGATTGGGGCGAAGGAAGAGTTGAAGTGAAAATAGCGGCCCTCATTATGTGGGTTCTCCGAGGATCTAGAGGCGAGGATCCGCCGACTTGCGTCGGGACTTCGCCGCAATTGCGAATCTACGGCACATCGGATGCCGGCGATGAGCAAAACGGAACAGATTGTTGCTGCCGTCAATGCAATGCTGACCTAGCTTCCGGAGAGTGTGTTTACGACACCGTCCTGAGCGTTGCGGAGCAGGAGCACACAATTCAGAAACCTGAAGGAGAACCTTAATGACACCGACCAAGAAATGCGCACACCCCGCTTGCAACTGTGCACCGGCGGAAGGCAGCAAACACTGCAGCACCGCATGTGCCGACGCTAATGCCGGCACAAAGCTAACTTGCCAATGCCAACATTCGGGTTGCCAGAGTAAAGGCGTAAAGGCGTAGTGAACCATCCCTTCTGTGGCGCGGCGGCGATAGCTGTCGCGACTCTACAGTTCCGCATCCCGGAGAAATGGCATGGCTGGCGGAATCTAGGGTTGCCGGGGTTCAAAAAGATCATCTGGGAGTGGCGCGGAAGTTCGGTTTTGATTGCGCAACCTCGTAGATGACCACCTTCGCGATCACGTCGGTCAGTTCACTTCTTTGCCAGGCTTCCACTTCGGCTTGCCTGTCATCCGCCCAAAATCGTTGGCAGCCGTCGCAGGAACGCCCAGAATCCCACAAGCACAGACGAGATCCGCATTGCCCCGAAAAAATGCGAATGCTAGCTGTCACCTTCCAATCCTTTGGATTCGCAGATTAGCTAACCGGCAGGTTCATCGAATCCACTCGGGGTTTCTCACGATTATGAGCAACAGTGAACATCTTTCGGGATCAGGAATCTGGCAAGATAGCCTCGGTGAGATTCAAACTTATGTTTCAGACTGTCGTTTAAGACTGTTGTTTCATGCTCCCGTCGCAACAAAGTCGAAGGCAAACGCATCAGGCGTCCGCGCCCAGGGCTGCCGTCTCAACGCGTGAGAAGCTGGTTGAAGCTGCCGGTCACGTCTTCGCCGAGCGCGGCTATCACGCGACTACGGTGCGGGAAATCGTCAAGCGCTCGGGCGCCAATATCGCAGCGGTCAACTATCACTTTGGCGACAAATTAGGCCTGTATACAGAGGTATTGCAGCAATCGGTGCGTGCGGCTCGGGTGGATGCGATCAACAGCGCGCTTGATCAGAATGCACCTCCAGAGGACATCTTACGGGCGGTCATCAGGGCTCGCCTACAAAGCGTGGCCGAGCCACATTTACCGGACTGGCACTTTCGAATCATAGTGCACGAACTTGTGCAGCCCACACCAGCACTGTCGCGAGTGGTCAATGAAGTGTCCCGGCCGATTTACAAGCGACTGCTCGAACTGATCGGGGGCATCATCGATTTGCCTCCCAAGGATGAGAAGACCCGACTGTGCGCACACAGCGTGATGGGACAAATTCTTGTTTATGTCTTGGCAGGCCCGCTACTGGAGAAGCTTTGGCCGGGGTTAGAAATGACACCGGAGCAGGTGGACCGGATCGCTGAGCATATCTGGGACTTTTCGCTGGCATATCTACGGCAAGCAAATCCTGGTGTCGGCAAGCTACCGTGCGAGACGAGCTGAGGTAACAGATGACCGAACAGCGGGTGATCGGGACGCCCCAAGAACTTCCGGCGCACGACCAACCGAAACCGCCTCCTGCGCCGGTCGTGGGGAGCGTGTCTGGAATAGTCCAGCAATTGAAGCAAGAGCGGGACCGCGCACAGAAGGAAGTCAAGACTCTTGATGCAGCTATTGCCGCCTTGGGGAGTAATGGCTCCAATGCGCAGCCACTCCAGCCAAACCCGCACTCTCTTCCTGCCGCAGCGCTTCCAGCCCAAACAAAACCGCAACCAGCGCCTGTGGCAGGTCAGCCAACCCAACCAAACCTACAATCTGCCCCAGCGATAGCGCAGCCTGGTCAAGCAAAACCAAAACCCGCGCCGGCCGAGGCCAAGCCGCCCCACTCGATGGCCCGTCGAATCATCGTTCCGGTGGTTGTCATTCTGATTCTCGCGGCCGTCGGATTTGGTATTTGGAGACTGTTCTTCTACGTTCCTCCGCTACCAGCAAACATAGTGCCGGTCAGCGGTCGAATCGAAGGTGACGACTCGGCTGTGTCCCCCAAGACGAGCGGCCGTATTCTCGAAATCCGTGTGCGCGAGGGAGACCGTGTATCCACGGGAGACATCATCGCCGTGCTCGGCGACGAGCAATTGAGAGCACGCATAGAACAAGCGCAAGCCCAAGTTCAGCAAGCGCAAGCCAAGGCCAAGTCCGCCCGAGACCAGATTGCCGTTCTCGACGAACAATTGCGACAGGAAGAGGCGAACGTTGCCCAACAGGTAGCCGCCCAGGACATTGCCAACTTCGACAAGGAGGCATACACGCGACTGGCGCGATCGGGAGCCGTGGCCGAACGTCAAGGAAAACAGGCAGCGTCAACCGCGGACCAACAGGCAGCTGCTGTGGCTGGTGCCAAGCGCCGCGTAGCCGGAGTGAACATGCAACTGGCGCAGCAGCAGGCGACTATTGCCGACGCGATGGCGAGCATTGGTCAGGCCCAGGCGCAGCTCACTGAGGCGCGGGAAAATCATCAGGATCTGACCGTGAAGGCGCCTTTTGACGGAACGGTCGTAACGCGCGTGGCAGAACCGGGAGAGGTGATTACCGCAGGAACCCCGGTGATCACTTTGCTGGATCTCAGCAAGGTGTACCTGCGAGGTTTTGTTCCCGAGGGTCAGATCGGCAAGATCAAGGTCGGCCAGGCTGCGCATGTATATCTGGATTCGAATCCCAAGCAGCCGGTCGACGCTTACGTTTCGCGCATCGACCCGCAGGCGACGTTCACTCCCGAGAACACCTATTTCCGCGACGATCGTGTGAAACAAGTCGTCGGCCTAAAGCTGCAGCTGAAAGGAGCCCTGGGATATGCCAAACCGGGTATGCCGGCTGACGGCGAAGTCCTAGTTGTGGGCGATCAGTGGCCCGAAGAAAAGCGCAAATGACGGCCGCGACTTCCACTCCGCTAACTTGCAAACCGGGCTCCGCCAAACCCGGCTCCGATGGATTGGACACGAGTGCCATTCGAATTAGCGAGCTTTGGAAAAGCTACGGCAAACTAGAAGCCGTTCGCGGAATCACCTTTGAGGTAGGCAAAGGCGAGATCTTCGGCTTGATCGGCCCAGATGGTGCGGGAAAAACCTCGACGTTTCAGATTCTCGCCGGGGTCATGGAAGCGAGTTCGGGATCGGCTGAGGTTTTTGGCCAGCCGGCGCGCGAAGCACGCTCCCAGACAGGTTATCTGACGCAAGCATTCAGCTTGTACCCCGATCTTACGGTTCTCGAAAACATTCGCTACGTCGGCGATTTGCGACGTGTCGCATCCGACGACATCGTGAAACGAGGCCGCCAGTATCTGCAGATGTTCGACATGGATCGATTCTCTACCCGCCTGGCCGGGCAGTTAAGCGGCGGAATGAAGCAGAAACTTTCGCTGGCTTGCGCCTTGGTGCCGCAACCTCGCGTGCTCGTGCTCGATGAGCCGACAACCGGCGTCGACCCAGTATCGCGGCGCGAGTTTTGGGACGCCCTGGCGCATCTGGCCGCCAAAGGCTTATCCATACTGATTTCGACGCCGTACATGGATGAGGCTGAAAGGTGCCATCGGATCGCGCTCATTCACAAAGGGGAGATCCAGCAAATCGGCACTCCGGCCGAATTACGAGAGAGTCTGGGCGCCAAGCGACTGGAAGTCCGCGTCGACAATTTGAGCGGAGCCGAACGCGTGTTGTCCGAGGTATCTGGTCCGAAGCAAGACATCATGGACGTGGAGCGTTTTGGTGATCGTCTTGACGTCCTTGCCCATGATCCAGACAAGGCGCGCCAAATCGTTGAAGAACTCTGTAGCAAAGCCGGCCTGCACGTCAGCGACGTTCGCGTTGATGAGCCCACTCTTGAGAACGTGTTCGTCGCCGGCCTGCGAGGTCTAGGCGAAGACTCGAAGAATCCACCGTTTCCTGGGCACCACGACCACTCGAACCTGCGCGGCCAGATTGCCGTCGGAGCGGACCATCTGACGAAACAGTTCGGAGCGTTTACTGCCGTCAAGAATGTGACTCTTGAGATTCCCTATGGAGAAATCTACGGCCTTCTGGGTGCAAACGGCGCCGGCAAGACAACCACGATCAGGATGCTGTGCGGACTGCTTGAGGCCACCTGCGGAAGCATGCGGCTGGCCGGCGAGCAGGGCAACCTGCGCTCGGAAAGCATTCGCCAGCAGATCGGTTACATGTCGCAGAAGTTCTCGCTCTACAACGATATGACCATCCGGGAAAATCTCAGCTTTTTCGCCGGCGTCTACGGCGTGCCCGCGAGCGAGCGCGACGAGAAAATCCGCTGGGTGGTGTCGTTCTCGGGACTCGAAGGGAAAGAAGACCAGATCACTGGCAGTCTGCCGGGAGGCTGGAAGCAGCGTGTCGCCTTCGGCGCCGCCATCATGCACGAACCGAGCGTGCTCTTTCTCGATGAGCCGACCTCTGGGGTCGATCCTCTGGCTCGGCGCGCTTTCTGGGTGATGATCAACCGCCTGGCCGACGCAGGCACGGCGATTCTTGTGACCACGCATTACCTCGAAGAATCGGAACAATGCAACCGCCTGGGCTTCATGGCCGGCGGAGAACTGGTGGCCCAAGGAACTCCGAGCGGCATCAAGAGCGCGCAAACCGGCCATTTACTTGAATTCATCGTCGACCAGCCGCAGCACGCCGCCGACGTGCTCAAGAGTGACACCGAGCGTTGGAGAGTTTCCCTGTTCGGCGATCGGCTCCACGTAGTCACCGACGAAGATGTTGAGGCAGGCAAACGGACCACGACCGAAAAGCTCGAAAGCAATGGAATCAAGGTAATCAGCGCACGTGAAGAGCCCTTCTCGCTCGAAGACGTATTTATCAGTGTGATCGAAAAAGCGCGCCAGCAGGGAAAAGTTTCAGCAGAAGAGTGAGCCGTAAGGAGTGCATGCCATGCGACGTGTAGTTGCGCAAGCCCGTAAAGAGCTGACGCAGATCTGCCGTGACTGGCGGACGCTGGCTCTCGCACTGGTGCTTCCCCTCGTTTTGTTGATCCTGATGAGCGTGTCTCTTTCGTTGACCGTAAACAATCTTCCCGTCATCGTGCAGGACTTTGACGATTCACCCGCTTCGCGTGATTTTCTAGACACGGTTCGTGCTTCCATCACTCTCCATGTCGTTGCCTGGCCGATCGATCGACGCCCCGAGGAGGCTCTCAGTTCAAACACGGCCAGGGCGGTGTTCATCATTCCGCCCCATTTCGGAAGGGACATGGCACTCGGAGCAAATTCTCCCATTCAATTGCTGGTGGACGCCTCTGACGCCAATACCGCGAAGCTTACGGCAGGTTACGCCAACGAGATTACGCGCGCCTACAATCAACGCATCGCTGGCACCCAAGGACTGGCGCTGGTCCAAACCGCCATCCGCCTCTGGTACAACCCTGGACTCTCCGCCAAGAAGTTTTACGGTCCAGGAATTTTCGTGCTGGGACTTTCGATGTTTCCTCCTTTGCTGGCGGCTCTCGCCATGGCAAAAGAGGGTGAACTGAAGACCATCCTACAAGTTTATGTGTCCAGCATCTCCGCCCACGAATTCCTGCTGGGAAAGATTCTTGCCTTTATGGTAGTCGCGCTCGCCGAGTGCGTAGTCATGCTCATCCTTCTTTTTACATATTTTGGTTTGGGGCTGGCGGGCGATCCAACCCCGTTCATCGTCGCCACGATTCTCTACACGTTCTGCGTGGCGGCCTTTGGAACCATGGTGGGAGCGACGATTCCGAGCCAGGTCGCCGCGATGCAAGTGGTGGCCCTCGGCGGCTTCCTCCTGGTCTTTCTGCTTTCCGGCCTGATTTTTCCCATCGAAAACATCCCTGTGGGATTGCGTTGGATCTCGAATTTCATGTGGGGCCGGTACTACATCGAAGTCGTGCGGGATGCGCTCCTCCAAGGTGGTGGCTGGCTCGCCGACTGGTGGAAGGTCACGATCATCGGCATCATCGGCTCGGTTTTCTATGGGGTTGGCTGGTTCAGCATGCGCCGAATGCAGCTCAAAGCGTGAGCGAATGACGAATCCCTTGCAAAACGTCTTCAATCAGCGGTTCCGCGCACTGGTGGGCAAAGAGTTCAACCAGATCCGGCGCGATCGTCGTCTCATGATCTCTTTGATTCTTCCTCCCATTTTGCAACTGACGCTGTTTGGCTTCGCGTTGAGCGCGGCGGTGTCGAATGTTCGCCTCGGTGTCGTCGATGACAGCAAGACTCCGGAGAGCCGGGAGTTAATCGCGACCCTCACCGAGAGCGAAAGCTTTCGTCTTGGAGGCTACTATTTTTCGGTAGACGAACTCGGGGCATCAATCAGTCAGGGCAAGGTGGACGCTGGAGTGGTCATCCCCTACGACTATGCGCGGGATTTGCACCGCGGTCATTCAACCACGGTCCAGTTCCTGCTAAACGCCACGAACGCGAATACCGCCACCATCAGCCAAGCCTACGCGGAAGGCATCATTCAAACTTACAATGCCGGGCTGCAGAGCATGGGCATTCATCCCAGCTTTAAGCAGGTTGCTGCGTCCGAGATCAGTCGCCGGGGACAAGTGCAACTGATGCCGGCTTTCCTCTACAACCCGGGCCTGATTGATTCCTGGTTCATTGCGACCGGTGTTTTCGGTCTCTTGCTGATTATGAACAGTTCGTTGGTTGCATCTGCGGCCATGGTGAGAGAGCGCGAAACTGGAACGATGGAGCAACTGCTCATGTCTCCCGCCAGCACGTCTGAAATCATCATCGCCAAGATCGTGCCGCTGTTTGTCTTGCTCTGCATAATGATGCTGATGTGCGTTGCGACGCTCAAAATCGCTTTTCATATCCCGTTTCACGGCAGCTTGCCCTATGTTTTATTTGGCGGCATGTTGTGCATTTTGTCCGGGATCAGTCTGGGCACGGTGATTGCAACGTTCAGTAAGTCGGCCCAGCAGGCGCAGTTGACTGCCTTTTTCATCAACCCCCCTTTGTCCTCGCTCTCGGGAGCGCTGAATCCTGTCGAAGCGATGCCGCGATGGATGCAGCCCTTTACGATTCTGAATCCCATTCACCATTTCGCGACCATCGTCCGCGGCGGCATGCTCAAGGGAAGCGGGATCGTTGCGCTGTGGCCCAATTTCCTGGCGTTGTCGATTTTTACCATCGTCCTCGTTTCGCTCAGCGTCTGGCGTTTTCGCAAGCAACTTAGTTAAGAATGGAAAGGCACGGTCCATTGCTCATGAGGAAGAAGAAACTGGCCACGCTACCGAAACCGCTGAAGACAAGTGCGACATTGATCCTGCTCAGTATGTGCATCGCTGGCGGAAATGCGTTGGCCCAGACGCCGCCCGGGCAATCCCAAGGCGCGCAGGCCACGCAGTTGCCGCTGTCAGGCCGGACCGCACAGAGCGGCTCGGTGACGGCCACGCAGTCAACCACGCCGGGGGTATCGAGCACAGTCAACACACTCAATCCCACGGTTCAAGTTCAAGGGGCTTACTCGGGAAGTACATCTGGCATTTCCAACATGCCGTTTGCCGGCAAGCTGTCTTTGCGAGACGCCATCCGCCGCGGCCTTGAGTACAATCTGGGAGCAGTCGGATTCGTTCAGGCCGTACGTCAGGCACACGGGCAAACGCGCGTGGCACGCAGCGTACTACTCCCCAACCTCACCGGCGACTTGGCCGAAACCGTCCAGCAGACCAGCCTGGCAGCCGAGGGCCTGAAGAAGATTCCAGGATTCAATTTGCCGACGGTTTTGGGGCCCTATAACTACATCGACTTGCGGGCGCGTCTCACGCAAACCGTAGTGGATCTCACCGCGTGGAAAAACTACAAATCGGCCGATGAAAGCCTCCGTGCAAACCAACTTTCGGCTCAGGATTCTCGCGATCTCGTGGTATTAGCCGTTGGGGGAGCTTATCTTTTGGTTATTGCCGACAAGGCTAGAGTGCAATCAGCTCTTGCTCAACTCGACACAGCAAACGCTCTTTATAAACAAGCATCACAGCAACGAGCTGTAGGAGTGGTGGCACAGGTCGATGTCGATCGCAGCCAAGTGCAAGCGCTTACCCAACAGCAGCGAGTAACTTCATTGCAGAACGATCTTGCGAAGCAGAAGATCAACCTGGCACGGATGACCGGTTTGCCGCCCAATGACCAGTACGACCTTTCCGACGACGTCCCTTTTTCGGCTGCGCCGCCGATTACTCTGGAAGAGGCGTTCAGACAGGCCTTCGAGCAACGTCCGGATCTAAAGGCAGCGGCGGCTCAAGTCCGGGCCGCCGAGCTCGCGCGATCTGGCGCACGTTCTGAACGGCTGCCCTCTCTTGCGGTGAACGCCGACTATGGAGTGATCGGAACCAATCCGTCCCAGTCTCACGGTACGTTCTCGGTCACTGGGACACTGCGCTTCCAAATTTGGGAGGGTGGCCGAACGGAGGGCGACATCGAGCAAGCCGACGCCACTTTAACGCAAAGACGTGCCGAACTCGAAGATCTCAAACTGCAAGTAGAGGGAGACATTCGAAAAGTCTATCTCGACTTAGAGGCGGCAACCAGCGAGGTGGAAGTGGCGCAGAGGAATGCGCGGGTCGCCAAGGAGACTCTCGATCTCACGCGGCAGCGTGTGGAGGCAGGCGTGGCCGACAGTGTAGAACTGGTTCAGTCGCAGGAAGCGCTGGCGGGCGCTGAGCTTGACTATATCAACAGCGTGTTCTCCCACAACGTCGCCAAACTAAGCCTTGCCCGCTCGATGGGCCGCGCAGCAGAAAATCTGCCGAAGTTCCTTAGCACGCCATGAAACACACGTGCCAGAGATACTCACGTTCAGGCCTCCGGCCCTAAGAACCTGATAGCCCGCCGAATCCTGAAGTGCTCCCCTATGATCCACCCTGTACCTGCTGCAAGAGCTGTTCATCGATCTGCTGCAGAGACGCCGGTAGCTTTGCATAATGCAACTGCTCCGCAGGATCCTGCCCGCCCGTGATGATGTACTGGACGAAGCCCTTGACCTCCGCTGCCTTGTTGGCATCCTTTGCTTGTTTTGGCACAAGCAGGAAAGTGAGGCCACTGATGGGATAAGCATCCGGCGCCGACGCCGGAGCATTGACGATTGGCGTGCGCACGTCTTTCGATAGCTCGCCGGAAAACGCATCGATAGCAGCGCTCGTTCCCGCAGCCGTCGGGCTCACGTATTTGCCCGCCAAGTTCTGGACCTGCGCGACTGGAAGATGGTTCTCCTCGGCAAAAGTCAGCTCCACATACCCGATTGCTCCGAGAGTCTGCTTCACCACGCCCGTTACGCCCTCGCTCCCTTTGCCTCCAAGTCCGATTGGCCAGCTTACGGAGAGGCCTTGACCGACCTGGCTTTTCCATTTGGGGCTGAGGGCAGCAAGATAAGTCGTGAAGATGTTCGTGGTGCCGCTGCCGTCGGTACGATGCACCACAACGATGCCTCGGTCGGGAAGATTGACTTCGGGATTGTCCTTCTTGATTGCCGCATCGTTCCAATTCTTGATCGTGCCGAGATAGATACCCGCGAGCGTCTTCGCGCTCAGCTTCAGCGGCTCTTTGAGCTGTTCCAAGTTATAAGTAATGCATACCGGTCCAGCGGTCTCTGGGATCTGCACCAGAGCAGGCATCTCCTTCAGCTTTTCGTCATCGAGTGCGGCGTCGGACGCGGCAAAGTCCACCGTCCCGCTCTTGAGCTGCTCAATGCCTCCGCCGCTGCCAATCGATTGATAATTGATCTGCAAACCCTGATGGTCCTGTCCATAGGCTTGGGCCCAGCGAGTCATGACGGGATCAACGAACGAACTGCCGGCGGCGGTAAGCTGAGTGTTATTGCGGGCGGCTGCGGTCGTCGGTGTCCCGGAGTTGCAGCCCGTTAGGATAATCGTAGCGATGAACGGAACGGAGAGAAGATTAAGGTTCATAAATAGCCTCTGTCATTTGGGAGTGGGTCGCGACCTAGCCGGTCCAGTTCCTTGGATTAAGAGATCCAACGCATCACTCTCTCATCCTCAATTCCGTCGGTCTGAGCAATAGTAGACAGTTGCGTACTGAGGAAAGAGAATTAATCCCCCTTTAACAATAGCCTTCGATGTTTGCGCTCGACATCGGTGGCAGTCCGGTTAATCGGTATACTCGTAACGAATCCGATGTCCGCCGAGCACACTCCCGCGACCAAGACGAAGCACCGGGTTTCGCGACCCGCCGGCAAACCACGGCAAGAAGAAATTCAGCGGACAGGTTCGCGCGACGCTTCTTCTCTGGACGATTCAAAACTCTACATTAACCGGGAACTCAGCCTGCTCGCCTTCCAGAAGCGAGTGCTGGAGGAGGCCCAAGACGAGCAAAATCCCTTGCTTGAGCGAGTGAAATTTCTCTCCATTGTGGGCTCAAACCTAGACGAGTTTTTCATGGTGCGGGTAGCCGGTCTTAAACGGCAAGTGGAGAGCAATGTACTCGAGTGCGATCCCGATGGTATGACGCCCAAACAACAGTTGAGCGCGATCCGTGAAAAGACTTCGGATCTGTTCAAAGCCGCACACGAGTGTTTAAGCCGGCAAATCTCCCCGGCCCTAAGGAAGGCTGGCTTGTGCGTGGTGGATTATTCTCAGCTGACATCGGTACAAAAGACGAACGTTAACAAGTATTTTTCCGAAACTGTCTTTCCTACGTTAACTCCATTGGCATTCGATCCCGGCAGACCTTTTCCGCACATCTCAAACCTCAGCCTGAATCTGGCTGTTCTGATCCGCGACCAGCAGGACGTTGAACATTTCGCCCGGGTCAAGGTGCCGGATATCCTCCCGCAACTCGTACCGGTAACTCCGGCCAAGGAAGGCGGGACGACGAAAAAGAAAGCACCTGCGTCAAAGTACCTGGTGTGGCTGGAGCAGGTCATCGTGGCCAATTTGCAAAGCCTGTTTCCGGGAATGGAAATCCTTGAGGCCCATCCTTTTCACGTAACTCGGGACGCGGACAGCGCGATCCAGGAACTTGAGGCGGGCGATCTTATGGAGTCCGTTGAAGAGGGCGTCTGGCAGCGGCGTTTTGCGGATGTGATCCGGCTGGAAGTGAATGACGACATGCCAGCGGCAGTTCTCGAAATCCTGCAGAAGAACCTCGAAGTCGATCCCGACGATGTTTACCAGGTGGGGCGGCCGATTGCCTTGTCGCGCCTGAAACATCTTTCGGCTATCGATCGGCCTGAGTTGAAGGATAAGCCTTTCCTCCCGGCGGTTCCGGCTGCACTGCGGCCTGAGGAAGAAGGCGAAGACATGTTTGCCGCCATCCGGCGCCAAGACATTCTTCTGCACCTCCCGTTCGATTCCTTTCAACCGGTGGTGACGTTTCTGCAGCAAGCAGCCCGCGACCCGGCGGTTTTGGCCATCAAAATTACACTTTACCGCGTGGGCCGTAACTCTCCGGTAGTGGAGGCACTCCTGGATGCCATCGGCGAGGGGAAGCAGGTTGCCGCGTTGGTGGAACTTAAGGCTCGTTTTGACGAAGAGAGCAATATTGAGTGGGCCCGCGCTCTGGAGCGCGACGGAGTGCATGTTGTCTACGGTCTGCCGGGTTTGAAAGTGCATTGTAAAACCGCTTTGGTAGTGCGGCGCGAGGGCGATGCCATCCGCCGCTATGTGCATCTTTCAACCGGCAACTACAACAGTGTTACCGCTCAGCTCTATACCGATATTGGAATGTTCACCTGTGATGAAGCGATCGGCGCGGACTGTACCGATTTGTTTAATTACTTAACGGGTTATTCCGCTAAGGTCGACTATCGCAAGTTGCTGGTAGCCCCTGTGGACATGAGGCAAAACTTCGAGCGGCTCATCCGCCGCGAGATCGAGCATCAGCGCAACGGCGAGCGTGGCCACCTTATCTTCAAGATGAACGCCCTGGTAGATAAGCCCATGATTCAACTCTTTTACGAGGCCTCAAAAGCCGGCGTCCAGGTGGATCTTCTGGTGCGCGGGATCTGCTGCTTGCGTCCCGGGATAGCTGGTGTCAGCGAAAACATCCGGGTCACAAGTATCGTGGGACGATTCCTTGAGCACAGCCGCATTTTCTATTTTCGCAATGCTGGACAAGAGGAGATTTACCTGGGTAGCGCCGACCTGATGCCGCGCAACCTTAATCGCAGAGTGGAAGTGGACTTTCCGGTGCGCGACCCCAAGTTGGTGCGATTTCTCCGTGATGGGGTGCTCGCCACCTACCTTGCCGATGTGGTCAAAGCCCGCCATATGAAACCCGACGGAACCTATGATCGGCCTTCCAATCGCGACAATGCCCACAGCATGAACGCTCAGGAATGGTTCATCAAGAAAGTCGCAGTCAGATCCAGCAATAACGAAAAATCTGTCGGTTAATTCCATGGCTTGAAAGCTTTCCCATAAGCCGATTCAGGGAACGATGACAACACCGAATGCGGATAATGCGACAGGAGCCTTGGCCGCCGCTGGAGTCCCAGATTGTAAGCTTGCGCCGCCGTCTGCCAGCCCGAACGAGCGCCCGATCCTAACCAAGACGAAGAACCAGAATATTCGGGTTTCGCCAGCAGTCCTCGATGCCGCCCGGAAAGACAGCCAACAGTTGTTGCGGGACCTGCGAACTTCTCTGAATGGCCTGGCCCAATCTGATGCCGAAGAACGCGCGCGCAGTACTGGTCCGAATGAGATCGCGCAAGAACGGAAGCAAGGCTGGATCGTCCGCGTTCTGAAAATCATCCGCAACCCTCTGGTAATCCTGCTTTCGACTCTGTCGGCAATTTCGTTTCTTACGGGCGACGCGCGCGCCGGCTCTGTGATGTTGGGTATGGTAGCGCTGAGCGTGGGACTCCGCTTCTGGCAGGAAGCGCGAGCGGACTCTGCAGCAGAAAAACTGAAGGCCATGATCCATGTGACCGCGACCGTGGTTCGGGATGGCACGGCGAGAGAGATACCACTCCGGGACTTGGTGCCGGGTGACATCGTCAGACTGGCAGCCGGCGATATGATTCCCGGCGACGTCCGGCTGCTGTCCTCGAAAGACGTCTTCGTTAGCCAAGGCAGTCTCACAGGTGAGTCGCTTCCGGTCGAGAAGTTCCACGACCCCGAAACTGAAAAAGGGATCTCGCCCACCGAACTCAAGAACACATGCTTCATGGGGACGAGCGTTGAGAGCGGGACGGCAACAGCAGTCGTGGTGACGACGGGCGTACAAACCTACCTGGGCAGTATGGCCAGCTCGATCACCGGGGAACGAGCGCTGACCAGCTTCGACCAAGGTCTGAACCGCTTCACGTGGCTCATGATGCAATTCATGGCCGTGATGGTGCCTCTGGTTTTTTTCATCAACGGTTTCACCAAACACGATTGGAAGGGAGCCTTCTTCTTCGCACTGGCTGTGGCTGTAGGGCTCACTCCCGAGATGCTGCCGATGATCGTCTCCGTTTGTCTCTCGAATGGGGCCCTCGCCATGAGCCGCAAGAAGGTAATCGTCAAGCGGCTGAACTCCATCCAGAACTTCGGAGCCATGGACGTGTTGTGCACCGACAAGACGGGGACCCTCACCGAGGACCGCGTCGTCCTCATGCGGCATTGCAACGTCGCTGGGCGCGAAACCGAGGACGTGCTCCTGGCCGGATACCTGATCAGCTACTTCCAGACCGGCCTCAAGAACCTGCTCGATCGGGCGATTCTGGACAGCACTGACTTCCACGGGAAAGCGGTGGTCGAGAAGTACACGAAGCTGGATGAGCTCCCATTCGATTTCACGCGACGCATGATGTCGGTCTTGGTGGCGGACCCGGAAGGTAAGGCGATCCTGCTGACTAAGGGCGCTCCGGAGGACGTATTTCACCGCTGCTCGCATTTTGAACTCGATGGGAAGTTGTCGCCGATGGAAACCGATCGGATGGTCGGGCTGAAAGCAGAATACGACAGCCTCAGCAACGACGGGTTTCGCGTGCTGGCAGTGGCTTCGAAGGAACTCCCCGGGAAGCAAATCTGCGCGAAGGCAGACGAGAGCGAACTCGTACTCAGAGGATACGTCGCATTCCTGGACCCGCCCAAGAGCACCGCCGGCCCTGCCCTTGCGGCTCTCGCCAAGCATGGCGTAGCCGTAAAAATCCTCACTGGAGATAACCATCTCATCAGCCGCAAGATCTGCAAGGACGTTGGCCTTCAGGCCGATCCCATGCTCCTGGGCGACGACGTGCAGAAAATGTCCGATGCCGAACTGGCCGGGCCTGCGGAAAAGGCGACGCTCTTTGCACGGCTCTCTCCCGCGGACAAAGAGCGGGTCATTCGCGTGCTGCGGAGCAAGGGGCACGTTGTCGGATTCATGGGCGATGGCATCAATGACGCTCCCGCCTTGCGAGCGGCGGATGTTGGCATCTCGGTCGACACCGCGACGGACATCGCCAAGGAGTCAGCCGACCTGATCTTGCTGGAGAAGGATCTGATGGTGCTCGAAGGAGGTGTGATTGAAGGCCGCAAGGTCTTCGCGAACATCGTTAAGTACATTCGGATGGGAGCGAGTTCCAACTTCGGGAACATGTTCAGCGTGCTGGGAGCGAGCGCGTTCCTCCCCTTCCTGCCGATGGCCCCAATCCAGGTGCTGACGAACAACCTGCTGTATGACTTCTCGCAGGTACCGATTCCAGCTGACGCCGTGGACGAACAGCAAGTGGCCAGTCCGCGCCCCTGGAACATCGGGGAAATCAAGCGGTTCATTCTCTTTATCGGCCCTATCAGCTCGATTTTCGACTATACGACCTTCTTCGTCATGCTCTACCTCTTCCACTGCTGGGATCCATCCCGAGCGTCCCTCTTTCAGACCGGATGGTTCGTCGAGTCGTTGATGACGCAGACGCTCATCATCCATGTCATTCGTACAAATAAAATTCCGTTCCTGCAGAGCCGTGCGAGTTGGGCGCTGACGGGCACAACAGTAGCGATCATGGCTCTGGGCGTGTGGCTGCCGTATTCCCCTTTGGCCTCTGCGTTAGGCTTCACGCACCTGCCGCGGCTGTACTGGCCCATCCTTATGCTCACGCTGCTCAGCTACATGGGCCTGACACAGATCATCAAAGTGTGGTTGCTGCGAAAGCACTGGATCTAAACCGGTATGTCCCGCGACACGGTGGCGTTTCATCATCGACCGAAGAATTATCCAAAACAGCCTGAACAAAAGGTTGATTCACCACACGATCAATTCTGATCAGTTTTTCCGAAGCCCAAAGTTTGATACTGGTTCTTTCACAAGTCTCGTCTGCCAGGGGGACGTGAACAAAATTATCTTTGTGAAAATGTTAGGTGCAGGGAGATTTCGATGAATCTAAATCTTATGGATCCGAGGGTACTCATGACGGTCGCTACCGTCGTGATTGTTGCCGCCGCAGTAATTGCTGTTCTTTACATGGGAAAACACAGGAATTCGACCGCGGTCCTGCGGAAGAAATTTGGCCCCGAGTACGATCGGGCAGTGCGGGAGCAAGGGTCAGAACGAAAAGCAGAAGCGAAATTAGCCGATCGCGAAAAGCGGGTGGAAAAGTTCAATATTCGCGATCTCGACCCAGTGGAGTATGAGCGCTTTTCGAAACAGTGGGAGTCCGTACAGTCCCGCTTTATCGACTCCCCAAAGGGGGCAGTCGCAGAAGCTGACGACATGGTGTCCTCTTTAATGAAAGTCCGCGGCTATCCCGTATCCGATTTCAATCAACGCGCCGCTGATGTTTCTGTGGACCATCCCCGAGTGGTGGAGAACTACCGGTCTGCACACGAGATTGCGCTGCGGGTTGGGAAAGCCGAAACAACCACCGAAGAGCTTAGAACGGCGATGATCCATTACCGCTGGGTGATTGAGGAACTGATGCAGGTACCAACGATTGTGGAAAGAAAAGAGGTGGCGTAAAGGTTGAACCGAAGAAAAGACGAGGAGCTTACGACGGCAGACCTGGCGAGCTACAGCATTGTGCAAAAGCAGGCCGACGGACCCAAGCTGTGAAAGTCAAAGAGACGGAAACCTGGACAGAGCAGCTGTAGTGTCAAAGCCTGTGTTCTTGTTTTCTTGAATCGGAGATGGGGGATTTCCGATCGCAGTGGAACAAGGTACAAACTGGTTTCGTGGACGAACCACGCTGAACGGTCGAAGAAGCAGACAAGATGGTAGCTGCGGCGATGCAGCGACTCGTGGAGAGTTCTGCCAACGAGCGATCGGGTTTGGAAAAGCAGTGGGACCGCGGTGACAACGTGTCCACTGAAGACCTGCGGCTTGCCCTGTAGCGTTATCGTTCTTTTTTTGACAGATTGCTGAAACTGTAAGGACAAACACGCTTTCGGATCCGGGAAGGAACCCCTGGGCATGGGGATCCAAGGACTCGTGTTATTCAACTACTAAGGAGAAAACAGATGAACTCAAGCACGAAGGATGAGATTAAAGGCACTGTTCATGAAGTGAAAGGCAAAGTCAAAGAGACGTTCGGCAAAGTCACGAATAATCCTAACTTACAGGCCGACGGCAACGCTGAAAAAAACACCGGCAAAGTTCAGAAGAAAGTCGGGCAGATCGAAAAAGTGTTCGAGAAGTAAAATCAGTCGGGATCTGTCGGAGCGTATTCCAGCCTTCGACAACGGATGTCCGCCGTTCTCCACTCCACTAACCGCAGGAACCGGCAGACTGTCATTTCTTAACGGTTACCCGGTCCTTGCCTTCTTCGCAGGTCCAACGGGCATCCGGGGTTTTCTATGGTCGGAGGGACCGTTCCGGTTGACCCAGCCGCCTTTGACACTGTGGTACGGGAAATTACCGGCGCCGTCAAAGAGAGATCGATGAGCGGTAAGGGGGCATCTCCGTGTTCATCGTGTAACGGCAAAAGAGGAGTCTGTGCCATTTTGAACGCCTACACGCGAATTTCTGAGGGGTGTCAGCTGGCGATTCATAGCGTCGAGCTGTGGCTGAAAGGACTCGCGGCGGCAATCGGCGGCGCGACCATGCGCAAGACGATACCACGCCCGAGGAGGCTCTCTGTGAGCCTGATCAATAGGGAACAGTTTTTCTATTAGAGCGCTGTCATATTCGCTGGGGACTATTGATCTGTATTTTCGCGGAATCGTGGCGACAATGCCATATTGGATTTAATCGGAAATTCCGGCTTAAGCCATAAAATGAAGGAGCGCCAATCATGAGTTTCAGAACATCCCGTCGCATCTTAACAGTAGCTGTTGTCGGCATTTCGCTTTTCAGTTTTGCAAGCATCCTCAGTGCAACAGAAAAGACCGCCTCGGTCGAAGGCCTTGTCACAAAAGTTGATCGTACCGCGAAAACCTTGATGGTAAAGGCCTCTGATGGAACCGAACACACAATGCATCTCGTGGAACGAACCGTGGTGCATGGCGGGAAGGAGACCCACAAGGGAGCTGAGGAGGCCGCACGCGATCTTCAGGAAGGATCCCATGTCGTTGTGCACTATACAAAACAGGGCGCAGACGAGACCGCTGAGGAGATCGATCAGATAGGCGAGCATGGACTGAAGACGAGCGAGGGCACCATTACCAAGTTTGACCGCGCCGCCCGGACGATGACGATCAAAATTGCCGATGGAACCGAGCAAACCTACCGGTTAACCGAGCATGCAACCGAAGATGCCGGGAAAGAAACAGAGGACGCAGCGAAAAAGTCCGCCCACGCAATCGTGTACTACTCGGAAGAAGCAGGCCACAAGGTCGCCCATTATTTCAAGACCAGCTAACTTTGGGAGTCACAAGCGGATTCCTCGCTCGGTTTGACCCTGGAAAATGTCTGCAAGCAGGCGCATAACGTGCTTCGCCAGGTTAAGGAGAACCCATGATGCGCGTGGGAATTGCCGCGGACCATGGAGGGTTCGCATTAAAAGAGCAGTTGGCGGAGTTGCTCCGCGGCGCGGGGTACGAGGTCGTGGACTTCGGCGCACACCAATTGAACCCCGCAGATGACTACCCCGATTTCATCATCCCAATGGCCAGGGCCGTGGCCGCGGGAGAGGTCGAACGCGGAGTGGCGCTATGTGGCAGCGGCGTGGGTGCGTCCATCGCGGCAAACAAAGTTGCGGGTGTGCGTGCCGGGCTCATCCATGATGTTTTCTCCGCTCATCAGGGCGTCGAAGATGACGACATGAATGTCTTCTGCCTGGGCGGAAAAGTGATCGGGTCTGCGCTCGCCTGGGAACTGATCGAGACCTTTATGACCGCTCACTTCAGCGGTGCGCTACGCCATCGCCGCCGAGTGGATAAGGTGCACGCCCTGGAGAAACAGGGGGTTGGGGCATGAAAGGATCATCGAGATGTATTGGTCTATGCGAGAAGATTCACGACTCCGTTCAGTACAGTTCGGAGGCCATGAGCAAGAGACCGTCGCCAAGAACGGACGCGCCTGATGACGGCCTCTCGTTCCGACGCGCTGGTCCTCTTCGGTGTAACCGGCGATCTCGCCCACAAGATGATCTTCCCGGCACTTTATGCCATGGTGAAGAGTAATGTCCTCAATGTCCCGGTAATCGGTGTCGCCTTCCCCAAGTGGAGTCTCGATCGTCTGCACAGACGTGTGACCGACAGCATCAAGCGATCGGGAGGGATCGATGACAAGCGCGCTCTCCACCGCCTTCTGTCCCTGTTCAAGTATGTGAGCGGGGATTACAAAGATCCGGGCACGTTCACGGCGATAAAAAAGGAGCTGGGTAGCGCTCGGCGCCCGGCACACTACCTCGCGATCCCGCCCTCACTCTTCGAGACAGTGATTAAAGGACTCGGAGCCGCGAACCTGGCCGAGCATGCTCGCGTCATTGTCGAAAAGCCGTTCGGACGCGACCTGGCCTCGGCGCAGGAACTCAACCGCGTCGCCCATTCGGTGTTCCCGGAAGACTCGATCTTCCGCATTGACCACTTTCTCGGGAAGGAGGCGATCATGAATATCCTCTATTTCCGCTTCGCTAATTCGTTCCTGGAGCCGATCTGGAACCGCAACTACGTGGCCAGCGTCCAGATCACACTATCTGAGGATTTCGGCGTCGGGGAGCGCGGCGCGTTTTACGAAACTGCCGGCTGTCTGCGCGATGTGATCGAGAACCACCTCTTCCAAATCGTCGCGCTGCTTGCCATGGAACCGCCGGCCGGTAGGGACTTTGGAGCCGTGCACAACGAGAAAGCCAAGGTCTTTCAAGCCATGCGCCCGCTGAAGCCCGACAACTTGGTGCGCGGGCAGTACGCTGGCTACCGGAAGGAGCCTGACGTGGCGAAGAACTCCGACGTCGAGACTTTCTGCGCACTGCGCCTTTTCATCGACTCATGGCGCTGGGCGGGGGTGCCGTGGTACCTACGCTCCGGCAAATACCTGGCAGATACAGCGACCGAGGTTCTGGTGGAGTTGAAGAAACCGCCGCAGAGGCTTTTTGCCGACTCAGCGCCGACGACCGGCTTGGCGAACTACCTGCGCTTCCGGCTCTCCCCCAATTCGGCCATTGCCCTTGCCGCTCGCGTCAAGCTCGCAGGTAAGGAGTTCGTCGGGGACCAGCGGGAGCTCTATCTGTTCGAAGAACAGGACGGGAGAGGAATCGCCTTACCAGCGGCTTTTGGGCGATGCCATGATCGGCGATGGAGCGCTATTTACCCGTGAGGACGCGGTTGAGGCCGCCTGGGCGGTGGTCGATCCGGTACTCAAGCACCACCACCGGGTTCGCCCGTACAAGCGCCACAGCTGGGGACCGAAACAGGCTGACGTGCTCATCGCTCCAGACGGCTCCTGGCACAACCCCAGCCCCAAGGATGCATCCGAATGATGAGCCTGCCGCAGCGGATTTATTGACCGCACCGATTACATCTGCCCACACCAACGCAGCACCGTTCGATCTAGGAGAAAAATTATGAAACCGACTCAAAAGCTCCACGATATGGGCCAGAGCCTTTGGCTCGACAACATTACCCGAGGTCTACTGTCCAGCGGCACCCTCCGCAATTACATTAAGGACTTCTCGGTCACCGGGCTCACCTCGAACCCCACGATTTTCGATCACGCCATCAAGAACAGCCATGACTACGACGACGCCATTCGTCAGAAACTGAAGGAAGGCAAATCGGGCGAGACTCTCTTCTTCGAACTGGCGATTGAGGATCTCAGGCAGGCCGCCGATCTGTTTCGGCCGATCCACGACTTGACGAATGGAGTAGACGGTTGGGTTTCATTGGAGGTCTCGCCTCTGCTGGCGCACGACACCTCAGGTACCCTGGCCGCAGCTAAAGCCCTCCACGTTCGCGCAGCACGACCCAATCTCCTCATCAAGATCCCGGGTACCCAGGAAGGCCTCCCAGCAATCGAAGAAGCAATCTTCGCGGGCGTGCCGATTAATGTGACGCTCCTGTTCTCCCGTGCGCAGTATGTCGCGGCGGCGGAGGCATACCTTCGAGGCATCGAGCGCCGCATTGCCGCCGGGCTGAATCCCGATGTCGGATCCGTGGCTTCGTTGTTCGTCAGCCGATGGGATGTTGCGGTAGAGAAAAAAGTATTCCCTGCACTACGCGACCAACTCGGCATTGCGATAGCCAGACAGGCGCATGAAAGCTACTGCCGTTTGCTCGACTCGCCTCGCTGGAAGCGTACCTTGAACGCGGGAGCCCGCGTGCAACGCCTCCTATGGGCCAGCACTGGAACCAAGAACCCTAAGGCCTCCGACATCCTTTACGTCAGGGGCCTAGCCGCACCCTTCACCGTGAACACGATGCCTGAAGCGACGTTAAAAGCGTTCGCCGATCATGGGGAGATTGCCGAGACTTTGTCCGTACATGCCGAAGAGGTGCTGGCCAAGTTCGCCAAGGCGGGCATTGATATGGATGCCTTGGCTGCTCAACTTCTGGACGAAGGAGCCGCAGGGTTCGTCAAATCCTGGAAAGATCTGATGGAGTGCATCGCATCGAAGAGTGTGATGCTCAAAGCCGCTTAAGTCCGCAGCTAGTCGTGAAGAACGACATTTAGAAGCGAACTGTGAACGTGCAGACCTTTCCCGTCGCCATAGTCGATGAAACCTACTTCTTGAACTTGTTCATGAAAAGTCTAGCCGCGACTCCCAGCACGTTTGCCTTGCGCGACAGCGCTACCACACGAAGAGTCGAGCGCCGCCGCCGGGCGAGCGGGACCTCCCAGTTTGGACAGAAGGATCGCGGACGGGAGGCGCCTCACCGTGGTCCGTACTCGGGAGCTCCGGCCGCGAGGCGCTGACCTTTTCGATCTCCACAGCACCGTGGCGGTTCATAATCTCAGTTGCTGCCTCTGCTTTGTCGCCCGAACCCGTGGCGAAAACCATGACTCCTCCGCGCCGTACCCCTCGGACATAATCTTCCGCGTCCGCTTCGAGGACCCCGAACGCCGTGAGATCACGAACCAATCCCACTTCAAAATCCGTGTGTGGAGTACTCATGAGGCCGCTACCCGCCATCTCCCGCGGCTCGACCAAAACACGGACGTCATTCCGAGGGAAGCCAGTGGCCTCGAGATCGCGAACGACCTCGTCGACCGAACCTGGATTCTCAAACAAACCAACTGCCGTTTTTGCCATATTGACCTCCACCACCTAATCGTCAACTCGCCCGGCAATGCCCGCAGCATTGTGATCTTCTGCTACGTCGCCAACG
This sequence comes from uncultured Acidobacteriaceae bacterium, assembly GCA_963710965.1. GTDB lineage: Bacteria > Acidobacteriota > Terriglobia > Terriglobales > Acidobacteriaceae > Sulfotelmatobacter. The sequence continues at coordinate 7,070 of CAVQCP010000059.1, read as the reverse complement.
GTCTTCCCTCTGTCGTTGTGTGATGTGGCGCAAGTTCTCCGCGCGATGCGCTTGTCGAGTTCCACCGGAGCGGCTGCAAGTCCACCTGTTGCGACAAATTCGTCTGGTTCGCGGATAAACTGCTCTCTTGAGCCATCCACGGGGTAACCGCTGTCTTCGAGATCACGCACGAGATCATCGGTCGGACCTGGATTCTCAGACAGACCAGCTGCCGTTTTTGCCACGTTGGCCTCTCCACTTAATCTGCAGCGCCGGAGTTGACTACTCACGTCGCTGGAATCCACTATTGAAGTTTGGCTTCATGGGCATATCCGCCAATTTCGTGAAGAAGTGCCTGCGCCGATTCCGGAACGGCCACTTTGCCGTCAAGAATTTCATGGCGGTTTACGTCGTCGCCATACATGGCTCTGTCTCCACTTTTGTCAGCTTGTACCACGGCGCCGTTTAGGCTCACTCCGATGAAAACGCCTTTCGAACGCGAGTAAGACAAAATCTCCGCATTCAATTTAAGATCCGTGCCAGCAGCGGCGTTCCGGCCCACCGGCCCGGCGGCGACAGAAGCGTCGGCTCCGAGCTTAAACTTGTCGCTGAGCAGGCTTTTCAAGGCGTGATCGTTCATAAAGAGCATCACAAGGTCGGTGGAAGAGCCCCCGATCTGATAACCCACGCTGCCACCCTCAATAGCCAAAAACAGGGGGGCGCTCCAGCCATGGCCGGTGCGACAGGTTGCCAGTCCCCTGCCGTAGTTGCCGCCGAATATGAAAGCGAACTTCACGTCTCCTGGAATGATGGCGATACATTTCGCCGATTCCAGAAGGTCCGAAGGGATGCCCTGATCCGGGGTGTTCATGATCTCCTGGAAGACCTGGGCAGCTTTCTGTGTGCGACTGACATCATCCTCGCGGTCCGAGGCGACAGCAGTTAGAGTTACGAACAGAGTTAGCGTTGTGACGATCAGAATGCGTTTCAACATGTTGTTCTCCTCCTACAGCTCTGAAATTATTAACAGCAAACGCTCTGACAATTCATCGAAGCCAAACCCCGGCTCAGTTCGCCAGGGTGCAACTGCTCAGCGCAGACCGATGCGACAGGGCGTTAATCACCTGCGTATCGACCCATGGTCGTTCATCAATTGATGAACGAATTTCCAAGATGTTTCGCAGCTTGCAGCAGTATGTCCGCACGAAGAAAATGATGTTCGAAGTCTTTTTCATAGCCTCGCACCAAGTCCCGCCGTGTCGCCTGACGCTGCGCGCACGAACAAGGGGAGTGTCACAATCCTCTTTCGCACCCGCCATTTCTTTTCTTGGTAGCTTCCGATCAACGGCGGGTAATCCACAACGAGATGCTAGACACTGTGGAAAGACATTTCTGTTCAATAACGAACACATTCCATTTGGGTCACTGAATGGCTGCCGAAAGCGTCCGGGCGAGTCCTGGTGAGGTGACCCGCGCCGGTGGCGTGCGTCCGGTGGGCGCCGGCACAGAATGCCTCGATCTAAATTGTCCACGGTTCCGTCTTTAACAGCAGTCAAATGGGGAAGCGGTGGCAGGACTCGCAAAGAGACGTGGTGGTTTTGTATTTCGGCAGGATGAGGTTGGCAACGGTGGAGTGGTGAGGCTCGTGGCAGGTGAGGCAAGTGATCGGAGGGGAGTCCTTGCCAAGCGCAACGTTAGGGCCAGAAACCGGATGTCCTTCGACGGGGTGATTGAGCTTGTGAGTTTTGTTGAGGTTTAGGTAGAACCATGAATCCATTTCCTTGAACGGAATTGTCGCTCCCCACGAAAGAGTGAGGGTGTGCGCCTTGCGATTCACCTTCATGAGGCCGCGGACGTGGCAGGCCATGCAGACATCCTGCGGAGAGGCGTACATGTGGGCGGGGAAATTACTGGCGTGTGGAGAGTGGCAGAAAACGCAGTTGCCCTCCTTGTACGGAGGATGCTGGACGGTGTCAGTGGACACTGTGTGGCAGGTAAAGCAGAGTTGATTGCTAGGAGAGGTAAGAGTGATGTAGGTGGCGCCTTTCACGTTGGCAACCGCGTGGCAGGTGGTGCAGCCCATGGAGATAGCGGTGTGGACGTACTTCCCTGTGGCCTTGTCGTTGTGACACGCAAGACATTTGGAGGGATCTACATTGGCGGGGAGAAGGACGGGATGCTGGTGAAGGTCGGCTCGAGCAGAAGAAGCGAAAAGCAACAAGATGACAGCAGTCAAGGTGCGGAAAGAAAAACGAAGCAATGAGGCGAGTGAGAGAATGGCGGGGATCACCATTTGTCGAGAGCGAAGATTCTGTTCGGCGATCCCTTGCATTCCTGCACGTCCTCCTTATCGTCGATGCAAAGAACGATTGCGCTTCGGAGCGCCGGATCAGGCCTCTGCAGGCATGGTTCACCTTAAGAATCATTTTCAATACTTGGGCCCAGGAAACTGTTCACAATTGCTCAAACTAATGCTCTTTTGCAACTTTGCAACATCGTTTTGCCGAGTTTTGACGATCACCCTCTTGCGGGCACCCACCAGCCGATTGCTGTGGAAGGCACGCCCAATCTCATCTTCTCATCCGAGCCTTTGCGATCTGGTTTCTTGGGGAATTGCACCGGAGAACAGCTAGTCGTGCAAGACCACATGGAGCAGCGAGCTGTGGACTTGTAGGCCGCCGTTGTAGTGAATAAATCCCAATTTTCTGAACCGGTTCATGAAGAAATTGACCCGCGAGCGGGTTGTGCCGATCATTTCCGCCAGCATCTCCTGACTGATCTTGGGAACTACAGTTTCGGGTGTCCCCTCCTTGCCGAAATGAGCCAGCAACAGAAGGACACGGGCCAGTCTTTTTTCACTGGAGTTGAACAACTGATCGACCAAGTCCTCTTCGTAACGGATGTTCCGCGCTAACAAATAAGCCACGAACAGCTCGGAAAATTCCTGTTCCCGGTGCAGCGTTTCCATCATGGCTTTCTTGTCGATTCGCAGAACATCGCAATCCGTCATTGCGGTTGCAGACTTCATGCGCGAACGCCTCCCGACCAGGCAACCTTCGCCGAAAAAGTCTCCGTCACTTAATATCCCGATCGTTGCTTCCTTGCCAGTCTTCGAGACCACGGTGAGTTTGACCTTGCCCGTCTGGATATAAAACACCGCATCCGCGGTATCCCCTTGGGAAAAGATTCCTTGTTTCTGCCGGAAGAGCACAGATTTCCTGCCCTCTCCGATGGTCGCGAGGAATGCATGGGGATCGAAATCCCGTTTCTTCTTGGCCACTAGACTTGGGCCTATGGCATTAGGCGCTGTTTGGAGGGCCGGGTCAATTGAGATTTGGCGGGCGACTTTCCTTCCGCCTGGAGAAGGGTTGGGTTGGCGAGCAGGAGACATCGGCAGTTCCTTCTGCGCGAACAACGACCCTTATATTTTACTGCTTTCCTAGCCATCGTAAATGTCCAATAGCCACGGCCCGCTATAAGTTTTTTTGATGCTCCAGATCAAAGACGTGCCGTGATGGCTCACGGCATGAGTAATGCTGTACAGCATCGCTCACGGAAATGAGCGAACGTATAAATGTTCCGGGAGAATAGTCTTCCCGTCAAACCAGACGGCCTGAACTCCCCTCTTGGGACATGGCCTTCCTAGCATAAGACGCGTCGAGGGCAGAGCAAGCAAGGCTTCGCGGAAAGCGAACTCAAGAGCCAATGCTGTCGAAGACGACCAAGACCGCCAGAGAGGCTTCGATGAAGATTACGCAAGTATTTCGGTCGTAGAACGATGAGCAGGTGATCAGTGAACTAGTGAACTTACGATTGGTGGAGCGCATCAGGCGACCCCGCCTGCGTAGAATTTATCTTTGACAATCCAGCGAACGTTGTCTCCGGTGATGGGAATCCGTAGCTCCATGCGGCAACTGTGAGCATTATTGATCAGACCATTTTGATTGTGACTTGCTAAGGTTTGAATTGGTTCGCTGCGGTTCAGCAGTCGCGGATCCACCTGGACAGCAGACCCACGCCGACGTGATCAGTTACACGTTCGCGCGGGCGAATGGGAGGCTGACATGCTTCGGGTCATGTGGATTGTTCTTTTTATTGTGTGGGTTCTGGGACTTGGTTTTCATTTCGGCGGAGCTCTGATCCATTTGTTCTTGGTTGTGGCGCTGGTGTTTTTGGCTATTGACCTACTGAACCGACGGCGAAGTACGGTTTGAAGAAAAGCAGTACGAATCCCGGCACCATGAGGTATAGGCGTAGCCTCTTCACGCCTTCACGTTGTGTTCGGTCGCCCTTCCAACCGGACCATATCCGTTAAGGAGTCTGCAATGTCCGACCCTGATTGCACCGTGAGTCTGAAACCGAACAGCCTGATGCGGTGCGAAGCGCGTCCTTTCGCGTTCGCAAAGAAGTCTGCATCATTCGTGCAAGGAATCCCCGGTCACTCGATTCCATTGCGGGTTGCGGTGATCGGGAACCACCTCCCTCGCCAGTGTGGAATTGCCACCTTCACGACAGACTTGTGTGACGCGATTGCGGCTGAGTACGGTGCCGCTGGAGTAGCACAGTCTTATATGCGAACCTTCCTACTATCTTGCGCTAATCGCATGCAAACGGCACGCAGGGCGTCGCCCCTCCAGGCTGCCGGGAAAGATACAGGCCAACGGATCAATGTGTAAGCGCTTTGCCAGTACCGAACTCCGGAGCGATATCACGGCTTAGCATGGGCATCCTGTCGGGATGTCTTTCCGGACCGCGCGAAGAGCGTGGTGATGAGGGGAATCGGAATGTGGACCAGTTCTTCCGCATGAAGCAGGTGGAGGAATGGGATCTGTAATTGGGTTTATAGGACAGTTCCTTGGTATGTCCTTGTTGGGAGCGATGTCAATCGCGCCCCTTCCGTCATGTCCGTGCGAGAACCTTTCTAAGCTGCATGTGGCTGCAGTGCGGCCTAACTCGTCCGTTCGAGAGCAAAACAATACAGAAGACCTTTTTCGTAAGTTGAACGTCCGTCACCGCTGGCAAGAAGCTCGTCTAATTCGGCTCTCTGGAGTTCGCACCTATAAGTTAGAGAATGACAAAGATAAAATCGTGGCCGAAGAAGCGGTGGTCGTGGAATACAGGGCGCCGACAACAGAAAAATTCACAACCACCGCAGGAAAAGGCTCGGGATTCGTGCTCCACCATGTATTCCAGCGACTGATGAAGGCTGAAGAGGAGAGGGTAAGGGTTAACAAAGACCCGGACAGCCTGATCACTCCGGAAAACTATGCCTTGGAGGTAGTTGGCACGGATCGAATCGGCAACTCTGACTGCTCAGTGGTCCACGCTGTTCCGAAGCGCAAGGAGATGGATCTCTTCGAAGGAAAGATGTGGATCGACAACCAGGACTTTGCGATAGTGAAGATCACCGGCCATCTCGCTAAAAGCCCGTCGTTTTGGATCAAGCAAGTAGATTTTGTGCGGAACTATCAGAAGATTGACGGGTTCTGGCTTCTCTCGAGAGAAGAGGCGATTTCAGCCATCAGAATATTCGGCAAGGAGACACTGACGGTCGATTACCGGAACTATACGGTCAACGATTTCTAGTTCAAAATTAGGAGGTGTGCCTGTGATTGAACGACTCAAGGAAACTGGGGGAGCGGCATTCGGTTTTAAGGTGGCCGGAGCGCTGTCGGAGGAAGACCTCAAAGCATTCGAGCCGCAGCTTGAATTCTTCATCGCACAACATAAGAAGCACCCGATCGGCATCCTCGCGGACCTTACAGAAATGCAGGGAGCCGAATGGAAGGCTCGCTGGGAGGACCTTCGGTTTCTGCAAAAGCACACCGACCATATCGCCCGGATGGCGGTTGTCGGGGCACATCGATGGGAAGAGATTGTGGACATTCTAACCGCGGGAGCCGCCGTTCTGCAGTCCGAGACGCATTACTTCGAATCCTCTGAAATCCAACACGCGTGGCAGTGGGCGCGGACTGCGAAACACGCTGAAGATGCCCCTGTCCGAATAATCTCGCCAGCGACTGGAATCTGGAAGGATTACCGCCCTGAGTTTGTGGGTGTGTAATTACGAAAGCGCCGGAAGAAAGGCGGGTTGATCGGTTGATCGGTTGATCGAGACTCTGCAATCGGCGCCTTGTCGCTGGCTCCGCTGACGGTTCTTAACCGTGTGCTTTTCCGGGCGAGTGAGTTGGCCGCGAACCGTTCTTCGATACGCCACGAGAAATGTGAGCAGCCCATTTGACGCGCAGTCCCTGCTTTCATGATAGCAAGACTTGCGTCATATGGTCGTGCTCACTTGTCGTCGTGGCCTATCGCGAACTGTTCGCGGCCCTCACTCGCCCGAAAAGCACCGGTTAAGCTCCGCCAGGGACGCCAGGATCGGCGGCGCACCATCTGAATAGGCTTCGACGGCCGTTTTTGCTCCACTCTTGCCGGCCAATTGCGGGTCCGTTTCAGTTCCGCCGGGGACGCTTATGACTGGCAGCGCCCCCTGTGGAGAGACTTCGGCGTTCGTGTCTCCTCCACGATTGTCGGCAAGCTCCGAGTCGGTTTGATTGCCGCCGGGGATGCTTAGGACCGGTAGCGAGACGGCTTTTGATAGCCGCGGCTTGGTGTTTCTTACCCGACGATGGTCTATGGTGGGTTTTGTTTCTTTGGACATACCTTTGTTCTCCTGTGGCTTCGAGCCTTCTTCTTTCTTGAAGTGGATGATCGGCATTACACCGGTGGCGTTGGGTCTCTTCTCCAGGGAAGCGACCTTGGGCGGAAGGCGGCGTAACATGCCTCCGCACCATTGTCGAAGCGATGCGGCGTCGGCCCAAGAGCAGACGCCGCTCGAACATTCTGTCCCACTACTTCTTCGCAGATGCTGAAGTAGTCGCTGGCTTGGACGTTTCGCCTGCGGACTTCTTCGGCGTAGAGTCAACGTCCGTCACATCGAAGCGGACACCATCCTCGACGCTTTTCAAGGTCTGGTTGGCCTCATAATACTTGCCGGCCTCGATAAGTTTCGCCGCTTCCTTGATCCCGCTCGTGGTCTTATCGAGGGGCGCCACTTCCATTACGAAACTAACGTCGATGTTAGCTATTGA
>CAVQCP010000058.1:0-5498 GCA_963710965.1 uncultured Acidobacteriaceae bacterium | reverse complement strand
TGGTCTGCGAGTCCTGCAAAAGTTCGCTGACTCCCAGGATGCTGGTTAGGGGATTGTTGAGCTCGTGGGCGACCCCGCCGATCATTGCACCCATGGCGGCCAAACGTTCGCTTTGCACGAGTTGCTGCTCGAACCTCTTTTCTGTGGTGATGTCGCGGACCGAAACGATGACTCCGTCGAGCTGGGAATTTTCGTTAAAGAGCCGGCTGGCTGAAGCCCGCATGGTGCGCCAGCTTCCGTCGCGGTGGCGGGCGCTATATTCCGCAGCCTCAAGGCTTCGGGTGCTGGCAATAACCTCGTGGAAAAGCGTCGCCAGTTCAGGCGGGTGATCGATGGTTTCGGAGATCTTCTTGCCCAATAATTCTTCGGGATCACAGCCCAGCAGATCGCGAACGCGCGAGCTGACGAAGGTGTAACGTTCCTGGAGATCGACCACCAGAATGAGATCGGGAAAACTCTCCAGCAAGCGGCGGCGGAATTCCTCCTGCTGTAGTAATTGGCGTTCAAGATTGCGCCGTTCGGTAACATCCACCAGCGTGCCCTGGTAACGAATCAATTTTCCCGTTCCGTCCCACACCGCGCGCGAGGACTCGTGGAAGATGGCATGCGTACCATCTTTTTTGCGTAAGATTATTTCGCGAGAACGCACTCCGCCGCGATCGTCGGGCGCGCGGCCGAGTACCGGCGGCTCAGTTGGATCGACATTCAACGCGGCGGGATCCACGGCCAGCAATTCATCTTTCCTGGCATAACCTAGAACCGCAACCAGCGCGGGATTCGCGTCCAGGAGCTTGCCTTCGGGAGTGCTGAAGTAAGCGCCTTCCTGGAGGGTCTCGAAGAGTTCGGTGAAACGAAGCTCCTTTTCGTGCTGCCCGGTCACATCGCGTCCCAGCACGCTGGCCCCGACCACCTCGTCGGCTTTGACGATCGCATTCAGCACGCAATCGAAATAGAGTGGGCGGGAGTCTTTCTTTAAACGCACACGCACAGTGCCCGTCCAATGTTTCTGCTCCAGGAAGCGAGCCAATCCGCTTTCGATGCTGGCGCGGGAGGGTTCTTCGAGAAAATCAAAAAACTTCTTTCCGACAATTTCCGTGTAGGGCAAGCCGAGAAGCAGGCTTACGCTCTTGTTGACGGTGCGCAGGGTGCCATCGAGCGAGACGGCGCAAGCCGCATCCTCGAACGAGTCGATGAGTTCCTTGAAGCTGCGATTGGAGCGCGCGATGACTTCGTTGAGCTGATCAAGTTGCTCCTCGGAGGGAGCGGCGCCCACGTGTTGCTGCAAGTCTTGCAGCAGCTCTTTGAGTGCGCCGACCTCGCGCCGCCGGCCATAGGCATAGGCGGCCAGCAGAATCGACAAAATCAGCACACCCAATGCCGCCGGGCCCAGGTGGTAAGGCAGGCCTTCGAGACGCTCCCAGGCGAGCGCGGCAAAGCCCGCCGCCAGCAGCACCATGAACAACAGGATCCATCGCCAAAGCTGGGATTCTTCACGCTCCAGATTTTCAGGAGGACGGGGACGCCGAGAGGTACCGGGGGGGACCTGGGTCATTAGAATTTCACCGGGTTTCGCGTTTGGAAAAACGGCAAAACCGATTCCACCATTCATATGGTACTGGGTGTTGACGGGCGCAACAACTACAGGTTGTTGGAGAGTGTGGTACGCCGCGCGGTTTGGACAGATAATTCGATAACGCTTACGCGGAGGAAGCAACATGACGGGCGCACCCGACGCCTCGCCGAAATTATCCACAGCCAAGTGGTGACATCTATCACATCCCATTTTCCTAACAGCCGCGTAGCGTGGGCATATCCGGAATCAGGCCTTGGTGTGCCGACGGCGGCACGAAGTCTGTCTCGCCCGGAGCACGGATGCTCTACAAGACTCTCAGCGCTGCGGTGTACGGGATCGACGCCAACATTATTCAGGTGGAAGTCGATTGCTCGGGCATTAAGACCGATCAAGACCACTTTCATACCGTCGGATTGCCCGACGCCGCGGTGCGCGAAAGCCGCGACCGGGTGCGGGCGGCGCTGAAGAATTGCGGCTATGACATTCCGCCCACGCACATCACCATCAATCTGGCGCCAGCGGATATAAAGAAGGAAGGATCGGGATTCGATCTGCCGATGGCGCTGGGCATCGTGGGCGCGTATGGCGGGCTCACCTGCAAAGCAATCGACGATTGCCTTTTTGTGGGCGAGCTCTCGCTGGACGGCGGGGTGCGCGGCATTCGCGGCACTCTGCCCATCGCTCTCGAAGCCCGCGTACGCAAGATTTCTCGCCTCGTCGTACCCGAAACGAATGCGCGCGAAGCTGCCATGGTCGGTGGAGTCGATGTCTATCCGGTGAAGTCGTTGCTGGATGTGATTCACTTCGTGAATTCGGGCAATGGGATTGTTCCCTTGAAGGCCGATGGCGACGCGCTGCTGCGCGAGTCACAGGAATTTCTGGTCGACTTCAAAGATGTACGAGGGCAGCACACGGCCAAGCGCGCCATCGAGATCGCATGCGCCGGCGGGCATAATATATTGATGATCGGTCCGCCGGGATCGGGTAAAACGATGCTGGCGAAGCGCATGCCGACCATTCTGCCGCCGCTCACTTTTGAGGAAGCCTTGGAGACGACCAAAATTCACAGCGTCGCGGGAGTGCTTGATCCGGGAAGCGGGTTGGTCGGCAAGCGGCCTTATCGCTCGCCGCATCATACTATTTCTGATGCTGGATTGATTGGCGGAGGCGTGATTCCGCGTCCGGGTGAGGTTTCGCTCTCGCATAACGGGCTGTTATTTCTCGATGAGCTGCCGGAGTTTCCGCGCAACGTCCTGGAAGTGCTGCGGCAGCCGCTGGAAGATGGAACGGTCACGATTGCGCGCGCGGCTATGGCGCTCACCTTTCCCGCGCGATTCATGCTGGCGGCCGCCATGAACCCTTGTCCTTGCGGCTTTCGCAATGACAAGACGCGCGAGTGCCAGTGCACTACGCCCATGATCCAGCGGTATATCTCGAAAATTTCCGGGCCGCTGATGGACCGCATCGACATTCATATCGATGTTCCGGCGGTGAATTACAAAGAGATGCGTTCGACCAACGAGCCGGAGAGTTCGGCGAAAATTCGCGAGCGGGTTATGCGCACCCGGCAAAAACAACTCGATCGATTTGCCGGCTCGCGCGAGAAAATTTACTGCAACGCGCAGATGTCATCGCGGCATATTCGGACTTTCTGCGAACTTTCCGCCGATTGCGAGCGATTGCTGGAACGCGCGATGACGCAGCAGGGATTAAGCGCCCGGGCGCATGACCGAATCTTGAAAGTGGCACGCACCATTGCGGACATCGAACAGACTGCTGCAATCGAGCCCAAGCACATCGCGGAGGCGATTCAGTATCGGAGCTTGGACCGGACGTATTGGACGTAAAGCGTACCAGTAGTGGAATTGGGGCACGGCTTGATCGATTGCGGAAAAACTCTTCTCGCCCCAACAAAGCGTACCGCAGCGGCTGAAGCCGCACTCATTCTAGGAGCCTTACGGCACGAGTAAAACTCGTGCCCTTCCCGGTTACTGGCGCTGGGAGCATATCCAACAAAAAAGCCGGGGAGACATCTCCCCGGCTTTCAATGGAAAACAATCCGGAACTTACCTGGTTACTGTCCCGACCAACCCGAAGGAGGCAAAGCGGCATTCGCCGTTGACCAATCCCAGGTCGCACCAGGGTTCGAAGGTGTACCCGAAGTAGGACGAGTTCAGGTACAGCTGATAGGGAGTCGAGGCGTGGCCGAACTGTTCGTTCGCCATCTGAGTCGTATTGGAGAGGAACATTCTGCCAACGTAGCAACTGCCGTCCACCGCTCCGTTGGTGCATTCTGGAGTGATGTTGAACCAGTATTCGCCCCCGCCAGCCAAAGTTACGGTGGGAACGGTTACCAGCACGGAAAACTCCGTTAGGCCGAGGAAGGCGCGTCCGGTGGTCGCCACGGTGATGCTGCCCGTGCCGGAGGCCACCTCGGTGCCGCCGTTGCCGGAGGAAACGCCCGACCGGATGTCGTAGCTGGCACTCTGCGGATCGAAGTTGGCATCCGCCTGAATGTTGAAGAGGATTCCGGTCAAGTTCGCCGAAGCAAGACCGCTGGGGATGGTGACAGGCGCGTAGGTCGAGCCGCCAGTCACGAGGAGAGTGTCTTCATCCGAAAAACCTGCTGCTTGTCCGTCGTTGGGGTTGAGATCGCCACTGTAAAACAAGCACGGGTTGCACAGAGCCGGCACAATAGGTTGCCCGGGAGGAAGATCTGGACCGGAACGCTTCTGATAAGGAGACGGTTTCTTAGCCGCCGCCGCAGTTAGAGTGAGGGCTAGAACTATCGCCGTTGCGAAAAGTGTCTTGTTCATTCGTTGTCTCATTAGTTGGCTCCGATCAGACCGAACGACAGGTCGGCGCATTGTTGGGTAGTCGTGCCAAAGGAGGAATCGCACCAGTTGGCATAGGTGTATCCGAAATACGACGAGTTAAAGAAGATCTCGCCATTGGGTTGCCAGCTACCATTCACCGCGTTGGTTTCCTGCGTGGTGTTTGAAGCGTACTGACGGAAGACGCTGCAGCTGCCATCGAGTGTGTTGGTGCACTGCGGTTGCAGGTTGAACCAGTATTCGCCCGGAACCAGAGTGACGCTGGGGAACGAAACCGCAATGGTGTATTCATACAATCCGAATCCGGTGCGCCCGGTTGCGGCTACGCTAAGGGCAGCGCCCGTGCCGGAAGCAACGTCAGATCCGCCGTTGCCTTCCGAAACCCCTTGCCTTATATCCCAGTTGCCGGTGAAGGGATCGAAGGCTGCGGTGGCCAGAACGTTGAAGAGAATTCCCGTGACGCTGGCGTTCGCGCCGGCGGGGATGGTTACGGCGCCATAAGTCTGGCTGCCGCCGGAAATGAGCAGAGTATTCTCATCCGAGAAGCCGTCTGCGTTTGCATCTGTAGGGTTCAGATCGCCACCATAGAATAAGCATGGGCTACACGCTGCCGGTGGTTGTGGCTTGCCGGGCTTGGCTGGGTTTTTTCCCGACGGGATGTGGCCCCGCTGGTTCAAGTGCATTGGCGGCTTTTCGGCCGCCGCCGCGGAGAGGCTTAGCGTTATCACTAACGCTACTGCGAAAAACATTGTTTTCACTATGTTCCTCCTCTGGGGGTTGTTACTTTCGAGCAGAACTGAAACATGCGCTTGCGACCGACTGCAAGAGCGTCCGCAAGTTTATGCCGCTTCTATGTGGAAAGGCAATCAATAATTCAACTGGGGTACATGAAAAGTGGCGTTGGATAAGGCCTTTGGACCCTAGGGCCGGGGAAACTCGTGGCGATTTGTAGTTGCGGGGATCGTCGGCGTTTGCGGAGCTAGGTTTAGGAGGGTGGGGGAGGGATAAATGCGGGGACAGACGGGGAGGGATAAATGCGAAGGGATGAGGGATAAATGCGGGGACAGACGGGTGGAGTGCACCCCAAGACT
>CAVQCP010000057.1:0-35916 GCA_963710965.1 uncultured Acidobacteriaceae bacterium | reverse complement strand
AAGCGTATCCTGGCCTATTCGTCCATCAACCATCTCGGTTACTGCCTGCTCGCGCTGTTTGCGGGTGACCGGTGCGGCGATCGGTGTGAATCAGCCGGAGTTGCAGAAAGCCGCAGCGCTCAACGGCGTCTTGCTCCAGATGTTCAACCATGGTCTCACGGCGTCCACGCTGTTCCTGTTCGTGTGGCTCATCGAGAAACGCGGCGATGCGATTTACGCCAGGGCTGGAGGATTTCGGCGGCATCCGCAAGATCGTGCCTGTTATGTCCTGTCTTGGTACGGTCTCGTATTGCTCGCGACCCAAGGGATCAATAAGACCGCTGCGTTGTTCAACAAAAGTCCAATTCTCGAAGAACACAAAGTCGTGGAATTGAAAGACCGCGTGCGCGACGGTTTCGCCGCCAATGTTGGAAGTGCACCCGGCCAAATTCTCACCAAAATAAAAACTGAGTGCCGGGCACGTCTTCAGTCTCCAGCAACGGACTCAGACACATCCATCAGCGTGAAGCTCATCGATGCGGCCGCGGCGCATTTCAAAATCGACGAGTGGCTCACTCCGGCAGAGAAGGCTGAGGCTGTGTCCCAAAGGTATCAAGAAGAGTCGTTAGCCAATTTGCGAAAGATGCTCGGAAGCATGTCACCATCGGAACGCTCTGAGGTTGAGAAAAAGATCTCCGAGGACTTGGCAAGTCTTCCTCACGAACAGCGAGAGGCAATGCAGCGGGACCTAAAGTTGGACCGTCTGTCCGGCCAAGCCCTCGTTGCCGCCTTGCTCGCCGCCGGAGGGCCCTTGGCTGGCATAGTGACGCTCAGCAGCGCGGGCTTTGGGGTCTATTTGGCCCTTACGACAATCATCCACGCGGTCGCTACGACAGCGCTAGGCATCACTCTTCCTTTTGCGTTCTATACCTCGGCAGCGTCTGCCCTATCTATACTTACAGGGCCCGTGGGCTGGGCAATCGCGGGGATGGCCATAATCCTTTCATTGCACTTCACTGAAAAGAAAATCGCTGGCGCGGTCTTCGCTGGGGTAGTAGCAACGGCGTCCAGGTGTGGCGCAGCGCCCTCAAGTTTTCCCTCCCCGTCGCTGCCCCTAGACCCGACACAATTGGACAAGGCTGCCGCGACGGCCGATGCCTTGCAGCAGAAGAAACGCGACGCTGAAGCTGATACGATTGCTTCCCGTAAGAAGCTTGCGGTGGAAAGCGGGCGGCTCGAAGCATCCGAAGCCGCCCGCAAAGAGGCTTTAAGAAAGGCCGAGACTGCGCGCACGAAGCTTGCATACGCGCCAGCCTTAGGTGATCGGGAAAGGGCACACCTTAGGGCGAGCATCGCTGACGCCGAAGAAATGGCATTAGCCGAAATGGAAAAATGTGAGGAACTACGGGCCGTGATCACGGCTATGGCATCCGAAAAAGAACTTTTGGAGAGTGCCTTGGAACAAGCACGTCGGCACCAGTCGTCATTCGAGGACGGGGAGGCTAGGCGAGTTCTTGAGTTGTGGGCTATTCACTTTCCTAAAATGACGTTCGAGCGACAGCCCGCCCGCTGGGTCGTGCATAAGAGGCATAGGGAGCGCATTTCTTTAGAGAGGAAACTCGCAGAGCTTCACTCTTCCGCTGACCCTGCCGCCTTAAGCCGAGGCAAGATGGCAGGGAGTGGGGATCATCACTTGAAGTTCCGACTGGAGACCGTCGAATGCAGAATGTTCTATAGGGTCCGAGGCGGTCAGATCATTATCACGCAACTAGGTACTAATCAGCAGGCTCATTCCCGGGGCTAGTGCCGGACCGGCTTCTCGTTGCGCACGACAACCTCCGCAAGATGGAAATTTCCCCAGACCTTCCACAGTTCCCCTGTGAAATCTGACCTTGCGCACAGCCCGCAATTCATTCGATGATTGCCCTAGCAGAGGTAGTGGACCTGTTGCAGCCCCCGACCAAAAATCCGGAGCAACTCCTTTGTTTCAATATTGTGCCCCTAGATCCTTTAGAAGACGTATTTTGCAGGGAATGTCTGCTAACCCCAATGTTTTAAAGATCACGCCTAGGGGGGTAGGGGTACCCAGTAACGGTACAGACCGGGCGCATGCCTGACAAAACGGACCGGGCACATTCCTGACCCTGTGATCGATTTTAAAAGGCGTGTACAAAAACGGCATGCCTTGGAAAGCGAGCAGTGTGATGGAAGAGAAGGTGCGGTTTGCCCTGGAGTATGAGTGGGATAACGCCACGATGAGTGAGTTGTGTGAAGCCTACGGCATCGCGCGAATGTCTCCGGTCTAAACTGTCAGGGATGCCCCCGGCCATTCAAACCAAAAGGTAAGCACGCTCGGCGGCTGAGGCCGCCGTTTTTATTTATGTACTCAATCGCAGCGCTGAGGCGCTGCGCCACCCGAGGGCAAAACAACGGGTTCCCCCGCTCGCCGTCGCGGACAGGTCCAGACTCCAGTCGGAATGACCGGGGTTGTAGGGACTGAGGGCTAGGAGCGCCAGACGCGCTGTTGGGTGTCGAGCGAGGAGAACATGACGGGCTCGTGGTGGACTTCGGTGGCGTGGCGATTGATGGCAGTGGCGGCCTGGGTGCGCAGGTTGCCGGCGCTGGGGTCGAAGTCGAGGGTGCTGACGTGGTGGGCGCACTGCGAGCAGGTGAACTTCATTCCGCCCTTGATGCGCGCGATGGTGTAGAGACGGTTCATAGCACAAGTGTAATGGCGGGGCAGGGAAATGATAGGGCACGAGCGGTGAGCAGCCAACGTAATGAAAGCGGAGTTCCAAAACGGGAATGGTGCGAACAGCAGGTCCCTCCACTCCGCATCCCTTTCCTTCGGAATGGAATGCTCCGGCCGGGATGACAGGTTTAACTTGTTCCAAATTTCGCTAGCGAGTTCGAGCGCGGCGGTTGCGCCGCCATAGGATCAGCATGACGATTACGAGCGCCGCGACCAGCAGCACGTTGAGGCGGTGAATGTAATACATGAGGAAATGCCAGCGGCTGCCGAAAAAGTATCCGGCGCAGGCGATGACGGTGACCCAGACCGCGGCTCCGAGGAAGTTATACAGAGTAAATTTCCGCCACGGCATATGCAGCGCACCCGCCAACAGCGAGGCCAGGACGCGCATCCCGAAGATGAAGCGGGCGAAAAAGATGGTGATTGCGCCATGACGGTCGAAGAGCTCATCTCCACGGTTGAGGGCTGCGGCACTGATGTGGAACAAACTGCTGTAGCGGTTGATCAGGGGGCGTCCGCCGTTGCGGCCAAGAGCGAACCCGATCTCTCCCCCGAACGTGGCCGCGAGGGTGGCGACCACGATGATCCAGGGAAGGCTGAGTTCGTGTTCGGAATAGGCGAGGAAACTCGCAAGCAGGAGGGCGGTTTCGCCAGGCAGCGGCAGACCGGCGCTTTCGAGCAACAGGGCGGCAGCGACGGCCCAGTATCCGTAGTGGATGATGGCGTCGCGCAGCAGGCCGAGAGTGTGGTGAGGCATGATTGGTCAGCGCCCAGCAATTCTACGCGGGCGGGTTCTCGTGAGTGAGGAAATCGATCACGGTACGGTTAAATTCTTCGGGGCATTCTTCGTAAGGGAGATGTCCGATGCCGGGGAAGATGATGGTCTGCGAATTGGGAAAATATTTTGCGAGCGGGGCGGCGGAGGAGGCGTAGACAGCCGAATCTTTACTGCCCCAGATCAAAAGCGTAGGGATCTTCGACAGGGTTGGAAGAATTTGTTGCAGCTGGACTAGATCTTGCTTCCACGTCTTGACGATGCTCAGCGCGTGATTGAAGAAGCCGGGCTTGGCCAGCGGGGCGGTGTAGCCTTCCAGCGTTCCGGCCGGAATGCGGCTGCGGTCGCCGTAGAGGCGGGCGTGGATCATGGGATAGAGGAAGCTCATGCGAAAGACGCCGAAGCGGAAGAGGACGGATCCGTATTTGCTGCCGGCGAAGGGCGCGAGGCGGCGGCCGTGGGCCGAGAATGGATTCACGGGTGCGACTAGAATCAGGCGGCGAAGGTGATGAGGGGAATCCGGGAGCTGGCATTGCGCGGCCATCATCATGGCGACGGCACCGCCGTGCGAGGTGCCGAGGAGATCGAAGGAAGAAATCTCGAGACGGGAGATGAATTGCAGCACGCGTTTCGCAGTGCCCAGCATGGAATAGTCGATGGCGTCAGAGCGATCGGAGAAACCGGCGCCGATCATGTCGGGCGCGTAGACGGTGGCGTAGGGCGCGAGTGCGGGCATGGCGTAGCGCCAGGAAAAAGAGTATCCCAGGAGGCCGTGCAGGAGAATCAGGGGTGGGCCCGAGCCGGCGCGGAGGTAGCGCATGCGGGTGCCGTCGAAATCCATCCAGCACTCTTGGACGTCGGAGTCCGGGCCGGGGAAGGGTGCAGTGAAAGTTTCTGGCCGAGTTGGAGACGCCGAATCAGTGATGAGTGAAGAGTGGTTCGTGGTTGGCAAGACGGAACCTCAAAGCGATTACTCCGCGGTTGTGCACTTGGACAGTGATTGCTGGAAACATTTACGCCGCTTCCTTCCGCTTTTTCTTGAGCAGCTTTTTGAGAACGCGGATTCCTTTATCCACATGCTTTTCTTCTAGTATGAACGGCGGCAAGAAACGGACCACGGTGTCTTGCGTGCTATTGAAAAGGACTCCCTCGGCCAAGGCTTCGTCGACGATGGGGCGCGCAGGGATTTCGAGGTTGATGCCTTGAATGAGACCACGCCCGCGGACTTCTTTCGCGACTGGACTTTTTTCGGCGAGGATTTTCAATTCTTGTTGCAGATACGCGCCGACTCGGTTGACGTTGTCGAGCAGTTTCTCATCTTCCACGATCGCCAAAAATTCGAGCGCGACGCGGCAGGCGAGCGGGCCTCCGCCGAAAGTGGTGCCATGCTGGCCGGGGGCGATGGCGTTGGCGAACTCTTCTTTGGCGAGGAATGCGCCCAGCGGCAGGCCGGCGGCGATGGGCTTAGCAATGGCTACGATGTCGGGAGTCACGCCGAAGGTTTGAAAGGCGAACATGGTTCCGGTGCGGCCCAGGCCACACTGAATCTCGTCGAAAATCAGCGCGGCGCGGTAGCGATCGGCGAGAGCGCGGCACTCCTGCAGAAATTCCACCGAGCATTCGTAGATGCCGCCTTCTCCGAAAATGGGTTCAAGCACGATGGCGCAGGTGTTATCGTTGACGGCGGCACGCAGGGCTTCCACGTCATTTTGCGGGACGAAGGTGACTTCTTCGAGGAGAGGCTCGAAGCCTTTGCGATGCTTGTCCTGTCCGGTGAGCGAGAGCGCACCGAAGGTGCGTCCGTGATAGGAGCCTTGCAGCGCGATGAGGCGGGACTTGGCTTCGCCACCGGCGCGATGTCCAGCCAGGCGTGCGAGCTTAATCGAGCCTTCGATGGCTTCGGTGCCGCTGTTGGAAAAAAAAGCGCGGTCGAGGCCAGAAAGCGTGCACAGCTTCTCGGCGAGTTCGCCTTGATATTCGTGGTAATAGAGGTTCGAGACGTGAATCAGCTTGGCAGCCTGCTCTCGAATCGTTTTCACGATGCGGGGATGCGCGTGGCCGAGGGCGTTCACGCCGAGGCCGGAGACGAAATCGAGATAGCGGTTGTCGTCAAGATCGTAAAGAAAGACGCCTTTGCCGCGGGTGAGGGCGAGGGGATAGCGATTGTAGGTTCCCAGTAGATAGCGGCGTTCGAGGTCGGCGATTTGTTCGAAGGTTTTCATAGCAAAGATTGATTTTACCGGATTGGGGATTCGGCAGGGATTCTGATTCGGGATTCTTATTAGGGATATGTAGAGAGCCGCCTCGCAAGAGGCGGCTCGGATTGTCGCGTGACAGGTGGATGACGTGAGTGTGGTTGGGATTTGATTATTTTGCAGGACGAGGACGACCTTTCGAACTGACCGACAGGCTGTAGACGGTGCCATCGAGGTAGCTGCCGCCGTTGCCAGTTGTCCCATAAAAAGTCCCGCTGGAGTCTTGGAGCAGTCCGCCGTTCGGGTACGCGCCTTTGGTGATGTCGAAGTCGTGCAGCGTGGTTAGCTTGCCCGCGGTAGTTATTTCGAAAACGGTGCCATAGCCGTCGGTCCCGCCCTCTTCGGTCGTACCGTAGAGGTTTCCGCTGGTGCCGAGAATTAGTGCGGCTGTGGGGTAGTTGCCGTCGGTGCAGTTAGTTTTGGCGCAAAAGCTGTAGAGTGTGGTCAGCGTGCCCGCGGGAGTGATTTGAAAGACTGTACCTCCCTCGTTGTTAGCCCCGAAGTTTGACGTGGTCCCGTAGAGGACCCCGTCAGCTACTACCAGCCCGCCATAGGGTTCTCCTCCGTTTACGAACTCGCCCTCGTCGTTATAAGTAAAGCTGTAAAGCGTGGTCAGCGCGCCTGCAGGAGTAATTTCGAAAACCGTTCCAACACCAATGGCTCCGCCCCCAAGGGTTGTCCCATAGAAGTTGCCATCGAGCTGAACCAGGCCCGCATAAGGAACATCGCCATCGGCACACTCGGATTGGGAGCAAAAGCTGTAGAGCGTTGTGAGGGTTCCTCCAGTGGTGATTTTGAACACGGTACCCGCCCCATTTGCCCCTCCCGCTTGGGTCGTTCCGTAATAGTCGCCGTTGTATAGAATCAGCCCTGAGAAAGGGTACGCGCCCTCAGTGGTGCCTCCCTTAAAGCTGTGCAAGGTGGTCAACTTGTTCGACGAACTGAGTTTAAAGACAGTTCCGTTGAAGTGACTGCCTCCGCCCACGGTCGTGCCATAAAGATTTCCGCTGTTGTCTTGCACTAGACCCGCATAAGGCCCAGCACCGTCAGCGCAATCGGTCTTGCTGCAAAAGGTGTAAAGCGTGGTCAACACGCCGGCAGTCGTAATCTCGAAAATTGTGCCGTCATCGTAAGTTCCTCCTCCAAAACTCGTTCCGTAGAGATTTCCGTTGCTGCCTTGAATTAGCGACATGTACGCCGGATACTCGCCGTTCGCGCCATCGAAGTTGAGCAGATCGGTGAAGGTTGTTGAAGGATGCGAGACGTTGCTCTGAGCGCTTGAGGCGATTGCCATGGCCACGCAAATCGTGACTCCGATGCATGACCATTTCACTATGCCAAATTTGTTCCTACTTCCACCTTTGCGGCTTGAGGTCAGTGCGAAACGTTGATGACAGCTGGCTTGTGGCTGTAGCATGGGACATCCTTTCGTGAAGTGAGATTTGCGAGCCGGGTAGAACCTGCTCGCGGAAACCGGGGCCGGGCTCGGTTGGATAAAGCGCCTAGGGGTCTGGGATGAACCGAGTCACGGCATTATGTTCCGCGGCGGCAGGGGTGTCAATGATTCCTTAATCGTTGCCCCAAGGTTGGCAATCTTCAGTCCTGAGGCGATCTGTCGGCGTCAAATATCATAAAAACCATGAAACGGAATGCGTGGAGGGCGATGATTGAGATTGGGTTTATCGTCTTTCTTTTTTATTCCAATCTTTTGATGGGAGAGTTTGAGCGTTCCGGGCTCGGACAGAAGCGCGGCTTCGTAGCTGCGTTCTCGGATATTTTTACTGGGACTAATTTTGTGATCGCGGTGATGGCCGGGCTTTTGGGGTATAGCGTGTTCGAATTTCTGCGTAGGAGATTCTAAGGATTCTGGCGGCGAAAACAAGAACCTTTAACACAGAGTCCACGGGGGTACACAGAGTAAGTCCTCGGGCAGCCGATGAGAAAGTTTCACTGGCCTAGCGGCTTCGGTTCGTCGACCGTCTGGCCGCGAAAGTGGCGCTCGTAGTCTAAATACCAGATCAGAATGGCGAACAGGATCATGGGCACGATCAGCCATGCCTTAATCGTGGTGAAGTCAGCGAGGATGGTGGCGCCACCGACGATGGCCAGCACATTGCGGATGGAATCGAGCGCGGCCTCGCGATGAAGGCCTTTGATCCAGGCGAAACCGCCTTTCCAGACACGAGATAGCATTGCTCTTCCTCCTTGACCGCGCTTATTGATTATTAACGAGTCGAAGGATTGGGCACAACTACTCCCCCTTCGATCGTGGGAATGCCAAAATGGCCGCTGAGGTGGGAGAGATCGGCGGGGCTGATGGAGCCGGCAATCGCCACGAAACCGACTTCGTTGGGACGCGCCAGGAGAATGGCAACGTTGCTGATGGCGTTGTTCTCCAGTCGGACCCAGAGGTCGGTTGTGCCATCTTTGTCGCGATGCTTGTTCATGAGTTGCTTCCAGCCCGCGGCGCGGTATTGCGCATTCACTGAATCCAATTCCGACAGATCATATTGCGCGGGCGATTGAAAATGATAATTTTGGACGGCAATGCCGCTGATTCCGGCGATGACGCGGCGCAGATCGGGGTCGTTCGAGTCGAGCTTCGAGACGAATACGAGCATGGAGTGGTCGAAGGTGAATCCGCTTTTTGACGATGCCGATTGCTGAAGTTGCTGCACGCCCCGAGGGATCCACAGCGTTGGTTGTTGCGCGCCGGCGAAAGCGGTCAGAGAGATTGCGATGAGTAGGGAGAAGATAAAGGAGCTGAGCCGCATGCGACCACCTCGACGACGGACGAAAAATCCAACCGAAGATAACAACCCCACCGTGAATGATTAGTTGTTGTAGCAGATTCCGCGGGCTATTGCTGTGTACCAAGCCCTCGAGAAGATGGCTTTGAATCGATAGATTCACGGAAAAATACTTAGTCAGCCAAGAATTGAGATTGGAGGATAGCTGGTCGAAGGAGACAAAAAAATAGCGTTCGAGTCCACAATGACTCTTTCCTCGCGCCACTTTAATCGCGACTTTTCTTGCGGATCGAGCGCCATATCTTTGCCGATTACGATCAATCCGTGAAACTTGGCCTGCCGGTCCCCAAAAGCAAAGGCGAAGTCGGCGGTGCTTCGCATGTCGTCCAACTTCCAAAGCCAGTCCAGAAGCTGTGAAAATGCAGATTCAAAGCGGGGAGTCCATTCTGGCGTGCCCTTCGCCAATTTTTTCTTAAAGATGCTTTCACGGCTGCCATTTTCGAACTCGACCAACAGATAGTTGTGGGACGAGGAGTCGCCCACGATCAGATCGGCTCGAAAATCCCCGTAGATAGAGTATTCGTGTGCGAAAACGTCGGGGCTGGCGATTCGAGGGAGATACCAAGAGATCAGCAGAGACAGATCATGCCGGGTTTTAAAAAACGGCAGAACATCTCTATTTTCATCTAACGCGGAATTGGTTTTAAGGAGTTTATCAACTCAGTCCATTCCTCACGGCACTTAATTGGGTCGAATTTATGTGGAGTGAGCTTCTTCATTCACCGCTCGGCAGAGTGAAGAAGTCGAGAAAGCCGATCGTGGCCCATGATGTCTTCGATAATCCATTGCGAGGGATGCGCCGACAAAATGAGCCTTAGCATTTTGCTGGCGCGAAAACTATAAAGCTTTTCCGTCGACGGGAGCTTCAGCGCCTTAAGCTTTTGCGAGCCGTTCAGCGCGCTCAAATCGGTTTTTTCTAACACTTGGATTGCCTGCTCGACTTGCCGTCGTTCTGGTGGATCAAGTGAGCGCAGGGCGATCTCCGCTCTGTCTTCCAGTTGCACGTTCATCCGGAACCTCAGCCGAGATTAAAGGCGGCTCTCCTGACGCTTAAAAGCCTCAGATCGACTAACCACCAACCCATTATAGCCGCAGGCACAACACAGAAGCCTCAATATAATCCCTGCTCGCCCGGAGGGCGCGTCTTCCATCTGCGGTGCACCCAGAGCCACTGCTCCGGATACTGGCGCACATAGTCTTCGATCACTTTCGTAAAGTTCTGCGTGTTGGTCTTGATGTCGGCTTCGAGGTCGCCGGTGCGAACCAACTCGACTGCCGGGTCGAAACGCAGGCGGTATTTTTTTAATTTCTCATCCCAGATGGTGAAGGTGGGGACTACGGCTGCATCGGTGCGGAGCGCGATGCGCGCCAGTCCGCCGGCGGTGCAGGCGGGGATGCCGAAGAAATCCACGAAAATTCCTTGCGGCGGGGTCATGTTGGTGTCGATCAACATGCCGACGGTCTCGCCCGCCTTCATGGCCGAGAGCAGGCTGCGCACCGATTCGTCTTTGTCGACGGCTTTGTTGCCGTGCATGGTGCGGTAGTGGAGAATGAGGCGGCCAAGATATTCGTTGTCCATGCCGCGCATGAGGACGTGCATCCAGTGGCCGTGGAGCGACAGCACGAAAGAAGAGATTTCCCAGCCGCCGAAGTGCCCCGCAAACAGGAGGACGCCTTTGCCGCGTGCGCGGGCCTGCTCGTAATTTTCGAAACCGTCGTAGACGACAACGTCGTCCACATTTTCCCGCGTGTATTGCGGGAAGTGGCAGACTTCGGCAAGTTGGCGTCCCAGGGAGGCGAATTCTCCGCGCAGAATGCGGGCGCGCTCGGCTTTGGTTTTTTCTGGAAACACCAGCGCCAGGTTGCGCATGCCTACTTGGCGCAGACGGGAGTGCAGAAGATAAACCATCCAAGCGAGGCCGATGCCGACCGTCCGGGCCAAGGGACGCGGCAGAATGCCGAGGCTTTTGATGAACGGCCAGGCTGCCGCGTACTCAAGTCGCTGCCGCATGGGGAAGCGTGACGGTATCAAGGGGAAAAAAGTTTGTCAAACCGAGCGGGAGCCCTGGCTGCACTTGCAGCGATGATGCTGCCGCTTTGGGTGGAAGGGACAGCCGCGAGCGGCTGTCCCGGTATGACTCGTGGCGCGAGCCGGAAGCCTGATCTATTTCGCGGCGTCCTGCGCCCACTTGGCCAAGGATGATAGAAACGCGTTGGCGCCCGGGGGCGGTTCGACTTCTCCCACCAGTGAGGTGCGGAACGGGACCATGCGTCCGTAAAACTCGCGGGTGCTGTCTTTGTCCTGCTTGATCTGGGCTCCGTTGAGGCTGACGCCGGCGAAGAGGCCGCGGGCGCGAGAGTAAGTGAGCACTTCGGCGCGCATCTTCCAATCGGTGCCGGCATCGGCCTGGCGTCCGACGGGACCGGCGGCCACGCTGGCATCGGCGCCTAGTTGAAACTCGCTGGAAAGCAGGCGCTTCATGCCGTCCTTATTCATGATCAGCATGACCACATCGACCGCCTGGCCGCCAATCTGCCATCCGATGCTGCCCCCCGTTACCACGAAAAAGGCGGGCGCGCTCCAGCCCTTGGGAGTACGGCAACTAGCCAGACCGCGGCCGTAGTTACCGCCGACGATGAAAGCGCCTTTCATCATGGAGGGCACGACCGCCACGCATTCTGCCGAGGCCAGAACTCCCTGCGGGATGCCTTTGTCGGGCGCGGATTGAATCTCATTTAGAACGTCGGCGGCGGCCTGGACGCGATCGGAGGCCTTCGATTCCTTGGGCTGGTCATCGCGGGCAAAGGATAGAGAACTCAGAGACAGGATCAGGGTCGCAATCAGGGTAATCGGCAAGAACTTTTTCATGGTTCCTCGTCACACAGAATTTAGCTGGGCTGGTATTTGGATTGTAAACGATCGGTGCGGTGTTGTATCAGCGGGAGACGCCAGGAGCGCGGGTCGGATGATCAGAAGGACAAAAAAATCGGGGCTGAGCGTGGTGACCCTAATCGCCACTCCCAACCCCGTCCTGTGGTACTTCAATTCGACTTACTGGTTATCAGATGAACATCATCACCTGCACGGCGGTGCCGTCAGGTACGCAAGTTCCTTCATCTTGACGGCTGTTTGTTCACAGGCTATCGTTTAGCGCCAAGGAGATCATTGCGTGAATTTTCAACATCCCCTCCCTGGACTGAGGCTGCTTGCTATCGCGATCACGATTCTATTCTGCGCCCCATCGCTGATGGGGCAAAATTCCTCGTTCATTTCGTTTGGCGTAACCAGCATTGCCTACGGGGGCGGAGGCTACTATCCCCTGAGTGTCAATCTCGGTGGCACCATCGTTGGATACGACACGGACTCGGGCAAGATCCCGTCAGGGTTTCTTCGTGAGCCAAACGGAACGCTCATAGAGCTCTTTCCAACGAGCTTTGACCAGTTTTATCTCTTAGGGATCAATAATTCTGGGCAGATACTGGCGTACGGGGAGGAAGGCGCATCACCTTACGAATACGTGGGAGCGCTGAGAGGTGCCAAGGGCCAGACGACGTATTTCTCTGTGCTGGAGGACACGGCAACATTTCCTGGCGGTCTGAATAACAACGGCGTAATCGCAGGAGCATATCAGGATTCTGCGCAGGCATACCATGGCTTCATACGAAATACGAGTGGTAGCTTTACGCTGTTTGATGATCCCGACGCCGTGCTCGCCGAATGGGAGGGCACCACGCCATCCGCGATCAACGATAGCGGAACCATTGCCGGGACGTATAACGACCGAAATACGGGGACGCAGAGGGCGTTCGTGCGCGACCAGTTCGGCAATTTCACTAACTTCGACGGTGGTCCTCCGGGTGCCGTGGCCAACTATGTAACTGGCATCAACTCCAGCGGCGAGATAGTCGGATATTACCGTTTCGACGACAGCAGCAGATTTTCGGGCGCGTTTCTGCGCGACGCCGCAGGCAGGGTGACGCCAATAGTCGTTCCCGGCTCGGTTTCAACTCAGGTGACCAGCATTAACGATAGGGGCATTGTGGTGGGATTCTGGACGGACAGCATCGACAACCAACACGGTTTTCAGCGAGACGCTTCCGGCCGTTTCGCCGAGATCGCGGCCTCCGGAGCCTTTCTTGCCGTAGTCCCGAGCGCAATCAACAATGACGGCACAATCGCCGGCTACTACGTAAACGATGACTTCGGGCTATTTGGGTTCGTTATTCCCGGGATGTCGAAGTAAGGTGTCGTCTGTAGTTGATTCGTCGGTAGGCTGTGGGGCAAAAAATCGGGGCTGAGCGTGGTGACCCTAATCGCCACTCCCAACCCCGTCTCCCAGGTTCTGTGGTAGGTGAACCGAGTATGCCGTCAGAGTGCTTTTCCTGCAAGATTACTGAGGTTAGTGTCCACAAGTAACGAAGGTGCGAGGAGAGTGCAGTTTGGCTCCTGCGCCACACCGGTTCAGTCGGAGATCCTTCACTCCGCCTGAAAAACGGCTACGTTCAGGATGACCCCAGAAAAGCGGCTACGTTCAGGATGACCCCAGAGGATAGTGGGTGACCCTGTTTCCGCTTCTACTTCGCCGCTACCAGCGAATGCGTAATGGCATGAACCGAGAGCGCGATGCGGTTCTGCACTCCGACTTTGCGCATCAACTTGGCGACGTGGGCCTTCACCGTGCGTTCTTCGATTCCCAGTTGAGCGCCGATTTCTTTGTTGGAGCGGCCGGCAACCAGCATCTCGAGAACTTCTTTTTCGCGATCCGTGAAGGCGACGCGGCCGGCGGGAAAAATCCTGCCTGGGGCCGACGAGACGCGTTCGATAAACATGGAAAGCACGCGGCGCGGCGCCCAGACCGATCCCTGGCTGACGATGCGAATGGCTTGGGCAAACTCCGCGGGAGACGCAGCTTCGTCGACGTAGCCTTTGGCGCCCGAGGCGATGGCCTTCAAAATGGTCTCTTCATCGACGCCCGATCCGGTGACGATAATGCGCAGATCGGGGCGCGTCGCCTTGAGACTGGCCATGACGTCGAACAGGTTTTGGCCGGAGCGGTTTCCGAGAAGGATCAAATCTACGCCCTGCAGGGTAGAAATCTCGGGCAGGCCGGCGGAGATGAGTTCGAATTCGGGCTCAGTATCAAAGAGGGCGCGGAATCCAACAAACCTTAACGGATCGCTCTCCACTACGGCAATTTTAATGGTCGGTTTTCTGGCAACTGCTGCTTTCATAGATATCCCTAATGGGGCGTAGTTACTTAGCTAGAGGATATCGGCAATTGGGCGTCATGCAAAGAGAAGTGACCGAAGTAGAATTACGGGAGTAACATTGAAAAAATGTCGGAGACCTGGCTTTGCGGTGGGAATGTGGGACAAATTGTCTCGTATTGTCGGAAGCGGAGAAGAATCAGCATGAAAATCGGGGTCGTTCGGAATAGCGGATTTATTTTTCTTATCGTCGCTTTAGCCGTGGTACTAGCGGCGTTGCCAGGATTGGGGCGTGGCCAGGAAGCAACCCAAACTCTTGCCGGCGCATACCAGCCGAAATTCTCCGGGGACCCGGCACGATCGGATTCCGAGGCGGCCGCACTCGGCTACATGCGCGTCGTTCTCCGCGCCCAGCATCACTTTGAGAAGCAGTATGGCCACTTCGCAACTTCACTCTCGGAACTGGTTCACACCGGAACGTTTACCAAGCGCATGGTGAATCCGGATCGCGGCGATTACACCGTCGGCTTCAAGGGCAAGAAAGACAGCTTCGTGCTCACCATGACGCCCAAACATCTGGACGCGCAGCACCGTTCGTTTTACGCGGAGGATGACGGGAAAATTCATGCTGACGAAGAGAAGCCGGCGGATGGCGATTCTCCGGTAGTGAAGTAGGGTTGTGGCAAGCAGGATGATCTACCGCTTGCCAGGCGCAAATAGTTGGACTGGGTATAGTGCGCGAGTTATCATGGTTGTAGGTGGTCAGGGCTTGACCGTCTGAGGTGCGCCATTGTCGCTTAATTTGGTGGATCTGTTGCAGTCCTCCGGTCCTATTGCGTTGAACGAGTTGAGTATGCGCTCATCGGAGGCCCCGGAAGAGTTTCTCCGCCGGCTGGAGAAACTGAAACAAGACGGCGTGATTGTCATCAAGGGCCCCAAATCAGAGAATTTACTCGAGCTGACGCCGGAAGAAATCCCGCAGTTATCGAATACGGTCGTCGAACTTTCCTGGAGTGGTCTGAAGCGCTCATTCGCGAGCTAACTTCTAAACTGTGAACATCGCTTTGCCATCAATAGTTCCAACCTTATTAGCTCTGTTGCTGGCTTCGATCACCGTTCTCTACGATTGTCACGTTTCGCTTCAAGACCGGCTGAAACGAGTGCCGATGCCGATTTACACGGTGCCGCAGGCGGTGCTTTTCTCGTTGGCATGCGGTGTCGTCGCGGCGGTGGCGTATGGGTTCACAGACGGCCGAGGGGACACACTGATTGACTCGGTTTTGGGACTCAAGCAAGCTAATCCTTATCTTCGTGGAATCTGTGTTGGCTTGACAGTGTTGGTTTTGATTCGAAGCAAGCTTTCGAGCATCAAAGGCGCCGAAATCGGTGGAGAACTCGTCTACAATGGCGGGCGGGTTTGGGTGATGCAGTCTTTGAACTCGAAATGGCGGGAATTCAAGTCAACGTTTTATCAGCGCAATCAGGTCAAGGCTCTGGGGCTAGCGAACTACGAGGACCGGCTGTTCGAGGAAGTTCGCGCCACCATCCGGATCCAGCCGGAGGATTTTAGAACCTTCGTGGAAAGTCAGATTACGAATGTGCGGCAGAACAGACCCAAATCTGCTTTTGATGCCAGCGCGAACGACTGGCAAACTTATTACCGGACGATAACCAATTTAGCTCTCGATTATGCCGGCCCGTCCGTTTTCCGCGGGTGGGCGGGCTTCGAGTAAGACAAACACAAATCATGGCAGGGAGGAAGCATGGCATTGACAGTGGGAGCACCCGCTCCTGAATTTGCTTTGAAAGATCAGAGCCAGCAGGAAGTGAAGCTGAGCGATTTCCGCGGTAAGAAGCCGGTGGTGCTGGTCTTTTATCCGCTCGACTGGAGCCCCGTATGCACCAAGGAACACGCGTGCATGGTGAACGATAAGAAACAGTTTGAAGACCTCGACGCGCAGGTGCTGGGGCTGAGCGTCGATAGCGTGTGGTCGCACAAGGCCTATGCGGACAAGATGGGGATTCATTATCCACTGCTGGCGGATTTCCACCCCCGGGGCGCGGTGGCTGCGAAGTATGGGGTTTATCTCGAGGACAAAGGCATTACCGGGCGCGCGATTTTTATTATCGACCGCGAGGGAAAGCTGGCGTGGCAGAAGAATTACGACATTCCGGTGGTGCCGGATATTCAGGAAGTTTCACGGGCGCTGGCGGGAGTGAAGTAGGTCGAGTGGCGGAGTGCGCCGCGGAACTGCCGCGAACAACGCGAAGAAGAACTCGCAGTTTTCTTTAAGTTCCGGGTTTGATTTCTGTGGCCTTTCCGCCGCTGTACTCCACTACCAGCGGTTTGCCGCCGTTGGGATAGCGCACGGTTTTATGTGCCGATGACGCGCCGGCATCGGGCACTCCCATGCCTACGGCGAAATCGGCTTGCAGTTCGTTCATGCCCGGCTTCACTTCGTGATGCTCGACGGCCTGCCATACCTCCGGCGGCCAATGCTTGTAGAGTTCGTGGGGATCTTGGAGGTAGAACA
This sequence comes from uncultured Acidobacteriaceae bacterium, assembly GCA_963710965.1. GTDB lineage: Bacteria > Acidobacteriota > Terriglobia > Terriglobales > Acidobacteriaceae > Sulfotelmatobacter. Next base: position 19,603 of record CAVQCP010000057.1, on the reverse strand, counting down.
TTTCGTCGGAATAAATTTTGTATTGGCCGTCGGACTCCAGTCCGATAGGGACGGCGTAGTTCTTGCCGTCTTTTTGAAAGACGGCCATCACCTGGCGCTGGCTTCCAGCTCCGGGTGGCATGTCGGTTACTACATCGGTAATCTGCAGGCGCTCTAGAGGCAGAAGCAATCCGGCATCATGTTTGAAGTCGACGCGCTTGCTGGTGGCATCATAACGATAGTAGGTGTAGCGATAGCCTTCGGCAGTCCAGACCGGTTGCTGGGCTAGTTGCTTGGCTGATTTCAAGTCGTAGGGATGAAGTTTCTTCGGCGTGACGTAGTAGTCTGCGTTGGCGTAGCCAATATCTTTGGCCTTCTGCTGCTTTTGGGCTTCGAGGTAATCCTCGTGGCGCTCGTAGAGGATGTATCCCGCGCGCAGTGCGGCTACACCAATGGCGAGCGCCAGGGCGATTTGGATTCTTTTTTTAGCTTCTTCGCTCATCATGGGGAAAGACTCTATCAGATCAAGTTGCGTTGAGCGTGGCTACGGCCCACGCCCGTGCGGCGGGAGATCCTTCACTCCGCCTGAAAGCCGGCTACGTTCAGGATGACACGAATCGTAAATAAACACCCTATGCCAAACGGCAGATCGAACACGGACGATTTCAAAGCAGGTAAACTAAGAAAATTATGTCTATGGTCACTGAACAAGATGTCATGAGCGCGCTGCGGAGTTGCTACGATCCGGAGATTCCGGTCAACATTGTGGACCTTGGGCTGATCTATAAAGTGAACTTTGCGGATGTGCCGGGGGCGACGCCGGAAGAGGCGAAACAGGATGTCATTATCGACATGACGCTGACGGCGCAGGGGTGTCCGGAGCACGTCAACATCAGCGCGCAGGTGAAATCGCGGCTGGAGCAGTTGCCGGGTGTGCGCGATGCGTGCGTGAACATCGTGTGGACTCCGGCGTGGACCCCGGAACGATTGAGTCCGGAGGCGAGGAAACAGTTGGGAATTGAGTAGAAGACGCCAGACTTCGGACCTCCTACCTCGGCCTGAGAACTGCGCTGAGCTGCGGTCTAACATCCAAAGTCAGAGATCTGTTTAGCCGCCGATTTCTTCCCAGGCCTCGGCGGCGGACTGTCCGGCGGCGCTGGTGATGCGTTTGCCGGCGGCGGCGGCCATTTCCATGACACGCATGCCGCGATCGAAATAATCCGGCAGCGCGTTTCGCACTTGCTCAAACTTCTCGGGATATTCCGACGCTAAAACCGCCAAACTTATCCCGGCAGCCAGCACCCCTGCGGCATTCCTTTTTTTCAGGAACAGAACCGCAGCCGCTCCCACTGAAGCTGCGACCAATGCCTTCTTCCAGCCTTCCATGATTCCTCCCAGAATTTCTTTCCGATTGTACTACCGGGCAATTCGGCCCATCACTCCGATGCGGGTTCTGGGCCCGGCGTTGTCGAGCTGCGGCTTTCGATTCGCCGGCGCGATATACTTCTGAGTTTTCGGAGGCATCGAGATCATGCGTGATCGATCCAGGCGATGGACGTGGTTGCGGCACTTTATACGCGCCGCTGTAGCTCTTGGCGTCTTGTTTAGCTCGCTGGCTTACGGGCAAAAGCCCAGAGCGCGCGATTTGGGGGTCCCGTTTGACGGCACTCCCGGCGCCTACAACGCGATTACGGATGTCAAAGGCGTCGAGGTCGGGCATACCACGCTGATTTCCGGCGAAGGCAAACTGATTGTCGGCAAGGGGCCGGTGCGCACCGGGGTGACGGCGATTCATCCTCGGGGAAAAGCATCGAGCGATGCCGTGTTCGCCAGCTGGTTTACGCTCAATGGCAACGGTGAGATGACCGGTACAACGTGGGTGGAGGACTCTGGCTTTCTTGCCGGACCGGTGATGATCACCAACACACATAGTGTGGGCGTGGTTCGCGACGCGGTCATCGCGTGGGAACTTAAGCATGGGCCTCCTGCTGCCGAAGACTGGTGGTCGCTTCCCGTGGTGGCCGAAACCTGGGACGGCTGGTTGAATGACATCAACGGATTCCATGTCCATGCTGAAGACGCTTTTCATGCGCTCGAAACGGCGCACTCCGGCCCGGTGGAAGAAGGTAGTGTGGGCGGCGGCACGGGGATGATTTGTAATGAATTCAAGGGCGGCATCGGAACGTCCTCCCGCGTGGTCGACACTCCGGATGGCCACTACACCGTCGGTGTGCTGGTGCAATGCAATTATGGAGAGCGCCGCCAGCTGCGCATTGCGGGCGTGCCCGTGGGCCAAGAGATTCCGGAGAAACCGGCATACGGCAGGGATCTCGGCTCCATTATTGTCATCGTCGCGACCGATGCTCCCTTGCTTCCCATGCAACTCAAGCGCGTGGCGCGGAAGGTTTCCCTGGGACTGGGGCGGGACGGGAGTTATTCGGGGAACGAATCGGGCGACATCTTTCTGGCATTTTCTACGGCGAACCCTGGCGCCGGCGATCCGAAAGGGTTACATCAGTTGATGATGATGCCGAACGATTCCCTGGATCCAATTTTTCTGGCCACGGTGCAAGCCACGGAGGAGGCGGTCATTAACGCCATGGTCGCGGCCGACACCATGAAGGGAATCGACGAGCATGAAGTGATCGGCCTTCCGCATGATCGTTTGCGCGAGGTGTTAAAGAAATACAACCGGCTGACGAAATAAATTTTCAATTTGGGCCAAGCACCTCGGGAGTCAACTTGAATCTATTGATTTTTGCTGGAAGACCAGCAGGACGCGACTATACTTGGCGGAAGTCGCGGTAGTCCTTTGGAAAAGGTTGGGGGCTGTGGCGATAGACGTTATGGCGATTGTCCGTGCCGGAATTCGGACTAAGGAGGAAGCATGAAGCAAATCGGGTTCTTGACTTCACTATTCACGGCGGTACTTTTGTTAACCGTGGCCTTCCCAGTCGGAGCGGCAGCTCCGGTTCCACCACCCCATCCGCGGGTTGAACATGCGCTGGAAGCGTTGCATAGCGCCAAAGAACATATGGAGCACGCCGAAGGCGAGTTCCATGGGCATCGGGATGCTGCGATTCACCATATCGACGAGGCGATGCACGAAGCGGAAATTTGCATGCACGAGCCGTAGAAATTATTAAGGTGCACGAAGGTTAAGGGCAGCGTCTGCGGACGCTGCTTTTTTCGTTGGGTGGCGTTCCGGTGGGAACATATTGTACTGACGAACCTGTACGTACAATGTTCCAGTGGGAACATTGCGTCATGACAGGTTCGTACATACATTGAGTTGGCCATCCCCAGCCCGGCGAAGGATACTGGTTTTGCCTAACTGCAAAGCAGAACCATGATCCCTCGCTCCGCTCGGGATGACAATGCAAAGACTGCCCGAGGAGAGCGGTCCCTCAGGGGCTAAAGCCCGCATCCATTGTTCAGAAGAGACGGCACAACTGAACGTTGTGCCCTTCCCAAATCTGCTTTCGAAACAACTTTAATGACCGAAGCTGTAGCCGAAGGAGGCGCCGATGCGGAAGACGTTATTGGAGTTGAACTGGAAGTTGTTTTGAATATGGTAATAGTGGGCCTCGGGGCGGACAAAGAACTTTCGCCACACGCGGTAGCGAATGCCGCCGCCGAAGTCTTCCATGAAATGAGTGCTGGTGGGGTAGGTGACGCATCCGCTGGGAAGAGTGCAGGAACTGCTGTAAGGCACATCGAAGACGGTGGTGGCGGCACCAATGCCAGCCCACAGATCAAGGCCGACCTCGCGGTGGAATAGTTTGCCAAAGCGTGGTTGAAAAAACGCATTCACGTCGTTGAAGATGGGGCGGTAGGTCTCGCCATTGTAGGGATAGTCCGTCATCTTATGGCGCCAGGCGGTTTCAAAGTTCAGGCCGAGGCGGGTTTTCTTGAAGCCGACGTAGTCCACGCTGATGCTGGGATAAATGCCGTTTTTTTCGTTAGGCCCGTGGAAGGTCGCCAGGGAGCTGGGCATAGCCTCGCTCTCCAGAGTGCTGCCGCCGATCATGACGTTGATTTGCTGGGAATAAGCCAGAGCAGCGAAGAGGAAAACAAACGTACATACGGCGAGCGCGAACTGTCTCAATACAACCCCCTGTTGATTCATTTTCACTACTGGGATGCGGAGCCGCCCACTGGGGTGGCATCTGGTTAAGCAGCCGCGGACGGCTGCTTAACAGAATACCTCAGGCGGTTGGAGATGGCGGGGTGCTCGCCGGAAAAAGTTTTGCTGAACGCAGAGCAAGGATTCTACTCTGGGCCGCCGATGGTATATCCGATCGACGCCCCTACCCGAAGCACATTGGTGTTACTAAAGGCGTCGGTATTGTTCTGGATGTAGTAGTAATGAAACTCTGGGCGGACGAACACATGTCCCCAGACGTAGTAGCGGATGCCGCCACCAACGTCCGTCAGGAAGTGGCGGGTACTAACGAAATTGTTGCAGCTGAAACTGTTGGTGCAATAGGGCAGATAAAAACGGGTGCTCTGCCAGCCGATGCCGCCCATGAGATCCAAGCGCACTTTCTTGCTTAAGACCGGCTCATACAAAGCATTGAAATCGGTGAGGATGGGGCGATACGGCTGTCCCTCGTAACTTCCCTGGCTGGCTCTCCAGGAGGTCTCCCAATTGAAGCCGACACGCTTGTGGAAGACGACATCAGCGCTGACACTTGGGTAAAAGCCCCCCTTTTCGGGACAATTGCCGGTGTTTGCGTCGCACGACCCAGGAGACAGCAAGGCGTTACCGCCGAACATGGCATCCCCTTGTTGGGCGGAAGCAAAGGTCGCGAAGAACAGGACAGTGACTACCGTGCTAAGAAGCGCTAACTTTCTCAAGCGAAACCTCCTCATCATTAATCAGTATCAGTATCAGTATTCCGCAAGAACAAAATGCCGCAAGCGATTAAGATGCGGCGGCGAAATCGTTAGGATGCTGAGAGCTCGAATAGGAACCATGATAATTTCAGCGGGTGGCGGATTTCAATGAAACGGCGAGAACCCTTTGTAAAGAAATGTTTTTCCCGCGTCTCGGGAACATCCTATGAACCCGAAGGCCAATGAGAAGTTGCGGGACTTTCAAAACTAGTTCAGCAGTTTCGCCGTGGAGTTCGAGCCTCGGCATCCCTGAAACGAATCGTCCCCCAACATCACTACAGAAACAGGGTCACACCGGGGGGGGATTATTTTGACTTTCCTCCGCCACCGCCGCCGCGGACATGATCGAAGGCGATGGGGCCGGCGCCAAAAAAGATCAGAGCAAAGGCGAGCGCGGCGAGAGCAAGGGGAAATTCGTATCCTTTATCGCCCATGAGTCCGTTATGAAAATGCACTTTGGCGATGGCGACTGACATGTTAATGCAGATAGCGAATGCGGCCACGCGAGTGAATAAGCCGATGAGCACCAGAATGCCGCCGAAGTATTCAGTGAAGGCGGAAAGATATGCGGTCCAGCCCGGCAGCCCCAGGTTGCTGACCACTTGAACGTGATGATGAAGGCCTCCGAATACCTTGTGATATCCGTGGCCGACCATGACTGCCCCCAGCGCCAATCGCATGATGAGGAGTGCGAGCGGTTGCAAGCGATCGAGATAGCGCAAACGATTCCTCCCAACAAAACAGATTACAGCAGCCCCTCAAGACCGGGGAAGTATTGCAGCGAAGTCTGGGTGCGGTTAACGAAGAAGATGTGGGGACACCCGCTTCCCAGCAGAGGCATTTCCCGCGGTCGCGCATCGTCATCGAGAGCGTTGAAAAAAATTCGCAACTGTTGCACGTGGCGGGGGTTTGGGGACATGGGGAGCCGGGCGGCGGCTAGCTCAGAGAAATGATTGCGCGAGGGGCGAACTTCTGGTAACGTTTTTTCGCCTAAATTTGCGGGTCACAGATGGCGTCCAAGTGTCTGGAATGCGCTTTGACGATCTTCCCTCCATTGGTGAAGCTGTTCATCATTCCTGCGAGAAGCAATGGGTTATCTCCAGATAGATGTTCCGGGGCTCGGCCTCCTCAAGTGAGGCGGCATAATTTTCCAAGTTTAAAACGTAAGCCAAAAAGTTCCAGTGGTCCAGGAGGCGGTAATGAATTGCATGTTGAAGAGTGAAGGTTTGCAGCGGTTTTTCGTGGTTGGGTTATTGATGGCGGTCCCGGCCTTCGCTTGGGGCCAGAAACATGGGAGCGCGCCGGCTCCCCATGCGGCGCCGGCAGCCCATGCGGCACCGGCTCAACATAGCGCGCCGTCACATGGGGCGTCGCAAAGTCATTCAACTACATCGCACTCGACAGCCCAGACTCATGGCTCATCGGCTTCGCATTCGACGGCCGGTGGAAGCCATACGGCGGGGGGCGGGACGCACACGGCAGCTGGCGGCACACACACGACAGGCGGAGCGCATACCGCCGCGGGCGGAACTCACACGGCGGGTGGAACTCATAGCGCCGCGGGCGGGACGCACACGGCTGGCGGAGCCCATACGGCCGCGGGCGGATCGCACGCGGCGGCGGGTGGAGCGCACACGGCGGCGGGTGGGCACGCGGGCGGAGCGCACGCTGGAGGTGCCAGTCGAGGCAGCGTGAGCCATCCGGCGGGAAGCCACGATGTCAGCCTGAAGGGCGGCGGACATGCGACCGTCCGCGCGAATGGGTCGGTCAAGTCCATCGACCGCAACGGAATGCATATTGAGCACGGCGTGCACGGCGGCAGCAGGGTTTCGGGCGAACACAACGGAGCGCACGTGGTGAACACCGGGCGGCACGGCGGCTATGTGCAACGCGCCTATGTAACGCGAGGCGGACACTCCTATTACTCGCGAACCTACTATCACAACGGTGTTTATCACGTCGGGGTCTATCGCGGCTACGGCTGGGGTGGACGGACCTACTACGGCTATTATCCCGGAGTCTGGTACAACCCCGGATTTTATGGCTGGGGTTATGCGGGCTGGGGCGCGCCGGTGTATTGGGGCGTCGGGGCCTGGGGTTGGGGTGGAGCGCCGTGGTGGGGCTACTACGGCGGATGGTGGAATCCCTATCCTTCTTATGCGGCGCCGTACTTCTGGCTGACGGATTACCTCATTGCGCAGAATCTGCAGGCAGCCTATGCGGCGCGGACTGAAGCTAACGCGGATGCCGCGGCGGCCGATGCGGCTGCCAGCTCCGGTGGAGGTGGAGGAGACGACGGCGGCGGCAGCGCTCCGGCGGCTTCGAACGGCGTGCAACTTACTCCCGAAGTAAAGCAAGCGATTGCCGAGGAAGTCAAAGCTCAACTGGCCGCGCAGCAAGCGCAGGCGGCCAATCAGGGCGGAGCGGCAGCGGGAGGCGGCGGAGCGGCACCAGCGCCGACCAGTGCCAGCAACGACACTCCGCCACCGGCACTCGATCCGGCACAGCGTACGTTTGTGGTGGATTCCGATGTGACGGTCGTGGCGAACGGGCAGGAATGCGGCCTGACGTTGGGTGACGTGGTCACGCGGCTGACGGACACTCCGGATGGCGACAATGCGGTGAATGCCAGCATTGGAGCCAGCAAGAAAGGTGACTGCGCGGCTGGGGCCACGGTAGCCGTGAAGGTGGATGACTTGCAGGAAATGTACAACCACTTCGCGGAAAACATCACCAACGGCTTGGGCGAACTGGCGAAGAAGCAGGGCACGAACGGGATGCCGAAAGCGCCGAATACGGCGACGGTGGCTTCGGCAGTACCACCTCCGGCACCGGATAACTCGGCGGGCAAGGTTCTGGAAGACCAGCAGGCGCAGGCCGACCAGACCGAGGCGCAGGTCAAGCAGGAGGCTGCGGCAGGAGGCGGGCACTGAGCAAGCTGTGACGGCTGTTGTTAGCTTGAAGTCCGGGGGGCGTCTGCCCAAGACGCTCCCTTTCCGATCTAAAAATGTGAGTGTTTTGCGGCTGCAATGCTTGGGGCGGAGCAGCTCAGGAAAGAAGCGGAGGGATTTGCGATGTCGCGGAAAGTTTACGACCTGAATCCAAGGACGGTCCTGGTTGTCGCCGTCTTAATTGCAGCGATTTTTATGGTGGTGGTCTCTCCCTGGTCATCGGCCAGCGCGCAGGCGCCAACCTTGCAGGAGCAACTCATAGCGCAATACAAGCTGGCGAAGATTGGCTCGGATACGAGTGGCTACTCCGTGGTGGAGAAGGGAACGCTGCTGGCAGTGCAAAAAGGCGGAATCCTCGGAGTGCCTTACGGAGATAATACCGTTCTTGCGACCAAGTATGAAAGCGGAACGGTGCATTCCCCAAGCGGCATCTCGGTGCTGGGACGAAAGTCCATCATGGGGAAATTCGGCAAAGAGCAGACCACGCATTTGTTCACCGTGGGCGAAAAGGTGTATCCCACAAAGGTTGATGTGAATGTGGCCAAAGACCAAGTGACGCTGGGCATTGTGGCTTGCGACACCTGCAACAAGACTGACCCGCCGACTTACAACAAAGCGAATGTAGTCTTTCAGTTTCCCAAAGGATCGTTGGCCGCGGCCCAGGCTGGAAGTGTCGAGGACACGATCGGACAATTGCTTTCAGTGAGCAGCGAGGATGCGCAACAGGGCGGAGACCAGGGTGGCGGGCAACAGGGCGGTGGACAGCAGGCCGGTGGCGGGGATCAAGGTGGCCAGCAGGCTGGTGGTCAGGACCAGCAACAGCAGTCCGATCCGGTGAGCATTGAGAAAGGCATGACGACCGACCAGGTGGAAGGAGCCATGGGTCAGCCCGAGAAGAAAGTGAACCTCGGAGCGAAGATGATTTATGTCTATAAAGATCTGAAGGTGACCTTCCTGAATGGGAAGGTTTCGGATGTGCAGTAGCTCCCAGGTAAGTTCAAATTTGGATTAGCAACCTGGGGAACGTCCCGTGGAGTGCACCCCAAGACTGAGACAGAGATAATGGTGACAGTTCTCAATCAGGAGAACTCATGTCACGAAAGAACACGAATCAGCCGGAGTATGGAACGGAATTGAAATTAGCGGCGGTACGGCGGGTGTGGGCTGGGGAAAGCGTAAGTGCAGTAGCGCAGGAGCTCGGCATTCGGCGAAAGCGGTTGTATGTGTGGAAGGACCGTTATGCAGAGCTGGGCGAAGCCGGCCTTGTGCATAGGCGCGGAGGAAGGCCGCGGAAGGTAGTCCCGGAAGCTGGAGACGAAGCGGAAGCAAGATCCGGACGCGGGGAGTTGTTGGCGGCGCGGAAGCGGATTGCGGAGTTGGAGCGCAAGGTGGGGCAGCAGGAGTTGGAACTGGATTTTTTCGGCGAAGCCTTGCGGCGCATAAAAGTGGGCGGGAAGCGATCTGCACGTTGATCGCGGAGCGGGCCGAGCAAGGCGGCCTCAGCATAGAACGAATGTGCGAGTTGAGCGGCGTGAGCCGGGCGGGATTCTATCGGCATTGGGAAGCATCGGCACCGCGGCAGGCCGACACGGCAGTGCGAGATGCCATCCAGCAAGTCATCGTGGAGAAGCGGTTTTACGGTTATCGACGGGTGCAGCGGGAACTGCGGCACCGCGGGCAGTGCGTCAATGCCAAACGCGTACTGCGCTTGATGCGGGAAGATAATCTGCTCTGCTTGCGCACGCGGCGCTTTGTACCCGCGACCACCGATTCGCAGCATGGCTGGAGAGTGTGGCCGAATCTGGCGCGCGGTCTGGTCACGCGCAACCTCAATGAACTCTGGGTAGCCGATATCACCTACGTGCGCTTGCAAGAGGAGTTTGTTTACCTTGCTGTGGTGCTAGACGCACATTCCCGCCGCGTAATCGGTTGGGCGCTGGCGCAACATCTGGGTGCCAGTGTGGCCGTGCAAGCCTTGCGCATGGCGCTGCTCGAACGGCAACCTGCGTCCGGCCTGATTCATCATTCCGACCGCGGCATCCAGTATGCCTGCGCCGACTATCTCACGCTGCTAGCCGATCATGGAGTGCAACCGAGCATGAGCCGCGTGGGCAATCCCTACGACAACGCCAAGGCTGAGTCCTTCATCAAGACACTCAAACAAGAGCAAGTGCACGGCAGAGAGTGGCGCGATCTGGACGCACTGCGTACAGACCTGGCTACGTTCTTGGACCTCACCTACAACCACCAGCGGCTGCATTCCGCGCTGGGATATCAGACGCCAGCCGCTTTCGAGCAGCAGTGGCCGTTGGCCCCCAGCCCCGAGGCCTCTACATCGCTGACTGGGGCGAGGGAGCTAACCGCCCCCTCGCCCCAGACCCCACTCCCCGGTTTACAATCTTGCAAGCAACAAAACTGTCCCTAGTTTCTTTGTCTCACGTCAGGGGTGCACTCCATTCTCCCTTCATCCTTATATCGAGATGCTAGATGGGTAAAGGCGGCCGACCATCCTATTGGTTATCCTGGAGTCGCCTCGCGGTCCAGAAACTGGCTTGGGGATAATCAGTGGTGATCTCGTAGAAGCCGACTTTCTGGTCCGCGACTTCGTCTCACGCAATGCCTTTTCAACGAGTCCCTGCTGTAGGAACTGCTACCGGAGGTGCAATCGCCATGCCGTTGTATGCCCCGGGCATTTCGACCTCACGACATGCTCGTTGAAGAACCGAATAGCCAGTACGCAATGCTCTTGTTTAGCTCACTTGGAGCGCCGCATTGAGTGCCACGAGGAGCGCCGTGTCGCCGAATGGCTGAGTCGGGAATTTGCAGATTTGTTTCGCAATCTAAAGGCCGATCGACTCGCCAAGCTCGCGCGGCTAGGAGTGAGCGTTCACAAGAACCGAACATGAAGCTTCTCCGACGGTCAGAGAGACATACGCAAGGCTATCGCTGTGTGACTGGAGCAAAACAAAACGCGGCTGAAGACCGGAAAGGCGAGGTCAAAGAGCTAGTGGACGGCTCGGTGCGGGGCTGGCGGACACCCAATCTTTATTGGCCCCAGTCGGAAGTGGACATCCGAAGAGGTTTCTCGTTCATCTCAACCCGCATACAGACACTTAAAGTTCACCCCCGTGGGGTACAATGTCAGCCATCTTGGGGGAACGAACTCGTGGTATCCCAGCCTGGCGAAGTTACCCAGCTACTTATCGAGCTCCGCGTGGGGAACCGGGACGCGGAAGCGAAGCTCATTCCCCTCGTTTATACAGAACTTCGACGCCTGGCAGCTCATTATTTACGAGGAGAAAGAGTTGACCATACACTTCAACCGACCGCCTTGGTCCACGAAGCATACATTCGCTTGACGAAATTGCATGAGGTTGATTGGCAAAGCCGTTCGCACTTTTTCGCCACGGCGGCCACGGTGATGCGGCGCATTCTGGTGGACCACGCCCGTGCGCAGCAGGCTGAAAAGCGGGCAGCTTTACACAACGCCATCAGCCTGGAGGATTCGCTGGTAGTGTCGTCAGCCACGTCCTCTGAGCTTGTCGCCCTCGACGAAGCACTCGATAAATTGGCGCAACTTGACCCCCGCCGCAGCAAGATCGTCGAAATGCGATTTTTCGGAGGCTTGAGCGAGGAAGAAGCTGCAATGGTCTTGGGGGTATCTTCCCGCACAGTGAAGCGAGACTGGCGAATCGCCAAGGCGTGGTTGTACGACCGGCTGAACTGCGGGTGAGTCTCAACGAATGCCCGTGGGACTTCTCTTTTTTTGTTAATTCTACGACGAATACAACCGGACCGGCATGACCTCCGAACGTTGGGAGCTTGTTACAAAGATATTCGGCGCCGCGATCAAACTACCCCAGGGCGCGCGGCAGGACTTCGTCCGGGGAGAGTGCAAGGGCGAAGCGGATCTCGAAGCAGAAGTACTAAGGCTACTGGCAGCGGACGACAATGCTGGCAGTTTCCTTGAGCGGCCTGCAATCACGACCATTCCTAGCCCCACCATGCTCAACCACTCGGATTTCCCTGCTGGAAGCGTCGTATGCGGGCGCTTTGAGATTCTGCGGTTCATTGGTCAGGGTGGCATGGGCCAGGTCTACGAAGCTCTTGACCTTGAACTTAAGACCCGAATTGCGCTAAAGGCGATCCAGCCGGACGTCTCTTCTGACCCGCGCATGCTCTCGCGGTTTCGCCGTGAAGTACAACTGACCCGACTCATTACCCACCCCAACGTGTGCCGCACCTTCGACATCGAACGTCATTCCTTCGACATCAATGGTCGGAACAGTGACATCACGTTCCTAACCATGGAGTTACTGGATGGAGAAACGCTCGCCGCATTATTGCATCGCAAGAAGCGTCTCACAACCGTCGAAGCGTTGCCTTTAGTGCTGCAGATGATCGATGCCTTGACTGCTGCCCACACAGTCGGCATCGTTCATCGTGATTTCAAGCCGTCGAATGTGCTGTTGGTGCCGACAAACAGGTCCCCCAGGGTGGTTGTAACGGATTTTGGACTGGCCCGCGCGGTCTTTGCTCGTGAGAATTCTCCGACAGAATCTGTGGCGACCTCTCTCTCCGGCAGCCATGGCATGATGGGTACGATTGTCTACATGGCGCCCGAGCAGTTCGAGCGTGGCGAAGCGTCGGTTGCCAGCGATATTTATTCACTCGGCTTGGTCATGTTCGAGATGGTTACCGGCAGACGCCCCTTTGCGGACGCTATTCCCTTTGCCGAAGCCACAAAGCGCCTGAAACAACCCGCCGTCTCAGCGGGCACGATCGTACCGGACCTCGACCGAACCTGGGACGCCGCCATTTCCCGCTGCCTTGCGCTCGAGCCGAAGGATCGATTTGAGACGGCGAAGCAAGTGGCCGAGGCACTCCTGGATTCCTCCGCACCTCTGGTTCGCCGCCTCGGGGCCGGCGCGGTTGCCGAGCCCAAGCTCGCGCATCCCTCCCACCGACGCAGGACTCTCGAAGCAGTAGCAATTGTTGCAGTCGTCCTGTCCCTTTCTGTCCTCGTTTTGCGCCATTACTGGTTGAGGGCAGAGGAAGCGAAGCTGGCCGAGGGATCGACAGTGCTCTTAACCAACATCCACAACGGAACGGGCGACATGCGGTTAGACAATACCACCGAACTCATTCGCTATCAGCTTTTACAGTCTCCGTATTTCAGCCTGATGGATTCGGATAACGTCCGAAATACTCTCGCCGAAATGGTGAAGCCGGCTGACGCCGATCTCGACCCGCAAACCGCGCGCGAGGTCGCCATGCGCAGCGGGGTCCGACGTGTGGTTTTCGGAACCCTTTCTCGCGTCGGCGACAGCTACGTTTTGGATCTTGACATCGAGCAGCCCGATAACAGCCCGCTCCGGTTCCGCAGGCAGTGGGAGAACCACTGGTCCTGGAACATGGCCGGCAGTGCAAGCGGCCGAGGCTCGAACAAGGACATGCCCAGCGGGTTTCTCGAGGCCGTCCGTAACAGCAGCGACTGGATTCGCCAAGAGATCGGCGAATCGGCTAACGACGCCGCTCGCATCGACGCCCCACCCGAAGACGTCACCACGTCGAACTGGGAGGCTCTCTCTGAGTTCACGCAGGCGGAGAGGTTCCGGGCCGAGCGCAACAACGACGCCGCCGTCGTCGCGCTACGCAACGCCGTCAGCGCCGACCCAAACTTCGCGTTAGCCTACGCAAGATTAGGAGACATCCTCGTTTCCCTGTCGCGCTTCACCGAAGGCTATGCCGCCTACGACAAGGCGATAGAGCTAGGCGACCAGCGCCTTACCCGCAGGGAACGAGATCGCATCAGCGGCATCCACGCCAGCGATACGTGGGATTACGCCAGAGCTGAGGAAATTTTCCGCGACTATGCCGCCTACTACCCTCATGATTACTTTGGCTGGTTCTATCGCGCAATGCCTTTGATGATGATGGGACGGACAGAAGAAGCCATCGAATCTCTGAGGAAAGCCGCTGAAATCGATCCGGCAAGAATGTTCGCTCCCTCGCATATCGCACGCTTCGACCTGATCTTGGGCAGGTACGACGACACCTCAAACTGGATTCGTCACCTGCGCGATCACGGTCACGCAGACGATGCAGATCTGGTGGAAGGCGAATCTGACTTCCTCCAAGGCCGCTTTCAGAAATCGCAGGACTGTTTTACTCGGCTCACGCAATCGAAGGATCCGCTGTATCGTTCCTATGGCCATTCGCTCCTGACGCGATTGTTCTCCGAACAGGGGAAGTATAGCGATGCTCTCGACGCCATTGAGACAGGGATCAAAGAGGACCTCAACGCCGGGGATTCTGCCCACCATGCCGACAAGATCCTCGACCGCGCCTATCTCAACTGTCGGCAATCACAATACGAGCGATGTCTGGAAGATGCATCCGCCGCGCTTGATTTGGATCGGAGCTTGCAAAGATCGCTAAGTGTGGCTACACTTCTCGGCCACGCCGCCTATGAGGCGAACGACAGTGTAAAGACGCGGATTGCGGCCGACCTGAGGAGGGTTGAGGCCCAGCTTCCTGTGGGCAATCTGAAACCGCTGTCGGATATTGTTCGCGCACATGTGCATGGCGAAGTTCTGCTCGCTGAAGGCGATTGGCAGCAAGCTTTGGAAGAATTTCGAAAAGCGGATCGGATCCAAGCCGTCACAACAGAGAAAGAATATCTGGCTCGAGCCCTCATGACAGCCGCTAGGTACGCACTTGACGACGCCTCTGCCAGGGAATTGCGAGGTGAAGCTGTTGCTGCATTTTCGCTTCTGGCCAATAACCCCGCGTTAGTGTGGCAATGGGCGCTTTCGTATCCGCCTGGTTATCTGCGGGACTCTAGGAACCTAATAGCGGGCCTCGGCGATCATACAAGATCTGCAGTTACAACCAAAATGGAAGGACGGGTGACGCCCGACGATCGAACAAAGAGTATCGTAGAAGCTCGACGTCCTAGTTCTTTGCTAATCTTCTACGAAGACAATTCAATAGGAGCATTACGATGAAGGATGATCAGTTGACAGGTGCGCAGATGTCACGGCGGACCATGATTAAGACTGCGTCAGTTGCAGCTACCAGCATTGCAATGGGCGTTAAACCGGCGGTCTCCGCTAGCGTCCCGAAATGCCAGGTCCCTAGTAACGGATTTGATTATGACCCTACCAGCAACGTAAACGCTCTCCAAGACAGCAACATCGCACCTTTGTTTGCTGCATGGCTCATATTCACCACAAATTCGCCGGACGATCCCTCAGCGGAATTTATTCAGGCTGTCGCTGGTCTCGGGCCGAAAACTGCCAAGGCTTTGATGGACGTCTACATTGGATGTCAAGGCTCATTCAGCGAAGTAAGAAAGGCGTTTGGCGTGGTCGCATACTCCCTCGCTCAAGTTGGGTCTCCATACAGCGGTGGCCAGTGTCCGGAGAGCATAGATACAATAAGCCCGATCTCGAATGTGGACACGTCAAAGCCTGCTACAAAGTGCGGAAATCCAGCAACAGACGCTCCTATTCAGTATCCCAGCTGTATTTCGCCCCAGCTACGGGCCACAATCGACAAAAAAATTGCGGTAAAGCACGCAAAGATTCGGCCTTGAGCCAGTGGGGAACGATGAAAACAGCGAAGACTTTTGCGCTGGTGATGAGCCTAGGCTGTTGCTTCGCTTGGAGCCAAGCCAACAATCCAGGATACCGGTCACTTCGCCTCCCGTCAGGAGAGCCGTTTCCTGGTTCTGAGGCGGAACTCGTTCGTATGCGGGACGCGCCAGATGGAGCGGCGATAAGAAAACTTCGCGACCATGCATGGGACATATTCGGCGGTCTTGTCGACGCCGGAAACCCCATTTGGGAGACTTGGTACAACAAATGTAACGTTCATTTAGGCTTGAGCAAGTGTGTATCTCCAGTGGGGCCGGAAGGTCTCTGGAAATACCAGGTCCTGCAAGGTCTGGAAGTCCCTATCCAATCGCTTACGCAGCTTGAGTTGCTGCTGCCCGATCGTTCCACCGCCAAGGGACATCAGGATGCGTACCATGCGTTTTCAAGCGAGTATAAGAGCGCCCTCGACGATGTCCTACAAGAAACTCGAAACGAACGGCAATTCGCGAGCGTGCTCTTTAACCAGGAAGCCGCCGACAACATCATTAAGAATTGCCTCTACCCGGTAGATCCGCTGTCGGGGGTCACTCGAGAGGGGTGCCCCCCTCTGCCTACGGTTCCAGGTAGGGTGGCGGCTTTCCCGCGAGGTGCCATTGTGCTCAAGACTGTCTGGGCCCTCATAGGCCCCAAAGGAGGTAGCTTCCCTGTTTTCCCCGCCGACCTATGGAATGAAATTCACTCGGAGCATGCCAAACCGGGCGACTTTAAGACGCGCGACGTAACAGTCGATGTCACTTCCGGTAGTAAATGCATTGGTGACTATCCTGATGGCACGCCAGTTCCCCTCGATTGCTTTTACCATTCTCCACCGCTCACGGATGACGATATAAAGGCGACCCACTCCCTACTAGTCCGAACTGTATGTCCGGGGACGCTTACCGCAAACAGCTACTTGGTACTAGTGGCAGTTCACGTCACTACAAAAGAAATCAGTGATTGGGTTTGGGCGACATTCTGGTGGAATAATAAAAGTGCTGGCGATTGGCATTCCAGCGGTCGCCCCCAATACTTCGGCCCAACGGGGAGCCATTATCTTATGGATACGACCCTCAGCGGAACGACTCCGGTCGAGCAAGATGGAGGTCCCAAGATAATCTTCAATCCCTTTCTGGAAGCCGAGAGCAGGATGAAGAACGGCATCATCTCCAATTGCCTGCAATGCCACAGCAAAGCGGCCTTTGGGATTCCTCCCAACGCGACGACGCGAACAACAGCCTACCTCCTCGGTGTGCTAGGAAGGGACGGCCAGCGCCTGGCTAGCGGGATCCGCCCCTATCCAGAGTATTTCGATGACGTGGCGACCACCGATTTCCTGTGGAGCATTGCGGACGCATTTGACGGTAAGAGCAAACAAATCGTTCGTGATCTTCAAAGCCGCGTGCTGCCCAACTCAGGCTGCCAGTAGCTGAAATTTTGCCGCAGTGGCAATTGCTCACGCTGTTTCAATCTTCGTCTCGACCCCAAGGCAATTGCACTCGGTGCCCTCTCTTTGTCCCCTCTTACGTTTGTTTCTCGCCTTAATAGCTCAGCATCCACCGTTCGCCGGAGAGCGTTTGTCCCATTTGAAGCGAAATTATCGCTTTATTGGTTAGCCGGGCAAATGACAACTTTTCCCGGTAGTAATCGCACCAAGCTTTCCAAACAAAGATCGGGCGAACGGAGGCATCAGATGAGCGTTGGTCCGAGAACTAAAAACAATGCTCGCTCACGGGAAGCTTGGTACCAGGCCGATTGTGAGACAAACGATCACAAGTATCACACTGACCAACTTTGGAAATCGAAAGGAAACCACAATGAAACCAACACTAAGCGCCTGCATCTTGGCCGTTTCGATGATCTTTGTTCTGAATTCACCGTCAGTCAATGCCCAAACTACCAAACCAAGCAGCGCCGCCCCTCCCTCTGCAAGCTCAACCGCATCGTTCGAATCACAGATGCTCGCCTACGGCGGCCTTCAGCACGTTGCGAATGCTCTTGGGAAGACAGTGTGCGGTGTCGCCGGCGTCGATGCGGACAATTCAGTAGTCATCATCTACGATCAAACCGCATTCGCGTCATTGCAACTTTACGAAGCATTCGTTGCAAATATTCAGGTCGTCTCTTCTGCATATCAAATGCTCATACCCAGCAATGATTTGCAGAATGCTATGAGATCGCTCTTCGACGAGCACGCAAAGGCATTTGAAGGCCTGGCGCAACGTGAAGCAAGTCCAGGACAAAAAGATCTTTACGAATACAAATCAAAGAGGTTCGCCTTGAGCTTAGCCCCAATCGATCCCTTTGCGGATGCAGCCTCATTGATATCGGCGATAGCGATCGCCTCCAACACCGAGACCCCAGGTCAAGTCACCATCCCGGACAGCGCCCTTGCGGTGGCACTGACCCGCAGAATGAAAACGGAGTGTCATCACAAAGTCACTATTGTTTATCCGCCGATGTTCGGCAGTGGCTCATCGAGCGACTACGCGTCCGCAGATATTCAAGTAGCGATTCAAAAACTGGATGACATCCGAAGCATCGCCCAAAAGTCTGTCAGCACCGCTAATCAAGCCTATTTAAGAACCTATCCGTTACAAGCGACAAGCGCCACAGCCGTAACCAAGGGAAAATCGGCGACGGATCAGACGGCGAACACCGATACGAAACAAACCATGTTCGCTGCTATCTCCGCGGACCCCGTCTTAACTGCCGCGTTAACTGACATCAACGGCCTATATGACAGTTTCGTAAATTCACTGCTGCAGGTCAATGCGAGTACAGGCATGATAGGAAGTGCATCCGTCATTCAAGGTTATCGCCTCGCCAAATTGCTCCGAGGCACGCAATGTGAGGAAGACAACAAGAACAGTGACGGAGCATGCCCTACCCCTACAGTCATACCTACTGATCGATACTCCACTTGGACAAAGAGACCAGCCTATGTCTTGCTCGCAAGTGTCTTAAACGCGGGCGGTACGCAGCACGATCATAAGACCCTCTGGACAGCTTTATCCTCCGGAGACCAGATTACGTACAGTGGTGGAGTCGTTGTTAATGCGTCCCTTTGGTCGACCGGTCAGGCTACGCCCTTGTATGTCGACGTGCTGCGGTATCGCGCACCTTTTTCTGATCTCAAGGCACCCACCGACATTAGCGGCCTGGATGATGGCGACAATCTGAAATAAACGCTGCACGACCCGTCCGGGCTGGCGACCGGAGACACGAAGGAATCATTTGCAGTCAATGGGCTCTATGAAAAGGGACGTCAAGAAGAAACTTCTCCCTCGACCGGAGGGCGAGGGGATTTGGGTCTCGATCTCCAGCCCGCTGATTGGAGCACCCCGATGGTCTCTGGGGTTGGCTCGGGACGGTTGCATCCTTCCGTAGTCTTCTCTGCAGGGTGATACAAAGCCTTAATCCGAGTCATCACCCGCGTGAGGTCCTGCGTCAGGGTCAGATAGCCGCGAGCCAGTTCCTTCAGGGTCCGCTCCCGTGATACACCGGACTCAGCTGGTTGCCGCGCAACAACTCGGCTAACTTGCGAGTATCGACGCGGTCGTTCTTGCTGCCATCCTGTAAGAGGGCATTCTTGCGCGGGTCGCATACGACCAGCTGGTTGACATGAGGTTGGAGAAGATCGTGTCACCGCCACGCTACCCCGTACTCCCTGGATGAAATCTACAATCGTGCCGGCCTTGGTCTCCAGCATGCACTCCATGGTGAGCTTGCCCCCGCGATCCAGCACGGCTACCGAAACGCTGGCTCGGTGCACGTCCAGGCCGATATACTTGTCTTCACTCATTAGGCGCTCCTTGGGCGACGTTGGTGATGCGAACGATCCCAACCTACCTCAAAAGCGGGCGCCTTTTCATATTGCGTTGTATAGGGCTCGAAAACTATGACGGAAAGTTTCGAAGTCACTATAGCTCGTCAAAACCGCATGTCGAAGTGTCGACGAGAAATCCTCTCGCGTCTTAATGGGGTGCAGGCCGCGACGGCGTTGCAGCGGCGCAGTCCGCCGAGTCATTGTGCTGCGTTCGCAAACACCTACAACTGTTGCTTCTTTACGGTGCGCTGGCAGCACCCATCGGTGGTCTCCGACAAGCAACCTGAACTCTTACAGGATGCAGTTGT
>CAVQCP010000056.1:0-245589 GCA_963710965.1 uncultured Acidobacteriaceae bacterium | reverse complement strand
CATTTTGTCCTCATGACCACTCCCGTGGTCATCATCGGAAGGATTCAGTGCAGACGTGAGCGGTATTTAGGTGACCGCTCAGTCTTTCGTGCCAAAACTTTAGTGCGAACGGGCTTGCGATGGTCGGCGTTGCCTCGAACCCCACTCCGCTCTGTGTATAATGAAAAACTTACCGCAGCAAAGTGGGCGCTTAACTCAGCGGTAGAGTGCCATCTTCACACGGTGGAAGTCATAGGTTCGAATCCTATAGCGCCCACCATAACCAACTGGTTTTACGGGCGTTGCGGCGTCGCTCCGCTCCGAAAACGTCCAGTCAGCTCATTTCTGCAACTTCTCTTTCGGCGTCACTATACGCACAACGCTGCGCGGAGTGAATCAGTGGTTGATACGGCCCTGTCAAAACCTGAGGCAACTTTGCCCAGGATCGCATTCATCTCGCACTCGTCGAGCGACGCCGAGTTGGCTCAATCGCTGTGTGGCCATCTGGAGGAGCGGGGAATCGCTTGTTGGATCGCGCCCCGCGATGTCACTCCTAGCCGGCCCTATGCGGAAGAAATTGTTCGGGGCATTGAGTCAGCAAAGTCTTTTGTCCTTCTTGCGAGTGCAAACGCCATCGCGTCGCGCGATGTCTTGAGCGAGGTAGAACAGGCGCACAAACGTAAGAAGGAGATCTACACGGTCCTTGTCAATAAGCCACAGATCGGGCGCGAACTGGACTATTACATCTCGCGCTTGCACTGGATTGAATTAGGCGGCAATTCAACCGATCGCCTGGCCGACAAGCTAGCGGCGGTGCTCGGTGGCCGCAAGAAATGGGAGGAAATCGCGCCCGGACCATCCCTTCGGCGCACCGTCCTCTATCGGCGGGATGCTTTTCAGGGCGCGGCGCTGGCGACGCTGCTGGTGTTGATATTCGCCGGAAGCGGTTTCGTTTACTGGCTCAACCGGAGTCTCGATCTAGACTTTCGCCGGCTGGGACAGGTCACAGTTTCCGCACAACGTGAGGCATCGCCCGACGGCACAGGGGTGCAGGTTCAGGCGCGGGTGTGGTTGCTGGCGAAGGGAGTGCGATTTGGTGATCTGAGGCTTCTGACGTTCGTCCAACGCTCCGATGGTAGCGTGGAACGATCGGAGCAATCCACTTGGCCGCTCCCGGAGCAGATGGGTTCCGAGGAATTGGTGAAATTTTCCCTGCCGTTGACCACCACGCGATTGACGACATGCCTTACTGTACCGAGCCCGGGATTGCACCATCCTTACCGGGTGACTCAGGTGTTTGCCGTTAGAACCAATGGCGGCCAAGCGGACGACGAAGTCGCCGTATCTCCAGTTGCGGAAGCGCGCGTAAGCAGAGAAAATGGAGCGCCGTGCGGCTCCCCCGATTGATTTCCATGATTGTACTTACGGCGAACTTACTGCGGAGATGGCAGATGCAATTTTTCGAACCAAGAACGAGCGGCGCAAGACTCAGAATGGGCACCAGCAAGGCATCGGCCGTAGCAGTTGCACTGATGATTGCCTTGTACATTCCCTTCGCAACCGCGCAGCAGGACGATTGCCAGGACGGGGTCATCAGCGGCTCCTTCGGCCTGAACGCAACCATCCACCTGTGTCCTAAGATTGCGGCGCAAGTACCGGGACTGCAGCGCAAGCTGAACGAGATTGCGCAAGCGCAGGGGGACCAGAAGGAACAAATAAGAGAACTAAAGCGGCTCATCAATGGATTGAACAGCGTGAGCCAGAACCTTGGCGAGCGCCGCCAAGTCGAGCTCCTGAAGAATCTCTCGGCGCGGATTGGCGAAGAACAAGCGGCAGGACAAAAGCAAACCCAGGAGCGGATTGCCGATCTCGCCGAGCAACTCGACGATTTGAAAAGTCTGCTGCTTGAGAAATTGGGCAACGCGAGCACTCGAGATAAAGCCACCGCCGCGGTTGATGGACCGGTCGGCGATGCTATCGCACAGTTTGACCTGACGAAGGCTCACGATTTGTTAGAAGACATTCGAGTCCAGTTGAACGTGATTGGCGGCAAAGTAGATGAGAGCCTCAAACAGGAAAAGGACATCAAGAGCGACACCGCCGCCACACGCCAGATTCTTGAGCAAAAGAAAGCCGAAGAAAAGGCACTGGAGAACAATCCCGCAAACTTCGCCCGCGTCACCATGTACGCCAACCGGAATCCGCGTTTATATGGCGGCAAATGGCGACTCATGGCGGCGATCGCTTCCGCTCCGCCACAGTTCCTTTCATTCTCCAACCCCCGGCTGCAAATCGCCTTTAGCAAAAGTGGACAAAAGCCTTGGGCGATCGACATTACCGAACGCACCGGGGGCACGGGAGGGGACTATTGGCAGTTGACGACCGAAGAAATTGGCGATAAGGCGGTACTATGCCTGACTGTTGGTGACTCCACCACCGGCGCCCGGCGTCAGTGGACGGGCAGATATGAGGTCCAAGAGGATGGTACGCGTGCTAGTTTCGCGCCCACCGGCGATCCGACTTTGACCACGGCGCAAGATGGCCTATGTGACGGGGCCGCCGAATCGCGCAAAGCCTCAACCGATCCGATTTCCGCCAGCAACGTCGCATCCGCGCCCCAACGGACACTCCCACCTCATACGGCAGTTCCCGCTCACACGGCAGTTCCCGGATCTGCGGAGCAGACCACCCAAGATCAGATCGCAACCATGCAGCGACAGCGTAGCGATTTGATTGCCCAGATGCAGAAATCCGCGCAGAGCAATCCCGCGATGTTTGGCCGAATCGACGTGTCCGCCCAGGGCAACATGCAAAACAATGCGTGGCGCATCAAGGTCTACACCGCTCCATCCCGCGTCAGTACGACGCTTTATGATGTCCAGGTACAGATGCGAATGAAGGGTCCCGGCGGAGGAAGGGTATGGCCGGTGCAATTGTCGAACCGCGAGGTGATGGGCACCGCGGAAATGCGCTATGCCTCGCTCAGCCAGCTCGGCACCGAAGCCGTAGTCTGCTTTACCGCTCACGATTCCGGCAGTCCGCCAATGCGCATGACGAAGTGGTATAGCGTCGAGACTAGCTCCCAGCCGGGACCTAACGGCTATACCGCAGCCTTTGTCCCATCGCGCGAAGCCACGCTCGCCCCCGCCAGCGACGCCCCCTGCGAATAGGTGCACGGAGCGAAACTGGTAAATTTGGCATCCGTGACGATGTGGCTTCTACAAGTGAGGCAGGGAGCGCCGCTCTCTCACTTCCCAGTATAGCTGACCCTCCAGATCGAGTTCGATCCATCGTCGCTGACCAGCAACGAACCGTCGGGCGTTACCGTAACTCCCACGGGGCGCCCCCAAACGTTGCCGTCGGGCAGAACGAAGCCGGTCAGGAAATCTTCGTACTCGCCGCTGGCGTCACCCTTCTGATGCAGCGGTACACGAATGACCTCGTAGCCCACGCGCACGGTCTTGTTCCAGGAGCCGTGCTCCGCAGCGAAAATGTCTCCCTTATACTCGGCGGGAAATTGCTGACCCTCATAGAACGTAAATTCCAGGGAAGCATTGTGGGGTTGCAAGAGAACATCCGGGACGATGGCTTTATCTTTCAACTCAGGATGCGCGCCCGCATGCCGCGGATCTTGATGCCCGCCCATGTACCACCAGGGCCAGCCATAAAAGCCGCCTGCCTGCACGTGGGTGATGTAGTCGGGAACCAGATTGTCGCCGAGCGCGTCGCGCTCATTTACCGAACACCACAGTTCGCCAGTCTGCGGATCAATCGCGATGCCCCCACCGGCATTGCGAATGCCGTAGGCGTAGACCTTCAGGACACAATTCGCCGGATCGCAAACCAAAATATCGGCGCGATCCTTTTCCGCGGGATGCGTGTCGGGATCATCCACGTTCGATGCCGAGCCCACGCCGACGAAAAGTTGTTTGCCATCCTGCGAAAAAGTAATCGCGCGCGTCCAATGCCCGCCTTGATGGGGCAGATCGGCGATGTGTTCCGGCGCGCCGCTGGCCTTCAAATCGCCACTGTGATACGGAAACCGAACGATGTCGGCGGTGTTGCCGACGTACAACCACTGCGGGTCGGGGCCCGGAGGATAGAACGCGAGGCCATACGGTCCTTTCAATCCTCTGGCAAAAACCGCAACCTGCTCGGGTTTGCCATCTCCGGTAAGTCCGCGAAAAACCCGGATGCGGCCAGCTTCGCTCTCCGCCAGAAAAATATCTCCGTTGGGGGCCGTGCGCAGCGTGCGCGGATTATCCAGGGCGGTCGCGTACAACTCAACTTTGAATCCGGCGGGCGCCACGGGCCATACATTTTGCGGCCGCGCGACCAGGTCTGGACCGTTACTCGATGACTTTGTGGCATAGGGTTGGGGAAGATCGGCGACCGTGATTTTGTGAAATGTGCCCGGCTTCTCATAGCGGAAGTCGGTGAAAGGCGGCGTCGGTGGCGGCGCCTTCAACGTGGATGCGCCCATGCCAGAGGGCGCAGAGCCGCTCGCCTCAAGCGCGGTAGGAACAGCATTGGTCATCGATTTCACATAGGTCACAATCTGCCAGCGCTGTTTTTCCGGCAACTGCGACCACGCGGGCATTCCGTTGTCCACGTCGCCCCGCGTGATGAACCAGAAAACTTCGCCGGGTGTAACGCTATCGAGTTTGCCATCCACCAGCGACGGCACGTTCCCCGTGCCCTTGCCAGCCTTCCCATGGCACGCCAGACAATTGGCCGCATAGAGCGTGCTGCCAGTTTTTGTGGCGGCGGCCTGACCTTCATACGGATCTTCCATGTTCTTTGCCGAACTCGGCGCGTTGTGGAAATTCGCATCCACTTGGGCTTGCAACGGCGCAAATGAGAGTAGTGTCGCGGTGGCAACCAGAAAAGAAAATCTTGCGAATGAGCGCATGGGGCCTCTCCACAATACCTGCGTGGTTGGATTTTACTCTGAAACCTGAGATTCAGGGATGGAAGAAAAATCTCAGTCGCGCACTTCACCTAGGAGCGCTGCGATCTTCGATGCAGTAAATATCATGGTCTAGGCGCGTCTTCTCGTCGCTTGCCTCCGGTGACCTGCTCGTACCAAAGGCGATGATGAGTCTTCGCCCAGGCGGTGGAGACTTCGCCGCGGATGATGGATGTGAATCCGCCTCGAATCATGGCCGTGCCCATGTAGACGTGAATAATGAAGCCGCCGATAGTCGCCAGGGCAGCGGTAACGTGGACCGTCACGGACAAATAACGCAGCCAGCGTAGACTCCACGGGATGCTTTCCACAAACCACAAGCCGACGCCTGAAACCAGCAGCAGAATAATTCCGTAGAACATCAGCCAGAAGAAAATCTTTTGGCCGTAGTTGAAGCGGCCCTCGGGTGGCAGATTCTGGTCGTCATTCTCGATGTAGGATTTCACCTTCGCCTTCCAACGGCGGTCAGCGTCGGTGATGTGCATGTCGCCAATCCAGTGCATGTACATGACGAACATAGACGCGGCGAAGGCCAAACCAAGCCAGGGATGCCAGAAGCGCGCTGTCGGTCCGCCGCCCACCAGTGCGGCCAGCCAGTACATGTAAGGCGACCAGAAGGCTAAGCCGGTAACCAGGCAGTAGATGTAAACCAGCGCGCCGAACCAGTGATTGACGCGTTCCTCTAGCGTGTAGCGGAGGATCCTCTCTCCCGGCTCTCCCGTGGTGCGTGGCGTCGATACGACGTGTGTACTCACGGCCGCCCTCCATCGCCTTCTTTCGAAGGATGAATTTCCTTCGGTCCGTAACGGAAATAGTGCAGCGTTACGCCGATCACGCCGAACAGCATAGCCAGGTTGCCAATCCACTTGGCCGGGCCTTTCCAGAAACGCACCACCCACGGAATCCGCGGATCCTTCGGTAACCCCCCGTACGCTTCGGGATTGTTTACATCGTGCAAAACATAGATGACGCCCGTGCCGCCCACGCCGGAAGGATCATAGACGCCGGCCTTCTCGATGCCGAAATTTTCGCGCAGTTGTTTGGCGCGAGATTCGGCCAGGAAGGTCATATCATCTTTCGTGCCGAAGTGCAGGCATCCCGTGGGGCACGATTTAATGCACGCCGGTTCGAGGCCCTCGGCAACGCGATCGGAGCACAGCGTGCATTTGAACATCTTCTTGGTTGTGGGATTGAATTTCGGAATATCGAAAGGACATCCGCTGACGCAGTAACCGCAGCCAATGCAATTCTGCTGCTGAAAATCCACGATGCCGTTGCTGAACTGCACGATCGCGCCATCGGCCGGGCAGGCTGCCAGGCATCCGGGATCAGCACAATGCATGCACTGATCTTTGCGCATCAGTAGCGTGATGCTGCCATCTTCACGCTCATGTTCGTTGAACTTGATCAGGTTCCAGTAGTTCCACGCCGTCGATGGCATGGTCTGGTAACTGTTATCGAAAACCGTTTCGGTGAAGGTATATCCGTTCCACTCCAGGCAGGCCACTTCACAAGCCTTGCAGCCGATGCACGTGGTGGTGTCGATCAGCTTGCAGACTTGCTCGCTGCGTTCCACATTGTCACCGGGAGCGGGCCCGGGATGGCCGGAGATTCTGCGGATTGCTAAAGTCGCTTGGCTCATAAAATTGAGTCATCGAGCGATTAAGTGATCGGGTCATTGGCTTTCAATCACTCAATGACTCAATGGCTCAATCACTCAATCTCCTTAGGCTTTTTCCACCTTCACCAGGAACCCCTTAAACTCTGGCGTGTAGGCGTTCGGATCGGTCACCGTCGGCGTCAGCCGGTTCAGCAGCGTTCGTGCATCCCGGCCCGCATCTTCTTGAATGCCGCGAAACCCTTGATGAATCGGAATTCCGATCTGGTAGACCTTCTTGCCATCGATATTCATTGGCTTGATGCGTTTGGTCACGAAGGCTTTGGCAATGTAATAGCTGCGCGCGCTGGTAACTTTTACTTTGTCGTTGCCCTGGATGCCCAACTCCGCCGCCAACTCGACTGGAATCTCGATGAAGGGCTCCGGGATGAGCTGCACATTCATTTGATTGTTCTTTGTCCAGTAGTGGTAATGCTCGGTGAGCCGGTAAGTGGTGCAGACCACATTGAAGCCATCGCCGGGCGTGGCGTACTTATCCATCGCCGTCGTCATTTTCTTGACCACCGGATTGTTCTGCTGGTTCGGATGCAGCGCATTCTGCACCGGGCTCTCGATCGGCTCATAGAACTCGGGGAACGGCCCATCGGCAAACGCGGCAAGCGGACCAAAAATTCTTCCCACGCCCTCGGGATTCATAATGAACGGTCCCATGTGATCTTTGGGATTGGAATCCGGTTTGAAGTCGGGCACGTCGTTGCCAGCCCAGGATTGTGCCGACTCGTTCCACCAAACCTGCTTGCGTGTAGGGTCCCATGGCTTGCCCGCGGGATCGCACGAGGCGCGGTTGTACAACACGCGTCGATTCGCCGGCCACGACCATGCCCAATTTTGATAAATGCCCTGGCCCGAGGGATCCTCAGTTCCGCGGCGCTGCAGTTGCGGGCCGGCTTCGGTCCAGCAGCCGGAGTAAATCCAGTTCCCGCAAGCCGTGGTGCCATCATCTTTCAGCCATGCGAAGCCCGGCAACTGCTGGCCTTTCTTGATCACGACCTGTGTCTTCGGATCAGTCAGGTCCGCCAGGGCCTTGCCGTTAAGTTCTTTGGCCAACTCCGCGAGCGCTGGATTCTGCGGCCGGGTATAAGGCCACGTCAGATTCAGGATCGGGTCAGGAAACTTGCCGCCCTGTTTTTGATAGAGCTCGCGCACCTTAAGAAAAATTTGCGCGACGATGTCCTGATCGAGGCGACAGTCACCCGGAGGCGGCACCGCGGCGTACTTCCATTGCAGCCAGCGGGCCGAATTGGTCATCGACCCGTCTTTCTCGGCGAAACCAGCGCAGGGCAGCCGATAGACGGTCGTGTTAATCGTCTTCATTTCGTCAGGCGTAATTCCCGGCGATCGCCAGAACTCGCTGGTTTCATCCGGATAAATCTCGCCCACCACCAGGAAATCCGCTTTCTTCAACGCATCGATATTTTTCTGCGTATCGGGACCGATCGCGACTCCATTCATGCCAAACGCCAACATGCCTTTGATCGTCCCGCGATACATGTTGTCCCAGATTTGTGTCCAGGAATAATTCTTGTCAACCTTGGGCATGTAGCTGAACGCGAAGTCGTTTTCTTTGGTTGCCGCATCGCCGTATAGAGCCTTCAAGAACGAGACGGTAAACTTCGGCGTGTTCGACCAGTAATTGAAAGAGTCCCAAGGCTGCGGCTTGGAAACCGTCGGCGTCACCCGTTTCAGATAGGCGGCGAGGTCGGTGTCTGCAGGGTTCGGCGATTTCAAATATCCCGGCCAAATGTCGAACACTCCGCCCATATCGGTGGCGCCTTGAATGTTCGAATGCCCGCGCAGCGCGTTGACTCCGCCACCTGCGCGCCCGACATTGCCCAGGATCAACTGCAGCATGGCCGCAGTGCGAATAATCTGCGTGCCGAAGCTGTGCTGCGTCCAACCTACGGCGTACATAATGGTGGCGACTTTTTTCATGTCGCCATCCTTGCGGACGGAAGTATAGAGCTCGGCGGCCTTCAGGAATTGATCCTTCGGAATGCCGGTGATGCGCTCGACCATCTCCGGCGTGTACCGCGAATACTGCTGTTTCAATAATTGAAAAACGCAGCGTGGATGTTGCAGTGTCAGGTCGTAGGCAATCTTTTCCGGCAGCTTCGGGCTAGCCCCTTTGGGTTCATTGGCTTTCGCTCCTCCCGCGCCCATTCCGGAATATCCCTGCCCGGTAAGACCGGGTCCACCGTTGGGATTGGTCGAAGGCTGCCCGTGCTTGGGCGCGGTATCGCCAGTAGAGTGTTTGGCAGATGTCGCCGCCCCCGCGGCAGCTGCACTCGCGGCCGCGCCGCTCAGGTCTCCACCTTCTTCGTAATTCCAGGTCGACTTATCGTAGGTTTGCGTTGCCGGATCGAAGCCGGAGTACAACCCGTCATCCGGCAGCTTGAAACCATCTTTCACGATGAAAGCAGCGTTGGTGTAGTTGACCAGATAGTCGTGCGCGATGCGATTATTTTCGAGCGCGTAGCGAATCATTCCGCCGAGAAACGCAATGTCGGATCCGGCGCGAATCTGACAGAATAAATCGGACGTGGCCGCGGTGCGGGTGAAGCGCGGATCGATGACGATCAGCTTTGCATTTCGTGTCTTCTTGGCTTCAATGGCCCACTTGAAGCCGCAGGGATGGTTTTCGGCCGGATTGCCGCCCATGACCAGCATCATGTCGGCATTCTTGATGTCGATCCAGCCATTGGTCATGGCCCCTCGTCCAAAAGTTGGTCCCAAACTTGAGACCGTGGGGCCGTGTCAAACCCTGGCCTGATTTTCTACATAGGTCAGGCCCAGGCTGCGCATGGTCTTGACGACCAGATAGTTGAACTCGTTGGTGTCGGTGCAACCGCCGATCCACGCCAGGCTTTCGCAGCGGTTGACCGTGTTCCCCTTGTCGTCTTTTTCGATGAACGTGTCGTCGCGAGTTTTCTTTACGCGCTGCGCGATCTCGTCGATCGCCTGCGCCCACGCAATGTCTTCCCAATGATCGGAGCCGGGACGCCGCACCTGCGGCTTCAGCAGCCTCCGCGGATTCATGATGTCCTGTTCGAGCGACGCTCCCTTGGGGCACAGGGTTCCGCGATTAATCGGATGGTCGGGGTCGCCCTCCACGTGGATCACTTGCGGCGTGACGTTCTTCGCTTTGTCGCCGATCGTATAAATGAGGACGCCGCAACTTACGGAACAATATGGGCAGGTGGATCGCGTCTCGGTGGCGCGCGCCATCTTCAGTTCTTTGAGTTGCGCGACGGCAGGCGTGAGATCGAAGCCGAGGAGAGAGAAACCCGCTCCCCCAGCCAGCGCGCTCTTGAAAAAGGTTCTGCGGGAAAGCTCCATTGCGCATCCTCCGACTACTTGATCGAACCGGGAAGATTGCACCCCAGACTTTTGGAAATATAGTCCGCGGAAGCACCGCCGTCAATAAGGTTGGGAGCGTAGGAGAAAAAATAACTGGCGCCAGGCGATTTGCCTGCCCCGGCCCCAAGGCCCCATAATCGGCCCGTGGTGAAATCTCCCTGGCAGCAGCGCATTCGCCGCGCCGAACATCTCGCGGCCCAGCACTCTTTTGCGGCCGAGATTCTCGCGTTCTACGCGCATGTGGCGAGATTTCAAGAGAGTATTTACCAACGCTTCGAAAGCAAAACGCCAGCTGGCACTAGCCCGGGCCCCGGCAGCGCCGGCCCCTCGCCTCTGCTCCGTGGAAGCTTCCCGGCGTTTCTAGACGTAGTCGAAAAAACAGCCCCAGCCACGCTAGCCCAACTCGCTCGCGACCTGCGCCACTCAAACTCCAGGCTTCACGCTGACCTGCTTGATCGATGCTGGACAAATATCGAATCTCCCGCCAATCCTGCCGAATTTCTTGTGCAAGCGTTCCTTCAGCCTTATGCCGAGTTCATCCGCTCCCGCGTTCCCTTGCATCTTGAAAGCTACTCGGCTCCTTTATGCCCGTTCTGCAATCGCAAACCTGCACTTGGAATTCTGCGCCAGCAGGGCGACGCCGGCCGGCGCAACCTGCTTTGCGGCTTCTGCCTGACCGAGTGGGAGTTCCGCCGCGTGGTTTGTCCGGGATGCGGCCAGGAGGATCATGCTCAGCTTCCCGTTTATACCGCCGAAAGCTTTCCTTACATTCGCGTCGAGTGCTGCGACGCCTGCCAGACTTATATCAAGTCGATCGATCTGACCAAGAATGGCCTCGCGGTACCGCCTGTTGACGAACTTGCTTCGATCCCACTCAACCTTTGGGCACAAGAACACCGATACGCTAAACTTCAACTTAATCTGCTTGGAATGTAAAGGAATGTAAGCAATAAATTGCACGACGAATTCGGCGGCGCGGGGTTTGTAACATTCTTGCCGCCGATACAACCTTACACTCTCGGAACTTGATCAGAGTGCAATAAAGCCGTATAAGCTAAGGAACACCCACAACCTACAACGTACCCAGACGGAGTTTTTCATGCGATCGTTTTCCACGCGCCACTGGAAGTTCTTTTTGCTGCCCCTTCTTGTTTCCAGCCTCTGCTTTGCCGAACAACCAGACCGCATCGCCGGAACCATTGATAACAGCCAGTTGGTCGCGATCCCAGGTCAGGTTCCGAAAAGGGCAAAGCCGCAATATGATCAGGGACGTGTGTCGAGTTCGTTTCAGCTGAACCAGGTCACGATGTTGACCCTTCCGACGCAGGCCCAGCAGCAGGCTTTGCGCCTACTGGTGGCCGAGCAGCAAGATCCCAAGTCCCCTAATTTTCACCAGTGGCTTACCCCGGAACAGTATGCCGAGAGGTTCGGCCTTAGCCAGAATGATGTCAAGAACATCTCGGCGTGGCTAAAGTCGCAGGGCTTGACTGTGGTCAGCGTGGCTCGCGGTCGCAACTGGATCGTCTTTAGTGGCACCGCAGCGCAGATTCAGAGCGCGTTTCGGACTGAAATCCATAGCTACAATGTGGATGGCCAGATCCACTTCGCCAATGCGGTTGCACCCTCCATTCCTGTGGCGCTGTCGGGTATTGTCGCGGGATTTCGCGGTCTCGATGACTTCCATCCAAAACCGATGTATGTCAAAAAGGCTGGATCTTCCCGCAAGCCTCGCCCCGATTACTACGACAGTACCTACCAATCCGATTATCTGGCCCCAGGCGACATCGCCACAATCTATGACATTCAAACCTTGTACAACACGGGGATTGATGGCACGGGCCAGAAGTTGGTTATTGTGGGCCAGACGGACGTTTACCTGGCGGATCTCAATGCCTTCCGCACCGCCTTCGGGTTGACTTTGATCAGTGGTTGCACGACGACCACCAGTGGCGTTATTACCGCCTGCAATACTAGCAACTTCAAATATGTTCTGGACGGGACCGACCCAGGGGTTTCAGCTAACGGCGACTTGACCGAGGCCGATCTCGACCTGGAATGGTCCGCCGCCACGGCCCGTGGCGCGCAAATTATCTTTGTCAATTCCAGCAACGTTTTCACCTCGTACTACTATGCCATCGACAACGACCTGGCGCCCGTAATGAGCATGAGCTACGGCGCGCCCTGCGAATTCGACGATAATTCGCTGGCAAGCGACGAGACTGAGCTGCTGAAGGCAAATTCCGAAGGCATTACCTTCATGAATTCGTCGGGTGATTCCGGTGCCGCAAGCTGTGACGGCCCCACCGACGCTTCCACCGACAATCTCGCAGTTAGCGGGCTGGCTGTCAGCTATCCCGCCAGCAGTCCTGAAATCACGGCGGTTGGCGGCACCGCGATCACCTATCCCGCGGGTTTCGGCCCCACGTACTGGAGCACAACCAACGGCGTCCTCCCGAATGGTGGCACGGCGCAGAATGCACCCTTGCCCGAGACTGGTTGGAACGACGACCTCGAAATCAGCTCTGCCGACCCTTCAAGCTACCCAACACCCCTGTCGGTTCAGGAGGGCTACGCCATTGTTTCCAGCGGCGGCGGCGCAAGCAACTGCTCGGTACAAACCTCGGATTTCTCGAGTTGTGTATCCGGCTTCCTGCAACCGAGCTGGCAGACTGTCACGGTTCCCGGTCAGCCCGACCCTGCAACAAGATTAGTGCCGGACGTTTCGCTGTTGGCGTCGCCCAACTTTCCCGGATACATTTACTGCACGCCGGTGGATCAGCTTTCTCAGACCGCCCCCTACGACACGGAAACCACTAGCAGTTGCGGCACCGGCACCGCCGCAGACATCACGATCTCAGTGAACGGCATAGGCTGTAGCCAAACCACCGGTCTTTGCACGGTGGATCCAGCCCTGGTCGGCGGCACATCGGCGTCCTCTCCAATTTTTGCCGGTATCGTCACGCTACTCAATCAGTACCTCGGCGGCAGCGGTGGTCTGGGCAACATTAACCCTACGCTGTATACGTTGGCTGCGACGCCCTCCAATGGCGCGTTTCACCAGATTACTAGCGGCAGCAACGTAGTTTATTGTGAGGGTAGCCAGCCGACGTATCAGCCTGCAGACTTGCGCTGCCCAGGAGCGAGCGGAACCACTGGTTCTTTTGGTTACGAGGCGTCCAGCGCCGATGCGCCCACGGGTTATAACCTGGTCACCGGGCTCGGCTCCATTGATGCCAACAATCTATTCACAGCTTGGGAGGCTGCGGAATCGCGCACCGCCACCACGACATCGATTTCTACCACTTCGACGAACGTGAATCTGGGAACCGCCGTGACCTTTACGGC
The DNA here is from genome assembly GCA_963710965.1 of uncultured Acidobacteriaceae bacterium. Lineage (GTDB taxonomy): Bacteria > Acidobacteriota > Terriglobia > Terriglobales > Acidobacteriaceae > Sulfotelmatobacter. The sequence continues at coordinate 232,261 of CAVQCP010000056.1, read as the reverse complement.
GACGGTGAGCTCTGCGACGGCAACCGGGACCATTAGCTTCTACAACAATGGTATTGCCGCGGCTTTGGGTACCGGAAATCTTTCGGGCGGCACGGCAACACTCACGACTACGGCACTGCCGAGTGGTTCGGACCGCGTGACGGCAACCTATAACGGAGACACCAGCAACAACGCCTCCTCATCGCTCTCCCCGGCTGTGGTGACCGTAGCCGGTCAAGACTTTACATTTCAGGTCACCAACCCGCTGTCCCCCGGTTCCGTTCCCGCGGGACAGACAGCTACGGCCATGCTGACCATCACTCCCGTGAATGGATCCACGCAAAGTTTCAGCTTCACTTCCAGCAGTTGCAGTGGCCTGCCGACGGGTGCGACCTGCAGCTTCAGTCCAGCTACCTTCTCCCTGGACGGCACGGATGCTCAAAATGTGCAACTCACCATCACCACGGCCGCAAACATGGCGCTGCCCTCGGGCGCGCAAACGATCACTGTAACTGGAACAGCCAGCGGCTCCGCCAGCACGACGCACACCACAACGGTCAGCCTCAACTTGGGATCGACCAACCAAAGTTTCACCATCTCCTCGTCTAGCTGCTCCACTTGCATCGTGACCGTGGGTGGGTCGATTGGGGTCCAAATCGTGGTTGCATCGGGTACAACTTGCACTGCCGGCACATCTTGCAACGTGCCCATCCCATTCGCCACCACTTCCGCGACGGTACTGCCAATCACCTACACCTGTACCGGGCTTCCCTCGGAAACAACTTGCAATTTCGCCAGCAACCAGCCAACCACGCAGAATCCGACCACGGTCACCATCCAAACCCAGGGCAAGACCGCGCAACTGAAGCATCCGGGCGGCAACCGCATGTTCTATGCTCTCCTGCTTCCGGGGTTGTTCGGAGTTGTCTTCTTAGCGGGATCGCGAAGTCGCGGCGTTCGCATGCTTAGCCTGATCATCGTGCTTGGTTTCTCTACCATGTGGCTGGGTTCGTGCGGCAGTAGTGGCGGCAACAGCCAGACAAATCCGGGCACGCCGACTGGATCGTACACCGTCACCATCAACGGGACCACGGGCGGATCGAGCCCGCTGACTGCATCGACCACGATCACTCTCACGGTAAACGCGCAGTAGGGTCGAGCTTTTAATGGCGGGCAGCGAGTTTCGGGTGCAAGGGCATCACTCAAGACTCGCTGCTCGGGCTTTCTCAGCTACTGGGTAACTCGCAACCCCGGCCAGTCATGTCCTCCTGTGCAAAACGCTCCCACTTTGCCCCTTGCGCGCTCGCTCTGGGACGAGTACGATGAAGTTGTTCTCATTTGGCCTCGTTCCCGCGTAGGCCTTCCGCGCCCCAGGCCGTTCCCGGCGGCGCGACGGATTCCGATAACGGATAACCGATACGCATAAGTTAAAAGGCTTTTTCGATAGTACGAGTTTGAATCACCAGGAAGCAGTTGACCGTGGATGTGCTTCGGTCGCAGCCCGCGATCCCTCGACGGGATGTGCGCCAACGTTGTGAGAACCTGCTGCAACCAATGGGGAATCTAAGATCCGAGTAGTTTGATCCGAGTAACTTGAGGCTTATCTTTTTTCAACCCTGCACCGGACCAACCGTCCGGCCCAGCAGCTTAAGAGGACTATGAACGCAGGACCAGGAAGACCCTCCGGCGGTGGAGGAGGAGGCGGAAGACGGCGGCGTCGCGGACGGCGCCCCAGCAATCAACGCGGTCCCCGAGCTGCAGGGTCCACCCAGGCCCGCCATAACCAGGATGGCATCTACACCGCGCCTATGGACCACAGCTATCGTGCCGCTTTATCGGGCAACGGCAACGGGCAGGGAGCCAGACGCCAGCGTCCCGGATTTGCCGCGCCTTTTGCGCCCGCCGATCCCGAGCCGCTGCCCGCCATGCGGGAAGATGCCAACTCGCGCATCTTTGCCTTTGTTGACGATTTGTTTTTCCAGGCCAAAATTCAGGAAACGGCGCGCAAGCTCAATGTGAAAGTTGAATTCGCCAAGAATGACAAAGACCTGGCCGAGCGCATGCAGCAGAATGGCGAAGAGAAGCCTTCGCTGATCATTTTCGATCTCAACAATGCCAACGCCAAGCCGCTGACGCTGATCCCCAAGCTGAAGGCCAAGCTGAAGAAGGGAACTTCGATTATTGGATTTCTCTCCCACGTGCAGGGCGACCTGAAGCAGAAAGCGCATGAAGTGGGCTGCGATATGGTCCTGCCGCGCTCCGCTTTCTCGCAAAATTTGCCGCAGTTGTTGCGGCGCCACGGCGCGCCGGAAGAAGAGAATCCGACGGTGCAGTAGGGCTTCGAAAAGCTAGGTCAGGGATTCGTCTATCGCTTGGCGGAATTGATCACCGTAGGATCGATCTCGACCATCATCCAATAAGAGCCATGCGGCGGGGCGGGTAGCGGACTGTTTTCTGTTTTGTGCGGCTCCATCAAAGCTCTAGCCACGCAATTCGCCATTGCACTGTGAGGATTGTCGCGGGCCTGCAACAGATTCCCTTCCTTCGAAATTAACATCGACAGGGCGAACTTGTTCGCAGCAGCCTCGCTGGCAGAGGCACAACGCTTCTCAATGGGATCGAGTCGCTGCAGAACGCTTCGTTGATAAGCGGCGCCCTCTGGAGTTTTGAGGTTTGCTCGCGCTTCCTCGTCCTCCTGCCGCTCGCGCCTTCGTATCGGAGCAAGCCCGGCCGCATGCGCCTTGCTGGCCTGGAAGCTTTCCTCGTTTCCCCAGATATCTGCGTCCCAACGGTCGCCGATTTTTTTGAAGGCTTCATCTGCGGCGACGTCGTCATTAGCGTTAAGGGCGAGGTACGCGAACCAGTTGGAATTATTTAACGAAGAACCATAGAGCCGCTCATTGGCCACAAAGCCTCGCTGCAACCGCGGCCAGGAAAACTGGTTGAGTTCCTTCCCAAAACAAAAGCACGAACTGGTGACCAGGAAATAGACGGCATCTCCCGCGTCTCCACCCAGCTTGTCGGTAGACGCCTCCAGGAACTGTTCTGCATCGCCCTCGTTGCCTCCCCATTTCGGAAGCAGCGTCTGGGCATGCACCCGGTATAAATTCTGATATTCAGGTTCGAAGGCGAGGGCGCGTTTTGCTAAATTCTCTTCTGCTTTTGAATCCCACCCCTGCGCCTGGGCAATCCTTTCCATGTTGAGATACCACTCCGGGCATTTCGTGGCGAGATTCGGGTTCGCTTCTAAAATCTTTCTCGCTTTCTGAATGCGTTCGCCAAAAATCCTCCATCCGCTTTGGCTGACCGTATCGGCGTATCCGTTGCCGCGCGCGTTCCAACCGTACTCGATGTATGACTCTGCCAACGCGATGCGCGCCGTTACTGATTGTGGCCTTTCGTCGTTCCAATATTCGAGCAGTTTAAAGTGATGTTTCCAGTCTTCCTCGGTTGGGCGTCCCGGCCTCGGCCAGCTGAGACCAATGTAAATATTGCGAATCTTCCACGCGCCGCCGGAAAACCTTGCCTTCGATGAGCGTGCCGAATCGCCAATACAGTCGAGTTCCGCATATCTCTTTTCTTTGAGCAATTCGGCGACCGCATCGGCGTAGTTGTTCAGAGCGCGAGTGGTAACGGCGGGGTCGAATTGTGGGCCATCGAGCGAGCAGGGCAGGCTTGATCGATCCGCGCCTTTCGCCTCGCGCGAACCCACTGCCAGCACTAAAAGTCCGATCCCGAGTTGGACGCCGAAGCGCGTGATGGCATGGAGAATAGAAGGAATGGCGTAGGAACGGCGCATAAGAATGTCTACTGAGAAACGCAATCTCACGAGAGTTGATCGTAGACAAAGGATGGTTTGGGTTCTAGATTACTTCGGGGAAATTGCAGGCCGGAACGTGCGGCTCAAGACTACCCTGGAGGCCAGCCTAGTTTCCGGCCGTCGACGTAGGCATGTGCGGGAGCAGTTTGTGTGGCGCGGCCACTCCTGCTCCAGAACTCCTCTCAACGAACGAACATCTCTACCAGAGCCGCCGAAACCTCGCTCGATGCTTTGGCTGAGATCAAACCTAGCCTCCGAACCAGTCGCTGACGATCTACCGCCCGCAGTTGGTCCAGTGCAACTTGCCCGCGCTTATTCTGGAACGCCAGTTTTACGCGGGTGGGATATGCACGCAATGTCGTGGTCATGGGCGCAACAAGCACAGTCTGCAAGGATTGATTCATTTCATCCGGAGATATGACGAGGCAGGGGCGAGTCTTTCTAATTTCAGAACCTCTTGAGGGATCGAGCGTAGTGAGCCAGACTTCGTCCCGTCGAGGGTAGCTCACCATTCCCATTCCTCGGAGTCGAACGCGTTCGGGGGCGCTTGTTCGAGCAATAACGGCTCAAGTTTCGCCTGCTCCGCAGCGGCAAATGCCTCTTTCCACCCTTGACGAGGGGCCCGGTGAGGCGCGATCATCAGGCCCTCCGGCGTTACTCGGACTTCCACGACGTCGCCCAGGCGACACTGCTCGATGAGCGGCTTAGGAATGCGGATACCGCGAGAGTTACCGATTCGGGTGAGTTCGAGTTGCAGGCCCAACCTCCGTCAATGTATATACATTGTAATTACATTGGGAGTTTCGCGTCAAGCTCTGCAAGACTACCCCGGAGGCCAGGCAAGTCTCCGGCCGCCCACCAGATGAACGTGCAGGTGAAACACGGATTGTCCGGACTCCGGTCCGACATTCAAAACCGTGCGGTATCCCTTCTCGATGTTACGCTCGCGCGCGATCTGCGCCGCCGCCAGATGGCAGCGGCCAATCAGTTCGGCGTCTTCCGCCTGGGCTTCTTTCAATCCTGCAAAATGTTTCTTGGGAATGACGAGCACGTGGGTTGGCGCCTTGGGATCGATGTCCTCAAAGGCAAATACGTAATCGTCCTCGTAAACTTTCTTCGCGGGAATCTCGCCGCGCAGAATGCGGCAGAACAGGCAGGCGCTGCTGGCATCGGTCATTATTTAGTCACCATGGTTTTAGCCATCATGGCAAGAACGATAGCATTTGAGCAGAACAATTGGCAGTCAGAAATCTCACCGAATTTTTGTTACCAATTGTGCGAATGGCTCCGATCCAACATTCCATGTGCCTTCGAAGGGATTATCCAGGTCGGTCAGCACAAAGTTGGCGTAGAACAGCACCATGGTTGTAATCGCAATCGATAGTAGACCCAGCGCAACGTTGCGAAAGGGAAAAAACAAGAGCAGGAACAAGATCATGGCCGCCGTTACCCTGACAAACAGCAGCAGGGTTTGCGGCATTCGCTTGACGCTGAGGGCGAGCCGTTCGTCACGATGAGCGCTGGCCCGGTTCGCTATCTCGAGCAATCGCTGGTAGACGATACGCTCGGTATCGTCCTCGGGTTCCATCTCGGTAACGCTGGAGACCACTGCCGAGAAGAGCCTGTCGGTTTTGTCAGTTCCCTCCGTTGCAGACAGCGCGTTCCATTCCGTTTCCACCACTCCTCTGGCGTAAATCTTCACCGCTCGGACCGCCGGATCGCGAACTGCCTCTTTCAATCGTTGGCTGAACAGCAGCAGGTCTTTCAGCGCTCCCGATTCTTTCTGGATTTCATTCTCGACCGCGGTAAACTGCCCCCAAATTACGTAGATGGCGAACGCATAGACAACACTGTAGAGCGTGCCAATGACCTGCAGCAGCGCGCTTATGCCCTCTGCATCGTTCTCGAAGAATTTATGGAAGCCGGCCAAGCGCAGCAGCAGGTAGAACGCGGCCGCGAAGGCGATCATCTTTGCGCCGCGAAGGCGCACGGTTACTGGAATGACGTCCGGCATCATGGCAGACTTTGGGTGAGCATAGCAGAAAGAAAGTGGCCAGGGTCCAGTAAGAGCCTTCGATTTTACTGACCACTGACCACTGACCACTGCTCTAATCCAGCCTGACCAGAAATACCGCCCCTTCGGTAGTCTCAGTTTCTGCCACGAGTTGTTGCGCCCGCCGGCGGTCATCATCGAGCACGCGTACCCGCACCCACCAGTCACCCGCAGGACTGGCGAAGCGCAGTACTTGCGCCGTTCGATAGCGTCGTTGCAGATGGTCGGCAACTTTCGCAGCCTCCTCGGCCTTGGGAAACCCGCCGATCTGCACCGCCCATTTCCCGCCAGTATCCAGCGGCGAGGGCGCTTGCATCACCTCGATTTTCACTTCCGCCGTCCCTGGCAAATAAACATCCAGCTTGCGCGCGGCAGCGAGCGATAAATCAAGAATGCGTCCGGGAATAAACGGGCCGCGGTCGGTGATGCGTACCACCGCGGTGTGACCCGTTTTAAGATTGGTTACGCGCACGATTGATTCCAACGGCAGCGTGCGATGCGCCGCCGTCATGGCGTGCATGTTGTAGACTTCACCGTTCGATCCGCGCCGCTTGTGATATGGCGGCCCGTACCAACTTGCCCGGCCAATTTCAGTGGCAAGTGGCGTCGCACCCTCGGGAATCGTGGGCTCGGCGAGGTCGGCCTCGTTCCCTTCCGCTGTTGGATTCTTGGCCGGGTTGCTTGCAGCGTTCTCTTCAGGCGCAGGTGAAATGACGGGCGGGGGCGGCACCGTAACCCGCGCCTCTTTGTGTCCGCAGCCGGTAATAAACAACGGCAGAATTCCAAGCACCACAAGCAAGCGCGCGATGCTGGGAGGGCGAGCTACATCCTGCCGCTTCATTTCTGCGCGTTCTTCTGTTGCTCCATGTAGTCGGCCAACTCGGTGAGCTTCAAGCTGGCGGCGCGCAGGGCTTTGGTCGAATGCTGGCGCACCGTGGGCACGACCTCGTCGTTCAGATACTTGATGAACTCGGGGATCTCTTTCTCGATGCGTTCGGCGGCCTCGGCGACCGTCTTGCTGACCCGCGCCGACGCGTCTTCCACCTTGCGGTTGAAGTCGTTCATAGTGCTCCTCGCGACTGGGCGTGAATGACCTCACGCAAATGTTGCGGATTACCAGGCAAGGTTATTATTTCGTGCTGGGGAGCGCCGGGTCAATGGCGCGATAGGAACGCAACATGAAGTATCATCGATAAGCTCTGCCACCAGCGCGGATCCGAATAATCTCTTTGCCGTGAAAAAGTCTCAACCCATCCCCGGTTTATTTTCCGATTTTCCATTTCCGCGTTTTCGTAGGAATCTTCTCACTTGGTACGATGTGCATCGTCGCGAGTTGCCCTGGCGAACCAGCCGCGATCCTTATCGCGTATGGCTTTCGGAGATCATGTTGCAGCAGACACGAGTCGCTGCCGTGATCGAACACTACCACGAATTTCTGCGGCGCTTTCCCACGATTGAGAAACTGGCGGCGGCCCGCGAACCGAGTGTGCTGGCGGCGTGGAGCGGCCTGGGCTACTACCGGCGCGCGCGCATGCTGCACGCTGCCGCAAAAGTTGTGGTTCGTGAACACGGCGGCAAGTTTCCATCGTCTGCAGAAGAATTGCGAGCCTTGCCTGGCATCGGCCGCTACACATCCTCGGCCATTGCCAGCATCGCGTTTGATGAATCTGTTCCCGTGGTCGATGGCAACGTCGAGCGCGTGCTGCAGCGCGTAGCCGGGAAGCGGCTGTGGGAAGAACAGTTATGGCAGGCCGCGGGTAAGTTTCTGGATCATTCGCGCCCAGGAGATTTCAATCAGGCAATGATGGAATTGGGTGCAATCGTTTGCACCCCGCGCGCGCCGCATTGTCCGACCTGTCCCGTTGTCGCACAGTGTGCTACGCGCGGCGAACTGGCGGCGACGGTCCGGCCAGCGCGCCAGAAAAAACATGAGATCCAATATGTCCTCGATGGCCGCGACGGTGAAGTATTTTTGGTGCGGCGTCCGCTGGATGCATCGCTCATGGCAGGGATGTGGGAACTCCCGGAAGTCCCTGTCCTCGCCGGAAACCACAACCCGTCCTTTACACTGCGCCACTCGATTACGGTGACGGACTACGCGGTGAAAGTTTTTCGCGCGGCGGTTCCCGCGGAATGCCGCGGCAAATGGATTCCGGCGGGCCGTTTGGGCCGCGTAGCCCTTACCGGCCTGGCGCGGAAGATCTTGCGCAAGGCTGGAGTTCTTCCGCCCACGTTGAAGATTTCGCAGGAGCGCTGAAAGCAGTTTGTCGTAGCACCAGCGGCATCGCTATCATTTAAAATACAGGCAGCTCACGGCGAAGTTCTATGCGCTGGCTCAGCAATCTGCTGCGAACAAAATCCGGAGGACGACCCATGGCGGCACTGACCGCGGGCACCAAGGCGCCCGACTTTGAATTGAAAGCGATGGATGGCAAGCGCTTCGTGTTGCGCGAAGAGTTGGTGCAAGGGCCGGTGGTGCTGGCATTTTTCAAAGTGTCCTGTCCCGTCTGCCAGTATGCGTTTCCGTTCCTGGAGCGGCTGGAGCGGGCGTATGGGCACCAGGGCGTCAGGATCATCGGCGTGTCGCAGAACGATCCCAAGCAGACCGCCGCGTTCAACAAAGAATTTGGCGTGACGTTTCCGGTATTGCTCGAGGATACGGAAACCTATCCCGTGTCGAACGCCTACGGGCTGACCAACGTCCCGACCGTGTTCTGGATCGCACAGGATGGCGAAATCGAAATCTCCAGCGTGGGCTGGGTGAAGATGGACTTCGACGAGGTCAACCGAAAGATGGCACATGCGCGAAACACTCCTCCCGTCGCGGTCTTCGCGCTCGGAGAAGATGTGCGCGACTTCCGCGCGGGTTGAAGCTCGAAGAATTGATCCCGCGGTCGCGGGCCAGTCATCCAGTCGAACCTGATATCGAGGCCTGCGTGCAAATCTCGCCTTTGCTGAAATTGGGCAAAACTGAATAGACAATAACCTAGGTAACCTTTGGCTCCCGCGGGGCCCATGCTAGCCTCGAAATGTACGCGTGTAGGCGCGAACGCCCAGTACTTTCGCCGGTTTACGCATGCCTCGATTACCTATTTTCCGCCTCGGTTCGACGCCAGAAAAACTGGCGCTGCCCGAACTGCTTGCCGCCGCTCCAACAATTGCGCTTGAAGGTCTGGCGGTAGGAGTCGACAACCTTCGTCACGACGTGGCTCTGAGCCCCAGCTTCGTAGAGGCGGCGCGAGCTCAGATGATGCGGTTGATCGTGCACCACGGCGAGTTGGAAGGCTTGCTCGCGGCGGAGGCTCCGGTGCGAGCCGATGGTCCCTCGTGGCTCAGAAGCGCAGCGCTTGCCGGCACAACCCGCAAGCCCGCGGAAAAACCCGATTTCAAAACTCTGCTTACCGAACTGCAGACTGCCTCGCTGAGTCGGGCAAAGAAGGAAGAAAAGATTTCGGTCGACCTGCTGGCCCGTCTGGCGGTTGCCAAATTCCTGCGCACCGAGTTGCACCAGCAATTCGCGCAAGTGTTGGAACGATGTCGTCTCCTGCTCAAGAGTTACGAAGGGTCCCGCCAGGGTAAGGCGGTGGAGTATCGCGAGCGCGTGGCCGCCTTCCAGGTGCGAAAGAAAATTATCTTGCGCAAGGCCGGCCAGGAATTGTTCGAGACTCAGCGCGAGATCGAGAAAAAGACGCTGGGGCGTACCCGCCGCTCTTTGTTTGGAGAGGTAATGGCTGGTGAGCCAGCCACGTCCGCTCTGGGCAGTTACGGACTATTCCTCAACCGGCTGCTGTTTTCCGATGATGGCCGCGACGATTATTTGTGCGCCGAACATTATGTAATGCTGGGCAATTGGGATCGCGACCCCGACCGCTATCCTCGCATGCAGGATATTGTTTGGAATTTTGTCCGTTCGCTCTACGGTGAGGAAACCTCCAGCGATACCATCGATGCCTGGCTGTGCGCACCGGAGAACGCCCGCCTGCTGGTGGGCACAGGGACGCCCGATGACTCCACGCCAGAAGGTGTGGCCCAACAGCTTCGCCTGGCGAAATGGGTGCGCCTGCTGGAAGACGAGCAGGTGATGGAATGCGTGATTGCTTCTTACCACGCGGTGCCTTTGCTCGGCGAGTACGCGCCCCGAATCAATCCCCAACAATTAAAAAATGCTCTGATCTCTCGTCCCGAATGCGACCGCGTCGAGCGCATGATTCAGGAGCATGGCAAGCTTTCTCCCAGCAGTCTCTATGCGGCAGTAGCGAAAGTGGCGGGCTGCCGGGGCGCGGAGCGCGCCAAGGTAGCGGCGCGATTTCTTCAGGATTTTTCGCAGTATCATCGCGATCTGCGGCGCCTGGAGGCGCTGAATGCCGCCTTTGATTCCGTCAACCTGGTAAGCACCGAAAAGCTGCGCGAGCTTTCGCGCATGAACGGCACACTCTATGAATTTCTTCTGCCGGAAGAGCAACAGGAGCCCGAGGAGGATCGAGTTTTGCGGCATGTCGTCCTGAAGGCCGACGTCCGCGATTCCACAAAGCTCACCCGCACCCTGATGGAGAAGGGGCTCAATCCTGCATCCTATTTCAGCCTGAATTTTTACGATCCCGTCAATAAGCTGCTCGACAAGTACGGAGCGCAAAAAGTCTTTCTCGAAGGTGACGCGATTATTCTGGCCATCCTGGAGCATGCCGGCCAGCCGGAGTTGGCCGTAAGCCGCGCCTGCGTGCTTGCCCGCGAGATCATCGAGATTGTGCGCGGCTACAACGAACTGATGCAGGGCTCAGGGATGCCCGGCCTCGAATTGGGTATCGGCATCACCTTACAGGAGGCTGCGCCGCTCTATCTGATGGATGGCGAACGTCAGATTATGATTTCGGAGGCGCTCAACGAGAGCGACCGGCTTTCTTCCTGCAACAAACGCGCGCGCAAGATGATGGAGTCGCAGGCGGGACCGTTCCATGTGTACGTGTTTCAGAATGCGGGCGCGGACGAATCGGGAAACTCGGAAGACGCCAATATCAGCTTTAACCTGGGCGGCATCCGCATGAATGAAGCGGCCTTCCGCAAGCTGGAGCAGGAGATTACGCTGCTGCCTCTTTCGGTGCACTTGCCGCCCGCGATCGCGTCGTCCGATAAAGGGGAGTACAAACTGTTTAGCGCGACCGTACCCGTCGATCGCGACATCTTCCGCAAGATCGTAGTACGGGGAAGCCGTGTGCCGAAGATCAAGCTGGAGGATTTTTCGGTGCTGGGCTGGACCGAACGAAATTACTACGAAGTCTGCACCGATCCTGCGATCTACGCCGCGCTGGAAAAAAAGAAAGCCGCGAAAGCGTAAGCCAGTTGCGTCAATGTCTCGAATCCCTCCTACTGGTTTATCGCTGTCTTTCATTCGTTAGAAATTTGCAGCAGTCTTCGCCGGCACGAACGGAATCGAGAACGTGGCTTCGACATCCACCGGAGCGCCGTTCTTGGTGGCGGGTTGGAATTTCCACTTCGCGATGGCATCGGTGGCAAACTGATCGAGACGATCGTCGACGCTGCGCAGGATGCGGACGCCGCCTATGGTGCCATCGGCGTGGATCACGGCATAGAGGATGACGGTTCCGCGCACGTTTTGCCGCATCAGTTCCAGCGGATACGCGGGATCAACCTTGCGCATGGCGGCCGGCGCGGACAAATCTGAGGATACGTCTTGCTGCCCGCGAGCAGTCGATTCCAGCTTGAGCGCCGCGAAGCGAATGATCCAACTGCCTCCGGCGGAATTCAAGTTGGGCATGTTCAGGCTGAGCGAATAAAAGGTCCGATCGCCGAAGACGGCGCGCTCTTCTTGCGAAATTTTGGTTTCGCCTTCCGGTTGCAGCGCATGCCGGGACGGCCTCGCTCCCGCCATCAGCTTGGGATTGACCGTCGTGGCTGAGGGATTTCCCGCGACCGGCGCGGCATTCGCAGCCTTGCCGACGTAAAGTCCCGCGGGCAACTTGCCGCTGTTCCTGCCGGCTGCGCTCACTCCACTTTCTTTGCCAGTTTCTGCGTCGGCTCCGGCTGCGCCAGATGCTCCGTGATGGCCGCTGGGCGTGGCGGCGAAGGTCCCGCGGCGATTGCCCGCCGGTTCGGCCGGGGCTCCCACGGCGGGATGCAGGCTCAGGGCAATTACTTCTCCGCCCGAACGTGAGCGGCCTGTAGTTGCCAGCGAAGGCGGCGGCGCGATTACCTGCGGCGCGCCTGCTGGCGAATTCATGGCGGCGGAACTTCTTCTCGGCGTACGCTGCGCGTCGAGCGTAAGCTGCGGAGCGGGCGCGATGACCGAACTGCGTCCGATGTTGAGATCGCCGATGCGGCGCGTCGAAGTGGCTTCCACTGCGGGCGGAGGCGAGATCACTGGGGATTGCGAGGATGGTGACGGGTTGCGCGATGCGGCTTGCAGATCGGGCGGAGGCGCGATCACCGACCGCTCCATATTTGGCGCGAGGCGCGACCGCTGCGACGCCTGAATCACGGGCGCTGGGCCGATTGGCATCCTGCTGTTTTCCGCCATAGCGACGATGTTGGGCAAGGGCACATCGTGATCGAGTTTCACTTTTGGCGGCGCGACCATGGTTTGCGAACGGTTGTCGGCTTCCGGCGGCAGGGAAATGATGGGCTGCGGCGCATATTCGGGATCGGCCTTGCGGGCGTGTGTGGAATTGGAGCGCCGGGTATCCAGGGGCGGCAGGTATTCGGAAGGCGAGTAGTAAACGATTTCGGAATGCGCGAACGCCGGGCGAGCAGTGAGATGAGGTTGCAGAGCGAGGAATTGCGAGGCCTCCCAAATCGCCACGAGAGCTAGAACGTGATATGTGCCGGACTGCAGGAAGCGGCGCCATGGCAATCGGCGGTTCACGAAGACGTTTGGCCAGAACGGTGCGGGAGTCGAGACGAGTTCGAGCGGCGCGAGTTTTGGCGGGTCAATCAGGTCGCGGAGATTTTTCAGGAAGACCTTGGATCGGGCTTCGTGCGCGACGACCAGCCTCAATTCCGGGGCTGGGACTTCTGTGTCTTCCACTCCGGTCTCTTGCACTGCGAGGGAGCCCTGGGATTGACGCATCGTTTTATGTTAGATGCCGCCATGTTAGATGGCAAACGCGGGTTGCGTACTTTCCTGCCGAAATAAAGTTTTTGGGGGATTTCGGGCCAAGTGTCGTCAGAGGGCGGATGCCCCACCCGTGGCCTTTCACGGGTGGGCCGTGATGCTTTAGGACCAGGAAGATTTCCGATGTCAAGCTTGTTTTTGGGTCTCATCTACCGAGACTGTCCGCGTGACCGATCCTCGGAGGGTTCATCGAGACCCACCCGTAAAGAGCCACGGGTGGGGCATCCCGTGCCGTGGCAGGGGCCAGCCCCCTTTTAAAATCGATCACAGTGTCAGGAATGTGCCCGGCCTGTTTTGTCAGGGATGCGCCCGGTCTGTACCCCCCCTCCCCCCCGTCATTTTTTTGTAAAATATTGGAAACACATGGGTTGCGAGGTGGTGTGTCTGTAAAATCTTCAAAACAAACGACTTAAATGCTAAAATCTTTATTTTGAATGGCTTAGGGATGCGCTGAATGAGATTTTGCCCAAATATCGAGGGCTTCGGCGGTAAAATCTTGATTCGGCGCAAGTTATCTTATTGCTATTTCGTTGTCAAAGAGCTAATGCGTAAAGAATAGGATTGCAGAGCGCGGGCTCGAGGTCAAGGAGATTCTTAAATCTTGCAGCCGTGGTTCCATTCTGGAAGCGCGCGATCTGTGGGCCTCAGAGACACCAACCCGTCAAGAGCTAAGGGTGGGAGCCTCTGTTCAGTTGAACAAGAAATCGGCTTCGTGCATTCGCCATGGGTCCCCCTCCGAGCCATAATAGCTCACTGCTGGATGTATACTTTTGCTCCGAGGTCCGTGTCGAAAATGCAATCGAGCAAGCCGTCGGAGTTGAAATCCCCAATCGTGACGCCGTCTTCGGCACCATACGCATTGATTGCTTGTGGCATCTGGAATGTACCGTCTCCATTTCCCAGAAGAAGTTCCATATGAGAATCGTTGAAGTTGGTAAAGTTCGACAGTATCAAGTCGGGGATACCGTCGGAATTCATGTCGCCGACCGCAAGGGCGAAGTCATAGCCGGCGCTAACTCTTGTGAAAATTGGAGCTTGAAATGTGCCATCGCCGTTGCCGAGCACAACGCCAATGTCTCCTCCGATACAAAACGCGGCGTCTAGGTTTCCGTCGCCGTTGAAGTCACTCAATTGCAGGGCTCCCAGAGCGGCGCTGCCGAGGCACGTCTCCCCAGTGAGCACGGATGTGATCTCATGCGGTGCTTGAAATGTACCGTCGCCGTTGCCTTGTAGGTACCAGAGGGCAACACCACCTTCGTTGTTGTGGGGACGCAGCGGCTCTTCTAAGATCATCAGATCGAGCTTCCCATCGTTGTTGAAGTCTCCGGCCAGCATCTGGTACGTCAGAATCTGGTAAGGATAGTCAATAAAGTGCTCAAAGGTTCCATCCCCATTGCCGAGAAACACCACAGCCGAACCTTTGCCCAGCGTTACCAGGTCGAGCTTGCCGTCCTGATTGAAATCGCCCACTACTGTCAAGCCCAAACCAAAAGGAGACGTGGTAATGGGTCCGGGGCTGAAATTTCCTGTGCCGTCGCCCAGCATAACCTCCATCTGTCTAGGGAAGTTTTGGCTGAGCATCCCTTGCGCCAACACTACGCCGATATTGCCGTCGCCGGTAAAGTCACCGTAGCTGAACTGCGTGAGCGGGTAGTATTGGTAGCCTGCTGTAGACCATGAGGAGAAAGCTCCCTTATCGTTGCCCTTATCAAAAATAAGGCTGTAGCCGTCTGCTCCAAGCAGATCCAAAGTTCCGTTGTTGGTGAAATCCGCTGCAAGTGGGTACGCGATGGCATACGAAACCGGGGAGTTCATTGTAATTGTGGAAATAGGCTCATGTACTTCAACCTGCGCCCAGCTTGCGCTGGAACTGCCGCCGCCCGGTGCAGGATTTGTGACCGTAATGTAGCCTGCCGTGTTGTGGGCAATGTCTGAGGCAAGAATTTCAGCCTGGATTTCGTGACCGGAAACGTAGGTCGTCACGCGCGGCTGGTAGTTCCAATTCACCACTGATCCGGGAACGAAGTTTGCTCCGTAAACGCTCAGAGTAAAAGCTCCGCTGCCGGGAGCGACTGCGTCGGGATGCACCGGTCCCACGATCTGCGGGATGGGATTGTTCTGGGCTAAGGCGGGCGTTAGCAGGGCCGCGAGGATCAACAGCTTCGGGATCGGGTGGAATAGTTTTGGGAAATTCATAGGTTCCTAGCCTCTTCGTTGCCGCATGTTGGGTCACCGCATGCTGGCGGCCCGATAGGTCCGGGCCGCTGGGCAGCCGGGGGCGGCTGTCCCCACATGAGTATGGGTGGCTGCTTTGATCAACCTACTTTGATCAACTTGGCGGAGGATTACGGTTTATGCTGCCCGATCTTCGGGGCTTCGTGCACGTTATGTCAGGGTCGCGGGGCGTGTCAATGGCAAAGTGGGGCTGCTCCCTCGGCGGCTAAAGCCGGATTCATTCTATGAGCTCTATGGCACGAGTGGAACTCGTGCCCTTCCCGGCTCTGCTCGCGTTTGAGTTTTTCCAAATTCATAGGGTTCTCGACTCTTGGTCATCGCATGCTGGCGGTGCCCGGCCTGTTTTGTCAGGGATGCGCCCGGTCTGTACCCCCCCTCCCCCCGTCATTTTTTTGTAAAATATTGGAAACACATGGGTTGCGAGGTGGTGTGTCTGTAAAATCTTCAAAACAAACGACTTAAATACTAAAATCTTTATTTTGAATGGCTTAGGGATGCGCTGAATGAGATTTTGCCCAAATATCGAGGGCTTCGGCGCTAAAATCTTGATTCGGCGCAAGTTATCTTATTGCTATTTCGTTGTCAAAGAGCTAATGCGTAAAGAATAGGATTGCAGAGCGCGGGATCGAGGTCAAGGAGATTCTTAAATCTTGCGCGACGCTTGTAGGATCAGGAAGATTTCCGGTGGGAAGCTGTTCTTTGGGCTCATCTACCGAGATTGCGCGCGTGACCTATCCCAGGAGAGTTGATCGAGGCCCACCCGTAAAGAGCCACGGGATGAGGCATCCCGTGCCGTGGTAGGGGACGGCTGGGCCAGCCCCCTCCTCCCTTATTGCTGCAAGAACACATCCATTCCACCATCCGACCGGAAACCGAAATCCAAAAGACCATCCGAGTTGAAATCTCCTACCGTGATACCCGTCCCAGGATTAAAAACTGGGGCCAGGCTCACAGTCTGCGGAGCCTGAAAAGTGCCATCCCCGTTGCCGAGAAATACCACGAATGTGTTGCCATAGTCGCCGGGATATTCCGACACTAATAGGTCCGGCTTGCCGTCAGAGTTGATGTCGCCGACTGCGAATGTAAATCGGCCCAGGTTTAAGAAATCGATTGTGTAGTACTTCGGAGATTGGAACGTCCCATCCCCGTTGCCTAACATCACGCCGATCTGGCTCTGGTTGCAGAAGGCAATATCCAGCTTGCCGTCGCCGTTAAAGTCGCCGACTTGCACGCTGGTACCGCTGTAGCCGCCCCCAGTGCAAACATCCGCCCCTGGGTGCCCCGGGAAAGAGGCAACCTCCTTCAGAGGTTCGAAGGTGCCATCGCCGCTACCTTGCATGAACCAGAATGCCAAGCCCGGCCTAGAGTTGTTGTTGAAACTGAGATATGGCCCTTCCAAAAGCAGGAGGTCGAGTTTGCCGTCTCCGTTGAAATCTCCTGCTACGGTTTGCAGCGCCAAGCCATAGGAGGGATAGGGATAGTGGGCGCCGAGCCGGAAAGTTCCGTTCCCATTGCCAAGGTACTCGGTAAGCTGCCCGGTTCCTGTTGTGATCAGATCCAAATTCCCATCCTGGTTGAAATCGCCCACCAAGACATTACTCAGATTGTTTTCATGACTCAAAATGGGCGTACTAGGAATGAACGCTCCGTCGCCGTTGCCTAGCACCACGTCCATTCGCGTCGGATTGTTACCGTCGTCTGAGCCGAGCACTGACGCCGCCACCACATCGAGATTTCCGTCATTGTTGAAGTCTCCGTAAGCAAACTGGTAGGTCCCGCCCTCGTAATAAGGGTCCACCATAGACCAGGAATTGAAGGTGCCGTTACTGTCGCCTTGGTAAAGATCCAACCCGTCGTACAGTCCGAGGAGGTCCAGCTTGGCGTCATGGTAAACATCCACGGCCTCTGCAAGCCAGGACAATAAGTTGTATGCAGGCGGACCCATCGTAATTGTAGAGATCGGCTCGTGGACTTCGACCTGAGCCCAGCTGGCGCTCGAACTTCCGCCGCCTGGCGGAGGGTTGGTTACAGTAATGTATCCCGCGGTATTAGTCTCGACATCGCTGGCAAGAATTTGCGCTTGGATTTCATGCCCGGATATGTAGGTTGTGACGCGTGGCTGGTAGTTCCAGTTAACGACTGATCCGGGAACGAAGTTTGCTCCGTAAACACTCAGAGTAAAAGCTCTGCTGCCGGGAGCGACTGCGTCGGGATGCACCGGTCCCACGATCTGCGGGATGGGATTGTTCTGGGCTAAGGCGGGCGTTAGCAGGGCCGCGAGGATCAACAGCTTCGGGATCGGGTGGAACAGTTTTGGGAAATTCATAGGTTCCTAGCCTCTTCGTCGCCGCATGCTGGGTCACCGCATGCTGGCGGCCCGATAGGTCCGGGCCGCTGGACAGCCGGGGGCGGCTGTCCCCACATGAGTATGGGTGGCTGCTTTGATCAACCTACTTTGATCAACCGGGGGGGACTACGGTTTACGCTACCCGAATTTTGGGCTTCGTGCACGTTATGTCAGGTTGCGGAGCGTGTCAATGGCAAAGTGGGGCGGGGTAAAGATATACCTCGGCGGCTAAAGCCGGATTCATTCTATGAGCTCTACGGCACGAGTGGAACTCGTGCCCTTCCCGGCTGTGCTCGCGTTTGAGTTTTTCCAAATTCATAGGGTTCTCGACTCTTGGTCATCGCATGCTGGCGGCCCATACGTCCGGGCCGCTGGACAGCCGGGGGCGGCTGTCCCCACGTGAGTATCGATGGCAGGGGCGGGGAGTAGGATGGATGGAATCCAAAGGAGCCTCATGAGAATTGGGCGCGGCATTTTGTTTGGCGTGGCGGTTGGCTTTGGTTTGGTTCTTGTGGCCGCAGGACAGGATACGAACCGTGCTGAGAAGGCGGAGCGTGCGGCTCCGGCGCAGGCGGCTGTGGCCGGGCGGGAGTATTCCGGGATGTACAGCTTTTTGGCGGATGGGGAGTTTGTTCAGATCACCGTCGAAGATGCGGGCCGGGTCACGGGATTTGTTTCGCGCTATGGAGACAAAGGCGAGTTTGTCGATCACTATTTCAAGACGGGCAAACTGGATGGAAGCAAGATCGAGTTCATGACGCAGACGGTGCAAGCGGTGTCGTTTGCATTTACCGGGAGGGTGGAACGCGGGGATGGGAAGAATCCGGGGGACGAGGGATATTACCTGTTGAAGGGTGCGCTGACGGAGACTCGCGGGGATGCGGGGAAGAAAGAGTCGCAGGTGGTGTTGCGCGGGTTTCCGCGGAGTAGATAGTGTCCCGGAAATTCGTGGAGTAATCCAACCTGTCCCTGCGCGAATCGAGCGGTCTGCCTCTGGGGCTGAAGCCCTGTTAATTAGGGTCGTGCTGCTGGCGCGCCTGAAGGCGCGCCCTTTCAAAGCTCGGACTTTTGCCGCGAACTACAGGATACGGCGCCGGATAGGGAGTGGAAGTTACTGGCCGGCGCGGGCGGGGCTGACTACGAGGCGGCCGGGGGACTTCTTTTTGTCGGATTTTTCCTGGGCGTAGACGAGATCGACTCCACCTTCGTTGGTGGTGGAGGCTTCGGCCAGGGCTGCGGCAAAGGCGCGATAGGAGCGGCTGACTTCCAGACTTTCCTGCATCACGACCGGAGCGCCTTGATCGATGGCGGGCGAGATCGATTGAAAGGCGTTGGGAATTTTCCACAAAACTTTGCAGCGGGTTGCCTGTTCGATGTCTTCGTCGGTGAAGCCGGGAATTTTTTTGTAGCGATTCAGAACCAGGCGCAGGCGGTTGCGTCCGGCGCCTTCTTCGAGGAAGGCGTGAATGCGTCCGGCGCTCCACAGCGAGACCACATCGGTTTGCGTGACCATGAGCACGGCGTTGGAAAGATCGGAGAGCAGGCGTGTGGTGGAATCGAGGCGGCTGGAGGCATCGACTACAACGAAGCGATAGTGACTCACCAGCAGATCGAACAAGCGGGCCAACTCGGCCGGCGTGGGCACAGAGTGATAGGGCTGCTGCGGGCCGGCGAGCAGGTGCAATCCATCTTTGGCGACGGTCATCAGCCCTTCGAGCAAAGAAGCGTCGAGTCGATGCAGATTCTCCAGGGCATCGGGCACTCCAAAGCTGGGTCGAAGGTTGAGATGGAGTTGGGCGTGACCGACGGGAGCGAAATCGACCAGAACCACGCTGCCGTAGGCTGCCTGAAGAGCGACTGCAGTGTTGACCGCGGCGGTGGTCGCGCCGGCGCCGCCTTTGGCGCTTAGAAATGTGAAGATGCGGGCTTTGCCAGCGCCTCCGCGGGTGCGGGTGCGATCGGAACTGAAGCGGGTGAGGGCTTCGAGAAGAGCTTCGGTGCCAGCGCTGTCGTCGAGATATTCGCCAGCCCCGGCGCGCATGCTGGCCACGATGGTGGTGGGCTGCTGCATGGAGCCGTTGGCGAAGATGGCGAGTTGCAGGGTGTTGGCTTGAATCAGTTCGATGGCTTTGATGGCGGATTGCGGATTCTGGGGTGAAATATCAACCAGCACGACTTCGGCGCGAAGATCCTGAATCTGGCGCAGGATGGAATCAGTCGAGTTGGTGGGAAAGCCGACGTTGCTAAAAACGGTGCGTGCCAGGCGAGTCGCCTCGACGCGATTCTTCAAATCGGATAAACGGTCGTGGTCCTCGGTGAGGAGGGCTACTGCAATCCCATGCATTGCGCGGTTCTCGCTGATTTCTCTCGGTGTCTGCATGTTAGAAAGAGAAAGTACTATTCGCCAAGTGACTGAAGTAACCGCGTGAGATCATGCGGGGGCAATACATCGCGCGGGAACGCAAGGGGCGATCTTTCCTGTTCACAAATCTTTTGCGAAATTTGAAACTCGTGAGATGTGCGGCAGGAATGTTCTCCCGACGAACAGCACTGATTACGGATCATTCTAAGCCTGTTCTGAGGGATTGGAAAGACTCGTAGGGCGCAGGGGACAGAAAAATTTCCCGCAATAGGACTTTAGTCTCTGATAGGCAATTTGTGGGCGCGGCTAATGCGCGGCGGCGCGAGGCGTGGTGGGAACTGGTTCGGCGCGGCGCTCGGTTTCGGCAGCAGTGTGCAGGGCTGAGATACGGCGGAAGTCGGCCGAATTATCGTCCGTGCTGGGAAGGTATTCGTAATCCGTCAGGCAGACGGCGACTCCAAGCTTATTGTGGTCGAATTTGATTTCGCTATTGTCGAGCGAGCGAACCACGCGGAGGACGCGGCCGAGGCAACGGACGCGCATGCTTTCGCCTAGTGTGATCTCGGAGGGCATTTTTAGAGTGAGTTCGATTTCCGCGCCTTCGGCGAGCGTCATGTCGGTGAACAAGAATACGCCGCGCGAGCTTACGTCCTGGGTAAAGCCCAGTCCTTGAACATTGCTGGTGACATGGCGCAGAGAGACTGGAAGGTTATAGGGGAAGCGCTGTCCAATGCGGCGTTCAACACCAACCAGAGGAGTAAGCATGAGCGGTCACGTCCTTAGGGAATCGCCGAGGAAGACAGAATCACTGTAGCGCAGTCCGGGCGGTCTGGGAAGTCAAAAATTTTTATGCGGGAGGGCAGCAAGCGATTGCGAGGGCAAACGATTGCGGCAGGATTCGAAAAAAATGGAAACAGTTCTTGCATTGTCGCGTGAGATGTTACTTTTCGTAACGGAGTCGCTTGCGGATCGTTGAACATCAATCGTTGAGCACCACGCCTGAACATCAATGCTGAACATCGAGGAGAGGGTTACTGTCATCCAAAGAACCTACTGTGGCTGAATCAAATCCAATTTCGGTGCGAGCGGTGAGGGATGGCAGGGAAGCCGGCGGCGAGCAAAAGCCGCGTTGGCAAATGGGATTGCGGGCGCTGCGCCATCGCAACTTTCAACTGTTTTTCAGCGGCCAATTGATCTCGCTGATCGGCACGTGGATGCAGAGCGTGGCGCAATCGTGGCTGGTCTACCGGCTGACGGGTTCGGCGCTGCTACTGGGATCGGTGGGATTCGCCAGTCAGATTCCGGTCTTCCTGTTTGCTCCTTTAGGTGGGATCACGGCGGATCGCTTGAACCGGCGGCATGTGGTGGTTGGAACCCAGGTGGCGTCGATGCTGCTGGCTTTCATTCTGGCTGCGCTCACCCTCACTCACAAAGTGCAGGTCTGGCATATTTTTGTGTTGGCCAGTCTGCTGGGAGTGGTGAATGCGTTTGATATTCCGGGACGGCAATCCTTTCTGGTGGATATGGTCGGCAAAGAGGATCTGATGAATGCGATCGCGCTGAATTCCTCCATGTTCAATGGCGCGCGCGTGATTGGTCCGGCGATTGCGGGAATTCTGGTGGCGAAGATTGGCGAGGGCTGGTGCTTTTTGGGCAACGCGATCAGTTACATCGCGGTAATCATCGGATTGCTGCTGATGCGGGTGCAGAGTCCGGCGCGTGGAGTGATGGCTTCTCCGCTCGAGCACATGATGGAAGGATTCCGCTTTGTCAACCACACGGCGCCGATCCGGGCGTTGCTGCTGCTGCTGGGGGTGGTGAGTTTGGTGGGGATGCCTTACGTGGTGTTAATGCCGATTTTCGCCGATCAGATATTGCACGGCGGGGCGCGCGGATTGGGCATTCTGATGGGTTCGACCGGCGTGGGAGCGTTGCTGGGCGCGCTGACTCTGGCATTTCGCGAAGGCGTCAAGGGGCTGGGACGTTGGGTGGCGTGGTGCAGTGCAGGGTTCGGAGCGAGTCTGATAGTTTTTTCCCTATCGCACAAGTTTTGGATTTCAGTGATTCTGCTGTTGCCGGTGGGATACACCATCATGTTGCAGATGGCATCGTCGAACACGTTGATCCAGGTGATGGTGCCGGACGCGCTGCGCGGACGCGTCATGGCGGTGTATTCCATGATGTTCATGGGCATGGCTCCGATTGGCGCGCTGTTTGGCGGCGCGCTGGCCGAACATTTAGGCGCTCCGCTGACCGTAGGCATCGGCGGCACCGCTTCGATTGCAGGAGCGGTGTGGTTCGGATTGCAACTTCCGAAGATTCGAGTGGAGGCGCGGAAGTTGATCCTGGCGCAGGCTCTGGCCGGGGGCGAGCCGGCGGAGATGACGGCGCAAGCGGTGGAAGATTAGCCGCACGAACGGGTGTGACGCACAACACACTTACGCTGTGATGTCCGCATTGAAAATTTCTATGGGCCGCATGAAATCGGTAGCGCATGGCTCGCGCATATTTCTTGAACAACGCTACAGCGCCGTGATATATCCCTTCCTCAACCAGTGGCTTACGGGTCCCGCCCGTTAATTCGCCGTTCGACGGGCGAGTGAAAACTCTTCCGCATGGAGGACAAGATGAAATCACTTCGCGACGCGATCGTGGCATCCATTATTTTCGCCGGGCTAGGCGCAGCCATGATATTTGCACAGGGGGGCGCAACGGGTGCGATCGAAGGAATCGTCCAAGACGCTTCAGGTGCGGTGATCGCCAATGCTAAGGTGGCGGTGCACAACGAAGCCACGGGGCAAGTGCTACGCGAAACGACGAGCAACGCGGCTGGGTTGTTCACGGCAACGCTGTTGCCGGTTGGCACCTACACCGTTGAGGTGAACGCGCCGGGCTTTCCGGACACAAAGTTTCCCGGCGTAGTAGTGCGCATTACGGAAACTACGCGCATGACCACGGTGTTGAAAGTAAACACCGTGAAACAAGTGGTGGAGGTCGAGTCGCAGATCGAGCAGGTGAATACCACGGACGCGACCACGGGACAGTCGCTGGGAGCGCAGACGATCACTGAGCTTCCTCTGGCCACGCGAAACTTTCAGCAGTTGCTGACGCTCTCGGCGGGCGCATCTTCAGACTTGAACGCGGCGGCGCAACTGGGACGGGGCACAGTTTACATCCACGTGAATGGCGGCAGAGAAGACAACAATAATTACTTGATCGACGGCATTACGGTGGCCGACTACGCTTTCGGCGAATTGACCTACACGCCCTTGCCCAGCCCGGACGCGATTCAAGAGTTCAAGGTCAGCACCAGCCTGTACGACGCTACCCAGGGGCGCAATGGGGGCGGCAACATTAACGCCACGCTCAAAAGCGGGACCAACCGTTTCCACGGCGATCTGTGGGAGTACTTCCGCAACACGGCACTGGATGCGGACGATTATTTTCTGGGCAAGGTGGTGATCAAGCAGAATATTTTTGGCGGCGATATTGGCGGGCCGATTGGATCGGAAGCCAAGTTCGGCTATTTTTATTTCAATCTGCAAGGTACGCGGCAGCGCAGCGGAGATTCTCCGGGAACCTTCATCAATACCAGCATTCCGTATGTTCCTCTTGCGGACCGGCAGTCGATGAGCGCATTGGCAGCAGACTGCGGAGTTCCGCTGGCGAACATCGACCCGGTAGCGTTCAATTTGCTGAACTTTAAGAGCAATCAATTCGGCGCCGGCGCGGGAGGGTACTTATACCCTCTGCCCACCAATGTGCCTGCGAGTACGCCTTGCCTCAGCGGTGGCGTTCCCAATTACGTGCCCTTCATCGTCACCGATCCGGGCAAGTTCACGGATAACCAATTCACTGCGAACTGGGACCGCGACTTCCGCAATGGCAAAGACCGCATTTCCGAACGCTTCTTCTGGTCGAATTCCGATACCTTCGAACCCTTCGGCGCCGATTCCTACGGGATTCAGACTGGTGGCCAGCCGGGAACGAACAATCTGAATTTTCCCATCGATATCCCCCTGCACAGCCGTTTCGGCAGCATCACCGAAACCCACGTGTTCAATAACAACGTGATCAACGAGTTCCGGGCTGGGGTCAACATCATCAGCGACAAATTGAACAATCAGCCGCCGGTAACCAATGCGCAGGTCGGAATTAACCTGCCCACCGCGGTCGGAGTCAACGGTCAGGCCGGCGATCCGAATATCTATCGCTTTCAATTCGACACGTTCGCATTCGGGGCGTATCCCACGCAGTTGCAGTCCGCGCTTTCGGACAACTACACGTTCCTCGACACCTTGAGCCTGACACATGGGGCGCATCAACTGCGCTTTGGGGGAGAATTTGATCGGGTCGCGATGAAGCGCAGTTTGCCCATTGCCGATAACGGGTTGATCTTCTTCGTTTCTGGCACGACCTCTTTCGGCTCAGATTTCCAAAGCTTTCTCGCCGGCTCCCCGCTGCTTGGGGAGGGTGGGGGAGGCCTGGGGAATCACGACTACCGCATCCCGGGCTATGCATACTTCATTCAGGATGATTACCGCGCGTCCAGGACACTGACTTTGAACTTAGGATTTCGCAATGAATTTCTGGGCGCGCCTTACGACACGCTCTGCCATACGGGGAACACCGACCCTAACCTGGCGATTACGACGGGACAGCCTTACGTGTACCCGAAATGCATCGACAAGTTTGGACTCTCGGGGATCGGCGGAACGTTGAATCAAGCCGGGCTGAACAATGAGTACGCCACGGTGTGGGAGCCACGTATCGGTTTTGCTTATGATGTCGCCGGCCGTCATACCACTTCGATTCGCGGCGGCTATGGCATTTACAGTGTGCGCGAGGATCTGGGAGCGGTGGATAATCTGGCCATCGTTCCTCCGACCTATCCGTTCCTGGTTGGTTTCCTTCCGGGAGCCGACAGTCTCACCAATTTGTTTGCCGCCAGCGCGGCGTTTCCGAATGGAGTGCCCGCGCTGGGCGCGAACCCCACCCAAACCTACGTTCCGACTGCGGCCATTCTTCAGGGCGTCAGCCCTACTTGCAGTCTGGCGAATGGGGCTCCCGGCGTGGGCACGGACTGCGGCCCGGCCTTCGGTGGAAATGTGAATGGCTTGATTCAACTGGCCGTACCGCTGCACTGGGTTGTGGGTACGACGCAGCAGTGGAACTTTACGATTCAGCAACAAATCGGAAACGACTGGTTTGCGGAGCTCGGATATGTGGGTACGAAAGGCACGCGCCTGCGTTCGACCTACGATCCAGACCAGGCCACGCTGGCTACGGCGGCGAATCCCGTCGTCGTTCCCGGGCAAGGCTGCTCCAACTTAATGGCCCAGGGGCTTTCGTGCACCATCACGGATACGACCACGGAGAATGCCTCTACGCGCGCGCCCTATATTGGCATTGCTCCCGGAGATTTCGAAGACTTCGCGCCCAACTCTGATTCCAACTACAACGCGCTGCAGGCGACCCTGGCGCATCACATGGCGAGAGGGCTCTATTTCCAGAGCGCCTATACCTACTCGAAGTCCATCGATGATGTTTCCACGGCGTCGGTAGCCTTCTTGACGCGGGTCAATAATCAGAATGACGCATCCGCGTCTAGAGGTTTATCGGATTTCGACCGGCGGCAACGCTTCGTGACCAGCGCGGTGTACCAGTTGCCTTTCTTTTCGCACGCGAACAGTTTCACCAAATCGGCGTTGGGGGGTTGGGAGGCGAGCGGCGTGGTGGTGTTGCAGTCGGGCGCTCCCATCACGGTCTACGACCCGGCCGGAGGAACCGCCTACGCGTTGGCGAGCACACCGTCTTCGACGGCCACATTCGCTCCCGGCTTCGGTTGCGGAAGCGCGACGAGTCATGGAAGTCCGGAACAGCGGGTCAGTAATTGGGTGAATTACTCGGCTTACACATCTGATCCACTGGCTCCCAATCTTGCGAATGGCTCGCCCAGCGATGCAACGGTGTATGGCGACACGCCGCGCAATTGCATCATTGGGCCACCACAGAAAAATGTCGATTTCACACTCGATAAAGTTTTCAAACTAAGCGAAGGCCAGGGCCTGCGATTCCGGGCGGACTTTTTCAATCTGTTCAACCATCCATCATTTGCAATTCCGGCGCTGGCTTCTGCGACAACCCTGCCGCTAGGCATAGCCGGTGGTGGTCAGGTAGGCGGATATGCGCCGATCACTTCGACCGCAGGCACGCCGCGGCTGATTCAATTCTCGTTGAAGTATTCGTTCTGAGCCGGCAGGCGTCGTCAATCTATTTGTAGGCCTCGGGCGGCAGGCCCGTGATGCGAATGCCGCTGTGGCCGTGGTGGCGGATGTTCAAGCCGATGAGCAGTGCAGTAATCTGCTCGAGGATGCGGGCGTTTTCCAGCTTGCCGCCGTCGATGGCGCGGACTCCGGGAATTTTTGCGGCGAGCGCGCGCGTAGCCTGGGATGCGTTCGTGTCGTCGCTGCAGACGATGACGTTGCAGTCGAGGGGATCGTCTCCATTTAAAAGGTCGGCCGACAGGTTGTGAAAGGCGGCCGCCACGCTCACTCCTTTAGGCACGAGTTCGGCGGCTTGTTGCGCGGCGGAGCCTTGCCAGACGCCGAGAGTACGGGAGACGCGGCCGCCAACGCTGGCGGCGAGGGGGACGGTGGCGTCGATCAAAATGCTGCCGGCGCGGATGGCCGGTTTGAGTTGTTTGAGCAATGCGGCTTGACCTTCAAAGGGGACGGTCAGGACGAGGATATCTGCGGCGGCGCAGGCGGCGGAGTTTTCCATGCCGGAGACGCGCGCGTTTTCTCCCGCTTGATTCCTTATTTTGTCGGCGGCTTCTTGCGCGCGCTTAGCATCGCGGGAACCGAGGATGATGGTTTCTCCCGCGCGTGCCCAGCGCAGGGCCAGGCCCATGCCGGCGGGGCCGGTGCCGCCCAGGATGGCGATGGGACGGGAATCAATGGCGCTCATTGCGTGTTCCCGATTCGCAGCGTGATCGCTGGGCAGCCCGCAGGCGCTAAAGCGCGGTTGGGGTTGAAGGGCTTTAACGGCACGACTGAACGTCGTGCCCTTCCCGATTCTGCTCGCGTGCGAATTTTTCCGCAGCCTCTGAAGTCATGCCCTTCCCAAAACCTGACCCAACAAGACTGAGGTTGCTCGGAATGACAGGAGAGTTGGAGGTTAGGCAAATTTCGGCTCCAACTTTTCTTCTGTGGTTAATTCTTGCGGCGGCAGTTTCAACTGGATACGCGAGTAGGTGGTGTTGCGCTCGGCGGGGACGCGGCCGATCTCCAGAATCATGGCCTGAAAATCTTCCGGGCTGGTGTATTCGCCGGCGGTGGCTCCGGCCTGGCGCGAAATATTTTCTTCCATCAGGGTGCCACCGTAATCGTTGGCGCCGGCGTGCAGGCAGAGTTGGGAGAGGCGGCGGTTCAGCTTCACCCAGGAAACCTGAATGTTGTTGATCGACCCGGCGAGCAGAACGCGGGCCAGGGCATGAACCTTGAGATGCTCGGCGAGAGTCGCTCCAGTGCGCGACAGGCCCTGCTGAAACAACAGCGTGTTTTCGTGGATGAAGGCGAGGGGAACGAATTCGGTGAAGCCTCCGGTCTCGTCCTGAATTTCGCGCAAGAGTTGCATCTGGCGCACCCAGTGCTCGGGGGTTTCGGAATGGCCATACATCATGGTGGAAGTGGAGCGGATGCCGCAGCGGTGCGCGGTGCGGATTACGTCGACCCACTGCGCCACGGAAACTTTGTTGCGCGAGAGAACGCGGCGCACGTCGTCATCGAGAATTTCGGCGGCGGTGCCGGGCAGAGTGCCGAGGCCATTGTCGCGGAGCATGGAGAGATAATCCGCCAGCGGCATGCCGGTGAGTTCGACGCCGTAGACGATCTCCATGGGCGAGAAGGCGTGGATGTGCATGGCAGGCACGGCGCGCTTCACGGCGCGCAAGACGTCGCGATAATAAAAAGGCGAGAGGCCGCGGGGAAGGCCGCCCTGAATGCAGACTTCGGTGGCGCCGATCTGCGACGCTTCGAGGGCTTTTTGTGCGACGTCCGCGGGCTCGAGGAAATACGTATCGGACTCGCGCGAGCCGCGGCTGAAGGCGCAGAATTTGCATCCCACGAAACAAATGTTGGTGAAGTTGATGTTGCGATTGACGACGTAGGTGACCAGGTTGCCGCAGAGTTCGGTGCGCAGCAGGTTGGCGGCGGCGAGCAGGCCGAGAAGATCGTCGCCTTCGGCGTGGGCGAGTGCGTAAGCTTCTTCACGGGAAATCGCGCTGCCATTTTGCGCGCTCAGAGCTTTTTCCAGAGACGACCGGATTTCAGGAGTGACCCGCGGTGCAAGGTCGTGCCAATCGAGCGTGGGGAAGTTTTCTAATTCAGAAATTGCGAGTTCGCGAGGCAAGGCTTCCTCCGTTTCTGCAATCACAACTCTACAGTGTAGCGAAGTTAGCGGAATAGGTCATGGGCTTTGGGGCGCAGTAGATCGCGGGTGCGGCCAACCGCAGGCTGGTGGGGGAATCCGCGAACGATGCAGGCTGGGGTGCGGTTCAGCTTGCCGCAAACCAATCCGGCGGCGGCGGCTAGTTCGTCGGCGACGGCCTCAAGGCTGGCGTGCAGTGTGTAGCCGTGCGGATCGCGGCGGCCGCGATTGTCGTGCAGCGCCGGCATGCCTGCGATGCCGATACAGAAATCGACCAGGCCTTCGCGCCAGGGGCGGCCGAAGGTGTCGGTGATGAGAACCGGAATCTTCAGCTTGGTTCGCTTCTTTAGATCGCGTTGAAGATTGCGGGCCGAGCGATCGGGATCGGCGGGAAGCAGAAGAGCGTGCCGGCCGCCATCGACGTTGGAGACATCGACTCCGCTGTTAGCGCAGATAAATCCGTGATGCGTTTCGGTGATGAGAACGCCGTTTTTGCGGCGGATCACGGCACGGCTTTCGCGCAGAGCCAGCTCGATCACATGCGGATTCAGGCTGTATTTCTTTGCCCAGGCGACGGAGGCGGCGGAGGGTTGGATGGTTTCGAGATCGACGATCCGGCCCTCGGCTTTGGAAACGATTTTGTGTTTGACGATCAGGATGTCGCCGGGTTGGAAGGCGAGGTTGTGCTGCATGAGAGCTTGTAGCAACTTGTCGGCGATTGAGTTGCCGGGGGAGACTTCTTCCCCGAGGGGGATTGGGATGACGCGCAGGTCAATCGACGAAGCGATCGGAAGTCGATTCTTTCGCCCCTCCGGGGCTGGTTCCAATTCTGGGGCTGACCCACGGTTTGCGCCGTGGGCTGCATTCTTTCGCCGCTCCGCGGCTGGTTTGTCGGTGCTGCGAACAGATCGGGTCACGACGCCTCCGTTCCGATGGCGAACCGGCGGCCGTCGCGCACCCACTGGCGAAGCAGGCTCTGGGCCCTGGTTTCGCCGGACTGCGCGAGGAGCCGCTGTAGATCCTCGGGATTATCCACGTCGATTGCGATGCTGGGTAGTTGTAGCACGACGCAGGGCTTGCCTGTGTCCTGAGCGGCGGCCAGGTGCGGCTGGAAACTGTCGTTGCCGAAGCGCAAGGAGAAGAGGTTGGCCGGGCGGCGGAAGGCTGCGTTGGTTCCACGGCCGTCGCCCGCGGGCACGAGCACCGAACCTTCTATTGGCGCCTGCTGCAATATTTGTTCCAGTTCGCTGGCTTGAAGCAAAGGGATGTCGGCGGGAATTACCAGGGTGAAAGCGATGCCGCGGGCGACGCAGAGCTCTGTGGCCATTGCGATAGCGCCAGTTTCGCCGGGATTGACGGGGTCGGGAATGATCTCGAAATCGTATTTTTTTGCGAGGTCGATGGCGAAGGGATCGCCAGTGACCAGCGAGCAGGGCGGCCGGTTCGGCCACGCGGCAATGGCCGACACAACGTCATGCAGCATGGCATGTGCCAGTTCCGTACGCGATGCCTGATCGAGCACAGCGGAGAGCCGCTGCTTGGCCGCGGAAAGATTCTTGACGGGAATGAGGATCACGGCTGGTCTGAGCTGGCGCTGGCGACTGCGTTGGCAGAAGCGGAGTTATCACAACGACCTTCGTCTGCGAGCAGTCCTGGTATGGTCAGCGATAGGACGGTGCGCGCCAGAGCGGCTTTATCTTCAGCGGTGCGCATGATGGTTTGGGCGCAGTGCACGCGCAGTCCCTGGCCGCAAAGTGCTTCGGCAGCGCGGGCATCGCGCGTGTCGCAAACCAGAATGTCGAGAAAATCCTCGTAAGCTTTGGCAACTCCGGCGATGGAACAAGGCAATCCTTGCGCGGTCATGAGAATGCCCGCCGGGCCTGCCACTGGGGCGTTTCCCACGATTGGGCTGACGGCAGCAACTTTTCCCCGGCAACGGAGGAGAGCTTCGCGAATCCCGGGTACAGCAAGAATGGGACCGATGCTGGTGATGGGATTGCTGGGCGCGAGCAGAACGGCGTCGGCAGAGGCGATGGCATCGATCACGCCGGGCGCAGGCTCGGCATCGGAGGCTCCGGCGAAGCGCACCGAATTCACCGGATCCTGATACCAGCGCTGCACGAAATATTCCTCGAAACTCAGTTCGCCTGAAGGAGTATCCACGCGGGTTTCGACCCGGGAATTGCTCATGGGCAAAACGCGCGACTTTACGCCCAATTTTTCAGAGATGACGGTGGTGACCTCGGAGAGCGTTTTGCCCTCAGCCAGCAGTCGCGAGCGCAGCAGGTGCATGGCGAGGTCGCGGTCGCCGGTGTGGAACCAGGTGGGTTCGCCAAGTTGCGACATGGCTTGCAGACAGAGAAAGGTGTCGCCCCTTACGCCCCAGCCGCGCTCGCGGCTGAGCAGGCCGGAGAGGACGTAGGTGATGGAATCGATGTCCGGCGAAACATAGAGGCCCCACCACATGAGGTCGTCGCCGGTGTTGACGACGAGCGTGATTTCTTCCGCCGGGATGACCTGGCGGAGGCCGTCGACGAACTTTGCGCCTCCGGTACCGCCGGTAAGCACGCAGATCATGCGGCCCTCTTTTCTGCGGCGAGGCCGTTCAGGTCGCAAGCGGCTGCAAGTTTTTCGTGGAGCAAACTTTCCCTGGGTGAGCGGCTCTCTGTCGATTCCTGCCGTGCCCACAACCCAGGTAAAAATTCGGGATAGACCGGCAGGCGCTGGCGTAACTGGAATCCTTTGGCTTCGGTGCGCAGGCGAAGTTGCTCCAGATGCGGCCACGGCTTTTCAGGATTGATGTAATCCGGAGTCAACGGCGAAACACCTCCCCAATCGTTGATGCCCGCATTCAACAACTCCTCATAATACGGCGCGTTGAGGTTGGGAGGCGCTTGAATATTGACGTCAGGCATTAACAACCGAGCTACCGCTACGGCGCGCAGCATCTCTCCGCGGCCGGGTTCGGGCACGTGCGCCATGGGGATGTTGGGCTTGGCGCGGAAATTCTGCACAATGACTTCCTGAATGTGGCCGTAGCGGATGTGGAGATCGCGGATGGCGAGCAGGGTGTCGACGCGATCTTCGGGAGCTTCGCCGATGCCGATCAGCAGTCCGGTGGTGAAGGGGACGCCTTGTTTGCCGGCTTCTTCGATGGTGCGCAGGCGCTTGGCTGGGACTTTATCGGGAGCGTTGTCGTGCGCTGCGCCCGACGAAAGCAAGGAGCGATTGGTGGTTTCGAGCATCAGGCCCATGCTGGGGGAGACGGCGGCGAGGCGTGCGATCCATTCGGCGCTGAGCAGGCCGGGGTTGGGGTGCGGCAGCAGGCTGGTTTCGCGCAGCACGAGTTCGCACATGGCTTCCAGATAGTGCAGCGTGGATTTATATCCCAGATGGCGGAGCGTGTCGCGCATCTCGGGGAAAAGAAGTTCGGGTTTGTCGCCGAGGCTGAAGAGGGCTTCGGTGCATCCAAGTTTTTCGCCGGCGCGGGCGACGGCGAGAACTTCTTCGGGGGTCATGGTGTGTGCGCCGGGGTCGCCTGGATCGCGGCGGAAGGTGCAGTAGCCGCAGTAGTCGCGGCAGAGATTGGTGAGCGGCAGAAAAACTTTGCGCGAATAGGTGATGATACCGGGCTTAAATTTTTCTTTCGCGGCGCGGGCCGCCGCTAGCAGCGCGGGAAGATTATTGTCGGGACACTCGATTAGGCGTAGGGCTAGGTCGCGGGAAATGGGCGATCCGGGTGCGAGATCTGCCAGCTTAGCGCTACAAGAAATGGGAGGATGCTCGGCGGCTGGAGTCACGAAATTTCACTTCCGGTAGGACATTACGCGTCGAATCGTAGGGTAACACCATTTGCTTTTCGATGACTTACGGCGATGGTAAAAGCATGGTTGGGTTATTTACGAGAGCCGAAAGACAGTTTGAACATGGTGCCGCAGCTTCCGTCTGTATAGCAGTAATGTCCGCCGTCTACTGTGACGCCGTAGAGGTCGCCGTCGGTGGCCCGGACTAATCCGGCGTAGGGGCCTTCGCCATCGGGGCAGCCCGATTGAGTGCAGAAGTCGTGAAGCGTGACCAACCCGCCGCCCGGCGTGAATTTATAGAGAGTTCCACAGCGGCCGCGGCAAGAACCACCCTCATAGGTGGTGCCGTAGAAGTTGCCGTCACTGGCCTGCACCAGACCGGCGTTAGGATAGGAAGGGCCGGGCGTATCGAAGCTGTATAGCTGGGTGAAGACGCCTGCAGAGGTGATCTTGAAGATGACGCCTGCGCTATGGAGGCCGCCGTTGGAGGTGGTGCCATAGAAGTCGCCGTCTATGGCTTGAACCAGCGTCCCGGTAGGGACGGCTCCATCGCTTGTGTCGAAGCTGTGCAGCAGCGTAACCGTGCCTTGCAGGCTCATGCGGAACACTGTGCCAACGTTGTAAAGACCGCCTGCCTGAGTGGTGCCATAAAAGTTGCCGTCCAAGCCTTGTATAAGGCCGGCATAAGGATATGCGCCGTCACGGCCGACGAAGCTGTGAATGGTGGTAAACACTCCCTCTGGCGTGACTTTGAAGACCGTGCCGCAAGACCCGTATTCCGTTTTGCAGGGACCGGTGTATGCGCCGCCGTAGGTGGTAGTGCCATAGAAGTTGCCGTCGGAGCCTTCAATCATGGACCCGTTCGGGTTGGTGCCGTCAGTGCAGCCGCGCTGCGAGCAGAAAGTGTGGAGCGTGGTGAGCGTGCCCTCAGGTGTCAGGCTAAAAACCGTGCCCACGTCTCCAGGCGTGGTGCCATACAAGTTGCCGTTCGAGGCCTGCGCAAGGCCGGCAGTTGGCTCGTAGCCGTCGGTGCATCCAGGCTGGCTGCAAAAGCTGTAAAGAGAGGTAGCAGTCCCGTCCGGAGTTACTTGGAATACATTGCCATAGCCGATGGTGCTTCCAAACTGAGAGGTTCCGTAGAAATTTCCGTCCTTGCCTTGGATCAGGGTCGCATATGGGTTGGCGGCCTCAGTTTGGTCGAAAGATAATAAGGTGCTGAAGGTTTGGGCCGCCGAGAAGACCGGAGCGACGGCGATCACAAGGGCCAGAGCGGCTGCGAATTGGAGCGGGTTCCGGCTAGAGCTAAGCGGCAGGTGGCGGCTGAGGGCGGGAAGGGCTTTCATCGATAACGCTCCTTGTGGGATAGCAAAATTGACAGAAGGACGGTACTGTCGGCGTGGCGCAATTATTCTGCCGGTTAGGCCGCGTGTCAAGGATGAAGAAACTTGCACTGTCCACTAGCATTCGCCTGACGTGATAATGTTGGCAGCGACGGCAAAAGCACCGAACTCTACATGGGATTGAACACGACTGAATTTCGCAAGGCGATGGGCTGCTTCGCCACGGGGGTGACCATTATCACTCTCGATCTGGAGGGGGAAGTGCACGGCATGACGGCCAATGCTTTCGCTTCGGTGTCGCTCGATCCTCCGCTGGTGCTGGTTTGCGTGAACGAGCAGGCCAGCACCCACGGCCATCTGCACGCCAAGAAACGATTTGGAATCAACATGCTTGCGGCGGCGCAGGGGGCGATTTCCGAATATTACGCGCGTGTAGAACGTATTCAGGAGCAGGCCGAACGGGAGGCTGGAGCGCGATTTGACCGCACCGGGAAGGGAACTCCAATATTGCACGGGGCGCTGGCTTACCTGGAGTGCAGGCTGCAAACGGCGCAACCGGCGGGCGACCATACCATTTTTATCGCCGAGGTGGAGGAGGTGGTGGTGCGGGAGGGCGAGCCACTGCTATTTTTCCGGGGAAGATACCGCAAGATTGGAGAAGATGTGGCGGAATAGATATGGAAACGGCCCGGCAGGTTCCAGGGAGCGTGCCGAGCCGCTTAGTGGGACTCGCAGACGTTTCAACGATACTGGCGAGTCGGGGCTGTGGAAGACAAGGTAAGATGTCACAACTGCATTGTTAATATGTCACAGGAGGGCAGTGGCCGGTGGCTAGTGATCAGTGACCAGTGGCAGGCGCTCAATCGAATTTGGCCGGCGATCTTTCCGACCGGCGGATACTGGCCACTGATCACTAACCACTGACCACTGAATTTAGGGGGCTTACATTTATGGCGGAAAAGATGGCGAAATCCGAGGCGGAGTGGAAGGAAAAGCTTACGCCGGAGCAATTTCATGTGACCCGCGAGGCGGGGACGGAACCGGCCTTTACGGGCAAGTATTGGAAGACCAAGGACGTGGGGACATATCACTGCGTTTGTTGCGGCGAGCCGCTGTTCGAATCTTCGACGAAATTCGATTCCGGCACGGGCTGGCCTAGTTTTTACAAGCCGACCGAGGAGAGCAAGGTCGAAGAGCACAAGGATTCCAGTTACGGCATGGTGCGGACGGAGGCACGTTGCGCCAAGTGCGGCGCGCATCTGGGGCACGTATTTGAAGATGGTCCGGCACCGACTGGCTTGAGATATTGCATGAATTCCGCGGCGCTGGATTTGAAGCCGAAGAAGTGAGGACGATTGGAACTCAGTTGCATCTCGATCGTAGTGAGGGATCTTGGTTGTTGCCTGCACAAGCCGCGTGACCCTGCCGGCAAACACCAGGATCCCTCGCTTTGTTCGGGACGACAATTTCGAGTATTTCTACTTCTATGCGCTGGCGGTTGCGGCCAGAGCTTTCGGCAGCTCGGCCGGCTTGGTCTGATTCTGATTCTTGTGTTTCTGTTCGCCACTGCGCACTTCGATGCCACCCTTGAGGATCGCGCCTTCTTCCACGATGATGCGCATGGTGGAGACGTCCCCGGTGACTGAGCCTTCGCTGCGAATGTCCACGCGATCGCTGCACTCGATGTTTCCATTCACCTTGCCCATGACCACGACTTCGCGGGCCGAGATGTTAGCCTGCACGCTGCCGTTGCGGCCGATGGTGACGCGGTTATCGGGAACGGTGATCTTGCCTTCGATGCGGCCATCGATGTAGAGCGATTCGGCGCCGCTGACCTCGCCCTTAATGACAAGCGAACGGCCGATCGTAGCCTGCTCAACGGGCACGCTGGTCGTCTTGACTGGATTCGGGTTGTAGTTCGTCTCCGGCGTATTCGACTTTCCGTTGTAGCTATATTCTGAGGACTGCAGCATTCGCAACCTTCCTTGGGGGCCCGCGCAGTTCGTTCCGTTCGCGGCGTGCGCTGGGGCTGGGATTTTTGGCGTAGGTGCTGGTACCACCGGCCAAGCTCACTATGGCACAGAGGTAAGTAATCCGCCGAGATTACGGAAGATAGTGTACGAGTGCGCGGGAGGCTTGCTTATTCGGTCTCTTGTAGAGATTCGCTGAGGCTTTCCCATTCCTTCAGCAGGAAAGCGTGCGTCGTTTTGTGGCGTTCAAGTTCCTGAGCTTGGCGCTGACTCTCATCAGCGCTGACAAAATCCTGGAGGGCGGTTTCGCAGCGGACGATGGCATCTTCGGCGCGGCTGATTTCAGATTCGAGTTGCCGAATGCGGTCTTCCATTTGCTTGCGCTTGATGGGATTCAGGCGCTTCTTGCTCTCGGAGTTGCGGTCTCCGTTGGTTGGCTGATCGGGTGAGGCTAGGGCGCTTTCGCTTCTCGCAACCGAGGCGGGAAGTGGGGCAACCGAGGCGGACTTTCCCGACTTCGCTCCTGGGGCGTCTTCCAGCGTGGGCACGACGTGCTGGCCGCCCTGCTTGCGCCAGAGATAGTCTTCGTAGTTGCCGGGATAAACGTTGACTTTACGGTCGCCGATTTCAAAAACCCGGGTGGCCAGTTTGTCGATGAAGTAACGATCGTGCGAGACGAACACGACCGTACCGGTGTAACCGACGAGCGCCTCGAGCAGGACATCTTTGGCGCGCAGGTCGAGGTGGTTGGTGGGTTCGTCGAGCAGCAAGAAATTGGCCGGGTGAAGCAAAAGGCGCAGAAGAGCGTAGCGTCCGCGCTCGCCACCGGAGAGGACTCCGATTTTTTTGAACACGTCGTCTTCGGAAAACAGAAAACAACCGAGCAGGCTGCGCAGTTCGGTTTGGCTAGAACGCGGAGAGGCCGCGCCGAGATCGTCGATCAGGCTGGCGTCGGCTGCGAGTTCTTTGTATTGATCCTGGGCAAAGTAATCGGCTTCGACGTTGTGGCCTTGTTTGTATTCGCCTTGCGTAGGCTTTTCCGCGCCGGCCAGCAGTTTGATCAACGTTGATTTGCCGGCTCCGTTGACGCCGACTAAAGCGATACGGTCTCCCTTTTCGATGAGGAAGTTGACATCGCGGAAAACTTCTTTTTCGCCACTGCGGCTGTCGTCACTTTGGCTATCGTTACTTCGACCGTCGGAACGGGCGGGATAGGTTTTGGCAACGTCAACGAACTCAGCCACGATGCGGCCGCTGGGCTTGGGTTGAGGAAAGGAAAAGTGGATGGTTTTTTCTTCCGGCGGGACTTCGATACGCTCGATCTTTTCCAGTTCCTTAATGCGGCTCTGCACCTGCTTGGCTTTGGTGGCCTGGTAGCGGAAGCGGTTAATGAAGACTTCCAGTTGCTCGATGCGGTCGCGCTGATTTTTGTATGCCGCGAGAAGTTGCTCGTTGCGCTGTGTTTTCTGCGCCAGAAATTTGTCGTAGTTGCCGGTGTAGAACCAGAAGCGCTTGTTCCAGATTTCGGCAATCTTGTTGACCGTGACATCCAGAAAATAACGGTCGTGCGAGATCAGCACAAAAGCGTATGGATAATTATGTAAGTACTCTTCCAGCCAGTTGCGGGCTTCAAGGTCGAGGTGGTTCGTCGGTTCGTCGAGCAAAAGCAGGTTGGGTTTTTGCAGCAGAAGTTTCGCCAACGCCAGGCGCATTTGCCAGCCGCCGGAGAATTCGTCGGTTTGCCGGTCCCAGTCTTCTTTGCGGAAACCCAGGCCCATCAGGACTCTTCCAACTTCGGCTTCGATGGAGTAGCCATCGCGGGTGCGGAACTCGTGCTCCAGGCTGTGATAACGGTCGGCGACTTCGGCATATTCCGGGCTGGCGTGGTCGAGTTCAGAAAATTTGTGCAGCAGGGATTCCATCTCCACTTCCATCGATCGCAGGTCGTCAAACACGGTCATGCATTCGGCGAAGACGGTGCGGCCGGAGAGTGAGAGGCCATCCTGGGGAAGATAGCCGGCGGTGGTGCCTTTGGCGAGGATGAGCGAGCCGTAGTCGAGCGTATCCAGGCCGGCAAGGACTTTCATCAGCGTGGATTTGCCAGTGCCGTTCGCGCCCACCAGGCCGACGCGGTCGCGGGAGGTGATGAGCCAGTCGGTATTTTCGAAGAGAAGTTTGTGGCCGAAACGTTTTCCGGCGCCGGAAAGTTGGATCATGGGCTGGAGTTATCGTCTCACAAAATAGCCGTCAGGCGGAGCGCTCAGTAACCTCGTAGCTCGTGCCTGGTAAGAGCGAAAACCTTTAACCACAGGGGGCACAGAGGAGCACAGGGTAGTGCACAGGACATTAAGCCGGATGATTTACGAGTGCGCGACTTCGCGGCCATTTTTTGTTTCGGGATATTTTCCCCACAGTTCGCTGTGGAACTGGATTCGTTCGAGAGCGCGGTCGATCACGGCTTCGAGTTCGTGGGCATACTTTACTTCGCGGCCTTTGGCTAGTTTTTGTCGAGCTTCCTCGGGAGTGAACCAGGTGGGTTTGCGCTGCGTTTCATCGGGGCGGCGGGTTTGGTGAATCTCCATCAGAAAAGCTTTGACGACAAATTCCTGCACTCCTCCGGGCTGCCAGAAGACTCCCTTGGAATGAATGTAAAGATGAAAGTGGCGGGGCTCGATGGAGCCAAGGGCGCCAGCTTCTTCGGCGGCTTCACGCTCGGCGGCCTGGCTGTGGGATAGGCGGGCTTCCGGAGAGCCCTTGGGAAAGGTCCACTTATTTCCGCCGTGAGTGTTGACCAGGAGGAACTCGATCCCTTTGCCATTTTTGCGATAGCAGACGGCGGCGACTTGGAGGGGCAGCGACTTTTCAACGCGCAGCGAACCCATACATACAGGTTACTCGCAAGATATTTCAAGGATGTTAACGTGCACCTGCAAATTGTGCACGAGGGGTTACGAAAGATCCCATTTCCAAATGTCGCCCGCCGGTTGTAACTGTGGGTCGATCGGCTTACGGCAGCCCGAAGACGACTTGATTTACGGGCAGAGCAATGGTGAAAGGTCCAGTGGGGTTGGCGTAGGTGACATATTGGGTCTGGCCATTGCCCTGCGCGAATTCAACGTGGGCCTGGCCGGTGTAGTTAGTGGTTCCCTGATAGGGAGTTTCGCCTTTGAATAGCAGCGTTGCGGCGGACCACGGTCCCCAGGGCGTGTAGGAGACCATGTAATACATATCGTTCACCAGCGCGGGATTAAAGATGTTCATGTACATGCCCAGATAGGGGCTGTAGAAAACCTGATTGGCCGCGTCGCCGCCTTGAAAAATGGTGACTGCCTTGGCGGGATTTGTGCTCCAGACATTATTTCCCGCGTAATAGGTCCAATCCTTGATGTTCAGGGCGTTGGCCAGCGGCACTTTCGCAATCTGGCAGTTGTCGACAAGAAAGCCCGCCGTGCAACCGTAGGAGTACAACGTGTCGCCGACCACCAGCGCACCCGAGTTAAACGGCTCAGCCGTTCCTTGCCACATCAATGTCGGATACTGGCTGCCCGGACTCTCGATGGGCCGGGTGATGGCGCCACCGTTGGTCTGCACTGCGATGCCCGTGCCGATCGTGTCCCATCCGGTCATGCCCGGAGCGCCGCGATACAACTCATAGTAGTAATACAGCACGCGGTTCCGCGCGGTATCGTTGATCACCGGGCCATCCCACATGGCATATTCCGCGCCGCAGGGTTTCTGTGTGCAGTGATTCTTGTCGTGATTGTAGTTGTATGTGCTTTCCCAGGTGAGATAGGGCAGGTACTCTGCGGGCGCGCCGGTACTGTCGAGCAGATCGTAATTCAAATCGATGCCGCTAGAGGCGTCGAGATTGGTGGTCCAGGACATTGAATTGTCGTCCCAGTAATTGCCGAGAACACCGGGTACCGTCAGAGGAGTATCGCCGAAGGTCCAAACGGAATTGCCGTTGATGAGAGCGCTGAAGGTGCCATCGCGGCCGAGGATGTCCGGGTTCTGCTGCACCGTACCCAGAGGAGTGACGGAAAGAACCGGCGGAATGGGAGGAATGCCGGTCTTCGGCTTTTCTGGCTTGTCGGCGGCCGCGAAAGCTGCGAGAGAAAATGACGCGATCAGGCAGAGTAGCAGTGAGTGAATGAAACCTGCACGGAAAGTCAAAGCGAGCTCCTGGAACAGTGAAGAGGCGGTCTGGCGACGACTCGGCAAATTTAACACACTCGATTTTTTTCTTCTGTAGTCTTTTGTAAAGGTTGGGGCGGAAGAAAGTCTCTATCGGTTGGCGCTTCACCAATCTCGGGCGTCGACATTCCATCTCCCCCCCTGGCGTTACTAGTATTGCCGTTCTACAATTCGCGATCATGCGCAAAATCATTCTCAGCCTCGGCATCAGTGTCGATGGATACATCGCGCGTATGAATGGTGAGGTCGATTTTCTCTTTCGGCCGAAGGACTATCCCAACGATGCTTTTGGCGTCTGCGACACCGCCATCATGGGACGCAAGACATTCGATGTGGGATTGAAGATGAGCGGCGGATCGCTGCCCGCAGGATTCAAGTATTACGTTTTCTCTCGATCGCAGATGCCGGGTGAACGGCACGGCGCGATGTTTGTGAACGAATCGCCTGCCACTTTGGTTGAAGGCCTTCGCAAAACTCCGGGTAAGAATATTTGGCTGATGGGTGGTGGGGAACTGGCGCGCGATTTCCTCCATGCAGACCTAGTGGATGAGGTTCACCTGGGGATTGTTCCGGTTTTGCTGGGAGATGGGATTCGGTTGTTTATCGGAGGATTTTCACAACTTGAGTTTTCCCTGATCGACAATAAGAGTTATTCCGGCGGCATGGTTGAGTTGAAGTATGAGCGGAAGCGCGGTTAGGGCGCTTTTGTGCGCGCTTGGTTAAATGCAGCCGTTAACGCGCCCCGGAAATGCGCAACGGAAAAAAATAGCCCCGGACGAAAGCGTCCGGGGCTATGTGTTGCGTTCGGGTTTAGGTGCTATGGCGCCAGGGTCGACAGGAAAACGTCGTCGCTTCCTGCGCTGGTTAGAGTGAATGATCCGAACGTTGCCGTATTCAGGAATGAACCGATGGCGACGACGGCCCCATTCGGAGCCAGAGTGATTCTGGGATACAACGGGAAAGCGCCGTCGATTGGCCCGCCATTGTCATTCGACCAGTCAATGACGCCGGCGGTCAGTTTAAGGATGTAGAGGTTGTCGGTATCGTCGCGCCACGAAGAGACGTAGAGATCGCTGCCCGACGAGAGGATGGCGGTCCCGGCCTCATTTTCGGCCCCGCCAATGCGGACCGCATATTGCGTGACCCCGTTTTCATCGTAGGTCGCGACGATGATGTCCTGATTGTAGGGAGTGGTGTAGATGCCGCCACCAAGGTTGATGGTTGTACCCGGCGGCTGGGAGAGAACCAGGGTCTCCTGCTGCTGGGCGTTGCCGTCAATGTTCCCGATCTCTCCGGTGGCGCTGACCAGGCCGCCGGAGCTGACGACAATGTCCTCCATATTGCACTTGTAGCCGCCAATGTCGTTCACCCACTTCAAGTTCCCATTGGAGTCATACTTGAGCACAAAACCATCTCCGGGATAATCGGGAGGGGTTTGTATGGGCTCGCTCAGCCCAACCACGGTTTGATTGTTGCCGTCTTCGCTGTAGAAAGTGGCTGTGCCTTCGAACCATCCGGCGGCGTAAACGCTGCCATCAGGTCCAACTGCGACTTTGTCGGAGATGCTGTTGGCCGAAGCCGAATTCCATTCTCCCCACTGGAAGTTGCCATTGGTATCGTATTTCACCAGGAATATGTGCCAGGTTCCGGGGCCGGGAACGGAATACGGACCGCCGGTCGACGAGGAAAAGGAGGTTGTGTCCTGGGCGACGCCGGTCACGTAAACTGCGCCGCTTGTGGTATCGACCGCGACGCCGATCCCTTGATTGAGGGTATAAGACGATGTCGCGCCGGTTTGCACCCATTGCAGCACGCCTGACGAATTGTATTTCGCCAGGAAGATTACGTAGCCGCTAGCGCCGCTCACAGTTACCGGGGAACCGCTAGTTGTGCCGAAGGTCGCGCTATCGGTAAACCATCCGGTCAGGTAAATATTGCTCTCGGAGTCGAGAGCGATGTCGGTCGATTGGTCGGCCCCGGTGCCACCGATCTGCACCACCCAGAAGCCGTATTTCGCCAGGAAAATGTCGGTGCTGCCGCGGGAAGTCAAAGTCCTGACTCCGAAGGTGACCGAGTTTGAGAAATAGCCGGTGAGGTAACGATTGCCGGCTGCGTCGATTTTTACATCTACCCCAACATCCATTCCCGTACCGCCAAAACTAACCGCCCGGCTCCAAGACTGGGCACAAAGCGTAGCGCTCGTCGCGAGACAGAACGCCAACGCCAGGACATAGCGATAACACAGGGTTCCCCAAGTTGCAGACTTCATGGTCATGCTCCTTTAGGGCCGTTAACAGCTGGAAAGGGGAGTGGCTCGTCCGGGGGGAGTCGTTGGTCGAGCCGATGTTCACTACCGTAACGACCGAGTTAAGAAACCGCGAAGGGCCCGGGAACACAGGTAAGAGAAACGACATGATGGCGGGAAGAATGGCACAGAGGGGGATTGAATTCGACCGTGAGGCGGTCGCTTGGGTGCGTGTCAGCAAATCAGCCGTTACTGCCATGGCGACTGCTCCGACAAGCGAAATGTATACCCGTTTAGAGGGCTGACGCAAGGAATTTATGGCGGGCGATTCCCACTGGGGCAGACTGTCCCAATTCGGGACGGGAATACAGGCTTATAATTGCTCGGCTCCATGCGCAATCCAGTCTTGTATTCGCTGCCACTACTTGTTCAAGGAGAAACCATGCGCCATTGTCTGACTTTTTTCTTGCTCGCCGGACTCGCCGGGTGGAGTTGCGTCGCAGCTAGCGCGCAGGCGCAACTTTCGCCTGAAACGCAGCAGAAGATCGATAAGCTGGCTACGGATGCGCTCGCAAAGTCGGGGGTGCCGAGCGCTTCCGTCGCGGTGGTGAAAGACGGACAGATCGCTTATCTCCACGCGTATGGGAGCGCGAGTATCGATCCTGCCGTCGCAGCCAAGCCGGAAATGCGCTACAGCATCGGCTCGATCAGCAAGCAGTTCACGGCTGCGGCTGTTCTTCTTCTGCAGGAGCAAGGCAAGCTCTCGCTCGACGACAAAGTCGGGAAGTATATTCCTGACCTTACGCGGGCAAATGATGTGACGATCCGTCAGTTGCTCTCGCATACTTCGGGTTATCAGGATTTTTGGCCGCAAGATTACGTTATGCCGATGATGCTTCAGCCGGTGACGCCGCAGAAGATTCTCGACGGGTGGGCGCGCAAGCCGCTCGATTTCGAGCCTGGGACGAAGTGGCAATACAGCAACACGAACTATGTGATCGCTGGCCTCATTGTGGAAAAGGTGAGCGGGATGCCGCTACTGCAATTCTTACAAGAAAAAATTTTCACGCCGCTGGGGATGAAGAGCGTCTCGGACATCGACCGGGCGAGGCTGGGCGACACCGATCCAACCGGCTACATGCGATATGCGCTGGGGCCGCTGCATCCGGCACCGAAGGAGGGCAAAGGCTGGTTGTTTGCCGCCGGGGAGTTGGCCATGCCTGCGGAAGATCTGGCGAAGTGGGATATTTCGAT
Organism: uncultured Acidobacteriaceae bacterium; assembly: GCA_963710965.1. Lineage (GTDB taxonomy): Bacteria > Acidobacteriota > Terriglobia > Terriglobales > Acidobacteriaceae > Sulfotelmatobacter. Next base: position 189,103 of record CAVQCP010000056.1, on the reverse strand, counting down.
TATCGATCAGAAGCTGATGAAGCCCTCGTCGTTTCTGGCGTTCGAAACCGAGGTGCTGCTGAAGAATGGACTGGGCACGCGGTATGGGCTCGGCGTGGATGTCAGATTGGAGTTTGGGCATCGGGCCTTAGAGCATAGCGGCGAGGTCTCAGGATATACCGCGGAGAATATGGTTTTTCCCGACGAGCGCGTGGCGGTGGTTGTGCTCACCAACCAGGATGCGGCCGATGCTTCGGGAGCGATTGCGCAGGGCATTGCGCCACTATTGCTCGAGAGCGAAGATCCGGCCACGCCGGAAAAATTGGCGCAGGCGCGCAAGATTTTCGAAGGCCTGCAACATGGAACCATCGACCGCTCGCTTTTCACCGACAATGCGAACTTCTATTTCAACGATCAGGCGTTGAAGGATTTCAGCAGCAGCCTGGGTCCGCTGGGAACGCCGGTGGATTTTATCCAGGCGCGTCAGGGATTGCGCGGGGGCATGACGCTGCGCGTGTATTCGATCAGATTTCCAAAAGCTGCGGTGCGGGCGTGGACCTACGAAATGCCCGATGGCAAGTTGGAGCAGTATCAGTTAGCGGTGCAGAACTAGCGCAGATCGTCGCGCTATTCGGGAGCGCCATGTATCCACGCTTTGTCACAGCCCGGATTCACAAAGACTCGCACAAGCAACAAGGTGTGTTTGCGGCAGCCTACGCGCTCCTTGATTCGGGCGAACTGACGCGGGACGAGTGGAACCACGTTCGAGAGATGCTTAACTGGTTCAATGCTAATTTGGCGTCCCCGCCAAAGAACTTCAAATCACCGAGGGCGATCTTCTGGTTCAAATCAAGCGCTCAGGAGAATATTCGGAAGATTTTGGAGATTCTCTTCCTGCTGTTTGAAAGAGTGAGCGCGTAGCCTCGGTTGCGCTGGCAAGGACGACAGAGAGGATGAATGTCCATCGAAGGGCAGGACATATCCGCTATCGTGTTGTGCGTAGCCTATGCCAACCATTCGTGTTTTCGACCCGACCCGTATCCTGACGTTTCAACTTTATCGTGCGCCGAATGAGACAAATCAAGGAGAAGACATAGAAAAGCAGTTGTGCAACGCTGGTATAGTTCCCCACGTCTCCCGACAAAACCCCTCCACGCACGATGTTTGGTCGCTTGCTCTAGACCTAGCAGAACACCACGAACAACTGGCGGCGGTAGGCGTTGCAGTGCTCGGAATAGTAACGCTATGGCTTAAGCAACGAAAGGGACGGCGCGTCGAAATACACCGCCCAGACCTCAAGATAAAGGCTTCCAGCGCACAAGAGCTGAAGCGGGCACTAAACGCACTCAACAGCTATGACACGGTGCAATTGCTGCTCAGCCGCAATAAGCAAGCAAGAAAGCCGCCTACAAAACGGAAGCCTCCGAAACGACCATAGCGCTTGGTTATATCCATTCTCCTGGGCCTTCGTAGTTCCATTCACCGTCAGAGCAAGTCGTCGGGAGCCGTTGTCCAGGCATCGATGAACTCGCGAGGCGTCACAATTCGAGTCTCTTTCCAGACCTCTGGGAAATGGCGAATATTCCCGGTAACGAGGTAATGGGCTTGCGCGGCCTCGGCGCATTCGAGGAATTGATTATCGTCAGGGTCACTTGCCACAGCAACGCGTACAGCCGGTTTGACCACGGAGACAATTGCCCGGATTCTAGCGATTGCGTCTGCGGCTTTGCCAGAATCGATTGCGAGCCGAGGACGTTTCAGCACTTCCTCGTATTCGGCGAGAACCGATTCAGAGGCAAACCATTGCACCTCACCGGAAATGGCAAGGTCGATGACCGCCTCCGGCAAGCCGCCGCTCATCAATAATGCTGAAACCAGAACATTGGTGTCGATGACAACCCGAATCATTGCCCGGGGCGCTGGCCGCGCTCACGCCGTGCAGCGGCAATTTCCGCGTCGATTTCATCCATCGTGAGTTTGTCGGTGCCCTTTTTCCTAGAGTCCTGCTGGATGGACAGAAGCCATTCCGGCGAAGCGGGCACCGTGCGCACACTGACTTGCTCTCCTTCGGAAATGGAACGACCGAGCAGGCTTTCAATAGCCAGCTTTTGGTCGGGTGACAGGTCTTTGACACTGTGAATCATACCTTCCTTGAACAAATCGCACGGAAAAAGACAAATTGGTCGGGGCGCGCGGATTTGAACCGCGGACCCCCTGCGCCCAAGGCAGGTGCGCTACCAGGCTGCGCTACGCCCCGACATTTGCAAAAGAGGAAAGACTCTTACGAATCAACCGTCCTTGCGATTATAAACGACGGAACACGTTATAATTTTATCCCTGATATGCCGAGCTTGCGGTACGCGCTAGTCGCTTACGTAAGAAGTCCAGTGGGGGAGTTCGTCGAGAACCTGCGGCAGGAGCTGCATCCCGACTTGCCTTGCCTGACGGCCCACATTACCTTGCTGCCGCCGCGGCCTCTCGAAGGCAGTGAGCGCGCAGCGTTGCAGACGCTGGAGCGCATCTGCGGCCAGGCCAATCCTTTCGAAGTAACTCTCGAGGACATGCGGTCTTTTGTGCCTACCACCGCTACGGTGTACATTGCTGTGGCCCACGGGGCCTCGCGCCTGGAAGAATTGCATTTGCAACTGAACACCGGGGCGCTGGCCTTCGCGGAAAAGTGGCCTTACGTGCCGCATCTGACGATTGGGACCATGGCCACCGAACACGCGGCGGAAGAGGCCCTGCGCATTGCGCGCGAACGCTGGAAGCAGTTTTCCGGAAGCCGCCGCATACTTCTGGACCGGCTGACGTTTGTGCGGGAAGAAGCGCAGGACCATTGGGTGGATCTCGCCCCGGTTTTGCTGGGCGGGAGCTTGGTTTCCCGCTAGTCTTCCTTCTGAAGTCGGCGTCCGCCGGCGGTTTCTAGTCAGGTTACCCCACGTTACGTTACTCCCGCTCAGTTCACATGGCCTCTGGTACATTTCCCTCCCGTGCGTTGCGTGGGCTTCAAGCGCACTGTAAACCAAAGACAGGGAATGGGTTGAATCCTGCGTCCGGAGCCAGTTGGGCGCGGGGTTTGCCGGAGGGCAAGCATGCAGATCGGAGTCTACGGTTCGGGGTATTTGGGCACGGTGATTTCGGCTTGTCTGGCGGATTTTGGCACTCCCGTTTCGTGCTGTCATCCCGACCGCACGCGCATGGTCGAGATGGCGCAGGGCAACATTCCATTCTTTGAGAAGAACTTGAAAGAAATCATCCGGCGCAACGTGCGCGCCGGGCGGCTCGCCTACTCCACTGACATTGAATCGTTTGCGCGCAAAACCCAGGTCATCTTTTTGGCTGAAGATAACGCCGAGAACCTGACCGATGTGGTGATGCGGATCGCGCGCCTGGCGCCTAAGGCGCCGATTCTCACGGTGGTAACTCCGGTCGCGGTAGGAACCGCGGCGGCGCTCGAGAAATCGTTGAAGGATGCGGGCTTGCATGGAACCATCGTCTCTCAGCCCATGTTCTTCACCGATGGTTGTGCGGTAGAAGACTTCAACTGGCCGGACCGGCTGATTCTGGGTTCGAGTTCGAATGACGCGGTACAGGTTCTCAAGCAGATCTTTCATCCGCTGGTGATGCGCGGCGTGCCGGTGATTGTGACCAACCAGGCGACGGCAGAACTGGTGCGCGAATCGGCGACGGCGTTTGTGGCGACAAAAATTTCATTCATCAACGAAGTTGCGACGCTGTGCGAGCGGGTGGGTGCGGATGCGGTCAGCCTGGCGCTGGCTTTGGGTCTGGATAAGAAAATTGCCCCTCGCTGCCTGCAGCCGGGAGCAGGCATGGGCGGCGTGTTTGCCGAGTCTGACATGGATTCGCTGGCGGAATTGGCGGCGGCCAACGGAGTTTCGCTGAAGGTGTTGAGCGCGGCCCGCGATGTAAATCAAACCCTGGCCGAGCGCCTGCTCGACAAGATTGCCCTGGCGCTGAATTCCGTCGAGAACAAAGATGTCGGCATCCTCGGTCTGGCGTTCAAGCCCAATACGAATTCCATTGCGGGCTCGTCCGCGGTGTTGCTGGCCGAAAGGCTAGTGGAAAAAGGCGCGCGCGTGCGGGCTTACGATCCGGTGGCTACGGCTGAGGCCAAAGGCCGGCTGAATGGTACGGTACGGTATTGCGAGAGCGCATATGCGGCGGCGGAAGGCATGGACGCGCTCGTCGTGGGTACCGGGTGGCCGGAGTTTCGAGCTCTCGACTTTGACCGCATCAAGCGCTTGCTGAAAAAACCGCTCATCGTGGACACCAAGAACCTGCTCGATTCGACTCGGCTGCGGGCGATGGGTTTTGAATACGTCGGGGTAGGGCGGGGATAACCTCGCTGGTTTGAGCTTGCTTCTTGATTGAAGAAATATCCAAACCGGAGTCGCCATCTGCGGTTGAACAGCAGCTTTCCCGTTTTTCAGTTTTCTTATCCGATGTTCTCGACAGTTCGTCCTTCCTTCTTTTTTGTCTCCCGTTTTCTGGCCTGACGTACTGGTTGTGTTCCTGGTGGAACCGGCTGGTGGCCGGGGAATAAGTATTTGCCTGACTTCATCCTGAAAGAATATTTTTTTGGCGATACCTTTTTTTCTTCCTTAGTCAGCGACTGGCGTGGTCCGACCGCATCCGACGCGGGGATGAACTACCCAGTGAACATGGCAGCCCTGCTTGTAGTATTCTGGAGCGCTGACACGCCACCGACTCCACAATCGATGAACTCCAAACTCACTCTGTATTCTTGCGGGCTGGCCATGCTGCTGGGGACTGCGGCGGGCTTCGGACAAAGTGCTGTTATCGCGAAACCCGCTGATCCTGGGTATTCGGCGCAGGGAAGCTTCGCTTCCGCGGCCGTAGCGCAGCAGGGTTCGGCGGTTTCTTATGCCTCGGTTTCCGAAGTGAACGATCTGCTGGCGCAACTGGAATCCACGTCCAAGACGACCCAGATCGACCTGGCGAAGTTGCGCATCGAACGCTGGAAGACGGACAGCGCTTCAAAGAAAGACGCGCTGGCGAAGGTGGATTCGATCCAGCGCAATCTGCAAGGTGCGTTGCCGGAGATGATTGCGCAAGTGCGCCAGGCCCCGGAAGACTTATCCGCAACGTTTAAGCTTTATCGCGACCTCGACACGCTGGATTCCGTATTCGGAGGCGTGGTGGAATCGTGCGGCGCCTTCGGGCCAAGGGACGATCTGCAGGCGCTCTCCAACGATCTGGATGGCTTGGACAAAAGCCTGAAGGCATTTTCCGGGCGCATGGAGAAGCTGGCGGCATCGAAGGAGCAAGAGATCGCGCGGTTGCGGAAGGATCTAAAGGCGGCGCAGGCGGCCGTTCCGGTCGAACCCCCAAAGAAAGTTATCGTGGACGACACCGAACCCGCTAAGAAACCTGTGCCGAAGAAGAAGCCTGTGGCGAAGAAACCGGCTGTGTCTAGCACAACTCCTGCGACTACCACGCCTCCGGCACAGCCGAAGCCACAGTAGCCGAAGCGGCTTGCGGCGCGCGGCGTCCGGAAATCCAGATTGAATTCCGTGCGCGGGCGAGAAATGCGGGACGCCGCGAACCGGAAGGATGCCGAATCTGATACCCTTCCTTGCGCATCAGATTGCAATCGAATGGCGCTCCACACTCATATTTCCGCCGTGGTGGCTGGCATTGGCATTATTGGGGTGGTACTGCTCGATGCTTTTGAGACGGTGGTGTTGCCGCGGCGGGTCACGCGGCAATTCAAGCTGACGGCATGGTTTTACCGCCGCACCTGGATGCCTTGGAGATATATTGCGGGACACATCGGCAAGCCAGCGAGACAGCAAAACTTTCTGGGATATTTTGGGCCGCTTTCTCTGATATTTCTGATGGCGTTCTGGGCGACGAGCCTGATCTTCGGTTTCGGGCTTTGGCAATACGGCCTTGGCGGACATGAGCAACTGGGCAACGAACCACTCACGTTTGGCAGGATCCTTTACGCCAGCGGGGAGACGTTTTTCACGCTGGGGTACGGCGACATTGTGCCAATCTCGCCTGGAGCGCGGATACTCTCGGTCTTCGAAGCGGGGATGGGCTTCGCATTCCTAGGCGTTGTGATTGGGTATCTACCGGTGGTGTACACGTCGTTTTCGAAGCGCGAGATTCAGATCTCCATGCTGGACGCGCGCGCGGGATCGCCTCCGACCGCGACTGAGTTGCTGGTGCGGCTGGCAGGGAGAGCGGAGAATCCGCGGATCGATCAGATTGTGCTGGATGAAGTTTTGCGCGATTGGGAGCGCTGGTCAGGAGAGTTGTTGGAGAGCGGTCTTTCTTATCCAGTGCTGAGTTTTTTCCGGTCGCAGCATAGCAACCAATCGTGGCTGGGCGCACTGCTCATCATGTTGGACGTAACGTCGCTGGTGATCGTGGGGATCGAGGGAATTCATCCCGGACAGGCCAAGCTGACCTTTGCCATGGCGCGGCATGCGGCGGTGGATTTGGCGCAGGTAGTCAATGCCCACTACGATGCAAACGCGCCGGAACGTATGAGGGACGAGGATTTTCAGTCCGTGCTGGAGGCGCTGGCGGCGGTTGGTTTGAAATTGCAAAGCACTCAGGAGGCGCGTCAGAAGCTAAACCAGTTGCGGTCGATGTATGAACCGTATATTCACTCGACGGCGAAAAATCTAATGGTGTCGCTGCCACCGTGGAAGCTGCCGGTGAAAGGCCGGGATAATTGGCAGGCGGGACCGTGGGACCGAGTGATCCAGGCGAAGGGTTTGGCGGTGCTGGGGCAGAAGCCACTGCAGCCTTGGGGGGGCGAGGATCACTTCTAAGTGCGGCTTCAGGCGCCAGGCTTCCGCGATTCATCGAGAAGGTTTTTATTGCCGGAGTCTGAGACTGAGGTCGGGCGCGAGCGTGCTAGCATTCTTCTTTCCGTAGATTCATCCATGAAAAATATTGGCGAGAATGTGGTGCGCATTGAGGCGCAGGCGCTATGCGCGTTGGCCGACCGGATCGCCGGTCCGATGGCAGAGGCTTTTCAGCAGGCAGTCGAGTTGCTGTTTTGCTGCGCCGGGCGCGTGGTGGTGACGGGGATGGGGAAGAGCGGGCTGATCGCGCGCAAGATTGCGGCCACGTTAAGTTCGACGGGAACTCCGGCTTTGTATCTGCATCCGGTAGACGCGCTGCATGGGGATTTGGGCATGGTGGTGCGCGGGGACGTGGTGCTGGCGCTGTCCGCGTCGGGAGAAACAGAAGAGATTTTGGCTTTGCTGGCAACCATCAAACGATTGCGGGTGCCGCTGATTGCGATGACGGGGGATCGTGTGGCGCAGGCAGGCTCGGGGCAGGCTTTGCCCGCGAATGGCGCCCGCCGGGGAAACTTTGGAGTAACGAAATCGAAGTCCAAGGCAGCGGGCAGGAGTGCCCCCTCCACAGAAGCAAGACCGGCAGAAACAACAGCAGCAGAAGCAAGACCAGCGGCTTCCACTTTGGCCGCCGCGGCTGAGGTCGCGCTGGACTGTTCGATTGCGGAGGAAGCGTGCGCGCTGGGATTGGCCCCTACGGCTTCAACCACGACGATGCTAGCGCTGGGCGACGCGCTGGCGGTTGCGCTCAGCGCGAAGCGCGGCTTCAAGGAAGAAGATTTTGCCAATCTTCATCCCGGAGGAAAGCTCGGCAAGCGGTTGGCGCGAGTGGAGTCGCTGATGCACACGGGCGATGCGCTGCCTTGCGTCGATCTCCAGACCAAGATGCCAGACGTGATTTACGAAATGTCGCGCAAGAAGTTGGGGGTTACGGCAGTCGTAGAAGAAATGAAGTTGGTAGGCATCATTAGCGATGGAGATTTGCGGCGACTACTGGAGAAGCGCGGGAAAGACGTGCTCGATCTGACGGCCAGTGAGTGCATGACAAAGACTCCGCGCACGATTGCTGGTCGGGAGTTTGCTGCGACGGCGCTTGCCCTGATGGAAGAGAAGAAGATTACTTCTTTGATGGTAGTCGATGGCAACGGCAAGCTAGAAGGGATCGTGCACTTGCACGATCTGTGGACCACGGAGCTGGTGTAGCGACAGCGCAGTCGAAGAGTCCGTCCCGCCGGCAGCCGCCGAGACGGCGGCGCTACAATACTTGCATGTATCACTACGATCCCAATACGGCGCTGGAAGAACTGAATGAAGATGCGACTCTGCCGAACCCAGTGCATGTGCGTGACATGATTTTGCGCAAGCACCCGTCGGCGGATCAGGCTTTGGACCTCAACCGCCTGTTTCTCGAGTATCAGAAATTTTTCGGGGAAACGCAGAAGCTGGGGAAAGAGATTCTGCGGCAGTTGGTGGGGTGATCTGCTCAGATCGGCGCGCGGTTCAAAGACACGATGAACTGGATGCCGGGCACCTGTTTGTTCTGCAGACGATCGTCATTAGTGATGAAGAGATCTACTCCAGCACTGGCGGCACAAGAGAGTTGGACCGCATCCGCCGCCTGCACCGACCGGCTGCTCTTGATAGACGCGTAATGCCTCGCCGCCTTGACATCGAATGGTATGAGCGTTGCCGCGGACGAAATGGCTCGCTCATACTTTCGGCAGCGCTCGGCATCTCCGGCCCGCGTCGGCTTGACCAACACTTCACCTAACGTGATGGTGGAGGTTAGCAGTTGGTCGCCGCGCCTGAGCATTCTTGTGCGGAGTTCCTTAGTAAGGACTGAAAACTCCTCCTTCGGTTCCAGCAAATAGATGAAAAGATTTGTGTCCCAAAAGATGCGGCTCATTCCCAGCCTTCGCGCAAGCGGCGCACGTAATCGTCCGCCCGCTCATCGGCCCAGAGGTCTTTTCCGTCGCCATATAATGCTAGCAGCGGATCGTTTTTGATCCGCTCCTCAATGTTGTCTTGACTCCAGTCTTGGTACCAGTCGAGCAATTCGGAATATTCAGAGGGAATGTCTTCTCTGGCGGGAACTATTTTGGCGCTTTCCCGAGCCGGATCGTAAATGTCGCCGTTACGAAACAGCCGGCGGTGTCCGGGCGAAGTCTCGAAGAGCATCCGATAACGGCCTGGGTTCGGAGGACGATTCGCCACGCAATGCTGGACAATGTGAACGTACACTCCGGGACGAAGAGGTCGTTTGCCCGCTTCTTTGGATGCACGCTGCATGATCTCTTCGATTTGGAAATCTGCCCGATCCCCATGTTCTCGATGCAGAAGTGCGGTAGCGATCCAGACCTCGTCAGCTACTTTGATCTGCAGTCCCGATGCGACTGTCATATCTGCCTCCGATTTGACTCTACAGTGCTCGAATGACCAGCTTTTCCTGCACGCCGTTGTGGCTTCTGGCTGTGCAATGTCCCGGTGCTCTCTGAAACCCAGGGCACAACGAGAGCGCCAGCGTGACGATAGCCAACTCCTGCCGACGAAGTAGGTCCAATCCGCTGCCAATGCAGTCATCACAAAACACACCGGGCTTTCCCCCAGGCAAGAAAGCTACAATTTTTTCGGGCATCGTCATTGAATTTCGGCTTCGGAGATAGACTATCAAGTACAGGTATCATAACGCAATACCTGTTACATAATGTAATTACCTATAAGAACCGTCTCACTCGACGCGTAGCCTACCCGGTCGGTTGAGAAGCAACGGGCTGCAGTCTGGTCAAAGAAATCCGCTGCTACAATGATGAATTCCACTAGGGATCAGCGAATGCCCTTTAGTCGGTATTCGCGACTCGGATCTACAAGACAACTCTATGCATCGATGGTCAGAACTTTTTATTCCTACATTGCGCGAGGCGCCGGCGGATGCCGAGGTCGCGAGCCATAAATTTTTGGTGCGGGCGGGCTACATTCGCCAGCTTGCCGCCGGACTTTATTCCTACCTTTTTCTCGGCAATCGGTCGTTCAGCAAGATTACGGGTATCGTCCGGCAAGAGATGGACAAGATTGGGCAGGAGTTTTTTCTGCCGGCGCTGCATCCGCGCGAGCTTTGGGAGGCGAGTGGACGGTGGGGTTTAATGGGCGAGAATTTGTTCCGCCTGAAAGACCGCAAGGGCGCCGACCTTTGCCTGGAGATGACCGCGGAAGAAGTGATGACCGACATTGCACGGAAAGAACTGCGCAGCTACAAGCAGTTGCCCCAGATCTGGTATCAGATTGCTCCCAAGTTTCGCGACGAGCCCCGGCCGAAGTCGGGGTTGCTGCGGGTGCGCCAATTCATGATGAAGGACGCGTACTCGTTCGATATCGACGCGGCGGGCCTGGATGTTTCCTACAAAAAACACTACGAGACGTATTGCCGCATTTTCGATCGGTGCGGGTTGAAATACATGGTAGTCGAGGCCGATTCCGGCGCGATGGGCGGGAAGGAATCTCACGAATTCATGGTGCGGACTCCGGCGGGAGAAGATCAGATCGTGAGCTGTGACGGCTGCAACTACGCGGCCAACCTGGAGAAAGCTACATCGAAGCTGGAGGCGGTCGAGGATCTGAAAGCTGAGGGCGATGGCGGCCCGCTGGAAGTGCACACGCCGGGGCAGAAGACAATTGAAGAAGTGGCGCGCTTCCTGGGAGTGTCTCCGAAGAACAAGATAAAAACTCTGGCGTTGATGGCCGAGGAGAAAGACGAGAAGACAGGAAGAGTGAAGTCGCGGGGGATTGTGGTGCTGATGCGCGGCGATCATCAACTGAACGAGGCCAAACTGAACGCCGCGGTTGCGGTTGCGACGCGGCCTATGGACGAAGGCGAGATCAAAGCCTTGTTCCAGTCTCCCGCGGGATATTTGGGGCCGATCGGTATTGAGTGGGCGAAGGACAAGAAGGATAAAGGGTTACCCCTTCTGCTGGTGGACGACGCACTTCAAGGACGCACCAACCTGATTGCGGGCGCGAACAAGCAGGACTATCACCTGAAGAATTTAACCCCGGGCAAGGATTTTCATCCCACGGCGTACGCCGATCTGCGCGCAGTGACTGCTGGGGAGGGATGTCCGAATTGCGGGCACGCGCTGCGCGTCGATACGGCGGTCGAGATCGGCCACATCTTTAAGCTCGGTTATCGCTACACGGAATCCATGGGCGGCCGTGTGCTCGACAAGAATGGCAAGGAAGTCACGCCGATCATGGGCTGCTACGGCATTGGGATCGAGCGCATTCTGACCGCTGCGATCGAGCAGAACAACGACGAAAACGGTTTCTGGCTGTCACCCTCGATTGCGCCGTTTGAAGTTGTCGTGAGTCCCATTAATGTAAAGGATGCCGCCCTGCTGAACGCCGCGGTCGACATTGCCGGCAAGTTGGAAGCGGCGGGGATGGATGTGATCCTCGACGACCGTGACGAGCGCCCGGGAGTTAAGTTCAAAGATGCGGACCTGGTGGGTATCCCCTTTAGAATCACGGTGGGAAAGAAGGTTACCGAAGGTACGGTGGAAGTAGTTCTGCGCTCGACTCGGGAAGTACGCGATGTTAGGATCGCGGCGGTAGTGGAATATCTCCAAGAACTGCTGCGAGCCCAGGCCTGAGTTAGCGCCGGCTGGCGGCGCATTGTCGAGGCTATGGGAAATGATTAAGGGAATAGTCGGAATTCTTGCGATCTTGTGTGTGGTGGTGGCTTGCTTTCAGGTGGCCCCACCATTAATGGCCAACTACAGTTTTGAAGATGACTTGAAAACTGTATCGCTCATGGACAGCTCTGCTCTTCAGAAGACCGACGAAGATATCCGCACTGACGTGATGCGCAAGGTTAAAGAGCACGACCTACCGATTACTCCGAAGCAAATTACCGTGCAGCGCATTAATACTCCGGGAACGTCCGCTGTGTATGTTGCAGCAGACTATTCGGTGACAGTTTCGCTTCCGGGTTACTCGTTTGATATGCACTTCACCCCTAACAGCGGCAATAAGTAAGAGCAGTACAGATGCCAGCGGCCGGTTGCCAGCTGCCAGTAAGAGCGCAACATCCTGCTTGCGCTTGATTGCCTTTTTTCCCAATTACAAACTACAAGCTACTGTGAAGGCGTTCTGATGCAGGCTTTAGAGGCTGCGCTAGAATCCGTGTCGTCCCCTTGGAGCGCTTTGCTGGCTCAGGGCAGGCTCTTCGGGGCCGGAGCGTAGAGATTACATCCCATCTCTTTGCCCTGAACTAGATCTCACGCGCATCCTCTGAGTCCATTGTTCTTGTTGGGCTCAACGGCACCCTTCACTTTCTCGGGGCAGGCTAACAACTCAAGCTAACAACTCAAGCCGTGCCACTCCCAAAATGTGCCGCCGGAGCGATGCGGGCCGGCAAACGACAGCGGCGCGGCTAAAGGCCGCGCCGTTTCAAGATTAGTTACGTGAGCAGCCATCGTTGAGGTTGCTCTACGCCATGGAGGTCCGCCGAGGCAGACCCGGGCCAGAGAAAGCTAATTCGATTGCGGACCACAAGTGCCATCGGGAGCGTTGCCGGTTTCCGAACCCACGCCGACACCGACCCCGTTCGACACCATACCCCTGTAGTTCGCTGCGACTTCGTAATATCCGTCTAAGACCCAGGCGTATTTTGGGGGCGTAGGAAGGGGAGTACCGGTGTCCGTCCAGGTGCATATGTCCACCAGGGTCTGCATCTGGCCGGTCGGGTCGATGTAGACGGTGCCGGTGCCCGGCTGGCCAGGGATCGGCGCTGCCGGAGTCGGCAGTGAGGCCCCGGTGTCGTCGCAACATATCGGCGTGAGCGTGTACGTGACAGCGTCTGTAATGGGGACCTGCTTGCCGCTATGGTAGTTCGCAGTGGCCTGGAACTGAATCGTGGCATCGACGCCAGGAAGATTAAAAGAGCCTCCGCTGGAAGCCCCAGCGGCCGAGAGCGTGACTGACTGCAAATAATCGGAAGTGCCGCATCCACTGAGGATGAGCGCAAGGGTGATGGGAAACACGGCCAGAATGCTTGATCGTCTCACTGGGAAAATCCTCCACAAGGTTCAATCCGAATGTTGTCAGCTTCTAATAATAGAGGCAAGAGAAATGTGAGGTTACCATGCTATCGTTCGGTCACTCCCGTAAGTAACATGCCGTTGTCGAAGCTCTTTTGTGAAGGGATAAGTTAGTAAGTAAGTCGGGCTAGAAAGTTACAAAGATTGTAAGCATGGAATGCGCCGAAGCCTATCTGGGGCGCTAAAGGGCGGTCGGTGCGTCGAAGGACCTAACGGCACGACAAAACGTCGTGCCCTTCCCAAGACCGGACCCAATCGGAGTTTGTCAGCAGCCACCCCGCTTTCGGCCAGTGTCCGGATTTCATATTTCCTGAGAGCGGCAGTCGTCTTCGTTCTGGCGAACGCCAGTGACATTCGTAACGTTGCCATCATATTACTCTCCCCTTACTATCCAAACTGCCCAAATGGATTACGAAGTTCTTTCCCCACTCGTCCGCAGGCAGTGAGTTGGAGGCAGTTCATGAAGGTCGTAACTCGAGTTTTACTCGGTTTGCTGGTGGCACTGGCGACCATGGTCTTGGTCAATTGCAATAATTACTCGTGCGGCGGTTTCGGCGCTTTACCGTGCACGTCTGCGAGCACGGGAAATGGCAGCGGCAACTTTGGTGGAGGCAGTGGTGGTGGCGGAGGAGGCGGTGGCACCGGACCCAGTTCTGCATTTGTGTTTGTGCTCAACGGGACGGCTTCTCCCGGCGAGATGATGGGCTACACCCTCGATACCGGCAACGGATCGATTCAGGTTACGAACGGCTACGTGCCGCCGGAGACTCCTAGTTTCGATACCGGGTTGGGTATGACAGTCGCTCAGAAACAATACCTGTACGCGGCGTTTGGTTCGACTGACCAGATCTACGCCTACACAATTGCGGCTGGGGGGACTCTTACGGCCGTGACCAATAGCCCATTTCCAGTGGCGGTCGCGAATATAACCGCGTCCGAGTTTGACACGAACCGGCTCACCACCAACCCGGGTGGCACGCTGCTGTTCATCGCGGATGGAACTTTGAATGAGATCTTCGTTTACCAGATTGGTAGCGGCGGCGGGCTGAGCGCAGTCACCGGCTCTCCCTTTGCTGTGCCGTTCTCGCCGGGAAATATAACCACAGATGGCCTGGGAAATTATCTGTACATCACCTCGACCACTGCCAACCACACTGGTTCCGTAGTGGGTGCTTACAGTATCGGAACCGGAAGCAATATTGGCGTGCTCACCGCGGTCACCGGCAGTCCGTTTAGTTTTCCCATGTGGCAGGTGGCGGGAGAGCCCACCGGACAATTCCTGATCGGCACGACCGGTTCGAGCCTCTCGCTGAATGGGGCGGACGACAAGAATCTCTACGTGTTCAGCATTGCGCAATCCGGTGCATCGGCGGGCGCAATCTCGCCCGTGAGCGGGTCACCGTTCCTTATCACGTATTCGCCCATGAACATTGCAGTGCAGCAGAACTCGGGCGGGAACCTGATCTACACCTTCGGCTTAAACGATCTGGGAACTGGATTCAATCCACCGGAGGGTTTTGAACTGAGTTCCAGCGGAACAATTACCGCGGTTAACGGTTCTCCATTTTTGAACGACGAGGTGGGCTACGGCGGAGAGTTCGATCAAAGTGGTGATCTCGTGTTTGCCTATGGCGGCCTTTTTGACGGCACAACGACCGTGTACAACGTCACCGGCTTCCAGTTGGAAAGCGGCGCTGCGGTTGAAATCGGCGGCACGTTGACGTATGGCGGCTACTGGGTGGCGACGGACGAACCATAGGAAAGGGGAGCCCGTCACAGCATCCGTAACTCGTTTCCAGCATTGACCGGTTCGCAGGTAAGCCATCGGAGGCCCGCATAAACTGCGGGTCTCTTTTTGTTTAATCCGTTGTTCAACGAATCTGCTGTGGGCAGATCATCTTCGCGGTTCAGGCGTTACAATTGACAGATCGCTTTCCTGAAATCGAATGCTGTTTTAGCAGGCTGCTGAAAAACTCGCTGCTGATGCCCGAAAGCAGCCCGCAGGCGCTAAAGCGCGGTTGGTGTGGAAGGACTGAACGGCACGACTGAAGTCGTGCCCTTCCCAAACCTGACCCAATCGGAGTTTTTCAGCAGCCTGTTAGAACAGCAGGCGGGTACTGCCGGCCAAAGGAATCGCAGCCGTTATCAAACCTTTGGACGCGTCCGATCGTCTGATCTGAAGTAGGCTTAGGGCAGGTATTGTTGACGAGCGTCGAGTTGAATCGTGGCCATCAAAATCAAGATTCCTAAAAAAGAAAGCAAGGGCGGTGGAAAGAGGTGGCGCGGGCTGCCGCGTGACCCGGTGATTCGCGTCGCACTGATTGTGTTTCTGGTGCTGGCGGTCGGGGTGGGAGGTTTTTTCTGCTATTTCTACGTCAAATACGACCGGATTATTGAGCAACGATTCCGCTCTCCGATCTTCAGCAATTCCGCCAAGATCTATGCCTTGCCGCGCACGGTGCATGATGGCGACAAGATCAACGCGAAAGAAATCGCCGCCTTCCTGAATCACGCCGGATACTCCGATAAGGACGAACAGGCGCCGCTGGGCACGTTTCACCTGGTGCGCGATGGCATCGAGATCGCTCCCGGGCCGGAGAGCTACCACAGCCCGGAACCGGCGCATATTGTGATTGAAGGCGGGAAGGTCGACCACATCACCAGCAAAGGCAACGACCTTTCCGCTTACGAATTGGAGCCGGAGCTGGTAACCGCCTTGTTCGACGCGGAACAGCGATCGAAGCGGCAAGTGGTGAAGTACAACGAGATTCCCAAAGTGATGGTGGACGCCGTGCTGGCCATCGAAGACCGGCGATTCTTCGAGCACGGCGGCGTCAATTTCGTCCGCATGTTCGAAGCGGGATGGATCGATCTGACCCGGCAAAAGCATGAACAGGGCGGTTCGACGATCACCATGCAGCTCTCGCGCGGATTTTTTCTGACGCCGGAAAAAACCGTGCGGCGCAAATTGACGGAGATGCTGATCGCGGAGGAGCTCGAGCAGAAATTCAGCAAGCAACAGATTTTCGAGTTTTACGCCAACTGGGTGAACCTGGGACAGCGTGGATCGTTCTCCATCAACGGCTTTGCGGAAGCCTCCCGCGCATACTTCAATAAAGACTTGAAGGACATCACGCTGCCCGAGGCGGCGTTGCTAGCGGGCATTATCCAGGGGCCGAGCCGCTTGTCGCCTTATCGCCATAAAGAGCGAGCGACGGACCGCCGGAACCTGGTTTTGGATTCGATGGTCGACACCCATGCCATTACACGGGAACAGGCGGAAAAGGCGAAAGCCACGCCGCTTACGCTCGCCCCGCCGAATGTTGAGGCCAGCGACGCGCCGTATTTTGTCGACATGGTGCGCGATACGCTGATCAATAAATTCAGCGAGCATGATTTGAATGATCAGTCCTACCGAATTTACACCACGCTCGATCCCGATCTGCAGAAAGCGGCGGCACAGGCGGTCGAGAGCGGCATCAAGCTGGTGGATGAGCAAGTCACCCGGCTGCGCACTAAGAAGTTGAAGGTTGGCAAAAAGATCGAAACCAAGGTTCTGCCCGGGCCGCAAGCGCAGGTGGCGATGGTGGTGCTCGATCCGCATACGGGCGCAGTGCTGGCCTTAGTGGGTGGACGCGATTACGGCTTCAGCCAGTTGAACCATGCGTTGTCGAAGCGTCCCACGGGATCGATTTTTAAGCCGTTCGTTTATGCGGCTGCGATGAATACCGCGATCGACGGATCGCAAACCGTGATCACGCCAGCTTCTACGGTTACAGACGCGCCCACCAGCTTCGCCTACGGCGATCAGATTTACGAGCCGCGTAACTACAAAGAGGAATATCACGGTGATGTGACGCTACGGTACGCGCTGGCCATGTCGCTCAACAACGCCACGGTGAAAGTAGCCGAGGAAGTGGGCTACGACAAAGTGGCGGAGCTGGCGAAGTCGGCGGGAATCGCATCGGTGAAGCCGACTCCGGCCATGGCCTTGGGCTCCTACGATGCCACGCCCTTAGAGATGGCGGGCGCCTATACGTCGTTTGCCAACAACGGACAGCGGATTTCGCCGATCCTGGTGAACTCGGTGCGCAACGCCAAGGGCGACGTGATTTCCAACTACAAGACGGACCAGCGGCAGGTGCTCGATCCGCGCATCGCTTACGTCATGACGACCATGATGGAAGGTGTAATCAACAACGGCCTGGGTTACACGGCCGTGCGGCTGCGCGGATTTACCGAACCGGCAGCGGGCAAGACCGGCAGTTCGCACGATGGCTGGTTCGCCGGTTACACCTCGAATCTGCTGTGCATCGTCTGGGTGGGTTATGACGATTACAGCGATCTGCGCTTGAGCGGCGCGATGACGGCCGCGCCCATCTGGACCGAGTTCATGAAGAAAGCCGCCGCGCTGCCGCAGTATTCTGACATGAAGAATTTTTCGCAGCCGAGCGGCGTGATCGATGTGCAACTGGATAAGGTCACGAACCGGTTGGCGACATCGGCTTGTCCCGACGATTACACGGTTTCGTTTGTGGTGGGCACGGAGCCGCGCGAGACCTGCGATCAGCAGAGCGGAGTGGCGGGATTCTTCAATCGCGTCTTCGGCGGGGGCGGAGAGAAACCCTTGCCGCCGAATTCGGCCAACGCGCAAGATCAGCAGAATGCCGATCCAAACGGGCAGAAAAAGAAGAGCTTCTTTGGGAAGATCGCCGGGATATTTAAGGACGACAAAGCGGCAAATCCCCCGCCGCCCAAACCGGCGCAAAATACGCAGCCGGCGCCGCAGTGAACATCGTTGCGATACACCTGGCCGCGATGAGCCCGGGCGCGGTTGTCTGGAATCCTTCTGCTAACTACCGGTAATAGCGCTGGAGGGTGATCAACCCCATTTCCTCTGGCTTCACACTTCGGTACTCCCCGACGCGAGATTTGTGCATCCAATGATCAATTTTGGGCTAAACTCCCAAATCTGGGGAGTTTAGGCGGGCTTACGATCGATTCGCCCGCCAAGAATAGCAGGTCCCTCCACTCTGCCTTCCATTCCTTCGGAACGGAAAGCTGCGGTCGGGATGACAGGACTTTTGTGCAGTGAACGCAAGCGAGGGGAACTATGCCATCTTCGGTTTGGTCTGGACATTTAACTTTCGGTCTGATTTCCATGCCGGTGCGTTTGTTTTCGGGCGCGCGCAGTACGGGCATTTCATTCAACATGCTGCATCGTCCGGATAAGGTGCGAGTGAAGCAGCAATATATTTGTCCGGCGGAGAATGTGGTGGTGGATCGCAGCGATATCGTGAAGGGCTACGAGTTCCGCAAGGACGAATACATCGTCATCGAGCCGGAGGAGATCAAGAAGATCGAGCCGCAAACCGCCAAGACCATGGAGATTCTGGAGTTCGTAAAAGCTGCCGACGTGGATCCCGTCTATTTCGAATCGTCGTACTACATGTTGCCGGAGGAGGCGGGACGGCGTCCGTATGCGCTGCTGACTAAAGCGCTTGAAGAGAGCGAGTACGTGGCCATCGCCAAGATCACGATGCACAATCGCGAGTACACCTGTTTCCTGCGCCCGTCCGAGGGCGGGTTGATGCTGCACACGATGTACTACGCAGAGGAAGTGAAGAAGGTGGAAGGGTTTGGCGCGCCGGATGTGGAGTTGAAAGAAGCTGAGGTGAAGGTCGCGCACCAACTCATCGAGGCGCTGGCGGACGAGTGGGATCCGGAAAAGTACAAAGACACCTTCCAGGAAAATCTGAAGAAGCTGATCGAGACCAAGCTTGAGGGCGGGGAAGTGGCGGCGGTGGAAAAGCCGAAGAAGCTTGCCCCAGTAGTTGATTTGATGGCCGCTCTGAAGCAGAGCCTGGCTCAGATGGAAGGCAAGAAAAAGCCCGCGGCAGGGGCGATGTCGGAGGCTCCGGCGGCGGCGGCTGGCGGCAAATCGCGGCGCGGGCGCTAGCGCGGCTTCCGGCGTCCGGCTTTCGGCCACGACGTCTCTACGACACGGTTGCCGCGAATCCCTCATCCAACTAGTCCGCAATTCGAGGCATCCCACCAATCAGAATTGCCGGGGGCCGGCGACCGATCTTGCCGGACAGATTTTGCCGGCCCACTGGCGCAGATGCTGGCCAGCCGCTAGAATATTGAATTCCTTGCAGATCCATTCAAGAATGAACGATTTAAGAATGAACGATCCAAAGCTTAGGTTTGGGGTGCCGATGAGGGTTCGTAGTTGCGTTCAGTTGGGGACCGTGGTGTTGGCGATGCTGCTGTGGACGGCTTGCGGACAGGTCTATCGCCCGGTGGTGATTCCGTGTTCGGCGGGCAGCGGCGTACCGGGGTGCCCAGTGGTAACGTCTCCCACTCCAGCTAATTTTCACGCGGTCTTTGGCCTCAGCAACAACGTGCCTAATGGCATTAGTTCCACGGTGGCGGGCTATCCCGGCGGAGCGATGCAGATTGACGTTTCCGGAGATACGATCATTGCCGAGACCTCACTGACCGCCACGGGCCAGCCCAACACTGGACTCAATCCAACCCACATGGCTCTCTCGCCAAACAACAGCAGATTGTTTGTTGCCAGCGCCAGCAGCGCGTTCTCGGGCGGATTGGATGTAGTTGCGAGCTTCAGCCCGGTTTTCCAATCCAGTACGGGAAGCACGTTCGGCGCGGTGAGCACGATCGCCCTGCCAAGTCAGACGGTCAATATCTCCTCGATCAGCGAGAGCGGCAATGTCGTGACCGCAACCCTGGCGACCCCGTTGCTGGCCAATCCATCGAATAGCGGTTCGGGTCCTGTGGCCACGGGAACGGTGATTGTGATTGCAGGCGTGACCATCCCTGGATGCAGCTCGCCTTGTAACCCGCTGCTTTATAACGGCACATACACATCAAGCGCAATATTGAGCGGCGGAACAACCATCACGTTTACGAGCGCATATACCGGGCTGGCCGCTGCTTCGGCGGGGACGGCGTCGGTTCCGCCCCAGCCTGTGTTTCTGAACAGCACGCAGACCACAGCCATGTACGTGGCGAATTACAACTCCAATTCGGTGGCGGAGATTAATACCACATCGAATATCGTGAGCAACAGCGCAACTGTGGGAATGAATCCGGTGAGTTTGGCGGAGACTCCGGGGATTACGAATAATGGCGCGCCCAAGCTATACGTTGCCAACCAGGGCAGCGCGGCGGTAAGCGGATCCATCAGCAGTTTGAACGTAACCGATCTGTCGCAGAATGCGGTGACGGGATTTTCCGGGATTACTCCCGTGTGGATGGTTGCACGCGGGGACAGCCAAAAAGTTTATGTGGTTACTCAGGGCGATGGGAAGCTAATCACGATCGACACGGCAACCGACACGGCGACGACTCCGGACTGTACTGCGACACCGTCTCTTTGTGTGGGAGCGGGGGCGAACTTCATCTTCTACGATTCGCACCTGAACCGGCTTTATGTGACCAATCCTGCGGCTGGATTGCTGTACGTCTTTTCCGACACCGGCGGAGCCAACGACACGCCGAGCCCGCTGACGCCGGGTGGGCTTACGATTCCTGGGCTAACCGCGGCTAGCACGCCTTTTGCGTGCTCCACTTGCAGCGCTCCAGTTCCGGTGTCGGTGACCGCTTCGCCCGACGGCGTTGGCTTTTATGTCGCCAGCTACCAGACGGCGCCGGCGCCGTGTCCCGATCCGAATGTGTCGGGGGCGTGCGTGATCCCGGAATGGGTTGCGTTTGATGCGACGAGTCTGACGGCAACGACGTTTGCCATGACGCTGCTGACCTGGGCTCCGGCGGGCGCGACGCCCGGACCATTTGCCACGAATCAATTTGCGGTGTCACCGGTTGCCAGTTGTGTTCCGGCGTCTCTTACCGCTTTGTATTCGCCAACCACCACGCGCTTTCGCGTTTTCACCGCAACGGCTGCGGACAGCAGCGCTGTCTATGTAAGCTCGTGCGATGCTGGAATCATCGCGTCCATCAATACCACGGATAACAATGCGAACGGAGCCTCGGGCAGCGATACGCCAGTCAATACGCTGATCACGGATCTGCCCGCGCCTTTCAGTAACGGCGCCACCCAGGCCAATGGCGAACCGCTAAATCAGAATCCGCTGTTCTTGCTGACCGGGCAGTAGGGATGAGAATTTAGTTTCTGGCAGCGAGTTCTTCCTTTTGCGCTTCTTTGGCTGCATAGTGGGAGTCGACGTATTCATCCAAAATCTGGATGAATTCGGCGACGATGCGGTCGCCCTTCAACGTGGTGAACAGGCGTCCATCCACGTAGACCGGGGCTTTGGGTTCTTCAAAGGTTCCCGGCAAGGAGATGCCAATGCTGGCGTGCTTCGATTCGCCGGGGCCGTTGACCACGCAGCCCATGACGGCGAGTTTCATTTCTTCCACGCCGACGTAGCGGTTTTTCCAGTTGGGCATCTGCTCGCGCAGGTAAGTCTGAATCTGCTCGGCCATTTCCTGGAAGAAGGTGCTGGTGGTGCGTCCGCAGCCGGGGCAGGCGGTGACTTGCGGGGTGAAGCTGCGAATGCCCATGGATTGCAGAATCTGCTGCGCCACGCGAACCTCTTCGGTGCGGTCGCCACCGGGAGCCGGAGTCAACGAGACGCGAATCGTGTCGCCGATGCCTTCCTGGAGAAGCACGCCCATGGCGGCGCTCGAGGCGACCACGCCTTTCGCTCCCATGCCAGCCTCGGTGAGGCCAAGGTGCAGCGGATAATTGCAGCGGACGGCGAGGGCTCGGTAGACGTTGATCAGATCCTGCACGCCGCTGACTTTCGCGCTCAAAATAATCTGGTCGGGACGCAGGCCGAACTTCTGCGCCAGTTCGGCAGAGTTCAGCGCGCTCACCACCATCGCTTCCATGGTGACGTTGCGAGCGTCTTTCGGTTCGGCAAGAGCCGAATTCTCGTCCATCATTTTGGTGAGCAGGGTTTGATCGAGCGAGCCCCAGTTCACGCCGATGCGCACCGGCTTCTGATACTTCACCGCAACTTCGATCATGGTACGGAAGTTCGAGTCGCCGGTCTTTCCGATGCTGGCGTTGCCGGGATTGATGCGGTACTTAGCCAGATCGCGCGCGCACTCGGGATACTTGGTCAGCAGCACATGGCCGTTGTAGTGAAAGTCGCCGATGATGGGCACGCGGATGCCCTGCCGGTCCAGCAGATCGACGATGCGAGGCACGGCCGCCGCCGCCTCTTCGTTATTCACCGTAACCCGCACCAGTTCGGAGCCGGCACGAGCCAGGTCGGCACACTGCTTGACGGTGGCGAGGATGTCAGCGGTATCGGTATTGGTCATCGACTGCACCACAATTGGTGCATCGGAACCGACACACACTCCGCCCACTACGGTGGTCACGGTTTTTCTACGGGGAGTAATAGCCATGGAAGCTCTATTTTAACATGCGGAAACAGGGCACTGGCCGCGCTCACCTGAAGAGCTCACTGTGTGAACCCAGGCGAACAAGTTGCAAAACGTCCGTCCCCATTTTGGGGTAAATCAACAGCAAATCTGGCTTAAGGTGACATTCACGATGATCGCGCCAAGCGCCCGAGAGTTGGTGGTCATGATTTTTTTCGGGAAGCGCTTCGTCTGCGGATAGGAGCGAGACCGAGGCAGAAATGAGAGCTGCAACATCTCTCCGATACTGCCCCCTTTTCTCGCGCTTAAAATCGCGGCGAAAGGCGGTGGTGTATTCAATCTTCCGCATCCAAATCGTCCATCAGGGCGGACACATTCTTGAATGAGGGCAATCCACCGCGGCGGGCCTCGCGCATGGCTGCTTGGGTTTTGGCGTTGGGAACCTTTACCTCGAAGGGCAGGGCTTTCTCGGCAGCTACTCGAGTGAGCAGCACGCGCACGGCGTCGGAAACGGACAACCCCATCGCGGCCAGGGTCTTGGCGGCTTGCTGCTTAATCCGCTTCTCTATGCGAACATGAACCATCTCAGTGGTGGCCATTCGCCCTCCTGAGATACATTGTATCGCGTCTGCGAGCAAACTCCGATGTTACGGATTCAGCTGCGTTTTCGGCACTGCGGGCAGGAGTGCCCGCGCCACACAACCTCTTTTTAGTGCAGCCGACTTACGGCAATCGGTGGCTGAGCCCCGGCAGCGTCTTCATCAGATCGTTATAGATCACCATCACCGCGAAGAGCACCAGGAAAACGAAGGCCGCCTGGTACACGCGCTCTTTGATGCGCAGGCTCACATCGCGCCGCATGAGGCCTTCAATCAGCAGAAACAGGATCACGCCGCCGTCGAGAATCGGAATGGGCAGCAGGTTAAAGATGCCGAGGTTCAGGCTGATTCCCGCGGTTAATTCCATGAGCGGGGTCCAGCCCTTCTGTTGGGCGGCGTAACCGGCGTCCTGCGCGATGCCAATGGGGCCGGAGACCATGCGCGGCGAGACCTTACCCTGGATCAGCTTCTTCGCCAATTCCAGGATTAGCAGGGAATATTTCTTGTTCTGATCGAGCGACAGGCTCAGCGCCTGAGCGAAGGGCAGGGTGGTGACCTTGGTCTCGCTCTTGTTTAAGAATCCCAGGCGATACCTCTGCTCTTTCGGATCTTCGGTGGCCGAGAGCGCGGGGGTCAGGTGGAAGTTGAGATTTTGATTGCCCCGAATCACGGTGAGGTCGACCGGCTTGTCCTTGGTTTCCTGGAGGCGCTCGATCATGTTTTCGATGGAAGGCAGATTTTCGCCATCCATGGCGACGATGTGATCGTCCTCTTTTATGCCGGCCTTGGCTGCGGGCGTGCCGGGCTCGATGCGGCCGACCACGACGGGCTCGGCTGGGAACCATCCGGCGGAGCCCACTTCGGAGGAAGTCACGGCCTGGGGCACGAGAGTCTTCTGAAGAACCTGGCTTCCACGCTGAATCGTTACGGTCAAGGGTTGATTGGCACTCAGCCAAACCCGAGGCTGAAGCTGTTCCCAAGTCGGATTGTCAATGCCGTCAACCTTGATGATCCGGTCGCCGAGCTGGAAGCCTGCTCTTTCCGCCGGAGAATCGTGCTTCAAGCCTTCAATGACCGCCGGCTTATCCAGAAACACCGGGTATTCATAGTGAATCATGTAAACCGCGGTGAGCAGGAAGATGGCGAGCAGAATGTTCATCGTCGGCCCGGCAATGGCGATCAAAAAACGATGCCAGCGGGGATGCGACATGAATTCGCCGGGATCGCCGGTGCGCTCGTCCATGGGATTCTCGCCGCTCATTTTCACGTAGCCGCCGAGAGGCAGGGCGTTGATGCGGTAGTCGGTTCCTCCGCGGTGGAAGCCCACCAGCCGCTTGCCGAAACCAATGGCGAACTGCTCCACGCGCACCCCCAGCAGCTTGGCCACGGCGTAATGGCCGAACTCGTGGATCAGGATCATGAAACCCAGGACCACAGCGACGGCAGCGATGGAGATCAGGAAATCAGACATATAAAAGGTACGTAAACAACTCCCCTGTTAGATTCAGCTTACTAGACTACGGATGTTGCCCGCGGTCGTCCGGCTTTCTTTATTATTACAGTGGCCCGCTCTTCCGCATATCGGCGGGCTTCCGCGTCGGCTTCAAGTACTTTGGCAATGGACTCCAGTTTCCCCGAATTCGATGCCGAAACCGTGTCTTCGATGATTCCGGGAATCTGATCGAAAGCAATCTTGCCCTGGAGAAAAGCAGCCACCGCGACTTCATCGGCGGCGTTCAAGGCTACAGTTTTCGCCCCGCCCGCCTCTGCCGCTTCGTATGCCAAACGGAGACAAGGGAATTTTTTCATGTCGGGCGAGCTGAAGTCCAGATGACGCAGGTTACTTACTGAAAAGCGCATCTCCGACGCAATGCGCTCGGGATATGTTAGGGCATACAAGATCGGCAGCCGCATATCGGTCACCGAAAACTGCGCCAGGATGCTGCCATCGATGAATTCGACCATGGAGTGGATGGTCGACTGGGGATGCACCAGAACCTCCACTTTGGCCGGGGGCACATTGAACAGCCTACAGGCCTCGATGACCTCGAAGCCTTTATTCATGAGCGTCGCCGAGTCAATGGTGATGCGTTTCCCCATCTTCCAGGTGGGATGATTCAAGGCCTGCTCCACGGTGATGGTGCTGAACTCCGAGAGCGGAGTCTTGAGAAACGGCCCACCCGAAGCGGTCAGCCAAATGCGTTCGACTTCGTCCATGTACCCGCCCCGCAGGCACTGGTGGACGGCATTGTGTTCGCTGTCGATCGGCAGCAGCGGCTTGCCTTGGCGTCGCGCTTCAGCGGTAATCAACTCGCCGGCGGCGACGAGGCACTCTTTGTTGGCCACGCCAACCGTCTTTCCGGCCTTCACCGCCTCGTAAGTCGCCTCCAGTCCGGCGACGCCAACGATGGCGCTGACCACGAAATCGGCTTCGGGGTGGGTCGCGACCTTTACCGTTCCAGCGGTGCCGTAGACGACTTCGATTTCTCCCAGGCCAGCTTGCTGCAGGCGAGCCCGCAGGACGTCCGCATCGGCCTCAGCCGCAATTGAAAGTATGCGGGGCTGCCAGCGCCGGGCTTGCTCGAAGGCGGCATCCAGATTGGCTCCCGCAGCCAATGCGGCAATCTGAAAGCGATCGGGATAGGACTCCGCCACGCTCAGCGTGCTGCGGCCGATCGATCCGGTGGAACCCAGGATGGCGATGCGTTTCATGAAGAGTGAAGTCTATTTTACGCGCTTTTGATTCGTCCGCCGGGGAAGCGGAAGGCAGGTCATTGGAGTGCGAGCCAGATCGCATAGTACCACAGCACTGGGGCGGCAAATAGCAGCGCATCAATGCGATCCAGCATGCCGCCGTGTCCTGGAAGGATGCTGCCCGAATCCTTCACTCCGGCACCGCGTTTGATCAAAGATTCCACCAGATCGCCGAGCTGTGCCGCGACGTTCAACGCGATGGTTAACAGGATGATCGGCCACAGTTCGGGCTTCTCCAGTCCAAACAGGCCGTCCCGCCGCTGGATTAACCCCACTCGCAGCAGAAATGAACTGATCTGTAGGGCATAGGTAAAAAGCAGGCTGCCCACGACCAGGCTTGCGGCCAGCGAGGCGCCCGCGCCCTCCCAGGTTTTCTTCGGGCTGATGCGCGGCGACATCAAGTGCCTGCCCAGCGACTTTCCTACAAAGTAAGCGAAAATGTCTCCCGCCCAAACCACCAGAAGTAAGTAGAGCAGCCAGAAGGCTCCGGCCCATTGCAGACGCAATTGCACCAGCATGGCCATGGGCACGGCAATATAAACGAAAGCAAACGACGACGCGGCTGCCGCCGGATACCCACTGCTCAATTGTGCCCGCCGCATGGCGATCGTCAAAAAAAGAAATGGTGCCAGGGCACAGGCAAAGGCCAATCCGAAGACAAATTTCAGCGAAGACAATTGCGGCGTTTCTGCCGCGGTGAGCGCGATCAGCAAAAGAAAAAATAATCCTACGAAGGCAAAAGTGGGAAGGCGTAAGGGCTGCACACCGTAGGATTCGGTCAGCTTGAGAAATTCCTGTACCGTGAGCAGTGCCACGCCTGCCGCCACTACGGCCACAACTGGCACGGGTGCGCGCAGCACCAGCAGCATCACAATCGGGATGAGGACAACCGCGGTCGCAATGCGTTTCAGCAAAGCCGATCTGCCTTTTGAAGATTGATTTATTTGTGAGTCTTTACAGAAACGGCTTCTCGTTGCCCGCCGCCGTTCTCGGACGAATGAGGATCGGAGTCGTCCCCGTGATCCAGCGACGCTTGATCCAGCGAGACATGATCCAGCAAAACATGATCTGTCGCAGCGCGATCGGGCGAAGCATGATCAACCGAAGCATGATCAACCGAAGCATGATCAACCGAAGCATGATTAAGCCCACCGTAGCGCCGCTCCCGCTTCTGATACTCGGCGATGGCTTCGAGCAAATGCACGCCGCGAAAATCGGGCCATAGGGTTGGCGTCACATAAATCTCGGCGTAGGCCAACTGCCAAAGCAGGAAATTACTCAGCCGCATCTCGCCGGAGGTGCGCACGACTAAATCAGGATCGGGCAGGTGCCGGGTGTAAAGATGTTGGCCGACCGTTTCCTCGTCGATCTGCAGGTGCTCGATGCCGCCATTCTGGGCCGCAGCTTTCACCATGGAACGAAACGCGTCCACCATCTCGCTGCGCGCGCTATAGTTCAGCGCCAGTGTGAGCACCGTGCCGCTATTTGGCGCTGTAGCATTGCGGGCCCATTCCATGCGCTCCTGCACATCTTCCGGCAACTGCTGTTGCCGCCCGATATATTCCAGGCGGATATTGTTGTCGTTCAACGTCGGCACTTCGGCCTTTAAATAGCGGCTCAGCAGGCGCATCAGGAAGTCGACCTCGCTCTTGGGACGCTTCTTCCAGTTCTCTTCCGAAAATGCGTAGAGGGTGAGCGCATGAATGCCGATGCGCGCCGCGGTTTCGACCGTGGAGCGCACGGCCGCAACGCCGGCGCGATGTCCGGCCACACGCGGCATGTGACGCCGCTTAGCCCAGCGCCCGTTGCCGTCCATGATGATGGCGATGTGTTTCGGGAGCCGCTCTGGATCCAGATGCCGGTAAACGTCCGCTTCCTTGCGATCCAGCCCGGCGGGAACTTTGTGCTGCAAAGTGATCCCCTTCGGTTAGAGGCTAACACGGGGGGAAGCGGGGGTGCAATCGGCGAGGTGGCACGAACCGTGTGGCGCGGACACTCCTGTCCGCGAACGCTAGGGACGGATAGCTCGCCGTCGTCGAGCACGAACGTTATCGGCCAATTCATGGAACTGACGGTCCGCTTCACGGAACTCTTCTTCGGGCATGCGCGCTTTCGCCTCGGCCCTGAGTTTGATGAAGGCGTCAACAAGTTTGGCCATGGCGGATTTCGGTTTGGGCGTGGGCTTTGGCATAGAACAGGTATAGGTTATCGGACCGCTTGTACCTCGGCCTCGCCCAGTCGTTCCTAAGGTTTTTCCAAGGTTGCATCGATGGTGATGCTTCCCCCAGCGCTCACGGTCATAGTTCGCTGCCAGGGTCTCAGCCCCTCTTTCTCCACTAGGACCTCGTGCTCCCCGGCAGTCAACTGAATAGTGGAAGGAGTGTTCCCCATGAACTTTCCGTCAACATTTATGTCGGCTCCCGGAGGCGCAGATTTTACCGTGACGTTCGCGGGCTGCGCTGGTGGGCCCGATTCGGCAGGAGCTTCCGCCTGTGAGTTGCCGGTGGCCGGAACTTCCGACCGAGCCGACGTTGGCGTCGAGGGGCCGGAGACGTCAGCCTGCTTGTCGTCCAGCGGTTTCAATTTCAACAGAGCGCT
This sequence comes from uncultured Acidobacteriaceae bacterium, assembly GCA_963710965.1. Classification (GTDB taxonomy): domain Bacteria; phylum Acidobacteriota; class Terriglobia; order Terriglobales; family Acidobacteriaceae; genus Sulfotelmatobacter. The sequence goes on along the minus strand of CAVQCP010000056.1, from coordinate 160,843 downwards.
TTTCGCGTCCTCCGGTGCCACAGGAACCAGCCGACCTCCCCCGCGCCACGTGCCCGGCAGGAGGACCATTTCCAGGTACACAGTTTCGTTTGATTTGACTTCGACATCCAAGGCGGGTTCCTTCTTCATGCTGGACTCGAAGCTATGTTTTCCCGGAGCAAGCCGCAGGGACATGTAACGCCCATTCTTCAGGCGCCCGGCTTCGCTCCCATCAACGTAGACTGACGGCTTCAAGGCTGAGCCAACGTATTTGCCGGGACGATAGACCACCACTGTGCCGTCCTGCGCCAGACTTGGCACGCAGCTGGCAGCAAGGACGATGACCGCTAGAATGGCCCTCACGTTTACCTCCTCGGCTTCGCGTTCCGAAGATTAACACGAAAAAGGAGGAAACGCGCCATCAACTCGGGTTGAAGTGGTGGGATAATTAGCGCGAAAGGAGATTCCTGATGCCACTTCCCTTGATAGGGGGTTTGATCGGGGCCGCGATAGGCAGGGCGACAAAGAAGGAAGGAAAGAAACAAGCCGTCAGCAAGTACAAGAAAAAGAGCGGCACCAGAGTAAAGGCTTACACTCGAAAAGCGCGGTAGAGATGCCCAACCCTACACTCACTCCGGAAGAACTCAAGACACTTTTCGGTCCGCTCCTTGTCGACGTTCGAGCTACGCTTCAGTCTCTGAGCGCCGGGAACCCTGAATTGCTGTTTGCGTTGCGCCGCAAGCTGTATAAGGAGCTCTCGTATGATGAGCGCGGCAAGCCGATGCAACGAAAAGTGCTGAAGGCAATGAAGTACGCTGAGCAGCACGGCAAATGCGCGAATTGCAGTTGTGAGCTGGAACAATTAGGCAAGAACGCCGTTCTTGATCGAGCCGAGGCGATGCGTGGCTACCTGCCGGACAATGTGAGACTGCTTTGCCATACGTGCGATCGCCAGTTGCAGGCCGAGCGCAACTACGCCTGAACCGCAGCTCTTACCAGTTCTCGTGTCTGCGCCCTATCGTTCGCGAAGCGCCACGCTCTGGGGATTCGGTTGATTCAACCTTCGCTTTCCCGTAACCTTAAGGCCGAGGAGTGACCTATGAACATCGAGATCCGCGACGCGTCTTTGGAGGCTAGAATCCAAAGGCAACTCCAGGCCACTGGCTCCGCCAGCGTTGAGGAAGTGTTGCTCCGCCTGATCGAAACCCAGGAAGAACAGGATCGCTGGCTCCTAGAGAACCGCGAGGCGATCAACGCCAAGATTCGCCGTGGCATCGACCAACTTGACCGTGGCGAAGGCATCCCCGAAGACCAACTGGACGCCTACCTGGCGAAGCTGAAAGCCCAGCCTGAATGAAAAGGCGGTACGTGCTGGCGCCGGAAGCCGCAATCGACCTGGTCAAAATCTGGCGCTACATCAAAAGACAAAGCGGCGAAGCGATGGCGGACCGAGTGGAATCTGCCATCCGCGAGCAGATCGTTTTCCTGGTGGCGAATCCCGGCACTGGACATTGGCGCAAGGATCTGACGGATGAACCCGTGAGGTTCTCGCTAGTCTACTCCTACCTAATCGTCTATCGACCGACCAAGAAGCCACTACAGATCGTTGCCGTTCTCCAAGCCCGCCGGGACGTGGAACAAATCCTGAAGGATCGCCTGTAAAGCCAAGACGGGCCGGGATCGATCAGAGTGTTAAACCGCAGGGAATAGGAACCGGCTCTTAGTTCGCCGCTTCTTCCGGCACAATCTTCAACTCGATCTTCTCGGTTTGCCGCAGCACGGTCAGCGCGCAACTCACGCCTACGCGGACTTCCGTCAGGACGCGATGCAGATCGTCGACTCCAGCCACCGGATGGCTTTCCAGAGTGACGATGATGTCTCCATCGCGCAGGCCGGCACGCTTCGCCGGACTATTCTCTTCCACCGACAACACCAGCGCGCCCGACTCTTTCGCCAGATCGTAGAAGCGCACCACGCGGCGATGCACTGGGACGGTCTGCGCTGAAACGCCGATATAGCTGCGGCGAATGCGACCATCACGCAAGAGACGGCTGGCCACAAACTTGGCCGTGTTGATCCCGATGGCGAAGCAGATTCCCTGTGCCGGCAGAATCGTTGCAGTGTTCACTCCGATCACACGGCCTGCCGAATCGACCAGCGGACCTCCGGAGTTGCCGGGATTGAGCGCGGCATCGGTCTGAATGACATCATCGATCAGGCGTCCGGAATAGGAGCGCAGCGAGCGGCCCAGCGCACTGACTACTCCTGCCGTTACCGTGGATTGAAATCCATAGGGCGCGCCGATTGCGATCGCCACCTGGCCCACGCGAAGCTGCTGCGAATCGCCCAGGGCGGCCGCCGTCAAACCAGGCTCGTCGAGGCGCGGCTCGTCGATGCGGATGACCGCCAGATCGCTGGCTGCATCTTCTCCGATGGCGCTGGCCGGCATACGGCGTCCATCGGCCAGAGTGACCTCGATGCGGCGCGCGTCGTGCACGACATGGCTGTTGGTGAGAATCAATCCATCGGGCGTGAAGACAAAGCCCGAGCCTCCGCCGCGGCGCTCGCGCGCTTCGCCCGAGCGCGTGCGGCCAGACGCCGAATGGACCTCGATATTCACCACCGAAGGACTGATCCGCTCAACCGCGCCAGTGACCGCGCGCGAGTAAGCGTCGAGCAACAAATCGTCGGTAGAAGGGTGACCGCCTGCCGCTCCAGGCGAATCGCCTTTCCATTCCTTCGCTTCATTTGCTTCCGGTTGATTCAAAGGGAAGGCGGACAAAGCAGAAACACTTCTAACTTCTTCAAGATTCATGCAGGATAGATGTCGATTGATCTGCTACGGATTCATACCAGAGGCGGGGAGGAGGTCCGGCCAAGAGGCCCCAGTCGTGCTGATACCGAGCGCCTGTGATAGATATCACAGACAATGCTTCTCGCTGCAATCAAAATCAATGCATGAGGACGGGCTCGACACTGCGAAGAATTCTCTCCGCTACGATCGTGTTTTCGCTGTTGAGCGGGATTGCGATTGCTTCGCCTTCGGCGGCCTCTGCGCAACCGGTCTCCGTGACATCCGCACATCGGCACCAGGCCGTTCCTCACATGGGGAACCATTCGTGCTGTCCCCGAGTTCACCGCGCGCTCTTGCCCATGATCTTCGCGGGAACTTCCCCCGACGGCATGCCATGCCGGGAGCATCCCTGCTGCGTGAGCCAGGCGCCCGACGCTGGGCCGAGTTTGCCGGCCGCATCCGGGATGCAGCGACCGCTAACCCGAGAGGTGTGCGGTGAGAGCGTTGACAACTTAGGTGGGCCTTCCCGCCTCGCCCCAAATGATTTCGACGCTTCCGCCCGGCAAGACTATTCCTCCTTCTCCACAGTTCTTCGTAACTGAAGTCCCCCTCGCGCTTTGGCGCATGTCCTCCGAGTGCCGCAGATCACGGCGTTTTATTGTTGACTGCCGCTTGATGCCGGACGTGAGTCCGGGAACGATTTCAGAACGAATTCCAAGGAGACGAATTATGAAACTAAAATCTATAGCATTCCTATTGACTCTGGCGGTTGCATCCTGGGCTCAAACCGGAACTCAGACCTCACCCCAGCAAAGCACTGCATCGGGTGAGAAAACTGCCGGTGCATGTTGCGATAAGGGGGCCTCTGCTGAATCCAAAGACGCTCATGCCTGCTGCGCTCATCACAATATGGCCGCCAAGGATGGTAAAGAGTCGTCGTGCTGCGCCGGAACGGATCAGTGTAAAGGCAAGGCGTCCTGCTGCAGCGGAAAGGATGCGGCTTCCTGCGCACGAAGCAAGAACCAGACCGCTTCGGCCTGCTGCGGCAGCGAAAAATGTGGTAAAGAGTGCAAGAAGGGCTGCTGCAACAAGAAGCCGGAAACAACCGCCAGAAATCGCCAAGGTGAGTTTCCAGCTGACTCTTTCCTAAATGCAGGCAAGTAGCCGCCTGTCGCCGTCGAGCCCCGGCTAACCACCGGGGCTTTCTTCCTTTAAAGATGCGTTCTAAAGATGCGGCAGAGGCGAAACTTACGCTGCATGCGTGTGCCCAGTACCCGACCGGCGCGGATAATTCCCCATGATCTTGCGCACGAAACCGTGGATGCCATGCAAGCCTGGCTTCGGGAAAAACATAAACGGACATTCGCCCGGCACCACCGCTATGCCCTGGTCCTGGCAAAATTGAACGGCCGCCGAGTTCACCGCCCCCTTGCCCGCGGCGCGGTACATCCAGATTCGTGTGATTCCCGCGGCGGCGCAATCTCTGACGACGGCCTCGGTAACTTCCGGAGAAGTCATCAGCAGTGCCGCTTCCACCAGCGGCTCGATGTCTTGCACATGCGCAAAACAGCGTTTTCCCTGCACCTCCGGCGTGTTGGGATTCACCGGAACAACGTCATAGCCGCGCCGGCAGAGCTCCGCGAATAACATACCGCTGAAGTTCTTTGGGTCGCGTGAAATGCCTACCATCGCAATGCGTTTCCGATCCAGAAAATCCTCAATGATTTCGAGCGATGCGTGAGCTGGCATATTTCCACCTTTCGGGAGCGAACGATCACCAATTATTTCTACGCGCGCGGAGAGAAGAATTCAGTGATCATTCGCACAGGCTGATGTCAACTGGCTCGCGCGGAACGTGAGGCAAACGCGCGGATAGGTTCTACCCTGACTGGAGAGATTGGTGCTTTCCCCTGGCGTTCATCTTTTGCCTCGCTCTTCGAAAATAGGTTTGCGGTGATCCGAATGCCCCGGCGTCGGCCACAACAGCTGGGACAAAGCTTTCGACGAACCAAAGCTATTTCCGTGGCTGTTCTCGAAATCTCTCGCGACGCGTGAAAAATAGGGGAACGTCACTTCGGCGGATGAAACGCCTTCATCAGCAAAAAACCGGGACCAAGAATCTGGTCCCGGCGCTTAGTTGGCTGGTTGCCCGGATAAGAGTCGATGCATAGGTCCTTCGGTCGGAAGAGCACCGACCTCAGGATGACAGATCTAATAGCTACGTCGCTACGCCGTCCTTCTCGGCCTGATCGTCAAATCCCGCACTTGGGTTAGGATGCTGGACATTTGCATTCCGTTCAGCTGCGAAACGAAGGGAAGTATCTCGGCGATGAACTGATCTTTCATCAGTTCGCTGATTTCGTCCTGACGGTTCTTTTCGCCGCCGCTGAGCAGTTCAGGCACGGTCACCTCCAGGGCGCGCGCCAGCCGCTCGAGCGAAGACAGCGTGGGCGTGGCCTTTTCGTTTTCAATTTTGGAGACGTAGGTGCGCGGCACCGACATGCGTCCCGCGAGTTGGCGCTGGCTCAGGCCGCTGCGCAGGCGCAGCGAGCGGATCGACGTGGCCAGGTTCAGGTGTCCGCGCCCGCTTCCAGGCATCGGCATCATTACCGGTGGCGTCAGCACCACCGGCAGAGGTTCAGGTTCCTCATCCAGGGACGAGTGGCAGCGCCGGCAATTGTTATTGACCGTACGGAATTGAACCAGCAGGCAGTGATCGCAACGGACGACTTCCCTAGAATCTACCGGGGCAAGAGTCGTAGCCATCGGGTTGTGGGAGTGCCAGAGCAGGCTACTCCTTACAGCGATGCAGCGGAATCAGTACTGGGAGACGATTCCAGCCGCAAAGACAATCTGCGGTACTGAGCCTGTGGATGTCAAGGGTAAAATGCTTAGGGCCGCTATCTTGCAACTCAAAAAGAGAATGAAGCGGCGAAATCCCGCAACCACAGGGCAAAGTGCATGATCGATCGCGAAGCAGCCTGGTGTTTACTAACTGAGTTCACCCAGTCGGAAAGTTTAAGAAAACATGCGCTGGCCGTGGAGGCATGCATGCGCGCCTGCGCCCGGAAGTTTGGTACAAAAGAAGCTCATGTGGGGACAGCCGCCCCCGGCCGTTCTCCGGAGCAGAGCTCCGCCGTTACTGCCGGAGATCACGCTTCGCAAAACCGGGAAGGGCACGAGTTCACTCGTGCCGCTAACGCTGTCCCTAGTGTCGGGGCTTCAGCCCCTGGGGGGATAACTGAAGAAGATCTCTGGGGGATCGTCGGCCTGATTCACGATTTCGACTACGAAAAATATCCCAGCCTCGAAGAGCATCCCTATAAAGGAAATGAAATCCTGAAAGAGCGCGGATGGCCGGAGTTGATCCGCCGCGCCATCATGTCTCACGCCGAATACACCGGCGTCACCCGCGATACGCCGATGGAAAAAGCGCTCTTTGCCTGCGACGAGCTGGCCGGATTCATCACCGCCGTGGCGCTAATCAAGCCGGGAAAGTCTCTGGACGAAGTCGATGTAAAGTCAGTGCGGAAAAGAATGAAAGACAAAGCCTTCGCCCGCAAGGTCAACCGCGATGACATCATCAACGGCGCAGCCGCGCTCGGCGTCGATCTCGATGAGCACATCGGGTTCTGTATTGAGGCGCTGAAGCCGATAGCGGAGAAGTTAGGACTGGATGGAAACGCCGGGAAAGCGAGTTAGGTTGTTAAGTGGGACCGCCGTCCTACCCTGAGCGGATTCGAAGGGGCTGTCTGCCGGACGAACCCAGCATTCTCCGCCCGGACTTTTAGCGCAGAACTTCCGCCACCTTCCCGCTCGCAATCAACTCCGCGATCCGCGCGAAATCTTTATACATGACGCGGTCCTTATCAACCCTTGGGCACACGGTGCGAATCGCCGCGTGCGCCGCCTGTCCTCGCTTCGATGCTTTCAACGGAGATAAGAAGTCGATGGCCTGCGCCACGGCCATAGCTTCAATCGCCAGCACGTTGCGCGTGTTTTCGACGATACGCTTCAGCTTGTTCGCCGCCGTCATCCCCATCGAGACGTAGTCTTCTTTATTTCCCGAGGTCGTAATCGAATCGACAGACGCGGGATGCGCCAGCACTTTGTTCTCGCTGACCAGCGCCGCGGCGGTAACCTGCGCCATCATGAAACCGGAATTCAGCCCCGCGCCTTCCGCCAGAAATGGCGGCAAACCCTCGCTCAGTGCCGGATTGACCATGCGCTCGATGCGGCGCTCGCTAATTCCGGCAAGGGCGCACAGAGAGATGGCCAGGAAATCCAAGGCGAAAGCTAAGGGCTCGCCATGAAAGTTTCCGCCGGAGATGACATCGCCCACAGAATTCTTAGCGTCGATCATGAAGACCAGCGGATTATCTACTGCAGAGTTGGCTTCGATCTCGAAGACTTGGCGGCAGTGCGCCAGCGTGTCACGCACGGCCCCGTGCACTTGCGGAATGCAGCGAAGCGAGTACGCGTCCTGTACCCGGCCGCAGGCACGATGCGATTCGCGGATCTCGCTGCCTTCGAGCATCTTGCGCAGGTTCGCTGCCGACCTGATTTGTCCCGCGTGCGGCCGCGCCTGGTGAATGCGTTCATCGAATGCGACGTCGGTGCCTTTGAGCGCGTCGCAACTAAGCCCGCCAATCACGTCAGCGGAATCGGAAAGCGTCTCCGCTGCAAGCAGGGCAAGCGTGCCCACCGCCAGCATCGCCTGCGTACCATTAATCAGCGAGATGGATTCTTTGGCCTCCAGCGTCACGGGCTTGATCTGCGCTTGCTTGAGCGCGTCGGCGCCAGGAATGCGAGCACCGGTGCCGTCGATGCATTCCCCCTCACCAATCAAAGCGAGCGCCAGGTGCGCCAGCGGAGCGAGATCGCCACTTGCGCCAACACTGCCCTGCGATGGCACGTACGGCGTGACGCCGCGGTTCAGCATGGCGCAGAGGGTGTCGATGATGAGCGCGCGCACGCCAGAAAATCCTTTGGCCAGAGAGTTAGCCCGCAACAGCATCATCGCGCGCGTCTCGGCAACTGCAAGCGGATCGCCCACACCCACCGCGTGTGAGCGCACCAGATTCACTTGCAGTTCGCGAATCTCATCGCCGGCGATGCGTACATCACTGAGTTTGCCCACGCCAGTGGTCACGGCATATGCCAGTTTGTTTCCGGCGACAATTTCTTCCACCAAAGCACGCGCCCGATCGACGCCCGCGCGAGCATCGGCAGACAGCAGGACGGCGCGCCGTTCCACGGCGACTTCGCGCACCGCTTCGAGAGTCAGATCATTACCGCTTATATGAAGTGCGTTCAAATGAGTTTCCTGTTTCCAGTCTCCGTTTTTTTGGAACACTATCGGCCGAGCGCTTTTCGGAAGGCCGTAAAATATTTTTCCGGTAGCGCGGCGACCTTCATTTCGCGGTTGGTGACGATATGCGTGGTCTCGCCTTCAGCCAGCAGCACGTCATCGGCGGCGCGCCGCAATTCATATCCAAAGTGAATCACCGACTCCCGCACATTCAGCAACTGGGTGCGCACTAATACTTCTTCGTCGTAGCGCACCGGCGCCCGGTAGCGGCAATTGGCCTCGGCAACGGCGATGAAGCAGTTGTCCTGGCTCTCCATATCGCGATAGGAGAAGCCCAACTGCCGCAGCAGTTCGACGCGGCCCACTTCGAACCAGATGAAATGGTTGGAGTGATAAACCACGCCCATTTGATCAGTCTCTGCGTAGCGCACGCGCAGCCGGGTTTCATTGATGGCTTGAGTGTGATTTGAACTCATCCTGATTTCGCGCTCCGCTTCATTTTCCAGTCCACACCGGCTTGCGCTTTTCGAGAAACGACGAGATGCCTTCGCGGAAATCCGCCGTGCCGCGGATCGCGGCATTCTCCCGTATGGCCGCCTCAATCTGGGTATCGATCTCCGCCCGCGCGTGATCGGTAAGGAGTTTCTTGGTCGCCCGCAACGAGGTCGGGCTATTCTCCATTAAGAGCGAAGCTAATTCCCGGGCGCGGCCCAGCAGATTTTCTGGAGTGACAATTTCGTTGACCAACCCTAGACGCGCCGCTTCTTCCGCGCCAAAGATCCTGCCCGTGAGCAAAAGGTCGCGTGCCTGCTTTTCGCCGACTTGGCGCAGCAGAAATGTCGAAACGATGGCAGGAACAAATCCGATGCGCACTTCGGTATAGCCGAACTTCGCTTCCGGCGTGGCCAGCGTGAAGTCGCAAAGCAGAGCCAATCCCGTTCCACCCGCAATCGCTGGCCCATGCACCGCTGCAATCGTGACTTTGGGAAATTCATAAAGCGATCGGAACAACCGGACCATCTTCCTGGAATCTTCCAGGTTCTGCTGGGGATGGCGGCCGAGCAGAGATTTCAAACTCTCCAGGTCCATGCCCGAGCAGAAAGCCTTGCCCGCGCCGGTTACGATGAGCACGATTGCGTCGGATGCCTCCACTTCTTTCAGCGCGGCCAGCAGATCGTCAATCAACTCGAAGCTGATGGCGTTGCGCTTTTCCGGACGATTGAGAGTGACAGTTGCGATGCCGGAGTCGTAGGCAAGTTGGATCGTTGTGTAGGTCATATCTGGAAACTTAATCGGCGGCTACAGGATTGGAATAGCGCGCCGCCATTTCGTTGCTGGCGCGCTGAAGCGTGTCCAATGGTTTGAGCGGCGGCAACTCCGCCCCGTGCTGCATTAGCGCGTCAATTACCTGTTCTGTAGCGATGTTGCCGATCAGTGCGTCTTGCGCGAAAGGGCATCCTCCCAGCCCGCCGATGGCCGAGTCGAAGCGCCGGCAACCCGCGTCATAAGCCGCGAGAACCTTGGCTGCGGCATCTTCCGGACGGCTGTGCAGGTGTACGCCGATCTCAAGATAATCATACTTCGCCATCACCGCGCCGACCAATTCGCTGATCTGCGCTGGAGTGGCCATGCCGACTGTATCGGCAAGCGAAATCATCTTCAGGTTGTCGACTTCCATCAGTGAAATGGCCGTAATCACTTCGTCCACATTCCACAAATCGCCATACGGGTTGCCAAACGCCATCGAAATATACACCACGACGTTGAGCGCGGCATCGTCAGCCTTTTTCTGGATAGTCTCCAGCTCCTCAAGCGCGCCCTCGGCGGATTGATTCTGGTTTTTACGCAAGAATGTCTCAGAAATCGAATACGGAAAGCCAAGCGTGTGCACAGCCCGTGTCTCAATGGCCCGCTGCGCGCCCCTTTCGTTGACCACGATACCGATGATTTCGACATCATCGGGAGGATCGAGCTCTTTCAACACTTCTTCAGAGTCAGCCATCTGCGGCACCGCTTTGGGTGAGACAAACGAGACGGCATCGATGTGCTTGAATCCCGCGCTGATCAGGGCCTGCAGGTAGGCACGTTTGATGTCAGGCGGAATCACTCCCTTCAACCCTTGCCAGGCATCGCGCGGACATTCGATCAGCTTCACCGAGTTTGAAAATTCATTCACCACGGAGACACGGAGGCACGGAGATTAAGAATCAAAGGACCTTTCTGACAATTCCGCCACGGGTTAGGACCGAGACATTGAAATTCAGGATGAGTCCGACTCGCTTGCCGGTCAGTTTCAAGTATGTCAGGAGTTGTGCTTCGTGAACTGGCAGAACGTGTTCGATGCACTTGAGTTCCAGGATTATCTCATCCTCAATGACGAGATCGATGCGATATCCGCAATCGAGGCTGACGCCTTTGTGCCGCACGGGCAACGGCATCTGCCGTTCACACTTCAGCTTCCGAAGATGCAACTCGTGGCAGAGGCACTCTTCATAAGCAGACTCCATAAGTCCAGGCCCGAGTTCGCTATGCACTTCAATCGCAGCACCGATGATCTGTTCAGTGAGGTGTTCATGAAGAAGTTTACTCCGTGCCTCCGTGTCTCCGTGGTGAATCATGTTTGCAGCACTCCTACTTTGAACTCGGGTACGTCCGGGTTCAGCGCGGCCGCTTCGAGCGCCTGGGTAATCGCATCACGGGTTTCGATGGGATCGATGATCTTGTCGATCCACAGACGGGCCGCGCCGTATCGCGGATCAGTCTGCTCGTCATAGCTGCGCTTGGTCGATTCGTAGAGTTCTTTCTTGTCTTCGTCACTCAGCTTTTTGCCGCCGCGCTCCAGTTGCTTCACTTTGATCTCAACCAATGTTCCCGCGGCTGAATCACCGCTCATCACCGCATAACGAGCGGTGGGCCAGGCAAATACAAATCTTGGATCGAATGCCTTTCCACACATCGCATAGTGTCCGGCGCCGAATGATCCCCCAATAATCACGGTGATTTTCGGCACTACGGAATTTGACACCGCATTCACCAGCTTCGCACCCGCTTTGATGATGCCGCTCCACTCCGCATCGCGGCCCACCATGAAGCCATTCACATCGTGAAAGAAAATAATCGGAATCAGATTCTGATTGCAGTCCATGACGAAGCGCGCGGCCTTCTCGGCCGATTCGGTATAGATGACCCCGCCAAACTCGATGCGCTTGTGACCCTCATGATCCGTTTGCTGGGCGTGTAATTTCTGATTGGCAACGATTCCTACGGCGAAGCCGCCAATCCGTCCGTAACCGCAGATCAGAGTCTTGCCATATTCCGGTTTGTACTCATCGAACTGGCTGCCATCGAGCACGCGCGCGAGAATCTCCTTCATGTCATAGGGGCGGGCCGGGGAGGAGTCGTAAATTCCATAAATCTCTTCGGCTGGCAGCGCAGGTTCGATGGGCTTTTTGCGGTCCCAGGGAGACTGCCGGCGGTATCCCCATTTTTCCACGATCGATCGAATCCGCGCGAGGCAGGCGGGATCATCGGGTTCGCGAAAATCCACTGTGCCGCTGATGGCCGCGTGCATGGCCGCCCCGCCTAAATCTTCGGCTGAAACTTTTTGTCCAATGGCGGCCTGCACCAGCGCCGGCCCGGCCAAGAATAACCCGCTGCCATCCGTCATCAACACGTGATCGCACATGACTGGAAGATAGCCTCCGCCGGCAACGCACATGCCCATGATGGCCGCGGTCTGCGGAATGCCTAGCGCCGACATGACGGCGTTGTTGCGGAAGACGCGGCCGAAATCGTCGGTGTCGGGAAAAACATCTTCTTGCAGCGGCAGAAACACGCCCGCCGAATCGACCAGATAAATTGTTGGGATGCGGTTCTCAATGGCAATATTCTGGGCGCGAATGACTTTCTTTGATGTCATGGGAAAAAAAGCGCCTGCCTTGACAGTGGCGTCGTTCGCGATAATCATCACCATGCGGGTGTGAACGCGTGCGATTCCTGTGATTACGCCCGCCGCCGGTGCGCCGCCCCACTCCTCATACATCCCGTGGGCGGCGTAGATGCCGAGTTCGAAAAAAGTTCCGGGATCAATCAGCAATTCGATTCGCTCGCGCGCGGTCAGGCGTTTTTTGGCATGCTGATTCTCAATCGCCTTCGGGCCTCCACCCTCGCAGATCGTCTCGCCTTGGTTGCGTACCTGCGACATGAGGTCGGCAAGAAAGCGCATATTGGCCTCGAAACGAGCCGACGTGGGGTCGATTTTCGTCGTCAGGACGTTGGACGGCTGCGCGGGAGGCTCTTGGGACTTTTCGCTGCGATTGGCCATGGGTAAACACGTCGGACTGTTTAACGTATAACAATCACAGCGGCGCGCGCAACGGAGGGCGAGCTAAACGCTTGGGCGAGAAACGGCCTCGCTCGTTGATCGCCGATGAGGCCTCCGCCACGGGATCATCCACCACGGCGTCGATCAAGCCGATGGCGAGAGCGCGTTGCGCGCCGATCTTTTCCGCCGCCACAAACACTTCCAGCGCCACGCCCTTGCCCACCAGGCGGGGCAACCGTTGCGTGCCGCCCCATCCTGTGATCAATCCTAAGGCAGCACCGCGATGGCCGAATACGGCATGAGCGGAAGCGATTCGCCGATGGCATGCCAATGCGAGATCGAGACCGCCGCCCATACAGTAGCCGGAAATCGCAGCCCACACCGGAGCCGGAAAATCGGCTACCAGTTGCATCAGATGCTGTCCCATCCTGGCGAACTCATAGGCCGACGGTGCATTGAGCGCAGCGATTTCTGACAACTCTGCGCCTGCCGAAAAAAACTTGGGATTTCCGGCGATTACCAGCGGCCTTGCTTCCGCTGCCAGTTGCTCGATCGCATAGGTCAGCGCCAGAACGCATGCCTGCGTCAGCCGGTTGGTTCCGTCTTCGGACCGAAGCCGCAGAAGGGTAGCCACTCCTTCGTGCTGCAAAGTATAGAAAGGAGAAGTGAGAATTGGCGACCCGGTCAAATTGTCATCCGTCTATTCGGTTTTGGCGTAACGCAAGAAACTGCTGAAATCGCTAAGCTCTTCGCTCCATCGTCGCCAACCGGCAGCCATCTTCTTCCAGCAGAAACGTTCCCACCCCGAAACATTCTCCGAAAATGCGATGCGAATCCGCATCGCGCCCAGCGCGCGAGATCCATTGCTTTCCGACTTCGTATTGCGACGCGGTAAACCATTTCTGCGGCAGCACTTCTACCAAACCCGCCTGCAGGTAGAGGACAAACAGCGCGAATGCGGGATCGTCACGCGACATCGCTTTGTAACTGGTGGGCGCGATCAGCTCGTCCACTCCTGCGAGTTCCGGCGGTACTTCAACTTTGTGCATGCCGGGAGCGAGCGTGAGCGGTACTTCGAGTTCGGCCACGGGCGCGGTTTTCGCATAGATGCGATCGGATGACTGCTTGAACCAGCCGGCAATTTCCGCCAGATCGAAGGCCTTGAGCTGATCGGGATCAAAACCGGTGACGCGAATACTCCTTCCTTCCGGACACCAGATGCCCAGGTAATGGGGCGGAGCAAGAAATGGCCGGCAGTAGGTATTCAGCGCCATCCGTGGCTGGTCGGGCCGCTCCTGAAGCGCCAGCGTGATTAGATAGGCGAGCGGACCTTGGTCGCCATGATGAGTCCAGAAAAAGCGCTGTCCCGATAGAGATTGAAACGCGGGAAAAGTTTTCCAATACCAGGGCGCGGGGCCAACCGTCCGTTCGAGCTGCTGCCGCAGGTTGGAAGAAGTTGGATGATTCGGTGATCGGGTCATCTGGGATCGATAATTTCTCGCACTGCTAAATCAAAACCATCACCCGATGGCGCGATGACCAGATCAACTTGTCACGCCCGCGGCTTTCACATGGGCGCGGATAAATTTCACGATGTCGTCCATGGCGGTGCCCGGCTGAAAGATCGCAGCCACGCCGCATTGCTTGAGTGCGGCGATGTCCTGGTCGGGAATGATGCCACCCACCAGCACAAGGACGTTATCCATTTTTTTCTGCTTAAGTAGGTCCATGACTCGGGGCACGATCGCGTTGTGGGCGCCGGAAAGAATCGACAGTCCGATGACCTGCACATCTTCCTGAAGTGCGGCGCTGACAATCATTTCGGGAGTCTGCCGCAAACCGGTGTAAATTACTTCCATGCCGGCATCGCGCAATGCGCGCGCAATGACTTTCGCGCCACGATCATGTCCGTCGAGTCCGGGCTTGGCGACCAGCACGCGAATCTTGAGGTCTAGCATCGCCTTTATTTAACCACAGAGTGCGGGCGCGAGCACAGCGGCGCTTCCCCGGAAGCTAGGGCTTAAGAGTTTTCGTATCCAGGCTCTTCCACAAATACCAGCAAGCGATGCTGCGATAGGGCGCCCAGAGTCTTGCGATCTTCTCCATCTGTTCCGGATTGGGGAGCTTGATTTCTATTTTCGAGTTGCGGGCTTTCTCTGTCGCAGATCTTTTCTTTTGGATTGAGGACTTTTTCTGCGTCTTCGGTCGCTGCCCATCGAAATAGTGCTTGAACATTGCCATACGAACGCCGTAGTCGCCCGTGGGCAGCACGTTTTCGCGCTTCAGTGAGAACATCAGGAACATCTGCGCCGTCCAAACCCCGATGCCTTTGACCTGCGTCAGATGAGCGATGACTTCTTCATCCGGCAACTCCGGCAACTGAGCAAAATCGAGCAAACCACTTGCGGTCTTGGCCGCCAAGTCCTTGAGATATGCTGATTTTTGCTTCGATAAACCAGCCGTGCGCATTTGTTCGTCGGTCAAATTTAGAATGCCTTGGGGAGTGAGCGGCTTGCCCGCAACTGCGGCGAAGCGCTGGAAAATCGTCTCCGCCGCTTTGCCATTCAGTTGCTGATAGACGATCGCTTCTGCCAGGCTGTGGAATTCGGCCGGGCCAAACTGCATGCGGCAAGGCCCGATGCGCTCGATAATCGACCGCATGACGGGATCAGATTTTTTGAGGTGATTGACCGCTTTGCGCATGCAGAAAGATTTATCACAGAAAGGGATGCGGGTGAACAAAAAACGAATCGAATCGGCTGTGATAACGGCAGGAGGTGGTATCGATGCGGATGAATATAGGTTACGCCGTCGCGTGGGCTGCCGGGAGTTCGAACCCGATACGCACTCTCCGCTTCCTCTTCGGTGTCATGAGGTTGTTAATGGCTGCGATAAGCTGTTGAATCGCGGACTCGTGCGTACCCAGACGGTTCTCGAATTCAAAAATCTTGGCCGCGAGACGGCGGTCGGTGGCAAGTAGTTGGCGCAACCTTACGAAGGCTCGCACAACAAAGACGCTAGCTTGAACGGCGTGCTTGGAGTTGAGAACAGTGGCGGCCATGATCGCTCCATGCTCGGTGAACGCGTACGGAGCGTAACGCCGCCCGCCATGTTTTTGTCTTGAGATCACATTTTGTGATCTCAAGATTTTGTGCTCGTTGGCAGTCAATTGGAAGAGAAAGTCTGCAGGAAACCGTCCTAGATTGCGCTTGATAGCCTGGTTGAGAGCGCTGACTGTCACGCCGTAAAGTTCGGCGATGTCGGCGTCAAGAATGACTCGTTGGCGGCGAAGACAGAAGATGCGCGATTCCACTGCGAAGCGTGGTTCACCCTGTCGCGGCATCCGCAGCAAGGTTGCATTTCTTGGTTTTTTCATGTTGAGGTTACGCGTCGTAACCTCGATCATAGCGTGAAGTTGGCGAACTTTTGTGCGGCCAGCAACGACAATTTTGCTCTGTTCCCATTCTGGTCTGGCGTGAACGGTTGAGCTTCTACCTAAGTGATACTCGCTTCCGTATAAGTTCCGTATACCTCTCGGAGCGCTTCGCAGATCTCTCCTACGGTGGCATAGGCCCGCACGGCATCGATGATGTAGGGCATGGTGTTCGCTGGAGAGACATTTCCGTTCGTGCCGGCAATCGGTTCCTGCGCGGCGGCCTTTTTGAGAGCGTCGAGCGCTCGCCGCACTTCGTCAGCCGAACGCCGGGCTCGCAGCGCTTTCAGTTTGCCTGACTGCTGTCGAGCCACGCTTTCGTCGATGTACAGAGTGTGTGGTGGCTCTTCTTCAATAACAAAGTCGTTGACCCCCACGATGACCTTCTCCCTGGCTTCTGCTGCGCGTTGGAACTGATAGGATGCTTCGGCGATTTCCTTCTGGGGATACCCGCGCTCGATGGCTTTCACCATGCCGCCCATGGCATCGAGCTTGGCAAAATAATCAAATGCGCCCTTTTCCATTTGCAGGGTTTGGGCTTCTACAAAATAAGATCCGCCCAGGGGATCCACCGTCTGCGTCACCCCGGATTCGTATGCAATGATCTGTTGCGTGCGCAGCGCGATGCGTGCGGCTTCTTCGGTGGGCAGGGCGAGCGCCTCATCGTAGGAGTCGCAGTGCAGCGACTGGGTGCCACCGAGAACCGCCGCCAGCGCCTGCAGCGCGACGCGCGCGATGTTATTCCTCGGCTGTTGCGCGGGCAGGGACACCCCCGCGGTCTGCGTGTGAAAGCGCATCAGCCAAGTGCGCTGATTCTTGGCGCCGAATCGATCTTTCATTACCTGCGCCCAAATCTTTCGCGCCGCGCGATACTTCGCGATCTCTTCGAAGAAATCGTTGTGGGCGTTGAAGAAGAAGCTGAGCCGCGGACCGAAATCGTCCACATCGAGCCCGCGGCGTCGCGCCCATTCTACATATTCGATTCCGTCGTATAGGGTGAATGCCAGTTCCTGGAGCGCGGTCGAACCGGCCTCCCGAATGTGGTATCCGCTGATGGAAATCGTGTTGAAGCGCGGCGTGAATCTCGATCCGAATTCGAAGGTGTCGATTACGAGGCGCATCGACGGGGTGGGCGGATAAATATATTCCTTCTGCGCGATGTATTCCTTCAGAATGTCGTTTTGAATCGTGCCGGAAATCTTTTTCCAGTCCGCGCCCTGCTTTTCTGCCACTACTAAATACATCGCCCACAGTACCGACGCGGGCGAATTGATGGTCATCGAGACCGTAGTTTTTTCCAGATCGATGCCGCTGAAGAGAATCTCCATGTCTTCCAGCGAATCAATGGCCACGCCGCACTTACCCACTTCCCCCTCGCTCGCGGGGTGATCGGAGTCATAACCCATCAGGGTGGCCAGGTCGAAGGCGACGGACAGCCCTCCGCCGCCGTGCTCGAGCAGGTATTTGTAGCGTTGATTAGTCTCTTCCGGCGACGCGAATCCGGAAAACTGGCGCATGGTATAGAGCTTGCCGCGATATCCCGTGGCGTGAATCCCGCGCGTGTAGGGCGCTTCGCCGGGATATCCGAGATACTTTTCTTCGCTCCAGTCCTGGGGCAGATCGGCCTGCGTGTAAAGGCGACGAATCGGTACACCGGAGATCGTCGTGAACCGCGCATGCCCGTGCTCATCGAGATTCACTCCGGTGGGCTTGCCGATCGGCCGCTCGGGGTTTTTCTCAAGCGTGGGTGCGAGCGTCTTTCCCGCCCAATTCTTCTCGGCGGCCGAAGGATGTCGATTTTCGAAAACTTCGGCTACAGGACTTTCAGCGACTTGCGGCGTGGATGGTTTCTTTTCCGGCATTACGAACCCCAGTGTTCTGTTTCGATGATAGGGAAGTGAACGCGGGGGAGCAAGACTTCAAAACGGAAGAGAACGACCGGTCGGTCAGCTGACTCCTTTATTGTTGCTCGCTGGCGAATGTTGCTTTGGCGCTGCCGGCGCATTGATTTCCTGCATCAGTTCCGGAGACCAAAGTGCTAAGTTCTCCTTCCCCGATTTATTAATCTCCGCAGCCGCCTTATTGTAAGTGGCCAGTAAATCACGCGGATCAAGCATGCACTCGATCAAACGCTTCCGCCCATATCGCTTCTCGACAACCACGGACATTTTGTAGCCAACGGTGTACCAAGGGCCCTGTACTCCAAAAAAAGTGAATGCCCTTTCGTCAATCTGACCTTTTCCCTTGATCTTTTGATGGATGACATCCAGAAAAAAATTCTGGAGCAATTCCAAATTCTGGTTGAAGTCCGACAAGTCGTGCTCCCAGCGCGCACGATCTGCCGGCGAACTTGTCGCGTGTGCGTCAACATCCGGCCCCCCTGCGGCTGCCAGCATGGCAAAGCCCTCGCCAAATGCGCTCATCCAATCGACCGCGGGCCTGACGTTCGGCGGAAGACCCTTCACCTTGGCGGCGATCTGCGAATCGACGCTGGCGAGTCCGATGTGATGCAACTCATGCGCGACCGTATTTTCGAATGCGGCCGCCGATTCCTCCGGATCGAGATAGAGGAAAATCATGGGATTGGTCGTAGTCTCGAAGACGAAGCTGTTCGTTTTTGGTTTGAGCATCGGAAATATCTTGGCTTTGATGTGGGCCTGCTCGGGCAAATAATTCAGTACGCGTCGCGCGGACGCTTCCAGATCAGCCTGCCGCCAGGCGTCGAGCGTGTGTCGCAGCGCGGGAGCTTTTGCCGCGAGTTCCGGGGACATCACGAACTTCTTGAAATCGTCGTCGGTGAAATCACGATGCATGCTGGCTTCGCGTTTTTTCAATTGCTGATAGGGTTCGGTAGCGAAAAGGTGCTGCCAGTCGTCTTCCGTGACATTCCCTTTCACCGAATGCTTGTCGAGAATGGCAAGGACCGACTCCGCCTCATCGGCATTGAGAGCCAGCTGAATGCGGCTTGCGGGAGCCGGCGATTGCGTGGCTTGTCCAAAAACGAGAATTGGAAGTAACAGATGAAACGGCAGGACTAGCGCAAGGCATCGAATTGTGAACATAGAGACTCTCCTGATAGACGCAGACGTAACCGGAACGTGAGCCCACTATCGCTGGAGAGCCCGAAGCATTCTAACCGAGAAACAATTGCCCCTCATTGTGGCTGATTGCGAGAAAGTTCCCACGCCTTCGCATACTTCCATGAAACATACCCCGCGTGATACAGGTGCAGCAGCAATCCTTCACGGCCGTCAAGAAATCCCAGGCGAAGGAAATAGTTGTAGAAGAAAGTCAGCAGAGGGCGGGCTACGATATCACTGAAGCTGAAGCTACGATGGCCTTTCGCAATGGCCAGTTGTGCGCCCAGCGACGAATAGCGGTTCATGTGGCCGAGATAGAGCGTCAGATTAGGGTAAGTGTAGTGCACCAGCGCGTTGCGGAACTGTTTAGTATTTTGTGGGACGTCCGGCTTCAGTTCGCAGCGATCGTGGGGATCGTGGCCAGCAACGAATCCCTGCTCCCGCCGAAACAGGCGCAACTTAGGATCGGGGTAGAAGCCGCCGTGCCGCATCCAGCGGCCCAGGAAGAGATTCTTGCGTGGAAGTTTGTAACCGCTCACCGCGTTCGGGTCGGCGATGGCTGCACGAATTTCATCGGCTAAGCCTGGGCTCACTTCTTCATCGGCGTCGAGCAGCAGCACCCACTCCTTGGTACAAAGGTCGATCGCATACTGCTTCTGCGCCACATAGCCGCGCCAAGGTTCGAGGATGATGCGCGACCCATACTCGCGGGCGATTTCGCAGGTGCGATCTTTCGAGCCGGAATCGACCAGCACGATTTCATCGGCCCAGCGCACGCTGGCCAGAGTGCGGCCAATATTGGCCTCTTCATCCTGGCAGACGATGGCCACGGACAGGGTCATGGTTTGAACATGGTTGACGGCCGATTTCTGATGATTGATTGCAGCCCAAGTCTAACGATTCAACCGGCCAGCGGCAATGGACGCGTCGATACCCCGCCGGCGAGGCAGGATTTCACGAAGTGGAGAGATGCGGAGTTGGAGGAACTGATTTTGGCACGAGAAGAAGAAGGCGGGGAAAGATGCATCCCGGAATTCTCAATGATTCCTAAACTAATATTGCGAACTAAATTCACGGGTTCAAGGCTAACGAAGGGCTGCGTCATTCAGCATAAGGGTGTAATTTTCGTTAAAGATCGGTGTACCATCAGATTGTTCTTGCAGGCTTGCGTCACGAGTCAATCGGCACGGAGGTTCATCATGAGCAATCCTATTTCAGATCTGCCGTCCAACGCCAAGCGGCGCGCCTTTCTAAAGGCCGGCGGCGTCCTCACAGCCGCGGCAATCGGGTCAACCGCCGTGCCTGAAATTGCAAAAGGCCAGTCGAGACTGGCCCCTACTGCAACTTCGAATCTTCCTTCGAATCCGGCAACTTCGAGCGCTATGCCGACCAGAAATCTGGGGAAGACGGGATACAAAGTCGGCATCTTCAGCCTGGGTGGGCAGGCATCGCTGGAGAAAGCCAACAACGAAGCGGTCGCAGTGCCGATCATCGAAAAAGCCCTTGATCTCGGTGTCAACTACGTCGACACGTCGTCGATCTACGGCGGCCCGGAGCGTTGGAGCGAGCAATACGTGGGCACGGTGATGAAACACCGCCGCGCCGAAGCTTTTCTGGCGACGAAAACCAAAGAGCGCACGCGTGACGGCTCGATGCGCATGATCGAGAAGTCGCTCACGCTGTTGCAGACCGATCACGTCGATCTGTGGCAACTGCACGACGTTGGGACGATGACGGATGTCAACGAAATATTTGCCAAGGGCGGGGCCATGGAAGCTCTGCTGCAAGCGCGCGAGCAGAAGATTGTGCGCTGCCTGGGCGTGACCGGCCACTACCGGCCAGAGGCGCTGATCGAGGCGATCCGTCGCTATCCGTTCGACACGATTTTGATGGCAGTAAATGCCGCCGATCCCCACCACTTCAGCTTCTCCGAGCAGTTGCTGCCGCTGGCGGTCGAGCAGCAGATGGGAATTATTGGAATGAAAGTTCCGGCGCGCGGCCGCATTCTCGCGTCGTGGACTCCGCCGCCTCTGGAAGATCAGAAGCATATGTGGGAGGGGACGGTGCAGACAACATCGCCGGGAACGCTGAACATGCGCCAGGCGATGTACTATTCGCTTTCGCTGCCGGTCAGCACCGTAATCATCGGATGCGATTCGGTGGCTCAATTGCAGGAGAACGTGCAACTGGCGCGTGAGTTCACACCCTTAAATCAGCAGCAGATGTTGTCGCTCAGCGAAAAGGCGCAGCCGGTGTCGAGGCAGGCGCTGTTCTTTCGCTTTTACGAACGCGCGTGAGAGCAAAATCCAATCGCGGAGTTCGCTGAGAAGTATCGCTGAGTCGCCAAGAACGCAACCGCGGTTGCCGACTACTCGCCAGGCGGCTGTGTGCTTTCGCTCTGCTTGCCTCGCGGCGTCAGATCCTTTCTCGGCGCTACGTACGGAACATTCGGCTGATGCTGGACCTGGCCGCGCGTCGCTTCAGCGACGTTGATCCCAGAGTGGTCGAGCAGCAATCCTGTGGCGCGATCCAGTTCGATTCGCGATTTCTCGTAAGCGGCTTTGGCCGAAACCAGATTCGACTCCGACGTGGTTAGCACGGATGCGTCCTGCAAGATCGCGGTGGTGGTGGTGAGCCCGACCTTCAGTTTTTGTTGGTCAGCATCCAGCGTCTGGCGAGCAAAGTCCACCGCATATTGAGCGGATTCGACGGCCGCGCGATTTTGTTTCACGTCGAACTCCGCGTTGCGCACCTCGATGCGCACCTGATTCTCTAACTGATGCAAACGTACCTGAGCCTGGCGATATTCCAGCTCGGCGCGCACCTGGTTGGCCTGCGCCTCGCGATTCCGTAGCGGAATGCTCAATGTCAGGCCCACGCCTTTGTCGGGCGCAGTGGAGTTGACGAGTTGGTTCAAAGTGCTGCCATAGCCAACCGGGCCGCCATTCACGAAGGGAGGAGGCGCGGTGGAGGGATTAAAGCAGGATATTCCCGAAACCTGGCAGGACGGATTTACATTCCCGCCCACGCCGGATCCGCCGTAATACGCGAAAGCATCGAGGGTTGGCAACAATGCATTGCGCACGGCTTTCGAGCTGAGGTCACGCGAATTGAGGTCGATGCGCGACTCCGCCAGTTCGGCGCGATTGCTGAGACCCTGATTAATCAAATCCTGAATCGGAGTTGTCTCTTCTTGCTGCGGCAGTTGCATGGTCGAGGTGGGAATGACGTTGGCTTCCGCCAGCGTCGGATCTTCGACGCTGCGGCTCACGGCGTTCTTCATGAGCAATTGTTCCAGTTGCAGATTGTTCTGCGCCAGGATCAGGTTCTGCTGGTCAGTTGCGAGCGTGCTCTGCGCGCTTACCACCTGAATCGGCGGCACAGTTCCAACCTTGGCCTGCTGTTTGGAATCGTCCAGCGCCTTCTGCGCATAAGTGAGAGCTTCCTGCTGCACGCGCACGTTTTCGTAGGCATAGACCAGGTCCCAATACATGTTTTCGATCTGATCGACGGTGGTGATCGTCTGCAGACGAAAAGCCACGTCGGAAATTTGCCGGTTGTTTTTCGCGATGCGAATAAATCGCAGGTTGGGAAGGGAGCCGAATCCCTGCAGAAGATTCTGAGTAAGCCTGAATTGGAAGTTAGAGCTGATTTCCGGAGTCAACAAACTGGTGGTGTTATTGGTGGTGATATGGCTGTTATTGAATCCCACCGACATGGCCGTGCCCCACTGAAATCCCTGCGAGTATGCAAAATTTGCGGTGTAAGTGTTTTGTCCGACGACAGGAACGGGACTGAGGGCGCTGACGGACTCACTGTCGTTCTTATCGAGTTGCAGCGTGCCCGTGAGGACTGGATCGAAGCTGGTGATGGGCGACCCGATGCCAAGCGTGGACTGAGCCAACCCGTTGGTGCCGGTTCCGATGCCGCTGGGGGCAACGGTGGTGCCGCCAGCGCCGGAGCCGACGGTTCCGCCCAGGCCGCCAATGCCGCCGCCGGGCGTGTTCTGCACAATTCCGGCGTTGACGCCGAGGATAGTGGCGCCCGACTTTGCCCGCAGGTAGTCGGTGTCGGCGATATTCAAGTTGTAGCGGGCGATATCGATATCGAGATTATTTTCCAGCGCGAGAGCCACAGCATCGTCAATCGAAAGATAAATTTTCCCATCGCGCATGAGGGAGTCGATGCGGGGCGAATTGCCCAGGTTGGGCTGCGCCACCTGCTGCACTTCGTAGGGTTGCCAAACGCGGGGAAAGGCGGGCCGCGGCTTCGAATAATCCTCCAGATGCACTGCCTGCGGCTGCGCGATCGGCTGCGTGGCCTGCGGAGCTGGAGCCGCAGGCACATCCTGGGCGCGCGAAAGCGTGAGTGAAATAAACATCAACAATGCCAACGGCATTGGCGCAGTTGGCATTATGGAGCGCCGGTTCGCCGCGATCATACGAGAAAAAGACAAAGACATATTTCGTCTCCTGAATTAAAAGCGCTGTAAAAACGGTCGTGCAATCGCCGTGGGAAAGCACAAGATGGATTTTGAGAGTTGGATGCGCACGGCAAAGAAACGTCACTCCATCTTAGCCGGGAGGAAGTCAAGCATGCGGAGGGTGATTGTAAAGAATTGTTGAGGAGTGGGAGGTGAAAGAAAAAAGAGCGCGGCTTGTGACCGCGCCCGTTAAAGGATCGTATCGCGCATTCCATTCCGCTTATTGCGGTTGCTGCGGAGTTCCTGTCTGTCCCGCGGGCTTGGCCACGGACGGCAGTTCTTTGCGCGGAGCAATGAATGGGACATTGGGCATGCGCGTGACCTGACCTCGGGCTGCGTCGTCGATGCTGACGCCCAGTTCGTCGAGTAGCGATCCAGTGGCCCGGCCCAGCTCGACACGAGACTTCTCGTAAGCGACCATGGCGTTGACCAAGGTCGACTCGGCTGTCGCTAGCTGGCTCTGATATTGCAAGACCAGCGTGGTGGTGGAAGTGCCGAACTGGTATTTCTTTTGTTCGGCGTCGAGCGACTGGTGGGCCAGGTCCAGCGCGGCTTTCGCGGAGTCCACGCTGGCGCGGTTCTGCTGCACGTTGTATTGCGCGCTGCGGATCTCGATTCCCACCTGATTTTCGATTTGTTGCAGCCGCATCTGCGCCTGGCGGTATTCCAACTCGGAGCGAATCTGCACCGCCTGCGCGGCCCGGTTGCGCAAGGGGATATTCAACGACAGGCCAACCCCTTTGTCCGGGTTGGTGGAATTCACCGTCTGGTTTAGCGTGCTTCCCAGGCTGGTTGTCGGGAACGGCGTGTCGAGCGAACCCGGGGCGGAACTGGCGCAGCCGAACTCCTGTAGCGTTGACGAAAGATTCGAACACTCGTTAAGAGGGTTCTGATTGCCGCCGATGCCCGCTCCGCCATAGTAAGCAAAAACATTCACCGTAGGTAAAAGCGCGCTCCGCACGGCTTTATTGCTGAGTTCACGGCTGTTCAAGTCAATACGGGATTCAACCAGCTCAGCGCGATGACGAAGCGCCTCATTGATCAGATCCTCGGTCGGCGCGATCGGCTCCTGCGCGGGAACATCCATCGTCGAAGTCGGGATCACTTCGGCGGTCGCGAGCGTCGGATCCTTCAACGTGCGCGTCAGCGCATTCTTCATCAACAGCTGTTCGAGTTGGAGATTCGTTTGCGCGGCCGTCACCAGTTGCTGGTCCTGCGCCACGGTGCTCTGCGCTCGAACCGTTTCGATCGGAGCCAGGCTGCCGATCTCGACTTGTTTCTTCGTGTCGGAAAGCGTCTTCTGCGCAAAGGCCAGCGATTCGTTTTGCACCCGGGCATTTTCGTAGGCGTAGACCAGATCCCAATAGATATTCTCGATTTGATCGACGCTCTCGATGATCTGCAAGCGGAAGCCCACGTCCGATAGTTCGCGATTATTTTTCGCGATGCGAATGAAACGAGTGTTGGGCGCGAATCCAAATCCCTGTAACAAAGGCTGGGTCACGGTCGCCCTAAAATTGGAGTTCAATGCCGGGCTCACAGACGAGAAAAAACTGTTCGTGGTCTGCCGTGTATTGTTGAACCCCACCTGCAGGTTCGTACCCCATTGAAAAGCCTGGTTATAAGCAAAGTCCACCGTGCCGGTATTCTGAGCCAAGCTCGCGCCCGGAATCACGCCCTGGAAAATGCTGGTGGCGGTTTGGCTGTTGTGATCTTCCTGCAGCGTTCCGGTAATGACCGGATCGAAGCTGTTGATCGGCGGCCCGAGTCCAAGTGTCGAACTGACCAAGCCGTTGGTGCCGGCGCCGATGCCGCCTGCACCCAGGCTGGTTCCGCCGGTCGATGCACCGGAGTTCGCTCCGATGCCGCCCACGCCACCGCCGGGCGTATTAAGCACTGTTCCCAGCGGCGTACCCAGAATCGCTGCCCCCGCGCGAGCGCGCAAAACGTCGGTATCGGCTATGTTCAGGGTGTAGCGCGCGATTGCGATATCCAGATTATTCTCCAGCGCCAGCGCGATTGCATCGTTGAGCGAGAGATAGAGCTTGCCCTCGCGCAGCAAATCAGTGATGCGCGAGCTATTGCGCAAATCTGGAGCCGCCACCTGGCGTGGCGTGTAGGGCGCAATGGGGTTGGGAAAATGCGACGCCGCCGGGGAATAATTCAGCTGCGGCAGCGGACGCGTCTCCGGAGTGTCTTGCGGAGTCGGCGCGGCGGGCGGTTCCTGGGCCCAACCGGTCAGGGCCACCGTTCCGAATAAAATTGCGGTCAGAAACCGGATGCTTGAAGTGAAGCGTGCAAATGCCATCTACTCGTCTCCATTCCTGGAAAAGCTTGTTTCATTTAAGAGCATGTAATAAAAAGACTTGGTTGTATCTTGAGACTGCCGGATAAAAGCACAACGAAAATTAGCCGGCCCAGGTTACGCAATCAAGGTTCCGCAGTTATTGATACGCAACCTGTGATGTCTGGGTTCCGGAAAAAAGCGCCGGAAAAAACTCCGGAAGCTTCCCGGAAAAGCTCCTGAAGTTCGGTGGACGCATTAGTATATCCGAGACTCCATTCTCTCTTTGCGGCCACAAGCGATCGAAACTGTAAAGTGCCGGCAATCTTGCACAACAAAAACCGAGCACATGAAATCGTTTTGATGAAGCGGTGATACCGTGGGACTCGAAAGATGACGCGAAAGATGGCATGCGCAATCTCAAACTGACTCTCTCCTATGATGGATCAGACTTCGCCGGTTGGCAGGTGCAGCCCGACGCGGCAACGGTGCAGGGCACACTGGCCTCAGCCATTGGACGAATCACGGGAGAAAAGGTATTGCCGCAAGGCTCGGGAAGAACCGATGCCGGGGTACATGCTCTGGCCCAGGTTGCGACATTTGCCACCGAGTCTCCCATCCCGGCAGCGAATTTCATGAAGGCGTTGAACGATATTTTGCCCGCTTCGGTGCGGGTGCTCGAGGTGCAAGAAGTTGCGGCCGACTTTCACGCGCGCAAATCAGCCAAAGGAAAAATCTACCGCTACCGGATTTATCGCGAAGCCATCTGTCCGCCGTTTCTGGCGAGGTATACGTGGCATTATCCGTTTCCCTTGGATGAGCAGGCAATGTCCCAAGCGGCGTCGAGGGTCGAAGGTGAGCACGATTTCACCTCCTTCGCGGCGGTCGATCCGGAGCGGGGAAGGGAAGGCGACCCGACGGCCAACGTTCGCAGGATTTTTTCTTCCAGTTGGCAGCGCCAGGCCGATGAGTTTGTTTATACGGTGAAAGGCTCGGGATTTTTGCACCACATGGTGAGAAATCTGGTGGGCACATTTATCCTTGTGGGCAAAGGAACCCTGCACGCTGACGACATGACGCGCATACTGGAGGCGCGCCAGCGCTCGGCCGCAGGCGCGACCGCTCCAGCCAGTGGATTGTATTTGGTGAATGTGGAATATTGAATTCTGAAAGAATTCCCGATGGCGGTTGATCTTAAAATTGCGGCGCGCAAGGTGGTTTCGGTGAATCCGGCCACCGGCGATGTTCTGCGTGAACTCGAATGCGCTACCGACAGTGAGGTTCACGCCGCCGTGGTGCGCGCGCGCGTGGCGCAGGCCGCCTGGGCCGAGTCCGGAGTGCGCAACAGAATTGCGGTGCTGCGCGAATTTCAACGCCGGCTGCAACAGAAGAAAACAGAGATCGCCGAGGCGATCACGCGCGAGGCTGGCAAACCGGTTGCCGAGGCTCTGACCACCGAAGTGCTGGTGGTGCTGGATGCGGCGCGGTTCCTGATCGACCACGCTTATCGGCTGCTCCGAGACGAACCGCTTCCCCATGGAAATCTGGTTGCCAAATTGAAGAGTGGGATGCTGATTCGCGAGCCTTATGGCGTCATAGCGATCGTCTCTCCGTGGAACTATCCTTTTTCGATTCCCGCCACGGAAACGCTAGCTGCGCTGGTTGCAGGAAACGCGGTGGTGCTGAAACCCTCCGAATCAACGTCGCTGGTGGCGCTTGAACTGGCGTCATTGCTGCATGCGGCGGGCGTTCCTCAAGATGTTTTTCAAGTTGTCGCAGGCGACGGCGCAACCGGAGCGGCGCTGATCGATTCGCAAATCGACAAGTTGGTGTTCACCGGAAGCGTCGCAACCGGCAAACGCATCGCAATCGCGGCGGCTGAGCGCCTCCTACCGTTGGTGCTCGAACTCGGCGGCAAAGATCCCATGCTGGTGCTCGACGATGCTAATCTCGACGTGGCTTCGAGCGCAGCAGTGTGGGGAGCTTTCGTCAACGCCGGGCAGACCTGCCTCTCTGTCGAGCGCTGTTACGTGCACCGGAGCCGGTATGAAGAGTTCGTGAAACTGTGCGTTGAAAAAACCAGGAGACTGCGCGTTGGCAACGGGCTCGATGCCGATACCGAAGTGGGACCAATGATTCACGAACGCCAGCTACAGATTGTGGAGTCGCATGTAACCGATGCCGTGGCGCGCGGCGCGCGGGTTCTTGCCGGTGGCTCGCGCTCGTCTGAATTGGGTAAGAATTTTTACCAGCCAACGGTGCTGGTCGATGTAAGCCACGACATGCGTATTATGCGCGAAGAGACATTTGGCCCGGTGCTGCCGGTGATGGCATTCGATAGTGATGACGAGGCCGTACAGTTGGCGAATGACTCCGACTTTGGCCTGGCCGCAAGCATCTGGACTCGCAACTGGGATCGGGGAGAGCGTCTGACGCGCCGCATCCAGGCCGGCACGGTGATGGTGAACGATGTCGTCGCTTGTTTCGGCATCACCGAAGCTCCTCACGGTGGTATAAAGTCCAGCGGCGTGGGCCGCGCCCACGGCCGCTTTGGACTCGAAGAGATGGTGCGGATGAAATATGTCGATTCCGACCTGGCACCGGGAATGAAAAAGCCATGGTGGTACGGATATGGCCTAAATTTTGTGCGGCAAATGGAGGGAATTACGGACTTCCAGTTTGCGCGAGGTTGGGGTGAACGCTTGCACGGCGCGCTTCGGGCCGCGGGTATCGTGCGGAATAAACGGTTGTAAATTTTCAGTACCTCGTAACTCTCAACACGTTCTGAAAACCAAGAACCAAGAGCTGAGAACGAACCTATGAACGATTCTTCTACTTCCGATGCAAAGCGAGAGTTGTTACGGCACGGGCTGGCTACTGTCGCCTATCGCGGAGGCAAAGCCGTCCGCAACGTGACCGAAACCTTCGCCGCGTTTCAGGCTGCGGGCACCGCGCGCACGCCGGTCTCGATTCTCGCCCACATTGGCGACCTCATGGACTGGGGACTCTCGATGGCCAACGGAAAACGCGAGTGGCATGAGTCGAAGCCGCTCCCATGGATTGAGGAGGTCGAGAGGTTCTTCATTTCGCTGACCAGGTTCGACGACTTCCTGGCTTCGAGTGAGCCGTTGCAGGCTCCGCCGGAAAGACTGCTGCAGGGTCCCATCGCCGATGCGCTCACCCATGTCGGGCAGATCGCGATTCTCCGGCGCCTGGCGGGAGAGCCGATGAAGGGTGAGAATTATTACAAGGCAGAGATTACGGTAGGCCGGGTCGGTGCGAATCAAGCCCAGCCAAAACTCGAATTCTGAATCAGACTGCAAAAGTGAAGGCTGCGGAAGCTCTTCAATGGGGCTGCTGCTGCATCATGCCGCCCATGTCCATCTTTGTAAAGCCCGCAGGAATCTCGAACAGGCTCGCGGGCTGCGTCCCCTCTTGAATGTTCCGGAGTTCGCCGGCGCTATTCTTGCCATCCCACTTCAAGGGGAAGCGTAGTTTGGGGTCGAGCCAGAAGTGGCTGACGTCTCCGCTGGCGTTCGTCGCCTCATATTTCACGGCGCTGCGCCCATTGACGGTATCGCTGCCAACTTTGTGGCAGGTGCTGCTCTTATTTGTGGCCAGCTTCTGCCAGTCGCCACAAGCATTCTCCACATCGCCCGTGCGAAAGAAAGAACTGGCGTAGCTCATGCGCTGGCTCTGCGTCTGCGCCGGCATTTCCATATACATATGTTGTTGCGCCATCAGCACAGTCGTGGTCTGTGTGGCGAAATTCACAATAACAGCGCCTCCACCGCGGGGATTGTTGCCCTGCGTCTCGATGCGCATCTTGTCTCTGGTGAAGTAGGCCTTTATCGGTTGGCCCGGCTTCTGCAAATCCACAATCTCGGCGGAAAAATCTGCCTGCGCCATGGCCACGCTGGCAGCCAACATCACGGCAGAAAAGCACGAAGCACGGATGATCATTCGCCGCATGGGAGTCTCCTGAATTTGACGTTCTAATAAAACTGGGCTCTTCGCCAATCCGGTGCAAGCATAACAGAGGTCATGCCCGGGAATTGAGTTTTATCCGGTTCTTGCGGGCAGCTTTAACTTCTGTCCAATCACGTCCATGATCCGCCGGTGCGTCTGCGCCGGAGTTCCGCTGGCATCGATGGCGACAACACGGTGCGGCTCGCGTGCGGCAATCTTCAGATAGCCATCTCGTACCCGAGAGAAAAATGCCCGGTTCTGCTGCTCAAAACGGTTCTCGTCGGAATGATGTTTTTCCGTCCCTCTGGGAGAACTTAGTTTGGTTGAACCTGGTTTGGCAGAACCTGGCTTGGCGGAAGCATTTCGAAGACGCGCCCTGGCCACGCTGAGGCCGGGATCGGAATCCAGCAGGATCGTCAGCTCCGGCTGCAAATTCCCACAGAGAATGCGGTGCAGCTCGAGGACCGCTTCGCTGCCCAACTTGCGCCCGCTGCCTTGATAAGCCTCGGTGGAATCGGTGAAGCGATCGCAGAGCACAACCTGGCCACCGTCCAGCGCGGGTTGGATCACTTCCGCGATGTGCTGCGCCCGCGAGCCGAACATCAAAGCCATCTCAGCCAGGGGCGCCAGCCCCTCGGTCGCCGAATCCAACAGTACCCGGCGAATTTTTTCGCCCGTAGCGGTTCCCCCAGGTTCTCTGGTCTCTACCACTGTGTGTCCTGCAGCGCGCAGCGCCGCTGCCAGCTTGCGCAACTGCGTGCTCTTGCCGGTTCCGTCGAGTCCCTCAAAGGTGATGAATTTTCCGCGCCGCGGCATCGGGAAATGATAGCAGCGCCGGTCGATCCGTGTACCGCCGACGCACTCAGGGCTGCTATAGTCTTAACATTGTGCAGGAAACTGTAATTTTGTTGCGCCGAACTTCTCGTCGAAGTCTCATCGTCCTATAAATGCTAGAGGGCCTCAAGAATGAAAATGGCAAGACTTCTGGGAGTAATTTCTCTTCTCTTTCTTCCGCTTTCGAGTTGGTCAGTCACCGGTCCAACCGTGACCCTCTTTGTGGATGCAACCTTGGCGCCCCGCAAAATTTTTCACGCGCAACTTAAAATCCCCGCCAGCGCCGGCGACCTCACCCTCTATTACCCCAAGTGGATTCCCGGCGAGCACGCGCCTGACGGCCCGGTAATCGACCTCACCGGACTGAAGTTCTTCGCCAAGGGCAAAACTCTGAAGTGGCGGCGTGACCTGCTGGATGGTTTCACCATCCATGTGGATGTTCCTCCCGGCGAAACTGAAGTCGATGCCGAACTCGATTACCTCTCTCCCGCCAACGGCGAGGATGGTTTCACAGCCGGTTCTTCCGCTACCGAAAAAATGGCAGTCATCAGTTGGAATCAAGTACTGCTTTACCCCAAAGGATGGAAGTCGGACGAGATTACCTATATAGCTTCTCTGAAACTTCCCGGCGGCTGGAAATACGGCACGGCCCTGCCCATCGCCTCCGCCAGCGACGAAAACGGCGAGACTCGAATTACCTTCGAGCCCGCTGCTTTGAACATGCTCGTCGATTCGCCGGTAATCACGGGAGAATTCCTGAAGGTCGTGAAGCTTGCAGACGATCCGCTCACCGAAATGGATATCGCCGCCGACAGCGCGGCGGCGCTGGCTGCTCCGCAGGAAGTCTGGGACCATTACAAGAATCTGGTCGAACAAGCCAACAAACTTTTCGGAGCGCATCACTATCGCGATTACCACTTCCTGCTCAGCCTCAGTGATCATGTGGCGCATTTTGGACTCGAGCATCATGAGTCTGACGACAGCCGCACCGACGAGCGCGGACTGATCGATGACACCTCGCGCAAGATGGACGCTGGCCTGCTTCCGCACGAGTACGTGCATTCGTGGAACGGAAAGTACCGCCGTCCCGCAGACCTCACCACGCCGGACTATCAGACGCCGATGCAGGATGACCTGTTGTGGGTTTACGAAGGTCTCACCGAATACCTGGGCACGGTGCTTACCGCGCGCAGCGGGTTGCTCACAGCGGCGCAGTCGCGGGAAGACCTTGCCCTTACGGCGGCTGCGCTCGACCACACTCCCGGCCGCTCCTGGCGAAACCTGCAAGACACCGCCGATGATGCGCCTGAACTTTACTTTGCGCCACGCGCGTGGGAGTCCTGGCGCCGCGGCGTCGACTTCTACGAAGAAGATACTCTGAACTGGCTTTGGGTCGATATCATCATCCGCCAGCAAAGCAAAGGCAAGAAAACGCTGGACGATTTTTGCCGGCTGTTTCACGGCGCGCCCAGCACCGGGCCCATGGTCAAAACCTACACCTTCGATGATGTGATCGATGCGCTCACCCGGATCGTTCCCTATGACTGGCGCAGCTTCTGGACTGAGCGTCTCACCAATCACGGTCCCAGCGCCCCGCTCGGGGGAATCGATGGCAGCGGCTGGAAGCTGGTCTACGACGATGTTCCCTCCGAAATGGAACGCGCCACCGGGCCGTCGATCGACGTGGCGTATTCCATCGGAATGAGACTGCGCGAGGATGGAACGATCGGCGATAGCATCGAAGGCATGCCCGCGGCGCTGGCTGGAATCGCTCCCGGCATGAAGCTGATCGCGGTCAATGGCCGGCAGTATTCGGCGGATGTTTTGCGCGATGCGCTCAAAGCCGGGAAAAACAATACGGCGCCGCTCGATCTTCTGGTCGAGAACACAGACTATTACAAAAGCTACAAGCTCGATTATCATGGCGGCGAACGTTATCCGCACCTGGTGCGCGACGAATCAAAGCCTGACTTGCTGTCGGATATTTATCAGGCAAAATAAATCTGTTGCGGGCTTCAGAATCGCCTTGAAGGGGAGCGGCTTTAGCCGCGCCGTTCTTGCTGAAAATAATACCGGCGGCCGTTAGCCCTGAGTTGAGCTGATCGCTTCCCAGGAGAATGCCTCATGAGCTGTTGCAGGCTTGTGCGAGCCTTAATCGGCGCTGCAATTCTTTCTTCATTTACACTGAGTTCATTATTCTTAGCACAGGCGCAAAGCTCAATCCTCGGCTTCACTCCCGCCTCCGCCACTCACGAAACCGAGATCGAAAATAAATTCAAAGCCATTCCTTCCCCCGATGAAGAACAACGCCAGCACCACATTTTTACCGCCGAACCCCACGTCGCCGGCTCCGCGCGTAACAACGAACTGGCCCGCTACATCGCCGACGAGTGGCGCAATGAGGGGCTCGAAGATGTCGTCATCCGCCGCTACGATGTTTACGGCAGCAATCCAAAATTCACGTCTTTAGAAATGGTGGCGCCGGTGCACTATAAAGCGCTGCTGCGCGAGTTGCCCATCACGGGCGATCCTGACTCGAAAAATAAAAGCATAAGCTCTGCCTGGAGCGGCATGTCGGCGTCCGGCGAAGTCACGGCTCCGCTGGTCTACGCTCACAGTGGCAATCCCGAAGACTACGAACGGCTGCGCCAGCAAGGCATCAACGTCAAAGGCAAAGTGGTCCTGGTTCGTTACTCCAATCCGTACAGCTATCGCGGATTCAAAGCGCTCACTGCCCAGCGCGAAGGCGCGGCTGCAATTCTCATCTACAGCGATCCCGCCGAAGATGGATATAAAAAGGGGAAGACTGACCCAAACGGCCCGTGGGGGCCGGAATATCACATCCAGCGTGGTGCGATCACCTACGACTTCATGGTGCCTGGCGATCCGCTCACTCCGGGATGGGCTTCCGTTCCGGGCGCGAAACGCATTCCGGTTGAGGAAGCTGTTTCGATCCCAAAGATCATGGCGCTGCCATTATCGTGGCACGATGCCAAGCCGCTCCTGGCTAATATGGATGGCCCCATGGCTCCCGACGACTGGCAAGGCGGATTGCCCATCAAATATCACCTTGGCGGCCAGCGCGTGCGGGTGCACGTAAAGATCGAAATGGACAACTCCACACAGCCCTACTATGTGGTCGAAGGCCGCATTCGCGGGGCAGAGTTGCCCGAGGAATGGGTCGTCCTCGGCAACCATCGCGATGCCTGGGTCTTCGGCGGTGTCGACCCCAGCAGCGGCACCGCTTCGATGATGGAGCTAACCCGCGCGCTAGGAAAATTAGCGAAATCCGGAATACGTCCGCGGCGCACCATCATCGTTTGTAGTTGGGACGGGGAGGAGGTCGGTCTCACCGGTTCCACCGAATGGGGAGAGCAGTTCGCCGACGAGCTGCGCAAAAAGGCCATTGCCTATATCAATGTTGATGAGGCCACGTCAGGCGCAGATTTCCACGGCCAAGCCGTAGCCTCGCTGGCGCCGATGCTGGTCGAGACCGCACGCACGTTGCAGGATCCCTCGGGCAAGAGTTTGTACGATGCGTGGAAAGAATCCGCGGCTCGCGAGCACGCCCAATCAAGAAACCTGGAAGCAATCACCGACCAAAATCTAGCCGATACCCGCATCGGCAGCGGCTCCGACCATACGGTGTTTCTGAATTTCGTCGGCGTGCCGGTATTGGGCCTGGGTTTTGAAGGCCCTTACGGCGTCTATCACTCCGCTTACGACGATTTCTTCTGGATGAACCACTTCGGTGATCCCGGCTACCGCTATCACACGCTGATGTCACAACTGTGGGGAGTGCTGGCGTTGCGCTTGGCCAACGCCGATCTGGAGCCTTACGACTTCGCCGCCTACGCCAGCAACATTAGACAATTCGTAAATGAACTGTCGAAGAATAATAAGAACATGTGGGGACAGCCGCCCTCGGCTGTCCCGCAGGACGGAGCCCAGCAGCTGCCGGCCCTGGATCTGAAGCCGGTGCTTGCGGCTGTCGACGACTTCGAAGCCGCTGGCAGGCGCCTGAATGACTCGGTCATCCATGTGCTAGCGCAAGGCGTAATCGATCCAAAACTGGCCGCGACCGTCAACCACGGCGCTATGGAAGTAGAACGCAATTGGCTGAATCCAGGTGGAATTCCCGGCCGCCCCTGGTTCAAACACATTCTCTATGGCGCGCGCTTCACCTACGCCCATCTGGAATTGCCCGGCTTAACCGAAGCGGTCGAGAAGCAAGACTGGACGACGGCCAAGCAGCAGGCAGAAATTCTGCGGCAGGCGTTGATCCATAACACAAAACTGCTCGACGAACTAAATTCCGCCCTGGCTACCTCGAAATGATGACAGTGCCGCTCTGGCGACGAGCGGCATTAAGCATTGGCAAACTGAGAGACGGCTGCAAAACTGAAAGACGGCTGCAAACTGAGGAACGGAACGCTGCACTCTAGACTCTAGCGCTGCGACCGCTGGTTTTGCGCGGCCGAGCGGGTAACCGCGGTCGGGATGGATGATCGTTGCCCGCACCAGCCCATCTGCCGATCGTAGCGGCGGCGGGTATTCTCGTCGGAAAGCACCGAGTATGCCTCGATAATGTCCTTCGTCGCGTCCGCCGCCATGTGTTGTAAATTCGGCGAAAGGGTGGAGACGGTATCCGGATGTATCTTCTTGAGCAAGTTCCGATAGGCGGTTTTAATTTCCGATGGTGAGGCGGTTTCTGAGACGCCGAGGGCGGTGTAGTAAGTTTCACTGTTCATGGCATCATGCCTACGATTCCTGTCGGCACAATAAGTGGAAGCTGCAGTTCGCGGAAGATTACGTAGGTATGCCGACGGTGTTACCCCATTGGGAAAAGATCGGCATCGGGAAAAGATCGGCATTGGGAAAAAATCGGCCCGACACCGGAGTCTCACTCGAACTCGAAACCCACCTGCTCCACCGGACGACTCCACACGGGAGCGAACGATTGCCGGTGCAGCGGCGTGGGACCGTACTTCTCCAAAGCCGCCAGATGCTGCGGCGTGCTGTAGCCTTTGTGGGAAGCCAGGCCGTATTCGGGGAAGATGGCATCCCACTCGCACATCATGCGGTCGCGCTCTACTTTGGCCAGAATCGACGCCGCCGCTATTGACGCAGAAAGAGCATCTCCGTGGATGATCGCTTTTTGGGGAAGATCGCAATCCACCTTCACCGCATCGACTAACAGATGATCGGCGGCAGGCTGCAGGCGCATCACTGCCTCGCGCATGGCCAGCCGCGAAGCCTGATAGATATTGATCTGATCGATGCGGGCCGCATCGACGGCAGCAACGGCCCATGCGATGGCATGCTCTCGAATCCGGGGCGCGAGCAGTTCACGGCGCTCCGGCAGCAAGAGCTTGGAATCGC
This sequence comes from uncultured Acidobacteriaceae bacterium, assembly GCA_963710965.1. Taxonomy (GTDB): domain Bacteria; phylum Acidobacteriota; class Terriglobia; order Terriglobales; family Acidobacteriaceae; genus Sulfotelmatobacter. The sequence goes on along the minus strand of CAVQCP010000056.1, from coordinate 124,970 downwards.
GCAGCCCGCGCAGGCGGTAATTTCGGTCCAGGATTACTGCGGCGGCCACCACCGGGCCGAATAGAGATCCGCGGCCCACCTCATCGACTCCCGCAACCAGCGCCGCACCTGCGGTCCAGGCCTTTTTTTCGTAGCGCAGTGTGCAGCGCAGTTTTTTCAGCAGGCGCAGTTTTGCCGCCGAGGCAGAGAGCGAAAATTCGGGAGCAACCTTGGTGGCGGCGAGCATTGAAGCGATGCAATTGAACTGAAGATCGTTTCCACCATCTTCCCTTGAGGGAACAGATTTCTGCAAGCGGGAAATCCACAGCTTTTGCTCACATTCACCGATTCCACTTCCGCAGCAGGAGTGTGGCCTTACGGTAATCCCGCTTGGTAACCATGACTTGGATTACCGGCGTACATTGTCCGACCGGACATGTACTGCTATGTTCACGGTAATGCGAGGGCAGAGGAGTTGTCGTGAGTCAGGAATTGATGGAAGCAGATGCGGGAGCGGCCGGGGCCGCGGGGATTGAGAAGTTGATCCATGTGGCGCTGCCGGTTCGCCTGATCCATATGCGCGATGGGGAACGCAGAGCGCCCGAGATGGTTTGCACGTACGACGTTCATCCGCGTGGCGCGCGCCTACGCAGCGCCCACGCGGTGAGCGTCGGGGACTACATCGCCATCGAGCGCGGACGCATCAAGGCGGTGTGCCGGGTCATTTGGACGGCGGCGCCAGATTCGGATCTGCGTGGCCAGTTCACCGTGGAGTGTGTTGAGGGTAGCAAGGTTCCCTGGGAAGAAGAGTTAAGGCAAATGGAAGAACAGTATCTACCGGTGAACCGGGGCGCCGCGAATAGAGCGGCTTCGCGCTTTGGCGGGCAAAACCGGCGGAGGCGTCCGCGTTACGTGGTTGCCGGAGGCGCAGATTTTTCCGTGATTGGAGGACGGTGCACCACCGAGGGCCGACTCGAACAAATCGGGGAATTGGGCTGCCTGGTGCGCTCGGACAACCTTCTGGCGGCGGGCACCGGGCTAAGATTGGTGCTCAATCTCTGCGATTTGAGCGTGGCCCTGCGCGGCCAGGTGCGCTACGCGAATGCGGAAGCCCGCGCCATGGGTGTGGAGTTTGAGTCGATCCGGCAGGGCGACCGGCCGCTCTTCGACTATGTCATGGAGCGGCTGAAGAAGCCTCGGGTCGAGGACTTTGCCGATCTCGAAGTCGTCACCGAATTTACCGCAGCGGCTGCGGGCTAGCATAGCCTTCCAGCTAGCCCGCCGCAAAACTCGAACTAGCTGGGCCGTTCCACATCGCGCAGACGGGCGGCTTTGCCTTTGAGACCGCGCAGATAATAGAGCTTGGCGCGGCGCACGCGGGAGGAACGCACCACGTCCACCTTGTCGATCACCTTCGAGTGGACGGGGAAGATGCGCTCCACGCCCTGGCCAAAACTGATCTTGCGCACGGTGAAGCTGGCTTGCGAACCGTTGTCGCGCTTGATGACCACGCCTTCGAACGCCTGAACGCGCTCTTTGTCGCCTTCTTTGATTTTCACGTGGACGCGCACTGTGTCGCCGGAGTGAAACTCGGGGATGTCGGTGCGTTTGGTTTTGGCCAGCAGTTTTTCGATGATGAGGTTCGACATGATTTAATCCTTTTTACTTCGATCTGAAATCCGATTCTAAATCCTGACGCGCCTGAAGATCAGCCGCGAGCTTTTTCGTTCTGCTGAATGCCGGCGAGAATTTTTCTATCTTCCTCGCTCAGCGCCCCACCTTCCAGCAAATCGGGACGGTTGCGCAACGTCTTTTCCAGCGCTCGCTGCCGCCGCCACCGGCGAATCTCTTCGTGATTGCCGGACATTAATTCTTCCGGCACCGCGACACCGCGAAACTCAGCCGGCCGCGTGTAGTGCGGGTAATCGAGCAATCCATTCGACCCGCACGTCGAATCTGCCCCGTTCACGCTCTTTACGTTCGCTTCCACCGTGAACGACTCCTGCCGGGTAGAGGCTTCGTTTCCCACCGCGCCCGGAAGCAACCGCGTCACGGCTTCCACGATGACTGCCGCGGCCATCTCTCCGCCGCTCAAAACATAATCGCCGATGGAAAGCTCGCGATCGGCGAGATGCTCGGCCACCCGTTCGTCCACGCCTTCGTACCGCCCGCAAATCAGAACGATGTGGTCGAGCCTTGCCAACTCTGCCGCGGTTTTCTGCGTGAAACGTTGTCCCTGCGCCGAAAGCAGAATCACCGATTCTTTTACGCGACCCGCCGCCCGCTCTTCGCGCGACGCCAGGCCCAGCGAATCTAAACATTCAAACAGCGGTTCCGGCTTCAACACCATGCCTTCGCCGCCGCCGAAAGGCCGGTCGTCCACGGTGCGGTGACGGTCGTGAGTAAATGCCCGCAGATCGTGGACTTGAATTTCCGCCAGCCCCATTTCCTGGGCACGTCGGGTGATGCCGTAGTCGAGCGGCCCGCGAAAGAAGTCCGGAAAAATAGTGACTATGTCGGCCTTCATCGCGGAACCAAAACCTCTAACACAGAGGACACAGGGCCTCACAGAGGAGCTGCTTCTTTACCCTGTGATCCTCTGCTTCCTCTGTGTTTATCGCTTTCTTCTCGCTCCCTGTGCCTGCTCTCGTTTCTCTTCCGCCGTGAGCGGAGCGTTCACTTCCAGCAGACCTTCGGGCAACTTCATGCGGACTTGCTTCTGATCTAAATCCACGCCCTCGAGATAAGCCTCGGCGAACGGAATTTCGACCAACTTCGCACTGGCATCGAGCACCATTAACAAGGGCGCTTCGCCGGCTCCAAACTGAACCTCTTCAATCCGCCCGATCTCGCGGCCATGATCGAGTACCGCGCAACCAACCAGGTCGCTGACGTAGCTCCAACCTGCTTCCAACTCCGCGCGCCGGTTTTGCGGCACCTGCAATTCGCATCCGATCAGCGCTGCCGCCTCGGAGATCGAATCCACTCCCGCGAACTTCAGAACCAGCAGGCCCTTGTGCGGCCAAAGTTCTTCCACTTCCAGTTCTCGCCTGCTGTCCTTGGTCCCGCGCGGCAAGGCCAGTAGCTTCATGCCAATTACAAATCGTCCGGGAATGTCGCTGAGAATCTCGCTGGCGACTTCGCCGCGGCGGCCCTGCGTTTTCAGCACGCGGGCCAGGGTAATGAAGTTCTCAGTTTCCAGTGCTCAATTCCCTGTAAGAGGCTGCGCTCGTCAACGTCTTCCTCGTCTGGAGCCTACTAGCTGGATTTCTAGTCAATAACTTCCAGCGTGTAGTGGCGGCGGGCGCGCACTCCGGCGGCATTGACCAGCGCGCGTAAAGCCCGCACGGTTCGTCCCTGGCGGCCGATGATCTTGCCCACATCACCCTCGGCGACTTCCAGTTCGATCACGTCGTCCTCAAACTGCTCGACGAAAACCTGGTCGGGAGCGTCGACGATCGACTTCGCAATCTGCTCGATGAGCACGCGCACGTTTCCGGTGGATTCAGTCATAAGATCAAACTCGCGTCGGATTACCGATGGTGACGCTTACGCGGCGGGAACAGCCGGGGCTGCGGCGGGTTTGGAATAAAGCTTACCCACCCGCTCTGACATTTGCGCGCCCTTCGAGACCCAATAGTCCACGCGTTCACGCTTGAAATCGACGCTGGCGGGATTGGTGCGGGGATTGTAAGTCCCGACCACTTCCACCGGCCGGCCATTGCGCGCGCGCGCCTTCTCAATCACCACAATGCGGTAATACGGTTGTTTACGCGCACCCATGCGCGACAGTCTAATCATTAGCACAGATATATATCCTTGTTCCGGAAGAGTCCGGCGAGGTCTGGACAAACACTTATTATGCCGGAGGTTAGCAGGAATGGCAATAGGCGGGGTGCCTTCAGGATATGACTTCCTGTTTCCAAGAAAAAAACAACCCCCCCGGCATTATTCAGCCCGGGGCATGAACCCGTCTAGTTCCACAATAACTATCGGCAGGCTGAGGGCCGAAGTCAATATCACTTTGAGGAGGCCCCGCGTCCGAGATTCAGGGAATCAGCGGGGATAGCGGGAATCGCAATAGACCGGTGAGACAGAAAGGACATATCGCATCCTAGCTGTGATATGATGGGTTGTGGCAGTAAATCCGCGCAAGCCGGAGCCGGAGAAGAAGGACGTTAACCTAAGCCACCTAACCGGCAAACGGCGCGGAGCAATCTTGAAGGTTGAGATTGTGCGACGTGGCGAGGAAGTGGTGAGGTATAGCCTGGCCTATATCAATCCGAAGATCTCTGGGGTCGATAATGGCCGAGTACTCGGCTATGACAATAGCCACGGGCATCACCATCGGCATTCCATCGGCCAGATTTCGTCAGTGAAGTTTTCGAGCTATGAGACTTTGTTGGAACGGTTTCTTCAAGAGATCGTCGAACTCTGGAGGCACGAAGATGAGCCAGAAAGTTAAAGTACGATTGGTCACGGACGGGGTTGAAGGATTCATTAGCCGCGCTCGTGAACACGCTCGCAGACTGGACCGGGGCGAAACGTGGGAGCCCGAAGTAGTGATTTCTTTCGAGGACGCGAGCGAAATGATGAGGGTCCTTTCCGCAGAGCGCGTGCGCTTGCTGAGGGCCAGCAAGAAGGCGATGCCAGTATCTGTGCTAGCGAATGCTTTGAAACGGAACACGCGCGCAGTAAGCCGTGATATTGACCTGCTGGAATCGTTCGGGCTGCTGCGTACGCACTATGTGCCGAACCCTGGCCACGGGCGCCGGCGAATCGTAGAGGCGAGCGCGGATAAATATCAACTGACCGCAAGCATCTGATCGAATCGGAAAATCGAAACCCCGGGTCAGGTTCGGCCCGGGTCCGTTAACCTGCCCAGTTACAAGATTATTATCGGCAACGGCGACATTGAAGTCGAGTTACCTTGAGGCGCGTCCCGCATCTTTCCCCGCCCTGCTAAACTCAGATGTTTCGGAGGTAACGTTTGCAGGCAGTCTATATTCTCTCCGCAGTGCGAACGCCCATTGGGAAGTTTGGCGGATCGCTGGCTTCGCTGACGGCGGTTGACATGGGTGTGGTCGCCGCGAAGGCTGCCGTCGAGCGTGCCGGAATCCAGCCCGAACAGGTTGAAGAAACTATCTTCGGCAACGCGCGGCAGGCGGGCGGCGGACCGAATCCGGCTCGGCAGATTTCTATCCGCAGCGGCGTGCTCCAGCAAGTTCCGGCGTTTACCGTGAACAAAGCGTGCGCCTCGGGGATGAAGTCGATTGCGCTCGCCTACCAGGCAATTCTGCTCGGCGACTCAAGCTGCATACTGGCGGGCGGCACGGAATCGATGTCGCGGCTGCCTTACTATCTCGAAGCGCGCTGGGGATTTCGCTTGGGCCATCAGGAACTGGTGGATGGCATGTATCGCGACGGATTTTTTTGTCCCATGGCAAAGATGGTGATGGGCGAAACCGCCGAGGTGCTGGCCGAACAATACAAAATCTCCCGCGAAGAGCAGGACGAATACGTGCTGCTGTCGCAAACCCGCGCCGGACGCGCTATTGCCGCCGGGCGCTTCGACGCGGAGTTAGCTCCGGTCACGATTGAAACTAAGAAAGGTACCACGACCTTTAGCCGAGACGAGCATCCGTTTGCCGATGCCAGCATGGAAAAGCTGGGCAAGCTGTTGCCAGTATTTTCGAAGACTGGAACCATCACCGCGGGAAATTCTTCCGGGATCACCGATGGAGCTGCGGCCGTGGTTGTGGCGAGCGAACACTTCGTAAAAAAGAACAATCTGAAACCGTTGGCGCGAATTTCCGCAGTGGCCTCGGCGGGAGTCGATCCGCGAACCATGGGCATCGGACCGGTCCCAGCTTTACGCAAATTGGAAGACAAACACAGCCTGAGACTGCACGAGTTTGGATTGATCGAACTCAACGAAGCCTTTGCCGCGCAAGTTTTGGCCTGCGATCGAGAGCTGAATTTCAATCGCGACCGGCTCAACGTGAATGGCGGGGCGATCGCGTTGGGGCATCCTATTGGCTGCACCGGCACGCGCATCACGGTCACGCTGTTGCACGAGATGCTGCGGAGAAATACAAAACGCGGCGTGGCCACGCTCTGCGTCAGCGGCGGCATGGGCATGGCGCTGGCGCTGGAAAGTGTGGTGTAATCCGGCGGCGCTTCCATCCGCTTCGGCGCAGTGAAGTAATCACGTCGAAGTAATTACGCCCTATAGAAAATTTCTATGAGCTTTTCCGACTTCCACGGCAATGCTGAAACCGTCCATCGCCTGCGCGATATGCTGGCGCGGAGCCGGTTCCCGCATGCCGTGATTCTTTCCGGAGCGCGCGGGGCAGGGAAGTACACGCTGGCGCTAATGCTGGCGCAGGCTTTGAATTGCCTGTCGCCAAACGAAACCGGCGGCTTGCCAGATTTCTGCGGTCAGTGCTCGAACTGCCGCCGCATCGGTCTGGCTGCCGATCTCGATGCGCGGTTTGCCGAAGCGGTTGAGGCCCGCGAAGCTCTGCGCGAGACCGACAAGAAAGAAACGCGCCTCTTCGTGCAGACCCATCCGGAGGTCCTGATTATTCCCCCTGACCCGCCGCAGATGATGATCAAAGTCGACCAAGTGCGGCGCGTGATTGAGACCATTTACTACCGGCCGTCCGAGGCGAAAGAGCGGGTTTACATTTTCACCGACTCGGCGTTTATGAAGGAGGCGGCGAATTCTCTGCTCAAAGTGCTGGAAGAGCCTCCGGGGTTCGCCACGATCTTTTTGCTCTCGGAGAATCCGGGCGAACTGCTTCCGACCATTCGCTCGCGGTCGATGAATTTCGCACTGGGAGCTTTGCCGGTGGAAGATGTCGAGCGCTACTTAGTGGAGCAGCGTCCGGAGTGGAAGGCGCCGCAGCGGGCGCTGGTAGCCCGTTTGTGCGAAGGCGCTCTGGGCCGCGCTCGCACCTTTGATGTCGACGGTTATGTGGCGGCACGCGCCGATGCGTTGGCCATTCTCAACTCGGCCTTGCTGGGCGGGGATCATTCCGCCCTATTCAAGATCACCGAATCGTATCGTCCCGGAGCCGAGGGTCGAGAAAAGACGGAGCAACTTCTTCGGACGCTTTATTCTTTGCTGCGCGATCTGATGTTTTTGGGGTCGGGCGCGAGCGAGTTAGTTCGCAATACTGACATCCAGGGGCAACTCACGAAGTTAGCCGAATCTGGGGATTTCGAGTGGATTGCCGCAGCCTCCGATCGACTGGCCGATGTCGAGCGCGGCATGCGGCGAAATCTGCTGCGCTCGCTGTCACTGGACGACCTGAGCCTGGCGCTCGAAAAGAGTTGAAAAATCGGCCACCTGGGTTGTCGTTCGTAGGAAGGGCGGGCTATTTGGACCAGTGCCGTCGAAACCAGACCAGGAAAGAAAGACCCACTCGACTCCATCCTAATTATGGAAGCACCGTGAGGACTTTGACTGCTTGATCATCGAGCAGGTGGCTGACATAGCCGACTGCTCCGCGCGTGGCGGCGACGTATTTCACCACTTCCAACTCGGAGCTGAACTCTTTCGGCATAATGCCCTGACCGGTAAATTGCGCCTTTTTCCACCCTCGCCGGAACCCCTCCGTATTCTGGCCCAAGTCTTTGGTCACGAAAACTTCATGGACCGCCCCCCCTTTCAACAGAATCGGCCATGCCCGGGTTCCGTCGGGAAATCTGGAGCGCGTGCCGGTGAAGATGTCGCGCAGTTGCTGCGCGGTCAGCTGGGAAACGGAAATTTCTCTATTTGCGATCACCAGCACATCTTGGGCATAAGCAGCGACCCCGCTGAAGGCTGTTGCCAGCATGAGAAATCGGACGGCATTGGCGAAATGTGCGTTCTTCTTCATTCGTTTCATCCGCTAGAAAGTGAAGCCGACCCGAGCCGCCAGCATCGCCGAATCCGGTTGCAGACCCGCGGGATTGTTATTCGCGTAATACCCCACTGCGGTGCCATGAAGGAAGTGACCCTCTAGCTTGGCATAGAAATACTGATCGAAGTCATATCGCGCCGAGAGGGTCCAATCCTTCGCGTGGTTCGCCGGCAGCGATGGGTCGTCCGCCTTGTTGATGAAGTGGCTGTAATACGTGCCCACTTGCAGCTTCTTGGTTAAGTTGTAGCTCACCATCGGATACCAGGCGCGTCCGTCCTGCGTAACCGGGAAGGTCATGGCGCCGAGAGTTAACGTCAGGTCCACGGGAGTTCGCCAATATTCTGCGGCGAGGTGGAGCTTCCCGCGCTCGTATTGCGCGTAGTATGCCCAAGCAACGTTGGCGGGCTCTTGCACCCCACCCGCAGGACCGGAGCCATTCAGCGACTCTCGGCCAAGCGTAGCGCCGAGGGTGAGGCCGTGGCATGGCGTCAGCCAGCGCAAGTCCATCCCATAGTTCCATCCGCTTGGCGGCGACGGGAGCGGCAATCCGACGGATGCCAGCTGTTGCATGTAGCCGCCGTTTGAATCAAGGGTACTCACCCCTCCATAAACGCGATATTGCGCCGATCCCTTGCGCTCCCCAAGGCTCGTCCGGCCGTAGACCTCGCCGCCCAGAGCCGACAGATCAAAATCTCGGTCCGACGCCGGGTACATGGCCTGCGGCAGCAGCACCCACAGAAATAGTGCATCCACATCCTGCGAATCGTTGTACAGTCCCCACGGCACTTTGATTTTGCCCGCGCGGATTCCCAGGTGATCGTTGAACTTGTAATCGCCGGAAGCCCAATCCACCACAACATTCGGCCCCCCAATCGACCCCATCTGAAACATGTGGAGCTGAATGCCGATCCGCAAGTTATCGGTGACCGGGTCGGAGACGCTGACGGCCCCCTCCGTCCACTGCAGACTGCCGGAACTCGAATTCATGGTCAGATAATTGTTGTGGGAACTGAACAAGAATCCCTGCGTGGCGAAGCCATGAATCTGTAAATTATCGAAATCTTGTGCGCAGAGCGGAACCAAGGAGCAAAATATCCAGACAATAAGACATCGTCGCGCCATGAAGTGTCTCCGAAATGATCAAATCGGCTGAAGACACGTAAATCTTCAATTCTTGCACCGAGGCTATTACTCGATCGGCCCCGAAAGCTGCAGGAAAATATGAGGTATGGCCGCCGCCCCCGGTTCTCGGTTCGTTCCTGGGCGGGGAAAAAGACCGGCGGAATCGTGCAAATACGAGCTTTTTCATGTACTTGCGCAGATTACTCTGGTGGTTCTACGACCTTAAGATAGATTGATCCCACCCTCCGGCCCGCCTATAATCGACTCACTCTGGATAAGGATTCTCCGTCAGGTTCCGGGTAGCAGCCCGCGAGGGCGTAGTCTGCCTTCGCCAAAATTGAGGATAAACGCCCGGTAATGCGAAAGCGCCTGCAAATCGCCCTGATGGCCAGCACCGTAGCCGCGACCTCTTTCTCTCTCTCGTCCCAACTCCGTGCGGCCGACAACGAGGCCGCTTCCGGGAAAATCACGGCCAGCGACGAGCATGGGCGCACGGTTTACGTAAATGATGGAGTCGAAAAGCCTCCCGTCCATCGCGCATCATCGACGACGCCCCGGCGAGGGCTCATGTATTGGAGTTCCAAAGAGAACCGCTGGAAGGCCGTGCCGCCGCCGAACGCGACCGTGATGAAAGCGGCGCGGTCGGCCGCGGACGAGGTGAATCAGTACCTGGTGAGGGAGTCCAGCGAATCGGCAGGCGCCAGAATTGCGGCAGCCAGTGGCCGGGGTACCCTGGCCACCGCGGCGGATATCGACAACGCGATCCAGCAGGCTGCGGCCCGGCACAATGTGGATCCAAACCTGGTGCGGGCGGTGGTGAAAGTGGAGTCGAATTTCAATCCCAATGCGGTGTCGCGTAAGGGCGCCATGGGATTGATGCAGCTGATGCCTTCCACCGCCCGGCAGTTGAACGTGACCAACCCGTTCGATCCGGAACAAAATGTCGACGCCGGGGTTCGACATTTAAAGCAGCTCTTGGAAAGCTATGGCGGCGATGTCACGCTGACCCTGGCCGCTTATAACGCGGGCGCGGGCGCGGTGGCGCGCAGTTCGGGCGTTCCGCGCTACGCTGAAACGCAAAATTATGTCCGCCGCATCACCAACCTGTATTACCGGGGATCCGGCGCCAATTCTGGCTTGGAAACCGGCGCTTCGCGCGCCCCCGTTACCATTCAACGGGATGCGCGGGGCATGCTCTACATCAGCAACACCGATTAGATTTGCGGCATCTTTATTTGAGTCTCGCTGGTTACTCGCTCTCTGGCACCCAGGTGGTTCAACAATTGAGGAACGGAAGCACAGGCTGGTCATAGTTGTGAAGAGATTGTTACTGTGAAGAGATCATCTCGCCAGCGTGGTCTGTGGATCGTGTTGTTGGGCCTGACCGCTTTCGCGGCTCCGGCGGCGCACGCCCGTGTCCGCCATAACGAGGCTTGGGCGCGGGAGCACTTCGTTACCGCCGAGCGCATGCGCGAAGCGCTGAACGGCCGGCCTGCCGCCAACCGTTCCCGCCACGATTACCAGCGCGTCTTGAATGCCTACCGCTACGTTTACCTGGGCGCGCCGGCCTCGACCAAAGCCGATCCCAGCGTGGTCGCCGTCGCCGAAACTCTGGTGGAAATGGGACGCCGCTTTGACGACGACAAAATTCTGCACGAGGCCATCAATCAATATAAATTCCTGCGGCGAGAATATCCCGGCAGCAAGTATCGCTTCGACGGACTGTTCACCATCGGCGAGATTTACAAGGATGATCTGAACGATCCGGAACGGGCGCGCGCGACTTTTCAGGATTTCTTACGGCGCTATCCGCATAACCATTTGGCGGAGGATGCTCAACAGGCCATTGTTGAGTTAGGCCAGGCGCAGGCGGATAAGGTCGCCGCCGCGCGCCCGCCCATAGAGAAGCCAGCGTCGAAGAAAAATAGGAACGCCAAAGACGATGCGGACAGTTCCGCGGATGACGCAGTTGGGCCAGTGGCGCCGGTGAAAGAGGAACTTCCAGATGCGCGCTCCGGACGCCTGGCGCGGGTGACCGGCCTGCGGCACTGGTCGACTCCGGACTACACGCGGGTGGCGATCGACGTGGAATCGGACGTGAAGTTTGAATCGCGCCGGATCGACAGTCCGTCCCGGATCTTCTTTGATCTGCGCGACACCAAACTGGCTTCCACCCTGGTGGGCAAGAGTTTCGATGTCGACGATGGCTTTCTGAAAAAAGTTCGACTGGCACAGTTTGCGCCGGGCCGTACGCGGGTGGTGCTTGAGATCGACAGCCTCTCGGATTATGACGCCTTCATGCTTCCCGATCCCTACCGGCTGATCATCGACATTCACGGCAAGACAGGTTACACCAAACACAGTCCCGAACCGGATAAAAACGATAAAAACACGGTAGTCGCGGAGGACTTGACACCCCCGCCGGCGGCTTCGAAAGCTGAAAAGCCACTCGTCAAGAAAATCGTGGAAGCCGGCGACGATGACGCCTCCGATTCTGCCGCGACCGAAGTTACCAATCGCGAGGTGGAGCACGCCAAGAAAACGGCCCCCAGGAAAGGTTCGCACTGGCTGGCCTCCGGCAAGCCGGAAAATGAGCCGCCGAGCATTCACGAGGCGCGGCCTACCTCCAGTGGCGAGCGGTCGCTGACTCGGGTGCTGGGGCTGAAGATCGGCAAAATTGTCATCGACGCAGGGCATGGTGGCCACGACACCGGTACCATCGGCCCCAACGGCCTGGAAGAAAAAGATCTGGTGCTCGAAGTGGCTCGCCGTTTGGGCAAACTGCTCGAAACGCGGCTGGGCGCGGAGGTCATTTACACGCGCAAGGACGACACCTTCATTCCGCTCGAGACTCGCACCGCCATCGCCAACCAGGCCCGCGCCGATCTGTTTGTTTCGATCCATGCCAATTCGAGCCGCGATCCTGACGCTCGCGGAGTCGAAACTTATTATCTGAATTTCACGTCTTCGCCGGAAGCGCTGGAAGTAGCGGCGCGCGAGAATGCGGTCTCGGAAAAATCGATCTTCGAACTGCAAGACCTGGTGAAGAAAATTGCGCTCAAAGAAAAGATCGAAGAGTCGCGCGAATTTGCCGGCGACGTTCAGGAATCGCTGCACAGCGGCCTCGCGGCGAAAACTCCGGCCATTCGCGACCGGGGCGTGAAGAAGGCGCCGTTTATTGTGCTGATCGGAGCCAACATGCCCTCGATTCTGGCCGAGATTTCCTTTGTCAGCAATCCTGCCGACGAGCATCGCCTGGCCACCAGCGAGTACCGCCAGCGCATCGCCGACTCGCTTTACCGCGGCATCGAAAAATATGTCGACGGGCTGAGCGGGGTCAAGGTGGCGAGCAAGATCGAGAAAGCAAACGGCCAGTAGCTCTGACCGGCCCAGCGAGACTTCTCATCCCTTCCCGGAAACTTTTTCCCCTCCTCTGTGGTCTAATTAATGCAGGGATTCTGTGCCCAGTGGTTCATCCATGTTTTCTTTGAAGCGTTTCCGTATCGCGGCCATCGCAACTCTCTTGTGCGGCGTCGCTTTTGCCGCCAGCCCGGGCGCCAACTCCGCCACCCCTCCCATTCTTCCCAAACAGTTTGCGGAATGGCAGATGGAGGGCACGGCGCGGAGCAGCCAGGATGCTGAGGCTGCCGATCCGACGAATGCGGCGCTGCTCAAGGAATACGGATTCTCAGAACGTCGAGTCCGCAATTTACAAGAGTGACGATGGCCGCACGCTGAAAATCCGCGCGGCGCGCTTTGCCGATGCCAGCGGAGCCTTTGGCGCCTACAGTTTTTACTTGCAGCCGGAGATGGCGCGCGAACAAATCGGCGATCAGGGTGCATCGCTCGATAAGCGCGTACTTTTTTATCGCGGGCAAGTCGTCGTCGATGCCGTCTTCAGCCAACTTTCCATGATGTCCGCGGCCAATCTCCGCGAACTGGCCGGCATGCTTCCCCGTCCGGGCGGCAATTCGGGAGAGTTGCCACCCGTTCTCGCTTTTATGCCGCACCACGGCTACCAGGCGAATACTGAGAGATATGCCGAGGGACCTCTCGCCTTGAATGCGATCGGATCTCCAGTTCCCGCGGATCAAGTCGATTTCAGCGCCAGCCCAGAAGTCGTGTTGGGGCAATACTCAGCTTCCGGCGGCGCCGCGACGCTGATGCTGATCGAGTATCCAACCCCGGCCTTGGCCATCGAGCATTTGCGCCGCTTGGATGCCGCGAATCATGCGCCAGAGCCTCCGCCCGGAGTATCGTCCGTGGAAAAGGTCGGTCCGTTTTTCGCGAAGAGAACAGGTCCGATCATCGCCGTCGTATCCGGTCCAATCGCGCAAGGCGATGCACAGACCTTATTAGGGGCGGTGAATTACGAAGCCAGCGTGACTTGGAACGAGAACACGTACTTCGATAAAAAGAACAACATCGCTAACCTGCTGGTCAACATTATCCTGCTCTGCATCATTGTGGGGGCGATCTCGCTGGCTGCGGGAGTGGCCTTCGGTGGTGCGCGCGTGCTTCTGCGGCGCTATTTTCCAGGCCGAGTTTTCGGCCACGCCGATGAGGACGAGTTCATTTCCCTGGACTTGTCTGAGACGGTAGTGGAAGAGATTGTGATCGGCCCCGTGGGCTCCGTCGACCCTCCCAAAACGTCTTAAGTACCTCAGGAATATTGGTTTAGGGTGATTCTGGGGGCATTTTGTCTCAATTTGGAGCAATTCGGGTGCCTGTTGTCTTCGTATGTAAGTTGTTGAAAATAAAGACATTTATTTCCAATAAATTGCTTGACACCCCCCTTTTTCGGCTCATAAGATTTTCTCCAGAAGGTTTTGGCGGAATTTGCCTTCCGTTGGAACTATTCTCCCTTGAAAAGAAAAGGTCGCCCTGTTGCCGGGCGGCCTTTTCGTTTGGCCCCAATCCTTTTTTCACTCCTTCATCTCACTTGAAGTCGGATATCTTCCGCAGAAACTTCGAATGAACTCTCGGGCCGTGGGAAGGGCATGACTTTAGAGATCGCGGGAAAACATAAATGCCAGCAGAATCGGGAAGGGCACGACGTTTAGTCGTGCCGTTAGGTCCTTCAACCCCAACCGCGCTTTAGCGCCCGCGCGGGCTGCCTTCGGCCAGGAGCAAGTTTTTCAGCCGCTTGCTAGGGCTTCAGTCTTCTCAATGCAGCGATGTAATCGGCGGACACTTCACGAATCCGTTTCAGCCGCTCTTCCTGTTCGAGCATCTCCGCCGGCTCGATTCCGCCGAAGGTTTGCCTCTTCAAGCTGTCAATCTGTTCCGACAGCAGGCGGTTCAGTTCCTCGCGTATTTCTTCGGCGCTATGGCCAGCCATGGGGGATGCTCTAGTTGTGGTTTTGAAGGGCGACCGTGCCCCAGCGCCGAGTTTCCACGAAATCAAGCCCGGTCAATCTACCTTCTTCGGGAGCATTTTGGCATACCCTGTTCACCGTATTAAATTAACCAAGGTAATCGTCGTTGGGAAGAAATCCGTAAGGTACTCCCGCGGAGGAATTCTTCCGCTGGAGCTGTGTCGCAGCCGTTTGTCAAATCGTTGCCGATGAGATTTGATAAACTGAAACGGTCAATCCAAGGCCGACGTAGCTCAGTTGGTAGAGCAGCCGATTCGTAATCGGCAGGTCAGCGGTTCAAGTCCGCTCGTCGGCTCCATTCTATCCTCTTCGACGAAAACTAAGGATTCGGTCGCGCCCTCTAACGGGTACGCGCCTGCCATGGGGGGGACTCGCAAGACGCGACGCCGCGGCATGCTGAGTCCGGCCCGTTGACCGCCTGTCGCCTAGTTGACGTCAGGCTCAGGAAAAGTCGGCTCCCCCAAAAAGAGCGAAGCTTCGCCGAATAATGGGACATCCAAAGTTCGGAATGCTCCGTGTATTCCAGAACGCCGCAGTCGCTACGCAATCCGCATTGTGAAGGAGGGAGTTTCATGTCTCACCATCTCGACTCACCCATCGCTCGCCAGGATATTCGCCTCGACATCACGGATCTGTACGTATTCCGCGGGGAAACGGGCACCGTGTTTGCCATCAACGTCTGCCACTCCATCTTCGGCCCCATTCCTGCCCCCGGCTACCATCCCGAAGGAATGTATGAATTCAAGGTCGATCTGAATGGCGATGCCATCGAAGATGTCACTTACCGCCTCGCGTTTAGCGAACGCGACAAGCAGGGGAAACAGAGCTACGTCGTGCGATCTATCAGAGGTGCGGAGGCAAGCGATCCGCGTGCGCCCGGGACCGTAGTCGCGCAGGGCACAACCGGGGACGTCATTACGACCCCATCGGGCCTGCGGGTCTGGGCGGGCAAGGCGGGCGATCCCTTCTGGATTGAGCCGGATGTGCTTCACGCTGTGGGCCACGCTTTTCAAGACGGTACCACCATCAATCTTGCCGGTTGGGATCCCAGTCGCGCGAGGAACCTCTTTGCCGGCCACACCGTCTATTCGATTGTGCTCGAGGTACCCGACACAGAGTTGCTTGCTGCCTCAGACAGGCGCCACGTCGGGGTATGGGCCGTGGCGACGCTGGCTACCGACGCTGGTGGATGGCGCTCGATCAATCGCGTTGGCCTCCCCATGATCCCTCCCCTTTTCGCGCAGTACAACGAAGACCTCGGCAACCGTCTGAATGCCGGCCGCCCTTCGGACGATTTCGCGACCTACGGAGCGGCGATCACCAAGGCGGTTGCCGGCGTCATATCGGCATATGGAACCGCGGAGGATCCCAACGCCTATGCCGAGAAATTTGCCCACCGGCTGTTTCCGAACATGCTCCCTTATGAGGTCGGTACGCCAGCCGTCTTCGGCTTTGCCGAGTGGAATGGACGTTCCCTCACCGATAACGCGCCCGATGTCATGTTCTCGATAGCGGCCAATACTCCAGTTCGCCTCGGGATAGGGAAGGAATCCGTCACATCTAAGCCGTCCGAGACATTTCCCTACGTTCCCAAGCAGCCAGCGGAAGGCCGTTCGATCGCCGCTTGAGTCCCCAAGGTCACAACCTAAATCAAAAGCCGAGAAGGAGCGTGAAACCCAATGAACACATTTACCACCAAGGATGGAACCTCGATCTACTACAAGGACTGGGGCAGCGGACCGGTCATCACCTTCTCCCATGGATGGCCGTTGAGCGCCGATGCGTGGGACGCGCAAATGCTATTTCTGGGGCAACAGGGCTATCGTGTCATTGCTCACGATCGTCGCGGCCATGGCCGCTCGGGCCAGACCTGGCAGGGCAATAACATGGATCAATACGCCGACGATCTGGCGGAGCTTCTGCATCATCTCGATGTCAAGAATGCGACCATGGTTGGACATTCCACCGGTGGAGGTGAGGTTGTCCGCTACATCGCGCGGCACGGGCAGGAGCGCGTCTCGAATGTCATTCTGATTTCCTCCGTTCCCCCGCTTATGCTTAAGACGGAGAAGAACCCCGGCGGTTTGCCGATGTCGGTCTTCGATGACATCCGCGCCGGCGTGGTCAACGATCGCGCTCAGTTCTATAAAGACCTGAGCCTTCCATTTTATGGCTACAATAAACCGGGAGCGAAAATCTCCGAGGGAGTTCGCCAATCTTTCTGGTTGCAGGGGATGCTCTCCTCAATCATCGGCTCGTACGACTGCATCAAGGCTTTCTCCGAAACGGATCAGACGGAAGATCTCAAGAAAATCACTGTTCCAGTACTGGTGATTCAGGGAGATGCCGACCAGATCGTGCCCATCGACGATTCGGGGAGATTGAGCGCCAAGCTGGTGAAGGATGGAACCCTGAAAGTGATTCCCGGCGCGCCCCACGGGCTGTGCACTACCCACGCCGACGTCATCAACCAGGAGTTGCTGGGCTTCCTTCAGAAGCGGGCGATTGCAGCCTAGACACGGGAATGGCGGCCGCATCCGCGACCGCCATTTCACATGATTCTCGGAGTTCCCCATGCTGCCACGCCTCTGTCCACGCGAACCGCATGCTCATTGCACCTTAAACTGAATGGACGAAAGCAGCGTGCTGATTCCATTCCAGATAATCTGCACGCCAATGCAAACCAGCAGAAAGGATGAAAGCCGGATAAAGACAGTCATTCCGGTTTCTCCGAGAACTCGAGCCAGCCGGTCCGAAAACCCGTAACACAGGAAAATACTCAGCGCAATCAATCCCATGGCAACGATCGAGGCGACGATGACCAAGACATGAACTCCATAACGATGGGTCGAGTTCGCGCCCAAGGTGATCGCGATTGAGATTGAACCTGGGCCTACGGTTAGGGGCAACGTTAAGGGATAGAAGGCCTGGCCAAATGCGTCTTGCGATTGTATATTTGCGCCCGTCGTGTCACGTGCCCCGTCAGTCTGCGTCAGCAGCTTCCATCCCGTGGCAACGACGACCAGCCCTCCGCCAACCTGCACCACCGGCAAGGATACGCCGAACACGCTAAGAACGTGGGAGCCGATGAAATACGACCCAATCATGAGAACGAAGCTGTCAAAGGCGACCCGTTGCGACAGAGCTCGTCGAATCTGAGGCGAGTATTCACGCGTGAGTGCCAGGAAGATTGGGGCTCCGCTGAGCGGGTCGACAATGGGAAAAAGTGCGCTAAGAATGAGGAACAACACTTTAACCGCATTCGCCACGATCTCCCCCTCCGATTCGCAAAATGGCCCGTCTGTGTGGTTGGAATATTATGCAACAGGCTAAGGTGGGTTCCAAAACCCTCAGTTTCTTCGCACCAAAAAGGGTCGGCGACCTTCTCCGCTTCCATTTCCCGCATCCATGAATATGATCCCTGCAGTTTTCCGGCAGCCCCGAGCATCCCGGGCGCAAAGGTGATCATCTTTGGTGATTTGAACGGAAGCTGTGACAGACGATAGAGTTAAGTATTCATGCCCTTTCAGTTCAGGTCAGCACTTGTGATCCTCGCGGTTTTCGCGCTGAGTTGGGTACCGTCCTGCGCCGGCCAGAACCCGCAGCAAGGGTCGCAGTCTCCCGATCCGCCATCCGCGGCAAGCCTCAGCGGTTCGGTGGTCGATCAAAGTGGCGCCGTAATCGCCGGAGCCCGGGTGACCCTTCTTCTGGGAGAGCTGACTGCAATGAAGCAATCGGCAGCCGGCCAGCCCCCAGCCGATCAGCCGCTGCGCCAGGAGGTCTTATCGGGCGCGGATGGACAGTTTTTCTTTCCCAACGTTGCCCCTGGACCGTTTCAGCTTACCGTGACTTCTGCGGGATTCGAGCCGCAGACAACTTCCGGAATCCTGCATGCAGGCGAAGTGGTCGCCGTCCCAAAAATCGCGCTCGCGGTCGCCACCAACGTTACCGACGTTGAGGTGGGAGTTCCACGGGAAGAGATCGCAGAAGAACAGATTAAGTTTGAAGAGAAGCAACGCATTTTTGGTGTGATTCCAAATTTTTACGTCAGTTATCTTCCCCACGCTGAGCCCCTGACGCCGCGACAAAAGTTCGAGCTCGCATCGAAATCGCTGATCGATCCCGTGACTTTCGCCGTGGTGGCCGGCACCGCCGGAGTGCAGCAGGCGCAGGACCATTTTCAGGGATACGGTCAGGGCGCGGAGGGCTACGCCAAACGCTTTGGCGCGAATTATGCCGATGCTGTGTCAGGTACGTTTATTGGGGGCGCTATACTCCCATCGCTTCTCAAACAAGACCCGCGCTATTTCTATAAAGGTACAGGCAGTTTCATATCGCGCGCACGCTATGCGATTTCCATGTCATTCATCTGCAAGGGTGACAATGGACGCTGGCAACTGAACTATTCCGGCATTCTTGGAGCCTTGGCGGCGGGCGGCATTTCGAACATCTACTATCCGGCGCAGGATCGAAACGGTGCAGAATTAACCTTCGAGAATGCAGGGGTGGGCATCGCCTCCAATGCGGTCACCAATCTCTTCCAGGAATTCATCATCAAGAAGCTCACTCCTAAGGTTTCCAAGAGCGATCCCAACAAACCGTGAAGCAGGGGATAACTGTCGCATCACGTTCAGGCAACCGCTTTTCAACCCGCTGACTTCCTGATACTGTTTTGGGTTCGCTGCCAGGCTTTTCTATTACTATGTGATGTTCATCACAACGAATCCCGCACTCATTGTGTAACATTCGCAGGGACGCAGGAACCGGGAGCGTGCGGCTGAGAAAGCCGCAAGGGCAGCCATGAATCTTCTCAAGATCAGGAAAGGATAAGCACTTGATTGTCGGAGTTCCAAAGGAAATTTATCCGGGAGAGCGCAGGGTTGCGCTGGTTCCCGCAGTCATCCCCATGCTCGCCAAGGCTGGGCTGGAAGTGGTGGTGCAGGCCGGAGCGGGCACGGAAGCTGGGTATCCCGATGCTGCTTACATCGAGAAGGGTGGAAAACTTCTTCCTGATCGCACCGCCGTCTTCGCCACTGCCGACATTATTGTGCAGGTTCTTTGTTACGGCTCCAATGACGTGACCGGCAAGGACGACCTTCCTTTGCTGCGGCCCGGCCAGGTGCTCATTGGCTTTCTGCGACCGTTGGGTTCGGTCGAAGTGGAGCAGCAGATTGCCGCCTCCGGTGTCACCGCATTTTCCGTCGAACTCATGCCGCGCACCACACGCGCGCAAAGCATGGATGCGCTCTCATCGATGGGGACGATTTGCGGTTACAAAGCGGTGTTGTTGGCGGCAGACACGTCGATCCGAATTTTCCCCATGATGACGACGGCCGCAGGCACGATCACCCCGTCGCGCGTCTTTGTGATCGGCGCAGGCGTCGCGGGCTTGCAAGCGATCTCAACTGCGAGAAGACTGGGCGCCGTGGCCTCCGCGTATGACATGCGTCCCGCGGCTAAAGAACAAGTCCAGAGCCTGGGCGGCCGCTTTGTCGAGTTGCCCATTGAAGCGCAGAATGCGCAGGATGCCCGCGGCTACGGTACGGCGCAGGATGAAAACTTCTACGCCCGCCAGCGCGAGCTCTTGACGCGGGTGGTGGCAGAAAGCGACGTGGTCATCACCGCCGCGGTGATTCCAGGAAAGAAATCGCCGGTGCTGATCACCGCCGATATGGTGAAGGGAATGGCTCCTGGCGCCGTTATCGTCGATCTGGCTTCGGAGCGCGGCGGAAACTGCGAACTCACTCGCACCGGGGAAACCGTGGTCGAGCATGGCGTAACCATTATCGGAGCCATTAACCTGGCCAGCAGCGTCCCCTACCACGCCAGCCAGATGTATGCCCGCAACGTGGCCACATTTCTCGTCTACATGATGAAGGATGGAAAACTGCAACTGAACCGGCAAGATGAGATCATCCGCGAAACCATGATCACCCACGGTGGTGAAATCGTGAACGCCAGAGTGCGCGAGTTTTTCAAACTACCGGCGCTAACCACGGCCGGCGGGTAGCTCTTTGTGAAAATGTCATCCCGAGCGGAGTAAGACCGAGGAAGGAAGGTCTTGCGCAGTCGAAGGATCTCTGCGGCATATTCGACATTCACGCCGTAGCCGGAAATTCTCTAGCTTCGCTAAATGCGTTACCGGAAATCACAGAACTGAGGGTTAAATGGGCTCCAACTTAATCGACCTGCTGTTTATTTTCATGCTGGCCTGCTTCATCGGCTTCGAGGTCATCCGCCACGTCTCACCGTTGCTGCACACGCCGCTAATGTCGTTAACCAACGCCCTCGATGCCATCGCGGTCATTGGCGCGATCGTGTTGGTAGGTGAGCGCAAAAGCGAGTTCGCGACCGTCTTGGGGGTCATCGCCATCGTTGCCGCAACCAGTAACGTGGTCGGCGGATTTCTTATTACCGACCGCATGCTGAAGATGTTTAAGACCAGCCGTCCTACGAAGTAGGACCGGCCAAGAAAAAAGTTCGGTAGGGTACGGCTTCAGCCGTGCCGCTGATCCTGAGGGTCTTCGAAATCATGAACGAGTTCGCCGGAAGCCAACACGTCATCGAATTTATTTATCTCCTGGCCAGCGCCCTATTTATTTTCTCGCTGAAGTGGATGAGTTCGCCCGCCACGGCGCGCCGCGGCATTTGGGCCGGCGAAATCGGCATGGTGCTGGCCATCGCCGGCACGCTGCTGCATCACGGCATCGTCGACTACAAGTGGATCGCCGTCGGCCTCGTGCTCGGCAGCGGCATCGGCATTCCCCTCGGCATGGTACAGATGACCGCTGTCCCGCAGCGGACCGCTCTGAGCCACGCCTTCGGCGCACTGTGCGTTACCCTTGTCGGCACCTCCGAATTTTATCTGGGAACGCAAAGCGCTTCGAGATTCGGCATGTCGGTGCTCTCCATGGAAGTCATTCTCGGCGGCCTGACCTTCACTGGCAGTCTGATGGCTGCGGGAAAACTGCAGGAAATTCTGCCCCAACGCCCCATCACCTATAAGGGTCAGAATCTGGTTAACTTTCTGTTGTTCGCGGTCGCTGTTGCCAGCGCGGTTTATCTCGTGCTCCACCCGGAAGTCAAAATACTGTTTCCAGTAATCGTAGGCGTGTCGGTGATCTTCGGCGTTCTGCTGATCATTCCCATCGGCGGGGCGGATATGCCAACCGTCATCTCCTTGTTGAACGGCTATGCTGGCTTATCCGCCGCCGCCATGGGATTCGTGCTGCAAAACAAGTTGCTGATCATCGCCGGCGCGCTCGACGGATCTTCGGGACTGATTCTGTCGGTCATCATGTCGAAAGCGATGAATCGCTCGTTCACCAACGTTTTGTTTGGGGCATTCGGCCAGGTGCAAGCCGCGGCTGCAGGCGGTGCCGAGACCAGGACCGCCAAAAGCGCAACTGCCGAGGAAGCGGCCGCAATTTTGCTGGCGGCGAACAAAGTGGTCATCGTCCCCGGCTACGGCATGGCGGTAGCTCAGGCGCAGCACAAGGTTCGCGAACTTTACGATGCTCTCACCAAGAAGGGAATCGATGTTCGCTTCGCCATTCATCCCGTCGCGGGACGCATGCCCGGCCACATGAACGTGTTGCTCGCCGAAGCCGATATCCCCTATGACCGGCTCATCGAGATGGATGAGATCAACGGAGATTTCCCGCAAACTGACGTGGCTCTCGTGATCGGCGCCAACGACGTCACCAACCCTGCCGCGCGCAACGACTCGACCAGCCCAATCTTTGGCATGCCGATCCTCGACGTAGATAAAGCCCACACCGTTATGGTGATCAAACGCAGCATGAGCCCCGGCTTCGCCGGCATCGACAACCCGCTCTATTACCTCGACAACAACCTGATGCTGTTCGGCGATGCCAAGAAATTCGTGGGGGATATTGTCAGGGAGTTGAGCGGGGGACACTAGACACGCACTATTCAGTTGATTTCATTTATTCGGCAATGATATCATGATATCACTACCGAAGGTGCACGCATGGCCCAACTCGTAGTCCGAAACCTCGAAGAGGAAGTAAAGGCCCGACTTCAGCGCCGCGCCCGGCGCAACCGCCGCAGCATGGAGGAAGAAGTCCGCGACATCCTGCGCGCTGCTGTGCTTAAAGAAGAAAAAACTCTGGTCGGAGGCCTGGGGACGGAGCTTTCCAAACTCTTCCCCAAGAGCGGACCGGATTTCGTGATCGAAGAATTCAAGGGTGACGATCTCGAACCCCCCACCTTCGACGAATGATCATCCTCGACAGTAATGTTCTCTCTGAGCTGATGCGTCCTCAGCCGGAAGCGAGAGTGATCGCCTGGCTCGATCGCCAGCCTCAGAACGTCAATTTGGACAACGTCAGTTACAATCTTCGAAATCCGGTTCGGATTGCAGGTTATGCCGGATGGGAACCGTCGCGCCATCTACACGCGGGGTTTTGAGAGTCTTCTGGATGGAATTGACCATTGCATCGCTCCTTTTGATATCGAGGCCGCACAAGAAGCGAGCACTTTAATGGCGTCGCGAAAATTGAAGGGCCGTCCCCGCGAGTTGCGCGATACCATGATCGCCGGAATTGTCCTTGCCCGCCATGCCACGCTGGCGACACGCAATATTGCGCACTTCGATGATGTCTCCGCGACCCTCGTCAATCCGTGGGCATCGTAACGACCGTGCGTCGTCGCCGTGATATTCTGTTAACTACCAGCTGCGTACCGTTTTGGCGGAAATTCCCCGCAGTGACCGAACAAGGTCGCCTGTAGAAACTTCCCTGAAGTAACCAGGAAAAGACCAGAAGAAGAAGAGAACCAGATCATGCTTTCAGTCAGTAATGTATCCATGCGCTACGGCGCCAAAATTTTGTTTGATGAAGTCTCCGTCGCATTCACGGCAGGCAAGCGCTATGGTTTGACCGGGCCCAACGGTGCCGGAAAATCCACTTTCATGAAGCTGCTGAGTGGCGAACTCGACCCGCAAAAGGGCACGGTCGTTCGTCCCCGCAAGCTCGGAGTCCTCAGCCAGGATCAGTTCGCCTTCGACGCCTATACTGCGAGCGATACCGTCATTATGGGCAACAAGCGATTGTGGGCGGCCATGCAGGAGCGCCACGAGATTTATTCCAAAGCCGAGATGACCGACGAAGACGGCATGAAGCTGGGCGAACTCGAAGGTATCGTTGGCGAAGAAGACGGATACACCGCCGAGAGCGATGCCGCGATCTTGCTCGATGGACTAGATATTCCAGAAGAGCTCCACGGCCGCAAGATGAGCGAACTGCAGGGTGGACAGAAAGTTCGCGTGCTGCTGGCACAGGCTCTGTTCGGCCATCCCCAGGCGTTGCTGCTCGACGAACCCACCAACAACCTCGACTTGGATTCAATCCACTGGCTTCAGGGATTTTTGAACACCTACGACGGCGTGGTAATTGCCATCTCGCATGATCGCCATTTTCTCAACAGTATTTGTACGCACATCGCCGATATCGACTACGAAACCATCATCCTCTACACCGGTTCCTACGACGAGATGGTGCTGGCCAAGACGCAAGTGCGCTCGCAGATCGAGTCGCAGAATGCGCAGCGCGAAAAGAAAATTTCCCAGTTGAACGAATTCATCGCGCGCTTCGCCGCCGGTACGCGGTCGAGCCAGGTGCAGTCGCGGCGCAAAGAGGTTGAACGCTTGCAGGTGACCGAGCTTGCGAAGTCGAACATTCAGCGGCCTTATATCAAGTTCGAGCAGAAGCGGCCATCGGGCAAGCACATTCTCGAAGTCGAGCACCTCAGCAAGGCATACGGCGACAAGCGGGTCATTCGCGACTTCACCGCCAGCATCACGCGCGGCGAGCGCATCGCACTGATGGGCCGCAACGGGGCAGGCAAGACCACGCTGGTGAATGCACTGCTGGCGAATTCGCCGACCACGCCCGAAGCGGAATTACGCAAGACTAGCGGCTACGACGGCCCATTCGTCGACTCCGGCAAGGTCACTTGGGGCCACGAAGCCTCCATTGGATATTTTGCACAAGACCATCGCAGCCTGATCCAAGGTGGCACCACCGTGCTGGAGTGGCTGCATCAATGGAATCCCGCGGCGGTTGGCGAAGAAATTCGCGGACTGCTCGGGCAAATGCTCTTCCAGCGCGACGAAGCCACGAAATCCACCAGCGTTCTTTCCGGTGGCGAAGCCGCGCGCCTGCTCTTCTGCAAGCTGATGTTGCAGAAGCCGAATGTGCTCGTTCTTGATGAACCCACAAACCACCTCGATCTCGAGGCCATCAACGCCTTGAACATTTCGCTGCAACGCTATCAGGGCACGGTATTCCTGGTGACCCACGATCACGACCTGATCGACGAAGTCGCAACCCGCATCTGGCACTTCGAAAGCGACCACAAGCTCACCGACTTCAAGGGAACCTACGAGGAGTATCAGGCAGCGGTGGCGGTGTAGGTTCGGGTGACGGTCTAGGTGCGGCCAAGAGGAATGTCGTCGTGACACGGAGGAATGTTGTCATTCTGAGCGAAGCGAGGAATCTTGGTTTTGCTTGGACTGCACCATTGCCGCTGCATGTAAATCATCCAGGTTCTCCTCAGATTTCCACAACGTTTGCAGTTGCGTTTCTTGCGGCAACTTGCGGATAATGGCGGCGGGGACGTACTTGCGTGAGCAATGCACGCGAGAGGTGTACAGCGTGTACAGTCGAGCGGATTTACTTCGGATTCTTCACCTGACGCCGCGCCAGTTGGCCAACTGGGAGCGTGCCGGGTTGATTGCGGCTTCTCC
The DNA here is from genome assembly GCA_963710965.1 of uncultured Acidobacteriaceae bacterium. Taxonomy (GTDB): domain Bacteria; phylum Acidobacteriota; class Terriglobia; order Terriglobales; family Acidobacteriaceae; genus Sulfotelmatobacter. Next base: position 99,810 of record CAVQCP010000056.1, on the reverse strand, counting down.
TGCCTATTCTTTTGCCGATCTGCTGAAAGTCAAGAAAGTTCGCGACTTGTGCGCCATGCGGGTGCGGCCAGCCGTGATCCGTCAGTCGCTCGAAGCCATGCAGCAGCAGGCCTCAGGAATGGCGAATCCTTTGCTTGACGCCGGAGTCTCCTCCACCAACAAACATCGCGTTGCCTTCCGCCATGAAGGCAAGCTGTTTGAGCCCATCGCCGGCCAGTTTGTGATGGACTTCGCCGCGCGTGAAAACGTCGTGACCAGCACGCCGATTCCTTCGCCCGAGCCGGGTTCGCAGGAGAACAAAGCGGCAGTGTGGTTTGCCCGCGGCATCGCGCTGGAAGAAGATCCGGCCACCCAGACGGAAGCGCTGGCTTGCTACCAGAAAGTTTTAGAGTTCGATGCCAGCCACGCGGCAGCGCACATTAACCTCGGCACGCTTTATTACAATCGCCAGGATTTCACCCTCGCCGAAAAACACTACCGTGCCGCTCTCGAAGCGGACCCGCGTTACGCGCTGGCCTACTTCGATCTGGGTAACGTGCTCGACGAAACTGGCCGCGTGCAAGAGGCGATTCAGACCTACAAGATGGCGATCCAACTCGCCCCCACTTACGCCGACGCGCACTACAATCTCGCTCTCGCCTACGAAAAAACGCGCGAACCGCGCAAGGCGTTGAAGCACTGGCAGGCGTACGTCAAGCTGGATAGGACCGGCCCATGGTCGGTACACGCCCGCAATCAGATTCAGCGCATTCTGCAGGCGGACACGCTGAAGCTGGTACACTCCCGCCCGAAATAGCAGAAATTTAGCGAGGGTCACGTGGGACAGTTGCCCCGCCGTCTACCGAGCGAAAGCGAACCTCTCACCGGGCCAGTAATGTTAAAATCACCAGTTTGCGATTCTTCCGCCTGAAGGTATTTAAATGTCCGAGACGACTGTGCAAGCTGGAATTCCCACGCCCCTGACCACCCTCACCGAAGACGAGATTCTTTTCCGCGACAACATTCGCCAGTTCGCCGATGAGCGCATCCGCCCCCACGTCAAGGAAATGGACGAGAAGGGAATCTTCAACCAAGATCTCATCCGCGAATTCTTCCAGCTCGGCATCATGGGGATCGAAATCCCCGAGCAATATGGCGGCAGCGGCGCCAAGTTTTTCGAGGCGATTCTCGCGGTGGAAGAATTGTCGCGCGTGGATGCATCGGCAGGCGTGGTCGTCGACGTCCAAAACACGCTGGTCAACAACGCGCTGCTGCGCTGGGGCAATGCCGAACAGAAGAAGCGCTACCTGCCCAAGATGGCCGCCGACACTTGCGGCGCCTATGCGCTGAGCGAGGCCAGCTCCGGCTCCGACGCCTTTGCTTTGCAGACGAAAGCCGAACTTAAAGGCAGCGACTACGTGCTGAACGGCCGCAAGCTATGGATCACCAACGGTAAGGAAGCGGGCTTGTTTGTCCTCTTCGCCACGCTCGATGCCTCGGCCGGATACAAAGGCATTACCGCGTTTTTGGTCGAAAAAGATTTCCCCGGATTTAGCGTCGGCAAAAAGGAAGACAAGCTGGGCATCCGCGCGTCGTCTACCTGCGAGCTAATCCTCGAAGATTGCAAAGTTCCGAAAGAAAATATCATCGGCGAAGCCGGTAAAGGCTACAAGATCGCCATCGAAACTCTAAACGAAGGCCGCATCGGAATCGGCGCGCAAATGATCGGCGTTGCTCGCGGCGCCTGGGAGTTTGCCGCGAAATACGCGCAGGAGCGCAAGCAGTTCGGCAAAACGCTCGCCGATTTTCAAGGCATCCAGTTCCAGATCGCGCAGATGGCCACCGAGATCGAGGCCGCGCGCCTCATGGTCTACAACGCAGCCCGTATGAAAGATGCCGGTGTGAACTTTGTCAAAGAAGCGGCCATGACCAAGCTCTTTGCCTCGCAGGTCGCCGAGCGCGTCACGTCACTGGCCATCGAAATCTACGGCGGCTACGGATTCACCAAAGATTATCCCGTCGAGAAATACTGGCGTGATGCCAAAATCGGCAAAATCTACGAAGGCACCTCGAACATGCAGTTGGCCACCATCGCCAAGCTCGTACTGGGCGGGAAATAGGTTGTGTGGGGCGGGCACTCTTGCCTACCCACTCGAACCACACTCCCACTGCGGGACGCAACTCCCAAGACCCGACCTGCAAGTCCGGTTGCTCAATATGTGCATTCGATTGCACTTGTGCGGCAAAAACGGCTTCGATCAAGCCTAAGCAAATACTCAATAAATCAATCTTTTACAGTCATTCCTTCCATTGGCTCCCTAGCTGCAATCCCTCTCTGTAATCTGCCCAACAGGGCCGTGGGGTGCCACTTGACGATTTCGTTCGGTTACACAGCGGTGATGCCAATCGAAGCTCCGAAAAAGAAGCGCTCGCTTTTGCCAACCCTCACCGTCCTGTTTTGCTTTTCCTACGTCTTGATGACCTTGCTGATCGTTCAACAAGGATCGGTCATTCAGTCGCAAGGAAACCTCATCAAGGACCTGATGCGCGATAGCAAAGAGCTGTGGGCCGCGAAGGGCAAGGCCATCGAAGATCAACAGATGTCCCAGGCGCAAAGCAAGAACCGGGCGCACGCCCCGGCCAGCAAAACTCCGTCGTCCCAGATGCCATCGACCCCGTCGACCCAGGTTCCGTCAGTCCAGGTTCCATCGACCCAGGTTCCACCGACCCAGTCCCCGTCGAACCAGGTGCCGCAAAGTCACACGCAAAACCATGCCGGAAAAATTGCCAAACCGCAGCCCCAGGCCCCGCCCGTGCCGGCTTCGGATTTGGTGGATCAGCGTCGTTCTTTGACGACGATTTAGTCCCAGGTAGCAGCAAGTCGTTCGCGATTGTTAAGAAGCGTTGGAGAAATGCTGCAATGAAATTCCTGACCCTAGCCTTGTTGTGTAGCTTCACGATTGCCAAGCCGCCTGAGCAGCAGCCAGTGCGGCGTCCAGTAGCCCAAGTCGAGCAACACGCCAAAGGTGGACGCTGGTATTTCGCCGCCACCGGCCACGCCGTCTACTGCTACGGTCCGGTGATGACTTTGCCTCAAGCCAACGGCGATCTGCAAAAAGTCGCCACCTTCTGCCGCGACGGAAAAACTGTGGTGCCGTTGAAGGACTAGCTTCTTTGTCGGACAATGCACTACCCTGTGTTGCTCTGTGCTCCCTGTGTTTAAGGTTTTGTGTTTAAGATTTTCCTGCCCGCATTTCACCCTTGTAAACTGAAGTAGCATGCCCGAACTCCCCGAAGTAGAAACCATCGCTCGCGGACTCGCCAAACGCGTCACCGGTGACGTGATCGAATCGATCTGGCTGGGCCGGAAGCCAGAACCGCTCAAGTCTTCGGCTCGCGAAATTGCCGCCACCGTTGAACACAGCCGCATCCTCGGAGTCCGACGTGTGGGCAAGCACATCGTCTTCGATCTGGAAAAAAGCAACGCACACTTTGAAAAAGCCCAGTGGATCGTTCACCTCGGCATGACCGGGCGGCTGCAGGTCTGCGCACCCCAGGATGAAATTCTCAAGCACACGCATGCCATGCTGAAGCTCGAATCGGGCAGGGAACTGCGTTTTGTCGACCCCCGCCGCTTCGGACGGCTCAGCGTCTCCAGTGAATTCGATGCCGGAGGCATGGAGCCGCTGGAGGCTGATCTCGAACCCTTCCTCGCCATGTTTCGCGGCCGCAAGACTCCGATCAAGAGTGCGCTGCTGAACCAGAAACTTCTGCGGGGTGTGGGCAACATTTACGCCGATGAATCTTTGTTTCGCGCTGGAATTCGTCCCCGGCGCCGCGCCTCTACGGTGACGCGAGATCGGTTCGCGAAACTGCTCGCTGCGCTGAAAGAAGTGTTGCAGGAAGCGATCAAACTCGGAGGCTCGTCCATCTCTGACTATGTCGATGACGATGGCAAAGAAGGATTTTTCCAACTACAACATCGCGTCTACGGTCGCGAAGGCGAGCCCTGCTTGGTCTGCAAAACGCCCATTAAACGCATCGTGATCGCCGGCCGCAGCAGCCACTATTGTCCGAAGTGCCAGAAGTGATGCAACTCCCAGCTTTGTCATCCTGAGCGACGCAGGTCCTTCGCGAAGCGAAGGACCTGCGGAGTCGAAGGACCCGTTTCTGCGCGCGCCACCGCTGCCGCCTCAAGACGTTCCACGACGCACCAGGTTTCAATCATCGATTAACACTCATCACGCACTCGACATTTAGCACGCTTCCCCACAGTTCTGCTATCTTCTCTCCCATGCCCGATTTTTCCATTGGCGTCGATCTCGGCGGCACGAACCTGCGCATCGCCGCCGTCAGCACCGAAGGTGAGCTTCTAGAGAAAGTTACGCTTGGCTCGAAAGCCGCGCCTACTCGTGATCAGGTCATCGGCCAGATGTGCGACGCGATTCAGCATCTTTCCGCGAAGTATAAGGCTGCTGGGAATCTTCTCGGCGCCGGCATCGGTGTCCCCGGCATCATCGATATGGCAACGGGAACGATTCGCAAGTCCGCCAACCTTCCCGGTTGGGAGGATTATCCGGTGCGCGCGGAGATCGAGCGCCGCCTAAGCGCCCGTGTCGTCCTCGACAACGACGCAAGAGTTGCTGCTCTCGGCGAGCAGTGGCGGGGTGCTGGCCGCGGTGTTTCAAACATGGCCATGGTCACGCTGGGCACCGGCATCGGCGGAGCTATCGTGCTCGGCGGAAAACTTTTTTATGGCATGAACGGCATGGCGGGCGAGTTCGGCCACGTCACCCTTGAACCCGAAGGCGTTCCCTGCGGCTGCGGCAACCGTGGATGCGCCGAACGCTACGCCTCCGCCAGCGCAATCTTGCGTATGGCCCGCGAAGCCATCGCCACGGGCGAAGCGCCGTCGCTCGCCGCTGCGTCATCCGACGCTCAGCTCGGCGCGCAGTCCATTTACAACCTGGCCATGCAAGGCGACGAACCCGCCCGCCGCATCTTCCAAACCTTCGGGCGCTATCTTGGCATCATGTTGGCAGGCGTGGTGAATGTGTTGAACCTCGATATGTTCGTAATCGGCGGCGGCGTCGCCAGCGCATGGGATGCGTTCGCCCCTAAGATGTTCGAAGAACTACGCACTCGTTCCGTCGTCTACGCCGCCACCGCACCAGCCGATCCGTTGGAGGTCATGTGGGGACGGGCGCATTCGCCCGCCCCAGCCGAGCAAAGCTCGGCAGCCGCCGGCAAAACCGTCATCACCCGCGCCCTGCTAGGCAGCGACGCTGGACTCTACGGGGCCGCCCGATCGGCGGTAATGGCGGGCTAGAACTTGCGCCTGAAAGAGTAGTAATCTTTCTTCAATGAATCCAATCATTGGACTGAAAATCACGCTCGCCCAACGCGAGTATTATCGCTATACGGGAGTATCAGCCGAAGCGGAGCGGCGGGGCGTCGGAACGAACTCTCGGGATTTCACTCGGCTTGGCAGTCGCGAGCGACAGCGAGGGCAAGAGAATCATCATGCCATGGCTGTCGAAATTCCCCGCCGTCCATCCGATGCATTCCGCGCCCCCGCCCCTCTCACCGACTGCAAGAAAGCCTGATTCTGCTCCGGCGTTCCAATCGTCACGCGAATGCAAGTCGGCGCGCCCCATGAGGCCAGCGCCTTCACCGCAACGCCTTTCTCCAGCAAAGCGCGAACCATTGTCGACGCATCTTCTTTCAAATCGCAGAAGACAAAATTTGCTGCCGTCGGGACGACGCGATATCCCAGCCCAGCCAACCCCTGGCTGAGAATTCGCGACTGCATGAAATTATTGTTTACCACGCGCTGAATGTGACCGGCGTCGTCAATGGCCGCAAGCGCTGCCGCCTGCGCGATCGACGATACCGAAAATGTGTTGCGCATGCGGGCACAGTATCCCAGCAACTCCGCCGGACCCATGCCATATCCCACGCGCAGTCCGGCAAGTCCATGCGCCTTCGAAAATGTGCGCAGCACGACCACGCCTGCGCCCTGGCGAACATACTGGACTGAATTCGAGTAGTTAATCTTTCGCCAAGCCGCGAAGTGCGAGGCGAACTCGTAATACGCTTCATCCAGAACCAGCACCACATGGCCCGGCAGTTCCGCCAGAAAATGTTCCACCTCTGCGGCTTCCAGCATCGTTCCCGTGGGATTGTTGGGATTCGCCAGAAACACGATGCGCGTGTTCGAGTCGATCGAGTCGAGAATTTCAGCAAGATCGAATTGATCGTTCCGCATCGGCGCCTCGATTAAGCGCGCGCCCGCGGCCTGCACCGCCATCGAGTACACCACGAACGACCGTTCGCTGGTCACTGCATTCAGACCCGGCGCGAGCAGCGTCTGGCAAAGCAAGCCAAGCAGAGCAGTCGATCCCGCGGTGACCAGCACTTGCTCCGCCGCCACCTCGTGATGCGCGGCCAGCTTGCGCCGCAACTCTCCGCCATCGTCGTCCGGATAAAGGTTCGCCGCGCTCAGCGCACCGCGCATGGCATCGATCGCAGCCGCCGAAGGTCCAAAGGGATTTTCGTTGGAATCGAGTTTGATCAGGCGGGACGGGGGTTCCAGAGCGATGGGCGCTACGCTCGGAAAGCTCGATCCCATGGCACGGGCAGGCTTGGAAACTATATCGAAGAAGCGGCTCATTCTTAATTCAGCTTGCTTAATTCAGCTTGCCGCTCATCATGCCACGGAAGGCTTGGTGGGTGCTACGGATTTATTGCAGGCAGTGCGCAGTCGGTCAACTTCCTGCAACGTCAATGGGCGAAATCGTCCCGGAGGCACGTCCAGCGTGAGCGGCCCGTAGCGGACGCGCTTGATCTTCTCCACATGATGTCCAACTTTTTCGAACATGCGCCGGATTTCCCGATTACGCCCTTCAATCAACGTGACCTCATACCATGGATTAGCCGATTCTTTCACTAGGCGAATTCCTGCGGGCGCTGTGCGGACGCGACGACCTTCCTTGGTTGCAATGGAAACTCCGCCGCGCAATTTCTCCAGCGCTTCATTCGTAGGAACTCCGGCAACCTTCACCACATAGGTTTTCGAAACCTGCGACGAAGCCTTCATCAACTTGTTGGCCAGCGCGCCATCGTTGGTCAGAAGCAGTAGCCCCTCGCTGGCGTAGTCAAGTCGGCCCACTGGATACACACGATTCTTCACGCCCCGAATCAACTGCATCACGGTCGGCCGGTTCTCCGGATCGCTCACCGTGGTCACATAACCTTTGGGCTTATTCAGCAGCAGGTAAACGTGGAATTGCGCGCCTTGCAGCAGCTTTCCATTCACTCGAATGTGATCGACATCTGGGTCTGCCTTGGTGCCCAGCTCCGTGACCACGGTGCCGTTCACTTTGACGTGGCCGCTGCTGATCAGTTCTTCAGCTTTGCGCCGGGAGGCGATCCCAGCCGCGGCAATTATTTTTTGCAAGCGTTCTGCGGGCATTTGCTTTTGTGTTGACGGTTTCGATGTCGACTTGCCGGCGTATGCATTCGAAATGCGATTGGAGCTCACAAAAGACGCAACTTCAAGCGCTGTTTTTCTGCTCCGCCGATTCTATAATTTCCTGCGTTTGCTCAGTGTCGATCGGTTCAACCGGCAACTGACTATCGGCTACCGGCAACCGTTCTTCCGTTGGAATCAACTCTCCCTGAAACGATTCCGCTACGAGCTTCTCGAACTCTTCCATGCTGGGCAGTTCGTTCACGTCCTTTAGACCAAAACGCAAAAGGAATTCCTTCGTCGTCTTGTACAGGATCGGGCGTCCGATCACCTGCTTGCGTCCCGCCGTGGTGACCAGCTTACGGTCAAGCAAGGTTGCGATCACGCCGCCCGAATCGACGCCGCGAATTTCGCTGATCTCCGGCACTGTGACCGGCTGCTTGTACGCAATCACCGCCAACGTTTCGAGCGCGGGTAGTGATAGCCGCACCGGCGGCTTCAAACCTCTGGCAAAATTCCGCACCACCTCGTGTTGCTCGGGTTTGGTGGACATTCGATATCCGCCGGCCACCTGCCGAATTTCGATGCCATGATCTGGGCTGCCGTATTCGGAAACCAGTTCCTCCAGCGCGGACCGCACTCGCGATTTGACGTCCGCATCGTCGACCGCGCCCGCCGCCATCACGCTCTCTTTCGCCAACTGCGTGATCTGCTCCAGCGTAATCGGCGTCTCCGCCGCATAGATAATGGCTTCGAGTTGAGCCTTCAAACCCATAATGGTCAGTGTCCAGTGGTTAGTGTCCAGTGGTTAGTGTCGAGTAAAACCGCGGTCTTACTGACCACTGACCACTGATCACTAACCACTGCTCTTCATCTCCAATCATCCCGTACGGCAGCCTGTTCGCTCAGGATTGCGTCGAAGCCGGTGTGCTTGCGAACCGCGATTTCGCCGAACAGTTGATCTTGGCGCACCTGGATTGCCTGCAGTCGCACCATCTCGAGCAATGCCAGAAACATGCATACCAGCGCTGGTCGCGATGGCACCCGCATAAGCAGTTGCTTCAGTCGAATGGGACGCGATTCCAGCGCCAGCCGCCGCCGCAAGTAATCGATCATTTGACCGACAGTCACCGTTTCTTCGTCGACGTTAATCACCGGCCGCGTGCGAATGCGCTCCAGAACCTGCTGAAAGGTCTTGACCAGGTCGATGATATCTGCGGCGATTTCCGGCTCGGTACCTTCGGCGTCGATAAATTCTTTCAGCGCGGGGTTGCTCAGCACGGCGTCTTCAATCTGTTGCTTTTGCAAAAGCATCTGCGCCGCCGACTTGAATTTTTCATGCTCGAGCAGCCGGTTCACCAGTTCGGTTCGCGGATCTTCCAACTCCTCCGCCTTCGCCGACGGATCGCGCGGCAGCAGCATTTTCGATTTGATGTGAATCAGCACCGCCGCCATATAAATAAAATCGGCCGCCACGTTCACATCCAGATCGCGAATCTTTTCCACGTATGCCAGATACTGCTCAGTAATACGAGCGATGGGGATGTCGTAGATGTCGATATCCTGTTTGCGAATGAGATCGAGCAGCAGATCGAGCGGCCCTTCGTAGACATCGGTCACAGAGACCGCAAATGGGGAGTCGCTGTCTTCTTTTTCTTTCTTCGATGATTTGTCGGCGGCTTCGCGATTGCTTTTCGCCCCGACGGAGCGATTGCCAACCACGGGAGGAACGGCCCCGCTTATGTTCTCCGAAGATGTAGAGGTTCTTTCGCTCATGCTACTTCCCACCATTTGCCGCTGGGGTCTCGTAGGCCAGGGACATTCCCATAGCTGCGCGAACATCGTTCATAGTCTCGCCCGCCGCCTGGGTCGCACGCTGCGTGCCGTTTTCAAGAATATCCCAAGCCAGCCGTGGATTCTCTTCGAATTTCCTTCGCCGCTCCTGCATGGGATTGAGCAGCTGCACCAGCGCATCGGCCGCCCAACCTTTGCACTCGATACAGCCAATGCTCGCTGAACGGCAGCCATCGTTGACCTTGGCCATCGTTTCTTTGCTGCTGAAAATCTTGTGCAGGTCGCCCACCGGGCAAACGTCCGGATTGCCGGGGTCGCTGCGCCGCACCCGCGCCGGATCCGTTACCATCGTCTTCAACTTCTGCCGCACCACCGGTTCCGGATCGGTGAGCATCACCGTATTGCCATACGATTTCGACATCTTTCGACCATCGGTGCCCGGCAGCTTGGGAGCGACGGTAAGCAGCGATTGCGGCTCGGGGAAGATATCTCCATAGAAGCCATTGAATCGGCGCGCAATCTCGCGCGTGAGCTCCACATGCGCCACCTGATCCTCGCCGACCGGAACCACATCCGCTTTGTAAATCAGAATGTCGGCAGCCTGAAGCACGGGATAGCCCAGAAACCCGTATGTTCCCAGATCTTTATCCTTGATATTCTCTCGCTGCTCTTTGTAGGTGGGAACCCGCTCCAGCCAGCCCAAAGGCGTGATCATGGAAAACAGCAGATGCAACTCGGCATGCGCCGGAACGTGCGACTGAATAAAAATCACTGATTTCTCCGGATCGAGCCCCGCCGCCAGCCAATCCAGCGCGACATCCAGCGAATTCTGTTTCACCCGCGTAGTGTCGGCATAATCGGTGGTCAGGGCGTGCCAGTCGGCGACCTCGAAGAAGCATTGGTATTCATCCTGCATGCGCACCCAGTTGTCGAGCGCGCCCACATAGTTTCCGAGATGCAATTTCCCGGTCGAGCGCATACCGCTGAGCACGCGCTTACGCGAGTTAGTCGCAGGTGTCATGAATTTTCAACGAGTCGAAACCGGAACCAGGTGCAAATGAATCACAGCTTTCAAATTCGTAGCCGGCAGCATCATGCGAGGGTACTGTCGATACTATCACGCAAGGCCCGGATTTCGGGTAGTACAACCCTGAGGGCCGTGGGCGATCGTTATCTACCGGTTGGTTTTCCAGGGCGCGACTCAGCGTGCCGCAAAAGTCTGCAAAAATGATCCGTGGCTTGCGCCGCCGCGTTATAATTCGCCCTCCAATCGAATGAGCCAACTAGCCCGCAAACTCCGCCTCACCGACTACTTCGCGATCGGCTGGGGAACGATGGTCGGCGTCGGATGGCTCGTGGTCATGGACGACTGGCTCCTTCGCGGTGGGGCTCTGGGTGCGCTTCTCGGCTTCGCCGTTGGCGGTGCGCTGCTATTTCCCATCGGCTGGGTTTACGGCAAACTGGTCGCCGCCATGCCAGACGCAGCGGGCGAGATCGCTTACACCGCCGCCGCCTTTTCGCGCCCCGTGAGCTTCTCCACCGGCTGGATCATGACGCTCTCCTACTTCATCGTCTGTCCCTGGGAAGCAGTGGCCATCGGCCGCATCGCCGCCTACATCGTGCCCGCGCTCGATTCGTTCGAGATCTACCGCATTGCCGGACGCCCCGTCTATCTGCCGCATCTGGTCATTGGCCTCGGCCTGACTGCACTGCTCACTATCCTGAATTACCGCGGCATTCGCCTGAGCGCCACCTTCCAGAACTGGACCGTCTTCGGCACCCTGGCGCTTTTTGTGGTCTTCGCCGGACTGGGCGTGACCAAGGGATCGTCCCATAACTTTCCTCCGCTCTTCACGCATGCGCCGTGGGTGTCCTTTCTGCTCGTGGTTCAGGTCGTGCCGTATTTTATGAGTGGATTCGAAGCCGTCGGCAAGGCCGCGGAGGAATCGACTGTCGAATTTCGATCGCAAGGATATTTCACATCCATATGGATGGCGATCCTGATCGGCATCTTGTTCTATGCCGCGGTGATCGCCTCGGTGGCATTCGTCGCGCCCTGGCGTGAATTAACCGGCGAGAAGTTCATGACGGCTGTCGCCTTTGAGCGCGCGGTGGGTTCGCATTGGATCGTCAACCTCATCCTGGCGGCAGCTCTGCTTTCGCTGGTCAAATGCTTCAACGGAAATTTCATCGCTGCCAGCCGGATGCTCTTTGCCATGGGCCGCCGAGGCCTCATCGATGATCGCGTCGGAGCGATCCATCCCCAATATCAGACGCCGTCGTCCGCCGTTCTTTGCATCGGAGGAATCACCGCCGCGTGCATGCTGCTCGGAGACGCTATTCTCGTCCCGGTCACAGAAGTTGGCTCCGTCGCCGCGGCCATCGGATGGGCCGCGGCCTGCGCCGCATTCCTCAAGCTGGGATCCAGAAAACTTCTGGGTCAGTTAAGCATTCCAGCGACCGAGTACGCGGTTGCCGGATTCGCCTTGCTGGTGGCTCTGGCCATGTGTGTGATGAAGGTGTTCCCATCAATCCCAGGCCATTTTACGAAGTACGAATGGCTGGCCTTCGCAATTTGGATTGCGCTCGGTGCGGTGATCCACAAGAAGGGAATTGAGGAATAAGCAATGAAGCTCAAGAACGCCATACGTCTTGCGTCTGTTTGGTTATTCGTTTTTACCGCTTCTAGACCTTTGCCGGCGCAATCGACATCCGCCTTCGATCTCGTCATCACCCACGGCCACATCATCGACGGCACCGGATCTCCGTGGTATTCAGGTGATATTGGCATCCGCGACGGAAAAGTGGCTGCCATCGGCAATCTCACAACCGCACCGCGCAAACGCACCATCGACGCCGCCGGCAAAGTGGTCGCGCCCGGCTTCATCGACATGCTGGGGCAATCCGAACTCTCCATCCTGGTCGAGCCCCGACTGCCTTCCAAAATTTATCAAGGGATTACCACCGAAATCACGGGCGAAGGAACGTCTATTGCACCGCTCAACGATGCCATCATTCAATCCGATCGCTCCGGCTACGAGCACTACCACATCACCCCTGATTGGCGCACCTTCCGCCAATATTTTGCTCGCCTGGAAAAGCAGGGCATGGGAATCAATCTTGCCAGCTATGTGGGAGCGACCCAGGTTCGCCGCATAGTGCTCGGCGACGACAACAAGCAACCCACACCGGAGCAACTCGAACACATGGAAGCCCTGGTGCGCGACGCTATGAAAGATGGCGCGGTCGGCGTCTCTACGGCGCTCGAATACGCTCCCGCGCCCTACGCGAAAACTGACGAACTGATCGCCCTCGCTGCGCAAGGCGGAAAGTTCGGCGGTATTTACTCCACCCACATGCGCGATGAAAGTAACTCCGTGCTGGAGGCGATTGACGAAGCCTTGCGCATCGGCCGCGAAGCCCACGTCCCAGTGGAGATTTGGCACATTAAGGTCGCCGGAAAGGATAACTGGGGACGCATGCCCGAAGTCGTTGCCAAGATCAATGCTGCGCGCGCAGCCGGCGCTGACGTTACTGCCGATACCTATGCCTACACCGCATGGTTCAACGATTTTTCGGCGTTCATTCCACCCTGGGCCCACGACGGCGGCGCGGCGAAACTGGTTGAGCGGCTTAAAGATCCGGCTACGCGCGAGCGTATCCGCAAAGATATGCTCACGCCCTCGAACGATTGGGATAACGAATGGCAGGAAATCCCGACGCCAGAGGCTGTGATGATTGGCGTAGTGCAAAATCCCAAACTGCTTCCCCTGCAGGGGAAGCGTCTTTCAGAAATCGCCAAACTCTGGAACAAAGATCCCATGGATGCGCTCTTCGATTTTCTCATCCAGGATCCAGTTGCCTCGGTCGCCGTCTTCGGCATGTCGCAACCGGATGTCACACTCGCCCTGCAGCAGCCTTGGGTCGCGATCGACAATGATTCTTCAGGAACATCGCCCGAAGGACTTCTCGGCCAGGAGCATCCGCATCCCCGCGCCTACGGAACGTTCCCGCGCATCTTTCGCAAATATGTCCGCGAAGATAAAGCGCTTACGCTCGAAGACGCGATCCGCAAAATGACCGCGTTACCCGCGCAGCGCATGCGTCTCACGGATCGCGGCGTGCTGAAAGCCGGCATGTGGGCGGACGTTGTCATCTTCGATCCGGCAACCATTCGCGATCTGGCCACTTTCGATAATCCCAATCAGCTTTCAGAAGGAATGGAATATGTGCTGGTCAATGGAACGCCCGTAATCGATGAAGGAAAAATGACGGGAGCGCTACCCGGAAAAGTCTTGCGCGGCGCGGGATATGTGCCCTAGCGGGATATGTGCCCTAAAGGTACGTGCCGTAACTAAGATGTGCTGGACTCTACGGTTTCAATTGTGCCTGCGTCTCCGGTGCGGGAGTCAGCGCCACGTGCGGTTCGGCCACAGTTCCCCGAATGTTATAAACCAACGCCCCCGCTCCCGTGGTCTTCGGTTCGGAATCCTGGGACAGCTTAATATCCAGGGCTCTGGCAAACGACGCGGTGCCGCTGATCTCGTATGCCCCCGCGGGCGAGATCAGCCTGCCTTTGTCGATCTCGATATTCCCGCCGTGCAATCGAGCATGGCCTTGCCAGCGGGTGACCCGTAGCGGCGCGCTGTCGCTCGCCAGCGAAATGTGCGGCAAGCTTCCGTCCCGCACCTCGAACTGCAATCCTCCCTCAGCCGACTGCCAGAACGCAGTCGAGTTCGCGCCCGACGCCGTGACCTGATAGCTCCCATCTGCAGTTCCCGAAATCCAAGGATCGTGCATCGCATCGGCCACCTGCTGCAACTCGATCCCCGTTAGAGTGCCGGAACCCTCGAACACCGGTGGAGTGCCAGCCACAAAATCTGCCTGCCAGTTGCCGCGATGCTTTCCCCCGAGCAGATCCGCTTGCAATCCCGTGATCTTCATCTTTCCGCGATCCAGGTCAAGCGTGGCGGAAACTTGCCTCGCAACCAAAGTGCGAATGCTCAACCGGTTCACACTCACTTTCCCCGACGCGCGCAGGTCTTCGAAAAAAGTTGGCGCCGCGGGCTCCGCAGATGTAAGCCTCTGGTACCACGAGCGATTCTTCGACTGAGCGCTCAGCGACTGCGAAATTTCATCCAGCCGGACTTCTTGCGAGTTCAAGTTAAAGTGAACCAGGCACGCTCCCGGCGTTCCACAGCCGCGGGGCAGAGAGAGCGAGCCGACCCAAAGCGTACCCGCAGCTCGGGCGCTCACTTTTTCCACCCTGACCTCGTCGGGCAAAAGTTGCACATCGGCCGAGGAAATCTCGATCGGATCGTTCACTCCGCGCAGGCGGGCACGAACGCTCCGGAGTTGCGCGGTACCGGTCACAGTTGGGGAGGAGAAACCGGACGATGCTGCGGATAGATTTCCCGCCCACGATCCCGCGATCTGCAGTTCCATCTGCGCCATGCCTTCCACACTGGCCTTGACTGCGGGCAGGCCCAGCAGACTGGCCATGCGCAACGTGTGCGAAACTTCTCCTTCGCCGTGGATCGCCATTCTGTAACCCGATCGCGCAATCCATCCCACCGCTTGCGCTGGTGAAGGCCTGCCTAGCGCGATCGGGAAAGGACCGTATTCGACCCGCAACTCGTCGGGAGCCGGCAAAATATTACCCTCCAGCCTGGGCGATTGCTTACTCGCAGATCGGTCGTGAACGCCCGCCGCCTGTCCTGACTTCACCGCAAACGGAATACTCGCGGCCGCAAATTCCACCTTCGTGTTCGCCGAGACCAATCGAAGATTCTTAATTTCGCCGTGGCCCTGAAACTCTGCGACCGCGGAAGAGCCCCCGTCTTCTTTCACCGCAAAACCACCCTGCATTACACCCGAAGAAACCAGGTCCGCAGGCAGATTTTTCTTAGCCCGGCGCGCGAGTTGTACCACCGCTCTAACGGGAACATTTTCCAGGTTCATTGCCAGATCGATCCGGTGAACTCCAGGCAGTCCGGCGTCGCCCTGCAGCGTGATCATGCCTTCGCCCAGCGGCGCGCGGCAAACAAGTGCATGGGCCATCGCTTCCACCGAACTGTAGCTGCCATCACAGTGCGCGGCCAGACGCAATGCGTCACTGCTGGGAATGTCGTAGCGGTGGAAATCCCGAATCGACGTATCCACCGCGACTTGCATCGCTGTGGGAACTCCGCTCAACGAGGCATCCAGCGTCACTTCTCCCCGCCAGCCTTGGTCATTTCCGGAGAGCAGCTTGCTCAGTTGCCCGAGTTGCGCGCGATCCCATTCCACGCTGAACTGCAGCGGTGTCGCCCGCAGGCTGCCCGCGCGCTGCCAGGTTCCGCTCAACTGGAGCAGGCCGGTGTCGCTCAAATTCATGTCGGTGCGCAGCGGCTCCGCTCTTAAACGCGCGCCCCACGTATTTTCTGATTCCTGCCACAAGGAGAAGTCCGCGTTCAGCAGTGCGTATGCTTTCTTCTCTTGCCCGGCCTTGAAATTGATGCGGCCCGAACTGGCTTCGATATAAGGAAAGCCTGGCCGCGCCTCCGACTTCGATTTGGCCGTCGGAGCCAGGGGTGTCCGTTGGTTGCGCTCCAGCAAATCTTCCAGGTTCCAGCGCCCATCGGCCCGGCGCACCAGATTCAGACTGGGCTCGGTCAGTTCCAGCCGGGCGATATCGAGCCGTCCGCGTACCAGCGACGTGAGCCTTACGACGGCTGTCACTTCCTGCGCCCGCAGCATGGGCTCGGAGCCAAAAGCCGCATCTTCGTAGATGATCAAGTTTTCAAGATCGAAGCCCGGCTGCGGAAGAAATCGAAGGTGGACCTGGCCAATATCGACGGGACGCCCGACTGCCCGGCTGATGGATTGGATAATCCGCGTCTTCAGGCGGGAGACGCCCGGACGCCACAGAAATAGGCCCAGCAGAATCACGACTGCCGCAGCCGCTACACGCCGCTTTGAATTGAAAAGCTTCACCGCACCACGTTCAGCGTTCGCTTCCACCGGGTCTCGTCAAAGAAGTGCAGCACCACGTGCGCCAGAAAGCCAATCCGGTCTCCGAAACTGGTTCTCGTATATTGGTCGGCGGGCGTTTCGAACGACCAGTAAATAAACATCGGCCGGCCAATAATATTTCCCCGCGGAATAAATCCCCAGTAGCGGCTGTCCAGGCTTACCCCGCGATGATCACCCATCGCGAAGTAGCTTCCCGGAGGCACCACCAAATCGCCGCCTTCGATGTGCGAAGGCAACTCTGGCTGCCAGGTTGGCGTAATGTTCGGGTCCGTCGGAGGCACGGCCGGAAAATCGTTGCGGTAGGTCTCAGAAAGATCATCCCGGTCATGATCGATATAAGGTTCGTTCAGCTTCTCTCCATTCCGATAGACCTCTCCCTCCCGCAGGTGGATGCGGTCTCCCGGCACGCCAATGATCCGCTTTACGACATAAGTTCCAGCGTAAGCGGGATCGGGATGCAGGAACACGACAATGTCTCCTCGCCGTATATCGCGATAGGGAAGCAGCGGCCCCATCCACTTCGTCTTCGGCGCAAACGAAATGCGGTTCACAAAAACGTGGTCGCCGATCAGCAGCGTTTCTTCCATGGAGCTGGAAGGAATCTCGAACGCCTGCACCACAAATGTAATGATGAACAGTCCCGTCACCAGCACAGCCGCCAGCGAGGCCAGGAATTCCACCGTACTCTCGCGCGGTTTCTCCTCCACCGGGTCAGTCTTGCCGTCTTTCGCCTTGATAGCTCTCGCCATGGTGCTTGTCTTAGCCAATGTGATCCGTCCATCCGTTCATCGAATTCTCGTTTATGCTTATCTGGTTTATGTTTGTCCCGTTATGTTTGCGTTTGCATCTTTAATGTGTGTCATCCCGAGCGCAGCGAGGGACCCTGGTCTCCGTCTCCGTATACCACCAACGCTTGCCCGGCAATCCGCGCTGATCGGCAGCCCATCGCTGCACATAATCACCGCACCAGCCTGAATGTACGGTCCCACCGCGTGATCTGAAATACGTGCGTCAGCACGTAGGCAAAGTGATACAGCCTCTCTCGCACCGACGCCGGTATCGTCATATCCCCATCCGTCCCTTGTACCGACCAGTAAATCACCAGAGGACGGCCAATGATATTGGCGCGCGGCACAAATCCCCAATACCGGCTATCGTAACTGTCGTCCCGGTTGTCCCCCATGACAAAGTAATTTCCTTCGGGAACGATCAACTGCCCATCCTCCACCAGCTTTCGCAACTCTACCCACCACTCCGGAGTTTCGCCCGGCGAAACATCCAGCCGGGGAAAACTGTCGCGGAACAGGTCGTTCGCCGGACGGCTGAAATGCGCGTAAGGTTCCTTCTGCGGCACTCCATTCACGTATACCTGCTTGTTGATCAGGCGCAGGCGGTCGCCGGGTCCGGCAATCACGCGCTTCACAAAATGCTGAGCCGGATTGACCGGGTAGTGAAAAACGATGATGTCGCCCCGCTGAATGCGGCGGTACGGCATGAAATAGTTTCCCACGCCGCCTCCACCGTAGATCAATTTATTGACCAGCAGGTAGTCGCCGATGAGCAGTGTCTTCTCCATCGAAGGCGACGGAATCTGAAACGCCTGCACGATGAACGTGATCACGAACACCGCGATTACCACCGTTCCCAGCAATGATTGCAACGAGTCGCTTAGACCCGTCCCCGCCGCCTGGGGAGCAATTCGTGGAGGCGCTCCACGATCTGCCGGAATCGAAGTCTGGGCAGCAGCATTTGCCGGCGATCCGTTCTCGGGGGAACTATTTCCCGCCGCGCGGACTTCTTCTAAAGAGCCCGCCGCTCCAGGATCTCCCGGCAAACGATTCCCCGGCAAACGATCTCCCGGCAAACCAGCCTCGGGCAAAGGGGGCTCGGCCACCTGCCCCTCCGGCAAAGCATCGTTCTGCAAGTGCGTGTCTGGATTCATCTGGTTTACTTGTTGCGCAACCCTGCTGGTTCCGGGGACCGTGATCCTCGCACCAGTCGATCTCCCTCCGGCCGCGGTCGCGACGCCAGATAGGCCAGCAGTTGCCGGGCCGCATCCTGCTCCGCCATCTTCTTCGTCGAACCCTCCGCCCGTCCCACAAATTCGCTCCGGCTCTCTCCGTTCCTTGTATTCAGACGCACTTCCACGGTAAACGTTTTGTGATGTTCCGGTCCCGCCTCCTGCACCAGCGCATAGAGCGGCTGTGCCATCCCCAGCCCTTGCAAAGTTTCCTGCAGCGCCGATTTGAAATCGGTCATGGGCAGCGTGCCCCCTTCGCGATCCATCCGCTCCAACTCGGGCGCCAGAATTTCCCGCAAGATGAACTCTTTCGCCGGCGCCATTCCCCCATCCAGATAGATGGCTGCCAGAATCGCTTCCAGCGCGTCCACCAGCAGCGCGGTCTTGCCGCGTCCGCCGCTTTTTTCTTCGCCTCGTCCCAGGCGCAAATAGTGCCCCAGTTCCAGCCGTTGCGCCACTCGGATCAAGTGCCGTTCGCTCACCACATGCGCCCGCAGCTTGGAAAGCTCGCCTTCGCGAAATTGTGGAAAGCGCTGAAACAACTCCTCGCTCGTCACCAGCGAAAGAATCGCATCCCCGAGAAATTCCAACTGCTCGTTGTCGCTGACCCTGTACTTGCTCTCGCCCGCCTGCTGCGACTCCAGTTCTCGCGCCTGCGAACTATGCGTCACCGCCTGCTCGATCACCGCCCGGCGATGGAAGTGATATCCCAACGCAGCCTCCAGCGCGGTAATTTCGCGTTCTTTCATGGGAAACGATTCTATCCGGGCACGCACGTATGCGTGCCTCCGGATTAGGAACGCCTTCAGCCGCTGGTGTTCCGATTACCCCACTTACTTCGCCGGCGCCGTGCCCCCGGTCAACTGCGTAAGCCGGTCCTTCTCCTTGCGCGCGGCGTCCCCGGTCACCGTGCCTTCCTTCGTCAAATCCACGGCTTGGCCCGCGAACTTCAGCGCCTCCGGATATTTGCTCTCCTGATCCAACGCCAGCGACAACCGCAGCACCGCAACTGGATCGACCTGCTGCGGATACGCGTCGATCGACTTCCTCAGATTTCCTTCCGCATCGGCCCACGCTTGCTTGTTGTAATCGAGTGTCCCAATAATTTCATAAGCTTCAGAACGCAAGAAGTTCTTGTAGGCTTCGATCCGGTCCGGTGGCTGCCCCGCCGTTGGAATATCCGTGTCCACCGTCACCAGCGCGCGTTGCGCATCTTTTCTCGCTTCCGCTAATTTCTGATCTTTGTCCAGATCCGTATCGTGCGTGCGCTCCGCGATGACTTGCGCTACCGCCAGCAGAGAGTCCGGGTCATCCGGATCGGAGGTCAGAATTTTCTGCGCCATCTCCATCATCTTGTCGCCGTTGTTCGCCGACTGATAATGTTGCATGACCGACTTGTACAGCAGAGGCTTCAATTCGCTGTCCGGAAATTTGGTGGCGAATTCGTCCGCGGCTTTCTCCTGCGCCGCCGGATCGGTCAAAGCCACTGCGGCCTTATACGCCTCAAACTCCGCCTGTGTCTTGGCCTGCGGAGGACGCTTTCCCGCCGGCGCTGCTTGTCCCGCAGTCTGTCCCGCCGCCGGCGTGCTCTGCGCCGCAGGCTTATTGCTCTGAGCGCCTTGCGCCAATGAATTTTGTGCCACCGCGATTCCCAGCACTGCAACCATCATCGCCGCTAGCTTCATGCTTTCTCCTTATGAATTGCGAATCGGACAACTTGGTAACCGCTCATTGAAACACAACCGGCCGGGTTTAATTTACCCAATTACCCAGTTACCAAATTACTAAATCCTCTCTACTGCGATTGCGGCTTCGCCGGAGGCTCATACGCCTGCGCCAGCCCTTTTTCCGCCGCTGCTCGGATCTCCGGCAATTTTCCGGCCGCCGTCAGCGCTGCCTGATACTGTTGCACCGCTGCCTCGCGATCTTCTTTCATATCCAGAATTCGCCCCAGATACACATGCGACCACCCCAGCACGGTAGGATCTTGCGACGATTGAATCGCCTTCTGGAAATTATCTTCGGCCCCGTCGCGATTCCTGTTGGCCACCGCCACTTGCGCCAGAATGAAGAGCGCCCGCCCCTGGTCTCCAATTTTCTTATCCAGAGCCTGCTGCGCCAGCTCCTGCGCCCCTTTGGCGTCGCCCGCGGCCAGTCGCTTCTCCGCCGTTACCAGCAAACGCCGGTCTTCCGGCCGCGACAATCGAACCAGCTCCGGCGATGCCACGCTAGCGAACTGCACTTCCGCCGCCGCGCGCTCTTCTTTCTTTATGTCGACCGCCTCCAGCAAATCGCCGTACGTGCCTTTTAGCCCCACCGGATCTTTCTCAAACGCGATCATCGCGTTATAAAAATAGCGCGTCAGAATGTAGCCCTGCTTCACCGCATCATCCACCGCCTGCGCCCGCATGGCTTCTGCCGTCTGCTTGTTTCCCGCCGTCCGGATCTCGATAGCTCGCACCAGGCACTCGGTAACCAGCAGCGAAATATCCGTCTTGAAACTTTCTTCCAGCGGCGCGCGCTTCACCGATTGCAACAGCGGCTCCAGCCGTTTGATCGCGAGCATGTGCTTGTCTGCCAGCGGATCCAGCTCGTAATGCAAAAACGTATGCCGGATCTCATCCATCTTCAGCGCACCCTGCCGTTTCACTCCCGAATTCGTATCTGGAGCAGGGAAGACGATCACGTAATAATCCGGTCCGTAGTTACGCGCATCCGTCTGATTCGGCGATCCCATGAAATCCAGATAAATCGTGAACCTGCGTCCCAGATATTGCGACGAGGGTTGCTTCAAATAGATCTCGGTATCGAAGACCATCTTGGCCAGCGGCTCGTGATAGCGCCGCATTGCCGCCGCGTAATCGTAACGATGGTGCACCCAGATCGAGTGCAATCCCGCGGAGGTGTAAAAGTGCTCCATTAACGCGCCGAAATTCGAAATCGCGGCCGCATCCGGAGGCAGATCCTCATCTTTTCTTCGCGGCAAAAAGTGCGGAGGCCCATCCACATACAACGCCAGCGAAATATATTGCGAGAGGTTGCGATTCGGGTCCTTCGAGGCTACGTGGCCCTGGACAAACTCGCACACTGCTGTCAGCGCTTCTTCCGCGTCCTCTGATTCCCGCAGATTTCTCTGCACCTCGGCCCGCACATTACTGCGCGTGGCGTCGGAGACCGTCAGATCCTGATCGTAGCCGCAAGCATTGAGCGCGGTAAGAAACGAAAAAATGGTTTCATTGGCGTCCAGAGCAATCGCCGGATTCACCGGAGCCGCTTCCTGCGCCGGCCTCTGCGGCACCGGCGGCTGCGGATCATTGCTCTTCGGAACCTTATTCTTCGACCCTTTGCCCTGAGGCGCTGTTGGCTGCGGAGCTTGACCCTCTTCTTCCTTGGACGAACTCTCCGCCGGGCTCTCGGGAGCTTGATTCTGCGGGGCCTGTGCTTGCGGAGCCGCACTACCCTGGCTCTGATCCTGCGGCGTCTGCCCGGTCCCCGCCTGACCCTGCCCCGCCGCACTCTGAGCCGGCGCATTCTGGTCAGACGGACTAGAAGCCGAACCGGGCGCAACCGGATCCTGCGCCCCGCTCACACCCACTAGTAGCCCTAACAGAACCACAAAAAACCCACCTGGAAGTCGTAACCTCAGGAAACCCTCCACAAGATTGGTGTCATTTCAGCGGAGAACACCTTCAAGTGTAAGGACTTTCGGACCACCCGGTCAAACCGCTGTAGGGGTAATAGCTAACCCAAAAACCGCAACACAAACCCGCCAGCCCGCTTCGCGGGACGCCACGCAGAGCGTGTTACACTCGATTCGATTCCCACGGGCAGACTCGCTTGCTGGCCTTATTGCGCACGCGCTTGTTAAGTCAGCTACTAGTGTGTTACAAGGCTCAGCTTGGGGATCAGGACGTAGAAAAATTATGAGCGCAGCCACGTTTTCCGCCTTGTCGTGACAGCGAAGCGCTAACCTATGACGAGATTCTCTGGAACCGACGA
This sequence comes from uncultured Acidobacteriaceae bacterium, assembly GCA_963710965.1. Lineage (GTDB taxonomy): Bacteria > Acidobacteriota > Terriglobia > Terriglobales > Acidobacteriaceae > Sulfotelmatobacter. The sequence goes on along the minus strand of CAVQCP010000056.1, from coordinate 77,533 downwards.
AACTATCAATCTCAGCGTTTACCGCAAGCCTGAAGTAGTTGCCTGTTTTACATCTTTGGATTCTCTAACTCCCTGCGAGAAACTGCTTTTCGACACGTACCTGAAGCGGGGAAGCGCGCTTCTTGACCTGGGTGTGGGCGGTGGGCGCACGACGCCTTATCTCGCTTCTATCGCGTCGGATTATGTTGGTGTCGACTATTCCGAAGAGATGGTTTGTGCTTGTCGCGCCAAATATCCGAACCTGAAATTTGAGTTGGCGGATGCCGCCGATCTTTCACTTTTCGCGGACAATTCTTTTGACGGAATTATCTTTTCATACAACGGAATAGACAACTTGGCTCCGGATAACAACAGGCAGACATGCTTGCGCGAGTGCCACCGTATCCTCAAGCCCGGAGGTGTATTGATTTTCTCATCTCACAATCCGCGCTCGCTGATCGTGGGATGGGACTGGGACCAAAGTCGACTCCGCATCAGGGCAGAAAGAATCTCTGCGAGTAGTAGAGTTCCGTTCCCTTTAGTGTTGGCGGGAGTTTCCTTTGCCAAACTAGGCTTAGAACTGCTTCGGTCGAGTTCGCGGTCAATTCCGCGTGCTTTTCGGAGAATCCCGACTCGAACGTTTTGGACGGGGGAGGGATACTTGCTCGATCCTACACATGGAGGACTGTGGACCCACTGTGGCACACCTACGCGCGTAATTGCAGAACTCAACGAGCACCGATTCAAGTTCCTACAAGAACTGCCCGAAGACTATCCACGACCGAGTTGGAGCTTGAGTACACGGTGGTACTACTATGCGTTTTCTAAGAGTTAAATAGTCTGAGCCGAACTCGCCCTTACCCCGGATGTAAACAGTTCGTTACACCCCCTCAATCCACTTCTGTTGCACCAGGAAAAGTGATAGCTTCTCGGTTATTCTTCGGGAAGCAAAAACATGCCATTGGAAGCCAACGAATACGATCTGGTCGTAATCGGCAGCGGTCCCGCCGGGCAGAAGGCTGCCATCGGCGCTTCGAAACTGCGCAAAAAGGCCGCGGTCATTGACCGCAAGAAGAGCATGGGCGGCGTCTGCGTTCACACGGGGACGATCCCTAGCAAAGTTTTGCGCGAGGCCGTGCTCTATCTGAGCGGCTTCCGGCAACGCACCTTCTATGGCCGCGGCTACGCCCTCAAAGATCGCATCGCGATGTCGGATCTTACCTTTCGCGCCCAGTCGGTGATGTTCCGCGAGGTCGAGGTCATCAAAGCCCAACTGCGGCGAAACTATGTCAGTACGTTCGAAGGTGACGCGCGCTTTCTCGATCCTCATACCATCGAAGTCAAAAGCGACGACGGCTCCCAATTAGTTCGCGGCCACCACATCATGATTGCCTGCGGTACGCGCCCGGCCCACAGTGATGACATTCCCATCGACGGCAAACGCATCTTCGATTCCGATCAGGTTCACTGCCTCGAAGAAGTCCCGCGCGATCTGGTGATCGTGGGTGCGGGAATCATCGGCCTCGAATACGCTTCCATGTTTGCGGCCCTGGGCGTGAAAGTCACGCTGCTTGACCAGCGTCCAATCCTGCTGGATTTCGTCGATCGCGAAATCATTGAAAGCCTTTGCTTCCACCTGCGCCAACTGGGAACCGTTTTCCGCCTCGGAGAAAAAGTAGTCTCCACGCGTCTTCGCCAAACTTGAGAGCGGAAAAAATGTTCACGGCCAGGGCCTGCTCTACACCATCGGGCGCCAGGCGAACAGCGACATGCTCAATCTCGAAGCGACTGGATTGCAGTCCGATGCTCGCGGCAAACTCGTAGTCAACGAATTTTTTCAGACTACCGTGCCTCACATCTACGCCGCCGGAGACGTCATCGGTTTTCCCGCCCTCGCCAGCACCGCCATGGAACAAGGCCGCCTGGCCAGTTGCCACATGTTCGGGACTCCCGGAAAGATGCCTGCCAATTCCATTCCCTATGGCATCTACACCATTCCTGAGATTTCCATGGTGGGCCGCACCGAAGAACAGTTGACGCGCGAGAAAATTCCCTACGAAGTTGGATTAGCCCGCTACGCCGAACTGGCCAAAGGACAAATGCTCGGCGACGATCAAGGCATGCTCAAGCTGATCTTCGATCCCGACTCGCTGAAACTCCTCGGAGTCCATGTAATCGGCGACCGCGCCGCCGAAATCGTTCACATCGGCCAGGTCGTCCTCACTCTAGGGGCGAGCATCGAGTATTTTCGCGACGCCGTATTCAACTACCCCACCTTGGCTGAAGCCTACAAAGTTGCCGCGTTGGATGGACTGAACAAGCTCTAGCAGGTCCGCTGAAAAACTCCGATTGGGTACAGGTTGTGGGAAGGACACGACCTCAGAGATAGCTGAAAAGCTCAACGCGAGCAGAGTCGGGAAGGGCACGACGTTCAGTCGTGCCGTTTAAGCCATTTAGCACTAACCGCGCTTCAGCGCCTGCGGGCTGCGATCAAGGCGCGGTACGAGATGCGGTCAGTCTTTGTTCAGAATCACTTCGCAGGAAACCCTCCACACGATTGGTCATTTCAGCGGAGAACACCTTCAAGTGTAAGAGTTCGGGCCACAGGGCTAAACCTGAGGAGGGTCGTTCTTGCCTTCCACCCCTCATTGTGAATAGTTCTTTACGCACCCGCAAATCCGCTTCTGTTTGGAGAAAGAAAAATGATAGTTGCTCCGGTATCCCCGGGAACGTACAATCCAGGCCCATCGCAGTTTTCCAAAACCACAGCAAAAGGAGCCAGGTCTCGATTATGCTGGTGATTCGCGATGCGCAGATGCGCGCCCTTCAAGAAGCGATGGATCGGCAGTTCGTGCATCGGCTCGCTGTGGCCATCGGCAATCGCCGTCCACGGCATCCCGCCACCCAATCCGACGCCCCGCTGGCGCAAACCGTTTCTAAATATGTCGGCGAAGCCAGGGCATACGGCATTACATCCGCTTTGGTCATCGCCGACTACGTAGGGCTCAAATTCGATGTCGGGTTCTCCTTGAACCAGCACCCCGCGGTTCGCGCTCTCCTGGAGGATCCGGCTCTGGAACCGAACAGCAAGATTGACCGCCTCATGTTGTCTTTCACCGATGACGAATGGCGGGGCATCCGCGCGTTCTGCCTCAAGTCGGAGGTGGAGTAGTTACCTGGCGTCCGTCTCAACCTCATGTCACTGACAGGAGCCCATCGAGATGCCGTACTTAATCATAAGAAAAGCAACACGGGCAGCGGCTGCATACCTGATCCTAATAGATTTCCTGTATGTGGCTAACGGCGTGTTTGTCCGCGAGTATTCATCGCAGGAGGCACTTGACGCGGATGCGCAAATCCTCGCATCCCTCTTCCAGACTTTGGCATTGCGGCACGAACCGGGTCCGAGCGACGAGAATCTTCTCGTAGTGAGCAACGATGGCCACTCCTTTGCGACATATGTCCCGCCACCTAGCTCAACCCCAACCCTGCTCTCCCAGTTACCGAACCTTCCAAACTTGTCCATGGAACTCTCCCCATCCTGCGAAGTTGTGTCCCCCATAGACACAGCCCCGGAATGCATGATCTACTCCTTTGGCTTCGAATTCCAATCCAGCGATCTATTCACCGTCGTCATAGAATATGCCGAGGATATAGGCTATGTTTGCCAATACGCGACTTCCGCGGACATACCGGAAAATTCCCCGGTGCCACTGTTTACACTTAAGAGCGCCGCAGTAGGTGTGCAGTTGGATGCCGTAGTACCCTTGCTCCCCGACAATCCAATCTATTACATAAACAAAATTGACGACTTTGTGTTTCCTTCCGATGGGCCGTTGATTATGCTGGAATCTGTATGTCCGTTGGACACGGAATTTGTTGTTCTGGACGTGGATCGGGAATCAGTTCTATCTTTTGAGCCGGATGCTAGGCGAGTCGATCCGGTCGAACTGATGAAGAGTCATTTTGAACTCCAAAAAACGAGTGTGTTTTGTTTTTGGCTACAGAAGCGCTGCCCCCTGGAGATAAAATACACGACCCCATTTCCATCACCGAGTAGTCCGGAGAAGTTCAACATACTGAGAATTATGGAGGAGCTCCAACCTGTAATTGGCAAGAAGCATATTGGATTCATAACCCACGGACTGACTCAAGCTGACGCGCAACGGATTTCCTTTGTGCCGCAAGTTACATTCGGGTGCAAATTGCATGATGCTTATAGGATTCTCCTTCGGCTTCTCAACAGTACGGCAGATAATAAACATATGTTAGAGATACTCAAGGTAGTGGAGTACGCGAAAGACCTGCCTCGCGCTTTGGACCGCAGAGCCAAGAGCTTCCTGTTCCTGTTGTCATACTATTTGCGCATTATGGCAGCCCACTCCAAGCAAGAGCTCGGAATCGCTGTTAGGCATAGATTTGTAGAATTGTTTGACAGCCTGCCGCAAGATGTACGGGGAATGCTGAGGGTCGTCACCAAAGGGGCTATCGGACCGATGCTCGAGATGGCATTCGATCTGGAAGAGAGAGATGGAATTCATCGATATCCTCTCAACCCGGAGGGAATCATACTGATCGAGTATCGACTTTTTAATTATGTGGTGTCTCCAGACGGCGTTACGATTCTGTAAACCCGTGGAAAGCCCCGAGGTTTCGCAGAGAGATCGCCAACTAGCAACGCTGAAAAACTCTGTCTCGGGCAGGTTTTGGGAAAGGCACGACTTCCATCGTGCCGTTAAAGTCCTTCAATATCAACCGCGCTTCAGCGCGTGCGGGCTGCTTTCGGCATCAGCGGCGAGTCTTGGGGGGAGTCAGTCATTGCTCAGAATCCACTTCGCTATCTTCTCCAGTGCCACCGGCGAAATGGTTTCTTCGATCGCAGAGTACTCGGTAGGCGAACCGCTCTTTGCCGTTTGAAATAAATGGTTGAGGCCCGGCAATTCATCGACCTCGAAGTGCTGATTGCCGCCTTGTTCGAGCGCCGCCCGAATCGCCGGCAGATTCTCCTTGACCGGAACCTGCGTATCTTTCTCGCCACCGATGGCCAGCACCGGGCACTTCACCTTGCGCAAAGCAACTGCTGGATCGTAGGTCAGGAAGTATCGAAACCAGGGCGAACTCAAAATCTTGATGGTTGCGCCAACCTGAGCCTCCGGCATATCGCCGGATAACTTTTCTTTCAAGGTTTTGTCCAGGACAGCCTCGTCTTTCTCGGTCTCAACCAGATTTAGTATTTCTCGTTCTTTGGCCGCATCCTTGACCGCTTCTTCATGACTCTTGCCGCTGGCTTCCCCAATCGCCTGGGTTTGCTCCACCAGAATTTCGTCCCCTCGAACCCCTGAGCCCGCCATGATTACGATGAATGCCACGTCCGGATTTCGCGCGGCGATCATAGGAGCGATAATTCCACCCTCACTGTGGCCAATCAGTCCAATCTTGTGGGAATCGATTTCCGGCCGTGTCTTCAGATAGGAGATCCCAGCTTCTGTATCGGTGGCAAAATCGGCAGTGGTTGCCGCGGCAAAATCTCCCGTGGATTTAGCCGTGCCCCGATCGTCTGCCCGAAGCACGGCGATTCCGCGGCGCGTCAAATAATCCGAGAGCACCAGAAACGGCTTGTGACCAAGTAAAGTCTCGTCGCGATCCTGCGGCCCCGAACCCGTGATCAACACCACCGCCGGAAATGGCCCCTTGCCTTGCGGAATCGTAAGCGTGGCCGCCAGCGTAATGTTCTGCACTTTATTCTCGTAGGACACATCTTCGTCTTTGTAAGGATAAGGTTTCGTGGGATTCTGCGGCCGCTTGGGCGGTTGCAACTCAGATTGATCCTTCAACCGGTGCAGAGCCAGCGGCATCTTGCTTCCACCTTGCGTCCACGTTCCGTCGATCGAAGCCAGGTCAGCGGAAATCTTCCCTTCGAATGCGCCGTTGATTTTTTCCGCGTCGATTTTCAGCGTTGCGCCATCGCGCGTCGTCTTCGTGGTCGGCAATCCCTTCACGTTCTGGTCGAGACTGTCCATCGTGGCGACCAAGCCATCATCGGTGTTGACGATATGAAATACGACACGGAGCTTGGCGATGCCCGTATCCAGCGTGCCTAGCCACGCGCCGTCAATATCTGAAGGCTTCACTGCTTTGTGTTCTTTTGCAGGCGACGTGGATCGTTTGAAATCGAGCGGCAATGGTTGACTCTGCGTCCAGGTCCCGCTGATCGTGCCGCCGTCGCTCGAAACCTTGCCTTCGTAAGTACCCTGCACGGCATCCACGCCCAGGCTCAATCTGGAATTGTTGAGGACGATGGAACTTACTGGGATGCCGTACGCGCCTTGATCCACGCTATCGAGCGTCGCCTTCAGGCTGCCTGCATCTGCTTTGGTGATGTGAAGCACCAGATGTAGATCCGCCACACCCGCATGCAGCGTTCCCTCCCAATCGCCGGCTATTTCCTGCGCATGGGCACGGAGAGTGCAGACCGCAAACAGCAGCACGACGGTGGCAGCCACAACTCTGTTCATAATTCACCTCCCAAAATCCTTCAGTGACTGGCCGGAGGAGGCGTGGCTGGCTGCGTTGCCGTCGGAGCTTCTTTCGAGCGCCGGAGCGTGATTGCGTACGTGTGCTCGCCGTTGAACCAGTCTCCGCTGATGACAGTGAGATCTTTATTGAGCTTACCCGAGACCGAGCCTCCCACCTGCGGAGCTTCAATCTTTATCGACGATCCCTTGCGAATCACTGCGACTACAGGCCATCCCTTGATATTCATATCGGGCTCATCGAACGTAGCGGTCAGTCCATCTCCCGTGTTCTTGACATGGAAGGTGAGCCGCAACTTGCCGTTCGAGGGCGTGTCTGCCAGGGAAGGCAAACTCGCGTCACCCTGCCATGTGCCGTCAATGTCGGAAGGCGGAGCGGGTGGATGCTCCAGCTTGATCGGCGTGGTGCTTTTTTTGAAATCCAACTGCTGTTTCTTGGGTTGCGACCAGTTGCCGGCGATGGTGGTCGCATTCTTCACGCTACCCTCATACGACCCCTTAACCACGTTCGCGGTGAACTTCAACTTCGATCCCTCAAGTGAAATCGAGTCGACGGGCATGCCCACCACAGCCTGATCGGGACTATCTAATGTGGCTTTCAAGCTTCCATCCGGCGCCTTTGTAATGTGCAACACGATTCGTATTTCACCCATGCCCATGGGAAGAGTGCCTTGCCAGTCCCCCGTAATGTCCTCAGCCTGCGCTGCACCCACGGCTGCTACCGCTAATAGCGCAACCATAATTGCCTTCTTCATTATTCCGCGACCTCCTAGCCGCCGCCTAAAACCTTTTCACAAATCGTCCCGCCGTTCAAGTCGTTTATAAAAATAAGGGGCTTACCACCGTTATCTCGAAACCACCGCAGCTGAGCGTTTGGTCGTAGCCGGCCGACTGCCCCCAGTAGAATAGGCAGTGCGATTAGAAAATCCTGACGGGTAGACCGTACGAACTCCATGCGAATCGAGCCAATAAACCCGATGAAGTTCGCCGTCGCATCCCTGATCGTTCTTCTGGGAGGCACAGCGTCGGTGGCGCAAAACCCATCGGATTCACATGCCGCGACCGCTATCGTTTCCGGCATCGTCAGCAAGTGTCCGGGTAGCGATCCGGTCAAAAAAGCGCTCATCGAACTCATCGCCGAGAACCAGAGCCAGGGCGGAAATTACACCGCGCTCACCGCCGCGGATGGCAGTTTTCGCATTGAAATCATCGCTCCCGGCCGCTATCACCTTTTCGTAGAGCGAACCGGCTTTCAGGAAATCGATAATCGCCACCACCCCATCGACGGTCGCATGCTCACCCTGACCGGCGGTCAGGAGATGAAAGACCTGACCATTTGTTTGCAAGCCGCGGCAGTCGTCGAAGGCCGGGTTACTGACGAAGATGGCGATCCCATGGCCAACGCGCAAGTGGCCGTATTACGCCAGACGTTTGTCTCTGGCCACAGTCGCTGGGAACCAGCCGGTGCCGAGCGCACCAACGACCTGGGCGAATATCGGATCTCAGGCCTCGCGCCGGGAAATTATTTTGTTTCGGTTACGCCTCCGCCCGACTTGAGAAGCATGATCGAAGCCACCAGCAACGCGCCGGCCCCAGCATCCCCTGCCGCGGCCGCGGATAACCCTGCGCCGCTTGCCTATCAGACCACTTATTATCCCGGCACAAAAGATCGTTCGCAGGCTGGCGCAATTCAGTTGCACGCCGGCGATGACTTTCCGGTGAATTTTTCGCTCACACCCAGTCCCAGCCTCACCGTCCGCGGCTCGGTAGCCAATCTGCCGACGGGCGCCACCGCATCCATCCTGTTGCAGTCAAAAGATTTCAACATCGTGCTGAACGGCGCAGAGGTGCATACAGACGGCACCTTTGAGATTCGTGATGTTTCCCCCGGAGCTTACACAATTTTCGCAACCGTGGAGGATGCTCCGGTGCCCATGACAGCGCATCAATCCCTCCAGCTCGCTTCCTCCAATGTCGAGGGACTTCGCCTGGTCCCGCAATCTGGAGGCTCGGTTGTCGCTCACCTCCGCATCGAAGGCCCGAATCCGAACGAAGCCAGGCTCGACGCGACCCAAATATTTCTCACCCTGAGCCCTGCCGACGGGGAGGACAACACTCTGGCCGCCTTCAATATTGGTCAAGGAGTTATGCTGACCCACGCTAGCCTGGATGGCAGCTTCGAGTGGAAGAATGTTCCTGCTGGCCGCTATTTCGTGCAGATCTCCGAGCCGAGTGACATGCCCAACTTATTTCTGAAATCGGTCACGGCCGGCGGGCGTGAAGCCAGCTCCGGTTTCACGGTCAACGATATTGGCACTGCTCTCGATCTTGTGGTCAGTATGAATGGAGCCGCCATCGATGGCGTGGTTACCGATCACCGTGAAGAAGCTGCGAACGATCGAACTGAAACCGATCGAAGTGAAAACGATCGAACTGAAAACGATCCGCCAAGTAGTCCACCGAGCCCAGCGAATAATGCTGGACCGAATAATGCTGGATCTGAAAACGATAGTCCTCTGGCCGATGCCGTCGTGGTCGCCGTCCCCGAAGCCCGCTTCCGCAGCCGTCCCGATCGTTATCGCAAAGCGGTCACCGATCAGCGCGGACGCTTCACTCTGCGCGGCCTGCCTCCCGGCGACTACACAATTTTCGCCTGGGAACACGTTGATGGCGAAGCCTATTTCAATCCCGACTTCCTAAGATCCTTTGAAGGTCAAGGCAAAACCCTGCGCATAAATGAAGGAGAGCGCACCAGCCTCCAGCTCAAAGCAATTCCTGTCAACGACGATCGACCCTAGCCTCGCTCCTTGCTCTTCCTGTGCGGTATCCTTATTTAGCAATATGAAAGTCCTACGGATTCTCCTCGCTCTGTTTGCGATCATCGTTGGCGAGAACATCATCGATGCCCAAAGCACGCCGGCGAATGCCTTGCTGATACTTGCCAAACGTGACAGTACGCTGCTGATCGTCGATCCCTCGACCTTGAAGGTAGTGGCGCGCGTGCCGGTCGGCCCTGATCCCCATGAGGTCATTGCGTCTAGCGATGGCAAACTGGCTTACGTCTCCAACTATGGAGGCGGAGCTTACAACACCCTCGCCGTAGTGGATTTGGTCGCGCAAAAACCTCTGTCTGCCATCGATCTCGGTCCCCTCCGAGGGCCGCACGGAATAACCTTCGTCGGCGGCAAACCCTGGTTCACCGCCGAAGCCGCCAAGGCGATTGGCCGGTACGACCCGGCGTCCCAGCGCGTGGATTGGATCTTAGGCACCGGCCAGAATCGTACGCACATGATCTACGTTTCGCCCGACATGAACCGGATTATCACCACGAATGTCAGCTCCGGCACCGTCAGCATCATGGAGAAAACCAGCGCTGGCCCTGGTCAAGGCGGCCCTCCGCCCGGCATGCCCGGCCCTCCGGGAGGAAATTGGAATGAAACCGTCGTGCCTGTCGGCAAAGGTTCCGAGGGCTTCGATGTCTCACCCGATGGAAAAGAAATCTGGGTTGCCAATGCCGGAGACGGAACTGTCTCCATCATCGACGTCGCCAGCAAGCAAGTGACGCAAACCATCGCCGCCGACGTACCCAGCGCGAACCGGCTGAAGTTCACGCTGGATGGCAAGCTGGCATTGATTTCTACGTTGCGCGGCTCCGCTGTAACCGTCATCGACACCGCGACCCGTAAGACCGTCAAACGAATTCCCGTGGGTCATGGCTCAGCCGGCATCTTGATGGAGCCCGATGGTGCCCGCGCTTTCGTGGCATGTTCTCCCGACGGATACGTCGCCGTTCTCAATCTGCAGTCGCTCGAAGTGGTCGGCCACATCGATGCCGGACACGAACCCGACGGTCTCGCTTGGGCGAACCGGCCGTAGAAGTCGGTAATTCCTCAGCTCGAATTGTGGTCCCTGGGATCTCCTGATGCTCATATCCACTGCGCGGGAGATCTCTCGTCCCGCTGCAAAGCGCGGAACTTCGAGATGACGCCGGGGGCGTGTGAAACTTCAAACTGCGAAATCAGCTAGAAGGCGGTTTGACTATTTCATCTTATCGGCCAGTTTTGTTTTCTCTATGACAAATATCTACGTTTATGACATACTTTTATCATCTTGACTGTTCAGTAAAAAGGGGGCATAAAAAGGGAAATGGAGCAGGAAACCCGAACCCGCGTAAATGAGAATGGCCGAGTCGTAATCCCCGCCTCTTTCCGCAAGGCTCTTGGCATCAAGGTGGGAGATGAAATCGTCCTGCGCATCGAAGACGACGAACTTCGGATAACTACGCAGCAGCGCCGTATCCAGCAGGCGCAACGCCGCGCTCGGCAATATCTGAAACCGGGAACCTCGCTGGTGAAGGAACTGCTCGCGGAGCGCCGCGCGGCCTTTAAGAATGAATAGAGTGGTGCTGGATGCTTCAGCCATCCTCGCCGTAATTAGTGGCGAGCCGGGAGCGGAGCAGTTGACTCCCGAAGTAACGTCCCGTGCCGTGGCCAGTACGGTAAATCTCGCTGAAGTGCAAACCAAGCTAGTGAACCGGGGATGGACTTCCTCGCAGGCGTGGCAGGATGCTACCAGTCCGATTGCGGAGATCGTGCCCTTCGATGCCGAACAAGCTAAAATAGTGGGCGATTTGGTCAGCCACACTCAATCTTTAGGCCTGTCGCTCGGTGATCGTGCTTGCCTTGCGCTGGCGATTGCGCTGAAAGCGCCAGTCTATACAGCCGAAAGAGCGTGGAAAAAACTAAAACTGGTCATACCAATTCACTTGATTCGCTGAGCCAGAGTTGCCACGATCCGTTGCCATGGCTCCCCGCGATCACTCCGAAATTTTTACATGCACCGCAACTCGATAACCTTGTCGATGTTTGTAAACGCTTAGGCGCATCAGATGCACAGCGCACAGCCGCGAATCCTACCTTTGTGAAAATAAGACACTTTGCCAATTCCACAGATTTCACACCGCTTGGCACCCAAATTGCTTCTTTCCGAAGATGCTGCACTTGGAGGTTTGCTATGTCCGCAATTGGCGATAAAGAATTCCTTCGACTGCTCCACAACGATGTCGATTATTTCACCCAGGCCGTCGACCGCTTTGAGGAATTGGTCCCTAGCGTGTGCGCATCTCTCCAGGATCAATGGAGATTGCAGGCGCAGTCCCGCCGCAACTTTACCTTTGAATTGGAAATCCTCATGAAGAAAGCAGAGGACTGCGTCAACGCATCGCCGGCGGAAAAACACTGAAACTCAAAAACCTGGAACTGGCATAGATAGATTCATTGGTGTCGATGAGCGAAATGGCTATGTTACGTCAACTGGCTATTCAGGGATTCCGTTAGGTTAGAAGCAAAGCGGCGCTTCAGCCAATTCTCCGGGAATGAGAGCCCTGTTGAGAACGTGGACATCGCAAGCCCGTAGAAGGGGAAATGACCTCGAGCCACAGTCTCGATGCACAGAGTGACTGCGAGTCCCCAGCTCACCCAACGCAGAATCCTCAGCCACCGCAATATCAGACGTGCGTCAATAGGCCACCGCTTGGAAGCCACGCGCAGCGAGAGCCAGATCACATGGGGTAAGAGGCTGAAAAGCGCGAGGACTCCAATTACGAGCAACTTGGAAGAACCGATGTTCATATCCCTTCCCCGCTGCGACGTGCTTAAGTTCAAACAGTTTACACCCATGGTGTCGATAACAGGCCATAGTGCTCCTTGACCCCTCGACGAGACCTCCATGACCCTCGCCGATCGATTCCGGTAGAATAAAGGTTTCGAACGAGTCCCTTGTTCCGTTCTGATCTCACCGTGTCCGCGACGCTTGGCGCTCTCTCCGCTCCCAAGGGAGTTCTGCCCTACCTCCGCCAGCACTTGCTCGACAAGACTTTCCAAGGCCTCTACCATACCGATGCCTTCGATCGTGCGTTGCTGATTCCTTATTTCATTGTGCTCATCTTGCTCGCCGCCTACGGAATGCATCGCTACATCCTGGTGTACCTGTATTACAAGCATAAAAAAAATCGTACCACCGAACCGCCTGCGCATTTCGAGGATTTACCTCGGATCACGGTCCAACTGCCCATCTTCAACGAACAATACGTGGTCGAGCGGCTGCTGGAGTCGATTTGCAAATTGAAGTATCCGCGAGGAAAGCTCGACATTCAGGTGCTCGACGACTCCACCGACGAGACCGTCGAAGTGGCGCGCAACCTGGTCGAGCGTTACGCCGCACTGGGTAATCCCATCACTTACCACCATCGTGTGAATCGCCATGGCTTCAAAGCGGGAGCTTTGGCCGAGGGTCTCAAAACGTCCAAGGGAGAGTTCGTCGCCATCTTCGACGCCGATTTCACGCCCCCGGAAGATTTTCTGATGCGCACCATCCACCACTTCACCGATCCGAAGATCGGCATGGTGCAAACCCGCTGGACCCATATCAACCGCAATTATTCCTTCCTCACCCAGGTCGAGGCCATTCTGCTCGACGGACATTTCGTGCTCGAACACTCGGGCCGCGCTCGCAGTGGCGTCTTTTTCAACTTCAACGGCACCGCCGGGCTCTGGCGCCGCGCCGCCATTGACGAAGCCGGCGGCTGGCAGCACGACACGCTCACGGAGGACACCGATCTCTCCTATCGCGCTCAGTTGAAGGGATGGAAATTCATTTATCTTCAGGATGTCGAATGTCCGGCAGAACTGCCGGTCGAGATGACGGCATTCAAAACCCAGCAGGCGCGTTGGGCCAAAGGTCTCATCCAGACCGGGAAAAAAATCCTGCCGCGGGTGCTGCGCAGTGACGCGCCACTGCACACCAAGATCGAAGCCTGGTATCACCTAACCGCGAACCTCAGCTATCCCCTCATGATCATGCTCTCCGTGCTGATGTTGCCGGCCATGATCATTCGCTTTTATCAGGGATGGTTTCAGATGCTGTTCATCGACCTGCCGCTCTTCATGGCTTCGACATTTTCAATTTCCAGTTTCTACCTGGTTTCGCAGCGCGAGCTCTTTCCTAAGAGTTGGCCGCGCACGCTGCTTTATCTGCCATTCTTGATGGCGCTGGGCATTGGCTTGACCATCACCAACACGAAGGCGGTGTTGGAAGCTCTCATCGGCAAAGAGAGTGCCTTCGCGCGCACTCCGAAATATCACGTGGTTTCGAAGAAAGACAAAGTAGGCGCGACAAAATATCGCAAGCGCCTGGGCTGGATTCCGTGGATCGAGTTGCTGATTGGCACTTATTTCGCTCTCACCATCATCTACGCGGTCCAGAACGAAAACTATGTTACGATCCCATTTCTATTGCTCTTTGTCGTCGGTTATTGGTACACCGGATTCATGTCTCTGCTCCAGGGCCGCTTCACCGGCGTCGCCCTGAGCGCGGAATCCCACAACAAGCCCTTCCCAGTCGGTGTCTGAAATCGCGGCCGCGCAGCGGCCCGGTGACACCGGCTCCCCACCTTTCTTTCGCCGGACCCGTCGCGGTACAATCCACACACGAACCTTTCCCATCGGCTCCATCACGCTGGTTTGAAAACGCTGCATCCAATTTCGCGATTCGAAGGAGTATCCGATGCTCCGCTCTCATAAGTTATCGTCGATTGTTCTTATCGCATCTTGTTGCGCCGCGCTTCTCAGTTGCGGCTCGCGCCACGATAACGATGAGTACTTTGTCTTCGTGGCCGCCAATCTCCAGGTGCCATACTGGCAGACAGCGGGAGCAGGTTTTTCCAAGGCGGCTGCGCAAATGAAGGTGCGCACCGATTACTTCGGTCCCACCAATTACGATCCTCAGGCCGAACGCGACGCCTTGAATAAAGCCGTGCAGCAGAAAGCAACTGGCATTCTGCTCGGCGTCACCGATCCCGCCCTCCTCAAAGACAGCATCAATCAAGCCATCGCCGCGGGAATTCCGGTCATCACCATGGATTCCGATGCCCCCGGCAGCCAGCGCCTGTTTTTCATCGGCACCAACAATTACCAGGTCGGAGTTACCGGCGGTCAGCGCCTGGCGCAGGAACTGAAAGGCAAGGGAAATGTCGTCGTCTTCACCATGCCCGACCAGCACAATATGCAAGACCGTTTGCGCGGCTATCGCGATGCCCTTGAATCCACCGGCGTGAAAATCACCCGTGTCGTCGATATCCAGGGCGACCCGCGCATTGCCTTCGATACCACTACGCAGATCATCGGCAAAGAAAAAGATCAGGTCAACGCCTTCGTATGTCTCGAAGCGCAATCGGGCAAGGAAGTCGCTGGAGTGCTCGCCAGCTATAACATCAAGGACAAAATTGTGATGGCGATGGATGCCGATCCCGAAACCTTGCAGTGGATCCAGAAAGGCGGCATCGCCGCCACTATCGCCCAAAAGCCCTACACCATGGCCTTTGTCGGCATGCAGATGCTCGACAATCTCTATCACCACAAGCCGTCGTCGCTCACCGCAGACTGGTCCAAAGAAAACTTTGCTCCCATCCCCGCCTTCGTCGACACCGGCTCCGCTCTCATCGACAAAAACAATGTAGATTCTTTCCTGCAGGCAAGACAAAGTGCCACCGGTGGACAAAAATAAAGCGGAGTGATCTTCCTACGAAATATATTCCTTGATGTATTCGTCCTGGCTTTCCGCAAGTTGCTTGAGATCTCCGTCGAAAATGACTTTTCCATCGCGCAAGATCAGAAAGCTCATGGGCACTGCGCAACGCTGGCCGGGCGGTAGCGCTTCCATGCGATTGGTATTGGGATTGAATTGATGCGTCGCCATAGTGAAGCCGTCCTGCAGGCGGTGCGTCACCATCAGCGCGCTGGTCTTATAAACGTCGCGCTGCTTCATAATCAATTCGATAATCGTGTTCGAAGTCACGGGATCCAACCCACCCGTCGGCGAATCATAGAGCAGCAACTCCGGATGAGTAATGATGGCCCGCGCGATGGCTACCCGGCGCCGCATTCCGCCCGATAATTCGGAGGGATACAGATCAAGCGTGTGTTCCAGCTCCACGAAGCGCAACGCCTCCCGCACTCTTTTGTCTATCTCGTCGGTATAAACGCCTCGCTCTTCCATGAGTTGGTAGGCGACATTCTCGCGCACTGTGAGAGAGTCGAACAGCGCGCTCTCCTGAAAAACCATTCCAATCTTGTCACGCAATTCGAATAGATCATTTTCCTTCATCTCGGTTACATCCTGCCCCAGCACTACAATGCGTCCGGAATCCGGCTTAATCAGGCCCAGGGCCAGCTTCAGAATCAAGCTCTTTCCCGAACCTGCGACGCCAAAAAGTGCCTTGGTTTCTCCTCGCGGCAACTGGAAAGAAACTCCGCGCAATACCTCATTGCCGGGAAAAGAAAGCTTCACATCCTCAAAAACAATGACCGATGACGAAGCCTCGGCGGAGGTGGGAGCGGCGCAGTCGATCGGCAAGGTCGGAGCGGACATGGAATCAATTCATTTTAAGAGTAACCATCAGCAGCCGCGTCAGAAACAGATCGACCGCCAAGATCAGCACCGATGCGGCCACCACCGCTTGTGTGGTAGCCCGGCCCACTCCTTGCGTACCGCCGCGCGTGTTCATGCCATAGAAGCAACCGATGGTCGCAATGATAAAACCAAAGAGAACCGGCTTGATCAAGCCCATGAACACATCCTGGAATACCAGCGTCTGCCACGCGCTGGACCAGTACTGCCTCGCATCCAGCCGCAGAAGAACTTTCGCGATGAACAATCCTCCGGTCAGGCCCACCAGGTCGGAAATGATGGTCAAAAAGAAAAGCATGAACACGGTGGATACCACGCGCGGCGTTACTAATTTCTTCATCGGATCGGTGCCCAGAGCGCGCATGGCGTCAATTTGTTCGCTGACGACCATCGACCCCAGTTCGCTCGCGATACCTGAGGAATTCCGTCCGGTCACCATCAGGCTGGTGAGTACCGGTCCCAACTCGCGCACCATCGAAAGTGACACCAGTTGCCCGACCAGCGTAATCGAGCCGAAACGCTCCAGCGAATTCGCCGCCTGTACCGCGAGTACGGCCCCGGTAAAAAATCCCGTTAGCACGACGATGGGCAGCGATCCAACTCCAATCGCGTCCGCCTGCTGCACCATGTCGGAGAAATATAACGGTTTGCGGAAAAGATTTGCCAGTGCCTGCGCGCAAAATACAACGTAGTCCTGAACGGTCTGGACTCTTTCCTTGGCGAAATAACTTGGCGAGGTGAGTTCCATGCGGTTGGGGATACGCGTGGGACAGACCGTCACGCGTTGCAAAAACTATAACAGAATGCAGTGGTCAGTGATCAGGGGGCAGAAAAATCCAGTGCACATTGCAGGACCATGGCGGGGTGGTATGGCTGACCACTAGCCACTGCCCACTGCTTTTCTACCCCCGCGTCTTCTTCTTGATCTCAATATTCAGCCGGCGGATTTTTTGATTCAGCGTCGAGAGCGGCACTTTGAAGTGCTCGGCCGCTTCGGTCTGGTTCCAGTTGCATTTTTCCAGCATCTCGGTGATGATGCGCCGCTCCACGTCTTCCACGATTTCAAACAGAGAGGCATTCGCCGGCGGATCGTGCAGCGTGAAGATGGAACCGCGGCCCAGCAGTTGGTCAGGCAGCAAATCGATGCCGATGTCCGTTCCGTTCGAAAGCACCACGGCGCGTTCAATGACGTTTTCTAACTCACGCACGTTGCCCGGCCAGGAATAAGACATCAATGGCCGCAACGCTTCGGTCGTGATATGCCGCGCCGGCCGGTCATTCTCCTCCGCATATTTCTTCAGGAAAAAGTCGACCAGCAGCGGAATATCTTCGCGCCGCAGGCGCAGTGGAGGCAGTTCGATGGTGATCACATTCAGCCGGTAAAACAAATCTTCGCGGAAGCGGCCATCGCGCACCGCCTGCCGCAGATCCACGTTGGTGGCGGCGATGATGCGCACATCCACCTGCACCTCCTGCACTCCACCCAGGTGCATGAAGCGCCGGTCTTGCAGCACGCGCAGAATCTTAGCCTGCGTGTCCAGGCCCATGGTGGCGATTTCGTCGAGAAACAACGTCCCGCGATCGGCCATTTCGAAGAGGCCTTTTTTCGAAGCAATCGCGCTGGTGAATGCGCCTTTCACGTGCCCAAACAGAGTCGATTCCAGCAAGTCCGTCGGCATCGAACCGGTGTTGACCGGGACAAACGGCCGATCGTGCCTTGGGGAATTTAAGTGCAGCGCCTTGGCAATCACTTCCTTGCCTGTCCCGCTTTCTCCTTGCAACAAGACAGTGGAGCGGCTGTTCGCGACCTGCGCAACGAGGTCAAAAATCTTCAGCATGACCTCGCTCTTGCCGACAATATTCTCGAAGTTGTAGCGCTGCTTGAGGGCGCGCTTCAGTTGAATGTTTTCTTCTTCCGCACGACGCCAACCGATCGCGGCGCGCACATCGGCCAGAAGCTTTTCGTTGTCCCAGGGTTTTTGGACAAAGTTGGCAGCGCCGGACTGCATGGCTCGGACCGCATTCTCGACGGTGCCGTAAGCCGTAATCATGATCACCGGAAGGCGGCTCTCATGGGCGCGAATCTCGGCCAGAATTTCCATGCCGTCGCGGCCGGGCAGAGCCAGATCGAGCAAAACTAAATCGAAAGGATGCTCCCCGATCCGTTGCAGGCCAGCCTCGCCCGTGTTCGCTGTTTCCACCGCGAAGCCTTCCATCTCCAGCAAAGTCTGCAACGATTCGCGAATCTCCGCCTCGTCGTCGATGATGAGGACCGCGCCCCCCAGACCGGGGTTTCCATTCATCAGCGAACGCGAGACCACGGCGGTGTCAGACATATTCTGCCTTCGAATGCGCTGACTTTCGGCTCAGCGGAAAGTCCAGCACAAAAGTCGTGCCTGCCCCGGGGTTGCTTTCCACCCGTATCTTTCCCGCATGTTCCTGGATGATGCCGTAGGTGACGGCCAGGCCGAGGCCGGTGCCGCGGCCCTGCCCTTCGCGCGGCGACGTTTTCGTGGTAAAGAATGGATCGTAAATGCGTTGAATGTGCTCGGGCGCGATGCCCGAGCCGGTGTCGCTCACGCTCACGCTGACACTCTCGCCGTTCATCGTGGCCACGCGCAGCTTTCCCCCGCCCGGCATGGCATCCTTGGCATTGAGGAACAGGTTCAAAAATACTTGTTGCAATCTTCCTGGATTTCCCTGAATCGGTGGCAAGCCCGGCGCGGGCGCATTCTGCACCTCGACCTTCGCCACTTTGAACTGATGTTCGAGCAGTGCAAGCGTGTCCGCGATCACCTTGTTTACATCCACGTCGCGGGTCTCGCTGCCGCTGGTGCGGGAAAAATTCAGCAGATTGTTGACAATCTCCGAGGCGCGGAACGTTTGCCGCGTAATCTTTTCCAGCAACCCCGACTTCTGCGGATCGCCTTGCAGTTGCTTGGCTAGCATCTGCGTGTAAGAAGAAATCACAGCCAGCGGCGTATTCACTTCATGCGCCACCCCCGCCGCCAGCAACCCGATGGAAGAAAGCTTGTCGGCCTGCGAAAGCTGGGCTTCAAGATCGACTCGCTCCGTGATATCGTCCATGATGATCAGCCGTCCGATCACCTCGAACTTGCGCGTCACCAGAGGAGCCAACGCCACGTTCACCGTGCGCACTTCCGATGCCGGAGTCTTCAAACGGAACTTGTACAAGTTGCGGATGCCCGGCTCTCCCCGCATGCGATTGAATTCCTCCACGAACTCCGCCGGAAAAATCGACTGCAGTGGCTGGGTCAGCGTTTGCCAGCGTGGCAGCGCATACATCACTTCCATCTGCGCATTCCAGCTCTCGATGCGGTCTTCCATATCGAGCGCCATCACGCCTACGTTGATCGACTCCACAATGTTTTCGTTGAAGTCTTTCAGGCGTTCGTATTCCGCCGCCTTCTGTTGTAATGAGGCGTAGAGCTGTCCATTTTGAATCGCAATCCCGAGATAGCCGCCCAGGGTTTCGAGCAACTCCATGTCTTCACTGGAGAGGAAATCTCCCTGCTTGGTCTTGCCCAATCCCAGCACAGCAATGGTTTTCTTTTGCGCGTGGCAGGGAATGTAGTAATTCAAATCCAGGCGCGCAATCGCCTGCTGCGCGCCCGGAGTCTCGCGCGGCACCTGGTGCGTGTTTTCGAAGAAGAGATGCCCCGCCGGCTCCGGCCGCTGCACGCTCAGGAAGGAAAGATCGATTTTTCCGGGAGCCGTGAGCCCGAAAGATTTGGCCATGACGAATTGTTCAGGTCTCTCTCCGGCCAAAAAGATCGCGATGCGATCGACAGCCAGCGTTCTCGACAAGCGGTCGACCAGCGAAGCCAGCAGCACGTCCAGATTCGTTTCCGACCCTAATTCGCGCCCGAACTCCAGCAGCGTGCGGCGGTAGTCATACAAGCTGCGGTAAAAGAATTGGTCGATGCGCTCCTGGATCCACTTGCGCACGGGATCGAACAACAGCGCGGTCACCACCACCGCGAGAATCAGGCCAACCGGCCCGGTATTCGGCTGCCGGTTGTGTACCAGCAGCGCCACGCTGGCGACCATGCCGAAGTACAATCCCACCACGATCGCCGCCGCCAGGGTGTAGACCACGACGCGCTTCGAGATCAGATCCACATCCATCAACCTGTAGCGGATGATAGCCCAGCCGAAGGTGAGCGGAAGCAGCGCCAGCGAGAGCGCCGAAACCTTCATGGCCGCACCCGGAACCGCTCCCATCAGGTAGGGAACTACATAGAACAGCGTGTAGGGCACGACCGCGAGAATGGTCCCGCGCATGACCCACTTCAACTGCTGGCGCAGAATCGTGGTTCTTGCACGCCGGTGGCTATCCCACAGCACGATCGCGGCCGCCAGAAAGAACAGCGACCCGTAGGACATTTCGCCCCGGTCCAGGTTCCAGCGCAATTGCTCGCTGGCCTGCAACCAGCGCATGGCCGTAATATGAGCCGCCAGCAGAGCCGCTCCTGGCAAATAAACCAGCGCCAGCAGCCACGGATGCTTGCGAACTGCAGGACGCTTCTCAGGAAACGTCAGAACAAAGTGCAGAAACAGCGCCGGTTGCAATACTCCCGCGGCGATGTTGCCCCAATAAATCGTCCAGTCAAAGTCGTTCAACTTCCCGGTGTATTTGAAGGAATACGCAATGAACGAAACCAGGCAGAAAATGTAGAAGTGGGTCGACCCCGGCGCCGTCCAGCGTCGTAAAAGGACATACAGCCCGATTCCCAGGTAGATCAGGGCAATCGCGCGTAGCCAGGTATTCAAAGAGCGGTCCGCGGGGATCAGAATCACGCTGGAATCGAGGGGTACCGATTGCCGGACCAGCGAATACGCTGCCTTCGACCAGACCCCGGTGCGATACAGCTGGCGCTCCAGCCCCGACATGTTCTGCACCGGCTGCCCGTTGATAGAAACCAGTTCGTCGCCAGCCTTGATGCCGCCCTTATCGCCAGGTCCGCTGGCTTCGACGCGGTCGGCGGTCAGCTTTCCCCCGTGCTCCAGCCACCACACTCCGTCGTCTGGAACCTGGTACTTCCACTCCGCGTTAAAATTGAATCCCGCGAAAACCACCGCCGCCACTGTCAACAGAAACAGCAGCACGGCAACTGATCGGACTTGACTTTCGCGGTTCATGACTCTCCGCGGCAACCCCTCGGGCGGGCTGGCTTGCCGCTCATCGAAGTCCGGCCCATCCCCACCCGGCTGACCAATGCCCGGCAGTTCGACACCCGACCGAGAATCTGTGAGCAACTTCGCTGCCATGTTGTTTCCCATTTTGGGCGTGCTAAGTCCATTAACTAAAGCAACTTCCAAGATTATAGAGCGCTTTTCGGGAAGCAACTACGCTTTTGCGGATGTTTGTGTGGAATCTTGTATCTGACTGCGAGGCAAGGTCTTAGCTGAATCTCCGCAATTTCGGATCTGCGCGATTTTCTGTGAAGCGGGCGAAGCCAGTGCCACGATCGACCGCACACGATCAACCGCAGAAGAGCGGCGATGGTCGTCGAGCAAGTCTCCGGAGGGACGGAGGAGTCATGCTTGATCTCCTCCGTCGCTCCGTAAGTTGCATTGGTTTTTATTCGGGACCTACGACGGCCAAGCCGCTCGCTGTGCCGCCCCGGGTCCAAGGTTGACCTGGATGGCATTCAGCAATTCGTCATTGTCTGCCGGTTTCTGAAGAAATGCCGAGGCCCCGGCCTTTAAAGCTCGCTCTTCGTTCATCTGCGGATCGCGCGCGCTCAACACGATCACCGGAATGCTCGAGAGCGAGTCGCTATTTTGCAGCCGGTCCAGCACCACGAAGCCATCGCCAACCGGCAGGCCAAGATCGAGAATAATCAGGGCGGGATGTTCTTTTTGTGCCGAGGCAATGGCCGCGTAGCCGTCCGAGGCCGTGCTTACATCGTAGTTGTTCGCCCGTAGCCGCAGCCGCATGGCCCGCAACAGGTCAGGATCGTCGTCCACTACAAGAATCTTCGGTCGGGGCATCTATTTCTCCTTAGTTGAATTTGCGTTGGTTGAGTTTGTTTGACTTGCTGGATTTGCCGAAACCAGATTTGCCGTCTTTCTTGTCCGGCTTGTCCGGGGTGCGCCACGGTTTTTGTTCCAGGCCCGCCAGGATCGCTTGCATCACATGGTCCGCCAGGCTTTGGACTTGATCCTCCAGGGTTGCAACCTCCGACGGCGGCGGAAAATTAATGGCAATCGTACTGATCTTGAGTGTGTATTCGGTCTTTACATCCTGCCTGCGTTCCAGTTGTTCGCCAATTCGCTTGGTCATGATCTGCGCTCCTTCCAGGTCAGTCGAGGCCACCACGAAAAAAGTCTCGCTCGTACCTGACGTGCCCATGGGCGGCAGCACCAGATCCTTATCCAGATAGACGCAACGCTGCAGGATTTCCAGACAGCGCTGCCAGGTTTCCTTCCAGTTGCCCCGCGCAGAACTTACCACTGGCTCCAGGTCGACTCGCACCAACACGAAAGCCGGCCGCATTCGCTCTTCATAAATCACCACCGCTCTCAACAACTTGACCAACGAGTAGATCGGAACCGTGAAGCTGAACGTGCTGCCCTGTCCCGGCTCACTCGAGACCCAAATGCGCCCGCCATGCAGGCGCACGATCTCCCGGCAGATGAATAATCCCAGCCCCAGTCCGGTGCGGTTGTTGTCGACCGCATCTGGATCCTGATACAGGCGCTCGAAAATCAACGCCTTGGCTTCCGCATGGATGCCGCGCCCGGTATCGGTGACCGAAACATACACGGTGTCCTTGTCCGGCTCTGCCAGGCATGCCTTCACCATCACCGACCCTTCCGCCGGGGTGAACTTGATGGCATTGTCCAGCAGATTGATCAGCACTTCGAGCGTGCGGTCGGGATCGGCGTGGACCAGCGGCAGCCGTTGATCGATACCAACCTCCAGCCCGACGCGTTTCGCCTGCGCCGTTGGCCGCAGCATCGCTACTGCCTGGTGAATCAGTTCGGCCAGCGAAATGCATCGCGGTTCAATCGCCATCTTTCCGCTCTCGGCCCGCGTAGCCTCCAGTAAGTCGCGGATCATGGCGTGCAACTGATTGACGCTCTTCAATACCGTCTTCAGATGGTCGATTTGTTCCGGAGCCATGGGGCCCGCGAGGCCATCCGCCAGCAAAGTCACATACTGATGAATGCACGTCAGCGGCGTGCGCAGTTCATGCGAAACGTGCGACAGGAACTGATTCTTGAACTCAATCTGCTTCTTCTGCGTGATTTCCAGAGCGCGCAACAGACCTTGCCGCTCGATGGCGTAGCGCATGGCTCGATCCAGAGCCTTGGCGTCAAACTTGCCCTTCACCAGATAGTCCTGCGCCCCCTGATGGAGCGCTTTGCCCGCCAGCGCCTCGTCATCCTGGCCGGAGAGAATCACCACCGGGATTCCTGGAGCCTTTTCCAGGATGCTGCGATAGGTCGCCGCCCCCCGGCTGTCGGGCAGGTTCAGATCCAGCAGGATCAGCGAAGTCCTGTGCTCCGCCAAACACGCCAGCCCCGCCGAAAGCCGGTCTACGCACTCCACCTGAACGTCCGAGTTCGCTTCTACCAGTCGCAGCCTCGTCAAGTCTGCGTCCCCCGCGTTGTCTTCGATCAAGAGCACCCGCGTGCCCTGAATTTCCTTACCTTCGCTCTCCATGAATTCCCTCGACATTGATTCTTTCGCTCCCCACGCCTTCGCTGTTTTTTCGTTGGTCATCTTTGCTTGGCATGCTTTCCTGTACTGCCCGGCACGGCAAACGGGCGCAGCCCAACCAGAACCTGCCAATTTCCGTTACCGCCGAAACGAAGTCCGTCAAATTGCCGGGCTTGCTGACATAGCAACTCGCTCCCAGTTCGTAGCTCCGCAAAATATCCTGCGGGGCCGATGAGGTGGTAAACACCACTACCGGGATTCTTTTCAGAACCGGGTCCGCCCGCACCGCGGCCAGCACCGCCCGCCCGTCTTTGCGCGGCATGTTTAAATCCAGCACCATCAGGTGGGGAAGCAGAAATCCGGAGTACTTCCCCTGGCCGCGCAAAAAAGCAATCGCCTCCACTCCGTCCGCTACCGCCTCAATGTGCGTCTCGCATCCTTGCCGCGCCAGTATCTCCGCGGTCAGATCGCTGTCCGCTGGATTGTCGTCAACCAGAAGTATGTCTTGCATATGGAGCATCCCCCGCTTTATCCCGTACCTGCTGCCGCCTTGGCTTCCGCTTCCGTCCCGTCCGGCAACGAGAACTTGAAGGTCGATCCCCGTCCTTCCGCGGACTCAACCCAGATCCGTCCGCCATGCCGTTCGACAATCTTCTTGCAGATCGCCAGCCCGATGCCATTGCCGGAATATTCCGCCCGGGTATGCAATCGTTGAAAAATGGCGAAGATCACCTCCGCGTGTTCGGGCGCTATGCCAATCCCGTTATCGGCCACCGCAAAAACCCACTCCCCGCCTTTCTTTTCCGCGCTGATGCGGACCTCCGGCCTCGCCACCCCGCGGAACTTAATGGCATTGCCGATCAGATTCTGAAAAAGCTGCGTGATCTGGCTTGCGTTCACCATCACCTTGGGCATCCCATCAAACTCAATCACGGCGCCGCTTTCTTTGACCGCCGCACCCAGATTTTTCAGCGCCTGTTCCACCAGCACGTCACTGGCGGCGCTGCGGAGGTCGTTCTCGCGTCGCCCGGAGCGGGAAAACGCCAGCAGGTCCTGGATCATCGCTTGCATCCGCATTGCCCCATCCACCGCATAGTGGATGTACTTTTCCGCTTGCTCATCCAGTTTGCCGCCGTAGCGTTCGGCCAGCAGTTGGGTGTAGTTCGCCACCATGCGCAGCGGCTCCTGTAAATCGTGAGAAGCCACATAGGCGAATTGCTCAAGTTGCGCATTCGAGCGCGCCAGTTCATCCATCTTCTGCGCCAAGTCTTCTTGCACCCGTTGCCGCTCCCGCTCCAGCGCCCGGTTTTGGGTGATGTCGCGAAAAGCCACAACTCCACCGCGCAGGGTCCCGTCCTTGTCTTTCAAGGGAGCGCCGCTGGCCTCAATCCATACATCTGTGCCCAGCTCAGGATTTCGCAGAAACATCTGGGCCGCGCGCGCAGTTCCCTGAATGGCGCAGAACAAGGGATCCTGCTCAATCGGATAGGGCGTCCCTTTATCGTCCACGCATAGACCATAGTGTTTGGTCAGTTCGAGCGGCGGAACATCCGCCACCCCTCGGCCCAGAATTGTTCGCGCCGCGGGGTTCCACAACAGAAATTTCCCTTGCTCGTCAGCCGCGATCAGTCCTTCGCCCATGCTGTCCAGCACCGACTGCAGCATCAGCGTCTGGTCTTCCAGCGCGTCCCGCGAGCGCGTCAATTCTTCCCCCTGCCGCGAGAGTTCCTCCGCTTGCTCCGCCAGCGCGTCATCGGCTCGCTTGCGCTCGGTAATGTTTCGGAACGCCACCACTCCGCCACATATCCTGCCGCAACTGTCCTTTCGCGGACCGCCGCTAACCTCGATCCAGGCGCCCTCCGGCAACGCGCTATTGCGCACGAACATCTCGCTTGCGCTGACCGTACCGTTCAGCGCGCGGATCACCGGAAGCTCTTCGATGGGAAAGGGCGTAACCCGATCGGGCAGATAGAGGCCGAAGCGCTCAGGCCATTCATTCGTCCTCAACTTCGGCGGACCGGCGCCCAGCATCCTCTCCGCCGCCGCGTTCCAGAGCAGGAATTCTCCCTCACGGTCCACCGCCACTAACCCCTCACCCATACTCCCCAGCACCGACTGCAGCGTCATCGCCTGGTCTTCCAGCGCATCCCGCGAGCGCAGCAGTTCGTTAGCCTGCTGTGAAAGTTCTTCCGACTGTCCCGCGAGTCGCTCCTCGCTTTGTTTCCGTTCGCTGATGTCGTGGATAATTCTTGAAGTGCCCACAATCGTGCCGCTACTGTCTTTGATCGGCGAAACGGTCGGAGAAACGTCGATCCCCTTGCCATCCTTCCGGATACGGACGGTTTCGAAATGTCCCACACTCTCGCCATTCCGGATGCGGGCCAGAATGTCGGACTCCTCGTGCACCCGGTCCGGCGGGAAAAGCAGCAACATCGGTTTGCCCACAACCTCCGCTGCCGTGTAGCCGAAAATCTTCTCGGCGCCCCGATTCCAGGCGACGATGTTCCCCTCCAGAGTCGTACTGACAACGGCGTCATTGCTCGATTCGACGATGGCGGCCAGGAGTTCGCGAACTTCCTCCGCTTGCTTGCGCCCTGTAATGTCTCGCGCAATCTTCGAAGCGCCAACAATCGCCCCGCTGGCATCCTTAATTGGCGAGATCGTTACCGAAACATGAATCCTCTTGCCGTCCTTCCGCTGGCGGACCGTTTCGAAATGGTCGATCCGTTCCCCGCGCCGGATGCGTGCCAGCATGTCGGACTCCTCGTCGGTGCGGTCCTGCGGCATCAGCATCAGCATCGCTTTGCCCACCGCTTCCGCCGCCGTATAACCGAACACCTTCTCGGCGCCGGCATTCCAC
Organism: uncultured Acidobacteriaceae bacterium; assembly: GCA_963710965.1. GTDB lineage: Bacteria > Acidobacteriota > Terriglobia > Terriglobales > Acidobacteriaceae > Sulfotelmatobacter. The sequence goes on along the minus strand of CAVQCP010000056.1, from coordinate 51,003 downwards.
GCCGTGATCATCCCCTCCAGATCCTTGCTCATGATGGCGTCATCAGATGAGTCCACCACCGCCGCCGCCATGCGTTCGCGCGCTTCCTCTCGCCGCTTGTTCTGCGTGACATCGGTGCGGATCGCCATGTACTGCCGGACATTCCCGTTGGCGTCGAGGAACGGGATGATGCTGGTATCCAGCCAGTAGCAGGAGCCGTCCTTGGCGCGATTGCAGACATCGCGCCGCCACACCTGCCCGCTGGCGATGGTGTGATACATCTGGCGAAAGAATTCCGGGGAATGCTCGCCCGATTTAAGCATGCGATGGTTCTGCCCGATCAACTCCTCGCGCGAGTATTGGCTGATGGCGCAGAACTTGTCGTTGGCATAAGTGATGGTTCCCTCGACATCGGTGGTGGCGACGATCGCGTGATGGTTCAAAGCAAACTTCTGGTCGGCGATTTCCTTCAGCGCCCGCTCGCGCTGCGCTAGAGTCTCCCTGAGTTGCTGTTCGACCTTCTCGCGCTCGGCAGCCTGTAGCACTAACTCGTGGTTCAGCGCGTGCAACTGCGCTGAGCTGGGCAAGGCGAGGGCCTTCGGAAGCAGTGGCACCAGCATCATGGCGGTCGCCACCGACGCCGCCGCGGTCACCGCCTTGACGATGCCAGAGAGCACATAGGAGGCATGCCAGACCGTCCAGATTTCCATCAGATGCGTAGTGCCGCAGCCCAGAATGAACAGCCCAAACATCCAGAAAGGCCAGGTAATTGGCAGATCGCGCCGTCGCAGAACAAAGTAGATCAGCGCCGGCGGAATGCAATAGTAGGAGAGCGTGATCAGGCCATCTGAGATCACGTGCAGCCACAAAACCCAGGGATCCCACATGTAGCAGTAGCCGTGCGGCATGAACGATGCCGAGGCCTCCGCAGCGCCGGCGACCGCCTTGGCGCCAAGCCAGACCGCAGCCGTCCCCACCAGGACGATGCTCCCTACTTTAACCAGGCGAAATAATGCGGCGCGCTTCACGAGCCCGATTGCTCCTCTGACTGGCTTTTCCTGAGTATGGGATGAACGAGAGTTCGCAGTACCGCCGCGGGCCTCGTCAATTTAAGTTATCGGCGGGGTGGGCGCAATCTTTAGGCTAAAGGAGGGCTCGGCGATGTCTGCCAAGAGATGGGAGTGCACGTCCGGCTATTGCCCTTCGTTCGCTGAAAAGCGCTATTTCGGGAACCGTTTACCAGTAAGGGAAGGAGCCCCTCGCAAAGCAACCACCCCTTCCAGATGAAGCGGACCAACATAACATAGACCAACATAACGTGGAGCAACATAGCGTAGACCTAACATAACCCGCGCCAAAAACACATTGTCATCCCGAGCGCAGCGAGGGATCTTGGTGTTCGCCTGCACCGTGCAAGACCGCCGGTGCAGGCAAGAACCAAGATCTCTCGCTGCGCTCGGGATGACAGTTCACCATGGGCACAGAAACCAGTGCGGATTTCACCCGGCCTTGCGCTTATCGTCTACGATTGTGGGAGTGTCCTCCTCGTCCCAGTCGAACGAAAGCGTCCGCGCCGTGGTTTCCACCGGCTCCAGTTCCGGAATGTCTTCCGCCACCGATGCGCCCAGTTCGGCAAACTTGCGCGCCGAAACCAGCACTCGGCTCTCCAGCGACCCCACGGCCTTGTTGTAGCACTCAACCGCGCGATCCAGTCCCGTGCCAACCGAGGCAATATGCCCCGCCAGCAGCCGCAGCCGTTCGTGCAGCTCCTTGCCCAGCGCGCTGATTTGCTGCGCGTTGCGCGCCAGCTTCTCCTGATTCCATCCGTAGTTGATCGCCTTCAGCAGCGCAATCAGCGTGGTCGGCGAAGCCGGAATCACACGGTTCAGAACTCCGTGCTCAATCAATCCCGAATCCTGTTCCAGCGCCGCACTAAAAAACGTCTCTCCGGGAAGAAACATCACTACGAACTCCGGCGTGGCCTCGAATTGCTCCCAATATTTCTTGCCACTCAAGGTATTCATGTGATCGCGCACTTGCCGCGCATGATTCGCCAGACACGCCCGCCGCGCCTCTTCATCGTTGGTCTCAAAGGCATCCAGGAAGGCTTGCAGCGGCGTCTTCGCATCCACCACCACGTGTTTGCCGCCCGGCAACTTCACCACCAGATCGGGCCGCAGCCTTCCCGTCTCTGTGGTTACAGTTTCCTGCTCGGTAAAGTCGCAGTAGGAAAGCATGCCCGCGATTTCCACTACGCGGCGCAACTGAATCTCTCCCCAGCGCCCGCGCACATTGGGAGTGCGCAACGCCCGCACCAGATTCCCGGTTTCCGATTGCAACTCTTTTTGCGTGGTGATCAGCGATTGCACCTGGGCCCGCAGTTCCCCGTAGGCGTCGCCCCTGGCCACTTCCAGTTGCTGGATCTTTTCGTCTACTTTATTCAGCGATTCGCGCACCGGCGCAACCATCTCAGCCACAGCCTTTTGCCGGCTCTCCAAATCCCCCCGCGCCTCGCTCTGAAAGCGTTCCAGGTTCTCCTTGGCGAGCACTAAAAACGACGTGTTGTTGCTTTTTAAAGCATCGGAGGCCATCGCCTTGAAAGCATTGCGCAGCTCTTCGCTGGCCTGGGTCACTAATTCAACCTTTTCGTTGCTGGACTTCCGTTCCGCTTCCAGCGCCGATTCCAGCCTGGCTTTACCCGCCACCAGATCGGTGTGGGCCGCCTGAAGCCGCGCCAGATCGGCCTTTCCGGCCAATAATTCCTTTTCCATCAAGCACAAACGAGCACCGAGCGTGGCAGTTTGTGAGCGGAGGATTAGCCATGCAATCGCACCGCCAAACAACAGTCCAATGACCCCTATGACACCAGGTTCCATAGCGAAGGTAACTTCTCTCAGTGGTATTCCGGCTTCTAGCGTAGCACTAACGAGCATGTTTGAGCCTGATGTAGATCCTTCCCAGGGTCGATATAAGTAGGCAAATGCTGATGCCACGAGCCCTGATAACGGCGTGTAAGAGTCTAGCCACCCGCAGATTGGCGATGCTGCTTCTGCTGATTACGGCGGCAGACCCGGGCCGGCCCTCCACCCGACTGATGGCCGCCTCCGACAATGACGGCAGCTCAAAAGAAACGCCGGCGCGTAGCGCAACATTACAGCCAGCCTCGGCAACCTCCCCTGACATTCCGTTCACCGAGTACGATCTCGAGTCCGAGCGCATCCTTCTCGATCTGGCCAATGAAGCCCGCGCCCAGGCAGGCGCATGCCCCCTCCAACTCGATGGCGGACTTTCTCAAGCCGCCCGTGCCCATGCCAGCGCTATGTTCGCCGCCAGGCAGCTCTCGCACCAGTTTGAGGGCGAGCCTTCCGTCCCCCAACGCCTGGCAGCCGCCACGCGCGCGCAACTCGATCAGGAAGGCGAAAATGTTGCCCTCGATTTCGATGCCGAAAAGGGCCATGAACATCTCATGCTCTCCGCTCCCCATCGCGCCAACCTGCTCAACGCAGCCTATAACGTTGTCGGAATGGCTGTAGTTCGCAGCGGCGACCGTTTATACATCGTGCAGGATTTCGGCCACGCCCTCCCCGTATATTCCACGGCCGAATGGAAGGACCGGATCGCGGCGGCATTGCTCCAGGCGCGACGCCAGGCCAAACAGCCTGCCCTCGCCCGCCGCGATTCTCTGGTTCTCGATTCTCCGGGTAAAGACCTCTCATCCGCTGACGACGTAGCCTGTTCCATGGCGCAAGCCGATCGCTTCGGCACCGCACCCGTGCAACAACTTGCCCAGCGTTACACCGTCCTCACTTACACTAGCGTGCATCCCGAAACGCTACCCGGCAACGCTGCGCTGTTAGCAGCCAGCCACAATCTGCGCAGTTTTTCGATAGGAGCCTGCTATGCCCGCACCGCAACTTATCCCGCGGGCGTGTATTGGGTCGTGCTTTCGCTGGATTGAGATGCTGGATGACCACTAAATCTGCTTCTAAGCGTGAACCTGCTCCGGGCGCCTCAACGTGGGCAACCCCTTGATGGACTTGCCGGACTTCTCCTGAGCCCTCCGGATTTCATAAATGCCCTGAAGATTCAGCCAGAATTCCGCCGTCGTGCCAAAGAAGTGAGCGAGCCGCAACGCTGTATCACCGCTGATGCCCCGCCGCCCATTGAGAATTTCCGTAATACGGTTCGTAGGGACATCCAACTGTCGCGCCAGTTCTGCCGCACTCATCTCCAGCGCAGCCAACTCCTCGGCTAAATGCTCTCCGGGAGCAGTTACAGGCATAATTTTCTCCTAATGATAATCAACAATCTCCACATTCGAAGGGCCGGGCGCGTGGCCTCTCCATTCAAAACAAATTCGCCATTGATCGTTGATGCGGATGCTATATTGCCCTTTCCTCTCGCCCTTCAGCGCCTCAGCCCCGGCGCTGCAACCTGTGCTAACCTTTCCTTGCCCTCCGTCTGCGGTTTCCTATGGAATCTGCGGCCCCCATCCCTGGACCGAACGCTCCTGTGCCGGGCGCTCCAGTGCCGAACATTCGCATCGGCACGGCTGGCTGGTCTTACAAAGACTGGGAGGGAATTTTCTATCCCTCCGGCATGTCTTCGGGTAGGTCGCGCCGCAAGCTGCATCCCATCGAATACCTGGCCCGCTTTTTCGACACCACCGAGATCAATACCTCGTTTTACGGCCCGCTCAAGCCGGAGTGGGCCAAGCTCTGGTGCCGCAAGGTCGCGGCGGTCAACCCGAATTTTCTTTTCACGGCGAAACTCTATCGCGCCTTCACCCATTCGCCGATCGCAGTCATGGAACCCACCTCGGCCGCAACCATCCGTCCCACCGACGAAGACGAAGCCCGCACCCGCGAGGGACTCGACGCCCTCGCCACGGAAGGACGACTCGGCGCTCTGCTCATTCAGTTCCCCGTTTCGTTCAAGAACACTTCGCTCAACCGCGAATATCTCGATCGCCTGCTGCGCCAGTTCATCGAATATCCGCGCGTGGTCGAAGTGCGCCACTCCAGTTGGAACGACGCCGCCACGCTGGCCGCCTTCACCCAAAAAAATGTTGGTTTCTGCAACATCGACCAACCAACACTCGGGCTTTCGCTCGCGCCCACCCAACACGCAACCTCCGCCATCGGCTACGTTCGCCTGCATGGACGCAACTACGAAAATTGGTTTGACTCCGATAATCGCAACGACCGCTATAACTATCTCTACAACGAAGCGGAACTCGCGGGCTGGAAAGAAAGAATTACAAATGTCGCCGCGCGCGCGCAGACCACCTACGTGATCACCAACAATCACTTCGAAAGCAAAGCCGGAGTAAACGCGCTGGAATTAAAAGCTATGATCACCGGCAAAAGAGTGCAAGCCCCGCCCACCCTGATCCAAAAGTATCCCGAGCTAAGAAACATCGCCGATCCCGCCGAAGATTCCGCAGTAACGAACCCCACGCCGTTATTCCCCTAAGCTGTCATGCTGAGCGAGGCGGGATTGTCCGAAGGACAATCCCACGCAGTCGAAGCATCCCTACCCGCGTCCCCCCGGGCCGGAGTGCGAGGCGGGGTGGGCTTTGACTTCGTATTTCACCGCGAAAACCCCGCGCGGAGTAGCATGAGGGCTGGGGTACTGCGACCAGCGTTCATCCAGCCGGAGACCTATGCCAAAACCCGAGATCATCGAGATCAGCGCATCGCCCGCCGAGGATTTACAAGCTCAGACGCAAGGCGGCCCAACAGTCCGAGAGCTCCACATAGATTTTCTTCTTCAGGAAGAGTTCATCGCCGATCCGGAGTTCCTCCGAAGGTTCATCGAGCAAGCTGCCGATTAAATCAAAGAAGCCGCAAAGCACTCGAGGGAGCTTATTGACGATTCCAAATCGTCCGATGCCCTCTCCAACGTGGGTACAGGGCCTCTCGAAGTAGAGTGCGTGGGACACTCTGTCTCCGATCAGCACGGAGAAGCCGACCTTATCGTTATATTCAGACAGGCTAACAGTCCTCTGCGGCGTATTGCACTTCTGATTGAGGACAAGATTCGGGCGCGTTTCCAGCCACGCCAGCCGGAGAGGTACCACTCACGCGGGGAGTTCGGCATGCAATCTGAGTGGAATCAGTATTGGACTGTTCTTGTCGCTCCCGAAAGCTACATCAAGCACGGCCATGGATTCGACACTGCCGTGACTCTGGAACAAATCAGCTCTTTCTTGTCCAAACTTGAACCAAAGCGTCGTGATTTTAAGGCTCAGGTAATTGCCCAAGCTACCAACGTTCCGGACAGTGGCGTCAAGGTCGTTGATCCGATCATTACCCAGTTTAGAGCCTCATACTTCACCTTTTTCGAGGAATTCTTCAAGCATCGCCGTCAAGAGGTCAACATGCGTGCTCCAGCGCCAACGTGGAAGGGAGATATATGGTTTGAGATACGGAGTCCCATTCTGCCGAAGGGGGCTTACATCAACCACAAATCCGACCGCGGGTTCGTGGATCTCACCTTTCCCAGCACGGATGCTGAACGCCTGCGCCCTGCGGAATCATTCCTGGAGAGCGGCATGAGCGTTCACCAAACTTACAATAGCTCTGCGATCCGGATTCAGGTGCCGGCTATCCTGAACTCTGTGGAATTCGCCGAGGAACGGGATAAAGTGACAGACGCGTTATCTGCCGCCACAAGGTTGATAGACTTCTACGCCAGACAACACCTTCGACTAGAACCCATTCTGAAGAGCGCCAGTACAAGCGGTTCGGCTGCTCTCCGGCCGGAACGTCCTAGGATAGAGGGTGTACACGCAATGGCCGTGTAACTGGCGGGTCGCCCATCCTTTTGCGTTCGTTGCCAACGGGCGGCACTGCGGCCAGGGATTGATCAGCGGCCTTCGAGATTCTTGAGCCGGTCTGACAGGGACTCAACTTCGGCGTCCAGCGCGCGAAGAGCCGCGGCATGGCTCTTCTGCCGCAATTCAACCGGCGACGCCCACTTATGAAACTCGGTCAGCAAAGAGGTTTCAACCTTCTCTAGCCGTTGGCTGATCCACTGTTTGTCTTCTTCCGTTAGCACCTGACAATTATAGGGCAAACGCATATCTGATCCCAACGTTTTCTCAAGAGGTCGGAAACCGCGGAGAACGCGGCAAGGATTGATTGGATAAGAACGAAGGCTCGATTCAAAACCCGGTAGTCTTGATTTGAGGACCAAAGACGCTGGGAAGAAAGGAGCCTTCGCAATGATGATTATAGGATGTGATTTCCATCCCAGCTGGCAACAAGTGAATTGGTTAGATACGGAGAGCGGCGATTGTGGGGAGGGGAAGCTGGTACATGCCAGCGGCGATGCCCAGCAGTTTTATCGGCAACTGGCGGCGCCGGTGCTGATTGGCATGGAGGCCACGGGCAACAGTCAGTGGTTTATCGAAATGGTCGAAGATCTGGGGCATGAGATCTGGATCGGCGATGCGGCGCAGATCCGGGCCAGTTACGTGCGCAAGCAGAAGACCGACAAGCGGGACGCGGAGCACCTGCGCAAGCTGGTGATGGAAGGCCGCTTCCCGCGCCTGTGGACGCCGGACCGGGAGCAGCGCGATTTGCGGCAACTGGTGTTGCACCGGCACAAGCTGGTGGAGATTCGCAGCCGGGTAAAAAACGAACTGCAACACCTTTCCCTGAATCAGGGAGTGCAGCGCAAGCACAAGCTGTGGAGCCAGGCGGGACAGAAAATGCTGCGCGAGCTTCCCTTAAAACCCTGGGCGGCGTGCCGGCGGGAAAACTTGTTGGCCTTGCTGGCCATGTTGAACCAGCAGGTCGGCGTGCTCGATAGGGCGGTGCAGAAGGCGGCGGAAGAAAATCCGCAGGCCCGGCTGCTGATGACGCAGCCGGGCGTGGGGCCGAACACGGCGCTGGCCTATGTGCTGACCATCGGCGATGTGAGCCGGTTTCGCCGGGGCAAGCAGGTGGCCAGTTATCTGGGACTGATTCCGCGCGAGGAAAGTTCGGGCGGTCGTCAGAAACTGGGATCGATCACCAAGCAAGGCAACCGCATGCTGCGCGCGCTGCTGGTGGAAGCGGCGCAGGTGGCGGTGCGCTTCGACCCGGAGATGAGGAAGCAGTATTTGCATCGTTGTCACCAGAAGCCGAAGGGAGTGGCCAAGGTGGCGACGGCAAGAAAGTTAGCCGTACGACTCTACTGGATGCTGCGCACGCAAGTGGCGTATCCAGAGATCGTTCGCATCGAGAGCAGCCCGCGGGTGCCCCTGGTCGGCGCAAGCTAGACCGCTGGATTGATTGGGCGCTCTCGCATCCCGCATGGGTGGTGCAAAAGTGGAAAACGAAAGGATGTTTTCCACTTTCCCACCACCCCGGCTACGGCTGCGGCGGGATGTTCGCATAGAAGAATCATGGTCGATGTTTTAGGCCGAATCGATGGTTGGTGGAACGGTCTTCTCCGGACGACCTTCTCAGGACTCTTCGGAAGAGGACGACCACCGCAGGTGATGAGCGTGAGATTTTCATTTCCAGAGTCTTGGTCCTCAACCTCTCTGGTCTGGCAAAAAAAACGGTGCCCGGCACCGCTCAGGATATCTTTGTCCTTGACACCGCCTTCGTTCTTATCGAGGGGCACCTGCCACAGCGCCTGCTGCTACTTACGGCCGGCCGCGGCTCGGCGCGGCGGAAATCTCTAGTGGTTGGAATGACGGGCAGCGGCAGGTTTTCTTTCCCCGTCGACCTTGCTTCTGGGCTCAGCTCATGGCCGCATGGTCGGCCATCCGGTCCTTGTTGAAGCGCAACGCCACATTCATAAACACAGCTCCCAGCGTGGTCTCGAAGCACATCATCAGCGCCTCTACATCTTCGCTGGTCTTATCGCCTTCTTCGCTGCTCAGCAGCAGTGGTGGGTGCACCCGGAAATGAAAGCCCTGGTCGTTCAGCGCGCACACTGCGTTGCCCACGATCTGGTTGGCCAGTTCGAAGATGGTTTCTTTGATCAAACCATCGGATTCAGGCAACTCCGCTCCCGCATAGTGGCTGGCCACCCGCACCGCGGTTTGCGCTTCCAGGTCCACAATGATGCGCCCCTCGATGTCGCCACTCAGCGAGATCATGCCAGCCACGCCTTTACAGCGATAGCCTTCCTCTTCCATCGACAGATGGTCCACTTTGGTGGCGCCCTGCAAGCCCTGCGACAGCACGGCGTCAGCCGCGTTGATGAAAGGCTGAATCAGTTCCATCTTCATGGCGATTTAGACCCCCGCGCCGGCTGCGCTTGCCACCGCGCCGTCTTCTCCCATTACGTACTTGATCACTTCATAAAGAACTTCCGGCTTCACCGGCTTCTGCACGAAATGCCTTGCCCCGCGCTGCAATGCGGCCACAATGTTTTCCTGGTAGCCCACCGACGACACCATCACCACCCGGGCGTCAGGATGCGCGTGCACGATCTTCTCGGCGGCCTCGATGCCCTCCATCTGCGGCATGGTGATATCCATGAGCACGATATCGGGATGCGTGCGGTCGAACTCGCTGATGGCGGTCAACCCGTCACCCGCTTCGCCCGCCACCTGCCCGCCAAAAGATTCGATCATGCGCGCCAGATTCTTCCGCGCGAAAACCGAATCATCCACGATCAAATAGCGGACCGGTTGGCCATCCTTGCTGCGTTTCACTGCTGCGAACTGCTCCATAACAACCTCCTCTTGCAAATTCCATCATGCCGGCTTCCCCCGGCCAAGTAACTCAAGTACCACAGCGCCGTCCCCAAAACTTTGACTGAGAACCGCTTAAGAGTTGCCGGCGCGATGCGCTTTCTCCGCGCTCTTGTTTCCGGTGCCCGTATTACGGACACAAAGAGCTTGCAAAGTCGCAGCCAGCGCGTCCAAAGCCACCACCCGCGTGGCATAGCCTCGTTCAATAGCAACTCTTGGCATGCCGAACACCACGCATGACTCTTCACTCTGCGCGATCGTGACCCCACCTGCTTTTTTCACTTCACCCAGTCCGTTGGCGCCGTCATCGCCCATCCCCGTCATCAGGACCGCGACCGACTGCTCTCCGAATTCCTCGGCCAGGCTGTGAAATAAAACGTCTACGCTGGGCCGGTGGCCATTCACCCGTACCTCATCGTTAAGCACCGCAACGTCTCCCATCGTCAGCCGCTTCACTTTAATGTGCTTGCTTCCCGGGCAGATCAGCACCCTTCCAGCCTGCAACGCATCTCCCGACTGCGCTTCCTTTACCGAGAGCGCACAAAGATCGTTCAGCCGGCGGGCGAACATCTCGGTGAAGCCCTCGGGCATGTGCTGCACCACGATGATGGCTCCGGGAAAATCTGGCGGCAGTTGCGCCAGCAAAAATTCCAGGGCTTGCGGACCCCCGGTCGAAATTCCAATCGCTACCATTTTGCTGGGCGGCGGGGCGGCTTTTGCCGACGAAAGCTTTTTCAGCGGCGTGCCCGTCCCCTGCAACCTGACCGGGTGCACAACCTTTGATGAGGCAGCCGCCTTGATCTTGGCGATCAACTCCACCGCCGTTTCTGCCATATGCGTCGAAGCATCCTGCGGCTTGGTGACGAAATCAACCGCGCCCAATCCCAGCGCTTTAAATGTGACCGAAGCGCCCTCCGTGCTGTGCGAACTCACCACCACAACCGGCATCGGTTGCCGCCGCATAATCTCTCGCAAAGTATCGATGCCATTCATGCCCGGCATCTGCAAATCCAGCGTGATTACGTCCGGCCGCAACTCCTCAATCTTTTTGAGACAGAAGGTTCCGTCCATCGCCGTGCCCACCACTTCGATGGACCGGTCGCCTTCCAGAATCTGCGGAATCAACTTCCGCATCAATGCGGAATCGTCGACCACCAGCACGCGCACCTTGTTTGCATCGGATATCATGCCCGGCCTCCCGCCGCGCCCAAAGCCAATTGAGCCCGGTCGGCATGGTTCAGCAGAAGGCCGCAATTGCTCGCCTGCCCGGCGCCTCCCGGCCGCGCGTGCGCCATGTGCTCGACCACCGCCGGCAGGTTCAGGATGAGAACTACCTTGCCATCGCCCAGGATGGATGCGCCATTCACCAGGTCGGTCACGAAGGTCTGGTCGTCCAGCGCCTTGATCACCAACTCTTCTTCCCCCTCCAGTGCGTCCACCACCAGGCCATATTTCCTCTCGCCGACGGTGATGACCAGAATAAAAAGCTTCTGTTTCTTTCGATCGATGTCCGGCGCCGCGGGACGGCCCAAGCGCAGCAGCGGCAGCACCTGATTCCGTAACTGCAGCACTTCGTAGTTGTCTACCTGGTGCACTTCCGATTCGAAGGTGCGCGCAATCTGGCTCACCGCATTCAGCGGGATAGCATACAAACGCCGCTCCACCCAGAACATCAGCGCCTTGATGATCGCCAGCGTGAGCGGCAGCTTGAGCCGAAACGTCGTGCCCTGGCCCAGGTGAGTCTCCACCTGGATCGTCGCCTTCAGCCGCTGCAGCACGCTCTGCACCACATCCATGCCCACCCCGCGCCCGGAAACTTCCGTGACCTCTTCCGCCGTGCTGAATCCGGGCCGGAAAATCAGATCGAGCGTTTCCGCCTCATTCCATCGCGCCGCTTCTTCTGGCTTCACCATCCCCAGCTGAATCGCTTTATTACGGATCTTCTGCGCATCGATGCCGCGGCCATCGTCGCTGATCTCGACCACCACCTGATTGCCCTGATGGTAGGCATTCAGCCGAATTTTGCCCGCCGGGGTCTTGCCCAGCGACCTGCGTTCGGCGGCGGGTTCAATTCCGTGGCTCACCGCATTGCGCACCAGATGCGTCAGGGGTTCGGCGATGGCATCGAGGATACCCTTATCAAGATCAGTTTCCTGACCGCATAATTCCAGCTCCACTTCGCGGCCGCACTGCCGCGCCACATCGCGAACGATGCGGGGAAAGCGCCGGAACAGTTGCTCCACGGGCACCATGCGAATCTTCATCACCGAGCGTTGCAGATCGTTGAGCACTCGGGCTTGAAAGGCCATGGCATCGGCGAACTTCCCCCGCAACAATTCTTTGGGATAGCGCGCGCCAAACTCGCTGAGTACCTGCTGCAGCATCGACTTGCCAATGATCAGTTCTCCCACCAGGTTCAGTACGTTGTCGATTCGCCCGGCTTCCACGCGAAGAATGTTCTCCATCGCGGCCTGTGGCTGGGAGGATTCTGGGGTTGCGATTTGCACCTCTCCCTTGGCAGCCTGCGCGGGGACCGGGGAAGCCGATGCCGCTGATTCCGTTGGAATCGCATCGCCCGGCGCTTCAGACGCGTTGCCCCCCATCGCTTTCGATTCTTGAGGAGTCGATGCCGCCTCGATCAGCGTAACCCTTACATCGCTTGCAATACTTGGGATGTGGCACTTCGCGGCAATGTGTTCCTCGCTATCCGCGCTGCCCAGCACCATCTCCACTTGCTTGGCGGCATGGGGAGATTTTGCCTCCGGCCGCACCACCAGTATCCGCCCAACATCGCTCACTGCGTTTTGTATCAATTGCCGCGCCGCAATGGGCATGCTGCACAGGGGATCGATTTTGACCACAACCTCATACAACGCCAAACCGGCTGCCTGCGCGTTCGAGATCGCCTGCTTTTCCCCGCTCGTCCAGTCGTTGCCAGTTTTCGGCGCAACCGGCGCGGACCTTTTCTTGCGTCGCGATTTCTTGGCCACAGGCACGGCGGTTAGTTCGTCAATCTTTTTCCGCAGCTCCTGGGCGTCGGGCAGCGTCCCCCCCGTGCGGTAGGCCGACAGCATCTCCGTGAAAACATCGGCCACGGCAAAGGCGATTTCCGCAAGCTCCCCATGGCAAGTCGCGCTATCGAGAGAAAGCGCGTCTTCGAAATGATGCGCCAGTTCGCTGATCTCGCGCAGGCCGCAAGCCGCGGAGTCTCCCTTCAGCGTGTGTACCGTACGCCGGATGGTGCGCACGATCTCCTCATCGCCGGGAGCTTTCTCCAGCTTCAGCGTCTCTTCGTTCAGCGCCTGCAGCAACTCCTGCGAGGTCTCAAAGAAAAGCTCTCGCAGCTCCGCTCCGCGCTCATCGGGAGGATTGGTCATTCCCGCACCTCGACCCGCTGATAAACGGTGCTGCCATTGCGATGCAGGATCTGGAATTTATTGGTCAGGCCGAGCAGGCTTTCCGCGTGGCCCACGAACAGATAGCCGCCGGGATTCAGGCAGCGGTAAAACTTTTCAATCAGCCGCGCGCGTTCGGCGTCGTCGAAGTACATCATCACGTTGCGGCAGAAAATCACGTCATTGCGCTGCGGCAGATATTCCGTCTTCAAATTGTGAAAATCGAAGTGGATCATTTCTTTCAGCGGCTTTTTAACCGCATAGCGGTCTCCCACCTTGTCGAAGAAACGCAGCCGGTAGCTGTAATCGACGGTCGACATTTGATGCTCGTTGTAAAGCCCTTCCTGCCCAATGCGTAAGACCGAGTAACTGATGTCGCTGGCCAAAATCTCCAGCCGCCACGGCGGCGGAATCAATGGTTTCGGCATCGCCATCTCAATCGGCAGCGGATTTCTCAGGTAGTAGTAAGCCAGCATGTCGGCCGACATGATGCCCAGCGTGTACGGCTCCTGCCCGGTGGAACAGCCCGCGCTCCACACCCGGATTGAATACTCCCGGTGCGCCTGCTTGCGTTTCACGATCTCTTCCAGGGCAAACTTCTGGTAAACATCCAACTGCGCCTTGTGCCGGAAAAAGCTGGTCTCATTGACCGTAAGGTTTTCCACCAGCTTGGCCAGTTCCGCCTTGCCCTCGGCGCTGATCAGCAGCCGGTAGTAGGCATAGAACGAGTCGACACGGCATTCGCGCAGCCGCTTCAGCAGCCGGTCTTGCATGAAATGCATGCGGCGTTCGTCGAAGTGCATGCCGCACTCCTGGTACACCAGCGCCTGCAATAGCCGCAGTTCCGCGTCCGTCAAGATAGGAGCTAGTGCGGCTCCAGTTGTGCTCATGCGTTCTCTCGTTCCTCGCGCATCATTTTCATTGCTTGTCCGCTGGGACAATCCCGTCGCGATGAAGCTTCAAAAAACCCACAGTTGTCCCTGAGAATCAACACGCCTACCGAGCCCCCGCTCCGCGCGCCTCCGCCTTCGCAGCCTGGTTCGGCGGGCTCGCGCTGGCGTGTAGCAGGCTGGCAGGAGCCAACAATTTCGTCACGTCGAGCAACACAATCAGCCGCCCGTGCGCCTTGCCCAATCCCGTTACGCAATTCAATCCGCCTTCCTGAAACGCTGCCGGGGGAGGCTCAACGTCGCTCTCCGCGATCTTCAGCACCTCGGAGGCCGAGTCAACGATCAGCCCAGCCAGCTTGCCCGCGTGTTCCACCACCAGAATCCGGTTCTGCTTGTTCACCGACGCCTCGTGATTGCCAAAGCGTTTGCGCAGATCCATTACCGACACAATCTTTCCCCGCAGATTGATGACGCCCTCCAGATAGTCGGGCGCGTCCGGGACCGCCGTAATCTCCGGGACCCGCACAATTTCGTGCAGCGAAGTGATGGGCACGCCATAGGTCTCGCGCCCTATGCGAAAGCCAACGAGATGGAGTTCATGGCTCATGATCGTGTAGCTCTCAATGTGACCCGCGTGTTTGCCGTCTTCAGGAGCGCGCCGCCGCCGCCCGCCGCGCCCGCTGCGATCTGTCTTCGGTCACCAGCCGTGTGGCGCCTTCCTCCAGCGTGAAGCGGTCCATGAAGTCCAGCAGCCCGCGCGACATCTTCGACATCTGTTCCGCCGATGCCGCCAGTTCGGTCGAGCCCGAAGTCGATTGCTGCACCAGTTCGCGCATCCGCTCCATGGCTTTCACCACGGCCTGCGCTCCGGAAGACTGTTCCTCTACGGCCGAATTGATTTCGTGCGTGATTTCGTTCAGCCGTGTGGTCGCTCGCGCAATCTGCGACGAGCCGTGCGACTGCTCGTTGGTGGCGGCGCCGATTTCCTGGGCAAATTTGTAAACTTCGGTGACCACATTCGAGATCTTGCGCAGCGCTCCATTCAGCTCTCCGCCCAGATCCAGGCCTTCGTTCACAATGCCGGTCGAGCGTTCCATGTTTTCCACTGCTTTGCGCGCTTCCTTCTGAATGCTTTGGATCAGCTCCGAGATTTCCTTGGTCGACTGCGCCGACTTTTCTGCCAGCTTGCGCACTTCGTCCGCCACCACCGCGAATCCCAGCCCGTGTTCCCCGGCTCGCGCCGCTTCGATGGTTGCGTTCAAGGCCAGCAGGTTGGTCTGCTCCGCCAGATCGTCGATGACTTCAATGATCTTGCCGATATCGTCGGCGCGCTGCCCCAGCGCCACAATGATTTGTCCCGAACTGTTGATGGTCGAGTTGATGCGATTCAGGCCGTCCGTGGCCTTTTCCATGGTCGAAATGCCGCTGTGCACTTCTTCCCGCGAACGGTTTGAAATGTCGAGCAACACCTTGGCGGTATCGGCTACGCGCTGAATCGAAGCCACCATCTGGTCGATCGAGGCCGAGGTCTCACTCACGCTCGAGGCCTGCAATTGCGTGCTCTTCACCATATTCTGCACGTTGACGCTCATCTCGTGCATGGTGCTGGTGACTTCATCGATGGCCGAAGAAGCCTGCAACCCGACCTTCGCCGAGTCGTCGGAAGCATTCGCTACCTGCCCCGATGCGCTGGCTACCTGCGCCGAAGCATCCCGCACGCTGCGCACCAGCCGTCCCAAACCTTCCACCATCTTGGCGAAGGCATTGCCCAGCGTATCCTGCGACGACCGCGGTTTGACTTCGACCATCAGATCCCCGCCGGCGATCGCTTCCGACACGCCCGCCATTTCTTTCAGATAATTGACCATCTTGGCGAAGCTGCGCGCCAATTGCCCAATCTCATCCTCGCGCTTCACGTCGATGCTGTGCTCCAGATCTCCCGTGTCGCCAATCTGCCGCGAAACATCGATAAGGTTGGCGAGCGGCCCGGTAATCGATTTCGCCGTAGTGTAGGCCACCACTCCGCCCAGCCCCAAGGCGAAGAGCGTGCTCAGGATGGCGGCCAGAATCGTATACGCGCCCGCCGACTCATCCGATTTACGCCGTGCTTCCACCAGTTTGCGGTTCTCCGCGTCGGCCACATCCAGCGCATCCGTCGAATTCTTTACCCACGACGAAGCATCTTTTTGCAGGTAATACACTTGCAGTTCGGCGACCGTCGCGTTGCCCGAGTCCACATCTTTTCGTTTGTCGATCAGCGGCTGGGCAAATTGTTTGCTCCAATCCTGCTCCAGTTGTTGCACTCGGGTGAGCGCCATATGCTCCTGATCAGAATTCGCCAGCGAACTGTCCAGTTGCAGCTTCTCGTTCAGCAGTCGCATGCCTTCGTTCATCCGGTCCACTTCCCGAGTGTCTCCGCTCAACAGGTAATTGCTCAGGTAGAGGCGGTTCTGCATCATCTGGAAGCGCACATCGTTGGTGGCGTCCGCGATTTGCAGCGATGCCGTGGCCGCTGCCTTGGCGGCGTGCTCTCTCTGCACCGCCAGCAGGTTCACCAAAAACAGAACCACCACCATGCTGAGGATGATTCCGAAATTTAAATAGAGCTTCTTGCCAATTGTCATGCCACTCTCCCCGCCTGCCGGATTGCTGTGGACGAACCCACGCTAAGGACGACGCTCAAACGTGAACTCCAAAATTCCTGTCGTCCCGCTCGGCGTCGCCTCAAAGCGCCACTTCCTGGCTGCATCCACCGCTGCATTCACCAATACCGGATGGCCGCCCACTGCCTTTGCGTCCGTCACCGTGCCATTCGGAGCAACCGCGATCTTCACCCTCACCGTCCCTGAAATGTTCAACTTTCGCGCCAGTTCCGGATACACCGGTTCCACCTTGACTGTGGCCCGGTGCCTGATTTCACCGTCATCCCCAGCTCGCACCTGGGAAACTCCGAACCCTGCCGCTATCGCTAGCGCTGCCAGCAACACTCCCATCTTTCGAACCGACACGCAGTTTTTCCTCCGACGGCAATCTTGACCATGCATTTCATGCAAGGTCCTAGCCATGCGTTCCTTTTTGAAAGAACCAAGGTAACCGTGTGGATATCACTGAAACGAAAGCTGATCGAACCAAGACCAAGGTTTTGGTCAGTCTTGCAGCGACCCTTGAATCTCATGCTTGCATTCGCCGCGTCCAAATTCTCACCCTGAGATGTCTCAACCCGCTTTTTCTCGCGATTTCACTACTTAGGCACCTGCTTGCCCATTTCACTTGACTCAAATTGAGATAGCAGCGTACTTTTCCATTAGATTCAATCACTTGTGAGATTCGTGAGAACTGCTTGCCGACCCAAGGGGATACTCTGACCGTCGAGGGTGACAATTCGACTTCGTTTGCTGAAAGGCGAGTCCAATCCAACTCCGACGACGCTTTTCAGAAGCTGTTGCTGCGCATTGCTGCCCGCGCCGCCGAGCGCGCCGATGCCACTGCTCTTATCCAGTTATTCTGCTCGGCGACGCGGCAATTTTTTCAGGTCAGTGGAGTTTATTTCTGGCGCTGCCACGCTGGCGGCGAACTCGTCGGAGAACTGGCCGATGGCAAATTTGCCGACCGTTTTACCGGTCTTAGCCTGCTTCCCCAACAGAGCGCCATCACCGCCGAGGCCGTCCGCGCTCGCCGGACAATCTTTATCAACCAGTTTCAGTCAACCCCGGTCTTCCCCGCGGCCCACGAGTTTGAAGCTCGCTCCCTGATGGCCGCCCCTTTGGTAGTCTTTGATGAAGTCATCGGCGCGGCCACCTTCCTCCATGACTCCGACCCGTCGTTCTTTAATGAGGACCTCGCCGCCAAAGCCACGATTCTGGCCGGCCAATTGGGTAGCCTCCTCGAAGCCACCCGCTTGGGCGAAGCCTCCCGCGTAGAGCATCGCCGCGCCGAAATCATGGCCGAGGTCGCCCAAGCCCTGCACGGAACTCCGGATGTTTCCGCGGTTATGGACGCCCTCGCCG
Organism: uncultured Acidobacteriaceae bacterium; assembly: GCA_963710965.1. Taxonomy (GTDB): domain Bacteria; phylum Acidobacteriota; class Terriglobia; order Terriglobales; family Acidobacteriaceae; genus Sulfotelmatobacter. The sequence continues at coordinate 33,032 of CAVQCP010000056.1, read as the reverse complement.
ATCGTCTGCGCATGTTGCTGCGCACTCGCCTGGTCTCAATTCTCTTGCGCCAAGAGGGCCCGTTCGAGCTGCGCGCCGTCTCCGCCGAAAGCCCGCAGATGGCCAATTCCTTCCGCGCCGCCCATGACCGCCAGACCATCCGCTTCGCCGCCGACCTGGCGCAACGCGCTGTAGCCGCGGGAGAAGCCATCACCGTTTCCATCAGCAGCGACCTCCATTCCCTGGGAAGTCTGGTTTCGCCCGGCTTGCTGCTTGCCTCGCCCTTCCGCACTCCTACCACCCAGGGAGCGATTCTCATTTATCCCCGTCCCGAGGGCCCCTTCACCGCCGAAGAGAAGTCTTTGCTTTCGGCCATCGCCGGTTTCGGTGCGGTGGCGCTGGCCCATGCCGAACTCTCCGTCAAGGCGCAGGGACAGGCACAGGAACTTCACCAGCTACTGGAAATTTCCTCCGAACTCAGCGCCAGCGGCGACCTGGAAGCTTCCCTGCAGGCCTTCGTCGTGCGCGCCGCCGATTTTCTCGGTTATGGCCGCTGCTTTATCGCTCTGCTCGAAGACGGCCAGTTTCGCATTCGCCACACCGTTACCGAGGGCCAGTCAAGATGCGCCGATGCCGTGTTCCCCGAGGGCATTGCCACCCGCGCCCTGCGCGCCAAAGAAGTTTTCTGGTCCGACGACGCCCGCCAAATGCAGGGCGCCAATCTGGAGATGCTGTCTAAATATGAAGCCCGGCAGCTGCTGACTGTCCCGCTTCTGGGTGCGGACGGCCGGGTGCTCGGCATGTTTGGAGTGCTCGACCGCCTGGACAAAACCGGCATCTCCCAGCAGGATATTCGCCGCGCCCGGGCTCTTGCGGCCCAGGTTTCAGTCGTCCTCGAAGTCGCGCACAACCTGCATCTTTCCCGGCTGCACAGCCGGCGATCCGAAGCCCTCGCCCGATTGTCGCGCGACATCGATGGCTTGCTGCAATTGCCGGATTTCGCCGGTAAGTTCGTGGAGCGCGCCCTCGAGTTGGCTGGCGCCCGCGCTGGCGCCTTCGCTCTTTTTAGCGAGGGAAAAATCCAAACCGTAACCCTCCATCCTGCTCTCGACCTAACCACTCACGCCCACCCCAATGACAGTATTCACTCCGAAGATTCGCTTGCGGGCAATCCCAGTCGATCGAATGCTTCCGCGCGCCCAGCCAGCGAAGATCGCTTGCTTCCGCAGCGCTTCGCTAAGGTCCTGTCCGACCTCGTCCGTAAGCGCACGGATTCCATCCTCTCCGGTTCCGCCACGGAATTGCTCGGAGCTGACCTCGCCGCAAATCTCGGCTGGAATGACTTGGTGGCCGTTCGTCTCCCCGCTTCCGATGGCGGCCTGGCTGGCTTGCTCTGCCTCTCCGGATTAACTCGTCCTCTTGCCCGCGACGATCGCGACCTGCTGGAGGCGATTGCCGGCCATGCCGCCATGGCCCTGGAAAACGCCCGCCTGTTCACTCGTATCGAACAAGCCAATCGTCATTGGATGGATATTTTTGACGCCATCACGGATTACATTGTCGTTCACGATGAAACCGGCAAGGTGCTGCGCGTCAACCGCTCTCTCGCTGCCATGATTGGCGTCGCCCCCGGTGAATTGATCGGCGTCAATATGCGTGCCCTGCTGGCGCTGACCAGCGAAACTACACTCTATTCCTGCCCCTTCTGCCGCAGCGGTAGCGGAGACAACGACGAATTCGTTCATCCCGCGCTCGATCGGACCTATCTGGTCTCAACATCGCGCGTGCATAGCGATTCCGGCGAAAATCTGCAAACCATCCACGTGCTCAAGGACATCACCGATAGCCGCGAAGCCGAGCGCCGCTACCGCGAATTGTTCGACAACATTCAGGAGGGACTTTTCTTCAGCACCCCCGAAGGCCGCTTCGTCGAAGTCAACGATGCCCTGGTTTCGATGTTTGGCTATTCCAGCCGCGAAGAACTTCTGCAGGTCGATATTCCCACCCAAATTTATTTCTCTCCCGAGCAGCGCCAGTTTCACAGCGAGGCTATGGAGAAAAACGGACACCTGCACAATTTCGAGGCCACCCTGCGCCGCAAGAACGGCTCTCCCATCTACGTTCTCATCAATGCTTTCGGGATGTACGACAGCCTTGGCCGATTGGTGCAGATTCGCGGCCTGATGCTCGATGTCACCGGCCTCCACACCTATCAGTCCGAACTCCAGCGCGAGCGTGATTTTTCCAGCAAGGTTCTCAACAATACGCAAAGCCTCATTCTGGTGGCCGACACCGCCGGACTGATCAGTTACGCCAATCAGCGCTGGCAAACCGCCGGCTTCGAGCAGGGCGATCTCTTAGGTCGGCCACTGATCGAGTTGGCTGCTCCCGGCTACGTGCGTCCGCTCACCGACGCCCTCCAATCCATTTTGCGCGGCGGCCAGGTCGACAACCTCGAACTGCATCTCCTGCGCGGCAGTGGCCACGCCGGCCAATTTTCCGTGAACCTCAGTCCCATGCGCGATGAGCCGGGCAACATCACCAGCATCGTCGTGGTCATGACCGATATCACCGACTCCGCCGAACTCCGCGACAAGCTCGTGCACGCCGAAAAGATGGCTGCCGTCGGCCAGTTAGTCTCCGGCGTCGCCCACGAAGTGAACAATCCGTTGACCGCCATCCTCGGCTTCGCCGATCTGCTCCTCGGCAATCCCGACATTCCGCCCACTGCCGTGAAAGACCTGCGCGTCATTCTTCAGGAAGCGCAGCGCACCAAACAGATCGTGCAGAATCTGCTCAGCTTCGCCCGCCAGATGCCGCCGCAGCGCAACCCGGTGCAGTTGAATATGATTCTTCGCCGCACCATCCAATTGCGTTCCTACGATTTCAACAGCCACGGCATCGAAATCATCGAGCACCTCGACGAAGGCCTGCCCGATGTCATTGGCGACGCCCACCAACTCCAGCAAGTCTTTCTCAACATCCTCAACAACGCTTATGACGCTGTGCACGACGTTGGCCGCCACGCCCGCATCGAGATTATGACCACCAAAGCCGGCGAGGGGGTCGAAGTTTCCTTCCGCGACAATGGATACGGTATCAGCCAGCCCGACCGCATCTTCGATCCTTTCTTCACTACGAAAGAGGTCGGCAAGGGTACCGGCCTCGGCCTGAGCATCTGCTACGGCATCGTGAAGGAGCACGGAGGCGAGATTCTCTGCCACAACAATACCGATGGCCAGGGAGCTACCTTCATCGTTCGCTTTCCCGCAGCGCCCCACACCGCCTCCCTCGGTGTGGCCGCAGGAGTATTGCAAAAATGACCACACCCGCCATTCAACCAACGCCGCCGCCCGTTCTCCTCATCGAAGACGAACCCTCGATCATGGCTCTGGTCAGCGCTACGCTGGAGCGCAACGGCTATGAGGTCGTCTGCATTGAATCCGGCGCCGAGGCCCTGCGCATGCTCGAAAAGGGCCAGTTTCTTGGCGTTGTCTCCGACATGCGCACGCCCGGCGGCGTCGACGGCGCACAGGTCCATACTTGGATCTCCGCCAATCGCCCCGATCTGGAAAATAAAGTCGTCATCATTACCGGCGATTACGCCAACGAAGAAACTGTTTCCACCCTGCGCAAAATCGGCGCACTCTATCTAGAGAAGCCGTTTCGGGTGCAGGATCTCATCAATGCTGTCGAAAAAACTATGGGGAAAGCCCGTTGAGTGACTCGTTAAACAAATCGCCTTTGGCCAGGCCAACCCTTGGCCGGGAACTCAGTCGAGACCCGAACCGGGAGGACCTGCGCGTCCGTCTCCTGATCGTCGATGACGAGCAAACCATCCGCAAGCTCTGCATGACCGTTGGCGAAGCCCTTGGCTTTATCTGCCTGGAAGCCGATAGCGGCGAGTCCGCCCTCGCTTTGCTCGAAGAGCAGCCGGTGCACATGATCCTCAGCGACATGGTGATGCCGCACATGTCTGGCCTGGAATTCTTGGAGAAAGTAAAAAAACTTCTGCCCCGCACCGAAGTCGCTCTCATGACCGGACACGGCTCCGTCGAAACCGCCGTGCAGGCCATGAAACTCGGCGCCTACGACTACATCACCAAGCCATTTTCTCCGCTCGAAGAGTTGCGCCTGTTCCTGCGCCGCATGGCCGAAAAAATTCGCCTGGTCGAGGAAAACGAATTTCTCCGCCAGCGCATGGACGCCGAAACCGCCGTCCACGGCATTGTCGGCTCCTCTCCGAAAATTCAGGAAGTGCTGCGCATCGCCTCGCGCCTCAAAGACACACGCACCGCGGTTCTCATCTCCGGCGAAAGCGGCACCGGCAAAGAGTTGATCGCCCGCGCCATTCACTTCCGCGGCGCCTTTGCCGACCGTCCTTTCGTCGCCGTCGATTGCGGCTCGCTCGTCCCCACGCTCATCGAAAGCGAACTCTTCGGCTACGAAAAAGGAGCTTTCACCGGCGCCCTGAAATCCAAGCAGGGACTCTTTCAATCGGCCGATACCGGCTCGGTTTTTCTCGACGAAATCGGCGAACTGCCCCTGGAGTTGCAAGCCAAACTGTTGCGCGTTCTGCAAGAAAAAGAAGTGCGCCCAGTAGGCAGCAACCAGCGCGTCAAAGTCGATGTCCGCATCATCGCCGCTACCAACCGCGATCTCGAGGCCGCCTACAAGGCTGGAACCTTCCGCAAAGATCTTTATTTCCGCCTCAACGTCGTCACCGTCCACGTCCCTTCGTTGCGCGAACGTCGCAGCGATATTCCCATGCTGGTGAACTGGTTCTGCGAACGCTACGCTCCCGGCACCGACCTTCGCGCCTCCAGCGCCGCCATGAAAGCGCTAATGAATTACGATTGGCCGGGCAACGTCCGCGAACTGGAAAACTGCGTAGAGCGTGCGGTAGCTTTGGGCAACGGAACCCTGATCGATCTCGGCGATCTGCCTCCATCCATCGCAGCCCTGCATTCGCCCGCACCGCGCCAGGTTTCCGTACATGCGCCGGAATTAGCCTCCGACCTCTCAGCCTCGACGCAAGTGAATGCGAACGCCGGCGCGAATGCGGAAATGTCGACCACCGATCTGGAAGACATCGAACGCGCTACTATCCAGCGCGTTTTTGAACAAGTCAAAGGCGATAAAGCGCTCGCCGGACGCATGCTCGGCATAAGCCGCGCTACGTTATACCGCAAGCTAAAGCGCTACAACATCAGCGGAAGCTCAAGCTCAGGTTCATCCAGCCACGCGCTGCAATAGAAACTCACCACTCACGCGTAGGCGATCGACGGTTGTGTGGTTTTGGGATGCTGCAAACAGGGGCTGATCCGTGCGATTTTGAGCGGAAAATTGGGGGTGAATTTGCGGTTTGCAGCGTGTGGAAATCTGGGAAGTCCTTTGTTTTCAGCGCTGGTTTATCATTTTGTCACCCCTCCCCCCACCCCCTCGGTTGTTTAGAATCAGCGGGTTACGTGTATGTACACGAGCTAAAATCGTCAGCCCAAAGGAGTTACATACTAAGCTCCGTGAAACAAAGGAGTTAGGTGGGTCATGTTGCACGGGGGGCTGATTGTCGCGGGAGCATTTCTGGTGCGGCAAGGCTAGGAGCCTCAATCCGGAATGGTACCAACAAAAGTGGGCCGGGCCACCGTAGCCCAGCCGTGAAAGTGCCACGGCTGGGGCATCCTTTGTCGTGGTAGATTAAGGCTGGGCCAGCCCCCCACGGGGGCTGATTATCGCGGGAGCATTCCTGGTGCGGCAAGGCTAGGAGCCTCAATTGGAATGGTACCAACAAAAGTGGGCCGGGCCACCGTAGCCCACCCGTGAAAGTGCCACGGGTGGGGCATCCTTTGTCGTGGTAGAGTACGGCTGGGCCAGCCCCCAACGTGAGTTTCAGAATCATGAACTGAGTCCGAGGAGGATTCCCAACATGACGATCCTGCGCGAAGTAACGTCACTGATTGCAATATTTGTCCTAACGAGTTCTTTGCCGCAGTTCGTTTTGGCAGCCGACGCGAAAACGCCAAGGGGCACGCCTCTGAACAGCATCGTGAAATTTGACCCGCCCGGATCGCTGTATACCGTGCCATACAGCGTCAACTCGGGCGGGACGGTGGCCGGCTACTACGAAGATGCACAGTTTTCTCTGCACGGCTTCATTCGGGACCTGGCGGGAAACTTCACGATCGTCGATGCGCCGGGCGTGGCGACCGCTCAGGGCTACGGCACCGTTCTGTTGAGCATCAACGATTCGGGAGATGTCGTTGGTTATTTCACTCCAGCCTCCGACCTGGGGATATACAACGGGTATTTGCGGGATTCTTTGGGAAACGTGACGATCATCGACGCGCCGGGAGCGAGCGACACGCAACCGTTTGCCGTGAATAACGCTGGTCAGATTCTCGGTTGCTCTTCGCGAACAACAGCCTGCAACGACTCTGGGATTGCGGATAGTGTTTTCGTTCGGGACAGTTCTGGAAGCTTCTTTCAGTTTGTCGTTCCGGGTGCGATTGACAACTTTCCCATCGCTATGAACAATGCAGGCGCCATCGTCGGTTTTTATGAGGATGCTCTGTTTGTCTTGCACGGATTCATGCGAACCCCAGCGGGCAAGGTCGCGAAATTCGATGAGCCGCACGCTGCTCTCAGGAGCGGTTTCGAAGGCACCAAGCCCTGGGCTATAAACGATAGCGGGATCATCGTGGGGTTTTATGAGGATGCAAATGTTGTTATCCATGGCTTCGTCCGCAACAACGCAGGGGCATTCACATCTTTTGACGGGCCGGGCACCGGGACGATCGACACCTTTCCGGCGTCGATTAACGCGGCAGGCTGGGTGACGGGTTGTTTTTCGGGAGAAGGCCCTTACTACGCGTTCGTTCGGACTCCCGCGGGAACGATCAGATCCTTCAACGCCCCGGGTGCGAGCACGCGGGCTGGTTTGGGAACTTTCGGCATGTCGATTAATTCCGCAACTCAGGTTACGGGGTACTTCGTGGATGACAGCGGAGTTGGCCACGGATTCCTCTATCAGTGAGTCGGGGCCGAATACGAAAAGAAACGGGGTCGCCTCGACCAGCTTTTCGGTCGTGTCCGACACCTAACGTGACCACCATCGTCCCTGCAGACGCGACCACCGGCCCGGTAGTGGTTACGACGCCCGGCGGCGTGCTCACCAGCAACGTGAGTTTTCGCGTTCAGTAATTCAAAACGCAAGGGGGCTGGCCCAGGCGAAGCTCTCGCTCAACAATCTAATCTCGAGGGTGCCCCTCGATAAGAACGAAGGCGGTGTCAAGGACAAAGATATCCTGAGCGGTGCCGGGCACCGTTTTTTTTGCCAGACCAGAGAGGTTGAGGACCAAGACTCTGGAAATGAAAATCTCACGCTCATCACCTGCGGTGGTCGTCCTCTTCCGAAGAGTCCTGAGAAGGTCGTCCGGAGAAGACCGTTCCACCAACCATCGATTCGGCCTAAAACATCGACCATGATTCTTCTATGCGAACATCCCGCCGCAGCCGTAGCCGGGGTGGTGGGAAAGTGGAAAACATCCTTTCGTTTTCCACTTTTGCACCACCCATGCGGGATGCGAGAGCGCCCAATCAATCCAGCGGTCTAGCTTGCGCCGACCAGGGGCACCCGCGGGCTGCTCTCGATGCGAACGATCTCTGGATACGCCACTTGCGTGCGCAGCATCCAGTAGAGTCGTACGGCTAACTTTCTTGCCGTCGCCACCTTGGCCACTCCCTTCGGCTTCTGGTGACAACGATGCAAATACTGCTTCCTCATCTCCGGGTCGAAGCGCACCGCCACCTGCGCCGCTTCCACCAGCAGCGCGCGCAGCATGCGGTTGCCTTGCTTGGTGATCGATCCCAGTTTCTGACGACCGCCCGAACTTTCCTCGCGCGGAATCAGTCCCAGATAACTGGCCACCTGCTTGCCCCGGCGAAACCGGCTCACATCGCCGATGGTCAGCACATAGGCCAGCGCCGTGTTCGGCCCCACTCCCGGCTGCGTCATCAGCAGCCGGGCCTGCGGATTTTCTTCCGCGGCCTGTTGCACGGCAGCGTCGAGCACGCCGACCTGCTGGTTCAACATGGCCAGCAAGGCCAACAAGTTTTCCCGCCGGCACGCCGCCCAGGGTTTTAAGGGAAGCTCGCGCAGCATTTTCTGTCCCGCCTGGCTCCACAGCTTGTGCTTGCGCTGCACTCCCTGATTCAGGGAAAGGTGTTGCAGTTCGTTTTTTACCCGGCTGCGAATCTCCACCAGCTTGTGCCGGTGCAACACCAGTTGCCGCAAATCGCGCTGCTCCCGGTCCGGCGTCCACAGGCGCGGGAAGCGGCCTTCCATCACCAGCTTGCGCAGGTGCTCCGCGTCCCGCTTGTCGGTCTTCTGCTTGCGCACGTAACTGGCCCGGATCTGCGCCGCATCGCCGATCCAGATCTCATGCCCCAGATCTTCGACCATTTCGATAAACCACTGACTGTTGCCCGTGGCCTCCATGCCAATCAGCACCGGCGCCGCCAGTTGCCGATAAAACTGCTGGGCATCGCCGCTGGCATGCACCAGCTTCCCCTCCCCACAATCGCCGCTCTCCGTATCTAACCAATTCACTTGTTGCCAGCTGGGATGGAAATCACATCCTATAATCATCATTGCGAAGGCTCCTTTCTTCCCAGCGTCTTTGGTCCTCAAATCAAGACTACCGGGTTTTGAATCGAGCCTTCGTTCTTATCCAATCAGTCCAAGCTTAGCTTGGGCGGGGGTTTTTCTGCCAGAGGCCGCATCTTCAGCGTAGGGAAAATTCCGGCCCGTTCGCGCTGGCGCGCGGTCCATTGCGATTCGATCTCGACGGTGCCCGACTCGCCGGTAGCGTAGTGGAGAAAGCTGCTCCACGGCCAATTCTCGGGGCGCGACACCAATCCCCGCGCCACGGGGTTTCGATGAATGTATCGCAGCTTCTCCACAAACTTCCGTTCGCTCCAAACGTTGAAGTCGTAATAGCGGGCCTGCCAAAAAGAATTTGCCGCCCTCAAAGCCAGGCGGCGTGCCACTCCCTGTTTCAGGGATTGCATTACCCTCGCTAAAGTATCGCGCTCAGGCTCGTTGAGCAGCAAATGAACGTGTTCGGGCATGACCACGTATCCATAGACGCAAATGCTGTAGTCCAGGCGCACTCGCTCCAGAGCGTTCATGAAGGTGTCGCGGGCGGCTGCGTTGTCGAGGTTGGGCTTTCTGCGATAGCAGCTGAAGGTTAGGAAGTGCACTTGGCCGGTTTCTTGAAAGCGTTTCAATCCCCACGGCATTGGACAACGGTATTTTGGTTCGTGGGGTCGAGTCTGTGACGAGTGAACATCAAAAACCCCGCCCAAGCGAAGCTTGGACGGGGCACCCTTAAGTCTACCTTGCGGGAGGCGGGCTTAGCCTGGGCCAGCCCCCAAGGCTAGGAGCCTCAATTGGAATGGTACCAACAAAAGTGGGCCGGGCCACCGTAGCCCACCCGTGAAAGTGCCACGGGTGGGGCATCCTTTGTCGTGGTAGAGTACGGCTGGGCCAGCCCCCCCTCGGATAAGCTTCCATGCTTCGCATGGTCTCCTATCCTCACCGCCCGCAAAGCGGACATATCATGTGCTATCTCAACCGGACATATCATGTGCTACCGACACTTAAACAGAGCTTTAACTTGACACCTGGTCAGATCGGGGATACAGTGGCAGGCAATTATTCGGGCCAGACACTAGATAGCTCGAAGTAGCACCACTGTTGCTTCCTTGGCACGTGCACCTCGCACGCGGGATTTTGCAAGCCGACCCCGGGAGAGAATTTCAAGTGAATTGGCATCTGTTTCGCCAACACAATTCGCGTTTTTCGTTTCTCGTTTCCGTTATCTTGGTACTCTGTCTTTCCCCGTTATCCCCCGCCCAAAACAACCCTATCCCACAGGTCGTGGGACCACCTAATCCTCAGGCCGTAGTTCCTGGTAGCGCTGCATTCACTCTAACCGTTTACGGCTCGAATTTCGTTCCAGGTTCAGTCGTCAATTGGAATCGACAGGCGCGCGCGACTACTTACATTTCCGCCAGAGCGTTGGAAGCGCAAATTCTCTCCTCTGACGTGGCCGTTGCCACGGCGGGCTACATCACCGTCACGAATCCCGCGCCGGGTGGCGGCGCTTCCAGTTCCAGTTGGAGCCTAGTCGAAGTGCATGCGCCGACGTCCACAATCGCGCCCGGCAGGCCAACTCCGTATTACTACGGAGGCGAGGAGTTGATTAATTCGATAGTAGTTGCTGACTTTAACAACGACGGGAAGCCCGATCTGGCTGCGGGGCTGGAAGGTGGGGATATAGCCGTCGCCCTCGGCAATGGTAATGGGAGATTTAATTTCGCCTCAAATGCGACCGCTTCCTTTGACGGAAGCGTACTTGGGGCGCCCACGATCGCTTACGGCGATTTCAATGGCGACGGAAATCTCGATTTGACGTTTTCGGCTGATTTCGATCCCGCCGACAGCCTTGTCGGGATGGGTGTGAGTTTGGGCAATGGAAATGGGACCTTCAATACCGGATGGAAATATAGAGACGGACCCTCGGGCCAAGTAATCAGCCTCGTGGCCGGAGATTTCAACCGCGACGGCAAGCTGGACCTCGTCGGTGGCGACGGCGTCATAAGTTATGTCTTCTTGGGGAACGGCAACGGAACCTTTAATCTTTCCAGTACTTACAACCGGGAAGGTTTCATAGATATCGTAGCCGGGGACTTCAACGGCGACGGAATTTTGGATTTGGCATTCATGGGGGACGCTCCCTCAGGAAGCGGGCAGATTTATCCGGTTTCGATCGCTTTCGGAAATGGCGATGGGACGTTCCGACCGGCAGTAACCGTTGTTACTCCCGACAGTCTTTGTGGCACTGGGCTGCCAATGCATGCCAGTGATTTCAACGGCGACGGAAATCTCGACCTGGCTTTTTGCACGGGCAGCAGCATCGGAATTCTATTAGGAAATGGTGATGGGACTTTTCGCGACGCCTCGTATTACAGCGTAATACCCGAGCACTCCGACAAGGGTTCCTTCACCTTTGCGACAGGAGATTTTAATTCGGACGGCAAGACGGACCTGATCGTTTCCGAAAACGGCGACAACTTTGAGTTCGGGATTTTTCTTGGAAACGGCGACGGAACTTTTCAAGGGCTCACCCCGATCAAGCTACCAACCCCCGCCAGCGGCGAAGTGGGAATAGTTACGGGTGACTTTAACTCGGACGGTCTCTTAGACTTCATCTTTCAGGGGGGCGGTTTCGGTTTCTACGTATATCCGCAGGAATAACCATGGGGGCTGGCCCAGGCTAAGCTCTCGCTCAACAATCTAATCTCGAGGGTGCCCCGTCCAAGCTTAGCTTGGGCGGGGTTTTTCTGCCAGAGGCCGCATCTTCAGCGTAGGAAAAATTCCGGCCCGTTCGCGCTGGCGCGCGGTCCATTGCGATTCGATCTCGACGGTGCCCGTCGCGCCGGTAGCGTAGTGGAGAAAGCTGCTCCACGGCCAATTCTCGGGGCGCGACACCAATCCCCGCGCCACGGGGTTTCGATGAATGTATCGCAGCTTCTCCACAAACTTCCGTTCGCTCCAAACGTTGAAGTCGTAATAGCGGGCCTGCCAAAAAGAATTTGCCGCCCTCAAAGCCAGGCGGCGTGCCACTCCCTGTTTCAGGGATTGCATTACCCTCGCTAAAGTGTCGCGCTCAGGCTCGTTGAGCAGCAAATGAACGTGTTCGGGCATGACCACGTATCCATAGACGCAAATGCTGTAGTCCAGGCGCACTCGCTCCAGAGCGTTCATGAAGGTGTCGCGGGCGGCTGCGTTGTCGAAGTTGGGCTTTCTGCGATAGCAGCTGAAGGTTAGGAAGTGCACTTGGCCGGTTTGTTGAAAGCGTTTCAATCCCCACGGCATGGGACAACGGTATTTTGGTTCGTGGGGTCGAGTCTGTGACGAGTGAACATCAAAAACCCCGCCCAAGCGAAGCTTGGACGGGGCACCCTTAAGTCTACCTTGCGGGAGGCGGGCTTAGCCTGGGCCAGCCCCCGGTTGACAGAAGAACTATGAACGACAAAACAATCGTTGAAATAAGAAAGCTACCCTTGCAGATCATACGCCTCCTCAAACCACAGCTGCTGGAAATATGGTTAGCGTGGCCCTTAAACCATCAGCAAATCCTGCTATGACAACGTAGACAAATCGCATCACAGCAAGCCCAAAAAGATCCAATCGAGCAGAACCTCACCTGCGCTCGCTCGGTGAGAAATTGTTTGCTCTATTTTTCGAAGGCTGTCCACTCTTTCACAACCGTGCTTCCGGGGGGTTCTGTCCCGCTCTTGGCGAGGAATCCCAAGCCAGCCGCTGACATTTTGCTACCTCAACTTACGGGCTAACTTCCAGATGAACGCGAATGCAGCACAGAAAATTCCAAGCCAGCAAGCGGTATCAGCAACTAGCGGACCCCAGAATCTCGTGTCTGATGAAAACGGGGGAGAGCTAGGGTCTAGTGGAGAGATCAGGTCCACGAGGAACATGCCCGGCGTTCTATGATGGAGGTGCTCTAAGGCAAACCCCTCTGACCTGACAGCCAGCATGAACGAGATCGCGATGGCGGCAGCGATCACGGCAGCGGCGACAGGTATCTTCAAGAGCATGGATTTTTTCATAATACTAATGTCGAATTTCCCAAGGTGCTCGCGCCAGCACGTGAGCGAAGCTGTGTCCGGCGGCGCTATTGCTGATAGTCCGGTCCATTCTTGGCCTCGTTTAGCAGATCGACGACGCCAGTGGCCATAGCTCCGGAGTCCAGCTCGGACGGCGCTGGCGCCGCTGGAGCTGGGGCGCGATTCGCCGGAGCAGGCTGACTCGCCGGTGCCGGTCGATTTATCGGTTGATTTGCGGGCTGGCTCGAAGGCTGATTTGGCCGATTATTGGCCGGCATCGCCGCTGGCTGTCCCGGACGCGCAGCGGCCCCTGGCTGTCCGCCGGGCCGTCCTACAGCCGCAGTCGCCGGTTTCCCCGGAGGTGCTACCTTCACGGCAGGCCGCGCCGCCGCTGCTGCCGGACGCAGCGTCTGCACTTCGTTCCGCGCTAGAGCTTGCCCCGGATGCGCTGCCAGAGCCTGCTGCTGCTTGGCAAACGGCACCGGTGGAGGAGGCGGCGTCTTCTTCGCCACAACCTGCCGCGCGGCTACGGCTGCCGGAGGCGCGGTCACATGTCCCGCAGTCGCGGCCTTCGCTCCCAGCACACTCGCCCGCGTAGGAGCCACCGCAACCCGCGCCGCCATGGGCGCCGAGGAAATTTGCTGCGCGCTCATCGTCACCGACGCTTTTGCCACCGGCTGAGCGCTGGTGAATGCCGCTTGCGGAACTGCGGTCACCGCTCCCTGCACTCCGCGATTCACATAGGTAACATTCGTGATCGTGGTCGTGTTATTGACGATTGTCGTACGATAAATGTTCGTCACCTGTGTGACATTCACTGTCGTACTGCTCACGTTCACGCGCGTCACGTACGCTTCGCTCACGTGATACGAAGGCACGTAGACTTCGCGCGGGCCCAGTGGGAACCATCCCACATTGCCGCCCCATCCGCCGGGACCGCCGCCGATAAAGACCACCAGAGCGGGCGCATACACGGCGGGTTGTGCCGCTGGACCTGCAACCCATCCCCACCGTCCGCCCACAGATACCCAGCGTCCATAGTGAAATGGCGCGTAGCCCCAGGAAGCGTCGTCCACCCACGTCCATCCCCATGGCGAGATCCAATCCCAGTGCCCGGTGTGATAGGGAGCCCATCCGTACGCCACCTGATTCGGAAACCAAACGTGTCCGTACTCTGCATCATCGCGCCAGTCGCCATATTCATCGAGATCGTCGAAGCCCACCACATCGCGCGACAAATATTGCGCCGAGCGCGAATAGTCGTAGCGGTGGTCGCGGTCATGGCACCAGTTATCGAAAGCGTTAGGCGCGCCGATGTCATAAACCTCGGCGTAAAGCTGATCGGTTCCGGTCAAATTGGCTTGCTGGCCGGCGCGCAAGTCGTAGCTCTGCCCGCCGCCGGTAGACTCGCCTTCGCCTTCGCGTACGGTTACGACTGTGTAGGTTCCGTCGGCGCTCGCCTCAATCCGATAGTGGCCGGGCTGAAAGATATTGAATGCCTGGTTCGGCGTGTCGATCTCGAAATCTTCGCTGTCCCCGAGGCGGCGCACCGTCACATTGAGCGTGCCCGAAGTAAGTTGGATCTGGACGGTGTTGTCATCGAGATTCAGAAAAGAAAATCCGGTGAGCGCCGAGAGTCGAATCACGGCTGATCCCAGTTGCACTTCGGCGCGCGAGTCCACATCGCTCCACAGTTGATCGCCAGTCGTCATGGGACGGTTCGGAACCGCGCCAACCCAATCCGATTCGCCGGCGGGTTGAAATGAAACCGAACCCTCGATGTAACCCAGCCGCGCCACGCGCGCCGGCGGATCGTCATAATCCTGCGCGTCCGCCCACCTCGGCAGAGCGCTGACCGCAATGGCCAGCGCAATCCCATACCACGCGAGCTTGCCCCAACTAAATTCCTTCAGTCTCTTTCTCATACGTGTTATCTCCCAAGCATTTTTGAGTACGATTGTGCTAAGAACCGCTTTACGACGCACTCTGATTGAACCCGAGCTTCGCGGAAATGTAGTGATTTCTCTTCGGAGACGGAAGCACTGACCCGAATGACATGCGAAACCTGACCCGAGCGAAGCATTTTCTATTGGTTGCGCTAAAGCATAGCAGGTTGGTCGGGAAGCGCAGAGAAGCGAGTGAATATCCGCCCGCGAAAATAGTTTCTGAACCGCATGGGTTGTATAATCAGCAAGGCGGTGGGAATAGCTCAACTGGCAGAGCACCGGACTGTGGCTCCGACGGTTGCGGGTTCGATTCCCGTTTCCCACCCCAGATTTTCCCCTCGTCCAGTTCACCTTCGCCCAAACAATCCAAAACTGCATAGCTTGTTTTCAGGGTACAATGCTTTCTGCTGAAATCCCTATGCATCGCATCTTCCATCCATTCCGAAGTTCTACCCCGCAAATCGGGCCGCTGGAGCAGCGCATGCTCGACAGTCTGTGGGCCAGGGGCAACGCGACCGTTCGCGAACTGATCGAAGACGGCTGCACCGACCTGGCCTACACCACCGTGATGACCACGCTCGATCGCCTGTTCAAGAAGGGTGTATTAACGCGATCCGAAGAGGGCCGTGCGTTCCGCTACGCGCCGCGATTCAGCCGCGAAGAGTTGCATCGCGAGGCCGCCGGTCAGGCTTTGCGGCAACTGCTGGACGCCAGCCCTGCTTCCTCTCTGCCGCTTTCCTTCCTGGTAGAAATCGTAGGCGAACGCGACGCACAACTGCTCGACGATTTGCGCAAACTGGTGGAACGCAAGCGCCGCGAATTAAATCAGCGCGATGCCGGACGGAAGGAGAAGGAATAATGTTCGCCCTTCGCGGAGTGATGATTTCCTTCTCGATTTTTGCTCTGCCTTACATCCTGCTGTCGCTCGTGGTCTTGTGTGTATGGCGAAGGCTGCTCGGTTTTCTGCGTTTCTCGGCAGCAACCACGGCAAATCTTATTTTCACCTTGCGCGTAATTCCATTCGCGCTGGCGGCAGCCGCCACCCTCCTGCTCGCCGTGCCTTCGTTCGTGCTGCTCGAACCCCGTGGCGTGCATGAACCAATGGGATCCGTACCCCTGGTGCTTGGCCTGGGCGGGATTCTGCTGCTGTTCGGGGGAATTGCGAACGCCGTCGCAGCGCTGGTGCGGACTCATCAGATCATTTCGCGATGGTCACAACAAGCAGTCGCAACTGATTTACATGCGGTGTGCTCCGATAACCCGATCGCACTCCAGCGGATTTCCGGCGCAGTCCCTCCCCTGACTGCCGCAGGCATTTTGCGTCCGGGCGTTTGGCTGTCGCGCGCGGCCGAGTGCGTACTCACCGAGCGCGAGTTACACTGTGCCCTGCGCCACGAACTGGTCCATGTGCGCCGCCGCGACAATCTTAGAAAGTTGATTCTTCGCGTTATCGCATTTCCGGGGATGGAAGCGCTTGAAGGTGTGTGGCGCGAATCTTCAGAGATGGCGGCCGACGATGCCGCAGTTGCTAGCGCTTCCGAAGCTCTGGATCTAGCCGCCGCGCTTATCAAACTCTCGCGCTTGCTTCCGCTGGCGCCGCCGCCCGCGGAATTGACCACTGGTTTAGTGGACAGCCCAGCAGACTCACTCCAGGCCCGCATCGCGCGCTTGCTGGCGTGGAACGAGCAGCCAACTCCCAGGCAAGACTATCGGTGGAGATATCTGCTGTTCACAGCGTTTGCCACGGCTGGCACTCTGGCCGTGACCTACGGCCAACTGCTGGTGCGAGTGCACGCAGCTACGGAGTGGCTTGTTCGGTAAGGTCTGTTCGGTAAGGTCTGGCGCGAGGATCGATATGGCGGTCTGCGAAGCGGCTACGCAAAAATCTTATCGGAATTCCACAGCTCATCTAGCTCTGATGCCCCAGCCCTGATGCCCCAGCTCTGATGCCCCAGTCCTGATTCCCCTCGACTAGAACGTAACTCGCACGCCAACCTGCGCCGCGAACGGAATGCCCACCGTCGTTCCCGGTCCAAAGAAATCTCCCAGCGCGCCTTCGGGAATTTCCAGTTGCTTCAGACTCGTGATCGGCACCGCCGTCGCGTCCGTGCAATTGTTCACATTCGCCCCGGTGCACACCAGGGTGACATTGGTGATGCCATTGGCATTCGGCATCATCTGCTCTGAGGGCACCGGCAACTGCACGACGTTGACGGCAAAATTCGCGCCCGGATTATTGCGATTAAAGATGTTGAAGAACTCGACGAACGGGTTGATCTGCCAGCGCTCGCCAATGTTGAACGGACGGGCGACGCGCAGGTCCGATTGAATGTAAGGCGTCCCGCGAAATTCGTCGAGGCTGGTGTAGTTGCCGTTTACAAAAATGCGCGCTGTATTATCCGCGGTGGTAATCGTGATAGGGCGGGCGCTTTCGACCTGATTGATCGTGCTTAACTCGAATCCGCCGGGAAGGTGAAAGGTCCCGGCAAAAACAAAACGATCACGCACGTCTTCGCCTGAGGGGCCATAGTCGCCGGGTCCGAAGGCATTCAATTGCCCCGCGCCCGGCAAAGTAGCCGGCACCTGGCAAACGCCATCCACGTAGTCAAACAGCTCGCCCAGCAGGCATCCCCACGTCTGCGCCTTCGATAGTTGGTAGTTCGCCACCAGGCTGAAACGCCGCATGTTGCCCTGCACGTGCAGCATCAGCGCGTTGTAACTCGATCGATTGTCGGACTCGAAGACATTGACGTTCGGAACCACACTCTGTTGATCCGCCGTATCCGACGCTGGGATCAGCGGCGTGAAAAGATTTACTCCGCCGGAGTAAGGGAACGCCCGGTATCCGTGATTGCCTTGCTCGTGAACGTAATCCGCGCTGGCAAGCCAGTGCTGGTTAAACGCGTGCTGAATCCCGCCCGTGGTGTGAATGGCGTAAGGCGTTTTGTAATTCGCCCCGATCAGGTTGCCGGTAGCGCCGGCGCCGCCCATCAGACATCCAGTACCCGTCAGCCCGTAAGCCCCCGGGCCGCCCGTTAGCGCGCAACTTCCGGTAGTGTAGTTCGAGTTGTTTATGCCTTGGAACGCCGTGGCCCATCCGTTTTGCGCCAGATCGTCGTAATACATCCCAAAGCCTGCGCGCAGCACGGTTTTGGCGCTGCCTCCAGGTGAATATGCAATGCCGAGACGCGGCGCAATCTGCTTGCGGTAATCCTGCGGCACGCCGCCGACGGTCGGAATCTGCAACGCTTTCAGAGTGATGTACGCGCTATTATCCGCTTGCGTTCGGCCCTCGCCCTCGAAGAGCCCGAATGTTGTCTGATAGCGAACGCCGTAGTTCACCGTCAGCTGGCGAGACACCCGCCACGAGTCTTCGCCATAAAAAGCCAACCGCTGCACATTCTGCGAGAAGCTTCCATCGCCCGCGGGTGCAGTGCTTGCTCCCGCGGCGTAGTCAGTCAAGAACTGCGCCGGATTGGCAATGTAATAAGTCGGATTCTCTGGAAAGCTGTAGAGCGTTTCCTGGTTCGACGCGAACGCCCCGCTCAACACGGGTTCATGAATGAAGTCAACACCGAACTTAAATGCGTGATCCCTGACGACATGGTTCACGTCGTACCGAAACTGATATTTATCCTGATTACGCAAGTCCGGAAAAAGAGTAATCGGCGTGGCGAACTGATTGTCGCCGTAGGTTTCAAATCCAGAAACCGTCAATGCTGTAGAGCTAAAAGGAAACGCCAGCGCAAAACCGAGATCCGAGTTCCGCGTCTGCGTAAGATGCAACAGACTCGCACCAACTACCAGGTTGCCCAACCAGGTTGGGCTAAACGTATACGTATTGTTAAGCGCCACATTCCAATAATTATTGTGTGTAGTCAATCCGGTGGAAGGCAGCGTACCTTGCTGCACGAGTGCGTTATGGGTGAGATACGTGTCTTGCGAGGCCCGGAGGAACCATTGTGACTTCGGAGACTCATTCCAGTCGAACCGTAGTGAGCTGTCGTAATCGCGGAAGGGAATCGGCACATTGGCGGGCACGGAGATCGAAGGAACGCCTGGGATCAAGCCATCCGCGGCCAGTTGCGCCAGCGCGTCGAACTGCGTCGTGCTGGCCGGGCTATAGGCGATGCTGGCATCTTCGTGCACAGCTTCGAATGAGGTAAAGAACCAGACTTTATCTTTCGCGACCGGACCGCCAATCGTCGCCACATAATTCTGCCGCGAAAAAGGCTGCTTGGGATTCGGCGCCGGGTTCTCGATCGGGAAGCGCGCGTTGAGCGCGGCCGCGCGTTCGTAGAAAGCGCCGTCGCCATGCCACGCGTTGCTGCCGCGCTTGGTCGTGATCACCACCGAGCCGGCGGTGGTCCAGCCCGTGTCGGCATCTTCATTCGAGGTGTGCACGGCGAATTCCTGAACTCCGTCCGGCGAGAAATTTTGCAGGAAGCCGCCGATCCAATCATCGGAATCATCCGCCCCGTCGACCGAAAGTTCGTTGTTTAATCCCGAACTGCCTCCGGTGGAAACCGCCGTGATGCGCGCCTTCGTCGGATCGGAAGGTTCGACCGGTTCTGTCCCGGGCACAAGATACGCGATGTTGGCGAAACTGCGCGCGGGCAGCGGAAAAGTTTCCAGATCTCCGCTGCCCACCACGCCGCCACGCACTGCGCTGGCCGAATCGATCGATTCGGCAGCGATGGAGGAAGTCTCCGCTTGTACGTTCACCGTCGCCTGCGTGTTGGCTGGCTTTAGCGTGACTGTAATATCGCGAACATTGGTGACGGTGATCTTAACTTCGGCCTGAGCGGCAGCGAACCCTGCAGCCGTGATGCTGACGTGATAGTCGCCGGGGAGAAGATCATCCAGACGAAACTCGCCGCGATCTTCGCTCACCGCCGCGCGTTCTACCGACGAACCTGCAAGCTGCGCCACGATTTTTGCGGAAGTCACACGGGCGCCAGTCGCATCCTGCACCGTTCCGCGCAGCGACCCGCGAGAATTTTGCGCCGGGAGAGTTGCCGCAACCAGCAAGGCAAACAGCGCCAGAGCAAATTTATGAGAATTGGATTTCATCCAGGAAGCAGTAGCGAGACTAAACGGCAGGAAGCCGCTACTACCAGCGGTCGTAGGGATCGGCCGCTCTGCTGCTCAGCCGCGCTTAATCCGACCAGCTTTGCGGCGTCCGGTCCCATCGATATTTTTTCAGTTCGGCGAGCAGCGCCGAGTCGAGTGGTCCGGCGTCGCTGGCCGCGACATTCTGCCGCACATGCTGCGCATCGCGCATGCCGACAATCGTCGTGCTCACGGCAGGATGCGACAGAATAAACTGCAGTGACATCTCCGGCAGAGTCATCCCGGCCGGCAGGATCTTCTTCAGCGCATCGACGCGCTTTATCGTGTTCCCCAAATTCTCCGGCCCAAAATATCCGGAACGCCAGTCGCTCTTCGGAAACCGTGTTTCGAGCGTCATCTTCCCGCCCAGGCTGCCTTCATCGAGCGGCACGCGCGCAATCACGCCCACGTTCAACTCCTGGCATAAAGGAAATAATTTGTCCTCCGGTGCCTGATCGAAGATGTTGTAAATGACCTGCACTGCGTCGACCAGCCCCGTATGCAGCGCTTTGATTCCGTTCTCCGGCTCCCATCGATTTAAACTCAATCCGAAGTGTTGAATCCAGCCGCCATCTTTCAGCTTCTCCACCGTCGCGCGAAATTCCGGGTCGTCGCTCCAACTGTCATCCCATACATGAAACTGCAACAGGTCGATCGAATCCACGCGCAGCTGCTTTCGAATCAGATCCGCGTATTTGACGACGTGCTCCATGGAAAATACGTCCCGATACTTGTAGCTCGCAAGCGCCGGCCACTTTCCATTGGCGGGCGGAATTTTTGAAGCCGCATACAAGCGCTTGTCCGAGTTCCGCGCCATGATTTCGCCCAGCAGCCCATCGCTCTTACCATCCCCGTATGCCCATGCTGTATCGAAGAAATTGCAGCCGGAATTAACCGAAAGCTGCAGCGAATCGAGCGATTGCTGATCGTCGGAGCCGCTCCATCCGCTCATACCCCAGAGTCCATAGGCGATGTCGCTGACTGCAAATCCGGTGCGGCCCAGCTTGCGGTATTTCATGAAGGTCTTCCTTGCGTTCAATTTATGAATTCGGAAATAATGTCGATTCCTATCGTAGCAGGCTGATTTTCGTAGCTGCGGTTTTTTCGATAGGACCGATCAGGATTTTTTATCCCTCGACTATCGCGAAATGCTTTCAATAAGCTTAGAGTACAAGTAGCAAAGGAGGTCCCCTAATGAATCAGGAACAGCCCAAGTCCGCCAACCCGGCCGGACGCGAGAAAGAACTCAACGCACCATCATCCCGGCTGACCGACGAAAAAATTTCGGACGACTCCGGCACGGAAGCGAAGTCTCCCAATAGCGCCCTCGCCCCCGCAGGGATGAAGAATCCCTTCTGGAAGTAGGACGCGCCGACCACTTACTCAGGATTTTGCCGCCTCACTCAGGTTCTGTCGTCTTGCTAAGGATTTGTCTTCCTACTCAGGATTTGTCTTCCCGAGCGAAGCGAGGGATCCTGGTTCTTGCCTGCAGTGCGGCCTGGGCAAGAACCACGATCCCTCGCTTAAGCTTAGGATCCTAAGCGGACTGTTCAGCCTAACCGCAATTTGCTCACCGCAGAATTGGCAGGCTCAAACACGGACGCAGCGCGAACGGCAGAGCTGACATCTTCTCCAGCGCCGGATGCAACTGCGCGTCCCGGCAGGGTTCCAGCGTAATCACGAAGGGCAGCGCATTCTTTTCGAATCCTGGCTTCTGCAACACCGCGTCGATGTTCAGTTGATGCGCCGACAGGATGGCTGCCAGGCCCGCGATGATTCCCGGCTGATCTTTCACCACAAGCCGCAGATACCACGGCGTCTCAAAATCACAGCTTGCTTTTGGCGAGGCGAACTGCAGCGCGCGCCGTGGCCGTGGTCCTGCCGCGAAACTTTCCGCTACCGCCATCAAGTCCGAAACCACCGCAACCGCCGTAGGATCTCCTCCCGCCCCCGCGCCCAGAAACGCCATGTCGCCGCCATACTCTCCCGAGGTCAAAACCAGATTTAGATTGCGCTGCACGCGCCCGAAGGGCGAGTCCGTGGGCACAAGGCTGGGTCCGACCTCGGCAAATAAAGTGTTGTCCTTCAAATCGGCTCGTGAAATCTGCCGGATGGTGCAGCCCAGTTCCGCCGCATAATCGAAATCGACTGCGTCGATGGTGCGAATGGTTCGCGCCCGAATTTCTGCCGGAGAAACCCTCACTTGCAATCCCGCCAGCGCCAGGATGGAAAGTTTGGCTCGTGCATCGCCGCCATCCAGATCCTCGCTCGCGTCCGCTTCGGCATAACCGCGGGCCTGCGCCTCTTCCAGAGCCTCGCTGAACGGAATGCGAGCCGTCTCGATGCGGCTAAGAATGTAGTTGCACGTTCCATTCAAAATGCCGGCGATGCCGTGCAGGCGATCGCCGCAGAGTCCCGTGCGCAGTGCCGGCAAAACCGGAACGCCGCCCGCAACCGACGCTCCAAACTCAAGCTGGCAGCCATTCTCGCTGGCGAGTTGCAGCAAATCAGGCCCGTGGCGCGCGATCAGCTGTTTGTTCGCCGTGACCACTGACTTACCTGCCAGCAGCGCGCCTCGCACCAGTTCCTCGGCGGGATGCACTCCGCCAATCAGTTCAATCACAATGTCCACATCCGACTTGAGAATCGTCTCCCAGTCGTCCGTCCAGATCACATCGTCCGGAATCCACGCTTGCTTCTTGCGTTCGAAGTTGCGATTGCAAATGTGACTAAGTCGGAGTGCCCCGTTATCGTTTCTGCGCTCACAGAGAATCTTTGCCACCGCGCGCCCTACGGTGCCGAATCCAACCAGCGCAACCCCGCGTGCGGAGTGTTCCTCCAGAGGGGAGATCGAGATAGCGCCTTGTGCCGGCGGAGAATTTTTCAAGGTTAGCTCGTAAGCGTGAAACTCATTTTTATCACACGTGGCGCTCTGAACCTTGCAATTTGGCGATTACCCGTCTGCACTGGGGCAAAGATTTTTCTGGGACCCTCCCACTTGCGAAAAGCGGTCGGGCGGCTTGCTCGGCACAGTCGGCATCAAAGTTGATAAGATGATGCGATCCTTGCAACCGCATAACCAAGCGAGCCTACGCAACCAACTTCACTAGACTCGGCGCGGCAGGGAATCGTTCTTGCAAAGAATCACAGCGGAGCCCTTACCACGGCGTCTCTCATGCCGAGCGCTACGGTCCGCACTACGCCCCGGTTATGGGAGGAGAATGGATGATACGAAAGTTTGCCAGTACGACTGTGCTGGCGTTCACATTTCTGTTCGGTGCAGTGGGTTTTTCCCAGTCGACGCCCGCCGCACAGGCGCCTGCAACGCCACCGGCCACGCCACCACCTGCGGCGGCACAAACTCCAGCGCCTGCGGCTCCGCAGCCCAACGCTGGTCAGGAGCCGGCCGAGGAAGAATCCACTTCGCGTAGAAAGAAGCACGATTTCAGAAACTGGGACTTCAACGCCGGCGCGGGAGCCAACACCGATAGCGGCGCGACTCACACCTATGTGCGTGGCGGTGGCTTTGTCGCTTCCGCGGGCGCGGCCCGTAATGCCAACAAATACCTTGGGCTGCGTATGGATTTTATTTATGCCAACCTGCCACTTCGCGATTCCACCCAGGAACTCGCGCAGGCCACGGGCGCTACCAGTTATGCTCTCTCGCTCACGCTCGATCCGATCATCAACATTCCGGTCACGAAACTGTATAGCGGCTATCTTCTCTTCGGCCCCGCTTACATTCATCGCGAGGGAAGTCTAACCGGCGACATTGCCGTTCCAGGCTCGGCCTGCAATGGTTTCTGGACCTGGTGGGGCCGGTGCCAAAACGCCAGCATTCCTCTCAGCGGCAATTTTGTTAACTCCAGCGTGAACCAGTACGGTTACAACATCGGCGCAGGAGTCGCCCGCAAAATGCCCAGCGGCGTCGAAATCTTCGCCGAGTACCGCTTTATGCACGGATCCGGCGATCACACCACGACGGATTTCCGTCCTATCCAAATCGGATTTCGCTGGTAGGAGCGGATTGTCATCTTCGCTGATCTCTCACTCGGGATTCGTTCGGTAACTCCAGAGACTCTCGGCGCGCTGGAGCTGCACGAATGAGCCAGCGGAAGTTGGTTGCGCAACCGCGTCATTGGCATTCGCTTCTACCCGAGCGGCTTCGATTAAAAGGTGCGACGGAGCCAGCGAGCAGGCAGGGTCGGTTGCCGTCGCGTCTCCGGCGAGCAGAAGCGCCTGGCAGCGGCATCCACCAAAATCGATGGCGCGCTGCTCGCAGCTTCTACAAGGCTCCTTCATCCAGTCTTCGCCACGAAAACGCTGGAACGATGAAGACTCTTGCCATATAGATTCGAGCCTATGTTCCCGAACATTTTCAAACGTGAGGCCCGGGATGGTTTCAGCTGCATGGCAGGGAAGCACTCTGCCTGAAGGATTGATGAGCATCAATCTACGTCCCCATCCGCCCATGCAGGCTTTGGGAAAGCGCGCGTAATAATCCGGAACCACCGAGTCGATGCGAATCTTGCCATCCAGCCGCTTTTCCGCAGCGGCCACGGCTTCTACCGCTTTTTTCAATTGCTCACGCGTCGGCAGAAGCGCGGCGCGATTGCGCAACGCCCATCCATAATATTGAGTATGCGCGATCTCCATGCGCTCGGGCGCGAGCTGTTCGATGAACCCGATCATCTCCTCGAGGTGATCGATGTTCTGCCGGTGCACCACTAAATTCACCGTGAACGCAAGCGGGAGTTGGCGGATCAGCCTCGCGAGTTCGATTTTGTGCGCATGCGCTTTGGCCCCGGCGATCCAGTTCGCCGTCTCTTCGCGCGAATCCTGAAAGCTGATCTGGATGTGATCAAGCCCCGCATCGACCAGCGCTTTTAACCGCGTTTCGCCGAGCCCGACTCCCGAGGTGATGAGATTGGTGTAAAGACCCGCGGCGCGCGCTCCCGCAATGAGTTCGGTGAGATCGGGCCGGGCTAGCGGTTCTCCGCCGGTGAAGTGCGCATGCAACATTCCCAGTTCGCCCGATTGCTGGAAAATATCCATCCACTCGGCCGTCGAGAGCTCCGAACTCACGGCTGCCAATTCGAGAGGATTCGAACAGTAGACGCAATGCAGCGGGCAACGGTGCGTGACTTCGGCAATGAGCGCTAGCGGATGGGAAACCATAAATCGCCCTGATGATTCAATTATATGGAATGGCTGGATGGTTTTTTGCTTGACCGTTAGTGTTACTCAGAGTAACAATGAAGGAAGTGTACACCATAAACACGACCAGGTCTTTCGCGAAGGAGTTGTCACGTCTCCCCATGAACTGGCAGAGGCGAATTATGAGTAAGATTAAGGAAATTGCTGTCGATCCTTATGCGAGGCATAACAATGTAACGAGACTTCAAGGACGCGACGGATACCGTTTGAGAATTGGCGATTGGCGAGTGATTTTGCGAGTTGCACGACGATCGCTTCGAGTTATTGGTTCTAGAAGTGGGGCCGAGAGGGGAAGTTTATTGATTCGTATTGAAACAATTACGCGCAAGGGCAGGGAGTTTGCCGTGATTCCAGTGAAAGATCTGAAGAAGCTAATCGAAGACGCGGAGATGCTCGCTGACGTGAGAGCCTACGATGCCGCAAAGGCACGACTGGAAGCTGGAGAAGACGAAATCGTGCCTGTCGAAATCATTGAGCGCAGGCTGAAGGGTGAGTCCGCTCTCCGGATATGGCGCGAGCACCGGAAGCTCACCCAGGAGCAGCTAGCCAGAATGGCGAAAGTCTCGCGTGCGCTGATCGCTGCGATTGAGACCAAACGCAAGGCCGGCTCTGTCGGAACGTGGAAAAAAATCGGTACGGCGCTGGGAGTAAGCTGGGACCAACTTGCCTGAGCCCGCTAATAGTCCACGATCCGCTTATGCCGCAGTTGCTCCAGAAACTGCCCGATGTCTGCGCGTATCTTCGCCGGATCGGCATCGGCGAATTGAGCCTGCAATTCCGCGATGATCTGGCCGAACGTGCGCTGCCCATCGCACCGTTCCAGCACCTGGCGGCCCGTCCCTTGCAACTTGATTGCGCCTTCCGGAAAAAGTACGACGCGCTCCTGGTTGCTCTCCGCACCCCACCGGCAACCGGCGGCCAGTCGCGGCTGGTTCGAATCTTCCGGCAGAGGCACTAGAAATTAACCTCGCTCCGCAACGAAAAATCACCCGCCATGGTCAGCTGGCCTCGATTTGAAAGGCGCCGGGCGGCGGCCATCCCGGCTGTACGTACGCGAAGTACAGGGCATCCAGTTGCGCCCACAGGATATCGCATTTATCGCGCAGCGCCTGGATCGCCAACTCCTGCTCGGCGCGTGTCTTCGCGTTGTCGTAAACGTAGGTCACTGCGAATTGTGAATCTTCCGGTGCCTGGTAAAGTCGCGCCTCAAAATAATCCAACCCTCCCGCCAGCCACGGATAATGCTGGCGGAGTTTGTCCACGCGCAGCGTGATCAGCATTGGCGAGAACAATTCTGTCAGCGAAGATGCAACCGCTTCGAGCAGCGTCCGGCTGCGCACGATGTTCAGATATTCGTTCACTGCGAAACGCGTCGCCGGAAGAATGCCTTTGCCGGCGCGAACCTGTGCCCCATCAAGTCCCGTAGCCTCTGCCAACTTGATCCAACGCTTGATGCCGCCTTCGCTGGTAGCATCGCCATCGTGATCGACTACGCGCTTGCGCCACGCCCGGCGAAACACCGGGTCCGGGCCACGCGACAAGATAATCGAATCCTTGATCGGAATGATGCTCTGATAGTAGTAGCGATTCAACGCCCACGCCTGCAACTGCCCTCGGCTGAGCTTGCCCTCATGCATCAACAAATGAAACGGATGCTTGTGATGGTATCGTTCCTCGCCGGTTGCCTGTAATTGTGCGCGCAACTCTTCCAGCGAGAGCAGGCGCGCAGCGGGTGATGCGGTTTCGTTTTCTACAGGTTGAACTGCCATCCATCCTCCGCAACTTCCCAACCCGCGTCACGCACCTGGCGATACTGAGGACTGGCCTCATCCAGCATGGGATTGGTGTTATTGATATGGATAAATATTTTACGCGGGTGGCGCACTCCCGCCAACTTTTCGAGAATGCCTTCCACCGGAATGTGGCCCATCTGCAACGCTGTTTGCCCGCTACCCTGCACGCGAATCAGTTCATGGTCGCTCCAAAACGTGCCATCGAAGAGCAATAGATCGCAAGTGTCGAGTTGTTGCAGAAATGCATCATCGAGCGCTGGAACCGCAGGCATGTATCCCAATCGCGTGCCAGACGGCGATTCCAGAATGAATCCGAGAGACGCTTCGCCAGGTGCGAGTTGTGCGCGGCGTTCGTCTGAAACATAAGCCGGATAATGCTTGCTCAACGAGACCGCCCGACACTTGATTCCCGAATGTTCGCCGCGCTCGTTGTGAAGAGAAAACTCCTCGCCGGGGGCGAAATCCGTCCATGCCAGTTGATCCGGAATTCGTTGCAGCATCTTAAAGATCGAATTATCTTCGCGAAGAATCCTGCGCACTGAAGCGGTCGCGTGCACCCGCAGCGGTTGGAGTTCGCGCAACAGCAGCAATCCCAGCACGTGGTCAAGGTCGGCATTCGCCAAAAGCACGCCCGAGATGGGTGACTGGCGCACCCCCTCGCGCGGATGCAATTCGGCAGTCGCCTCAATCTGCCCGCGCAGATCGGGAGATGCTCCCAGCAGAAACCATGTGCGATTGTCTGCGCTGATCGCAAGTTGAGTTTGCGTGCGCGGCTTGCCGCGGAATGTTCCGGCTCTCACGGCACGGCAGTTGGCGCAAGCGCAATTCCACTGAGGAAACGCGCCTCCAGCCGCCGAGCCCAGAATTTTGATTTGCATCTCTCTGCGAGTTTATAAGAATTTGGTGATCGGGCAATTTAGCCTGGTAATTTATTCGTGGCCCTGGTTTTTCGGGATGAATGGGCTTTCCATCGAAACACTGGCAGGATGACAGAAGTTGCACCATTTCCGCGTGGCCTTGCAGCAAATGTGAAAATCTCTGCAACTCCGATGGGAATTGTCGCTCTAAACTCGCTTTCTTCTTGCCTTCGCCAGCCTATCGCGGGATACTGAAAATGGCTCGTGTGATGCGGGTTTCAGCGCTCCCCCAGCCCTCCCCATTCAACTTATGGCTGTTTCTTGAGCGTTTTGGATTAGGTGGTACCCGCCGCGGCCGCGCAGCGCAGCGGGTCGACGCCCCAAAATTTCACATCGACCGATAGATTTTCCACCCCAACTTCTCCCGCCATGCTGGTGCCAGGCCGCCCGCACCATACCACTCGAAATTGCGCTTTGGTGCCCAGATAAAGAACGTCGATGATATCTCCCGGCTTCAGTTGGGCATCCACGCATTGCAGTGTTGCCCCGCGGCCGCTAATCGTACGCAGGCTGGCGGGCTGTGTGAACGGGCGGGCGTGGGCGTCCATGCCCCAGATTTGCACGGGAAGGTCAACGAAAACGCGCGATTGCCGGCGCCGGTCCATGCCATCTCCTCGGATTCTGGCAACGCTTTCGAACCCAGACTTGCAAAGCGATTCGAAACAGCAGATTCAAAACCAGATTGACGAATGGTAGGCGGGACAAACGAGCAAACAAAGGTAACCACAGTCACAGTCAGAACTGTGTCGAAAGTTTTAGCTTACTAACGCTGGAAACGCTCCTAGTTGAGATCACCCATTGAACACGCGCCTGGACCTCGCGGATCACCGCACGAGCCGCATGCACCCCTGGGAGCTGAGGCGCTGGACGAGCCCTTGGCCGACACGGAAAATACACTCAGCTGTGGGCTCAGCTTCTTGCTTTCGCACTTGGGGCATTTGGCCTTGTCGCGGCCGAACACCAAAGCTTCAAACGGATGCTGACATTCCTGGCATACGTACTCAAAAATCGGCATGAGGATTACTCCATCTGGGTGATCATCCTATTAGAATCTTTTCAGCAAGGCTTCGCAAGAGGTTCACCCAAGGCCCAAAGCCGAGAGCCGGAAGCCCGAAGCGCAAATGCCAGAGAAGACACCCAGATTCACTCCCTCCACTTTCCGGCCGCAACCCTGGTTGCGGGGCGGGCACGTGCAAACTCTCGCCGCGTTTTTCCGCCAGCGTCGCATCCATCTACCCGCTGCCGAGCAGCGTCTGATCGAGGTTGAGCCAGGTATTCCGCTTCTATGCCACTGCCACTGGCAGGAAAATCGAAAGGCGCTCACGCTGATCGTCGTACATGGCCTCGAAGGATCCAGCGAATCGCAGTACATGATGGGCATCGCCCGCAATGGTCTGGCCGCGGGCATGAACGTGATCCGCATGAACCAGCGCAACTGCGGTGGCATGGACCACTGCGCGCCTACTCTGTACAACTCAAGCCGATCTGCGGATGTCGCGGAGGTCGCGCGCAATCTGGTGGAGAAGGATAAGATTCCCGCGTTCGTGTTGGTTGGTTATTCCATGGGTGGCAACCTGGTTTTGAAGCTTGCGGGAGAGTGGGGAAGCGATGGCCCCGCGCAATTTCGAGCCGTGGCGGCGGTTTGTCCGGCGGTCAATCTCGCGGCGGGTGCCGACGCGCTCCACGAGCCCGCCAATCGCATTTACGAATACTACTTTCTGCTGCAACTCTTTCAGCGCTTTCGCCGCAAGGTGCGCCTGTTTCCGGATAGTTTCGACGCCTCGCGTTTGCGCGGAATCAGAACTCTGCGCCAATTCGACGACCGTGTGACCGCGTACTATTGCGGCTTCACCGGCGCCGACGATTATTACGACCGCGCTGCCGCAGCCCACGTCATCGACCGCATCGCGCGCCCGGCATTGGTAATCCACGCCAAAAACGATCCTTTCATACGCATCTTGCCCGAGACTCGAAATGCGCTCCTCGCAAATCCACAGATCACCTATGTCGAAACCGACGATGGAGGGCATTGCGCTTTTCTCGGGGAGCGCGATGGCGACTCAGCCTACGACGGTCGCTGGGCAGAGAGGGAAGTGGTCGAGTTCGCCAGGCAATTCCGATAAGCCGCCGATGGATATTTTCGGCCATGTGGCGACAGCCGCCTCGGCTGTCGAACCAGCGAAGCGAGTCTTCTACATCGAACGAGCACCACGCCGCCACACTTTTATCGTCCAAGAATCATTCGTAGCCAAGCCGCGCCCTCCTAGGTAAAATGGCAGCGCCAGCCGGCAAGGCGCTCCCAGTCTCCCGCGCCACACTGCCGTCAAAGGAGAAAGCCATGAACTTCAATCTCTCCGCGTTCACGCAGACCGTTATTGCCACCCTCACATTTGTTGGCCTGAGACTATTGGGTGCAATCGCCATATGGATCATCGGTCGTTGGCTGATCGGAGTCGCGCTGCGCATGATGGGCAGCGCTCTTACCCGGCAAAAAATTGATCCCACTCTCATTCGCTACATTCACTCGGCCGTATCGGCGCTGTTGAATATCGCGCTGGTCATCGCCATCCTCGGATTCTTCGGCGTGGAAACCACCAGCTTCGCGGCGCTGATCGCGGCCGCCGGCGTGGCTATCGGCATGGCATGGTCGGGATTGCTCTCCAACTTTGCCGGCGGCGTGTTTCTTGTAATCCTCCAGCCTTTCAAGGTTGGAGATTTCATCACGGCCGCGGGAGTCACGGGCACCGTCGAGGCGATCGGTTTATTCGCAACCACCATGAATACGCCTGACAACGTGAAGACTATTGTGGGCAACGGGAAAATCTTCGGGGATACGATTTCAAACTTTTCGGCCAACGCTTACCGCCGCGTGGAGCTGACGGCGCAACTGGCGCATGGCGTAGATCCTCAGGCCGCGGTGGCGCTGCTGAAACCCGCGCTGGCGCAGGTGCCTAACGTGATGAAAAGCCCCACGCCCGATGTCGAGATTCTCACCTTCAACCTGGCCGGTCCTGTGCTCGCGGTTCGCCCCTACTGCAACAACGATCACTACTGGCAAGTCTATTTCGATACCAACCGGCTGATCCGCGACACCTTTGCCCAAGCCGGTTTCCCCGTTCCCGAGCAACATTATTCTCTGCGCGGTCAGGAGGAGTTCACGCTGGCGAGGACAGCCTAGCGGAGATCGCCCCATTCTTCGGGAGTCAACGCAGGAGCAACGACATCGCCAATGAAGGTCACCTTCCCCTTTAGGAAGCCGAAAATGTCGTCCTTTTCCTTACCGACCGGCACCAGCATGGCCACCGGCTTGCCCCGCTTGGTGATGATCACCGATTCGCGTTTGGATTGGACTTCATCCATGACTTTGGCGCAATGGGCTTTGAACTCGCCGGCGGCCATTTTTTTCATTTTGAATTTTACCTTTTTCCATCATGGTCTTTATGCCATGGTCATTTGTCGCACGGGCAGCGCTATCTTAATAGCTTTTTCCGGGCAAGCCCTTCACCTCCGCGTCGGAATCCTCCGAAGGCGCCGCCCAATCCACGGGCTTCGGCGGCCAGTAGCCGCTCGGTCCGTCGTGATCCATCAAAGTCTCATCTAGGCTGCCCAGAACGATCTGGCAAATGAGTATGACCGCGATAGAGGAGCATAAGACGAGGATCGCCGTCCATGTGCTCACTGGGCAGAAGAAGAAAACCACCGCCGCTATTCCTGCGACGCTCCTGATAATCCTTATGAACACTCGTTTCATCTGTTCCTGCGACTGACTTTCTGCGAATCGATCCCCTACGCGTATCGGTCCCGCATAAACTCCGCGATCCCCGCGTACGCCGCGCTCAGCGTCTTCTCCTCCGGCAAAAACACAATCCGGAAGTGCTGCGTTCCAGGCTTCTGCCCAAATCCAGAACCATGCACCACCATCACATGCTTCTGCCGGATAAGTTCTTTCACAAAAGTTTCGTCGCTCTCGGGAATATCAATGCGGGGGAACGCATAGAACGCCCCGCGTGGTGCGACGCAACTCACCCGCGGAGTGGACTCGCACCACTTCTGCGTAAGATCCCGCCGCGAGCGCAGTTTCCGCCGCACCTCGACAAGATGATCCTGCGGCCCTTCCAGCGCCGGCTGAATCGCATACTGCTCCGGATGGTTGGCGCAAAGCCGCGCCCGCAGCAGCCGGTGAATGCCCTCGAGGTAAGGTTGAATCGCAGCCGCGTCGCCAGATGCGATGCCCCATCCGATCCGCCATCCCGGCACCAGATAATTCTTCGACATGCCTCCGAAAGTAATGCAAGGCACGTCGGGCGCAACCGCTGCAAACGCGATGTGCGGCGTGACATTTCCTTGCGAATCGTAATCAAGGATTAGCTTGTCGTAAATCTCATCCGAGAAGACAACCAGATTTCGCCGCCGCGCAATTTCGGCGATCTGTTCCAGCATCGGCCGCGAACATAAAGCCCCCGTCGGATTATTCGGATTAATCAGCACGATGCCGCGGGTGCGCGGCGTGAGCTTACCTTCGATGTCGGCGAGTTCGGGCTGCCAGGCGTCATCTTCGTTCAGGTCGTAGGCGTTGAGCGCTATCCCCAGCTTGCACAGCACCGCCGAATAGAGCGGGTAATCCGGCTTAGGCGTAAGAATATCCTCGCCGGGATTCACCAGCGCGCTGATGCACAAATCGACCGTCTCGCTCACACCCGCCGTAACGAAAACATCGCGCACCGTAGTAATGCCCTTGCGCGCCGCTTCCCCGCGAATCGCTTCGATCGCCTGCGGAATACCGGGCGAAGGAGCGTATCCATTCTTGCCGTCGCGCATCGCCTGGTAACACGCTTCAATGATGTGCGGCGGCGTCTGAAAATCGAAGTTCAGCGGATCGCCAACGTTCAGCGGCAGAACCTTGTGTCCCTGGGCGATGACTTCGTCGGCTACGCATGCCAAATCGCGAATGGCGTAACGGACATTTTCCAAACGGTGTGCGGCAGTGATCTCGTGTACTTGGGTAAGGGGCATGAATGGCTCCGGCAAAGGCAAAAGAAAAGCTTACCCGCAAAGCCGGCAAAGAACCAGCCGCAAGAAAGCAGACGAACTTCTTCCGCGAACTCAGCGGCCGTTCTCAGTCCTCTCCGCGATCACGGCTTTTATTGGGACGAAAGCAAATCTTCAATCAGATCAGGCGCGCTGGGGCTGCCCCAGCCTGTGACCAAATCGTATCCAACCACGGCTGAAAACGCGCCGTTGCTGCCGCTGGTCTCGTCGTGGAATGCACTGTCGTAGTGCGCACCCTCGCCAATTTCATACAGCGCGGGATTGAGAAATCCCAGAGTAGTTTCACCGTTGGCGACCGCTTGTTGATTTGCCATAGCAATGATTCCCGC
>CAVQCP010000055.1:0-53416 GCA_963710965.1 uncultured Acidobacteriaceae bacterium | reverse complement strand
ATCGCCTGCGCTGCACCCGCAAGAGCGAGGGTTGCGGTACACGTGAAACCTACGCGAGGTTCTTTGTGAAGGAGGAGAGAATTGATGAGAGTATGCCGAATTAGTCTCGTTCCGATATTGATTGCAGCATTCGCCGTACAAATCTGTGGTCAGAAGAAGTCGGCGCCTCCGGGCACAGTTCCGCTCGTTTTGACTGGAGCGATCCCGTTGCCGAATGTGAAAGGGCGCATTGACCATTTCGGTCTCGATGCTGAGCACAACCGCCTTTTTGTATCCGCGCTCGGAAATAATACGGAAGAGATCATCGGCATCAGCGCACAGACAGTGATTCACACCATTTCTGGAGTGCTGACTCCGCAAGGCGTGGTGTATTCGCCGGAAACGAACAAGCTGTTTGTGGGAAGCGACCAGGGAAAGCTGTACATCTACGACGGGACCAGTTTCGATCTGATCACATCCCTTGATTTTGGGGATGACGTGGACAATCTGCGCTATGATGCGGCGGAGAAGCGAGTTTACGTCGGCTACGGAGATGAAAAGACCGGCGCAATCGGAATGGTCGACGCTACGACCAATAAGCGGATCGATGACGAACTCAAACTGGGAGCGCATCCGGAGTCTTTCCAACTTGCGGTATCAGGCCCAAACGTATATGTGAATTTGCCGGACTTGAAGCAGATTGCCGTCGTCAATCGCACCACGCACTCCATGACTCGCTGGCCTTTGAGCTTTGAGAGCAACTTTCCAATGGCGCTGGATGAGCCCGATCATCGGCTGTTCGTCGCGTCGCGGATGCCGCCTCAACTAGCTGTGTTTGAAACCAACTCGGGCCGCTTGGTCGCTACGCTCCCGGCTGTGCAGGATGCGGACGATCTGTACTACGACTCCGCCCGTAAGCGCGTGTACATTCCTGGCGGAGAGGGATACATCAGCGTGTTCCAGCAGGACGATGCTGATCACTACAGGCTTCTCGCCAAGATCCCGTCCGCCCTGGGCGCACGCACTGCCGGATACTTCGGAAAGGGCAGGAAAGGACTTGACCGGTTCTACCTTGCCGTCCCTGCTCGCGTCGGCCATGGCGCCGAGGTGTGGATCTATACGGTACAGGACTAGCGCGACGAAGGACGAGCGGACCACAGCAAATCTACTAGTGTCGCTAGTATTTACCGGAGGTCGCTATGCGGCGGCTCGCGTTGGTCCTTGCCTGCTTCTCCGCCCTGCTGTTCTCTTTCACTCCGACGCTTTCCGCCAAAGACAAGCCCAAGGCGGCCACATCGGCCAAGATCCGGCAGGACTTCAGCAAGTTCGTGGACATTCCTGGCGCGGAGAAAGTTGGAGAAGAACAATGCGCTACCTGCCATGGTGATCTTTCCAAGACGTATCGCCGGAGCGGGCACGCGATGCAGGAAGTTGCCTGCGAACAATGCCACGGGGCGGGCAGTCTGCATGTTGCGGCAGGCGGGTATTCGACCGAATCGAAAGATAAAATCATCAGCTTCCGCGACCGTTCCGCCGAACAAGCGAACGGGGCATGCCTAACCTGCCACGCGAAATCCGATCATGTTCGGAACTGGTTTTCCGGCGCGCATGCGGCACAGGACATGAAGTGCAGCGACTGCCACACCATTCACGGTGAGGCCCACGGCAAGGCGGGTTTCGAATTCCAGAGTGAGGCTTCTGGCATCCCGAGAGCGATCGATTCTCGCCGACAACAGAATGAGAATTGCCTGCGGTGCCATCAGAAGCAGAACGCCCAGGCCGATCTTCCATACCACCACCCGATTCGTGAAGGCAAGATGACCTGCGTAGATTGCCACGATCCGCACGGCGGCAGCGCGGGAAATAATCTGAAGTTGGCCAATACCAACGAACTCTGTTTCAGCTGCCACGCCGAATATCAGGGTCCGTTCACCTTCCAGCACGCGCCGGTCAACGAGAGCTGTCTCAAGTGCCACTCCGTCCATGGTTCGCCCAATCAGAACTTGCTCGCCGTGAGCCAACCGGCGCTTTGCCTGCAGTGTCATTCCGCGCACCATAACGGCGCAAGTTTGCCGTTGGTAGACCGTTGTACCAATTGCCATAACGCAATTCATGGAAGTGATATTCCGTCCGCAACTGGCGGAAGTAAGTTCATCGACAAGTAGGACCCCCCGGCCGTCAGCACTGGTTCGGGCAAGGAGTCACGCAATGAATAAGGTCCCCGCACTCCTCATAGTTGCACTCATAGTTGCGGCATCGACATACTCGGTCCATGCTCAACAACCCAGCCCAAGCGCTTCCCAGCCGGCCGAGAATGTTCCCGAAGTCAACTATCACGTTACTGTGATGCTGCCGCAATACCGCTTTCTGGACACCAGCGGCTACGGCGGGCGAGTGGGCGAGTACGACTCCTTGCAACAATCGCTGGGTGGTGATTTGTCCTTTGATTATGTGAGTGTTCCGCAACACATGACCATCAAGTCCACTTGGGATGTCATAAGCCGGGACGACTACGACCTGAAGTCGCGGGTCACTTTCGGAAAGTGGCTTGATTTCACGCTCGACAATCGCAGTTTCATCCGCCATCTGGATGACAACTCCTATTTCGGAGCCTCCGTGATTTCGCCGGACATTATTCGCATCGATACGGTCTCTCCGGATTCCTTGCTGGGGATCAGGCGCGGGATGGCGACAGCCAGATGCAGTATTTCGACATGGGTGGGAACGGAACGCTGACCGACACTGGATGCGATAACTGTCACTCCGCCTCGCAGTACCGAACCTACAACTACACGACGCGGAATATCGCCGGAGGTGCGGAAGTCAAATTAGGAAGTCTTCTGAAGCTCGTCTATCAGCACGAATTTCGCAGCTTTAACGACCGTATGCAGAATCCGACAGACATCTACGGAACTTCTGATCCCAACGCCGACAACCCGCCCGCGAACATTCCTCTTACGCCGGCCGGCTACTACGTTCACAGCGTGTTGCCGAGCCACCAGACGCAGGCCGATTCGTTGCAGATCACGATGGCGGTGGCGCACCACGTCACCTTGAACGGTGATGTGAGCTACGCGCGGACGAACAACCTGTTTACCCAGTCCGACCCGCGGGTGCTGCTCACGGGCGGTCATTCCCAAAACTCTTTCAACGCCGACGCAACATTGACATGGAATCCGGTCTCCGAACTGCGGCTGGTGGCTGACTTTCATCAGCAGAATCTAGTGAACGAGTTTGTCTCTTCGTATTCCCTCGCTGATCCCACGCAGTTTTATGTGTTTGGCAACCCTTCTCTGCACAGGCATTGGGTCGGTCTCAAGCTAGCTTACCGCGTGTCAAAACAGTTCGACGTGGAGACGTACTACAAGCGTATGAGTATTACGCGGTCAAATGCAGGACTGTGGCCGCAGTTCTCTTCGCCTGACAATACTGATCCGCTCTACATCGTGCCCGTGAGTTTCAGCAACACTGCGGGTGCGGCCTTGCATTTTCACACCGCGGAGTTGTGGAATGCCAGAGTCGGCTATGAGTGGACCGGCACCCACGATCCCGGTTATATCACGGACCCGCACACCAATCACCGCGTGTTTGGCGACGTCTCCATTACTCCGGTTCACTGGTTCACGATCGGCAACGACGGCAGTATGATTCTGCAGCAGTCGTTCCCGGTGATACAGCGTAGCAACCACCTTTACACCGACACCACGTTCCTGACGATCAAACCGGTCCCACAGTGGAGCATTGGGGCTGGATATACCTACTTGCAAGACAATCTGCGGACTGATATGCAGCTCGCCAACGACTCCGCCGTCGGCGTCTATACCCAGCCGCTAGTGCCTTATAAAGAGCTCAGCCAGACCTTTTCTATACACTCTGCCTATGAACTCAAGAAGCATCTGGGGCTCAGTGTAAACTTCGCGCGATCACTGGCCCACAGCGGCTGGCGCCCCGACCTCAATCCGGCGGACTATCCAAACTTCCCAGGGGCTGTTTCTGTTGCTGGCTACCCCTCTGAAGCCGCTTTTGCTGCGGCCTTTGCGGGAGCGCTCGGCACCGGCGCGGGCCCGGTCTCCCAGGTCAACGTGCCGCAGACTCTCATCGGAGCAACCGGCAATTACCACCTTCGCGCCGGATTCGATGGAGGCCTCCGTTTCAACTACGGAAGCTATACCGATAATACGATCTGGAATTCGCCAAACTATCGTCCGAACGTGAACGGAAAGCTGCAATCCTATTCAGTCTTCTTCGGACGGGTCTGGTAGCGTCGTCCACTGAAGAACAGTTTTTCGTTCCGCAACACCTAGTCGGCGCTCTCCGTCGATGCGTACAACACGGACCGAGCCGGTGACCTCCCGGATCGGACCAACGGTAAGACCTCCTGCTTGTTACTGCCGAGCAATTCCATAGCGCGCATTACAGCGGGAACATAATGGCGGGTCTCTTCCGGCAGTGCACACTCGATCTGCAAGAAATCGCCGTGTCGCGTCCTAGCCACCGCCCGCTGGACGGCCTGCTCTCCAGCGTTGTAGGCGGCGAATGCCAACTGCCAGTCGCCGAATCTCTGATATAGGTCGTGCAAGTAGCGAGCAGCTGCAACGGTGGATTTCACGACTTCGGTCCGTTCATCAAGATCGGCAGTCACGACAAGACCGTAACGACGCGCGGTATCTGGCATGAACTGCCAGATACCGCGTGCGCCTTTGGGAGAGAGCCCGGTCGGCCACCCAGCGCTTTCTACTAACACGAGGGCGGCAATCTCGTCTGGGATACCTTCTTCATGCAAAATGGGCGTCAACACTGGTCTGAGTTCCGTCACTCTCGCGAGGGCGCCACGGACGGCTTCATCGTTGCCGTTCCAATATTGCTCGGCAAACTGGTGCAGCGCCTTCCCATCCGGTGGGGCGTTAGCTTTCGCTGCAACTTCGGCAATCTGACTGCTGGCTGCTGCCTCTCGCATCACATTGGCCAATGCCGAATCAGCTGCACTGTCCAAGGCCTCGCGGTAGGACGCGAAATCATCTCCGACCGACGCCGCTGGAACCGTGTAGTGCGAAGTCTGGGACCAGGCCGACACCGCGAGTGCAACCAGCACGACCGACACTCCGAATCGCTGCGTCCACCTAAGCATGTACCGGCTCCTGTATGTTTGCTGGTTCAATGGGCTTGGGACCTTGCTGTTTCAGTCTTGGCTTTACTTCGAAGTTCCATTTCCAGATTGCGAAGACCGGCGGATAAATAATGAGTTCCATCAGGAACGATGTGATGATCCCACCGATCATAGGAGCGGCAATGCGCTTCATCACGTCACCGCCAGATCCCACCGACCACATAATGGGAAGCAATCCAAAAAGCATGCAGGCGACCGTCATCACCTTAGGTCGCAGACGTTTTACGGCCCCTACGACGATAGCTTCCCGCAGATCATCCCATGTGTTCATTCGGCCCCTGCTAAGGGCGTCGTGATAGGCGAGATCGAGGTACAGCAGCATGAAGACCGCCGTCTCCGCATCCACTCCAAGGAGAGCGATCAGCCCAACCCACACCGCAATGCTCATGTTGTAGTTGAGGAGGTAAAGGAACCAGATCGCGCCAATCGCTGAGAACGGCACAGCCAGGAGAATGATGAAGGTCTTCACCGTCGACTTTGTATTGAAGTACAGCAACATGAAAACAATGAAGATCGTGATCGGGAGCACGATCTTTAGACGCTCTTTTACGCGCTCCATCGATTCGTACTGTCCGCTCCAGACCAGTTGGTAGCCTGCTGGGACGCTAACCTTTTCCGCCACTACCTTCTTCGCGTCCGTGACATAACTGCCGATGTCGCGTCCCGAGACATCGACGTAGACATATCCACTGAGCCGGCCATTTTCATCGCGGATCATGCCAGGTCCCGTCTTTAGCGATATATCGGCAATCTGCCCCAGCGGAATCTGCGCACCGGAAGGTATGTGTTGTTAGCAAGTTAAAATGTCCGGTTTTCTTAGCACACGATATGTCCGGTTTCATAGTTAACCAGCAGCAGTCGGGGCTGTGGGAAAGTGGGAATCCCGCGGAGTTTGCGGGATTTCCAAGTGCGGTGGGAAAGTCGGGTTTATGACTTTTCCACCGCGCGGCTTTTCCACAGGCCGTCGCGCCGGCATTTTGGTCGCGCTCTGCGGCGCCCCTGCAGACGACATTCAGCCCCATCGCCCCAACGTGAACGGCCTTGGCCCTGTTCTTCGCGTGGGCCTCTGGAACATCGAAAGAGGCCTCAATTTCGACGAAATCCGTTCTGCGCTTTCCGATCCAGGCGCTTTTCTACGCATGACCAGGACTGGCATCAATTCTCGCCAAAGGGAAACCGTCGAATCGCAGCTTGCCACGCTGCAGGGGATTGATGTTCTGGTCCTCAACGAGGCCGACTGGGGAATGAAACGAACGGAGTATCGAGACATAACGCGAGAACTGGCGTCCGCTCTGCACATGAACTATGCGTATGGAGTGGAATTTGTCGAAGTGGATCCGCTGTTCGATCTCGACACCGAGCAAGTGCATTTGGCCGACGCGCAGGAGGATCAGCGTCTGCAGCAGGACTTGCAAGTCGACCGGCAGCGATACCGCGGTCTGCATGGCACAGCCATTCTCAGTCGCTATCCGATCGAAAGTGCTCGTATCCTGCGCTTGCCCGTTTGCTATGACT
Organism: uncultured Acidobacteriaceae bacterium; assembly: GCA_963710965.1. GTDB lineage: Bacteria > Acidobacteriota > Terriglobia > Terriglobales > Acidobacteriaceae > Sulfotelmatobacter. Next base: position 46,755 of record CAVQCP010000055.1, on the reverse strand, counting down.
GGTACGGCGAAGAGTACAAGGCCATCTCCAAACTGGAGCACGGGAAGCGGTGGTCCGCCCACAAGTTGTTTCGCGAACGAGTCGAGCGCGAGCTGCGCCGGGGCGGCCGCATGGCCTTGATCGCCGAAATTTCCGTGCCCGATGTGCCGACCGGACATGCCACAATCGTCGCAACCCATTTGGAAAACAAATGCACTCCGGCATGCCGCCGGCGGCAGATGCAGGCATTACTGGCGGACTTGAAGTCAGACAATAACCCGCTGGTACTCGCCGGCGATCTGAACACCACCAGTCGCGACAACACGCCCACGTCGATTCGCAACGAAATTATGGCACGCGTCACGGATTACCAATTCTGGGCCAGCCAGGCCGTTTCCCACTTCAATCCGCTGGGAGTTTTTCAGTACACACTTGTTCCAGTTCATTACTGGCACGGATACAACGATCCGACTGCCTTCCATCTCCCGATTCTGTGGGACAACCGAGAGCAGCCCTTCTTCAGGAAAGTGGAAAAGTTCCGGTTTGCCGACGACCGCGTTTTTGATTTTCGTGGCGAGCCGAGCCGAACGCTTCCGACAAGGGGCCATACTCTCGCCGACAGCAACCAACGAGGTGGGAAGGGATTCGTTCCAACTTATACGTTCGCCCGCAACTACGGAGGACTGGTAGGCCAGTTCAAACTCGACTGGATCTTCGTCAAACCATTCGTCAACGATCCGCGGCGCCCGGAACAGAGCTATCAGTTCGCGCCGCATTTCCCAGTGACAATGCGCGAGCTGAACGACTCCGTTGAAGACCGCATATCAGATCATTCTCCAATTACTGTGGACTTGCCACTGGCGGAACCGACGAACCCCGTGGCGCCGGAGTCGAGAGCAGGTAAGGCGAGGGACGGATATGCGCACTCGCGGAAGGTGGATGCACGATAACGAGTTACGGCAGAAGCCTTATTTCCTCTAACCTCGCGTGTTGCTGCAACCGGAGCAAATTCCACACCGACGCTTAGGCGAACATCGGCGCTGGTCACAGAATGGTCACAATAAAGGGGCCACCTTGACGCGACTTACTCCCTGCTTTCCGCACAAAGCTGAGTATGATTTCAGCGAAGGTGATCCCGAAAGCGAATACTAATCGCCGCAACCGGAGGCACGAGCAGGCCCGCCAGTTGATCAGACCGCAACTATAAAGACAAATGTTTACATAGTCTTTTCAGAGTCTTTACTGCGTTCGGATTGATGTTGAGGTTAAATGGGATAGTGTCGGGCGAAGCCGAGATTGGTCCCAGGGCGCGCTGCACCGCGTGTGGCGATCGCGGGTATATTCCCGAACCGGTGGACGTGAGCGGCGAGTCGGATGGCGTTGCATTTCTGAGCGTGCGCTGTGCTTTTTGCAAAGGGCGGTCGCAGGATCTCACCTCCGGGCAATTTGAAGGCACGTTCTTGGATGATTGGAGGACAAGAATGACGGCAGTTGCGATGAAGTCGGCCACAGTCAGTCCGAATCCACGAAGCCGCCTGCGCCCTAACCCACACCGGATTCGGGCCTTGATCGCAGAGAACGCCCCGGATCCTGGAGTGGCGACCTATGCTCTTCTGAGTTTAGAAAACCGCCTTGAAATTATCGGCAGAGTCACCGAAGGTCAAGAAGTCATGGAGGCGGTGAGCGCTCTGCAGCCTGACTTGCTATTGATTGACGTTCAAATGCCGCATATTAATGCAATAACCGTGGCAGCCATTTTGTGCCATCGATACCCGGCTCTGCAGGTTATTCTGATGTCAGATCATGATTCTCCCCTATTGCACGGACACATGCATCTCTCCTCGGCACAGTTCTTTGTTTACAAACCCCAGTTTGTGGAAGAGTTCAACTCCCTCCTGCCAAGAATTGAAAGCGCATATCAAAAGATGATTCACAATGAGGACGTCTCTGTGAAGGAGTGAGTGGAGTACGGCGGACTTAGTTAGTCGATGTTGGCAACCGCCGAGGGAAGGATGAAGAGCCTTCCCCCGTATTTTCCCCGGCGGTTTTTTCTTTAGGGATTCCACCGAATATAAAGTGCTTGCGAAAGACCCCGTGGGATGCCCCGGAACTTTGCCGCGACGGCAATGTCCGGATCCGTGCCCTAAATTCGACTTCCGATTGCCGTCCGGCATGATCTGCCGTGAGAGAATCCGACAATGAACAGGGTGGATCGCTGATGGACCGTATCCTGGTTATCGACGACGATATCAAGATGTGTGAGATGTTGGCGGAATATCTCGAATCGGAGGGACTGAAGGTTGATACTGCTCATGACGGCGAGATCGGGCTCAGAATGGCTTTATCGGGGGAGCATTCTCTGATCGTGCTGGATGTCATGCTGCCGAAAAGGAATGGGTTGGACGTGCTGCGCAGCCTGCGGGCGGAATCCAACACGCGAGTTCTGTTGCTCACCGCTCGCGGAGAAGAGCTTGACCGTATCGTAGGTCTTGAAGTGGGAGCCGACGATTACGTTCCCAAGCCTTTTAGCCCGAGAGAACTCTTAGCGCGAATTCGAGCCATCCTTCGACGTCCAGCCAGCAGCTCCATCGGTGGCCACGCTGTACCCAGAGAGGCACCTCTTGTCTCAGGCGATATCGAAATGGATTTCGGCGCTCGAAAGGTACAGGCTGGCGGCTCGCCGGTGGTCTTAACCGCCGTGGAGTTCAATCTGCTGGAACTATTGCTCCGCTCGGCGGGCCAGGTTGTGACTCGAGAACAAGTAGCAAAGCTCATTCTGGGGCGTAACCTCTCTGCTTCTGATCGTAGTATCGACGTGCACGTCAGCAAGCTAAGGAAAAAGCTGGGCAGCCTGCCTTCTGGTGATGAGCGCATCCAAGCGATCCGCAACGTGGGGTATATCTACTATGCACATCCCACCGTTGCGGAGATGGAATGATCCGTATGCGATCGCTCTTCTGGAAGATCTTCTTATCGTTTTGGATCGTTCAAGCTGCCATCATTGCCACAACTTTGCTAGCGTTTCGAGCATTCTCGGTTGACCCTCAACCACCCGGCCTACAATCGTTCGGAGACGCGCTTGCCTTAAGCGGATGGAATGCACTTCAGATCTATAAAAGATCGGGAAGCGCCGCGCTCGATTCCTGCCTGCAAGAGCTACAGGTTTCCTCCGGAGCTGAGATCAACATTCTGGGCCCAGACGGAACCGCCCTCTCCGGTGCCAAACCTTTTTCCCAGGAAGAGCGGCGAATCGCCGACTTGGCTCGACGGAGCAAGAAGCTGGAGTTTGGCAGGTATGGCGCTGGCGCGATCCTTGCGCGGCCCATTGTCACAACCGGGGATGATTCGTCCTACATCGTGGTCGCCCGGTTGCCACGTCGAGATCCTGCCCCGGGCCCATCTTGGCGACGTAGCCTGCGAGATTTGGCTACAGCAATCGCCATCTCCGGGGCGGCTTGCTTTTTGCTGGCACGCTACCTGAGTGCGCCAATTGTGCGTCTGCGAGCAGCCGCACAACAACTTTCAAAGGGCGACCTCACGGCGCGCGCAGGCAGGCCGAATGAAAAACGTGGCGATGAAATCACCGACCTGGTGGGAGACTTCGATCAGATGGCAACGCAGATTGAATCGCTGGTCCATGCGCAAAAACAGCTCATGAGCGATGTCTCGCATGAGCTAAGATCGCCGCTGACTCGAATCAATCTGGGCCTTGAACTGATGCGGAAGATTGACCACCCGAGTGTCCCCGCCGCGATTGAGCGCCTGGAACAAGAGACCGAGCGCTTAAATGAAATGATCGGCAAGCTGCTCGTGCTGTCCCGATTCGAAGCCGGGGAGCCGCTGGTCGAGAAGACGGTGGTCCAAATTGACAGCCTGGTTCGCACCATCGTCGCCGATGCAGATTTTGAAGCTCGCAATCGTAGCCGAAGTGTGGTTCTCAGGGAAGCCGAACCGTGTGCAGTTCTGGGCAATGCCGAATTGCTTCGAAGCGCATTTGAGAACATCATCCGCAACGCTATTCGATACACCGCAGAAGGGACCATGGTCGAAGTCCGACTAACGGTCAGCTCGACTCCGAACGATCTGGTAGCGAAGATCAAGGTTCGTGATCACGGCCCTGGCGTTCCCGATGATTGTCTCGAAGATCTGTTCCGCCCCTTCTATCGTTTGGATGAATCTCGCGAACGCAATACGGGAGGAGTGGGACTCGGCCTGGCAATTGCAAGACGCGCCATCGCCCTGCACGGAGGGCAAGTCATCGCCAGGAACGAATTGGACGGTGGGCTGGGAGTTGACATTACCTTGCCCATGATCGCTTCCATCCAACGGTGAAGAAAATCCCCGCCGAAGCAAAATGCAATTCGTGTGATGCGAAGCAAACCTACGCAAGAAAACATCCAAGCCAATATCTTCGAGTTCTTCCTCGTCGGATCCTAAGAGTAGTTCTCGTGATCCGGACGAAGGAACCTGCCAATTCGACGCGCTCCAGCTACTCAGTTCCGTAGCGAGTTTGCACTCGAACTGGCATGATTCCTTGTGCCCCCTCAGATTTCCATTTAATAGCGGCATCGAATCTAGAACGGTTAAGAGTTCGAAAAGAAAACGTAAAGATTTGTCCCACTCTTCATGACTGTTGTGTCCCCAAGAATATAAGTGCGCTCTTTCAATGTTGGACCGCAAGAGTCGATCACCCACTGCGTTCTTAAATGTCGAAGTGGCAGGACCGCCAGGCCCGATTTTAACTTCATACCCAGGAGATTCCGTGACACGAAACGATATGCTGCTCCCCGTTCCAAGCAAAGCGAAGTTCAGCAGGACGAGTTGCACATTTCTTGCCGTGTTTTGCGTAATAGTTTCCATGACTCTAGCTCCCAAAGCAAGCGCGGAGAAGGGGCAGTCTCTTTACAAAGAAGGCAAAGATCAGGAAACCCGGCAGAACTATGAAGCTGCCTATGAGGACTACCTGCGAGCCTACGAGATGGAACCGGGCAACGCTCAATATCGTGCCGCGTTCACCAGAATTCGCTTCTTGGCGGCCGCCTCCAAGGTGCATCGCGCCGAGTTGCTACGCAAGTCCGGGAAGCTGGAAGACGCTCTCAAACTCTACGCGGCAGCGGCAAAGATCGATCCATCCAGCCCGATTGCGGCGCAAGAGGCGGAAAACACCCGCAGAATGATCGAATACGCCAGCGGGCAAAAAGAAGTGAAGTCCCGGGCAGAACAGCAACTCAGCTCCGATATCCTGGATGCGCAAGGTCCAGTCAAGCTAGCTTCGGTTTCTAATCTGCCCATCACGCTGAAACTCTCGGAGGACACGAAGGTGGTGTATGAGACCATTGGGAAACTCGGCGGCCTCAACGTGCTCTTCGATCCCGACTATGCTTCGCGGCGCATCGCCATCGAGTTGAGCAACGTAAAGCTCCAGGAGGCGCTTGACCTGGTGGCCGCTCAAACCAAAACTTTCTGGCACCCGATGACTCCGAACACAATTTTCGTCGCTGCGGACAATCCGGCCAAGCGGAAGGAATTAGAACAAAGCGTTATAAAGACCTTCTTTCTGTCCAACATCTCCGCCCCTACCGAACTGCAGGATGTGGTAAACGCGATACGGTCAGTGCTGGATGTGCAGCGCGTGCAGCAACTTCTCTCGCAGCAGGCTATCGTGGTTCGCGGTACCCCCGATCAAGTGCTTCTGGCGGAGAAAATGGTGAATGATTTTGACACAGCCCCGTCCGAGGTAGTTGTCGACATAGCGGTAATGCAAGTGAGCCGCGACAAGGTCCATAAGCTGGGCATCACTCCGCCCACGAGTGCGTCCGTCCAGTTGCAGAGCAACACCACCACAACTTCGACCAGCAGTTCCAGCAGTAGCTCTTCCACTTCCACCACCAGTTCGACCGATTCGATTAACTTGAATACCCTGGGCAATCTGAATGCAACCGATTTCACTGCGACCATCTCTGCCGCCAGCTTCACTGCGCTGGCGAGTGACAGCTCCACCAAGATTGTGCAGAGTCCCCAGCTGCGCTCGTTGAACGGCCAAAAGGCATCGCTCAAGATCGGAAGCCGAGTGCCAACAGCAACTGGCTCCACACAATCCGGGATCGCCGGCGTTTCCGTGAGCGGTCTCAACACCACCCAATTCCAATACCTGGATGTTGGAGTCAACGTCGATGTCACTCCCTACATTCACCCTGACGGAGACGTAACGCTAAAAATTATGTTGGATGTTTCATCGGTTACCTCCTATGTCAGCATCGGCGGCATCAACGAACCTGAGATTGGCCAGCGCAAGGTGGAGCACGAGATCCGGCTGAAGGATGGCGAAGTAAACCTCCTCGGTGGAATGCTGGAGCACACGGACACCAAATCGCTCAGCGGCATCCCTGGGCTCTCGCAGATCCCCATCGTGAAATACTTCTTCTCCGAAAAGGATACTGAGGTCGCGGACAATGAGGTTGTGTTCGCCCTGGTGCCACACATCGTGAGAAGGCGCGATCTTGGCGAATTCAGCCATAAGACTCTCGATGTGGGAACGGCCAACGCGATTCGTCTGCGCCATGTGCCGAAGATAGATGCCGATCCAAATTTGAACACCTCTGCGGATGCCGCCCCCAACACGGTCCCGCTTGGCCAAGCCACGGCCACACTGGAACTGGACCCATCTGCCATATCCGTGACCAAGGGAGGCACGTTCATGCTCAACGTTGTGTTGAGCGGCGGGAACAATGTGTCGGCTGTCCCCTTGCAAGTAGCCTATGACAAGCAAGCCTTGGAAATGGTCAATATTTCAAATGGCGATTTTCTCTCCCAAGGAGAACAAGTCGTGGCGCTCGTCCATCGCGACGATCCCTCGTCCGGCTCGGTGGAAATCACTGCATCTCGGCCACCGGGCGCGCAAGGCGTATCTGGCCACGGGGTCGTCAGCACTTTGACCTTCCTGGCAAAGACATCGGGCCGCTTTCCGGTGAAGATTACGAAGGGAGCGATGATTCAACCGGACAATCAGTCTGCCCCGGTTTCAGGCTCGGAGATAACGGTTTCCGTGCAGTGATTCCGGAAGCCAGATTCTATTTCGTATCCAAAGGGATGGGACGAGCCGTGGGGGACGTGATCGTGAGATATAGGGACCGTCAGCGCCCTGGATTTCACGAGCGGGTACGCCACGGCTTCGCTTCGCCCTGGAGCCTTCTCGCCTCAGCTCGAACCTTCCAGCGATCACGCCTTTACCGCGATCTCCGGGCCTGAGAGCCTTGCCAGCCGAAAGCGATCCGTGCGCGGCTGCTAAAGTGACAGGGACTCTCAGTTCCGCAATCAAGGCTGAATGCTCCGCGTCACTTTGGCCGGGATGGAAACCTTGACTCGGCGGCGCAACTCGTGCAGCGTTCGCTGGCAACCCTGATGAGAGATGCGTTGTATCCACCGCGATATCCAGCCGTGAACATGGCGCGATCGCGATCGGTGGACCAGCGGCCGATGGCGAGACGCGGCGGCCCGCCGTTCTCGGCCGCAAGCTTGCCCAGGTACAGTCCGTCGCGGAAGGCGCCCTCGGCGGCAAAGGGCACTTCCGTCGCTGTGCTTGGTTTCATGGTGCGAGGACGGATAGCGAGCGTCACAGTCGCGCACAGGCCGATGATAATTGCTGCGCAGGTAAAGAATTTCGTCATATTTTTTCTCCTCGTTCTAAAAGCAACAGTCAGGCAACGCCTGGACGAAGCACAGTGCCTCGGCCTAATCCGAATCCACAATCAACGCCGAAGTGTATCCCCCGGCCGAACCGTCGAGACCTAGCATGCTATAAACGTCTCCCGAGCTTAGAGTGATCGGCCCGCTGTCGATGGAGGCTTGCTTTTCGCCGGTAGGGGTGAAGTAAATCTCGTAGGTGCCCGCCGCCAGTGATGAATAGCCGGAGGCGGATTCAAAACTGAGAGAGCTTACCGTCGGGCTCACCGAGGACAAACTTGTTCCCGGCGTAACCACATAAACATCGGCGGTTCCCAAGGCGGGCGCAGCCTGGATGATGCGAAGATTCGCATCGCCGGAAGACGGCGACGTGTTGTTGTCGGTGAGGGTTACTACGGCGACGCTGGTGGAGTAATTGGCAATCAGTAGGGTGTAATCGTCTTTCGACGTTACATTAACCGTCTGATCGATAACCGAATTAGAACTGCTGGATTGCTCAACTTCAAGCGTAGGCGAACCCGAGCTGACCGAGGTATAGCTTGAAGCAGTTGCATATGCGAGGTCGCTCGCCACGCTGGTGCCGGCCACCGTCGCGGTGATTGACCCTTCGCCCGGAGACGCGTTAATAATCCTCACCTTAGAACTGGAAGATGATCCACATCCCGAAGTAAGTGCGATTGCGAAACAGGACAGACCTAGGCCCGACAGCCTGAGCTTCCAGCTTGGCTTCATTATTATTTTTCCTTTTGAGTAAAGTTGTTCGAACCCTATTAGGTGATCGGCGTTATCCGCGAGTTGCCCCGCCCTGGCGCCACGAGGTAAAGAGCGCGTAAAGCTTCCGCAAACATTTGTAAGCCAACAATTTTCAACCGCAGCAGCTTCCGCACTCTCCTGTCTGCGGCCGGCAAGCTATCGATGGTTGGCACCAGCCTGTCCGACTGTGACTATTTGCTGGATGAGGCATCGGCTCTCAGTCCGGTCAAGGAGAGGTGAGTCCGACAAGTTTCTATGGCACGGGCATCGGCGCTACTCCCTTTGTCGCCCGAGGTTCCAGGCCTGCGCGACTCCGGTGAAACACAGGTTTTTTGACGGTACAAATCTGCAAGAAGGGGTGCAGTGCGCGTTCTCATAACCTCGCTACAGCATTGCGACATTCGGACAAAAGGCTTGATCCGTTCGCGACCGGTACTTCCATTACCGTTAAGGCAACAAGAAGCACGGTGAAATATTTCAAATGCCCAATTCGCGCTTGATTTTTGTAGCCTTGCTACTGGGACTCTCCGCCTTTCCGCTGCTGGCTCGCGGCGATCAGACGTTGTCGGCCCCAATCATCTCCTGTGGCAACGGCGTGCCCGGCGGCATCAACTGCCTTCCTTCCAAGAAACGCTTGAAAGAGGCACGCAACGCCTATATTCGCGGACTGGAACTGGCGAAGCGCAAAGAATACGAGGAGGCTCTGTTTGAGTTTGATAATGCATCGGGATTGATTCCTGGTGATTCACAGTTCCGTGCCGCGCGCGAGATGGCGAAATCTCAACTTGTATTTCAGCGTACGCAACGCGGCGACACTCTTCTGTCGGGAGGGCAGTGGGATGCGGCGGCTGCCGAGTTTCGGCTTGCCCTGGGTCTCGAGCCGGATAATGACTACCTTAAGAACCATCTGGTTGAAGCGGAGCGCGATCGGGCGCCGCTGGCGAATCAGCGGGTCATCCCTTTCCCCAACGATTCGGATGAAATCCAGGTGCAGCCTAGCTCGGCACGGGCCACCTTTCGCTATCGGGGCGAAGTTCGCGAGTTGTTCAAAGAATTGGCGTCCGCTTACGGCATGGGTGTGGTGTTTGATGATTCGGTCCAAAGCAACGTGGTTCGGTTCTACGTGGATGAGGTCGACTTCTTCACCGCCATCGCCATCGCCTGCCGGGTTAGTAAAACCATGTGGACCCCTCTCCGCTCTCATCAAGTTCTGATCGCCGCCAATACCCCTGAAAACCATAAGCGGTTCGACGAGATGTTCCTGGCGACGATGCAATTGCCGGTGACCGGCACACCGGCCGAGACCACCGAAGTGGTAAGCCTATTGCGTAGCATCTGCGACCTACAAAAGATAAGTTCCGGACAGAGTGGAGTACTTGAAGTCCGTGCGCCTGCGCCGGCTCTGGCCGCCTGCACCAAATTGATGCGGCAACTGGACGCCGGACGCCCGCAGGTCGTGCTCAGCGTCGACGTTTACAGGATTGACCGTAACTTCACGCGGGAAATTGGAATGCATGTACCCGATACCTTTAACATGTACAACCTGGCATCGGTGGAGTCGGCGGTGTCTGGCGGGCAGAGCCTTTCTACGCTGGAGCAGGAGGTGGCCTCCGGAAATACATCCGGCAATACCGCGCTGACCGCCCTGCTCACGCAGTTGGAAACTCAGACGGGCATATTCAGTTCCCCCTTGGCTACGTTTGGCAATGGCCTCGCCTATAGCGGCATTAGCCTGGATCATTTGAGCGCAACGTTATCGCTCAACGAATCCTGGTCGCAGAGCTTGAGTCAGATCGTACTGCGCAGCTCGCAAGGAAAGGAAGCTACTCTTCAAATCGGGGAACGATATCCTATTCTGAATGCCTCATATTCCACGATTACGGCCTCGGCTTCTAGCGCCACCTCGTCTGCAATTTCCACTCTGCTGGGTACGCAGAGTTCTGTTAGCGCGACTCCTTCCGTCAGCTACGAGGACCTGGGTTTGACCTTGAAGATCACGCCCGCTGTGCACAGCGACGGCACGGTCAGCCTGAAGGTCGGATTAAAACTGCGGGCGCTCACCGGAAGCAGTTCCAATGGAATACCGCTGATCTCTAACGAGGAATATCAAGGAAGCGTATTGCTGCCAGACGGTGAAGCCGTCGTGATTGCGGGAGAAATTACGACCAACGATGCGCTTGCCATGACCGGAATTCCCGGCGTCTCTTACATCGCCGGCTTAAATTCGGCGCTCGACGACCACTCCGCATCAAAAGAAAGGGACGAACTACTGATCATCATCACCCCTCACGTGACTACTCCGGACCGCGACGTTACTCAGAAAATCTGGGTTACAGACTCACCTGGTCTTCGATTGAGATGAGATGAGATATCCGGCCAGCGACACCGCCTGATCGCATCCCTTGACTACGCCCCCGCGCAGAGAAAAGCAATGTTTCATCCAGCAGAATTGACCACCTCTAGAAAGGGGTTCGGCTTCATCCGAAACCAACCAAAGATCGATTTTCTTCGTGTTAATTCGGCGGGAATTTCCGTGGGCGAAGTGTGAGCAGTTTTGCTCAGACCGGCTTAATCCCGATTTGCTAAGGTCGGATTGAACCTTGGTGTGCCCGAATATTCCACCTGAATTTGTACCGAAAAAAGAGCACGAAATCGGAGAAGCGGCGCATGAGGTAACAGAAAAGAGGGTGTTCCATGAAAAAGGTACTCTTCGTATTTGCGATGTTTGCTCTCGGCACGCTGTGCTGGGCTGGATCGGCGCGGCAAGACGCCACCGACCGGCTGGACAACGCCACCAGTGTAATTCACGAAATTATGGGGATGCCGGACAAGGGAATCCCGGAAGAAGTGTTGGAGCACGCCAAGTGCGTGGCGGTTATACCGCACATGGTCAAAGGTGGGTTTGTCTTCGGCGCTGAAGGAGGCAAAGGGGTAGCCACTTGCCGCACCGCGGATGGCTGGAGTGCGCCGGCGTTCATCACGCTTTCGGGTGGAAGTTGGGGGTTGCAGATCGGGGTGGAAGCGGTGGACGTGGTCATGATCTTTCAGAATGACAAAGCCATGCAGAGGCTGCTCGAGAGTAATTTCCAGGTAGGCGGGGACGCTTCCGCGGCAGCGGGTCCAGTGGGACGGCATGCCGAGGCCGGTACGGATTGGAAGTTGGATACAGAGATCCTGACCTACTCCCGTGCCAAAGGCGCGTTCGCAGGGCTCACGCTGACCGGTGCATCGCTGCGCCAGGACAATGATTCCCGGCGCGCGATCTACGGACGCAATGTGACAACTCGGGCTTTACTATCGGGCAAAGTGCCGGTTCCAGCCGCCGCCGAGCGGTTCGTGGCCGAAGTGCGTGGAGCCAAAGCTGAGGCCAGAGTCAACAAAGAGTAAGACTTCTGGACTCGACCTCGGCTGTTGTCGGTCGACAGCCGGCACCGGCGTGTTCGAGCGCGCGCGGAGACCATTTGTTTGTCCGTTCGTGCGAAGCGGTTTTCTGGCGACGTTTGGATAGAACTCACATTCAGGTGCTCGCGAATGAGCACCGGAGACTGCCATGCTTTGGACCATTTTCGTTGTGCTTGTGATTTTGTGGCTTCTGGGTTTCAGTCTGCATTTCGGCGGAGCCCTGATCCACCTGCTGCTTATTGTGGCATTGGCGGTTCTGGTCATTAACCTATTGGGTGGACGGCGCAGCACGATTTGAACAGCAGTCAGTATGAGCTCGGCACTGGGAAGCTCGGGTGTGGCCTCCCAGTGTCCATATTCTGTTCGTCCCCTTCCAACGGGACCATATCGTTGAGGAGTCAGCAATGTCCGAGCATGACCGCTGCGTGAGTTTAAGACCGAACACCCTGATGCGCTGCAAAGCGAGTCCGCTCGCGTTCGAGAAGAAGCCCGCGTCATCTGTACAAGGGATCCCAGGTCACTTGCTTCCAGTGCGGGTAGCGGTCATCGGGAACCACCTCCCTCGCCAGTGTGGAATTGCCACCTTCACGACAGACTTGTGTGATGCGATTGCTGCTGAGTACGGCGCCGCTGGAGTATCCGTTGTAGCCGTCAATGATGCGCAATCGCGGTACAGCTACCCTGCGCGCGTGCGATTCGAGATAACCGAGAGCGATATCTCATCCTATCAAGCCGCCGCCGACTTTCTAAATTCGAGCAAGATCGATCTTGTGTGTCTGCAGCATGAGTATGGGATTTTTGGAGGGAAGACCGGCAGCAACGTTTTGCGGCTGCTGAAGCGCCTCAGAATGCCGGTCGTGACAACCCTGCACACGGTTCTTCGTGAACCAGACGTTGACCAGCTAGTCGTCATGCAAGAAATCGCCGAGCGCTCCGATCGTCTTATTGTTATGAGCAAGCATTCTTCTCAGTTTCTGCAAGATGTATTTAGAGTTCCAAGCCGAAAGATTGACCTGATTCCTCACGGCATACCTGACCTGCCTTTTGCGGAACCAATCCCTGATGCAGATTCTTTTTCAATCAAAGGAAAGACTGTATTACTCACCTTCGGCCTATTGTCCCCGAACAAGGGATTCGAAAGTGTCATTCAAGCCCTGCCGCGCATCTTGTCCCGGCACAGTAACGTTGTTTACGTCATCGCAGGCGCTACTCCCCCGCATGTCAAACGTCTTGAGGGTGATCGATATCGGGTGCAGTTGCAAGCTTTAGCCAAAGAACTGGGAGTTGAGGAGAACGTGGTCTTCCACAACCGCTTCGTCAGCCCTCAAGAAATGGCTGCGATGGTTCGTTCGGCCGATATTTACGTCACGCCGTACCGCTATGAGGCACAGGCCGTATCCGGGACACTGGCGTACGCCTTGGGTGCCGGGAAGGCGATCATCTCGACTCCGTACTGGCACGCCATGGAGCTCTTGGACGAAGGGCGTGGAGTGCTGGTTCCGTTTACCGATCCAGCCGCTATCGCGAATACGACGATTGGACTTTTGGACAATGATGCAGCCCGCGGGGCGATGCGTAAACGTGCTTACCTCTATGCACGGCACATGGTCTGGGACCGCGTAGCCCAGTCTTATATGGGTGTCTTCGCGCGAGTTTGCGCTAATCGCATGCAACCTGCTCGTCTGGCGCTTCCCGACCAGGCTGCCGCGAAAAACGTTCCCCACTTTATAAGCGTCTGAACTGTCGCAGACCTGAAATGGTGGCTTGCTGCGAAGGTGTTCCACGTTGGCAGTACTGAAGGCGAAAGCGTGAACACTGGTTCTGTAATTGAGCTCTCGAAAGCGAGGTTTATCTCTCGTGGGATGGCAAGCGAAAGCGATTTCGCTTTCGCGGAGTATCCGGCGGTCCGTACGCATCTGGATCGGCTATGGGCTGTGTTTTCACGGCGGTAGCCATGGGGCGTAAAGCGATCGGCACTGCGTATGCGGACTGCTTGCCAAGCCACTCGCTGGCCGGGGTGGCAGCGATAAAGCGACTCAATCCACGCTGTGGATTTGACTTGAACCGGGCATTTCGTCTGCGCGATGAGGGGTAACAGGACCGGCAAGTCGTTCTAGGTGGATGCGATGGGTTGTTGCAGCGAGAAGAGTCTCTCTGTGTTCACGACCAGCACGGTCTTGCCATTGCCCATAATCGCGGCGCCCACGTACTCTGGCACCTTGGCGAGCACGCCGTTCAGGGGCTTGACGACGATCTCGACCTCGCCGAGAAAGTGGTCGACGACGAGGCCGTAGGGCCCGGAAGCCGTCTCAATAATCGCAACCGCCAGTTCTGCCCGTCTCTCCTCCCGCTCTTCGAATGACAAAGCATGCGCCAACCAGAGCATGGGGAAGACGGTGCCACGCACGGGCGCGATCGATTGTCCTTGCACGCTTCGAACCACCGATTTCGGAATTTTCACCATGTTGCGGATGGTATCAATGGGCAACGCGACTTCGTGCCCCGATACCGCAACCCGAATCGCCTTGGAGACTAACAGGCTAGCCGGAAGCTCGATACGGCAACTGGTTCCTTTTCCAATCTCGCTCTTAATGTGTACTACGCCGTGCAAGGCTTCGACGGCGTTGCGCACAACGTCCATGCCCACGCCTCGGCCGGATAAGGCGGTTACTTTGTCGATGGTGGAGAAACCGGGGAGGAGAATGATCTTGAAGGCTGCCTCCTCATCCATCGCCGCGACCGCACTCTCGGTGAGTAAGCCCTTCTCGACGGCACGTTTTTTGAGTTTTTCGGCGTTTAAACCTTTGCCGTCGTCCTTTACTTCAATCACGACAATCGAGCCGCGAGTGTACGCGGTAAGATCGATGCGGCCGATGGCAGCTTTGCCTTTCTGGGCGCGGTCGGCTTTGGACTCGATACCATGGTCGGCGGCGTTGCGGATGATGTGGGTGAGCGGATCGCCGATGGTGTCGATCACCGTCTTGTCCAACTCCGTCTCTTCGCCGCTCACGTGCAGTTCGATGTTCTTATCAAGATTGCGCGCAATGTCGCGTACCAGGCGGGGAAACCGCTGAAACACCTGACGCACCGGCATCATCCGGATGGACATCACGGCGGCTTGCAGATCGTCCGCGATCCGGGAGACCTTGGCGCCTGAATCGCGCATCTCCTTGGCCATGCTCTTGGCCATGCTCTCGGGCGAATCTCCACCGGCGATGTGTTCGACGCGCTCCGCAAAGGCGGGCAGCGCTCCCCGGGCAACGAGCAACTCTCCTGCCAGCCGCATCAGGGCATCGAGCTTGACGGAGTCAACCCGGATACTGGTAGCAGCTGCGCCCGTGACGGCGTCTGGAGGAGTCGAGGATTCTACGGCAGCGGGAAGCAACGAAGTTGCGGCTGCGGCGGTGGGCGAGTCGACCGCCAGGCGGGCAGCCTCGATCAGGAGCTTCACCTTCGCCAACCAGCCTCCGTCGCTTAGAACATTGGAGGTTGCGCCCTGCTGCGCCAGAACCGAATCGAGAACTTTTTTCGCCGCACCTGTAGCTTCGGGGTGGCCTTGAGCCTTACATGCCGAGATCAGAGTTTGCGCGGCGCGGTGCGCGGTCGCCAATCCCGGCTGCTCCTCGCCGGACTGAAATTGTTGGAGCGCAAAACCAAGCGCGGAAAAGCACTGCAGGGCGGCGCCGCGAAAGCGAATGGCTTTGTCCTCGGCTGCACTCGAAGACGCAGAGCCAGACGCAGCCTCTTGACGCTCGATCGAAACCTCGCAGTCGTCTTCAACAAACTGGAACACCGCCCGTATCTTGTCCTCGGGTTCAGCCGTCTCGACGCCGACTTCCCACCGCAGGTAGCAGTGCTCTGGGTCGAAGGGGTCCGCGGCGAGAAGAGAGTTCGCATCGCAGTGAATTTCCATCTCTCCCAGATCGGTGAGCTCAAGCAGCAAGGAGGCAGGGTCGGTTCCGGAAAAGAAAATCTCATGGTGCGGGCGAAAACCGATCTTGTACCGGGTCTTGGGTCGGGCCCCGCCGCTGGCAGCAAGGTTCTCTGCCTGTGCTTTTTGGGTGCCCTTGTCCATATCGGGCAGGAGGGGCCGCAATGCCGCGAGTACCTCGATTTCCAGCGGTAACGGTGTATCGGACTGCGTGCTTCCGAGTTCCAGAAGCATGGCACAGCAATCGCAGGCCTTCAGGGTGGCGTCGATCAGTTCGGGAGTTGTCTCCAATTGCTTGTTGCGGACCCGATTGAAGACATCTTCGACATGATGCACGAAGTTTGCCAGCCGGCGGAAGCCGGCGCTCGCGCCGGAGCCTTTCAGGGTGTGCATGGCGCGAAAAACGCGGTTGATCACCTCCACATTGCGAGGGTCGAGTTCGAGCAGCAGCAACGCTCCACCGAGGTCGGTGAGCAGGTCGTCCGCTTCGTGGCGGAAGGAGGCTTGTAGTTGTTCGAGATCCCCGAAGTCCATAACTGTTCTCGTATCCTGTCATCGTCGCGAAGCGAAGGATCTTTGTACCTTGCTGGTCGCGGCGGAATGCACAGGTCTTTCGCCCCCGTTCAGAATGACAACCAGGTGCCCACTAGCAGCGCAGCACTTTTGTGACCACGGCCAGCAATTGTTCGGGTTCAAAAGGTTTTACGATCCATCCGGTGGCTCCTGCAGCTTTGCCTTCCTGTTTTTTTTCCGGTTGCGATTCCGTGGTGACCAGGACGATGGGCGTGAATTTGTATTGCGCCAGTTTCCTCAGGCCGCGTAGCATCTCGATGCCGGTCATGTTCGGCATGTTGATGTCGCTTAACACCAGGTCGAAGGTCTCCGCCGAAGCTTTTTGCAGGCCTTTCTCGCCATCTTCGGCTTCGACAACTTCATAGCCCGCGCGCGAAAGAGTCATCTTGATCAACTGGCGAATGGTCAGGGAATCGTCGACCGCTAACACTCTCTTAGCCATGTCCCTGCCTCGCCGCGCTGGCCAAGGTGTCCAAAGTCATCTCCGGCTGCGGAGTTTGCGTTTCCGGTTGGGTTGATGGCGGCTCAAAGGACGACGATACCAAGGACGGCGGTACAAAGAATGTTGCCAGGCCCCGTGCCTTGAGCGCCGAAACAAAGCTGTCTGAAGTTGCGTCGATCTGGAATTGGCCTGTCCGACTGTTCAACCGGCAGAGAATCTGGATGATGCTCGTGTCCATTTCATCGAGTCCCTCGGCGTGCAAACGAATGCTCTGGTTGGCGGCGATTATGGGCTGCAGAGAGTCCCAGAGCGAGCGCGCTTGTTGCACGCCAAGCCGGCCCACCAGGATGAGCTTCACTCCGTCAGCGGCGGTCTGCAGCTCGAATGGCATCAAGTAGTCCTTCGCGTCGTGTTTCGCATTACTTGTTTCCCATCAAAAGAGCTCAACATTGGCGCCGTACTCTTGCCCTTCGGTGGGCTTCGTCAGCGGCGCGCCAATTTCCGCTTCTTCCCCGGAGACCAGGGCATGGGCATCGTGTTGCTCCCGCATCGTATAGCCGGCGGTCGCTGCGTCGAGATCGAACGGCTTCTCCGACTTCGGATACAGGGTCAGCAGCAACTCGAGGGTGACATCGAGATCTTCCAGCAACTCTTTAGCTTCATCGACAAATTTCAGCGATCGCAAGAGGGTCTCGGTTTTCTTCTGCAGTTGGATCGCTTCCTGACGAAGACGGTCGACCACGACATACTCCGTTCTTCGTGAATTGCGCAGCGAATCGGTTACGGTCTGCGCCATGAGTGCGACCCGGCAGGACTCGACCTTTTGCACGTCGGCGGCCAACTCACCAACCTGGGACTGAAGCGTCTCCCCGAATTGGGCGAGCTGCTCATTTTGTTCGGTGGCCAGCTTGAGCACATCGTCGGAGACTTCCGACGTCCAGATCCCCAGTACTCCGAGACCTCGTGCCGCTGGAATCTTGTGCGCATCCACCAGGACATTGAGCGCTAGTTTCTTCATCGACCTGGCCACGACTTCCAGTTCGCGGCTGTTGGCGTTTAACATTTCGCGAATGGGGTTGAGCTGCGCAACCACGAAGTTCCCCACCTTCGCCTCCCCGCCTAGCAAGGCAGCGACTTCGGTGCCGAGACCAGCAAGGCGATCGACCGCCTGTTCGAACCCCTCCCCCCGGTCGTCGCTGGACGACCCGGACGACCCGTCCTCGGCTATGCCTTGGGAGCAAGCGATCACACTGTTCAACTCGCGCTCGATGCGGCTTCCGGTCTTGACCACCATCTCGAGCAGGGACTTCGCCTGCTGGCGCTGCAGTAGCAGCGCATGCCCGGGGTCATCCGGCTCGCTCTCGGCGTTGTTATTGTTAAAGGTATTGTCATGGTCGCGGTCTCGATCTCTGCGAACGGCGGCCAGCGCGCCCAGGATATGCTCGAGGCGCTGACGAATCGCGTCGTGTCCCTGCAGGGCCTTGACCGCTTCCCCGATACTGGTGGCGAGCACGGTTCCCAGGGTGCTTGCCTTGTTCTGGACTCGCAGCAGGCTGCGGGGGACGAGGGAAACCAGATCGAGATGACGCACAACTTCTTTCTCCGATTCGGCGGCCTGCAAGGCATAGGAAGCGCACGTCTGCTCCACCGATCGCGTCGCCGCCGAGAGCTTGCCGAGAATCGTCAGCAGCGCGCGCTGCTGCGAATCGCCTGCCTTGGTCATGTAACCTACCACTTGCTTCATCTCTTCATACGCCTTCACCACCGAAGCACTGTCTTGGAGAGAGAGTCGAGACGATTCCAGGCGAAAATGAAAAGCGATGTGCGTCAGCGGTGCGATGTTCTCCTGCAGGTGCAGGGCGGTGCGAAGCAGTCCTCCGGTCTGATGCGCAGTGCCGGCCAACAGGTGGCGCGCTTCCTGGATTTCCAGAAGAAACTTCTTGAAGACAGCGCAGCCCTCCAGCATGGTTTGCCGGATTACGTTCTGGCTCTCGCTTGCGGCCGCAGTGTGTTCCGATAGCTGTGCGGTCGCCTTTTGCACATTCTCCGCCATGCTCCAGCAAGCATCGAGCGCCTGGATCAGGCGGGCAAACTCCGTTTCGCTGCTGTTCAGATAGCGGACGAGGCTGGTGTTCAGCCGCTCATAGTTCGCCCATGCCGACGAGAGCGATTCCGCTTCGTTCCCGCCGGTCACGAGTCACCGCTTTGCTTGCCCCGCGAGTCGCCGGTTCCAGAGTCGTCGGCCTGCAAGCCGTCGATCCCAAGCACCATGCAGATGTTTTCCAGCAAGGGTTTGGGGTCCGAAGGCTTCACGATGTAGAAATTTGCCCCGGCGATGAAGCCGCGGCTTTTGTCCTCAGCCTCCGACTCGGTGGAGATGATGATGATCGGCAAATCGGTATAGTCTCCATTGCTCCTCACCTGGCGTATGAATTCATAGCCGTCCATGTTCGCCATATTGATATCGGTGAGCACGAGGTCGAAGGACCGGCTGTACAGCTTTTCGAGCGCGTCCGCGCCATCGACCGCGGTGACGACCTCGAAGTTGGCCTCGCGAAGAATATAGGAATGGTAGTTGCGGGTAAACTCCGAGTCGTCGACGATCAGCACATTCCGTTTCATAGCCGTCCTTTCACAGTCAGTCCTTCACTGGTCAACCCTTCGTATAAAGCAGGTGTCCGCCCGCCTTCTTCAGATGGAATGCCGAGGTGATGCGGCCGACAGATTCAGAATGGCCCAGGAAGATGTAGCCCTTGGGATTCAGCGCGTCGTAGAAGTGGTTCACCACATTGCGCCGCGACTCGTCATCGAAGTAGATCAGCACGTTCCGGCAAAACACGAAATCATAGCCCCGCATGGCTTTCATCTGCTGCTGGTCGTTGAGATTCAGTTTCTCGACGCGCACCATGCTGGCGGTTCCCGGTGCGATGCGGAATCCCGTGACTGTCGGTATCAGGTGCCTGCCGTAGCTGTCGGGCACGTTCTTGACCGAACGATCGCCATAGACCGCGTTGCGGGCGAGTTTGAGGACGTTTTCATCGATGTCGGTAGCGGTGATCCTGACGTCCCAGTTCACGGAATCGGGAAACACCTCGCGGATGATGATGGCGAGAGTATAGGCTTCCTCGCCCGAGGAGCAACCCGCGCACCAGATGCGGATGCGCCGGTCGCTGGTTGGCTGTCTGGCGGCGATCAGTTCGGGGAGGCAAACGTCGGCAAAGCCGGCCAGTTGCTCGAACTCGCGGAACATGTAGGTTTCGTTGGTAGTGATGAGATTGGCCAGCGCCTGCATCTCGGCACCGTCGGCATCGCAATACCCGATCTGGAAAAGATATTCGTCGGCGTCCTTCAGGCCGAGGTCGGTGATTCGCTTTTCCACCCGCTTGTTCAGAAAGTAGAGTTTTTTTTCGTCGAATTGCAATCCCAACTTCTTGTAGATGAGCTTGCTTAGTTTGGAGAACTGCTCGGCGGTGAGTTCCATCGCGGGCGCCTCCTGAGAAGTTCCTCCAGTTCTTCGGCAATCTCCGGATCGCTCTCGCTCGAAAACAGGGATTGCAACTCGCTTTCGACGGCGGGATCGGAAGAATTCGCCAGCGCCTCGACCGCGGCCAGAGCTAGCGTCCGATCGGGATCGTGTATACAAGGCAGGACCACGAGGGCCACGCGGGCCCGGCCGGTGAAGTGTCCGAGAAGACGGACGAGGTGAAAACGCACCCCGGCATCGAGTTCCGGCGTGAGCAGGCCGCAGAGCGTAGCTTCGCAACGCGGATTCAACTGCGAAACATTGTGACGCAGCGCGATGTTGGTCAGAGCGTCGATCGCGACCTCGCGGATGAATTCACCTTTTTGTTCGATGGCCCGGCAAATTTCTTCGATCGACTCGGGGCCGGCGGTGTGGCCGAGCAACTTCAGGAAAGGCTGCAGGTAGATGCCCGGCACTTCGGCGGCGTTGGGATATTTCGCGCGCAGAGTGTCGAGAGTCTGCCGGCTTCCAATGAGTGCGAGCGCTTCCAGACAAGCGCACACGGCCATGGGTTGGGTGCTTTCCATCGCCATGGCCAGCACCGGCATAACCAGACCGTGACGCCGCCTCGAGCCAATGTTCTCGATGGCGCTGATGACCACGTTGATGTCTTCATCCTTCAAAGCGGAAAGGTAGAGCGCGTCGGGAGCGCCAATGGTAGCTTCACGAAGAATGTCCACGCTGAACTTGCGCAGATCTTTGTCGTCGCTCCGGATCAGGCGGTTGAGCGCTTCGATCACGTCGCCGGCGCGGCGCTGGAGCATATTCGCAGCCTCGGCTCGGACAAAGGGATCGTCGTCTTTCAGGAGTTCGATAATGGACTCCACCGGATTCGAAGTCCATATCCGGGAGAGGCCGCGGAGGATTGCCTCCTTGACGGCACGCGATCCCTCTTGATGGAGCTGCGATACGAGAGCCTCCGCCGCCCCGGGATCTCCGGATTCGCTGATCTCCTGCGCCGCCGAACGCCGTTCGGATTCTTCGGGCGCGGACAGGGCTGCGAGTAGTTTGCCGTCCATCATGGTCATGAGCTTGCCCCCGGCCCTGCGGAGGTCCGCAAAGAGGATCGCTCCGAGGTTCGCTCCGAGGTTCGGTGCAGCGCGTCTCCCGCCGTCTTGGACGCGAGGATGCGGACCAGCCGCGCGGCCATTTCCCAGCTGGGAAGCACAATCTCCGCCCCTCCCCGCGCGATCGCCTGATAAGGCATGCCGAAGACGACGCAGCTTTCTTCCGACTCGGCGATGGTAACTCCACCGGCCTCGCGAATTCTGACCATCTGATCGGCGCCGTCGTCCCCGATGCCGGTCATAAGTACCCCGATGGTCCGCGCTCCATAGATCGACAGAACCGAATCCATCATCACCCCGACCCCAGGGACGAACAGAGTCTTCGGCTGGCTGGGCCGGCGCAGCACGACCTCGCCACTCAGTTTGCGAAAGGGGCACAGATGAAGATTGTTGCTCGCCACATAACAACATCCGGCATGCACCGGCGCCCCGGTTTCGGCTTCGACCACCTCGATGGCACACTCCTTCTGCAGCCGGGAGACGTAGGTCGGGATGAAGGCCGCCGGCATGTGTTGCACCAGAAAAATCGCGGCGGGAAGGTCGGCGGGCAAGCCGGGGAGGAAGGTGCTGATCGTGGTCGGACCGCCGGTAGAGATTCCGATGGCGATGGCCCGCATTTCGCTCGATGGCGGACTCGCGGGCCGCACAGCGGGCCGCGCTAACGATCGTGGCGGCGATGCCGCAGGCTTGGGACGCGGGCGTTTGAGGCCGCCCGATGCCGCCGCCGCGCGCACCTTGGCGATTAAGTCTTCGGCAATCGAGTCCAGTTTCGCGGAGACGGTACCTTCCGGTTTCGCGACGAAATCGAAGGCTCCCAGTTCCAGGCATTCGAAGGTTTCCACCGCGCCCTGCTGGGTCAGCGAACTGAGCATGATGACGGGACAGATCCTTTGCGCCAGAATCATCTGCATGGCGCTGATGCCATCGAGCTTTGGCATGTTGATGTCCATGGTCACGACATCGGGCTTCAACTCGATTGCCTTCTGGACCGCGTCTTCGCCATCGCGCGCGGTTGCGGCCACGAGAATGTCGGGCGCCTTAGCCAGCAGTCGGCTGATCAGATTTCGCATCAACGCGGAATCGTCTGCCACCAGCACGCGAATCGTACTCTTCATGGATTCAGACCAAATGTTGGGCGGAGCCGCCCGTCGTCAGCGGTCCGTCACGGGTTATGGCCAGCGGGCCGCGCTGGCCAACGCGAACGACTGCCGGCCAACGACCATCTAGGCGTGAGCCCCGAGCCCCGCCAGTTCGCTCCGCTCGCCGCGCGTAAGCACCTTCTCCACATCCAGCAGAACGATCATTCGCTTTCCGTCTTCGACTTTGCCCAGACCGGAAATAAACTGGCCATCGGCTCCACTCGAGATACTGGCCGGCGGCGGAGCGATATTGCTCCTGGAAATGCTCAGCACCTGCTTCACCGAGTCGACGACCAGGCCCGTCTTGGCGCCGCCCAGATCGACGATGATTACCCGGGTGTGATCGTCGGAAGCTTTCGTTTCCAAGGCAAAGAGCATGCGTGTGCTCAGCACGGGAATGACTTCGCCACGCAGGTTGGTGACGCCCTCGACAAACTTCGGCGCCTTCGGAGTCTGCGTGATCTTCGACAGCCGGTCGATCTCCTGTATTTTGGCAATCGGGATGCCATACTCCTCCTGGCCCAGCAGGAACGTCACCAGTTGCACCTCTTCGCCTTGCCCAGTTTCTTCTTCTTTTTTCTTGTCATCCATCTGGGCGTTCGGTTTCGTCTCTTCCGCGGCGGTGGCAACCGCGGCGGCGGTGCCTTCCCCTTCGCTGCCTTCCGCGATTTTCGACAACACGTTATGGTCCAGCAAGCTTCCGGTTGCCAGCAGCAGAATCAGCCGCTTGCCATCGTCCAGTTTGGCAATGCCTGAAAGGCTGACGCCTTGCTCATGCTCCAGATTAGGCGGAGCTTCGATCGCATCCTCCTGCACCCCCAGCACTTCATTGACGTGATCGACGACCAGTCCAAGCTGGAACCCCTTGGAATCGACGACAATGATGCGCTGGTCCTCGTGAATGCTGCCTTCGACCTGCTCCCCGAAGGCATCGAGCGCCGCGACGATGGCCTGGGCCGAAGCGACGACGTCTTGGTTAAGCGCCTCGATCCCCTTAAGGTCCTGATCGGCGGCAGCGCTGGCCTGCTTGGTTACATGCTCATTGAGTCCCCGGGCCGTGGCCAGAGTCTCAGTGAGCAACTGGCTCGAACTGTTGAAAGCCGAGAGCCAGGTGCGAAGCTGTTCGGCAGCGGCCGACACTTTGTGCAGATCCGGGTTCTCGCCGGAAGCGGTCGTGGTCTGAGTCAGCCAGCTTCGGTATTCTGTCGAAGCCAACCGGCAGGCCGCGGCCAAGTCGGCTGCGAACGAGGTCTGCCGCAGCAGGCGGCGCAGATCGACGATGGGCAGGATCTGCCCGCGGACTGTCAACACTCCCAGCAGGTGATCGGGCGCGCCCGGCACTTCTTTCGGGGTTTGCACCCGCAGAATCTCGCGGACATGCTCCATGGGAAAGGCAAACTCTTCCCGGCCGATTTTAAAACTGACCAGTTGCCGCACTTCGCCCCCTTTGGCGTGCGTCTCCTTGTTGTTGTTGTTGTTGTTGTTGTTGCTGTTGCTATCGCTATTGCTCTGCGCCCTGGGGTTATTGGTTTCATTCCCGGCGTGGGCCGCGGAGCTTTTCGCCAGGGCTTCCGCGATCGCGTCGCCGGCTCCATTCCCGCTGCCCAAAGTGCAGACCCGGCGGGCGTCCAGTGCAATGATGATGCGCGCGCCGTTGTCGAGTTTGACCACGCCGTCAATGTAGTCGGCGGTATCGTTGCGGATGGCTGCGGGAGGCGCCTCGAACTCGTTGCGGCCGACTCGCGTGACCTGCCGCACGCCATCCACCAGCAACCCGGTTTGCTTGCCGTCGATATCGATCACCAGCACCCGGCTGCGATCGGTGTGCTCCTCGCGCTTCATCTTGAATCGGGCCCGAATATCGAAGATGGGCAACACCGTTCCCCGCAGACTCGAAATGCCTTCCACGTAGTCGGGAGTGTGCGGCAGTTTGGACATTTTCGGCAGCCGGATGATTTCCTGCACCGACATGATGTCGAAGCCGAACTCTTCATCCTTGAGTAAGAACGTGACCAGTTGCGTTCCGTCCGCTCCCGCTTTGGCGGCCGCTTTCACCGTTTCTGTAGCCATTCGAATCCTCCTCGCGTCCGGCAGTGCCGGTGCATGACCTTGACCGTTTGATCATTGGATATGTGGAGTGCCAGACCGTCTCGCCCGGCCAACTCGGAACTGGACGGTAAAAACGCCCGTCGCTCCATCCACAACAAATTCAACCCGGTCATGGTCCCTATCCGTGCTGCAGTTCGTCGGCCTGGGACGCGATTTCTTCGACCGCCTGCAGAATTTCCTGGGCCGCTTTCAAACCTTCTTCGGCGGCGGTGGCGGATTCGGTGCTGGCGCGATTCATCTCCTCGGATGCGGTGGCAATCTGCTCGCTGGCCTTGGATGCCTGCTGCAGCGCATTCACCGCGACATCCGATCCTTTGGCAATGACGTTGACGCCAAGCTGAACTTCCTTGATGTCCTTGGCCATGCGCTCCAGGTTGGTGGTTGAGACTTTGGCGCGCTCGGCCTCTTCTTTGGCCTTGATGCCGGCGCCTTCAATGTCGGTGACCACTTTCGTGATCTGGCCCTGAATGCTCTTGACCAGGTCCTTGATACGGTCGGCATTTTCGCTGCTCTCGTTGGCCAGCGAGCGGATGTCTCCGGCGACTACCGAGAAGCCGCGGCCAAACTCTCCGGCGCGCGCCGCTTCGACGTTGCCATTGACCGCCAGCATGCGGGTCTGCACCGTGACCATCACGATGGCGTCTACGATCTTGTCGATGCGCCGGGTCCGCTCTTCCAGTTCGAGGACATTCTTGGCCGACCCGAGCGACATCTGGGCCGCTTGCCCGATATTGACGATCATCGAGTCCAGGGCCTCCTTGTTGGTGGTCAGCAGAGTGGTTACGGCAACGCATTTCTCTCCACTTTCCGTGGCCTTGACGCCCATTTCCTTGGCGGCAACTTCCAGTTTCGTGCCCAAAGCCATAGCGGTTTCGCAGGCTTTCGAAGAAACCTGGGCCGCGCGGCTGATCTCCTCGATCGCGGCCGAGATCTGCCCGGAAGCGCTCTTGACTTCTTCGGCGTTGGCCGAGAGTTCTTCCGCTGCCGCCGCCAATTCCTCAGCGGACTTCTGCGCGCTGGTCGAGGTCTTCAGTTTCTCGGCCAACTGGGCCAGGCTGTTGGAAGCATCGTTCATTTCCGTGTAGGCCCGGCCCTGCTCCTGCACCGCTTTCTGCGACTCCATCACGGCCGTGCTGGATTCTTCCGCCGCTTTGGCGATCTGTTGCGCGCCCACCAGGTATTCCTTGGCGCCGGCCAGCGCGGTAACTGCGTTGGTGACAATCGCCTTGCAGCCTTCGCGCATATCGGCCAAGTCGGTTTCGACGCGCGCCAGCGCTTCCGTGATCGCCTTCGCCTTTTCGACTTCTTCCAGACCTTTTTTTCCGGCGGTCTGGGCATCGACGGCCACAACCTTTACCTGGCCCTGAATCTCGGTCACCACTTCCTGGATTCCGCGGGCGCTCTTCTCGCTCATCTCCGCCAGGTTGCGCACTTCATCCGCTACCACGGCAAATCCCTTACCATGCTCGCCGGCGCGCGCCGCTTCGATCGCCGCATTCAGCGCCAAGAGGTTGGTCTGGTCGGCGATGCGGGCCACGGCATGGACGATTTTGCCGATCTCCTCCGACTGCCGCTCCAGTTCCGCGATCATTTTGGCGGAATCGAAGTTGGCCTGCGCGGCGTCGCTCACACCCTTAATCAAGGTCTTAATGTCAACCGACGTACTGCGGCTCAGCCCATAGAGGTTATCGACAAGCGTCAAGGAGCCGGCGGCCTGGGTATTGGCTTCGTCCGACGCTTTTTCGATCTGGTTGATGGCCGCGCGCGATTCCTCCGCCGCCGCGCCCGCCTCTTCCGCGCCGGAAGCGATGGTCTGCATCGACTTGCCAAGTTGCTCAACCGTAGCGGTCGCTTCATTGATCGCGGTGGCTACCTCCTCGGTCGCGGTCGAAAGTTTTTCGGCAACCGCCTGCGCCCGGGCCAAGGTACGGGCGCGGGTTTTGTCTTCGGCGATCTTCTTCCCCTGCAGCCGGCTCGCCCCATTGTCTGCGGCTGCTCCGTTGCGCGGTTCCTGCACCATGCCACCGGTTCGTTGCGCGGCCATCTTCCTCATCCCCGCCACTGGTGTCGCCGTCCCGTGACCGTTGGTTTCCTGCGCCTGTTCCAATACCTCGCTCATTGCTCAGTACTCCTCTCGCCCTCTTTTCGTTATATCGACTTTTCCTGCGGCCCCGATATTTCTGCACTCATGGGAGACGAAATATTCGCGGGGGGAGGGCCAATTGGGGAAAACGACCATTGCGGGAAGGCAAGCGTAAACCTCAGCGCGGATGCCGCGAACCAACTACTAAGTCACGTTAAGGTCGAGCGTTCTTCTTGCCGATTAGTACTCAGGAACTCGTGTCTTCAACTTACCCATTACGAACCGACCAGCCCAGCAAGTTGAGGGCTGCACAGGACGCCCTCGCGTTCACAGGCAAGCATGCCAGCGTGGATTTACTCGTAACCGCGATTTCGCAGATTGGCGAAGCCATCGTCATTACCGACACCTTAGCCACCATTCAGTATGTCAACCCCGCCTTCACCAAGATGACGGGCTACAGCGCCGAGGAAGCGATCGGCCAGCACACCCGGTTTCTCAAGTCCGACCGCCAGGATCCCACTTATTACCGGAAACTTTGGCAGACGATCCTGGCGGGCGAGGTCTGGCATGGCGAACTGATCAATCGGCGCAAGGACGGAACCCACTGCACCGAGGAGATGTCGATCACGCCCGTGCGCGACCTGAGCGGCGCCATCACCAACTTCATTGCCATCAAGCAGGACATCACCGCACACCACGCCCTCGAGGCCGCGCTGGCCAACAGCGAACAGAAGCTGGAAAACGCCCAGCGGATTGCGCCTTTGGGCAGTTGGGAGATCGACGTCGCGACGGGCGAGGTGCGCGGGTCGGAGGGCTTTTTCCGCATCTTCGGCTATCCGCCCGGGACGCTCCAGCGTCCGCTCCGGGATTTGCTGGCGGCGCTTCCTGAAGGCGACCGGGGGACCATTCAAAAGACTCTGGAGAACACGGTCCAATCCCGCCAACCTTTCGATGTCGAGCATGGCGTGCTGCGCCCCGATGGGACCAAGCGGCTGGTGCGAAGTCGGGGACAGGTCATCGACCGCCTGCGGGGCGATCCGGAACGGCTATGCGGTACCAGCCTGGACATCACCGAGCGCACGCGCGCGGAGAAGGATCTCCGCCTGGCGCAATTTTCCCTCGAACATGCCTCCGACGCGATCCATTGGATGGACCCGCACGGCCGCATCGTCTATGCCAACCGGGCGGCCTGCGATTCCCTGGGACGTTCGCGCGAAGAGCTTCTTTCCTTATCCATTCCGGATATCGATCCGCTTTTCCCCATAGAAACCTGGGCCGCATTCTGGAAGGAATTGAAGACGCTGCCCTCGATGAGCTTTGAAACCCAGCACCAAACCAAACAGGGAGCCGTCTTTCCAGTGGAGATCACGGCAACCTATCTGAATTTCGATGGGCAGGAATACGCCTTCGCCTTTGCGCACGACATCACTGAACGCAAGCGCGCGGAAAAGGATCTCCGTCTGGCGCAATTCTCGCTGGAACACGCTTCCGACGGCGTATTCTGGATGAATCCGCAAGGCCGCATCCTCTATGCCAACGAAGCGGCCTGTCGCAGTCTGTCGCGTACCCGCGAGGAACTTCTTTCCCTGTCGATCCCCGAAATAAATCCGACCTTCCCCAAAGAAACCTGGGAGAGCTTTTGGAAAAACCTCAAGACCCGGGCTTTTGTGAGCGTTGAAACCCAGCACGCAACCAAAACTGGATGGCTTTTCCCGGTGGAAGTAACCGCGACCTACCTGGAGTTCGATGGCCAGGAGTACAGCTTCGCCTTCGTGCGCGATATCACCGAACGCAAGGGCGCGGAAGAGGACGCTCGGCAGAGCAGCGAACTGTTGCGAATCGTTTTGGATTCAATCCCCGAGGCAGTCTACGGGATCGACATGCAGGGCAAATGCACCTTCTGCAATCCCTCCTGCCTCCAACTATTAGGTTACGAGAAGGTCGAGGAATTGCTTGACCGGAACATGCACGATCTGATCCACCACACGCGCCCCGATGGAAGCCATTACCCCGTCGAGGAGTGCCATATCTTTGAAGCCTTTCGCCAGGGACATGGCACCCACATCGACGACGAAGTTATCTGGCGCCGCGACGGCACCAGCTTTCCCGCCGAATACTGGTCCGATCCCATGCACCGGGGCGAAGAAGCCATCGGCACGGTCGTTACTTTCGTGAACATTGCGGAGCGCAAGCGGGGCGAGCAGTTTTTGCTCGAGGCCAAAGACGCCGCCGAAGCGGCCAACCGCGCCAAGAGCGAGTTCCTGGCCAACATGAGCCACGAAATCCGCACTCCGATGAATGGCGTGATTGGAGTCGCCGGGTTGCTGCTGGATACCGAACTGACGGCAGAGCAGCGGCAGTACGCGGAATTGGTGCGCACCAGTGGCGAGGCGCTGATGACGGTGATCAACGACATTTTGGATTTCTCGAAGATCGAAGCTCGCAAGCTAATGCTGGAGACGAACGACTTCGATCTGCGCACGGTTTTGGAGAATGCGGTCGAACTGCTGGCCATCAAAGCAGCCGAAAAAGGGCTGGTGCTGGCTAGCGAGCTGAAGCCGGGAACCCCCCGGCTGCTGCGCGGCGACCATGGCCGCCTGCGTCAGATTCTGGTGAACCTTCTGGGCAACGCGGTGAAGTTTACCCAGAAAGGCACGGTGTCGATCTGGGCGGGCCTGGATGTTGAAGAAGACGAAAGCGGGAACGATGGCAGGGCAGCGCTGCGTTTCGAAGTAAGCGATACGGGTATCGGCTTCCGGCAGGAGCAAGCTTCCGCGCTTTTCGAGCCCTTCATTCAAGGGGATGGATCGAGCACGCGCCGCTACGGTGGCACTGGCCTCGGCCTGACCATTTCCAAACAGCTGGTCGGGCTGATGGGTGGCCAGATTGGCGTCGCGAGCCAGGAAGGCAAGGGATCGACGTTTTGGTTTACGGCTGTATTCGAGAAGCAGCCAGCAGCGAGCGCGCCCGTGGATGCCAATCCAGACGCGGCCATGCAACTCAACCCCCCGGTTCGGCGGCAACCAGTCGTCGCGCAGCCGAAAAGCCGGGCTCGAATCCTACTGGCGGAAGATAATCTGACCAATCAACAGGTGGCCGTCGCGATTCTGCGCAAGTTCGGTTACGCGGCCGACGTGGCAGGCAATGGAGTAGAAGTTCTGGACGCGCTGCGCAAGGCCGATTATGACGTGGTCCTCATGGATTGCAAAATGCCCGAAATGGATGGCTACGAGGCGGCGCGCCAAATCCGCGATGCCCGGACCGGGATGCGCAACCCTCACATTCCGATCATTGCGATCACCGCGGATGCGATTAGCGGAGACCGCGAGAAATGCCTTGAGTCCGGGATGAACGACTATCTTTCCAAGCCGGTCGAGCCGCGGCAATTGAGTGAGATCCTGGAGAAATGGCTGAATATGCCCGCCGTTGCCGAGAGTTGCCCTCCGGGTGGCCAGTCACCTGCAGAAGCTACTTTCAACCGGCAGGAGCTGCTCGCTCGCCTCATGGGCGACGAAAATCTCGCGCGCAAGGTTGTCGCCGGATTCGTGAATGACGTTCCGGCGCAGTTGCGCAGCCTGCAACAGAGCATCGAGAAAGGCGATGCCGCCGGCGTCCGCATGCAGTCGCACGCCCTCAAGGGAGCGTCGGCCACGGTGTCGGCGGAAGGCCTGCGCGCCCTCTGCCGCCAAGTGGAGGATGCGGCGGCAGCGAACGAGTTGAGCTGCGCCGCGACTCTGCTGCCTC
This sequence comes from uncultured Acidobacteriaceae bacterium, assembly GCA_963710965.1. GTDB lineage: Bacteria > Acidobacteriota > Terriglobia > Terriglobales > Acidobacteriaceae > Sulfotelmatobacter. Next base: position 16,327 of record CAVQCP010000055.1, on the reverse strand, counting down.
CACTGGAGGAGCAATTCGAGTTGCTCAAGACCACCCTCAAGCAGTCCGGGTGGACATAGACGAGTCTCAGGAGGAACACCAAAATGCGCACTCTGATTGTCGAAGATGATTCCGTCAGCCGGTTTCTGCTGCTGTCGTTTCTTTCAAAATATGGCGAATGCCATGTCGCGGTTAACGGCAAGGAGGCCGTGGCGGCGTTTCGCGCGGCTCGAGAGAGCGGGCAAGTCTACGACCTCATCTGCATGGATATCATGATGCCGGAAATGGACGGTCAGGCCGCCGTGAAGGAAATCCGCGCTCTCGAAGAAGCGGGAGGGACACTCTCCACGTTTGGTGCAAAAATTATCATGACGACGGCGCTCGACGATGTGGACAATGTTGTTCAGTCGTTCGGGTCGTTGTGCGACGCCTATTTGATCAAACCCATCGACACCGGGAAATTGCTAAGCCACATGAAGGAACTCAAACTCATCTAGTCCAAGGACTCCGTCGACAATAAACCGGCTGGAACAAAACTCGCTGGGCTACACCAGCACCTTATCCGCCGCAATTGCCGCTCCCCGCCCCGCCTTCACCCGCTCATAAATCTTTCCGTACTCCCGCGCCGAAGCATTCCAGGAAAAGTCTTTGTTCATTCCGTTCCGCATCAGCGCCTGCCACGAGGTCTGATCGCGAAAATCCTGCAGCGCATGCTTGATGGTCAGCAGCAAAGATTCTCCGTTGTACTCCGTGAACTTGAAACCGGTTCCCTTGCCGGTGCGTGCGTCCCAGGGCTCGATCGTATCGTCCAATCCGCCGGTCGCTCGAACAATCGGAACGGTCCCATATTTCAAACTGTAAATCTGGTTCAGCCCGCAAGGCTCATATCGAGAAGGCATCAGAAACATATCGGACCCCGCCTCGATCTTGTGTGCGACGGCATTGTCGTAAGCCACTTTCAACGCAATCTTGTTGGGGAACTGCTTGTTCAGCCGCGCAAACATCTCTTCATACACCTTGTCGCCGGAACCCAGCACCACCAGGATCATCTCTTCGCGCGCCAGGCGATCCATGACCTGGGCGATCAGATCAAAGCCTTTTTGCGCCGCAAAGCGCGAAACAATTCCAATCACCGGTAACTTCGCATCGGTATTCGCCACCCCGAATGCAGCCAGCAAATCTTTTTTGCATGCCGCCTTCCCCGAAAGATCCTGCGGGGAAAATTTCGCCACCGTAAACTTATCCGTCTGCGGACTCCACTCCTCATAATCCACGCCATTTAAAATTCCCGTGACGGTCGCCGCCCGGTCGCGCAGCACACCCTCCAGTCCAAATCCATACTCCGCAGTCTGAATCTCCTGGCTGTACTTGCGGCTCACTGTGGTTACATAGTCCGAATAAGTCAGCGCGCCCTTCAGAAAATTCACCTGCCCAAAGAACTCCATCTTCGACATGGTGAAAAGATCCCAGGGCAACATCAACAGCGGCAGAACCTCTGGCGGAAACAACCCCTGGTAGCCCATGTTGTGAATGGTGAAAACCGTACCCACATCGCGGAACGCCGGATCCTCCGCATAAATGGTTTTCAGTAGCACCGGAACCAGCGCCGACTGCCAGTCGTGACAATGAAACACGTGCGGCACACCTAGAATTTTGGCCGCCTCGAGCACCGCGCGAGAAAACAGCGCGAAGCGCTCCGCGTTATCGGGATAATCCCCCGCCGGCGTCCCATACAGCGCGTCTCGCTCGAAATACTGCGGGCACTCAATAAAATAAAATCGCACTCCTCCCTGGGTTCCGCCCGTCACCACCGACGCAAACCGGTACTTGTCGTCAAACGGGATGGTGATGCTGCGCACCACGGTTGCGGCATCGGCCAACTTGGTCTGTTTATAGCGCGGCAGGTAAACGCTTACCTGATGTCCCAAAGCCGCCAGCGCGCGCGGCAATGCGCCCACGACATCGGCCAAACCGCCAGTTTTCGAATACGGGACACCTTCTGAAGCCACAAATGCGATGTTCATGAATCCTCCCAGAGAAACTCCGCGAATTGCGAGTACACGATATGATGGAATATATTTTGCGGGGCCGAACACCCGCGCAGCTTTCGCGCGGACCAACTAGTCAGTCTAGCGCCCCGAGGAAAAGAGGGTCAACGTGCCCAAGGTGGTGTCTGCGCGGCGTCCACAACATAAGCCCAAATTGGGACAGCACTTCCTTGCCGACGACAGCTTTGCGGCTCAAATCGTCGCCGCGCTCGGCGACACCTCGCAAAACACGGTGCTCGAAATCGGCCCCGGACGCGGCGTTCTCACTTCGCTCCTGGCCAAACGCACCCGCCGCCTCATCGCCGTCGAACTGGACCGCGTCCTGGCGGCCCAGCTTCGCCTGCGCTTCGGCATGTTCCCCAACGTCGAAGTCATCGAGGCCGATATTCTTTCCATCGATTTTGACTCTCTCTTCGGGCCTAAGCCCGGACTGCGCCGTCCCGGCATCGAATTCAAGCCCGAACCGGCGAAGGTCATCGGCAACCTTCCTTATTACATAACGTCCGACATTCTGCTGCGGCTTTTCGAATACTCGAAATATTTCGAGAGCCTCATTCTCCTAGTGCAGCGCGAAGTCGCCGACCGCATCGCCGCCGCGCCCGGAAGCCGCGACTACGGCCTGCTTTCGGCTACCGCACAGCTTTTCGCCCGAGTCGAAAAGCTTTTCACGCTTCCACCCGATGCCTTTTCACCTCCGCCAAAAGTGCATTCCACAGTCCTTCGCCTGACTCTCGCGCCGCGCAAGGCCGAGTTGGGAATCGACGGCGACGGCCTGGCCGATAGCTTCATCGACTTCCTCAAACTCTCTTTTGGCCAGAAGCGCAAAACCCTGTGGAACAACCTCAAATCCAACTATCCCGAACCTGTGCTGCGCGCCGCGCTGGCGCAAGCCAAAGTGAAGCCCGCTGCCCGGGCTGAGACCTTGAGCCTGGAAGAATCCACCGCGCTGTTTCGCGCCTTGCGCGACCACCACAACGGCTCGTAGGATTTTCTCAGAGGTGATTCCATGGGCGCCGCCCCAGTTCGCCATCCCGCGGTTGCCGGACGTTTCTATCCTCGCGACGAAACCTCCCTGCGCCAAGAAGTCAACGCCTATCTCTCGCAAGTTCCGGCTGCAACGCCGCTTCGCGCTTTGGCTTGCATGGCTCCGCACGCAGGATATATGTACTCCGGCCACGTCGCGGGCGCGGTCTTTGGGGCCATCGAAATTCCCCAACTGTGTCTGGTCTTGTGCCCCAACCACACCGGCTTCGGCCACGCCCTGGCCATCATGAGCGAAGGTGCCTGGCAAACGCCGCTAGGAAACATTCCCATCGACGAGGCGTTCGCCACCGCCCTCAAGCAAGCCTGCCCCCTGCTGCAGGAGGATTCAGAGGCTCACCGCCAGGAACACGCCACCGAAGTCGAACTACCGTTTCTGCAAGTCCGCCAACCCCATCTCAAGTTCGTTCCCATCGCACTCGGCACTCGCCAGTTCGAAGTTCTCGAACAACTCGGAGAGGCCATCGCCGACACCATTGCCTCGAATCCGGCGCCGGTTCTGATCGTCGCCTCCAGCGATATGAATCATTACGAGTCCGAGGCGGTCACGCGAATAAAAGACCAGAGCGCGATCGCGCCCCTTCTCGCCCTCGATGCCCGCGCCCTCTACGACGCAGTCACGCAAAATAATGTCAGCATGTGCGGCTTCGGTCCCGCCGTCGCCATGCTGACCGCGGCCCGCAAGCTCGGCGCTGAATCCGCCGAACTCATCAAGTACGCAACCTCAGGAGACGTTTCCGGGGACAAGGACATGGTCGTCGGCTACGCCGGAGTTGTTATCTTGTAATGGCAGTTAATTGTCTCCATGACCATTGACGGGACAACCAGCGCACAGCACGCCCTCGCCCTCTTCCTGTTTCTTGGCGTCCCCATCTGGGATTTCCTCGAAAGCCGCGCGCTCAAGACCAGCCCGAATCCCCGCAGAAAAATTTTGTCCTTGCGGTTTCAAGCCTGGTCTTCGGAATGGCTCACGGCTATCAGGGCATAAAGGGAATCGCAGGCACAGCCATCATCGGCGCCGCGATGGCGGTTATCTTCATCATGAACGGCAGTTTGTGGATGCCCATGGCGCTGCACGCGGCCTTCGATCTGCGCGTGCTCCTGTTGTTTCGTCCCGCGGACCTTGCGGCCTAAAGCACTAGTGATGCGCCGCGCCGCCGCCACCACCCGAAACACGTCCGGCCGACGCACCAGCGTGGTTGCCCGCAATCGTCGAACGACTCTCATCCGGCCGTTGCTCGCCCGCCGTCAAGGGAGTCCAGCTAAACTGCGGCGCGCGCTCCATTTCTGCCGATCCCCTCTTCGCCACCTGCCGGTCAAAGGAATGAAGGCTTCCGTAGACACCGCGCGGAACGCCCAACCCCGCCGTCCCGTTCCTGACGGTCATGCGCGGCAGCGGATTATCCGCAGTCAGCACCGGCCCGCCTCTGCCAACCGCAACCGTATTCACCGTTCCGCCAGGCACGGCCGGAGGATGAAAATCAGCCGCGACTGCGCCACTGTAATGTAGCCCACCGTGCCAGGTGTTAAACCCACCCGGCTGCCATCCCCAGCCAAATCCCGGGGCGAAAATCCACGTCCCGTAGTAATACGGCATCCATCCCCAGGGATACGCAGACGCCCACATGTACCCCATGCCCGGATACCAGGACCACGCACCATCCATAAACGGATTCCATCCCGCCCCCGCAAAATAGGGCTGCCACAAATTTCCATAACCGGGCAGCGCAGTATAACCGCCGTAATAGCTCAGATCGCTGACCCCGTAGCCGAGGGACGTATTGTTATTTTTCGCGTACTGATCGTGATATTCGATCGATTGCTGATCCCACTCGTCGTGAGGATCTTGTGCGACGTTCTTCGCTTCCGCCGGGCGGTCATTGTCGCCCACGTCAAACGCCACCATCTTTCTCTTGGGCACTTTCACCACGCCCGCCGGCGCCGTCACATCGATTTCATTCTTGAAGCTGGCAATCTCCGCCGAGTGCGAAGAGCTTTCCGCCCGGAAGTGCGCCGCCGCCGGCCCCAGCACGACTTTCTCCCGCGCGAAATTCAAAGTGAAGTCGTCTCCACTCTTTCCCAACCAGTTCACATAGGCGCGTCCCTCCACCAGATTCAGCGTGGAGATGCGCTTCCCGGTATCGCTCAATCCCAGCGTTCCGAACTCGATCGTCGTATTCGGAGTGAGGCGCAGCGTGCTGCCATCCTCAAACTCCACCTCGGCGCGGCCGCTTCCCTGCGTCCGCAACTGTGTCCCTTGAATGATGGGAAGATTCGTAAACGCATTCTCGAATCCCAATCCCGAATTCTTATTGATCTGCACCGCCCCCTGAACGCTGCTCAAGCGAACGATGCGCACCTGCGAATCAGCGAATGCCGGCAGCGCCAGCAGGACACCCGCCACCGCTGTAAATACAATCGAGCGAAACACAATCGAGCGAAACCAGGGACTATACATGGGACCCTCCGAACAAATCACGCTGCTTAGGGATATTAGAACACTGATTCCACCGGCCGTTACGCGAAAATCGTTGCCGAACGCCGGATGCCGGACACGCGATTCCCGACGCCGAAGCCGGCTCTCTCAATGCCCCAAGCCATTTCCCATCTCAATCAATTCCTGAGCCCGCGCCCGCACCACATTGATCACCGAATGATCATCAACAATTTCCTGCAGCACCGGCGCCACCGTTCCGATCTCCGTCAACTGGCCGTTCGTCGCCTGCGCTTCCATCTGCTTCAACTCCGCATCCAGCGCCAGCTTCTGATAGTGGTGGTAGTAGGCCAACCGCCGCCCATATTCCAGCGTGCCATCCATCTTCTGGAAAAGTTCGGTTAACTCCCGCACCGGCTCCAGATTTGAGTAGTTATATTGCGCCGTGTTCGAATGCGCGCCATCCTGATAGCTCAAAACCTTAGCGCCCGTGAACGCCAGCTTGCGATTGCCCGAGTCAACTTTTCCGGCAAAATACTTCGCCTGTTTGGCCCACTCAAAGATGTGCTCGCGATTCGCCTTCGACACCTCGAAGTCCGTGCGGTAAGGCTCAGCCTCCGAATCCTCCGTGATGGCAGCCGTACACTCGTAGCGCGCCCGACCTCCGGCATCCACAACGATCGAATAATGCGCAGGATTCGACTGGGGAAAATCCATCGCAAAAGTAACCGTAGGGACGGTGGTGACCGCAGCGTTCGCCGCCTGCTGCGCCGGAAGAAATCCGCAAGTGGCGGCGAAGATCAAAAGAAGAAGAATGCCGCATCGGACACCACGCACTCGGTGCCCGGTACTCGGTACTCGGTACTTGCGCCCCATCACCGCGCTGCCACCCTCTGCCGCTCCAGCGTCCCGGCAGTGTGCAGGTGGCAAATCGCAATCGCGAGAGCGTCCGACGCATCCATCGGCTCGGGAGGAATCTCCAACCCGAGTAACCGCGTTACCATATGCTGCACCTGCTGCTTCTCTGCCCGTCCATATCCCACCACCGACGACTTGATGGTCAGTGGAGAATACTCGGCAACTTCCAGCCCCGCCGTAGCCGCCGCCAGCATCGCCACCCCGCGCACTTGACCCAGCTTGAGCGCCGACTTCACATTCAGCGCGTAGAAGATTCCCTCAATCGCCACTTCATCGGGATGATGCTCGGCGATCAGCCGACCAAGGTCATCGTAGATGCGCGACAACCGCCGCGCCAGGCTCTCCCGCGGCGAAAGCTTGATCGCCCCGCACGTCAGGCACACTAACTGCCCGCTGGCGCGCATCTCGACGATCCCGTACCCGGTGTATTCCCCGCCGCAATCGATTCCAAGAACGCGCATGCCCGGCATTCGCACGAGGCAAGTTTACCGCACTTGACGGCGTCTGCCACTTCCTAAGCGCGGGTACACTATAACGACTTTGCAGGTTTCGCGTCTAAGACGCAGGGGGCGACACTTGAGAGCAACCTGGTTGATCCTCGTCATCGCTAGCGCCCTTCGCTGCTGCGCCCAGCAGCCGCCCACAACTGATCCCAACATGAACACGTTCTTTGCCGGCAACTGGGGCTGTGCCGGAGAGTTCGCCAACGGCAAAAAGATCGAGGCCGATGTAAGCTTTGTGTCTGAGCTCGACGGCAAGTGGCTTATATACCGTCACTCCGATCGCCCCCCTGGTCCGTTCAAGGCCCTGGCGATTTGGGGCGTGGATCAGCCCACCGGAAGGCTGATCTCTGTCATGGAAGATAATTTCGGCAATGCGCGGCTGTTCACGAGCGATGGATGGAAGGACGGATCGGTCACCTTCACCAGAGCCGCAATGCTCAAGCAAAAACTGAGTGAGGAACGGTTCCGCTATGAGCGCCAGTCGGACAAGGCTTTCAAGATGACGTACGAAAGATCGGTGGAGGGCCACTGGAAGATGGGCGACTTCATCGTCTGCACGCGAAGGTGAAAAAGCGGCGGCTCAGCAGCATCGGGGGCTGCTGGCGCGGGGTTTTTCACGCTCCCGCCAAAAAGCCGCATAGCTTGCTCTGGACGGGGCGACCCCAGCCCGGCTTAAGAAACGCGCATAGGCGGCCTCGTCAAAAATCTCCTGTAAGACCGCAACAAAAATACGCCAGCCAGAAATGAATCGGCTCATCCCCGCTCCTCCACCAACCGCGTGCGCACAAACGGAGACTCCCGCACCCGCGCGTCTCTGCGTCCGCTCAGAATGCCCATCCACTGCCGCACCGACTCAAACAAAACCAGGGTCACCATCACTACCAGCATTCCCGTAACCGCCGCATCCAGCCGGTTATTGAAGATCAACCGCGCCATAGCACCTGTGGCCGGAGCCGCCGCAAGCGCCTGCGCCGCCGCCAAAAATCCAATCTTCGGATTCGCATCAAACATCTTGTGCCACGACGCAGTAAACGTCACCGCCACCAGCCAGGCCAACGGGAGCAGCGTCACCGCCGCATACTTCCCCTTATGCATTTTGATGATGATCGTGGTCGCCACGCACAACGCTACCGTCGCCAGCAATTGATTGGCTATGCCAAACAGCGGCCACAGTGAATTGATCCCGCCCAGCGGATCCTTCACTCCCTGCCACAAGAAATATCCCCACGCCGCCACGATCAGCCCGCTGGTCGCCAGGATCGAGGGATACCAACTTGTCCGTCCCAGCGGCTCATAAACGTGTCCCAGGGCGTCCTGGAACATGAATCGCGCAACTCGGGTCCCGGCATCGAGCACCGTCAAGATAAAAAGCGCTTCGAACATAATGGCGAAGTGATACCACAGGGCCATCAAAGTTTCGCCGCCGAGGCTATGCGAGAAAATATGTGCCATGCCCACGGCAAATGCCGGTGCGCCGCCCGTGCGGTTGAATAAAGTCTGTTCGCCAACGGCATGCGCCAGCGCCTGCATATCGCCTGCAGTCACGGGAAATCCCCAACCGGAAATCGTTGCCACGGCGGCGGCAGGAGCTTGCCCCACGATTCCCGCCGGCGAGTTGATGGCAAAATAGATCCCAGGCTGCATCACGCAGGCCGCGATAATCGCCATCACGGCGACGGCGGACTCGCACATCATCGCGCCGTAACCGACCATGCGGGTCTGGGTCTCGCGCGCAATCAGCTTGGGAGTGGTCCCGCTCGAAATCAAAGAATGAAATCCGCTGATGGCTCCGCAAGCGATCGTGATAAAAGCGAAAGGAAAAACTTTCCCCGCAAACACCGGCCCCGTACCATCCACAAACCGCGTCAGCGCCGGCATTTGCAGCGTAGGATGCAACGCCACGATTCCGATTCCCAGCAGCGCGATCGTTCCCAGCTTCACGAAGGTGCTCAAATAATCCCGCGGCGCCAGCAGCAGCCACACCGGCAGCGACGAAGCGGCAAAGCCGTAAACCATAATGAGAATCGCCAGCGTGGGTGCGGTGAAGGTAAATATCCGCGCCAGGGCCTCATGCTGCGAAACATACTGCCCACCCCAGATCGCCGCCAGCACTAGCACAAATCCCAGCGCCGAAACCTCCAAGACTTTTCCCGGCCGAATTCTCCGTAGATAGACGCCCATCAATAAAGCGATCGGCATCGTCATCGCAATGGTGAATGTTCCCCATGGACTCGCCTTGAGCGCATTCACCACGATCAGCGCCGCGACGCCTAATAGAATGATGAGAATCGAAATCACGGCCACGTACGCGACAAATCCGCCAACCGGTCCGATCTCGTCCTTAGCCATTGCCGTCAGCGACTTGCCATCGCGCCGCACCGAGAACAGCAGAATCACAAAATCCTGCACGCATCCGGCAAACACCGCGCCGGCCAAAACCCACATCGTCCCGGGCAAATAGCCAAACTGCGCCGCCAGCACCGGCCCCACCAGTGGCCCGGGACCCGCGATGGCGGCGAAGTGATGCCCGAACACAACCCATTTGTTCGTAACCAGAAAGTCGCGGCCGTTCTCCAAACGCTCCGCCGGAGTCGCCCGCAATCCATCCAGCGCTAGAACCTTCGCCGCAATAAATTCGCTGTAGAAGCGGTATCCCAGCGCATAGCAGCAGGTGGCCGCCACCACCAGCCACAGCGCATTGATCGGCTCTCCGCGATGCATGGCCACCGTGCCCACAGCCATGGCCCCGATCAACGCGACGACGCCCCACAGCAGAATCGCAAGAGTCTTATTCATACGTGGAACCCGGAAGCCACAGGAAATTTCCAGGCGAGCATTGTGCCCAATCCTAGGAAGAAGCGCAATCCCTGGCCTCGTGGAATTCGACGCAGTATTGGCGACGCCGCGCGATGCTGCGGGGAGCCTCTTGCCGTAGATCGTGGAAAATGCCCTAGTTGGAGGCGAGCGCTTGTAGCAGGTCGTTGCGGTCGGAAAGCAGCCTGATTCGGGCGCTATTACACCCTGAAGTGCTCGGGATTAACCACCGCTCGGCCTCGCTAAGGCCGCGCTCCCGGGATTCAAGGTCATTCAGCAGGGGCGTCGCGATGTCCGGGTATTCGCGTAAGGCGCCCTGCGCGGAAAGCATGTATTCTCCGTATCGATCAATGTCACGTTGGGTCGGAGGAACCCCGTGGGGGACTCTCGTGCCGAATTGTTTGTAAACAGCCCGCGGGTCGCTGGCTTTTTGCAGACCTTCCAGGAACTGCTTTCCGATTGCATACTCGATGCCCCACGAGATTCCCCAATCGAAGCCGTCGTCAGGCTGCTGTTTGATAGCGTCGTACAAGGCTTTCTTCTGCGCCGGTTGCAATTTGCCTTGCTTTGCCTGCGCTGTAATGACCTGGAAAGTGTCCGTCAGCAAGGCGCTCCCCACCAATGCCATGATGACGGGACCGCCGCGCCCAAAGTCCTGGGCAAAGCGAATTCCCGAGAGCCACGTGTTCGCAGCTGCCTCGCCGTTTCCCTCTGCTAACTCTCGGATTCCCTCGAGATTGTTGAGGCGCTCCAAGTCGCGCGCTCGCATCATCATTTCAACCGGCATGCTCGCTCCCTGACGGTAGTCCAGCCCCCAGTTGCATTCGGGAAGCTTGGCGCCTCGTTGCATCGCTCCAACTGCATCGGCGCTGGCGTCCAGAATCGGACCAAGTTTCTTTTCATCCCAGGGGACATCGCCCTTGATCGTTGCCGAGAACAACTTTTGCGTGGTTTCGTCCTCGTCGAGTGTGCTGCGCACCTCAGTCAGGGCAGTCCAGTAGCGCAAAGCTGCGTTGTCCGAGTCCGGCGGAAATATTGCCTGGGCAAATGCTCCGCCAACTGCGGCCAGCATGCCCGCAATTGTGATGAGAAGTCGGAACTTTGAGGACTTCATTCTCCAATTCTCCCAATCGTGCGGCAGCCCAGACAACATAACAAGAGGACAGTGGGCTGAGGTCAAGGAACAGGCTGTTCCATGTGACCCAGGTCACATAGCTTACGGAGTCTCTCGCTTCATAATAAAAAAATGGCGTTTGCTTTCCCAGACGAGCGTTGGCTTCCGAAGTCCGTCCTCTGCTTACGCGATTACAACGCCAGCAAATTTCTGCGTGATCTGGTCGCTGGCATCACCGTCGGCCTGGTCGCCCTGCCTCTGGCGATGGCCTTCTCGATCGCCTCCGGATTATCTCCCCAAGCCGGCATCTACTGCGCCATCGTCACCGGCTTTCTAATCTCTCTGCTGGGCGGCTCCAAAACCCAGGTCGGAGGTCCCACTGGCGCTTTTGTCGTCGTCATCGCCGGCATCATCGCCCTTCACGGGGTCGACGGCCTCTTCATGTGCACGGTGATGGCCGGCGTTCTCCTGATGATCATGGGTCTCGCAGGCATGGGCACTGCGGTCAAGTTCATCCCCCGCCCAGTGATCATCGGTTTCACTAACGGCATCGCCATCCTGATCGCCAGCACCCAGGTCAAAGATTTCTTTGGATTGCAACTTAACAAAGTCCCCGGCGTCTTCTGGCTACGCATGGAAGCGCTGGCGGCAAACTTCCACACCATCTCGTATACCGCAACCATATTGGCCGCGGCGACCGTGCTGATCATCATCGGGTGCCGCGCCCTTTCCAATCGCATTCCCGGCGCGATCGTCGCCTTCCTGCTGGGCACGGCCGCGGTCGTTATTTTCAAACTGCCGGTGGAAACCATCGGCTCCCGCTTCGGCGGAATCCCCTCCGGCCTGCCGCATTTTGCCATCCCTCGTTTTCGGCCCGACCTCATCCACGGACTGCTGGGCCCCGCTCTCACTGTCGCCATGCTGGGCGCAATCGAATCGCTCATGTCGGCTGTGGTCTCCGATCGCATGAGCAACGACCATCACAACCCCAACGTTGAGCTCGTCGCCCAGGGCGTGGCCAACGTCTTTTCCCCTATGTTTGGAGGACTTCCCGCTACCGGCGCCATCGCCCGCACGGCCACCAACATTCGCGCCGGCGCCCAATCTCCAATCGCAGGCATGATTCACGCCTTGACGTTACTCTGCATTCTGCTCTTCGCGGCCCCGCTTGTAGGACACGTGCCACTCGCGGTTCTCGCTGGCATTCTCATAGTGGTTTCCTACAACATGGGAGAGTGGCGCGAAATACCCCAACTTCTCAGGCTCACCAAGACCGACGTCAGCGTCTGGCTGGTCACCTTCGCCCTTACGGTTTTCGCGGACCTCACGGTCGCCGTCGAAGCAGGAATGATTCTGGCCGCCCTGCTCTTCATCAACCGCGTCGCATCCACCACCACGGTCTCACAAGTCACCGACGAGTATGTGGAAGACGGACGCATGCACATCCTGCAAGACAAGGACATTCCTTACTACGCCACCATCTTCCGCATCCACGGACCATTTCTGTTCGGCGCCACCGATAAAATCTCCACCGTCACCGAAGACCTGCACACCCTGCCGCCTGTCGTCATCCTTCGCCTGCGCAATATGACCGCGCTCGATGCCACAGGATTATTCGCCATCGAAGAAGTAGCCCGCCAACTGCACGCGAGCCATCGAACCCTGATTCTCTGCGGCGCCCGCGAGCAGCCTTCTCATCTGATTCATCAAGGCGAGTTCGAAGCGGTAGTCGGAGCTGAAAATATCTGCGACAACGTGCAAACCGCCCTACGCCGCGCCCAACAAGTCCACGATCAGTTGGAAACCGCTGCCCTCGGATTCAAGAGCTAGTGTGGTGCGTGGCATCGTCCGGCGAGGAGTTCAACGGCCTTAACCACAGAGGGCACAGAGGAAACCGGCGAGGTGGTGCTCCTAACTCTCGTACCGCCTGGGCACACGCTTGGAAATATTGCACAGAATTTCATACGGCGAACTGTTGGCCAGACGCGCGTGTTCGAGCGCATCCACACTCAGGCCGTCGCAAGTGCCGAGCAGGATCACTTCATCACCCACAGCAATTCCGGGAATACCGGTTACATCCACGAGGGTCAGATCCATCGAGATGCTGCCGACGATGGGCGCATAGTGGTCGCGCACGATCACGCGCCCGCGATTGGATAGCTGACGATTGTATCCGTCTGCGTAACCTACGGGCAGCACGGCGACGTGGGCCGGGGCCCGGGTGACATAGGTTCCACCGTAGCCGAGCGGCTGGTTTGCGGCGAAGTTTCGCATCGAGAGAATGCGCGTCTTCCAGGTGAGCACCGGCTTCACAGGAAGCCGCAGAGTCCCGCCGCTCACTTCCCTGCCGGCACGCTGGAAGGGCAAGTGATATCCGTAAAGCGCTACACCGGGGCGCACCATGTTGTTCCAGGTCTCGCGGCGCGAGATCAAGGCGCTGGTGTTGGCCATGTGCGCCAGCTGGGGGTCAAAACCGGCGGCGCGCACCATGCGCTGCGCCTCCTCGAAACGGCGCGCCTGCTCGGTTACCGAAGGCGCGTCCATGACTTCGGACGCGGCGAGATGGGTGGACAAACCTTCGAGAATCACATGGGGAGCTTCGGTCAGTGCCTGCAGAACAGCTGGAAGTTCATCGAGCGAGACCCCCAGACGGCCCATCCCGGTGTCCACTTTCAGATGCACGGCCTGGCGCACCGCGCTGGACGCGACGGCACGCTCCAAGGACTCAATATGCCACGGTTCCCACACGGTGGGAGTCAGGCCCAAGCGGACGATTTCACTCTCTTCGCCGCGCCAGAAGCCGGTCATCAGCAGGACGCGCGCATCGATACCGGCATCGCGCAAAGGGATCGCTTCATCGAGCGAGGTCACGCCCAGCCACTGCGCACCCTCCGCCTGCAGGGCACGCGAGCACTCGATGGCTCCGTGTCCATAGGCATCAGCCTTTACCACCGCGCAGACGGTTACGCCTGCGCCCGTATGCTTCCTCACCGTGCGAAAGTTCTGACGCAAGGCGGAGAGGGAAACATCCGCCCAGGTCGGTCGGGTTGCAACCCGGCTCAGGATTTCTATGGTGCTGGCCACTGCGCTCGATTATAGCGGCAGCGCCGCGCGGGATTAAGTTACCCTCGGGCTACACCTGGAAAACAGTGGTTAGTGGTCAGTGAGGAGTGGATAGTCTCGCTGCAACGCGTGGAGCATTTCCAGAGGCGAGGCGCGAACCACGAATCACTATCCACTAAGCACTGGCCTTTTCAGTTTCCGTCGAGGGAGAACGTCACTGTGATCTGCGTTTCTACCTCGACTGGTTCTCCGTTCAGAATATATGGGCGATAGCGCCATTGGCGGACGGCGTCGATGGCTGACCGCACCAGCATGGGATGTCCCGAGAGCATTCTCAGGTTCTCGATGGCGCCTTGCCGGCTGATGATGGCCTGCAATACAACCGTGCCTTGCACCCGAGCGCTGCGCGCCAGCGGCGGATATGCGGGAAGAACCTGGTATACCAAATCACCTTCACTCATGTGCGAAATGCGTAGTGGAGGGGCGACTGGCTTCGGCGCAATCGGCATGATCGGAACGGGTCCACTGCCGTAACTATCGCGTAGTCCTTCGGGGAAGCCGCGTTCTCCTGTGGTTCCGACGGCGGTCGAGCCGAGTGCGGGAAGCGCTGGCACTCCATCATCGCTTGCGTCTGACAGAATGCTTCGAGGTATGCTCCGCGGCTGCCGCCAAACCACAGCGCTGGCATCGCTCTGCGGGGGGCGGTTTGCGTCGGCTTGAGATCTGGTCGTTACCGGAGCTTCCGCCAGCGGCTGGCCCAAACTTACCGGCGCGGAAACCGGGCGCAATAACGGCAGTCCCACGGGGCGCAGGAGCGGCAATGCCAGCAGGAAGGCGACCGCGATGGCCTGCAATCCGAATGAGGTGAGAGTAGTTAATCCGCGGCGTGAGCGCTCGTCCCACGATGCGGTGGAAGCGGTGCTGAACAGGCTTTCGGCGATGCTTGCTTCGGAGATCCTCGCGTCAGCAAACATGTGTCCTCCTGAGTTGAAACCGATTACTGCTAAGGACACCGAAAAACTTTTCGCGGACGAGCGCAAGCAAAAGGCTGACGTAAGAAAGCTGGTGCAAGAGAAAAGGCCGCACTTTGCGTGCAGCCGGTTGGAACTTTCGCGACACTCGCGGTGTCGCAAAGATCGTTCTCGAAAAACTATTTCGGGGTAGACGACGGAGCGGCGGGAGGCGACTTCGGAGCTGCAGGCCTGGCAGCCGCCGGCTTCGGTGTCGCGGCAGCCGGAGCTGGGGCAGGCACGCCGGATTGCGCGTTATAGATATCGACGACCGCCTTGGTGATGTCGCCGCCTTCGCCGTACCAGAGGATGGGACTCTGCGGCCAGGGATTGGAAGTGTCGACGATCATGCTGTAGCCGTTATCCTGCGCGTGCTTCACGATCACAGGAGCCATCTTGGCCAGGATGCGCTGGAAGGCTTCTTTCTGCTGGTTCTGGGCATCTTCCTGGAAATCCTGTCCGGCACGCTCCAGCGACTTTTTCTTGGTTTCAATCTGTTTGACCAGCGTGGCGCGCGCCTCCTCATTCAGCTTGTCGCCCTGGGTCTGCAACTGTTTTTGCAGTTGCTCAATTTCGTCATTCTGCGACTTCAACTCGTTCTGTTTCGGCTCCAGCTTTTTTTGCAGGGCGGCGAAGTCGCGCTGGCCTTCGTTGCTGCCAATCACGGCTTGCTCAATGTTGATGGTGCCGAGCTTGCTGCCGGTTCCGGTGGCGATGGTATTGGCCGGCGCAGTTGCGGTTGAGGCGGAGGGAGCCGCAGGCGGAGCGCCGGTGGCCTGGGCCCAGGCGGAAATGGTTGAGATAACAGTGATGGTCAGGATAGACCGCAGGAACTTGCTTGTCATTGGATCGCTTAAACTCCTTGGAACATGGTTCCGTTTGGAATGTAGATTCGCTGAATATGGTTCCTGGAATGTAGTTCCGGGAAGAACTCAGAATATTTCTCAAGCTGGCCGTAATTACTGGGATGCACTCGCGAGACTTCGTTTTGCACTCTTCTCGATTTTTCTCGCAACTCGGGCTTTCCTGCAACTCGCGTTTTCCTGCAACGGCCGCTGGACAGTCTCGACAATGGCACGCTGAATTGCCCGAGTCACACGCCGACATAGCGGGCGTGCCGTCCACCCTCGATCAGCTTTCTGCAATGGCGTGGATCGAAAACATTATAGTGAGGCGCGGGAGGCTGCGTCAAACAGATGGCCCGGAGACGATCCGGAGGATACGCGACGACTCGGCCTTTTCGCTGTGCCGCTTAAAGGGAAGCTGCATCCTACAGAGGCGGAGCGAGACAAAAATCGCCGCGGGCAGGAATGAACGCCTCCCGCCCGCGCCGGTTTTGATTGCTGATTCTTCCCTAAGCGAAGCTTACTTCCAGGAGGAATCTTCCACCAGGTTATAAGCGT
>CAVQCP010000054.1:0-4429 GCA_963710965.1 uncultured Acidobacteriaceae bacterium | reverse complement strand
CCGACCGAAGATAATCGCCTCGACGGCTACGGTGCGTCGCGCCGATTCGCAGATCAGAGCCCTTTTTAATCGGCAAACAGTTGACATCTTCCCACCACCTGGACCAGACCGGCGGGATTCTTTTTTCGCCGTGACTCTCCCTTCGTCAAGCGTGAACGCTCGCCTGTATGTTGGAGTGGCGGCGCAAGGGCGAAGTCCGAAGGTGGCAATGCTGCGCGTTTACCTGGCACTGCTTGGTTCTGGGCAGCGCTGGCACAACAGCCTGAAAAAGAAAGGCGAAAAGTCGAACGCTGTCGATCCGTACATGACGCTCGTCGGTTACTTTAACAGTCTGCGGGAACTAGGTGGAGCGCGACGACTTATCGAGGATGAAGTCCGCAATCGATTAGCGGGTTACGCGACTCGAAAGCGCGTTGGAGAGACCGAAGGCCTGTTTGACGATAGGAAGATTGGCTACGAGCCGGTCGAGCTTACAAGCCGCGTGAGTACGGCTGAAGTTTCCACCGCGAAACGACGGCTATCGCTCTTGTTCTCGGATGAGAGCCGCGTGGACGTTGCCATTGCGACCAACATGATCTCGGTTGGTCTCGACATCATTCGACTTGGGTTGATGGTTGTATTCGGTCAGCCAAAAGCTAGTGCGGAATATATCCAGGCGACGAGCCGAGTTGGACGAGACGCAGAGCGTCCCGGATTGATCGTTACAATCTTCAACGTTCATAAACCGCGGGATCGGTCTCACTTCGAGAGATTCAGCTACTATCACCAAACCTTTTACAGGAGTGTCGAGGCGACAAGCGTTACTCCATTCTCGCCGCGTGCTCTCGACAAAGGCCTGGCTGCCACGCTGGTTGGCCTATCGCGACAGGGATACAAAGCGATGAATCCGCCTCTCGGAGCGATGGAGATATTGAATCAGCGCGCAGCGCTGGAGTCGGTAGTGAAGACGCTTGCGGATCGCGCTTTTGCTCACGCGAAGGATCTGCCGTCAGACGATAAGGAGAGACTGAGGCTCCGCGTTCAAGAGCGAGCGAGAGATTTGCTCGATGATTGGGCGAAGGTCGCTCAGGACTATCAGAGTGTTGGCACAGGCCTTCAGTACAATCCGACTGAGGCAGGCGGTGCGAAGCAGCTCTTGTATGACTTTTTGAGTCCGGAAGTGAAAAATCTTCCCCCGGACCGTTGGCAAATGAAATTCCGGGCAAATCGATCCCTTCGCGATGTCGAGGCTGAAGTGAATCTCTGGGTGAGAACGCTGGCTGACGAAGAACTGGAGGAAGAGAAGATATGAAGCCGGCAAAAAAGCCTCACGGTGAGATCCGACAGAGTCAGCTCATCACGACGTTTGGTCCGGGTTCGATGCTTGATCTGCCTAATTATTCCGTCCTTGTTGCGGGGTTGGAGTTCTGGTCCGCCGGCGGCGAGACGATTTCAGAACCGAGGCTATCCAGGAAGCTTGCACGAGTGCTCGAAGTTGATTCCGTGGAATTGAAGACACCCCCACCGGCGAACGATGATCCGGGGGCGGCGACGACCGGCATTACCGGCTTCCAGTTTCCGGAGTGGTTCATCACTCAAGGTCTGGAAGAGTCAAAGGGTGGCCCATCCATTCGAACGCGACTTTTAGTACACCGCAAAGCATTAACGAAGGGAAAGTATATTGATCGCGACAAGAAGAAAAAATCAGTGGTCCCTGTACGCTTCGTTCGAGCGTGCCGTGCGGGTCACATAGCGGACATCGACTGGTACTCTTTTGCTCACAACGGACCGTCTGAGTGCGCGAAACAGGGTCGGCAATTGTTTATTGACGAACGTGGGACGAGTGGCGACCTGACCGAAGTGTGGATTCGCTGTGAGTGCGGCAAAGGCGAACGCAGCATGGCCCAAGCCGCGATTCTAGCGAATAGGGCGCTCGGATTGTGTGATGGTTCGAGGCCGTGGCTTGGCCCTTACACCAAAGAGTCTTGCGGGGAACCGAGTAGACTCCTGATCCGCTCTGCGTCTAATGCTTACTTCCCACAAACTATGAGCGTAATATCGCTCCCTGACCGAGACGATGCAGTACGGCAAGCGATCGATGCCGTATGGTCATATGTCGAGGCGGTAGAGAGTTTGGACGATCTCAAGTACGAACGAAAGAAAGCAGCCGTGAAAGCTGGGCTTGAAGGTATTTCGGACGATGAAGCATTTGCTGAAATCCAGCTACGGCGGCTCGGTGGTTCAAAAATCGACAAGCCAGTGAAGATTGCCGAACTGGAAACGTTAGTGGCATCGAAGGACGAGGTTGGAGAGGATCGACCAGAGGGAGTGTTTTACGCACGTGCTCTGCCGCGTGCGATCTGGGAGTCCCCGTGGATGGAGCAGATCGAACGGGTCGTACTTGTACATCGCCTTCGGGAAGTCGTCGCCGAGGTCGCTTTTACGCGATTCGAGGCGGCTGCGCCAGACATCGAAGGCGAACTAGACATCGGAGTACGGCGTGCTTCCCTCGCGCGTGAAGTGAGTTGGCTTCCAGCGTTCGAGAATAAGGGCGAGGGCATCTTCCTGCAGTTCAAAACAAAAGCGATCGTGGACTGGATGCGACTTCCCGAGGTTCAAGCACGCGCAGTCAAACTGAGCGCGGGATTCGAGGAATGGCGCAAGGAACATCAGGGGACGACGCGAGAGTTTCCAGGTGCCGCATATTTAATGCTGCATTCCTTTTCTCATCTTCTTGTTACTGCGTTATCGCTCAGTTGTGGCTATCCCGCAAGTTCTATCAGGGAGCGGGTATACGCAATTCCAAATGTCGGTTATGGCATTCTGCTTTACACCGGTACTTCCGATGCCGAAGGGACCCTCGGTGGATTGGTGCAGGTAGGTCGAAGGATACAAGAGACCGTCAAGGCAGCGTTGGAGTTGGGGATGCTGTGTTCAAACGATCCAGTGTGTGCGCAGCATGATCCGGCGAGTCGACATGAAAGACGATTTTTGCACGGTGCTGCGTGTCACGGTTGTTTGCTAATTTCAGAGACGAGTTGCGAGCAGCAAAACGACTTTCTTGATCGGGCATTGGTCGTCCCCACCGTGCAGGACCTCGGGGGACCGTTCTTTTCGGAGATTGTGACAAGTGAAGGACCCGCTTCTGTCGTTGGCGCCGTCTGAACTGCGGGCGCTTGCAACTTCGGTGCGTAAGGGGCGCGTCTCGGCTCCGTACTCAGCATTGAGCGTCCAGCAGATCGTTGGACAGCATGCTGCGGAGTCAGTGTCGAGCAAACTTGACCTGCTCTCCTCGTCAGGCATGTCACCAGAGGCGGTGTCTCTTTGCCTAGAACTCACAGCCGACGCGCTCAGTAGCCGTTCTCCACTTGAAGACCTTGTGGATCTCGTGACAACTGGGCCAGAGGCCGGTGGGGTTGCGAATCGAAGCACCGCAGTAGTCGTAAGCGAACTGTTCCGGGGGGCAGAACGGTCGGTCTTGGTGGCGGGGTATGCGGTTTATCAGGGGCAGAAAGTGTTTCAAGCTCTCGGCGAACGGATGGTGCGGAATCCTAAGCTTGGAACTCGAATGTTTTTGGACGTACCGAGGAAACAGCCTGATACCTCATCAGCAGACGCTTTGATCGCTAGGTTCGTCCATGAGTTTAAGAGTTCGCAGTGGCCGAAGGGTGCGCCCTTGCCCAATGTCTACTGTTGTGGGCAGCTCCTAACCTCGAATGGAAGAGCAGGGTCACTGCATGCAAAGTGCATCGTGGTAGATGGCGAGCAGGTGTTTGTATCATCAGCCAACTTCACGGAGGCGGCTCAGGAAAGGAATATTGAGGTTGGTTTGCTGGTCCAATCTGTTGCTCTTGCCGACCGTGTATGCCGATTCTTTGATGCCCTCCTCGATGTCGGTTATTTCGTTAAGACCATTTGACTAGAAGAGTCACAACTTATTCGTTCTTCCTGGCGATCAACGATTCAATTGCCACGGCTGAGAGGCAACAATGGCCACAATCGATGCGATTAGTTTTTTGCCGAGATGGACAAAGCGGGTACGGACAGACGGAGGGGGCCGAGACCCCTTGGGCCTGTCTCGCGTCACCGAAGCCATAACCGATCACCTCCTGCAAGGAATCATTACCACCACGGATCGCGCCCGCTATTACTCGTTCTACTGCTGGTCTCTCTGGCACGTTCAACACGCAGGCGGTCCACGAAAATTCGCAGACTACATTCGAGCGTTTCGCAGGAGGGAGGCCTTCATGGCCCTATCGACCATGCAAGCCGACAAAGAGGCGTCTCCTGTTGGTGTGCGGATGGTCGGGCCGAAGTTAGAGGCGGCGAACCGAACTGCTGTGGCCGACTGTGATTTCAAAGTATTGCCGTCAAATGACCTTGGCGGCTATGGTCAGTATTACGCTGGATCATTGATTCAGCTTGCACTGACGAAGCATGAAAATGGGAT
>CAVQCP010000053.1:0-30029 GCA_963710965.1 uncultured Acidobacteriaceae bacterium | reverse complement strand
CGCGTTTGAAGGTGGCAGGCTTGCCATCCGCAGGAGCCACTCGGGGACGAACTTTATTCAGGCCAATCACGAATTGGCCTGTGCTCACATCCTTGGTTGGAACCGGTTCCATCACGTCGGCCACAATTAGCGAGGAGGTGGCGAGCTTGTCATCGGAATATTCCGGAACCATAATGCCGCGGCTCCATACACCCTTGCGGTCGCCGTTTACGTCTTTCACAGCAATGTCGACTTTATAGCGCCCAGGGCGCAGGGGCAGCGCCTTCCAGTACACAGCCGAATTTTCGGCAACCTTGGGCAGCAACTCGGCGGGCACATCGACCTGAACCGGCTCTTCCTGAGTTTGCACGATGCGTCCGGTCAGGGTGGTCACTCGCATGAAAATATTGACGGTTCCGCGCTGCACGCCATCCTTGTTCGCGAAGGTAATGTCGCGGTACTTCATCTGGATGGTGATGGGCACCAGCACGGTATCCCCGGTGACCTTCACGAAATCTGTGCGCACATCGAAGGGCATGAGGTTGGTGATGATCTTCGTGTTCACGATTTCTTCGAGATCTTTGTATTTGACCGGAGGCGGAGCGTTCAGTTTGGCGTACTGCTCGAGACGATCAAATTGCTTGGATGCCTGGCCTTGCGAACCGGGCCCCGGGCCTAACTGCTCCAAGCCCCCACCCTGGAAGCGCGCGGTCTTGCTGGCCATACCCATTTGCTCATAAAGAGTGAGACCGGCGTTGGGCGTGTATTTGAGAGCGTCCTTCTCGGAGCGGTCGATGGTCATGTGGTAATCGCCGCACATGCAGGTGTCGACGAATTCGATGATGACTTCCTGGCCGATGCCCTCCAGGTAGCGGTAGCGCCAATCTTCGAAGGGGAAGGTTGAGGTCTCGCCGCCGCCTTCTTCCATGGGCCGCTCAAAGGTGCCGCCAGAAGGATGCGAGTCAACTTCGTCCGCTGCGCCGTACATAATGTAGATGCGGCCGCGATCGGTTTTCCATCCCGGAATTCCGGCGGCGAAATGCTCATTGGCGTAGGCGATGCGACGGTAGTGCTCTTCCTTATATTCGTTCTCTTCCGTATCGGGCGTGGGATCGCGGCGCTGCCAGAAAGCCTCGATAAAGTTGTCGCGCTCTTCGTCGTTCGAAAGCTGCTTGAAAGCGGCCCGTTCCTGGTCGGTGATGATCCAGACCACATCCTCGTTCAGCCACTTCTTGTAAGTCTTGCTCAACTCGATATTGAGAGAACGCTTCTGCTGTTTCTTCTGGGCTTTGGTGGGCTCGCGCTTGAGGGGATCGGTGTTCTCCTGATTTGCGGCGGGTTGGTCTTGCACGGAGGAACCGGTAACTGTCGCGCTGGACTGAGTATCGGGCGGTGGAGTGGATTTGTCGCTCTGGGCGTGGGCCGGCACAACCAAAGTCGCAGCCATTGCCAATGCAATCAATAAAGAAAGATAGCCAACCCGGAACATGAGAGGGACTCCTGGGACAAACACCTGTCGTGCCATTTTAGGCCCTCAGTTGGGCGAACGCAAGGCTAAGTCGCACGAAAAGAATAGATTGAAAGCCCGAGCATTCTTTGATTGGAAGCGGCGGCGATGCCGCCGAGTTGCCCGGAGAGAAGACTATATTCCGGGCCTGATGTCACTGCCGAGGAATTGGAGCGCGGAGGTCGACTTCATTTTGGGACGTTTCGCTTTGATCGACCGGGGGGCTGGTTGTGGGGCAGCTTCCGACATTACGCCTTTGGCGAGCGCGGCCCGGTTCTGGTCAAGACCCGAACAGCGGAGCTTCATATCCGCAAAATCTCCCGATCCCCGTCGGCATCGCAGCCCACCCGTGAAAGTGCCACGGGTGGGGCATCCCGTGTCGTGTTAGAGTACCGCTGGGCCAGCCCCCCAGAAGCCGTGCCCTTCCCAAAGCCTGACCCAATTGGAGTACTGACCTGATTCCCACAATTAGGTCAGTACGCCAATCGGAGTTTTTCCGCGGCCGGTTAGAGATCAAGCTATAATTTCGATGGTTCGGCATTTGTATTATCGCAGCGGCTCTATTCTCCGCATTCCCAGGGTCTTGGCACTCCATTTCCAGACTGGAACTTTCTGGTTACTGGGATCGTATCTCTGAATGTGGGCTGACACCACGGGAGCGTTCGGAGGGTTCGGTGAAAGGGGCGGCGGCGAGAGGACTGTGGTCGGTGAGGAGGCCGCGGGTCGATCCCGACAATCATCGATCCGATAATCATCGATCCCGATAATTCTGGAGCGTGTCGGAAACCATGAAACCCTGGAAAAAAATTGTAATCGGCGTTGGCGTGGCTGTGGTGATCGCCAGCGTGGTCGGCTTCACGGTACATCAGAGCGGTAAGAACGTCGCCACGGTGCAAACGGGCAAAGCGGCGAAAGAAGATTTATCGGCGGTGGTGAGCGGTTCGGGCGAAATTAAGCCGAAGACGTATGTCAACATCGGCGCCAATGCTTATGGAAAGATCACCCACTTGTACGTGAAAGAGGGGGATCGGGTAAAGAAGGGCCAATTGTTAGCGCAACTGGAAAATATCCAATCTTCGGCCGATGTGAGCGCAGCCCAGGCTTCGGTGCAGGCTGCCGAAACCGACGCACTGGCCGCCGACGCCGCGCTAAAGACTTCCGACGCCGATGTGCAGCGGGCGCAGGGCGATTACGATCGAAACAAACTGGATTGGGAGCGCGCCCAGAGCCTCTTTCAAGATGGGCTGATTGCGAAATCGGAGTTCGACACGCGCAGGAATGCCTGGGCGACGGCGGATTCGGGGCTGAGCCAGGCTAAATTCCGGGTGGCGCAGGCTAAGGCTCAGAAGGATTCCGCCGACAAGCACGTGGCGCAGGCGCGGGCGAATCTGACGCGGGTCGCGGATGTGCTCCAGAAAACGACGTATGAAGCGCCCTACGACGGGGTGGTCACGAATCTTCCGGTGCGCGAAGGGGAGTCGGTGGTCATCGGCATTCAAAACGCATTGGGAAGCACGTTGATGACGATCGCCGATATGTCGGTGATTACGGCGGAAGTGAAAGTGGACGAAACCGACATCGTGAACGTGCACTTGGGGCAGCCGGCGGAAGTGACCATTGACGCCATCCCGAAAAAGATCTTTCACGGTAGCGTTTCCGAAATCGGGGACAATGCCATTGTGCGCTCGACCGGGGTAGCGACCTCGCAGCAGACGACCACCAGCGAAGAGGCCAAGGATTTTAAGGTGGTGGTGACGCTTAGCGATCCTCCACAGGATTTGCGTCCCGGGCTTTCCACCACGGCGAAGATTACGACCGCGGCGCGTAATAACGTGCTGGCCATTCCGATTCAGGCGCTGACGGTTCGCAGCAAGGCCCAACTGGCGCAGGAGAAATCCACGCCCGGTTCGGTGCACGCGGCGGCGCCCGCCCCCAAAGAAAGCGCATCCAAAGACACGGAAAAAGATCAGAAAGAAGATATTCAGGGCGTTTTCGTGATTCGCAGCAAGAAGGCCGAGTTCGTGCCGGTAACTACCGGCATTACGGGAACGACAGACATTGAAGTGATCGGCGGATTGAAGGAAGGCGATGAAATCGTCACGGGAAGTTACAAGATTTTGCGCACGTTGCGTTCCGGCAGTAGCGTGAAAGTGGACAATACGGTTCCCAAGAAGGAAGAGGAGTCGTAACGTTTGGCGGGCTCATTCGTCCAATGGGTAACCGGGAATTGAGCGATTGAGTGATGGGGCCATTGGGTGATTTGAAGGCGATTGCGGCGATTGTGAAATCGCTAAATGGCCGGTTTACCCAATTACTCAATTAGGAGAAGCCAGTGGCACCGGAGCAGGAGAAAAAAATGGCGGTCGCGGAATTAGACAGCAGGACTACGAATACCGACGCAACGCTCTCCCCGCAGTCTTGCATGATCGCGGCCGTCGATCTGTGGAAGACGTATGACATGGGCTCGGAACAGCAGGTGCACGCGCTGCGCGGAGTAAACCTGCGCATCGAGCGCGGAGAGTATGTCGCCATCATGGGTCCGTCGGGCTCGGGCAAGTCGACGCTGATGAACCTGATCGGCTGTCTGGACACGCCCTCGAAAGGCCAGTACTGGCTGAACAGCCAACTGGTGAGCGAACTGGATGATGACGAATTGGCGCGCATCCGGAATAAAGAAATCGGATTCGTTTTCCAGACCTTCAACCTGCTGGCCCGCGCCACGGCATTGCACAACGTTGAGCTTCCCCTGATCTATGCCGGCATTCCCACCGAGGAGCGCATGGAGCGCGCCAAGGCCGCATTGACCGCCGTAGGCATGGGACAGCGCATGACGCACAAGCCGAATGAGCTATCCGGCGGGCAACGCCAGCGCGTTGCGGTGGCGCGCGCGCTAGTGAACCGGCCCTCGATTATTCTTGCGGACGAACCGACGGGCAACCTCGACTCCACGACGGGAAACGAGATCATGGCCCTCTTCGACCGCCTCCATGGGGAAGGAAACACCATCGTGCTGGTCACCCACGAGCACGACATCGCGGAATACGCTCACCGCATCATCTTCATTAAAGACGGGGTAGTGGAGCGCGACGAGCGCAAGAAATAAATAAAGCTCAGTTGTCATCCCGAGCGCAGCGAGGGATCATGGTGTTTGCTTGCAGCGGCACTCACGAAGGCGCAGGCAAGAACCAAGGTCTCTCGCTGCGCTCGGGATGACAATGCGGGAGCGGGATGACAACGCGGGAGCCGGGAATGTAGCGATTACAAAATCAGGCGGGCTTCGCCGCTTCCAGCTCAACCGCGTTCGCCGATGCCATTACGACCTGGTCTCGCCCTTGACGCTTGGCTTCGTAGAGAGCGGCGTCGGCGGCCGCCATCAACTGTTTTGGCGATGTTCCATGCGCCGGGAAACCTGCGACGCCCACGGAAATCGTTACCAGGCCGAGGGATTTGCCTTGATAGACAATCTGCAATTCCCTGATTCGGGTGCGCAAGCGTTCGGCGCGCGCGCGGGAAACTTGCAGTTCGGCAGTGGGCAGAATCACGACAAATTCCTCGCCGCCAAAGCGGCAGACGAAGTCCTCGGCGCGAACCCCGTTTAACAGGTAGGCGGCAGTTTCCCGCAAAACCGCATCGCCCGCATCGTGACCGAAGGTATCGTTAAAGGTCTTGAAATGGTCGAGATCGATCATCAGAATTCCCATCGACTGTGCGGCTCTACCTGCACGGCGCACCTCGCGCTCCAGAACTTCTTCGAGATAGCGGCGGTTGTAGAGTCCGGTGAGGGCGTCGCGTACGGATTGGGTGCGCAGGGCTTCGCGCAATTTGATGTTCGCCATGGACAATCCCACCTGCCCCGCGAAAGTGATCTTGAGTGGCATCTCCGCGGGGGAGAACTGTGCCGCACCGGTAGTGGCCTGAAGATGCAGAGTTCCCACAGTCTCGCCCTGAGCCAGGATTGGGATACACAAGTAGGACACGGCAACTCCGGCGGCGTGCGCGCAGCGCGCGGTGGAATCGCCGGCCACCACCAGATGGGGATGCCCGGTGCGCAGGGCCCAGCATTCGGAGGGTTCAAAATCGGTCGCGGACATTTGGCAATCGTTCCAGGAGCCGCTCACCTCGGCCAGGTTCCGTGAGTTATTCAGCAGGGTCACCGCTCCGCGCACGGCAGGAAATATCCTGGGCGCGTAACCCATTGCGGCGGAGATCACTTCCTCCCGACTGGTGCAGCTTTGCAACAGTTCGCCCAACTTGGCCAGCATGGTGGCATGCTCCGAGCGCCTTTGCAGATCTTCCATCATGCTCTGGTTGTGCAGGTCGAAGCGTTTGCGGGTCGCATCTTTCTCTAACATATCCTGCTGGAGGTGGGTGTTGGCATCCGCCAGTTGCGTGGTTCGTTCCAAGATCTGTTGTTCGAGATTCTGCTGACTCTTCTTCTGCTCTTCAATATCCGTACAGGTTCCGACCCACTTGATAATCTTGCCCTGCGGGTCGTTAATGGGATTGGCGCGGCAAACGAACCAGCGATAGGTACCGTCTTTGCCGCGCAGACGATAGTCCACGTCGTAAGGAAGGCCGGTGCTGACTGCCATTCCCCACTTCTTCAGGCACATCTCCACATCATCGGGATGTACCCTCGTGGTCCATCCTGCACCTTTCAACTGGTCGTACGCTTCCCCCAGATAATCGAAGCACTTTTTGTTGAAGAAATCGTCACTGCCATCCGGCGTGGCAGTCCAAAGAATGTCGGGCACAGCATCCGCCATCGCCCGGAAATACATCTCGCGCTCGCGGTCGTGGTCGAGATTTTTTTTCTGTGAGGCCAGGAACCGGGCGAAAAACCAGCCAGCAATGGCGCCGATCAAAACCAGAAAGCTGAGGCGAAAGTCATAAGTTCCGTACCATGCGGCCAGGGATGGGTTCGACATTTGCTGCAGACCCTCTAGATGGACATATCGGCAAGATTGGCGGTTCGCGCGAGAGAAAGCTCTAACTTTCCCAAGTTACCCGCAAGCGACAGGCGTAGAAAACAAAAAGCCTCTCGGGCGAGAGGCTTTCAACGATGCGAAGCAGGGCGGCCTTCAGTTAGGGGCGCGAGGTGGCGGCATCCGCCGGCCTGGTGGATCCGGCGAGGAAAAAGTTGTGATCGTAAAGATTGCGGTACATGAGGCCGGCAATCTCGGCTGCTTTTGGACCAAAGGTGGGTCGGCCGCCCTCGAGGAAGACGACCACGACGATGCGTCCGCTGCTGGTATTGGCGTAGGAGGCAAACCAGCCGAAGCGAGTGCCAGCGCGAGAGCAGGTTCCGGTTTTGCCGAGAATCTCTTCTTCGTTGAAGTTGAGTCCTAAGCGGCGGGCGGTGCCATATTGCACGGCGCCTGCCATGCCATCGGAAATTTCGGGAATCAGCGGGGCGATATCCAGTTGCCGTTTCACCCGCGGCTCGAAACTCGCAATCTCTTCCGGCGAGGTGGGATGCTGTAAGTAATAAAGAGTGCCGCCGTTGGCAATGGCCGCAACCATGGCGCCGAGTTGCAAGGGGGTCATGGAAACGCCTTCGCCGAAGGAGCACATCTTGCCCACGCCGCCGAGCTTATCGGGAATGACTTCCTCGGGATAAGTTCCCAACTGCTCGCCCGGAATGTCGTAACCCGCCAGTTCGCCCAATCCGTATTGATGGGCATAATAGGCGACCTTTTCAAATCCCAGCTTGCGACCGAGGGCTTCGAAGTAGGCGTTGTTGGAGTGCGCCAGAGCCTCGGTAAGATTCATGCGGCTGCGGCCGCCGAGGGATACTTCAGTTTGCTTCGAAATCAGGCCTTCGCTCAAAGCCGCCAGGGCAACCGAGAGCTTGATGGTGGAGCAGGGTTGGGCGCCGCTGGAGAGCGCGAGCCTTTGATTCACCATGGCCAGCACACGGCCGCTGGTGGGTTGAATCGCGACCACGGTGCCATTCATATTGCCCAGAGCATCGATGGCGGCCTGACGAACCACGGGATCTTCCCCGTCCGTAATATCGCCGCTGGTAAGGCCTGCGGCGAAGGAACTCATGAAAAATCGTTCATGATAAGTGTGGCGGGCGGCAGGCGCAGAAGTCCGCATCAAGGTTGCGCGGCGCGCGCTGGCGGTTCCAGCGGCAGTGCTGCGAACAGGGCGGTGGACGGTGGAAGCGTGAGCGGCCGCACTCCGGGCCGTGGTGCTGCGGGCGCTGGCCAAATGGTGGAGGCGACGCCGCGTGCGCGCACTCTCGCTGAGTTTTGCAGTAGATTTCGGTTTGCGATTGTTGAGGGCGTGGGTATCGACGTGCGCGGCCCACATGGCCGGAGCCAAAACTAAAACAATCGTAATCACCAGCAGACGAAAACAGCGCGTAGACATCTTCAACTCATCCCTTTCAACTCAACCTGGGTTCTTAGCTTGATCGTTCTTAGCTTGATCATAGAACCCAAATGACACTCACAAGTCGTTACTTACGTACCGATACCGTGGCACGTCTCTACCGATGGTTCGTGCACGAAGCTCGCCAGAGGCTCGGTAACCGACGAGATTCGGGCTAACTTCGCTGATGTTACGGGAGTTAGAGGTTCGAGGCAACGACAAAGTTTTTCTGATCCAAAACGTTATTTCGAATGTAAACCATTATGGGACAGACTCTTAAAGGGAAATTACTTTCGTACCACAGCCCGCCGTAACGGATTCGGTGGTTACCAGTAAGGAACCCCTCGCCCGCAAGAAACTGCACTCGGAGTGCAAATCTATTCCCTCCCCAGTGCAATTCGATTGCCTCCCGATTCCCGTTGCAAAATTCCGGCGCTTGCGCAATACTCTAGCGTCGCTTTTGTATAGTAAATTAGTAGAGATAGTAGTGAACGCGCAATGCGCGTGCCTTTTTTGCAGAACGCGCCCTTCCCCAACAAATCTCGCTGCTCCGGGGTGACTTGTGCTTCCATTGATTTTTTTGGTTGACCATGATCGCAAGGCTTCCAATCTTCTGGCTCGCACGCTGAAGGACCACCATTACACGGTCCTGGCCTTCTCCGCTTGTCAAGGCGTGATCTCGGCCGCCGAAGAGATGCGGCCGGCTCTGTTTCTGGTGAATGCCTTGATGCCGGTCGAAAGCGGGCTCAGCCTTTGCCTGGCGATCCGGCGGAATGCAAAGCTGGCACAAACTCCGGTCGTTCTGATGTCGGACCGCGACTGCGAGGATGATCGCATCCTGGGCCTCGATCTGGGCGCCGACGATTTTGTTACCCGACCCTTCGGCCCTCGCGAATTGATGGCTCGGGTCAATGCGGTGCTGCGCCGTTCGGTGTACCGCCATGCCCGCACTCAGGTGCAGGCCGGAGAGATCGCGGTCGACACCGAGCGCTTTACCTTGTCGGTCCGAGGACAGAACGTCGCCGCCACGGCAATCCAGGTCCGCATCATGGAGCACCTGATGCGAAACGAAGGCCGGGTTTTCAGCCGCGACCAGATTCTGGATGCAGTGTGGGCCGACGCGCGCTTCGTGACGCCCCGTACCGTCGACGTACACATTCACAGAATCCGCGAAATCATTGAACTGGATCCCGCGAATCCCAAACTCCTGCAAACCGTGCGAGGCGCGGGATACCGCTTTACTACCGACGACGGCGCTCTGCAACCCAGGGCAGTGCCCACCGGAGCGTGGTTACCAGCACAACTGGCGAAAGGGTTCGAGAATTTCGGCGAGAGTGTTTCGACGCAGAACCGCCTGCGCAACGCATCCTAAGTTTGGTTTTCACCACTCGACGGGCCCCGAACCAAGACAATCAACAATCCTCAATCAACAATCAGCAATTCGTTCTCGCTGACTCCGCCGCTCCATGATGAAATGAACTCCCATGGCAAAGCGGGTGAGTGTCGATCGCTGGCTGTTTACCGTGACCATGCTGCTGGTGTTTGTGGGCCTGGTGATGGTGTTTTCGGCCTCGGCGGTGATGGCGCGGGAGCGCTTTGGCTCTCCCTATGCGTTTTTATCGAAGCAGTTGCTCTGGGCCGCGGCCGGCCTGGTGGCGATGGTCGTGGCCATGCGAGTGGATTACCGGCGCTATAGGCATCCCGGCATGGTTTTTACGTTGCTCGGGCTCACCACGGTGCTGCTGATCTCGGTCTTTTTTCTCGACCGCTCGCACAACACGCACCGCTGGTTTCGCGTGGGCGCATTCTCGTTTCAGCCATCGGAGATGGCCAAGCCCGTGCTGATCCTGTTTCTTGCCTATTTTCTTGACAGCCGCGCCAAGGCTGCGGCAGCCATACAGAATTTCACGGACGACTGGCGCAACACGTTGTTGCCCGCAGCCGCGCCGGTGGTACTGCTGCTGGGCTTAATCGTGCTGCAACCGGATTTGGGCACGGCCATCGCCTGCGCCGGAATTGCGGCCTGCATACTGTACGTAGCCGGTATGCGCCTGCGTTACTTCGGCTACGCGTTTGGCGCCTCGCTCTTACCTCTTTATTTTCTGATTTTTCACGTTTCCTTCCGGCGCGATCGCATTCTGGCTTTCATCCATCCTTACGAGCAGCGACAGAAGGCCGGGTTTCACCTGATCCAATCTCTCATTGCCGTGGGCACGGGCGGCATCACGGGTACTGGCCTGATGGAAGGCAAGCAGAAATTATTTTATCTGCCCGAGCCGCACACCGATTTTATTTTTGCCGTCACTGCCGAGGAGTTGGGACTGCTGGGCGCGATGTTCGTGATCGCATTGTTCGCGATCTTTCTCTGGCGTGGCATGCGCGCTTCGTGGCGGACGGAAGATTTGTTCGGCCGCTACCTTGCCGTGGGCATCACGGGCATGGTGGTGCTGCAGGCATTCATCAACATCAGCGTGGTGCTGGGCTTGATGCCCACGAAAGGCATTCCGCTGCCGCTGGTCTCCTACGGGGGTTCATCGCTATTCTTCACGCTGGCGTGCGTGGGCGTTCTGCTGAATATTACGAAGCAGGCGGAATAAAAGCATTGAGCCATTGGGGATCGGGCCATTGAGTGGTTGAAGAATCGTCCGAGGTTCAATCACTCAATCTCTCAATGACTCAATCGCTCAATCATTTATAGGGCCCGGGCCTCGAGTATAGAGCCCAGGCCTCGAGAACCTGCCTTTCCCTTGCGGCAGAGAGATAGTCCGTCCAAGGGGAAAATTCCGGGCTTGCGCGGCGGAAAGTAGCAAGGCAATCCATCGCCGTCTCGTCGAACGGCCTGACCTGCCATCCCGCGCGAAACGCTTTTTCGCTGCTCACCTGGTATAGCCCCGGCTGTGTTCCGGCAGGCCGCCAGAAAGGGAAGTTGCCCCCGTGTATATGCAGCACGGGATCTGAATCAAGGCGGTGCTGGTCGAGAAAATCTTTGGGAATCCAGACGAGTTCGGCATCGGAGTGGGTAGCGGCCTTGCACTTTTCGAGAAATTCTCGGAATGGCATCGGGCGTCCGGTCAAGTTAAAAGTGCCGTAAAGCGATTGATCGATGGCCAGGATCAAAAAGCGCGCGACGTCTTTCACATCCACCAGTTCGACTGGAGAGTTGCCGTCACCCGGGGCAATGTGCCGCCCGCCACTCTGCAGGCGACGCAGCCAGGCGAAGAGATCGGGAGTATCGTCACGATCTCCTTTGATGGGCCCAGGACGCACAATCAAGAGTCTTTCGCCACAAAGAGCAGCCAGGCGCCGTTCGCTCTCGGCTTTGCCCCGGGCGTACTCCGAAGCGTCTCCGCTCCATGGCTCAAGGGGCGCGCTTTCATCGACGCCGGGCTTTTCAAAATCTTTGGAATCGTAGGCTGCGATCGATGAGATATAGATGTAATGGCTGGTGCGGTCCTTGAGTAGTTCTGCAGCCGATGCTGCCATGGAAGGGTCATGGGGCCAGACATCGACCACCACGTCCCAGTGTCTGCGAAGTAGGGCCGTGAGATCTTGGTCATTGGCGTCAGGGCTGCGAAAGCCGCGAAGTTTTTCAAGATGGGGAAACAGATCGGGATTGGTGACCCCACGGTTGAACAGCGTCACGGTGTGGCCGGCGATAAGAGCAGCATCCACGACGGCTGGGCCAAGAAATAAGGTTCCTCCGAGCACTAGGATGCGTTTTGGTGTTGCGCCTGCGTGAGCCAGGAAAGGAGAGATGGTAGGCAGGGCCAAGACGGCCGAAGCAGCGAGGGAACTCTTGAAAAAAACTCTGCGGTTCATACGGCAACCTTCCATGATAAATTTCCGACCACAAATGCGAACCAGTTTAACCATGAACGGGTAGTGGTGCAGTTTGAAAATCGGCATCCCTCAGCGGCTAAAGCCGCAATGAAAATATGGCACTTACGGCACGACTGAAGCCGTGCCCTTTCAAAGCCGATTCAAACTAGACCACTACCGATCAACGCGACGAGACATAACGTGCCTTGATTGCGAGACCGGAAATTTGGACGCGTCGCGGTGGGAGAAGTGAGCGGTTCGCGGAAGTTGTCCCAGTGGTGCGCGACTGCGACAGGGCCGAATTTCCAGTTTATAGTCATTCCATGCGGGCCATTCTGGCGGGCGGTGGGACGGGCGGGCATGTAATTCCGGCGCTGGCCATTGCCGACGAACTCAAGAAAAATTACAGTGCCGAGGTTCTCTTCATCGGCACGGCGCGCGGCATCGAGAACCGCTTGGTACCGGCCGCGGGATATCCGCTGCAACTGGTTCGAGTCGGCGCGCTAAAAAATGTCAGCCTGATGACGCGGGCGAAGACTGCATTCGATTTACCCCGCGCTCTCTGGGATGCCAGCCGCATGTTGAACGAATTCGCTCCCGACGTGGTGATCGGCGTGGGCGGATACGCCTCGGGTCCGGCCATGCTCGCGGCCGTCCTGAAATACATTCCAACCCTGGCGTTCGAGCCCAATGTGGTACCCGGATTCGCCAATCGCATGGTCGCTCGCTTCGTGACTGCAGCCGCGGTGCACTTCGAGGAGACCGCAAAATATTTTCGCCACGCCGAAGTGACGGGCGTTCCGGTGCGCCAGGCTTTTTTTGAAATCTCCGCCAAACCGGCTGCGCCTCCGACCCTGCTGGTCTTTGGCGGAAGCCAGGGCGCCCATGCCATCAACGAGGCGATGATTCGCTGCCTGCCCGAATTGCGCCGCCAGTCCCCGGGCGTTCACATTATTCATCAGACGGGCGAGCGTGACTATAATGACGCGCTGGCGGCGTATGCATCGTTGGGCGCGTCCGCCGAAGTATTTAAGTTCATCGAAGACATGCCAGCGGCCTTTGCCCGCGCCGATCTGCTGGTGTGCCGCTCCGGCGCGAGTACCGTGGCCGAGATCACGGCAGCCGCGAAGACGGCGATTTTTGTTCCCTTCCCGCGCGCGGCGGACGATCATCAACGCGTGAACGCTGAAGCCCTGGCCCGCGAAGGCGCGGCTGTGGTTGTCGAGGAGTCGAAGCTCGAGGGGGTCTGGCTGGCGGAGACGATTGCGGCATTGCTCAACGACCCTCCCCGCCTGCGGCAAATGAGCGCGGCAGCGCGGGCGTTGGCGCATCCCAATGCGGCGCGGGACATTGCAGCCATGGCGGCGCGAGTGGCCGGAATCGACGAAAATTAGCCGCCGATCCTCGCGGAGTTTCGCCGATACGACGTATCGATGCAACGCGAGCATCGGTTCGCGAAATTGGTTAGGAGGCTGGCGCTTGATCTGGGCGGAGCGGCTTAGCAAGATCCTGATAGCAACGACGCTTCTGTTGGTCGTGGTCTATGCCTGCGACTTTGTGATTCTGCGATTTCGGGTTTCGCGTGGAACCGCCTTCGGCACCGTCGAGGTCGATCAGTTTCTGGCCACATCGTTAAAGGGCAACAAGACCGAGTACGATGTAGTCGGAGCCATTCAGGTCACCTGCAGCCGCTCTCTGTTTCCGCAACAAGGGAATCCCGCCTGCTGGTGGGTGGAGCGGCACAAAGCGCAATGGGAACAGTGACGTGAATTTGTAATTGAGCCATCGGGTAATTTGGTAATTGTTAAGGCCTTGCAGCAGTTCGATAACAAATTACCCAATTACCAATTTACGAATTACAAAATCGTTTTTTCTATGTTTGCCAAGATTCAGCAGATTCATTTCGTGGGTATCGGCGGCATCGGCATGAGTGGCATCGCCGAGGTGCTGCTGAATCTCGGCTACAAAGTTTCGGGCTCGGACTTGAAGAGTTCCGCGGTCACCGAGCGGTTGGCGGGCTTGGGTGCGGCCATCTTTGCAGGCCATCGCGCCGAGAACATTGCCGGCGCCGAAGTGGTGGTCACCAGTTCTGCCATCGCGACGGAGAATCCCGAGGTGGTCGAAGCCCACCGACTCCACCTGCCCGTGATTCAGCGTGCCGAAATGCTGGCCGAGTTGATGCGCCTGAAATATGGCATCGCCATCGCCGGCATGCATGGCAAGACCACAACTACATCGATGGTCGCGGCGGTGCTGGCCGGAGGCGGCCTCGATCCTACCGTCGTGGTCGGTGGCCGCGTCGACGCCATGGGATCGAACGCGCGCCTGGGCAAATCGCAATACCTCGTCGCCGAGGCCGACGAGAGCGACCGCTCCTTCCTCAAGCTCTCTCCTATTCTTTCCGTGGTGACCAATATCGACCGCGAGCATATGGATTGCTATCGCAACATGCGCGACGTAAAGAAAACATTTTTGGAATTCATGGACCGCGTTCCGTTCTATGGAATGGTTGTGGCCTGCAATGATGACGCGATCCTGCGCCGCTTGCTGCCCGGCGTGCAGCGCCGCACCGTTACCTATGGAACCCGGCGCGGGTCAGATTTTCTAATTCAACTCGATGCGGATTCTTCGCGCACCGCCATGAGAACCGAAGGCCAGCCCTTGAGCCGTTTTCGGGTGAGTTATCGCAAAAAAGATCTGGGCGAATTCAGCTTGCACGTGCCCGGTGTCCACAACGTTCTGAATGCGACCGCAGCGATCGCGGTTGGAGTAGGACTCGACATAAACGTCGATGCCATCCGCACGGCGCTCGATCAGTTCCGCGGAGTCGACCGGCGCTTTCAGTTGCGCGGCCGTGCCGCAGGGGTGAGCGTGATCGACGATTACGGCCACCATCCTACGGAGATCAAAGCCACGCTGGCGGCAGCCCGGCAATGCGGCTTTGGTAAAGTCCACGTGGTTTTTCAGCCCCACCGCTTTACCCGCACGCGCGATCTGATGGAAGAGTTCACCCGCGCCTTTGGCGATGCCGATTCGCTGTTTGTGCTCGACATCTACGCGGCCAGCGAGAAGCCGATCGAGGGCGTCAGCGGAGAAGCGCTTGCCCATACCATTCGCGAAAAAGGTGGAGTCGCCGCGCAATATGCCGCTTCGTTTGCCGATGCGGTGAAGGCGGTGGTTGCCGCCGCCGAAAATGGCGACATGATTCTTACCCTGGGCGCGGGCAGCGTCTCGCAGCTGGGGCCCATGATTTTAGAGGAGCTGAAGGAACGGGCTGTCGGAGCAGGGAACTAATTTTGGATTGCAGGCGGCGGAATCGGCGGATGCGGTAAAATAAAGCATGAGCATGTTTATGCTCATGTGCATACAGAGGAGCAAGGGCAATGAAAACCGCCAGATTGCAGGTTCTGACCACACCCGCCTTCCGGGATTGGCTGCGCAAAGAGGCCAGCAAGGCCGGAATCAGCGTGGGGGAACTGGTTCGCACACGCTGTGAGCAAAGGGTCAGCGACGAAGAGGCCGCCTTGGCGGAGATGACCGCGCTTCTCCGCAAAGAAGTTACTGCGACGCGATCCGCAGTGCGGCGTAACCTGAACGAAACGCGGGCGATTCTCAGGGACCTGCGAGCACGCCGCAAAACAGATTCGGTGGAGGATCGGGCATGAGCGTCTTCAGCGAGGCAGTTGCTGCCGTGCAGTCGGCCTTGAGACTTTCAGACGAATTGCGCCGAACTTCGCAGGAACTTAGGGATGTGGCCATGGAACTGCGCGAGCACGACCGCCGCATCACCCGCCTGGAGGCACAGTGGGAGACCGCCACGCTGCTGTCCCGTCGGCGGCTCGAATAAAGTGAACTAATCTTTTATCGGCTGCGTATCTTCCGCTAACGAACTCAGGCGAGGTTCGTCCAATCTGCCAGAAGGGGTCAAGGCGATGAAATCGACGCAAGGTTGGGGATGGCTGACAGTGGGCGTGCTGGCGCTGGGATTGAATGGCATGTATCAGGATGGGGGCGCCGCCTGGGCGCATCGGTTTGCGAGCCTGGTGGCTCAACAATCGGAAGCATTGGTTGACGCGGCTTCGGCCCGGGGCGACGGAATCCTAGAAAAAGTGAAGCTCATGGCGGTGCGGGACGAGACTGCATCCTGCCGTCTGGCTGCGATGATGGCACGGGTGCAGACCAAGCTCGCGCGGGCACAGAGCGGAATGGCGCACGTCGAGGCTATGTCAGCCCGGCAAGAAGCGGCACTGGCTCGCCTGGAAGCCAATCGGGCGCGGATTGAGGCGCAGGTCGCCCGAGTGCGTCTAGCTCCAGTTGCGTTTCACCCGGTAATTCCTATGGTGGCTTGTCCGAGGGTGCTGGTCAATGTTCCCCGCGTGAGTGTTTCGAAGTTGCCTGGGTTGAAGATTCCGGCTCCGGTGGTGAATGTAGAGATGAAGGGTGCTGGCCCGGTTTAAGAGTTCTATCCTCCTGGAAGAGCGGACGCGGTGAAACTGCCGCGTTCGCTTTTTTCTCCGGGGTTATCATGTTTTCGACTCGGCGAAAAGCTTGAGAAACTCTGCGGTACGATAAACCGGAATACCTTGGTAAGCGACCATGTCCAGCAGATCGCTGTCCCCGGAGACAACGCAATCAGCTTTTCCAGCGACAGCGAGCGAAAGGAACTTGTCGTCTTTGGGATCGCGGCAGGCAGCCACTTTTTCAGTAACTACGACCGACTCGGAGATTCCGGCATACCATTCCACATAGTCGATTGCGCTCTCTTGCGGGATATATGCGCGGAACGCCTCGCGGCTCAACACGGCGAAAAGTTCGGCAATCGTTTCCTCGGAAACCAGCGTGATGCCGTGTCCGGCCAGATAATCGAATAGTCTTTCAAAATCTGGATTGGGACGGATGGCAAAACTGACGAGGATATTGGTGTCGACGACGACCCGCATCGCTTCCCGCCTTTTCACAGCTCACTTCTCAAAGGGCGTTTTTTAGGGATGCCATGAGCGCATCATGTCGCGCATCGGTCATGCCGCGACTCGCGGACTCGTTCTGCAGCTTGCGAGCGATGATAGACAGGCTGGGACGGCCAACCATGAGGCGTACCACCGCGTCGTCAGGCATCGCGGCGAGTGCCGCTTTGATTTGCTTCGCAGTTCCTTCGATGACTCCAGGCGGTATTGCCATTGTGTGTGCCCCTAGTGCTAAGCCAATTATATTCTAGAAGAATGGCCGCTCCGTATCCTCAGGATGGACGAAGCTGTCCGTCACTCCGTGATTTCCTGCTGCTGTCCGCCCCGGTTCCCACCTGTGCAAAAGAACCAAAATTTCGTCTATCTCAAATTGCAAAATGAAGTTATAGTTTAGAGGCTCAGCGATTCGCTTGCGACAACTGACCTGAACTGATGGCGCGGAAATCGGGGCCGACCATCTTGCAGGAGGAGTTGTATCCACCCAGCGGCGTGTCTGCGCGCGAACGCTTGCGTGAAGACGATGCCCAGGAGGAGATCGACGACGCGCGTCTCGTCGACCTGGATGTGGATGAAGAATCCCCGTTTCTGCGTGGGCAAAAGCGCGTCTCCGCCCGCCGCAGTTCCCTTCCTAAAAAAACTGCCAGTGGAGTGTTGTGGGGCCTGATCGCCGCCGCGGTGTGTTGCGCGCTCGCGCTGGCGGCTGCCGCCCTTTATCACTACGGCGAGCATTCGTGGCGCTTCCGCGTCGAATCCAGCGACAACATCGAAGTCACCGGCATGCAGAGCGTCACCAAGGCGCAAATCATGGAAGTGATGGGCGCCGATATCGGCCGCAATATTTTCTTTATTCCTCTGGCGCAGCAAAAAACGCAACTGGAGCAGATTCCGTGGGTAGAGTCGGCCAGCGTCATGCGCTTCGTCCCTAACCGGCTGAAGGTCGAGATCCACGAGCGCACGCCGGTGGCATTCGCGCGCGTCGGGCCCAAGATGTTCTTGATTGATGCGGGCGGAACTCTGATGGAGTTGACCCCCAAGCACAAATACTCCTTCCCCGTCATCCTGGGGATGAATCCGGGCGAGCCGCTCTCGACTCGCGCGCCCCGCATGAAGGCTTATCGCGAGATGGTTCGCGACCTGGACGCAGGCGGGGCCCATTATTCTCAGGATCTGAGCGAAGTGGATTTATCGGACCTCGATGACGTGAAGGTGCGGGTGAACGATCCAGCGGGGGATGTGCTGGTGCATCTGGGATCGTCCGATTATCTGGGGCGCTTCAAAATTTATGTGACTCACGCGCAGGGCTGGCGGGCTCAGTTTCAAAAACTCGAGTCGGTCGATCTGCGCTACGACAATCAGATCATCGTGAATCCGGATGTGCCGCAGAGTGCAAAGCCGGGGGCCTTGAGTCCGGCGGCTGCGAAAAGCGCGGCTGCAGCGGGAGTGAAGCCCGCCGCTCTAATCACACGTATTCCGCGGGGCGATCGCGCGGTACCGAAGCCGGCGTTCGAGTTGACCGAGAAGAAGCTCGAGCCCAAGGCGGGCGTTACAACTAAGAAGCCAGCGAACAAGGTCAAGGCCAAAAAGACGGCGCCGAAGCCTGCAGCCTCGAAGAAGCCGCTTGCATGGGCCAAGCCGGCTGCGCGGGCTGCACGTCCGCTGGGCAGCCCTCGAGCCGCTGCTGCTACTACTACGGCGAAACCTCAGGGTGGAGGCTCGAAGCCGAGTCCCGGCGTGGCGAAGACCCAGGCAACTTCAGGGCCGGGGCAATGAATTATGAAAAATTTATTCAGGTCATGATTTGGAGCAGTGATTAAAGATGGCGAGCCAGCAGGGAAATTTTTTAACCGCAATTGATGTGGGCAGCGCCAAAACGTGCGCGCTGATGGTCGAGGTCACGGACGGCGGCTTGCGTTATCGCGGGCATGGCGTGGCGGAGTCCCGCGGCTCACGCAAGGGCGTGATCGTCGAACTCGACAAGGCGGTCGCGGCCATTCAGAAGGCGGTTGAGGCAGCCGAGGATGCCGGTGGGGCTCCGGTGGAGCATGCCATCGTGGGTATCGGTGGAGCGCATGTGCGCGGCGTGAATAGTCATGGCGGAATTACGCTGGGCACGCGCCCGCGCGAGATTGGCCGCGATGAGATTAAGCAGGCCGTCGATCGAGCCCGGGCCATTCCCCTGCCCGCCGACCGCGAGGTGCTGCATCTGCTGCCCCAGGAATTTATTTTGGATGACCAGGCCGGCGTGCACGATCCCATGGGCATGATGGCGGCGCGCCTCGAAGTGCGTGTGCATCTCGTGACCGCGGCCGCGAGCGCGGCGCAAAACGTAATCACCGCGGTGAATCGCGCCGGCGTTCATGTGGACGATACCGTCTTCGAACCGCTGGGAGCGGCCGATTCCGTGCTGCGCGCCGACGAGCGTGAGTTGGGCGTGTGCCTCGCCGATATCGGTGCGGGGTCGACGGAACTGATTGTTTTCATTCAGGGTGCCGTCGCCTGGACCGGAGTGATTCCAGTCGGCGGCGATCACTTCACCAGCGACTTATCGGTCGGCATGTGTACCCCATTGGCCGAGGCGGAAAAGATCAAGAAGGTCTATGGCAATGCCATCGTCACCCTCATTCCGGAGGGCAATGAAGTCGAGGTCCCGTCCGTAGGCGACCGGCCTTCGCGCCTACTCCCGCAGCGCTTGGTGGCGGAAATTCTCGAACCGCGGGCCCGCGAACTCTTTGAAATGATGCGCGAGACGTTGCGCCATAGCGGCATGTTCGAAGCCTGCCTGGCCGGCATCGTGCTCTGTGGCGGCGGATCGCGCTTGCCCGGAATGTTCGATGTCGCGGAATCCGTGCTGCGGCGCCCCGTTCGTCTGTCCTGGCCTACTCCGTTGCCAAAGATGCCAGCCACCTTGGCCGAGCCGGAATTCGCCACCGTGCTTGGCATGGCGGCTTACGGACAGAGGGCGCGCGTGGCGCGCGGCTTTCAGGGAGACCGGTGGGGATCGAGATTGAAGGCAATGTTGGTGGGATGAGGCAAGATCAGTGGTTAGTGGTTAGTGATTAGTGGTCAGCAAAATCCGGGCGCGGTCTTGCTGGCCACTAGCCACTGATCACTTCTCGTCGGCACGCAGTCAGAACGAAATTTAATCATTGGTGGACAAAAAAAATGACAAACGATTCGAGCATTCGCATCAGTTTTAACGAAGAGCCTCTCAACGACGCCAAGATCAAGGTCATCGGAGTGGGCGGTGGTGGCGGCAACGCGGTGAACCGCATGATCGATG
Source organism: uncultured Acidobacteriaceae bacterium (assembly GCA_963710965.1). GTDB lineage: Bacteria > Acidobacteriota > Terriglobia > Terriglobales > Acidobacteriaceae > Sulfotelmatobacter. Next base: position 10,102 of record CAVQCP010000053.1, on the reverse strand, counting down.
CGGGCATGGAGGGCATTGAGTTCATCGTCGCCAATACCGACTTGCAGGCGCTGCGCCTGTCGCGCGCGCCACTCAAGCTCCAGCTCGGCGTGAAGCTGACGAATGGCCTGGGTGCGGGCGCGAATCCGGAAGTCGGTCGCAAGGCTGCCCTCGAGGACTCCGACAAAATCATTGAAGCACTCGAAGGCGCGGACATGGTCTTCGTCACCACGGGCCTCGGTGGCGGCACCGGCACGGGCGCGGCGCCGATCATTGCTTCGCTGGCCAGTGAGATGGGCGCGCTCACCGTGGCCGTCGTCACCAAACCATTTTCTTTCGAGGGCAAGCGCCGCATGACGCAAGCCGAGAAGGGCATCGCCGAGCTGATGGAAGCGGTCGACACCACCATCGTGATCCCCAACGAGAAGCTGCTGGCGGTCGCGGAGAACGCTGGTTTCTTCGAATCTTTCCGCATCGCCGATGACATTCTGCGCCAAGGGGTGCAGGGGATTTCCGACATCATTACTATCCCCGGCATCATCAACCGCGACTTCGCCGACGTGAAGACGATCATGGCTGGCATGGGCTATGCGGTCATGGGTACGGCCACCGCGAGCGGCCAGAATCGCACCACCGAAGCCGCCCAGCGAGCCATTTCGTCTCCGCTGCTGGAAGCAGGCGCGATCGATGGCGCCCGCGGCATTCTGATCAACATCACCGGATCCGCTTCTCTGAAACTGGCCGAAGTGCAGCAGGCCTGCACCATCATCCAGAGCGCGGCCCATGACGACGCCAACATCATCTTCGGCGCCGTCCTCGACGAGAAGATGAAGGACGCGGTGAAGATTACCGTGATCGCCACCGGCTTCCGCGAAGTTGGCCGCGCCCACCAGCGCCCCGTGGAAGTGAATTCCTTCGTCCGGCAGTCTTTTGCTACGTCCCACGACGATGCCGTCGGATTTAACGCCGTTGGATTTAACGACAGAAACATCGAGGATTTTCCCGATCCCGTGGGACCGGTTCAATCGGCGGTCTCGCCTCTGCCTGAGCCTATGCCAGAGATGATGATGATGATGGAAGAGCCACTGCGTACGATGGATTCGACGCCACTCACCCATGCCGCAGGAGAAGTAATCTCGCTCGATACCATGCGCAGCGCCATGGTATCGAACTTCGAGCAGGACGATCTCGACGTTCCGGCATTTCTGCGCAAGCGTGGCGAAGTGATGTAGCGGGGCGGCGACAGTGCTCACTTTTGCCGTGCGTCCCACTGCCACCGGGTAGCAGAATTTCCACTGCTGGGGCTACGGCGTGGCTGTCTCTACTATTGCCTCGTACGAGATCAAGAAAATTGACGCAGATTACTGCGCTGAAGACTGACTCGGCCGCTAAGCCGGTCCTCAGCTCAGGCCCCGCACAATCTCCTTAAATGTCTGCCCGCGCTGCTCGTAATTATTGAACTGATCGAAGCTGGCGCAGGCGGGAGCCAGCAGCACCACGTCGCCCGCTTCGGCCACGGCATTCGCTTTGCGCAAGGCGTTCTCCAAAGTCTCGGCGTGAACCACGTCGACACCCTTAATTTGCGACTCGATCTTTTCCGCCGCCGCGCCGATGGTGTACACGCGCTTGACGCGCTGCCGCAACAGTTCATTGAGTACGGTGTAGTCGCTGCCCTTGTCTTTGCCGCCGAGAATGAGGTGAATGTTTGCGGGGAAAGATTCGAGCGCCTTGATGGTCGCATCGACATTGGTGGCCTTGGAGTCGTTGTAGTAGTCCACGCCGCGAATGGTTGCCACGAACTCGAGCCGGTGCTCGACGGCTTTAAAGTCGCGCACAGCCTGGCGGATAGTCCGTAAGGTGCATCCCATCAACGCCGCCACGCACGCCGCCGCCAGCACATTTTCCAGATTGTGGGCGCCTTTCAGAGGAATCTCGGAAACCTGCATGGCCTCGCGCTCTCCACTACCGTCGTGAAGAAAGATTTTTCCGTCGTGCACCCACGCGCCCTGCCTTACTTCTTTCTGCCGGCTGAACCAGAAGACCTGCGCTCTGGTTCGCGATGCCATGGAGACGCAAGTGGGATCGTCTTCGTTGAGCACTGCGAAGTCACTGTCCGTTTGGTTTTCAAATATCCGCACCTTGGCATCCACGTAAGCGTCGAAAGTGCGATGTCGATCCAAATGATCAGGCGTAACATTCAGAACCACGGCAATCTTCGGATGGAAGGTCTGAATCGTTTCCAACTGGAAGCTCGAAACCTCCAGCACAATCGCGGTGTCGCGATTTGCCCGCTCCGCGAATGAAATCGCCGGAGTCCCAATATTCCCGCCCACGAGTGTCTCCAAACCGCCAGCAGTCAAAATTTCGCCGGTGAGTGTCGTCGTCGTGGTCTTGCCGTTGGACCCGGTAATGGCGACGATGGGGCCGGGCAGAAATTGTGCCGCCAATTCGATTTCGCCGATCACCGCCTCGCCCAAAGCGCGCGCCTGCACCAGCAGCGGCGCATCCACCGGGACGCCGGGGCTCACCACAATCAAGTCCTGACCGCGGAAAGTGCGCTCGCCGTGGCCGCCGGTCTCGACGGTTATGCCGTGATCGAGCAGTACGGGAATCTCATTCCGCAGTTCATCCCCGCTCTTGGTGTCAGAGACGGTAACCCGCGCCCCGTGCGCCTTTAAGAACAGCGCGGAAGCTACCCCGGACTTGCCCAGGCCGACGACTAGTACGCGTTTGTCTTTAAGTTCCATATAAAGAAGTGGTTAGTGGCTAGTGGTCAGTGGCTTTTAAAACCAGAATAATTCCGATCCTAAGGTTTTACTGATCACTAATCACTGACTACTGGCCACTGCACTTTCACCTCAGTTTCAAAGTCGTCAGCGCGAACAGTGCAAACACCAGCGACGCGATCCAGAAACGAACAATGATCTTCGACTCTGACCAGCCCATCAGTTCGAAATGATGATGCAGGGGCGCCATCTTGAAAATTCTCTTCTTGCGCAGCTTATACGATCCGACCTGCAGAATCACAGAGACGGCTTCGATGACAAACACTCCGCCAATAAAAGGCAGCAACAGCTCCTGCTTAATGATAACGGCAACGGTGCCAATGGCGCCGCCCAGCGCCAGGGAGCCGACGTCACCCATGAAAACTTCCGCGGGATGGGCGTTATACCACAAGAATCCAATGGCCGATCCCACCATGGCGCCGCAGAAGATGGTGAGTTCGCCGACCTGGGGCATGCGCTGTAATTCCAGGTAAGTGGCAAAAGTTGCATGGCCGCTGACGTAGGTGAGCACAGCCAGAGCGGCGGCGGCGATCACGGTACAACCAATCGCCAAACCGTCCAGACCATCGGTCAGGTTGACGGCATTGCTCGAACCCACGATCACGAAGGCTACGAATGCAATAAAAGGCAGAAAAGCCAGAGGCCACAGATGGGGAAAGCGCTCCAGACTTTGCACGACGAGATCGGGCTGAAATTGTTTAAGGAAGGGCACGATCAGCCGGGTCGAGTACATGCCATAGTTCTGCATGGCGATCAGCATGACGGCGATCACGGTGCCGGTGGCGATTTGCAAGCCTAGTTTAGCGCGTGCGGTCAAACCGAGATTCCGGCGATGCGCCACCTTGGTGTAATCGTCGGTGAAGCCGATGGCGGCGAAGGCGCAAGTGGCGAATACCGCGATCCAGACGAAGCGGTTGCTGAGGTCCGCCCACAAAAGCGTGGGCACAACAATGGCAATGACAATCAACAGGCCGCCCATGGTGGGCGTGCCCGCTTTTTTCTGATGAGCTTTGGGGCCTTCTTCGCGGATGTATTGTCCAATCTGGAATTCGCGCAGGCGGTTGATGACCAGAGGACCGACAATCAGAGCGGTAAACAGCGCGGTAAGGCTGGCGAATGCGGTGCGGAAGGTTAAATAACGGAAGATGCGAAAGGGCGGGAAATAATGTTGCAGCTTGACGAACAACAGCCAGTAGAGCAATCAGCCTCCGTCCCGCGCATTGGGTAATTTAGTAAATTGGTAATTGAGTAATTTAGTAATTTGAAAAATGCAATATGGAGCCGCGGATCAAGGTCTTCAATTACCAAATTCCTCAATTACATTACTCAATCGGTATGACTCAATTTCTTCCAGGTTTCCAGCGCCTTCTCTAACTTCACGCCGCGGGAAGCCTTCAACAGCACTACGTCGCCATCGCGAGCCTCGCGCGCCAGCCATTCGCCAGCTTCTTCCGGAGTCGCCATAAACTCGGCTTGCATTCCGCTGTGGCCGGCTGCCTGCGCGATGGCGTGAGCCAGTCCGCGCACTCCTAAGACGATGTCGATCTTTTTCTCAGCGATGTGCAGCCCTGCGGCGCGATGCATTTCCTCGCCGGCGGGACCCAACTCCAGCATCTCACCCGCGACCACGATGCGGCGCTTGGCTGGCATCGCAGCCAGGGCGTCGACCATGGCTTGCAAAGCCTTCGGATTCGAATTGTAGCAATCATTGATCGCGATGATGTTGCCGACTGTGGTGTTCCCCATCTGGAGAAGCTCTCCGCGTCTTTCCGCCGGAGCCAGCGTAGCCAGAGCAGACACCGCCACGGCTAGCGTCAGGCCGCGTTCGAGGCCGACCGCAACCGCCGCCAGAGCGTTGAGAATGTTATGTTCTCCTACCAGCGGCAGGGTGGCGGGGTGGCGGTTGTCTCCGATCAGCACATCAAATTCGGCTCCTTCGGTTCCCTTCGACCGAATATTTTCTGCGCGCACGTCGGCGTTGGCGCGTATGCCGTAGTGCACAACTCTTCCGACAAAGCCGCGTCCGAACTGCGAGACGAACTCATCGTCGGCGTTGAGCACAGCCGTGCCGCCGGGGGGCAGCGCTTCGACCAATTCGAATTTGGCTTTCGCGATGGCCGCCAGCGAATCGAAAAACTCCAGGTGGACGGGCGCGACGTTGGTGACTACGCCGATTTCCGGCTGCGCGATTTTTGCCAGGGCGCGAATCTCGCCCGCATGCGACATCCCCATTTCGATGACAGCGACATCGTGCTCGGGTTCTAATTTGAGCAGCATCAGGGGCAAGCCGAAATGATTGTTGAAGTTTCCCTCTGACTTCAGCACGCGAAACTTTGCGCTCAAGACATGCGCGATGGCTTCCTTGGTGGTCGTCTTCCCGGCCGATCCGGTTACGCCAATCAAGGGCTTGCCCCAAAGCTGGCGCACGGCAGTGGCGAGAGCTTGCAAGGCGGCCAGAGGATCTTCCACGGTGAGCAATCGAGACCGGTCAGAAAAGCGCTGTACCTGATCCGTGCGCACGACGGCCGCGAGGGCGCCCTGGCGGAGTGCGGGCTCGACAAAGTCGTGGCCGTCGAGCCGTTCACCCTTGACTGCGAAAAAAAGCTGGCCGGGGCCAATGGTGCGGGAGTCGATCGAGTAGGCCTGCGCCATTTCTTCAGCCGGGAATTTGCCATTTGCGGAGATAAACCCGGCGATCTGGGATAACGTAAGCTTCATCCCTTCGCCCCGGTTAGCGCACAGTCAAAGCCGGCTGCGCTCAGTGCTTCGCGCGCCACCTCCAGGTCGTCAAAGGGAAGCGCGCCTTGCCGTGTGGTCTGCAGTTTCTCGTGGCCCTTGCCGGCCAACAGCACGATGTCTCCGGGCTGGGCCTGGTGGATGATGAAAGCGATCGCCTTGCGACGATCGGCTTCCACGGTGTACTTCACGCCGGTTTTCTGCAATCCGACCACGGCGTCGTTGATGATTGCCAGCGGATCTTCCGTGCGCGGATTGTCCGAGGTCAGCACCACGAAATCGCTTCCTTGTCCCGCCGCCTGGCCCATCAGCGGACGCTTGTTGCGGTCACGGTCTCCGCCGCATCCGAAGAGGGTTAATACTCTGCCCTTGGCGCCTGCGCTAGAAAGCAACTCACGAGCCAGCGCTGTCAAGTTTCGCAGGGCGTCGTCGGTGTGCGCGTAATCGACCACTACGGTGAAAGGCTGGCCGCAATCGACACGCTCAAACCTTCCGGGAACGCTGGCCAGGGAATCGATTCCCTGGGCAATGGCCGGCAGGCCGCAGCCCCGCGCGTAAGCTGCGCCCGCCGCAGCCAGAATGTTGTACACATTCACTCGCCCAATCAAACTGGAAAATAGCGGAATCTTCTCTTCCGGGGTCACCAGATCGAAGCGCGTGCCCCGGGTGGTGATATCTACTTTTTCGGCGAAAAAGTCGCCACGATCCCAGGCATACTTCAGCACGACTGAACTGCGCTTGCGACTGAACTCCGCCAACTTCGCACCGTACTCGTCGTCAATATTCGTTACCGCTGCCCGCGGAGCGTCCGTGCCGCAACCTTCGAAGAGCACTCGCTTGGCCGCGAAGTAGTCTGCCATGGTTTTGTGATAGTCGAGATGGTCGCGCGTCAAATTGCTAAATACGGCGACATCAAACGGAATCCCGAAGACGCGCTCCTGGGCCAAAGCATGCGAGGAAACTTCCATGACAGCTTCGGTGGCACCGTTGGCTAAAGCCTGGTTGAAAATTCGATTGAGTTCGAGGGCTTCCGGGGTGGTATGGGGCGCGGGCAAGACCTCTCCGGCGACGTGATATTCAATCGTCCCGACCAGCGCGCTCTTTCTCTTAGCCGCCGTCAGAATCGATTCCAGGAGAAAGGCGGTGGTGCTTTTCCCATTGGTACCGGTTATGCCGGTGATGGCGATTCGCTCCGCCGGTTTTTTATAAAAGTTGGCGCTGATCCGGGCCAGCGCCCGGCGGCCTGTCGGCACGAGTGCCCACGCAACTCCGGGCCGCTGCTTTTCCATGGCGGAATCGGTTACCACCGCGACCGCGCCGGCTGCGATGGCCTGATCGATGAAGCGGTTGCCGTCACTCGATTCCCCGCGCATGGCTACAAACACGCAACCCGGCTTGACCCGACGCGAGTCGTATTCGACGCAAGTCACGCCCGGGTCTCCGCTGTGCGCGAGGACCTCGGCCCCATCCAGCAGCTGTTGAAAGGTCATTGTGCTGAATTATATGGCCCGACGTGCCAGGTAAGGAATTGGGTAATGGGTCTGTTTGAAATCCACAGGGCTTCCGGCTGATGCGTCAACGCCAAGTCGAGCACCCAAGGTGCGGGGTTTCTTCGCGAATGCCCGTCGAGTCCTAAATAGGCGCTTGGTGAGCGGATGGATGGCACTCCGCTTGTCGATCCAAATGCCTGGAAGAATGCTGCTGCGCCATCGCAAGAAAAGCAGCCAAGGCAAGGTGGCGCTAGGTTTCGCCGGTCACGTCCTTTATCTCCATTTGACCCTTAAGAATCTTGGGCGTTTCAGAAATTAATACCAAGCCAGGGATTTCATCGTAATGCTTGCGATTGTGTGAAAGTAGCGGGATCGAGTGCCGAATGGCAGTAGCGGCGATCCACAGATCGTTGTCACCTATTGGCCTTCCAGCGCTCAAGAGCTTCGCTCTTAGCTCTGCGTAGGTCTGACACAAGGCCATGTCGTAAGGGATAACGCCGGTCAATCCGATCCGCCGCTCCAAATCTGCGATTTTCGCTGGTCCCCATCCTTTGTGCTTGGACCATGTCAAAAGTTCCCCGACCGTGACGAACGAAAGCGCAGGCTTTTTGCCTTTGATGTGTTTCTCATACTGGGCCGCCAGCGTATGTCCCTTCATCAAAAAGGAGAACACGTCCGTATCAACCAGGACAACCTCGACCATGGAAGTGGCGTCTACCGTGGCGGTTATTACCTACTTTCTTGCGTTGTAAATTGCTCTTAGCATTTCATCCACATCCTCGTCGGGAGGTATTCCTCCAGCGAGAACAGACAGGTCGTTTAGCGGTTGCACATTGCTTGCAGCCATCAAGTCACCTATGGATGGATTCGCGAAAAATGACTGGTCGCTCAATGCAATCGGGGAGAGGGGGATAATCTCTCCTATATGCATCAACTCGATTTTGTCTGTGTACGGGTGGATGGTTCCTTCGCCCTTGACCCTCACATACTTCCTGAGCAAGCTGTAGATTTCGTCTTCTCGTTGCGGATCAAACGTACACAATACGGGCAGACCAATGGGAGGGTCGATCCGGCATTTGTACTCTGCTTTCTTGAAGTCTGCCATCTCCAAAACGCCATCTACTTCGACCGGGGCCTTTCGCGGACTACTCAGTCGCTTCGCGACGTTGGCCCTTACCGTCTTTGTAATAGCCGCTGAAATTTTTCGCCCATGTCCATTGTGGCCTGGAGTGATCCAATCAATCCGCGAAATCAATTTGGGGCTGATCGCTCCCGTGAGCGAATACAGTCTCAACAAGACACCGGGATCAAACCCATCCGCGCGCTTCTTGCGAAGCCCGGAAATTGTCTTGGCAACTTCTCTTATCGCTAACGTCCCAAACTCTTCCCTGAAATCAAGCGACCGTTGCGGCTTACGCAGGTCAAAATCCAGCGTCGTGGGGCTATTCCCGTGAATGGCAATAAGCTCCAAGGTGCACTCTTCTTGTATACTGTGGTCAATAGGACCGGGATGATACGTCTTCTTTTTTCTTAACGCCTCCGCCTGCTTGTTGATCGCATTCTGCGCTTCTTTGCATACCAAAATAAGCTCAGGGATCGGCACGCGCCCCTTTCGCATTCCGGGGCCATCAATCTTTAGCTGCAGAATTGGCTTCGGTTCCGAGTTTTGCTTTTTATTCGCCAAGCGATCTCTGCTCACTCCGAGAATACACCCTTTGTGCAAGCCCGACGATAGGGAGGAATCAATGCAGCCGATAACTTATTGAATTCAAAAAGACTATAGACAACTCATGCACGAGGAACTGGCTGCGCTCTTGGATTCAAACTGGCCCGTTGCAAGAAGTTGCTAATTGTGATTTTTGATGGTTGATTGAGACCCTTGGCTGTTCACGGCTTGTCCAATCAGCAATCGGCAATCAAAATTCAGCAATTGGTCTGCCCAGGTTACTAAGGGAACGTTTTCTGTCTTCTGCGGCCCGATAAAATTAAGCCATGTCCTACGGAACCAAGCCGGCCAAATTCCGTTGCGCGCAATGCGAAATGTCGGAGGATGCGTGTGAGTGCGATAAGTTCTGCGTGCTCTGCCAGTCGCAACTCGACATCCGCATCTGCAAGGACGGATTGATGTACTGCGAGCCCTGCCGCAACGCCTGCGACTACAAGACCTCGGACCAGCCTGCCTAATCCGAATTCCTAAGACCGTCGCACTCCATGAAAACAAAACCGCGAGCGAATGCCATGAACATTGCGCGACTGAGGGTCCATCTTTGCGCAACGCTGAGGTGATATTCTGTCTTTGCCGAACCTAACGTTGGAGGCCATGAGCCATGGCAACAGCTAGCAATACCCCAACAATCGACGTCAAGACCGCAGTTAGAGTTGCTACCTCCTACTTTGATCAGTTGATCCAGCGGCATTACTCTGAATTGGCGGTTGAGGAGGTCGAAAAAACTGACGACGACCGATTCTGGCTCGTCACCATTGGCTACAACGTTATGTCATCAGATCGCGGCGGTTTAGTTTCCTTTCAAAGCGCTCCAGTCAGAGAGTACAAAATCATCAAGGTCGACTCCCAGAGCGGCGACGCCGTATCGATGAAGGTAAGGAAATCGTTCTGACGACAGCAGACTACCTCTTGGCGAAATATCGCGGCGGCGCCGCGCTAATAGACTCCAACTTATTGCTGCTGTTGTTCGTCGGCTCATTCCAGCGCGACCTCATAGCAAAATTTAAGAGGTTAAACACTTTCACGACGGAAGATTACGACACTCTGTTAATTGTCTTGAGCAGATTTGGCAAAATCGCGACAACCCCCAACGTTCTAACTGAAGTCAGCAATCTCTCGAACGAAATCCAAGACCGGACTAGAGTCGCCTACTATGAAAGCTTCGCCCGAAGCCTTACGCTCTTGAATGAGCGATACATCCAGAGCACGGACGTAGCTCAAACTCCCATGTTCCGCGCTCTCGGGCTAACCGACGCGGGAGTCGCGTTGATCGCGCGCGAAGGGCTCTTGGTACTGACTGAGGATTTGACCCTGTATCAATACATTTCGGGCGCAGGCGCCGACGCCCTGAACTTTAATCACCTTCGATCTTGGTCCGCGGCCTA
>CAVQCP010000052.1:0-5385 GCA_963710965.1 uncultured Acidobacteriaceae bacterium | reverse complement strand
AACCTCCAGTTCGGCGTCGAGCGCTCCCGCCGCTTTGATCGCCTGCAGGATCGAAATCACATCGTGCGAAGTCGCCCCTATGGCTTGCAACCGCGTCACCAATTCCTCCACGCTGGCCCCTTCGTTCAACTCCACATTGCGCGCTGGAGCGTCCGTGGTCTTCACCTTGGTTTCGGGAAGCACCTCAGTCTGCCCACCCGCCAGTGCATTGGGCTGCGAAGCCGTATAAGTTGTGGTCACCTCGATCGAAAAACTGCCATGTAGAATCGATACCGCGCCCAGACGCACGTCCCGGCCCATCACCACCGTGCCCGTACGTTCGTTGACGACTACTTTCGCTTTGCGCCGAACGCGGATTTCCAGATTCTCCAGCCGCGCCAGCAGCGCCGGCAAAGCCTCATGGCCCGGCACCGGCGTGGCGATATCCACGCGGCGGCTATCGATGACCGTGGCCGCCGGCGCCCCTAGCTCCCGGTTAATGACCGAGGCGACCTCCTCCACCGTGGTGAAGCTGGCATCTTCGAGCAATAACGAAAGATGCTGAAGCTTCGTCAGATCGAGCGCGCTATCGCGTTCAATCAACCCTCCATTTGGAATCCGTCCTACCGTGGGATGATTCACCTGCTTGGAGTTGGTCGCCGACCCGGCCGCATATCCCCCCACCACCAGCGGGCCCTGGGCCGCTGCATAGACTTGGCCGTCGGCGGCATAGAGCGGGGTCAGCAGCAGCAATCCCCCTTCCAGGCTGCGCGCGTCTCCCGCGGAAGAGACCGTCACATCGAGCGGCATTCCCGGCCGCGAGAAGGGCGGCAGATTCGCGGTGACGAATACCGCCGCCACGTTTTTCACTTGCACCGTCGATTGCAGCACCGCCGACGGAATCTCAACCCCCATGCGTTGCAGAATGCTGGCCAGGGTCTGAATCGTAAAGTAGGTTTGCTGCTTGTCCCCTGTTCCCTTCAGCCCCACTACCAGACCATAACCGATTAAGGAATTATTGCGGATGCCCTCCACCGTGGCTACGTCGCGGATCAGCACTTTGTGATTCTCGCCTTGCGCTGCCGCAAACGTAGCCAGTAAGGCTGCGACCAGCAGCGATCGCGCGAGGACGGCTAAAAATATGCTTCCATGCTGGCTTTGGCTCATGAATTCCTCCCTGAAACGACAACCCGGAAATCCTGATTCTTTAGAAACCAACGATCTAGAAAACAACGACAACGATCTAGAAGCCAACGATCCTCAGAATCCATTTCATCACCGGACTCGGCGAACGCACGCCTTCGCTGATGATGCCTTTGCCTTTGACTTCGACTTCCAGGTTGCCCACGCTGTTCGAGGCCACCGTGTTGGTGGCATCGAGGTCGCCGGGCCGCACCAGGCCGCGCAGGATTACGGTTTCGCGCTGATCGTTCATCACAATCTGGCGCTCTGCTTCCACCACCAGGGTTCCGCTTGGCAGCAGAGCTGCCACGCGCCCGGTCAGCGTCGTGCTTAATGCGGTGGTCGAGGTCGCGGCCGCTTTGCCGGTTAATGCCTGCGTGGAACTCGGCGAGAACAGATTAGCCACGCCGCTGGTTTTGATATGTCCGCCCAGCGCGCTGATTCCGGAACTGGCCGAAAACGTGCGATTCGTGGCTACGTTCCCGGTGTTGGTGGACGAAAGATTCTGCGACACGCTGATGGTCACCAGATCGCCAACCCGCGAAGCTTTGTAGTCGGCTACCAGGTTCGCCAGCCGTCCATTGTCGATCCACAAACTCCCGGGAGTACTGGCCGCGGGCACCGGGAGGGTTCCCAACATTCGTTTGATATAGTCCGCCAAGGCATCGTGTTTCGGGGGATCTGGCTTCGGTTTGGCGCGGGCCGCGGCCCCTGCCAACAGCAGAAACACGACGACCAGCCAGCTCACTGCCTCCCGGATTTTTCGCACTGCTCTTGCCTTCACAGGCTCGCCCGCAAGCTTCCATCGCTTAAGATTTCCGCCCGCAGAATTTCCGGGCCATTCTTGAAACGCACCCGTACCGATTGCCCCACCGTTCCGCCATCGAGACAGGTCACTGGGGCGATGATGCGAATTCCGCGCTCATCCCAGATAAGAGAAGCCGTCTGACCCGGCTTGACCACCTGCCGCACGCTAACCTCGGGCGCTTCCGGCACGGCGCCAAGGTTCATCCGGGGCGCGTCTTCTCCATACGCCCAAACCAGAAATGGGACGCAATCGGAACGCCGCGCGCAGCGCAGCGTAAACTCCCAGCGCCGGTTGGCCGCCTGCCATATTTTCTTGGTGAGTTCCAGCGTCGCATCCTCGGGAATATGCCGCGCCGCCGCGCAATTCAACTCCTGCCAGCGCCCAGTCAGGCTAACGACTCCGCCCGACGTGGAGCCCGCGCTGCGGATAAATTGGGCAATCATGGCGCAGTCTTTCATCGCTCCCGTCGCTTCGACAACAATCCGCTCCGGAATTCTCGCGGCAGCCGCTCCCGCCTCACCCAGCTCGTCCCGGACAGAAGCGACCCGGATAAGGTCGGCAAACCACCGTCGAACTTCGCCTCCGTCCAGCACGCGCGAACTTCCCCTCCGCGGCACCGCGCCGAGGCTTACCTGTGCCGCCGCCTGCAGCAGTTCCGCGCAACTTCCTTGGCTCAGGAGGTCGGCCAGAGTCAAGTTTCCCGTCGCCGCTTGCACGTGTGCCGGCACTTCGATCTGGATGCATGCCGGCGTGGCGGCGCACGCTATCGACGCGGCCACAATGACCGCGCTCAGCCCACCTCCGGCCATCCCCCACGACGCGAGCCGCATCTCTCACTGCTTTCTCGGCAACCCTGCCGACCGCCTACCGCCCGAGATTATTGATGGTTTGCAGCATCTGGTCGGCGGCATTGACCACGCGCGAGCTGGCCTCATACGAGCGCTGTGCCACAATCATGTTCACGAATTCCGTCACCACGCTGACGTTGGACTGCTCAATCATTCCCTGCACCAGGCTACCCAGGCCTTCGGTGCCTCCCGGCGCGCCCACCACCGGCGCCCCCGATGCCGTGGTCTGCAAGAACAAATTGCTGCCGCTGCTGTTCAGTCCTTCGGGATTGTTAAACAGCGCTAATTGAATAGAGCCCACCTGCTGCGCCGCAGTCTGTCCCGCCAGGGTCACGCTTACCGTCCCGTCGGAGCCGACCGTCACCGAAAGGGCGCCCGATGGAATCACGATGGAAGGCTGTACCGGGTCGCCGCTTTGATCCACCAGATTGCCTTGCGCGTCCAGATGAAAGCCCCCCGCGCGTGTGTACGCGGTCTGCCCATCCGGCAACAGCACCTGAAAAAATCCCTGCCCTTGAATGGTCAGATCGAGGGGATTGCCCGTCTGGCTGAAGTCGCCTTGTGTCTGGATTACCTCCGACGCAGCCGAACGTGTCCCCAACCCGACCTGCAGCCCTGCCGCAACCGTGGTCTGCTGCGTCGCGGCCGCACCCGGCATGATCAGGTTTTGATAGATCAAATCCTCGAACTGAATCCGCCGGCTGCGAAACCCGGCCGTGCTCGAGTTCGCCAGATTATTGGCGATGTTGTCGAGATTCAGTTCCTGAGCGGTCATGCCGCTGGCCGCGGTGTACAGTGCGCGCATCATAAAGTTTTTCTCCCCGTAATTCTGTCACTCTAGGCGAAGCGAAGAATCCCTTTCCCGCCTCACACCTTGGGCAAATCCTGCACCGCAGTCTGGTTGAGCTGGCCATCGATCGCGCTCATGGCCTTAGAAAGCATCTCGGCATTGCGCTGCATGGTGATCAACTGCACCACACTCTGGGTCGCGCTTACGTTCGAGCCTTCCAGCATGCCCTGGCTCACCGACGACTCAGCCGCCGGCACAGCGGAACCCGCCGGGGCCGCATACGTGGCATTGCCCAGCGCGGTCAGCTTCGTTCCCGCCGGAAATTCTTCGACTTGAAGTTTGTCTACCACGTTGCCATCGACCGAGATGGTCCCATCCGCGCTAATCGAGACGTTTCCGGTGGGCAAAGTGATGGGCCCTTGCTCACCAAGAACTTTGTTTCCCTGACTGGTGACGAGCTGGCCGGTCGGCGTGAGGTGAAAGCCGCCGTCGCGGGTGTAAAGCGTTCCTTGCGCGGATTGCACCGCGAAAAAGCCATTGCCGGCAACTGCCATATCCAGCGGATTGCCCGTCGGCGCAAGGCTGCCGGAGGTGAGGTCGAGCCGGCTGCCGCTCAATACTCCGAAATTGTTGATGGCGGCGTTCATGGGATTTGCGCCGACCGCACCTTCTCCCGCAAGCAGCGATCGAAATGTGGTCTGTTCTCCGCGATAGCCGGTTGTAGAAAGGTTGGCTAGATTGTGTGCCACTAATTCCAGAGCCTGCGTCTGCGCTGCCAGTCCGGCACACGCTGCGTAGTAGCCGCTGTCCATGATGAGATGACTCCCATGCCTCGTGAGAGCACTCGGGTGTCCATACGCAGATCGAAGTGACGAGCGCCGTAAATGGCTGCAAAGAAGGCGACGCGCCAAAAAAGATTCGAAGAAAAATCTAAGAATGCAACGGCGGTGAGCAGAACTTGCCGAGCAGCAGCGGGTGCGCTCGGCAAGATCTTCCGCGGGGTCGAACTCGTCTCTTTCTTTCATCGACCTGTACCTGCGAAGGCCTTAATTTATCTTCTCCTCTGCAAATGCTATACTTCTCCTAGGGAAACCCTATGGCAACACTTTATGTCGAGAACGTACCCGACGAGCTCTATCTCAGCCTGCGGAAGCGAGCGCGCGAAAACCGCAAATCCATTGCTGCGGAAATTATCTCGCTCCTTGAACGTCACATTCCTACTGGCGCTGAACTAAAAAGGCGCCAGCAATTCTACGAGCGGATGGAAGCGTTTCGCACTCGCAAGCACTCCGTTCGTGGACCACGGCAGCCGGTCGAGGCGATGCTCCGCGAGGACCGTGAACGTTGAACCGCTTTGTGCTTGACGCCAGCGTCGCACTGAAGTGGGCCGTGCCTCCGGAAAACGAGCCGCTTGTCTCCGAATCTCTTCAACTGCTTCGGCAATATGCGAAGGGTGAGATTGATTTCCTCGTGCCCGATGTTTTCTGGGCGGAGATTGGGAATGTTCTATGGAAGGGGTCACGGCAACAGCGCTGGTCGCAGGCGACTGCCGAACATATTGCGGCCGAGATGAAAGCGCAAAAATTCATGACGGTGCCGTCTCTGGCGCTTTTAGCTGGCGCCTTAAAGATCGCCTTCACCTATGACCGCGCTGTCTATGACTGCCTTTACGTAGCCCTGGCAATTGAATCAAAGACTGAAATGATCACCGCCGATGAGAGGCTCGCCAACGCTCTCGCTTCCTACTTGCCGGTCAAATGGCTTGGAGCGCTTTAGCA